>JACQFD010000027.1 GCA_016200225.1 Planctomycetota bacterium
CGCCGGATCCCTTATTAGCGCCAACGGCGGCAATGGGAATCTCGGCGGATCCGGTGCGGGCGCTGGAGGTCGAATTGCGATTTATTATAATTCTGGCCAGATCCTCGGAACGCTTCGTGCATACGGCGGCGCGGGATACGGCTGGTACTACGTTTATGCCGGCGCTGGAACGATTTTTGTAAAGAACACCGGCGAGGGTCAGGGCACGCTTATTATTGATAATAACGCTCACGCGGGATTTGAATCGCCGTTGGATCCAACAGAATTTGATATAAACGGCAGCCTTCAATTCGCTTACCTCAATATTTTCGGGGGCGGACGCCTCAAGCTCGTACCCTCGATGCCAACACAGCTCGTCATACCTACAAATGTAACGATTGACACAGGCGGCATTCTGGAGCTGGGAACCGACCAGAATTTCAACATTCACATTGCCGGCGATCTAAATTTAACAAACGGAGGGACAATCGCCAGTTCAGTTTCTGGCGATCCCGTAAACATTTCGGTGGCCGGCGATCTGACGCTGCAAAACGGCGGCAAGATAACAATGGCAAACAAACGGCAGGTGAATCTGACTGTCCAAGGTAATGCGGCATTGCTTGGCGCGGGATCCAGTATTCAGCCCGGCATCGGTATCATTACGATTGCTAAGAACATTACAATCGACTCGAATTCCAGCATCTCGGCAACAGGACTTGGTTACCCGTCGTCGACGAATACGGGGGAAAACGGCAGCGGTCCGGGAGGCGGCGGCCCCGGAACATATAATAATTACGGAGGCGGCGGCGGCTATGGTGGCGCTGGCGGCGAAGGCGCAAATATCGGGGGCGGCGGCGGCGGAATTACGTACGGATCCAAGGAACATCCAACGGATATGGGAAGCGGCGGATATTACAATGGCGGAGGAGGCGCAGGAGGCGGTGCGATTAGGCTGACTACAGGCGGAACTCTACAACTAGATGGGAAGATTATGGCCAATGGAAATGATTACAGCGGCGGCGTCGGCGGAGGCGGCTCCGGAGGAAGTGTTTATATAACCGCGGTGACACTGAACGCCTCTGCGGGATCGTTAATCTCTGCGAACGGCGGCGGCGCCAATCCAGGCGGTTCGGGCGCGGGCGGCGGCGGTAGAATTGCATTATATTATAATACGGGACAGATATTGAGCACTCTTCAAGCCGCCGGCGGCTTCGGGTACGGCGGCCTGTACGGTGAAACCGGTACGATACATACGGCCCCTTTATTCACAACATCCGTTGGACCCGGCGGAACCTTTGCCGACATTCAGTCGGCATTGAATGCTTCGACTCAATCTGATGTTATCATCTCTGTCACTTCGGGGACATATCCTTCATTTATTATTAACCCGCCGGCGACAGTCAACTCCGTCTGGATTATGAATGCGGGGTCAGGGTCCGTCAACATTTCCACATTAAATGGTCCCGTTCAGATACTGAATATCTTATATCCAAAGAATGCTCAGCTTGCGGGACTTGCAATCGGCGACGCGAACGGTACGAATCCAGGCGTTGTAATTCAAAACTCGTCCGGACCGGTTGTGGTCGACCAGTGTATCATCAAATCCGGCGCATCCACTCCTGGAACACATATTACAAATTCGACGCAGGTAGCTATTCAGCGTTCCGCACTCAACGGTGCCCCGGGTTTGTGGCTCGACTCAGGCTCGAATGCGATCATGAGCCGGACGGCGGTCGATGCCGCGGCGCTGCATGGAAACTCACAGTTGACAACATGTCAGATTACGGTTGGACCCCAGGGCATTAGTAAAGATGTCGGATGCAGCTTGATATCATTACCGGGAATCATGCCAAACATAGATTTTCCGTCGCACGTCGCGCTTGGAGCAACTCATTTGGCCGTACTAAACGGGTCGCCTGGAAATTTATGGTGGTTCGGATACGGAGATTCGCTTGCATGGTGGGATCTCTCTGGTCTTGGCTTTGATATTGATATGATTGGCCTGGCTTCGCTCGAGACATTTGCAATCATAGATTCCGGCCAATGGGACGGAACGGGGACATTCCTTGAGCCCGTGCCAATACCGAACAATCCGGAGATCGTGGGTCGGTCCGCCGTGTTGCAGATGCTTACTCTCGATCTCTCAGTATTCAGTCTTCGCTGGTCGAACGCGATCGGGATTCAAATTACTAATTAATAATAAAGTCATGATGCTCAATTCTCGAATTTTCATGTTGCTAACGATCCTGGCCAATGTACTGCTCATGGCCGGCACGGCGCCAGCGAAGTCCCCCACTCTCTTGCCGTCTGACGACAAAGTAACGGCGCTTCCCTACGCTTCATCGAATTATAAGTTTCAGACGGTTGTGACATTTGGCGACGTCCCAAACGGATTTGAGCAACCAGAATTTGACGATTCGAACTGGATTGCCGGGTGTGCGCCATTCGGCAACGGCGGATGCTCCACGACGGCCTGCACTCCGTGGGATTCGTTTACTGTCTTGTTGATTCGAAAAACATTTGACTTGCCATCAGAATCGATCATCGCCGCCGAACTGGGAATTTACATAAATAATGATATTCGCGTCTGGATCAACGGCGTGGATGTGACGGGATACGTATCTACGTCGGGATGTCCGAGCAAGGACAAAATTATCAAGGGATTCGATCCGACGATTCTTCACTCGACAAACAATACGATTGCAGTGCTGGCGTTTAATTATGGAAGTGCAAACGGCGCCGACCTTGAAGTGCGCGTCACCAAAGCACCACCGCACCCGGACTTGAAGATGATCGCCGGCACGCTTGCCGCGCCCTCGATTGCTTACAACGGCACAACCGTGCTCATCTCGTTCGATGTCCAAAATATCGGCGACGCGACCGCCTCAGGCACATGGCATGACGATATTTACATTTCAGCGGACCCGGCGGGATCGAATCCGGTTTTTCTTAAGTCTTTTTCGCATGGCGGCCCGTTGGCGCCGGGATCGAAGTACACTGTTTCGACTTCAGTCACGATTCCGAGTGGTTTGTCGGGCGCCTACTACCCCGTCATTGTCGCTGATAGTACCAATACGCTCAATGAGTTTTCGGGCGAAAATAATAACACATTTGTATCTCCAAATGTGACGACGATCGGCCTGCTTCCACAGCCCGATCTAATCGTTCAGGCTTTCAATCCGCCCGCGGTTGTATTTGATAATACGAGTGCGCTCGTTTCGTGGACGGAATTCAATCAAGGGACCGCAGCGGCGGGCGGAAGTTGGCTTGATCGCATTTACTTATCGCCCGACAACATTTTTGGAAACGGCAACGACATCTTACTGAAGACCGTTTCCGTCGCCGCATCGCTCGATACACAAGGCTCCACGGTCCACAATGAAACCGTATCCATTCCCGACGCGGTCAACGGGGCCTTTTATTTCATAATAGTTACGGACGCGCAAAATCAGATCGACGAACTTCCACCGTCGGGTGAATCGAATAATACCTCAATTGCACCCATTTCGACACAAGTGATCCAGTTGGACTTTCCAGACTTGGCGGTCACACAAGTGTCGCCGCCAGCTGGAAAGTTCGCGGGAGAGTCCGCGCAAGTGGAATGGACCATTCAGAACAACTCTATAATCGAAACCGCCAATGGACAATGGATCGATCGTGTTTACTTATCGACCGACGACCACTTGGATGTCGACGATAAGCTCGTCGCGGAAGTGTCCAATAACATGCCCGTTGCGCCTGGGCACTCTTATTCAGGACTTGCTTCTCTTTCGTTGCCACGGACAGCGGGAACTTACTGGCTCATCGTCCAGACGGACGTAACCAATAACGTCGAGGAAGGAAGCGGAGGTAAGACAAATAATATACTCGCGACACCGCTTACGGTACTTGCCGCGACTTACACGGCGGAAGTCCACACCGGTTTTGTCGAAGGGCTCTCACCCACCGATGTAAATTCATTAAGCATACCTCTTGCGGGGCATGCGATTAACTTATTATCAAATCAACCCGAGCCGAACGTGCCTGTTACCGTCAGGGTTTGGCTAAAGAACTCGCGTCGCGTGTTCGGTCCCTTCATGACCGACGCACAGGGAAATTTCTCAACATCGTTCACGCCGCTTCCGAACGAGGCGGGACATTATATAATATTCGCGGATCATCCGGCCGTTTTCGAGGATCTCGAATCGCCACAGGGCTCCTTTGACTTAATCGGACTTCGGTTTGTGCCCGCGAAAGTAATCGACGTCGTGGGGGAAAACGCGTCCAAGACGACCGAAATTAAGTTACAAAATCTTGGAGACACGGCCGTCCTTAATATTTCAGGCGTGTTTAATAGTACCAATGGAACCGTATCAGGCTCGGCAGACTTGCCTACGATGCTCGGCCCTCTCGAGGAAGTTACAATAAGTTATTCGCTAAGTGCTGCCACCGCGCCAAGTTCCCAAGACAAGCCGATTCCGGCCAATGTGGATGTTAGTTGTGATGTGCTTGGAGTCTCCACAAAAGCGTCAAGCCTTCCGATTCAGTTATATATTACACCGGCCACGCCCAATCTTATCGTCAAAACCGGAGGTTTCGGCTCGGCGTCGAACCCCGTTGCAATATTGAAGGGCGCACAAAAGGTTTCTTCGGTCATCATAACAAATGCCGGAGGCGCGCCCGCGAAGGATGTAACAATATTCGCGCCGTGCATTCCGAATCCCGACTGCCAGCCCAATGCGGACTGTACGACGAATTCCTTCGATTGTCCGTCGGGCCTTTTATTCAATCTTATTACCCCCGTCGACGTCGGAGACATCCCTCCCGGCGAAAGCCGCGCGATCGAGTTGTCGCTGAACCCCTCGAATGCGGCAATACCGGGTACGACGTACGATACGACGGTCAATTTGTTATATAATAATAGTAGTGTATTGACGATCCCTGTGGACCTCAAGGTCACCTCCGATCAGAAGGGAGCAGTGACGGTTCGTGTGGAAGACGAGTTTACTTATTACGGAAAAGACGGCGGAAATAATGTCATTACATACGATACCGGAATGGGCCCGCTCGTCGCCGGAGCGACACTTGAACTGTTTAACGCCGTTGACCATGGCTTGGTATTTTCGGGCGAGACGGACGCTTCGGGAAACATTACAATTCCGCAGGTTGTTGAGGGTTTCTACGACGTGGCGGTGTCGGCGCCGAAACATGCGTCCTATCAGAGCACGATCGAAGTCACCCCTGGCGCTGAAACGACGGTAACCGCCTTCGTGTCGGTGGAAGTCGTGACATTGAATTGGGACGTCGCCCCAACGGAAGTCCCCGACGTATATGACATTAATATTACTGCCGAGTTTGAGACATTCGTTCCGCTTCCGATCATTACGATTAATCCGCCGCTCACGAAGGTGGACCTTCAGCCGGGCGAATCGATGCAAACGAGCGTTGATGTAAAGAATGAAGGCCTTGTCAATGCGCTTGGAACCCAATTTGTCCTGACCAGTCCTCCGGAATATACATTTACAGCGCTCATTACGGATCTCGGTGTCCTTAAGCCAGGGCAAACTGTAAGCGTGCCTGTTACCATTCAAAGGGATCCCGCTGTATTACAATCCGCGGGATGCAATACTTCGTTCACGTCTGGCGTCGTTTATAATGTGGTTTGCGTAGAGGCTATCTGGCACTTCACACCGGTCTACTGGAGTATTGCGAAGAATTGCGATAATTCACCCGTTAGCGGAGGCGCTCCCAGCGGGCCCCCGCCCCAAGTGAAGATCGAGGGGCCGCCGCCTCCTCCGCCACAGCCCCCTGGACCGGGCGGATCACCGCCCCCGCCACCACCTCCCCCGCCACCCCAAACGATACCATTTGAATTGCCCTGGCCCAAAGTCAACCAGGGTCAGCCGAATATTGTAATTCAACCACCTCCCTGTCCTCCGCCGCCTACACAGGAGGATATCGAAGCGGGTCGCTGCCACCCATTTAATGGTGGTTGTGTTTGCGATGGAACTGGCCAGCGGAGCCCCCAAGCGGATGGAAAAACAGACCCAATTAACCTCTTTTCCGGAGAGCTAAAGATCACGGCCGAGGATCTTAAGATTCCGGGCCGCGGAGTCGATTTTGTTTGGACGCGAACGTATCGTTCGAAGACGGGCACAGCCACTCCCCAAGGTAATAATTGGGAGTGTGCTTATGGAATGCATATGAATCGTCAGAATGAATCCGTCGTTTTCTACGATGGTGTTGGTAATGCTGATGTATATCAACCACAGTCAAACAACACCTGGATCAAGAGTGGGTTTTTTGATCAATTCACGCGAAACGTGGATGGATCCTATACATTAACTTACGCCAACCAGGCGCGCGCGACATTTCTTCCGGTTGATGGATCCAACACCGCGGGCCTGCTTTGGCAGATGATCGATAGAAATGGTAATACGGTCACACTGCAATATGACAGCGCTGGAAAACTCACAAAAATACTCGACTCGCTCCAGCGAGAAATCAATTTTGCTTACAATTCCGACGGGTTTATTGAATCCATTACCGACTTTGCCGTCCGTCAGGTTCGATATGAATATTATCAAGACGGCGACGATGGCGGCTCTTTCGGCGATTTGAAGTCTGTAACATTGCCGGCTGTTTCCGGAACGCCCAATCAAAATGATTTTCCATTCGGCAAGACGACGACCTACACGTACACGAAAGGCTTTCCCACAAATATAGACCGGCTCAATCACAACTTACTCACGATTACCGACGCGAAGGGTCAGACATACTTAAGAAACGAGTATCACCCCACGACCGACCCGAATGACCGGCTATTCGATCGTGTGATCAAACAGACTTGGGGTAACAGAACGGACTCTATTGAAATCGAATACGTGCCGACGGCGCCAACGATTCTAAATGAGCAATCTGTAATTACGGTGATTCAGAACGATCGCGTCGGAAATGTTACCGAGTGCGATTATGATATTAAGAACCGGCTCATTCACAAGCGCGAGTACACAGGAAGGGCTCAAGTGGGCCAGCCGACGACGCTGACTTCCAACCGCCCCGCAAACAAGTTGCGAGCGTCCGACCCCGATGTTTTCGTGACGAAGTTTTATTACAATGTCGATTCGCTGCTGACGCGCATCGTTTATCCCAACGGAAATATTCGAAAGAATATTTACGAATCCGATCTCAACCCCGCGGCACCGACTCAGTCGCGCGGAAATCTAAGGGAGGCACACCTTGAGCCCGGCACCCATACTCCGGCCGGAGACCAGTCCGAAATAGTGCAAAAACTTGAATACGATTCCGCAGGGGGCGGCTGTTGTGGATTTAACTACGTAACCAAGGAAACGGACGGCAATGGGAATAGTACTATCCACAGCTATGATTCGCATGGCAACCGCATTAAGACGGTTTATGCAATATCCTCCATCGAGGAACAGTTTGAATATAATGGTTTCGGCCAGATGACCGCTCATGTGTTGCCTGACAACGGATCAGGCCACAAGCGCCGCGATGAGATGGTTTATTACGATTCCGGACCGCAGGCAGGTTACTTGCAAAGCTCCATTGTTGACTCCGGCGGTCTCAACATCACATCCACGTTTGAATACGACGTCGTCGGCAACTGTGTGCGCGTCGTCGATCCACGCGGAAACGACACGCTAATTACGTTCAATCAACTCAACCAGCCGGTTCAGACACTATCGCCGCCTTCGTTGAATCGCGTCCGTTACGAGAAAGACTACTTTTACGACGAAAATAACAATCTAGCGCGAGTCGATGTTGCAAATGTCGACGACCAGGGACAGGCGCAGCCGAATGGCGCCCTTACGGCGAACTTTGAATTTGATATCTTGAACCATGTGACGAGAGTCACACGGGAAGTGGATGCTACTCATTCAGTTATTACAGAAAACGAGTACGATGCGAATCGCAATATTACGTTAGTGCGCTCCGGTGTGGCGACGAACGGATCTCAAACGGCAAACGTCGTCCGGACGCTCTATGACGAGCGCGAAATGGTTTTCCAGGTCATACGTGGCGAAGGCAACCCGGCTCAATCGACGACACAAATTGACTACGACGCCAATGGAAACCGCGTCGCGATTCGCGAAGGTCTCGAAGGCTCGCCGCGGGTAACCCTTAGTGTTTTCGATGCCTTCGATCGGGTAGTTGCTACGACCGACCCCATGGGCAATGTCGAGACAGTTCATTTTGATGCGAGCGCGAATCGCACCAGCATCCGAGTCGACGGAGAATTGAACGACATGCCGGGGAGTGCGGGCAACGTCAAACTCTCGCAGGTATCATATACTTATGATGAGTTGAATCGCGTTGTCAAGGGTGATCGCGACTTCTTTGATCTGGCCAGCGGAGCTGCAATCGGCGACGGGAAAGCAACGACAACAACTGTATATAGCCCGAGTTCGCAAGTATTGCAGTCGACTGACGACAACGGCCACGCGACGTCGATTGTATATGACGGCGCGAATCGTCCAAGTCTAATTACCGACGCGAAAGGTAACATCACGACGTACAATTACGACGAAAATGGTAACGTTACCGCGCTCGCGGAAACGGAACTGCCCGAACTCGGCGGCGCTCCGCAGACGTTTGTGACGACGAATCAATATGATCGCATGAATCGTATTCTCGCGACTACGGATAATGTCGGCAATACGACCAGTTTGTTTTATAATTCCCTGGGTGATATCACGACGACCGTCGATGCGCGTGGAAATACTGTAACAAATCAATTCGACGGATTGCGCCGTTTGTTACAATCAACGCGTCTGTTGACGAGCACGGGCGACGGCTCCGGGTCCGTGATTGGGCAGATCGTCACAAAACAGGAATGGGACGATAACTCTCGCTTGGCGGCGCAGATCGATGACAACGGAAACAGGACAAGTTATTTATACGATGTCTTGAATCGGCAGTTTGCAACGACATTCGCGGACGGATCTCAGCAAACTGTTGCCTACGACGTTCATAGTAATGCCGCGTTCACTACAGATGCGAATCAGAGCCTCGTCACGTGCTTCTATGACTTGGACAATCGACTGACTGGAAAGACGGTTTCACGCGGCCCCGGAGTCGGAGGGACGACATCGGAGTCGTTTAGTTATGATGGCCTTGGGGAAATCGCGTCCGCGTCCAACGACGCGTCCACGGTCATCCGCGCGCACGACTCGCTCGGACACGTTACGACGGATTTACAGAATGGAAAGAGCGTTGGTGCGTCCTTCGACGCCTTGGGAAATATGTTAACGCTCAAGTATTCCGGCGGCCGGATTGTGAATACAACGTACGACGAACTGAACCGGGAGAAGATCATTAGCGATGCGCAGGGATTGATCACAATGTATGATTATGCTGGGCCGGGCCGCGTCGCGCGGAGGACGAACGGCAACCTAACGTTCAGTGACTATTTCTACGATGCCGCGCGGCGAGTATCGCGGATTACACACAGTAAGGTCGTCGGCGGAGCATTTGACGACCGCGAGTACACTTGGGACGCATCATATAATAAAACCTCGCAGCACGAGATGGTTTCGGATGTAAGAAATGACTATGTTTACGATTCAGTTTCCCGACTTGCGCATTCGACGAAAACGACTGCCGGAGCGATCAGCGAGGAAATTCAATATAATTTGGATGGCCTTGGAAATCGGACCTCGGTTGTCGGTGGACTAGGCGCGGGAGCCTATAGTTGTAATGGCGGCTACTCCCCGACGGCCTGCCAATTGAATCAATACACGACGACGCCATTCGGTTCGCGAGGTTACGACGCGAATGGCAACGTTTCCAACGCAGGGCAGCCGACGGGCGGTCCGCTGTCCTTTGTATATGATTACAAAAATGAACTGGTCTCGGTCAACGACGGAGTTGGCGGCGCCATCGCAAAGTATAGTTTCGACGCGCTCGGAAGGCGAATTTCGAGACAAGTCTTCGCACCGACCCCGATGACCGCAACTTATATATATAGCGGATGGTCGGAAATAGAAGTTATCAATAGCAACGGAGTGGATTCCGGAACCTACGTCCTCGGCCGTTCGCTCGATGAGGCGATCCAATTTCAAACATCCAGCGCCACTTCCTATTTCTACGCAGACGATCAAATGAGCGTACGCCGCGTGTTGAATGGCGCGGCACAGGATTTATTAACGATAGACTTCGCGGATTTTGGCAAGCCATCGTTCTCTACTCCTGCCAGTAGTCTTATTGATAGCGTCCCTTCCTTTACTGGCAGGCGATTTGATAAGGAAACGGGAAATATATATTATAGAACAAGAATGCTCGATCCTCTGGTTGGCGCATTCATGTCGCGGGATTCGATTGGAATTTGGGGCGATCCCAGTGAAGTAGGAAATGGTTATTCGTATATTCATAATGGTCCGCTCAGTGGCGTTGATCCCGATGGGCGCACTCCTCTAGCCGTTATTACTGGATTAGCCGGTGCGGCGTACGGAGCTGCGTCCTCGTTGTACAATGGCGACGGGTGCGGGCGCGCCGCCAGTTGGAAGGATATTGGTAAGAACGCGCTTCGTTATGGATTCAAAGGCGCGATGTTGGGACTACCCATTGGGGGCTGGGGTGCTAGTCTAGCTACGAATATCGGCAAAGGACTTGCGGCCAGAATGTTAGCTTCTGGGCTTATTTCCTGGGCGGGAAACTTTGTGGAGCAACGTGTCGAAATCGCCGCGGGAACTCAGGAGGACTTCCATTATATTGAATCTCTGGTTAGCTTTGGAGGCGGCGCTGTGGGGGGTGGAGTTGAATTCGCAGTCGAACGTTGGGCGGCAAGAAAAGTCGCTAACGCGTTACCTGCGTTTATCGATCATTTAGATGAAATGGAGCGTGCGCGCATTCAGGCCGCAAGCCTTGACTGGTCGGTCATATCTAAGACCGGCGAGACCCGCGCAGAGCACGTCATTGCCCAACATGGTGCAATGAACCTACAGAAAGAGGTTCAGGGTGTCTTTTACAGCAATCCGGTAGGATCAATCAATGAAGCGTGGTCAATTGCGCAAAGACAGCGTATCCAGCCGATTGCAACTGGCGGAGTTGACATTTACTTGATCCCGCGTGCCAACTCTGGCTACGCTGGCGGGTTCTCTGGGAAGCTTCGAAATCTCGATGATGTTACTATTATCACGAAGCGGGGAACTTCTTCGATCATTACTGGTTTTCCCGGTAACGGGCTGCCACTTCCGAAGCAATGAGAAACGACGACAAAAACTACGCCTGGGTTGGAATATGCCCGATCTGTGGTCAGGGTAGGCAAGTCCTCGCCCGCGAGAAGCGCACCGGTACGTTATACATTCTTTGTGAAGACTGCGAGTCTGAATGGCGCCATCCCGAAGAGGCACGCGATATTGATAGAGCCTCGAGAGGAGCCTTTACGGAATCAATATTCCTAACACGAGAACAGATCACCGATCACCCTTGGCTCTCGTTTCTGGAATGTTCGAATTGATGTGCGGCACTCTTGGGGATTTCCCACTATCTCCTACTGAAATTCTCAAATTATAAATGCAAAACACACGAATGAATTTCAACTCATACCTTCGGTCGATTTGTATTCTCCTTGCTCTTTTGTTTCTTTCATTTTCCTCCGCCTTCGCCCAAAACAGCGTCTGCGCAAAAGTAACGATCTCCCTCAAGCAGCAAGCCGTACTCACGCGCACGGCCTTTGAGGCGAACCTTGGGATCACGAACGGCGCGAGCGGGACCATCAGTGGAGTGAATGTTAAACTGGAGATCAAGGATCCGTCCGGCCAATTAGTCAATTCGCTTTTTGATATTCCAACGCCACAATTAACCGGTATCGCCGATGTCGCGGGTTCGGGAAGTATTACGCCCGGCGCGACGGGAAAAGCAAAGTGGCTCATTGTCCCGACTGAAAACGCGGCACCCAGTACGTCGCCCGTAGTCTATTCGATCAGCGGATCGGTATCGCACTTTGAAAACGGCGTGCTCCTTACAATTCCCATGTTTCCCTCAAAGATCACAGTTTACCCGGACGCGGCGCTGTATTTGCGATATTACTTACAGAACCCGGTGTATGGAGATAATCCATTTACGATTGAAAAAGAGCCCGCCGAGCCGTTCTCGCTCGGACTGATCGTTACTAATTCGGGAAACGGCGTCGCGAAGGACTTGACCATCAAGGCCGCGAAGCCGGAGATTGTCAAAAATACTGAAAACCTAATTATCGCATTTCAAGTAATTGCAGCCCAGCTTGGCGTAGCGCCGCTGAGCCCCTGTTTAACGATTGGATTCGGCGACCTGCAGCCCGTGCAAACAGCCGTCGCGCGATGGCTTCTGACTTCGACACTGCAGGGGCAATTTAAGAAATACAGCGCGACGTTTCAGCACATCACCGGACTCGGCAGCCCCGGTTTTTCGCAAATCAAGGATACCAAGATCTTTGAATTGAATCATGTGATACAGATTCCCGGGCAGGACGGCATTCCCGATTTTCTCGTTAATAATCCTCCGACGGTCGAACAAGATGATATTCCGGATGAAATTCATACGAGCGACTTACAAATACTCCCGGTCCATTCGGACGCTCAGGCATCGCCGACGGACACGCCGAATATAAAGAATCTCGTAGTCTATACGACGGCAACGATAGCAACGCCGGGTTGGAACTACTTGCGCATCGCGGACGCCTCGGCGGGAGCGTTGACGCTCGGACTCGTGAAGCGGATCAATCCGAACGGATCGTTCATTGTCATTTCGACGGGCGCCACAGGAGATATTTGCAATGCGTGGACGACCCATCGGTATTATCCAATTAACGGACCTCCCCAGGGCGTGGAACATCGAATTCACATCGTTGACAATCTCGCCACCGCAGGTACATATCAATATGAACTGACGTATTTGCCTGAACTTCACGTGTCGAGTGTCATCGTGAACGGCGGGCTCGCGCAACGATCGAATCTGACGGATATTTCTGTTTCTTTTACATGCGATACGAATATTCAAATGCTCATAAACGATGGGTCCGTTAAAGACGTTATCGCGCTATGGTGGCGACAGCAGAATGGAGCAGCCGTTCAAGTCTCCCTCACGCCAGATCGCTACACATGGGATCCGCAGATGCTCGTCGTCAAAATCGACCTGACCGATGACAATGCGGGTCCAAGCCGCAAAACGATCGTCCCCGAAGGCAACTACGAATTGCGAATCAATACAAAATTGATTAACTGTCTTTCGACAAAGGGCGTGTTGCACGACGATGATGGAGTCAACGACGGAGTCTATCATTTCGGCACAAAGGAAGACGATTATTTTTATCAATTAAACGGCGACGTCGCCACGCAAAATCGCACCGTGAACGAACGAGATAGTTACGTCGTCAGCAAGTACCTAGGTCTGAAACTCGGAGACCCGGACTACAATGCGAATGCGGACGCGAACGGCGATAATATCATTGATCAAAAAGACTTGGATTTCGTCACACGATTCACGGGCCACACAATTATATTTTATTAGAATATATAACTGTTTACTCTTTCAATTGTAACTATTCGTGGCCTGATCGAAATTGTAATAGTTAGTCAGACGATCGACTCGACGTGGCCGACCACGACGTCGAATTCTTGAGGAAGCACCGTTGGTGTTTCGGGTCTTCCCCCCAAAATCAGGCCCACTTGAAACTTTACACCGCATCGGTGTAAAGTTATGGGTGGACCAAAAATTGGGGGTTGACCATTTCCGTCCGCGCCTGGAAAATTTTTTTCCCCACCCCGAAAACTTTTAACATCCCCCACTCCACTTTCCGTCCCGCGAACGCCGAAAAAACGGTTCGTGTCGAGCGCGAAAAACGGAGCCCACATCGGATTGAACGCCGCGAGCACAGCGGCGGGCGTCAGCGAGGCGCCGGCGATGACGTTTACTTGCGATCAGGCGATGCGCGAAACCATCGCGACGTTGCTTGAACGCAACGGTTATTCGGTCGAACAATTCGGCGAACCGTATTCGGCGGTCGTACGCAAGACGGTGCACGACGACGGCGCCGACCGGCTCGCGCAATTGTATCAATCGCTCGATCGCGCTTTTAGTAATAAGACCGAGTCGGCCGTTTTATATATTTCCGCGCGGCCGCGGCTGCCCGGCGACGTGGTCGACGGCTTGGGCCGGGCGGCGGCGTTTGGCCCGGGAATTCTTCATGAAATCGAGGAGCTTCTTACAACCGAACCTCGAGCGCACGGGACCGATGGCGAATGCGTCCGCGCCATGACGAATACCGGCAATTTTATTGTTGCATTGAGCGGCGCGCGCGCGATCGAAAGCGCGTCCGCGCTCGCGACGCGATTACAAACGCGATTCGAGCTTCCATTGATAATATTAGATTCCGAGGCGAATTTCGACGCGTGCATCGGAGTCGCGAACGCGGCGGCCGGACAGCCGGTGAAAAGTAATATACTTATCGAACGAGCCGAAATCGCGTCGCGCTGCGTGGCCTCGAAGGCGCAGCCCGCGCCGCAGTATTATCATGATTCGATGGCGCGGTGGACGGCCGAGCGCCGCGACCTCGAGCGCGACCTGCGCGCGGCGCTGCAAAACAACGAATTCGTCGTTTATTATCAACCGCGCGTCGCGACCGGCGATCGCGCGATCGTCGGGATGGAGGCGCTCGTCCGCTGGAACAGCCCGACGCGCGGATTCGTGCCTCCCGCGCATTTCATACCGCTCGCCGAGGAGACCGGCCTGATCATTAAACTCGGCGAAATCGTCCTGCGCGAAGCGTGCCGCCAATGTAAAGAATGGATCGACGGCGGTCTGCCTCCGATGCGCATGGGCGTGAACGTCGCGGCGACGCAATTTAAAAATTCTAAATTTTACGATGCGGTGCTTTCCGTGCTCGCGGAAACGAACCTGCCGCCGGCCTGTCTCGAACTCGAATTAACAGAAAGCATCTTGATGGAAGACCCGAATCGGACGGCGAGAATGTTCGAGAAATTCAAGAGCGCGGGCATCCATCTCTCGATCGACGATTTTGGGACCGGATATTCCTCGCTGAGTTATTTGAAGCGATTCCCGGTCGACGGAATCAAAATCGACCAGTCGTTCATCCGTAATGTTATAAACGACCCGCACGACGCCGCGATCGTGACGGCGGTCGTCGTGCTCGGACACAGCCTCGGACTGACGGTGATCGCCGAGGGCGTCGAAACGGAGAGCCAGTTGCGGTTTCTCGAAGTCTTAAAATGTAACGAAATCCAAGGTTACTATTTCGGAAAGCCCGCGAGCGCGGCGGACACGGCGCGTCTGCTGCGGCGCGGCCGTTGTTTCCCGAAGAATTAATATCACTTTCGATCGATCGGCGATCGAAACCGGCGGTTCACGCGGCGGGCCCCGCGGTCTGCGCGATCGGCGCGTCCACGGTGAATGTAAACGTAGTGCCGCGTCCGGGAATTGTTTCAAACGTCAGGTCGCCGCCCATCACGAGCGCCATCTTTTTCGCGACCGCGAGGCCGAGTCCCGCGCCGCGCGTTCGACAACTCCGCGCCCCGGGCGCGCCGAACGGTTCGAAGACGCTCGATTGTAACAGTTCCGGAATTCCCGGACCGGAATCTGTAATATCACATTGCAATTGCGCAAGATCCCAGCGTTCCGTCTGCGTGGATTTCAACAATACTTCGACTCCGCCCGCGCTCGTGAACTGAACGGCGTTTCTTATTAATTCGCGGACGATCTGCTTCACGCGATCGGAGTCCACATGTATCAATCCCGGCATCTCGCCGCCGATAACGAACGTTAATTTTAACGATTTTGCCTCCGCGGACGTCCGCCACTCTTCGACAACTTCCGCCACGGCCGCCGCGGGGTCGCACGGCGCCGGCTCGCAACGAAATCGCGACGCTTCGAGCATCGAGAGATCGAGCGTGCGGTGGAACGTCGAAACTAACTGTTCGCTCGTTGACACGATTCTATCGATCAACGGCAATTCCGCGGACGCTCCCGCCTGCTTGCGCAGCGCGTCGGTTTCGTGAACGATCGATGAAATATTACGATTCACTTCGTCGCCGAGTTTCGAATAAAAGTGAGTTTTCAATTCCGTGATCTTGTCCGAAGCCGCCTTCGCGATCACGAGCGACTTATTTACTGTTTCGAGCGACACGGCGTAGGCGCGCGCCTCCTCCTCCGCGAGGCGGAGCTGCGCCAACACCGCTTTCTCGCGCATCGCGATATTCCACTTTTCCGTGAGCGCGCTCGCGATTTGACAAATCTCGTCGGAGTCGAACGGTTTTTTTAGTATTAATAAACGATCGGAGCGCCCGAGTCGCGCGACGGTCTTGTCCCAGGAATAATCGGAAAACGCCGTGCAGATCGCGATCTGTATGGAAGCGTCCACTTTCCAGATTTCCTCGATCGTCTTCACGCCGTCCCATCCCGGCGGCATGCGAACGTCGACGAACGCCATTGCATACGGTTTTTCCGAGGCGAGCGCTGATCTTACTTTTAGTAATGCTTCTTCGCCCTGATACGCCGAGTCGATATAATATACAGTAGTGCCGGCCGGCGGCGCCTCGGATTTCGCGGCCGCGTCGCCTCCGTCGAGAAACGCGCAAAGCGCATCTTCGAGTCCCGCCGACGCGGATTCGTCGCGCAGCAGAATTTTCTTATAGTCCCCGTGAATCGCGGGCGTGTCGTCGACAATCAGAATTCGACTGTTATGTTCGTGCGTGGTTTTTGTCATAATTACACTTCCGCCGTCGCCGCGAGTTTCAACGGTAATTCGAGCACGAACGACGCGCCGCGCCCCTCGCCGTCGCTGCTCGCCGTGAGCGCGCCGCCCATTTCGGTCGCCGCGTTGGCCGCGTAATGCAATCCGAATCCGTGGCCGTCCGGTTTAGTAGTAAATCCCATATTGAATACTTTTTGCAAATTCTCCGGAGGGATTCCGCAGCCCGTGTCGGACACGATGATTCTGAGCCGGTCGCCGGGGAGTCGCCCGGTTTTTAACGTTAATATATTCGTTTTCAATCCCTGCGCGGCCATCGCCTGGCGAGCATTCTGGACGAGGTTCACAAGAATATCCATCAACCGTTGCCGGTCGATCGCGACGTCCGGCAGCGGTTCCAATTCATAACGAACCTCGAGTTCGCAATCCGCGGAAAACGCTTTGTCGGTCAATTCGACCGCTTTTCGGAGTTGCCCGGCGAGATCGGTGATTTCCACAATGCTCGCGCTCCCCGCGAAATTCTGTTGCGATTTGACAAGATCGCGAACACAACTAATACCTTCGCCGAGCGACGCCAGCTCTTTTGTTATATCGGCACGCTGCGCGGCAAGATGGCGGCTCAGCGCCGCGAGCGCCGGCTGGAGATGTTTGCCGCGCGGATCGTCGCGTACGAATCCGGCGAGATCGTTGCCGTGTTCGGCGAGAACGGACGCCAGTTTTTCGAGATCGCCCGTTCGCATGTTCTTGATTCTATCCGTTATCAATTCCGTCGAGACGTTGACGCTATTTAACAAATTTCCGACATTATGTAATATGCCTGTCGCGATTTCCGACTTGCCCGCGGAACGCGCGGAGTCCACGAGCGCCGCGCGCGCGTCCTCGAGTTTGACCATCATTTGATTGAGTTCTCGCGCGAGCACGCCGATTTCATCCTCGCGCTGGATTTGTAACTTCGCGCGGAAGTTCTCCGTCTTGCCGATTTCGACGGCGTGCTTTGTCAGCCGCGAAAGCGGCGTGAGCACGATTTTTTGTAACAAACTCATCAGTACGAATAACAATATGAATCCGGCCGTGAGCGTCGAAAATGTAGCGAACCGGACGGAAAGCGCGCCCGCGGCCGAAACGCTTCGCCCGACGTTCGCGCGAATGAGAAAATCCGGACGCCCCCTATAATCATTATAAGTAACGAATGCATGCAATAAATCCGGCCCCTGCTCCCGGATCACCGGCCGCGCCGAGGCCGTGAGTTCGTCGCGAATGCCCTCGACGTCGGGCGGAAGCGGATGTCCCGGATCCATCTGCCAAAAGTCGAAATCGATGCGCGTCTGCTTCGTTAACAATTCGTCGAGATTGTCGCTTACGAATCGCCCGAGTATCAGCGTGCCGCCGCTCGCGCCGTCGCCGCTGCTCGCGAGGATCGGCCTTGCCGAAAGCAACATTGCCTTATATTCATTTAAGAATAAACCGGAGCATGGAATATTATTAGCAACCATCGCGAGGCAGGGGTGCGAGGGAAGCAGCCGCTCCTTCGGAAAATCGCGCAACGAAATCGCGCGGCCATTGTCGGGATCGACGATCGAATGCCAGGCGACCTCGCCGTTCGTTTTGCAACAAAGAACCATGTCGAGACGCTTGTTCTTCAACGACGCCGGCCCGAGATTGGATCTTACAAATCTCGGGTCCGCGGAGTTCGTAAATTGTAACATATCGTCCCACGACGACCAACTTAAACAAAGTTGGTCGAGGTCCGCGGCTTCTTTGCGAATCGCCTCGGCGACGCGCGCGGCATCCGTCTCCGCCTCGATGCGCTCGCGCTCGAGAAAACCGCCCATCACCGTCGTGCGCTGAATAATATATTCGGCGCACGCGTATGTAAGCATGACCGCCGATAAGATAAATATGATCTTCGAACGTAGGGACATTTGTATGGACACGGCGATGCGTATCGCGTCAGGAATCGTTTAATTATGAAATGAGCGGCCGGGTTTCTTCCGCGCGGCTCGCGTCGGAGTTCTCGGGCAATGCCGCCGGCGGATTCGCATTCGATTGCGGCGTCCGTTCGGCGCGCAACGGTTGCGTCGCGCGATTGATCAATTCGCACAATTCGACGAGGCTGTCGCCGGTTCGCAGTCTGCACGGTTGCGACTCCCTGCCGTCCGCGACACTTTCGAGATAGCGTTCGAATTTATGAATCGGTCCGGCGATTTTGAATGTTTGATAAATTCCAACCAACAACGTCAACGGAAGTATGACCATGGACGACGTCGCGAAAACTTTAAGAAGGAGTCCGCCGAGCGAGTCCATCATGATGCCGCTGTCGTGCGGCAATTCGACCGCCGTGCTGGAAACCGTGCTCATGAACAATAAAAACTGAAGCAATTGGCCGAACGCGGAAATGCCAAGAAAGGTAAATATTAGTTTTAATTGCAATCCGGGCTTCGGAAGCTTCTGCCTTCGTTTATAATTCATGGTTGGGACCTCTTTCGGGACGTTCTCGATGGATTCGAGAGTTCATTTCCATTTTGTAAACATTGTCATCGCACCGGCTCCCGCGCGCCGTCATCGCGCCGCGCGCCGATTCCGAGAATCGCGCGCCATTCCGCCTTGTCGGGGCCGGCCGACTCGCCCGTGATCTGCTTGAGCGCATCGTTCGCGATTTGTCGCGTTCGCGGCGTCGAATCTAATAATTCGACGAGTTCCGGAAGGGCGCGCGGCGAACTGAGGGACACGAGCGCGGCCACGGAGATATTTGTAATATCCGTCTGTTCGGATTGAAGGATCGGCAGGATTTTCGCCGCGATCGCGTCGCGAAAAAGTTTATGTCCCGACAATTCGCGGAGCGCGCCGACGATCAGAGATTTCTCCGAGGATGTTAACGATTGTAATGCATCCGATCCCGCGGAATCCCACCATGCATTTTCGCGATCGTACCAATATTTCCATTTGTTAGGATCGGGCCGGAATGCGGCGCCCGTAATTGTACATAACGCCCAGTGGGCCGCGTCGCGGACTCCCGCCTCCGAATCGCGCAGGAGTTGAATCAATGCCACGATCGCGCCGACGTCTCGAACGCGGCCCGCCGCCAGCGCCGATTCGCGGCGCAGCGACGGATCCCGCGAGTCGAAATAATCGGCGATCCTGCTCGATTGTTCGCGCTCGAGTTCGATGGGTACAATTCCGCCGCCGCGCGCGATTTGTTGTAACAGGCAGGCGTCGAACGACTGGTTCTTTCCGAGATATTTACAAATAATTTTGGCTCCTTCGGAGCCGCCGCCGGCGCCCGCGGCGCCGAGAAAGTGTAATCGTAATATCGGATCCGCCGTCGCCGCCGCCGCCGTTTCGAGCGATCTATAGAGATCGGCGTTTCGCCGCAGCATTTTGCCGACGGCGGTCTCGAACGCCGCGGAGACGTCCGGATCGAGGGCGGCGCGCGATTCGCGCACTTGTAGTATCGCCGCGGCCGTGGCAAAATCGCCCGCGGTCCGGCCCAGCTTCTCCAGAACTATAAAACCGATTCTTTGTATGATCGCTTTCGATTCGGGCGGCGGCGCGCCATTGCGCACCGAGTCGAGCGCCGCCGCCGGCACGCCTTCTAATAATAGATTTACCGATCGCGTCGGGCGCGAGGCGGTCGCAGGCTTCGCCGGAGGCTCGCGCATCATGATATAATCGACGATTTCCGCGGTCTCCGCCGCGTCTCGCTTTGCAAGTTCCGTTAATAATCCTGCGGAATTATTAATTGCTCTCGATTGAAACAAATCGAGGACGAACTTCCCCGGATGCACCGCGGGCGCGCTCGCGACGGGCAATGACTCCGCGCCGCCCGCCGGTGAAGTGCCGAACGGGGCTGCGAGGGCGCCGATCATTACGATGCGCGCCGCGTGCATCAATTCGTGCTCCAAACAGTCGTGAGAATCGACCCGACGAGATTCCAGTCGCACGTTTTGGCGTCGCCCGTGAAAGTCTTTAAGACTCCGCTCGTATCCATATATGTCATGTGCAACACGCTTTCCGCGGCCGCCGTCGCCGACGGGATCGGCGTGACGCCGAGTATCTTTAATTTTGTGAGCGGGTCCTGTTGCGATTGGGTGAGCGGCGTGTCGGGCAGCGAAACGACGCGCCACGCGTTCAAGACAGGAAGACTTTTGATAACATTCGACGATTTTAACAATGCTTTGTCGAACGAACAGCGGGCGCCTTGCGCATAGGTTAATTGTTTTCCCGCAACGGTTCCATAGACGCGCGTTTCCGCGGGCCATGTGAACGCGGCATTCGGCGAGTAGAATGTGCCGTAAAATTCGCCCGTCGACGCTACAGTTACGGGAGGATCGACCTTTCCGTCTCCTGTATAATCGAGCGTTTTGTTGGCGTTAACGAGGACGGCGACGTTTTTTGGATCCTTGCTGGAATTGACGAGCCGCGACTTCGCGGTCCAACATAAATAATCGGACACATAAACGAGCACCGGGCCGTCGGTAGTATCAAATTCCAATTGCGCGTTGGCGTCGAGCGTGAATTGTCCGAGAACGAACACTTCGGGGCCCCTGAGTCTTAATTTACAATTGGCCGTCACCCGATATTTATCATAATGATGTTCGCCCGCCTCCAGCGTCACCGTCGACTGTGTCTGGATCGCGTTGCCGAGCGAAGTACCCGATGGCGGCGCCACCGCGGGCAGGCCGAGCGTCTTCACATTCGGCGACGTCGAACCTGTGATCACGGTGTTCGGCATGGCCAGCAGATTTTTACTAATTCCCGGATGCGCGTCGCCAAATATATATGTATTCGGACCCGATGCGACCGGTATGCCCAGCAAATTTAACGCAAACGTCGGTCCATTTACTGTAATATCGGAATTCGCGTTGACGGCGGCGCCCGCGCCCGTCGATATTCCGGCCGCGGTCTGATGCGCCTGCGTATCGTATGTACCCATCGTCGAATCGTATCCGTCGAAGATCGCGCCGGCGCCCACGGTCATTTGTGTATTAGCAAAAAACCCGAGCGACGCAATTGTATTTTGCGATTTCTGAACGACCATCGATATCGAAAATCGACCGGAACCGCAGAGCGCATTGCTAAATAATGCAACCTTATTGTCGGGCTGTTCGTGCGCCTCGACCCAGTACACGCCGTCGCCGAAAATCGCCGGCACGCTTGCCGTTGCGATATTTCCGGACTTCCCTTCCGTCAACGCGAGGAACGCTTCGCTGATGCCGGCCTCGGCGATATAAAACGCGCGCTTTTTGTTAGTACTACCTTTCGAGTTGAGCGTCATGCCTACCTGCATCTGTAACATCGCGGCGCCGAGCGCGGCTGCGAGCATGACGATCACGACCGAAACGATCAGCGCGCTGCCTCGTTCGGCGCGCGCCATGGAGTGGGTTCCTCGGTGGATTTTCATGGGTGGCTCCGTGGAGTATTAGTTACGACAAGTTACTGTATTCGTGACGGTTTTTTTATGCATTCCATCGGCATCGGACGCCCGTTGCACGGTTAAATGTATATTAACTTTCGGGCCGACCGAGTCGAAGGAAAGGCCGTTTTCGTCGACAAGGCCGTTGCCGTTGTCGTCGATTCCATTATTAGTTTCTCCGTCGAGATTGTGCGGCACCCAGTTGGTCCAAACGACGGCGTGGGCCTTTTGCGTGTCGGGACACTGGGTCCATACAACCGATCCCTTGTTCATTATATATTCGATTCTCTCGACGTCGCCCATGATGAGCTGCCCGTTTTCGTAGCCGAGACATGTTTGATATTCGAGCGTCGGCGTGTTCGTCGGCGCGTTCTTCACCGGATATAACTCTTTTTCGCTCGAGGCCATGACCGCGTACGAGATGCGGTCCATCGTCATTTCCGCCTGATCGCCGACGACTCTTTGCATCGTTTCGCTCTTGAACGCGGATGTGCTCGTTTTTAGTATCATCGCCATATTTAACGATATGAGCACGAGAATCGCGGCCGCGATCACGACCTCGATTGCGCTGACTCCGGCTTGAGAGCGGCTGGATTTCATGATTTCACTGCTTCATCAACTTCGAAAACATCGTGTAAATGGTCAAAGTTTGTTTTCCCGACTTCCCTTTCCATGTAATCTGAATCGCAACGGGAAGCACGAGATAGTCCGTCGCGTGATTTAAATTATCCACGAGGGAGTCACCGTTCAGATCGCGCGGCATGCCCAGCGCTTGATTATTAGCATCCTCCCTGAGTTCGGACCCCGTGGACGGAAGGATCACTTCGCCGACGTGGCCGTTTGGATTGTTCGGAAGCGGCTGCAGTCCCTCGACGTCGAAATACGCGCCGGGCGCCGTCTTGGGCCCGTTCGGATCGTCGTTCGTATCGTGATTATATGTTGCAAATAATTTTGTGAACGACAACGCATGCATTTCTTCCAATAAATTTCGCGCGGCATTCGACGCAAGGCCCTGCTCCGCGCGCGTCGCGGAATGCGAGGCGCTCGCGTCGATCGTTGTCATTAACATATACACCGTAACTGTAAGAACAGTCACGGCGATCATGACTTCGATTAGTGTCATTCCCGCCTTGCGGGCGGCCGCGGAAATTCGTGGTTGAAACTGGCTCATGGTTGAGATTTAGGCGTGTCGAATCGTCCATAGCTATCGGACTTACTTGTAGCGTTGCCACGCCGGGAAACGATTTCCAACACGAAGCCTCCGTCGTCGACGCACGATCGGGTAATTGATTCCGATCAACGCCTCGATTCGGAAAGATTTTCCGAATTTTACGAATGGCCGCCGCGGCGGTTTGGCCTGACGGCGCGCGAAAAACGCTTCCCCGAATTTAGAGTTTTAACTTGTCCATCGCCGCCGCGACGCTCGTTTCCAGTCGTCGAATACGGTCGATCGCCCGCAATTGGCGCAATTGTTGTTTTCCGGAATTCTCCAGTTTTTTCGTTTCGATATCGACATGCTCGAGCAATTGAAATATCAGATTCGCGCGCGGACCGAGATCGGTGATGTACATCGATTTATCGCCGTTTTTTGCGCTCGATTTGCTTGTATCGAACAGCACCCGCATATACTCGACGCATTCCGCGAGTGAGTCCGGCACGCGAACTTTGATATATTTATACGATTTCGCGTAGTCTTTAATTTGCTCCAATTTTGTTTCCGGCGCTTCGTCGCGAACTTCATTTGCCTCCACGCTGGGAGTCCTCAGCAATCTCCAGCCGTCGCCAGGAAATTTCGGAGGAACCATGATATGTTTATAATGGGACAGCGTCGATTCGAGGAACAGCACTGCGTCCGCGCTCGGAATTCGCAACGATTCGGTCAGGCTCATTTGCCATAATTCAAATTTCGTTTCGGTTTCTCCCGTCCAGTCGACACGGCGCCCGGCCGCCTCGCCGACCGTGTTGACGATTTCCTTGATCGTGGCCCCCGATTCAACGGTTATTTCCCTTTCTGTACAATGAACGCGCGGCCTGCTTTCCGCCGCCGGCGAAGTCTGCGAGCGCTGATGTACATTTCCGTTCGTTAATAATAACGCGAGCGCGGCGGAAGTAATGATCGAGTTCGCGAGATTCATATTATTTCGCGGCGGACTTCGATTCGGCCGGGGCCAGGGCGTCGAGGCGTTTTTGAATCGCTTCCATTCTCTTATCGAGCGCATCGAGTCGAACGCCAATCGAATCGCTGGACTCCTTCGGCGCGTCCGCGGAATCGACGGTTTTGATTAATTGCGCGACGGCATTCACGGTGGGCCCGAATCCAATAACTAATAAAGCGCTGGCGTTTCCGATGTTTGTAACCGTTTCGAGCTGGTTGTCCGGATAGAACGGCCGGAGCGATGCGCTGATTTCACGCGCGTTCTGATATTCGACGGGTACGAGCGTCGCGATCATAATATAACGATTCGCGTATTCGCCGATCTTGCCGACGTCGACCATTTTTGCGCGCTCGCGAATTTCGATTCGATTCGGGCCGCGCAGATCGACCAGATTCGACGGCATTCCGTCGGCGACGGGCGGCAGGAGGATGAAATGATGTTGATAAAGAATCGATTCCAATAATTCCCCGGCCGAAGCGGCGGGTACGCGAACCGGCTCCGTGATTGTTAATGTTTCGCTTTGCAATCGGGCGTCTTCGTTCCGATCGAAAGCGACCGGGCGCTTCAATTCGTGCGCGATCACTGTCACGATATCCTTAAGATTCGCGCCCGATTCGATAACTACTTTTCCGTCTTCGATGCGGACGGAAGGCGCGTTTTGCGCTTGCGGAATTGATATTTTTGCGAAGCCCAGCGACGCCGCCGCCAAAAGCGCGGCCGGAAGTATGAATTTGTTCATGTTGATTCGATCCGCGTAAAGAATTTACTTCGATTGCGCTTTTTGTAATTGTTGTTTCAGGTCCGCGACTTGTTTTTCGAGGGATTCGATCCGGTCGCCCGCCGTTTTCAGGAATTTTGCCGCTTCGCCGACGCCCGCGTTTTTCGGCAACGCCGGCGGCGGCTCGGCGGCGGCTTTGTCGATTTCGTGGATTAGTTTTGCGAGCGCGTTCAGGTTTTGTGAAAATGCAAAAACAAGCAGACTGTTCGCATTACCAATATTTGTGACGGTTTCGATTTGGTTATCCGGGAAGAACGGCCGAAGGCTGGCGGAGACTTCACGCGCGCTTGTGTTATGAAGCGTGACCACGGTGAAGTGATAACCCATGCGTCCCGATTTCTGTTCAATTTGAGCTTCGTTGATGTATGTCGCATGCGCGCGGATGGACAATCGGTCGGGGCCCTTCAAATCTACAATTAACGAGGGAAGCGCCGCGGACGTTCCGCTTTGTATCACGAAGTCGTGCTCAAACAGGACATATTCGAAAAACTCGTTCGCTTTCGCGGCCGGAATATGCATGGGTTGGGAAAATACAACATTCGTACTCTCGAGTTTGGCGAGGACGTCCCGCTTCATAATTAACGTTTGCTTGACGAATGGCGCCACGACGTTTACGAATTGACCGAGCCGCACGGTTCCCTCGACCACGACTTCGTTGTTTTCGATCGCGACGCGTGATTTGTTTTCGTTATTTTGTCCGTCTTGAGACAGCGACGCCCCGTTCAACGTCAAACCCGCGGCGAGGACAATGCAACCGACGATTTGTATTCTCATATTTATATTTATTAATTACTTTTGTGTTCCGGTACGTTCGCCCGCGGCGCTTTCGATCTTCATTTTCACTTCGGCGACGGCGCCTTCAAGCGCGCCGAGTCTTTTATTTAGTTTCTCGGCCAGTTCGTCGAGTGCTTTTGCATTCGATTTCCCGGGGCCGGAGTCCAATATCAAATCCGAAGCAGTCTTTGCTTTGTATTCGAAGTCCTTCACTCGATTCGACGCTTCGTAAACATCTATCCCGCGGCCCCGCAAAATAATAATATGTCCGAGCGCGGCCGCCGTGAATCCCTCCGGGCCTTTTTCCTGCGGCGGCGGCTTGAACATGGCGACCGCGTCGCGGGGAGAAGCATAATATAACGGCACAATCGTAATAATGCGGGCGAGGCTCTCCGCGAACTTGATCATATCGGATTCGGGAACGGTAAAAAACGTATCGTAAGCGTAGGATGCGTCCGATTTGATCGACCAAGGCAGTCCCGGCGCGGGCGGCGTCTTCAAAATAAAAAATCGTTTCGACAATTCGCGTTCGAAGAATCTATCCAATTGCGCCTTTGGAACTTCGATCGGCGAAAGGTCGAATTTAAGCGAATGCATCGCGTCGTTCGTCCGGCCGGATGTTATGAATGGGTGTCCCGTGAGTTGAGACATGTTAATTACAAATTGGCGGACGGTCGCGCCTTTCATTGTAAATTCGAGACGATGCTTATCGTCCGGCGTTCCCTTCGATTGAACCCCCGTCCCGCTCCGCGCCGCCGCGCCCCCCGATTGCAATATTCCGCCGCCGGCGATCCATGCCAACAAAAGACCGGAACAATATAAATATTTCAAGTCCATTTCGATATCATGATACGCCGCCCGCGCTTACGAATACTCATTTTTTCTTCGCCGCGCGCAGTTTTGCGACGGCACTGCGCCAGAGTCTGCCCGTGAGGAGTTTCGCCGTCAATGTGTCGGTGTGCGGATTGAAATTCAGCACGACCGCGTCGGCGATCGGTTTCACGGCGTGGCCGAGATAGCGGGCGAAACCGACGCGTGCGATCGATCGAAGTTGCAATTGATAGGGCCGCCATCCTTTAACTACAAATAACCGCGCGGCGACGTCGACGCCCGCGACGGCGGCGTTTCCCGCGAGACGCGCGCTCGTCGCGACGCGGATCGCCATCGCGTTCGAAATTTCGCGCGGCGACCTGCCCTCTTTTTTTGATATTTCTTCCAAAGCTTTACCGAATTTCAACGCTTCCTCGCGCACTTCGTCGGGCGGTGCGCCCGACATCGATTCGCGGATGCGATCGACGCTGCCGCGGAGTTCGCCGACGGAGAGCGGCGGCCGGTCGACGTCTCCCTGCAGATTGCCCGCGGTGTTCTCGAGCACGGTTAATAAATGATCGATATTATGAATATTAACATCTTTTTCGAGCGATCCGCGTTCGCGCAATTCCAAAACGACTTCATCCAAATATTTCCGCGAACCCGACGCGACGTCGTGCACGACGGCGAGCAGCCAGAGCGGCGAAACGTGAAACACGACCATTGCAGCCGTGTCGACGACCGAACCGACGGCCTGCCGCGCGACGTCGACGTCGCTGCCCGTCTTTTTATTTGATTTTACATTTCCGATGCCCTCGGCGAGTATATTTAACGATCGATCGACGGCGGCGTTCCAAAATCGCGTGCCGCGCACGGCCGGCGGAACGACGGCATTTGTTATTTCGCGCGCCGTCGCGCCCGCCGTGCCTACGACGGAGCGCACCGCGCGCTCGGGAAGGGAGAGCGCGAATATCGATTTTCCTTTCGTCCGTTTTTTCTTCATATTTAGCCGTCCGCGTCGGCGGGCTGGCGCCGGTATTCGCAATCGCGCATCGAACAATATTTACATCCGAGTTCCGGGCTCGCCGCATCGAGTTCGCGGCCGAGCGGCACTCCGAAACTGATGGATTTGCGCGGGATCATAATAAAATACTCGTTGACCTCGACGCCGGCGGCCGTTCCGCCGAATACATCGAAGATCGCCTTCTGCTGTTCGATCGGCCATTTCGGATAACCCGGCGAAACGCGCCGGCCCGCCGCGAGACCGTCGCGTTCGTAATATTTACAAATCCGATAATTTAACTCGATCGCCGCCGCCTCGACGGCCGCCGAACCGTACGCGTCGAGCATCATGCCGCGCGCCAGCTCCCCTTCCTTGACGAATCGTTCGGCCTGTTCCTCGATCGCCGCGCCGATGCTAACGATTCCTAAAACTAATTTTTCGGCATTCTTAAAGATACCGCCGGAGCCGAATTCGCCCGGCGCGTCGCAACGCGCCGTCGCCGCTTCGATATGTAATAATTGCCGCCCCGCGCTCTCGACTTCGGCGAGCAACCGACGCATCGGGTCGGTCAGAATCGTCGAGCCCTCGCGATGACCCATCAAACGGAGCACCTCCGCCTGCGACGGCTGTGTAAAAAGTTGGTGGCGCTGGACGGCGGGCATGGGGAACGCTTCGTTCAATACTTGTCAGGATTTCTATATTCTCAAAAACGATGAATGCACACACCCGGCCGGCTTGGCGCGCGCTGCTCGATGCGTTTGTCGCGGCAAATACGAGCGACGGCGCCGTCACGGAGAGGGCGTTGCGACGTTCGCTGCGCGCGGGGCTGCCGGCATCGGCCGCGCAGGAAGCCATGCGCATGGTGCATCTATTCGGCGGTTTTCCGCGCACGTTGAATGCACTGGAGGCCCTGCAACGCGCGTTCGCGGCGACCGGCGTGAAACCCGCAAAGGCATCGGTTGACGCGATTCGCGCCGCCGCGGGCAAGCGGGCATTTCAAACAATCTACGAATCGAACGCGGGCGCCGTCACCGCGTACTTGCGCGGCCTCGACCCGCCCGTCGCGCGCTGGATCGCGGACTACGCCTACGCACGCGTCCTTTCGCGGCCAGAATTAACATTGCGCGAACGCGAACTCCTCGCGGTCGCGGCGCTCGCCGCCACCGGTCAAAATAAACAATTAATTTCGCACGCGCTCGGCGCGCGCCGCGCGGGCGCGACCGACGCCGAGATTCGCGCCGCCCTGCGCGCCGGCCTCCGCGCGATCGCTAAAGATGCGCGCGGCCGCGCGCTCGCGTCCCTCAAACGGGTCTTCCCGTGGAAAACAAACAAATGAGAAATTATTTCGCTCATTTTGGAGAGTGCATCCGGTTTCCATACGGTATGTCACGATGGAAAAGGATACAAAAAACAACAATTCCCGCGGGGAAGCGCGACGGCGCCAGCGGGGTTATTCTATTGTTGAATTATTAATTGCAATTTCGGCGCTGACCCTCGGTCTCGTCGCCGCCTACGCCGCGCAACTCTCGGCCGTCTCGCTATCGAACGTCGCGCGCGAAACCGATCTCTCGACATTCGCATCGCACAGCGCGATGGAGTCGGTGCTCGCCCGGTCATTTATACAAATGATCGATCCCGACCCGCCGGTCGGTTCGGTCGACGTGACGGAACTCGCGTGCATGCAGCCGCCCTACGACCCGCGCGGATTTGCATATTACAATTCGCACTCGTCGACCTATCCCGATGCGCCGCCGTCCGACTACCTCAGCGCGAACACGACGCTTTATAATAAAGTATTATCATACGGCGCCCGCGTCTGGCAGCCGGTGCAGTCGGCGACGCAGAAGACCGATCCGGCGACCAACGTAACCTATACGTTGTATCCGATCGGACAATTGCAGCGTCCGAAAATACTCGTATGGTTCGAACCGCGGCCCATCATGCTGAACGGTTCGACCGCCGCCTACTGCAGCACGGTTGTAAAGAATAACTTCCTCGGTTATCCGGCGCTCGTGCCGACGCTCGCGGATCCAAATGATCTCACGTCGGGCCAGCCGTCCACGATCGTGACGGCGATCGGCTGGTATCCGCTCAACCAAAAGCACGATTCCACGAAGGCGAATGCATTCAATCCGCTCGACATGTTCGTTCCGCCGAACGACGGATCGTCAACGTTTACGACCGGCGAAATCGCGCAATTCCAAAACGCTTTGAATAATTATAAACAATCGGGCCTGCGGGTCCAATATAGCAGAACGGTGGTGCGGCCTTGAATAATATACACAAATCGATCGGACCGCGCGGCGCGCGCGGAAGTTCGCTCATCGAAATGATGATCGTGACGTCGGTCTTCGTCCTCGTGGCGACGTCGATTTACGGCACGCTGGCAAATATTACACATATGACGGTCGAGAGCGACTCGTCAGTGGCGCTCGAGATCCAAGGGCAGAACGCGCTGAACAGCATCATCGGAGAGTTGAAAACCGCCGGATTCTATCGTTTACAAACGAACCAGACGCTCACGACTTATAGTGCCTCGCTGTGGTCGAACACGCCTTGGAACGATCCTCATAAGAGCTGGGATTCTCCTTATCTATTCGCGGGCGACGGCGTCGCGTACGGCGTATTCGCGCCGCTCAACCACACGCCGGCAGACCACGCGGCCGTTCCGGCGGATGAGGAATACCATGCGACGCAGGAATTCGCATTTATACCAATAGCGCCATTTGTTACTGTTCCCGCGGCCACGCCGACGGCGACGATCACTTGGGCCGCGTCGGGCCTCGGAGCGGCGGCAAATATCGTCGTGCCGCTCAACTGGCAGGTCATTTCATATGAACTTATAACAGTCAAGGGCGTTAACTATCTCAAACGTCGCGCGCGAACGTTGAATCAGTCGAATCCGCTCACGTTGGGCGGCATCGTCAGCGAAAAGGATCTCGCGCGAGACGTCGAAGCGGTGCGCTTCGACACGGCCGAAACCGACGCGTCGCTTCCGCTTTATACAGTTAAAGTAACCATTTGGCTGCGAAGGAAACTCGCTTCGGGCGAACTCATGCAACAGAAAGTTCAGTCGCTCGTCGCGCTTAGGAATTCTATCTGAAGTTCTTGATACAATACTTTATAACGAAAGAGTCTTTACATGCTTTGCTCATTACTGAAACATCGGAACGCGGACGCCGCGCGCTCACGCGGCTCCATCATGATCGTAACGCTGGTTGTACTATTCGCGGTAGCCGGATTTTCGCTCGCGATGCTCATGATGTCGTCGGCGGGCCAGCGCACGTCGATCGTCAACTCCAAAAAATACAGCGCACAGGCGCTCGCCGATGCCGCTGTCGAAGTGGGGAAGAACTGGTGCCAGACCCAGTGGGCAAATCAAAGCGGCACCGCCGTTTCCGCGATGGCCGCCGATAATTTAAATGCGCTTCAGAATCCGGCGAAATGGAATATTATATCCATCTCGGGCTATGCCGCCCGTTGGGCGCTTATTAAAGTAAATCCAACGCTGTCGCCGACGCCGAACGGTTCGTCGCCGTGCCAATACGTCACCGGCACGAACGGCTGGTACGCGGACGGCACCGACGGCGTCCGAACCTTTCATTATACTTATGCGGTCTACGGGCGCGCCGAATTTACAACAAAACAGAGCGCGGGAGACGTGAACTCCATCGCGGCGCAGTCGAGCCAGATTATCGAAAACCAAGTCACGCCGTTGTTTCAGTACGCAGTTTTCTACAATAGCGATCTCGAGATTCTACCGGGACCCAACATGACGCTGACCGGGCGCGTGCATTCCAATCGGGATATGTATCTCGGTTGCGGCGGAACGATGACCCTGGCGACTAATTATGTGCGCGCCGTGGGAAAATTGTATCGAAAGCGAAAAGACGACGGCACCGTCACCGCGGGCACCGTCCTCGTTCAGAATATGGCAAAATTAGGCGATTCTGATCCTACAAACGATTACAATACAACGCTGCCGAACGGCACGGGCTCGCAAGCAAAGATATTTTCGAAAGCGGACATGGCCGCGCTCGGCATCAATACCGCCGAGGGATTCGACTCCACATTCGGCGGTTACGATTACAATGGAAACGGCGTTCTTACAGATGCGTCCGACTGGAACAACTGGGGGGCGCAGGCGATGTCGCTTTACGGCGGAACCGTTCAGACGAGCGATATGCAGGTTCCGGCCGCCCAGCCTCCGCAACAAAACCTGACGCTCGATCCGTTCGTTGCGAAGACCGGCGGCGATTATGACGTCGACTCGAGCGGTAATTATTATGCAGTGACTCCCGGAACCGGCAATTATACAAAAGGCTATTTGCACAGCAAGGCCGGATTAATTATCAAAAATGGCGTCGCGTACGCGCCCGACGGAACCGTGCTCACGACCGCGCTCAAATCCGGCACGATCACGAGCATCAGCATTTGGGACGCACGCGAGAACAAGAGCGTTCCCCAAGTCAAAGTCGACGTCGCGCTTCTCAAGCAATCTCTCGAACAGTCGGGCAGCACCGGCACTCTCGGAACACTAAAGAACTCGTGGAACGGGCTTTTGTATATTACGGATATGACGGCGACAACGACTTCGCTCAAGGGGGTTCTGCTCGCGAACGGCACCGAGCTTCCTAACAATCCGATCACGAGCGCGAAGCAGGGGCTGACGCTCGCTTCAAATCTGCCCGTGTACGTTCAGGGAGACTATAATACAAAAGTCAACGGCAACACGTCGGCGACGAACGATCCGGCGTTCCGCAAACCGGCGTCCATTATCGCGGACGCGGTGAATCTATTGTCAAACTCGTGGAACAATACTAAAACTTCGGGTTCATCGCTGCCGACGGCGTCGAACACTACATTTAACACCGCGATGATCGCCGGCAACGTCGTCACCGCCGGAACCAAGTACAGCGGCGGCCTCGAGAATCTTCCGCGCTTCCACGAGGATTGGTCCAATAAGAACGCAACGATTGCCGGTTCATTCGTTAATTTGTGGGCGTCGAAGCTGGCGAAAGGCGCGTGGCTCTACGGTCCGCCCGTCTACAACGCGCCGAACCGCCTCTGGGATTTCGATCCTAACTATAAGGATTTTACAAAAATTCCGCCGTTCACGCCGCTCGTCGTCAACATCAAGGAAGTCTCGACGCAGCAGTAATATTCGGGCGGAAAGTTTTTCCAGTTGTAACTGAAGTTGAAGAAATGTTCCGGGAATCCCCTTAATAAAGGGGGTCCGTGCGCGCGATAAGCTCCGAGTAGGAATATCCGGAGTTTATCATGCGCACATGGAAAATTTGTTTCATTGGATTGTATCTATTCGGAGCGGGCGACGGCAACGCGCCCGCCAGCCGTCCTGTCATTCGTCTCGGCATGTCCGCGGCGTTCACCGGTCCGTCGGCACAGCTCGGAAGCGAGATGCGCGACGGCATCCGCTGCGCGATCGAGATTTGTAATCAATCGGGCGGCATTGGCGGATCGCACATCGATCTCATCGCCCTCGACGACGGTTACGAACCGGCAAGAACGGTCCCGAATATACATAAATTGCTGAATGAGCATAATGTCATTTCGCTGATCGGTAATGTCGGAACTCCGACGGCGGTGGCGGCGCTCCCGATTCTTAATGAACGCAAGACGGTGCTCTTCGGAGCGTTCACGGGAGCGGGCGCGCTTCGCAAGTCGCCTCCCGATCCTTATGTTATTAACTATCGAGCGAGCTACGCCGAGGAAACGGGCGCAATGGTCGACGCGCTCGTCGGCATCCTGAAACTGCAACCGCGCGAAATCGGGCTCTTTACACAAAGAGACGCGTACGGCGACGCGGGATATGCAGGCGCGATCGCCGCGATGAAACGCAATGGACTCGCTAACGAAAACGACGTCGCGCACGGCCGCTACGAGCGAAACACCGTCGCCGTCGAACAGGCGCTCGCCGATATTTTACAAAACGATCCGCCGCCGCGCGCCGTGATCATGGTGGGATCGTACAAACCCTGCGCCGCTTTTATTAAATTATCGAAACAGAATAATTTAAAAGCGCTCTTCTTAAATGTTTCATTCGTGGGCACGAGCGGCCTTGTCAACGAACTCGGAGCCGACGGCGACGGCGTGATCATCACGCAGGTCGTGCCCCACTTCGATTGCGATCAGCCGATTTCCAAACAATTTCGAAATTCAATATCACAAATCCAAGGCGAAGACGGAAAACCCGTTCCCGCGAGCTTCGGCGCATTTGAAGGATTCGTCGCCGCGAGAATCTTTCTGCAGGCAATGCAAAAGAACGCACAGATTCCGACTCGCGAAAGCGTCGCGACGCAACTGGATCAAATGGGCACCTTCGATATCGGTCTTGGCGTGCCGCTGCATCTTTCGCGCGACGACCATCAAGCGTGCCATACGGTGTGGCCGACGATTCTGAAGGGCTCGAAAGTCCAGCCCTTCGAATGGAAGGATCTCGCGACTCCAATGAATAATAAAACCCGATAAGTTAAATGAATGCCGGGAACGCGAAGCCTGACACGGGAAAGCGCACGATTCGCCTCGTCGCGGCGCTCGCCGCGCTCGGCGTGACCGGAATTGTATTAACGATCGCGTATTCAGTCTTTGTTCAGCGCGGCGCGCGGGATCAACGCAGCCGGTTGACGTTGAAACAGGACAGTCTGAACCACACGTCGAAGGAACTGCAGCGTGCTTTTTGTGAATATCATGATTCCGGAAAGAATTATCTAAATCTGGAAGATAAACAATGCGTCGTTCCGGATGAGAAAGGCGTCGAAAAGACGACGGCCACGTTCGTCGAGTTGATTTCCGATCCGGCCGTCTCGGCCGAGGCTCTTTCCAAATTCCAAACGGCGCTGGGCGAAATTCGCCGACTGCACGGCGACGCCGATGCGTGGTCTCGACAACGAAGAAAAAACCTCGTCGATTATAAGCAATCGAAAGAACGCGTGGCGACTTTGTTTCGCGATCTCGGCGCCAAAGTCGCTACCGCGGTCGGCACGCTTCGCTTGAATAAGAACAAGAAATTATTACAACTCGACAAGGACGGCGTCGCCGCGAACAGTCCGATCATTCGGGACATACAACAATTCGAGCGCGCCGAGGTCAACGCGAATTCCGTTCATTATGAAATTCACGAAATGGCGCTGCTTGTCGAACGGCTGCTCGCGACGGACAATCCTGACAATTTAATTGATATTAAAGACAATCAACTGAAACCATCGATCGCGCGCCTCGATCGCTGCATGGCGCGGTTCGAATCGAGCGACGGCTCGCTCGCCGAACAGTTACATGCGCTCGAACTCGAACTCCTCTCGCAGGTTTTTGGTAAAAAACATAAAATCGACGACGAACATCAGACCATCGATGTCGATACCGACGGTTTGTATTCGCTTCATAATGAAAATCTTCAATTGGACGTTCAACTGGCAAAACTGAACGACGATCTTGACCGCCAGAACGCCGAGTTTCGAGAGCTACAGAACACGACATATCAATTAGTGCAGGCGGCCGATTCTCGAATGATGGCGGCGCTGGACAAGAGCGCGGAATCGGGATTGATGAGCGTCATCGGCGTTTGCGCCGCCGCGTGCGCATGTTTCATGTTTCTTTCATATAGAATCGCGCGCGCGATCCACAGGCAGGTCCGCACGATCGAAAGCGCGAATCACGATCTCGACATCGCGATGAATCGGGCCGAGCGCGCGGCAAATGCGAAATCCGAATTCCTCGCCAACATGAGCCACGAATTGCGGACGCCGCTGAACGCGGTGATCGGCATGTCGGGAATTCTTATAGATACAAATCTCGACGAAGAACAGCGCGATTTCGCGAATACAATTCAAACGAGCGCGGACGCGCTGCTTTCGTTAATTAACGACATTCTCGATGTCACTAAAATCGACTCGGGAAAAATGGAACTGGAGCGCGCGCCGTTCGGCATCCGAGAATGTATACAATCCGCGCTCGACGTCGTGGGCGTCCGCGCCCATGAAAAGGGCCTCGAAATCGCGCTGATCGAAGAAAGCCCGTGTCCGCCTTCGATTGTCGGCGATTTTACGCGCACGCGCCAAATATTACTTAATTTGCTCGGCAACGCCGTTAAATTTACGGATCGCGGCGAAGTTTTGGTTATATTACAATCCGAAGAATGCGCTCCCGGACGCAGTCGCATCGGGATTTCGATCCGCGACACGGGAATCGGCATCCCGGCCGATCGCATGGACCGATTATTTAGAACATTTTCGCAGGCGGACGCATCCACGACGCGGTTCTACGGAGGCACCGGACTCGGACTTTCGATTAGTAAGAAACTTGCCGGACAAATGTCCGGCGACATCGCGGTCGAGAGCGTGCCGGGCAGCGGTTCGACGTTTCGATTCACGCTCGAGGCCGACGTCGCCAGGATCGAAGCCGCCCGTGTCTCCGCGGATTTATCAGAAATGCGGATTCTTATTATCGACCCCCACGAACCGACGCGGCGTTCGATTGTAAATATTCTCGCGCCCCGCGGCGCGGTTTGCGCGGAGTGTTCCTGCGAGACCGATGCGGTCGAATACGCCGGGTCCGCGGCGGCCATCGATTTTATCATTACAAATACGCGCATCGGCTCTCCGAATTGCCGCACTTTCACGGATCGCCTGCGCGCGTTCCCCGGAAGAGAACGCATGCCGATCGTTTATTTATATGATTTGGGTCAGCGGCGCGACGGTTACGCGGATTCGGACACGTCGGCCGTCGCTACAATTACCCGGCCCGTCAAGGATTCCGTGCTGCTCGCCGCGATCGAGAAGTGGCGGAGACCCGCTTCCGTTTCGGCCGCCGGCCCCGAGCCGCGTTCGGCGCTTCCGGCCGCAGTCTCCGCGGACGTCGTCCGAAATGTATTATTAACCGACGATAATATTGTTAATTTAAAAGTCGGCGCAAAAATGCTCGAAAAACTCGGATTCAAGCCCGATCTCTCCGACTGCGGCGCCGACGCGATCGAGGCCGTGGGCCTGGAATCTTATGATCTGGTTTTCATGGACATACAAATGCCGGGAATCGACGGCATCGAAACTACAAAACGAATCCGAGCCCTCGACCTGCCGGACGGCCAGCCGTATATCATAGCAATGACCGCGAACGCGCTCGCGGGCGACCGCGAAATGTGCATCGAATCGGGAATGGACGATTACGTTTCGAAACCCATCCGGATCGAGGCGCTGAAGGCGGCCATCGAACGCGGCGCGGAAATGTTAACGAAACGGCGCGCGCGGAATACTAACGTTTTGCCGGTGTGACGCCTTCGAGCGTGACGCCGCGCCACTCGAGCGGAGCATTCGCGCGCAATTCTATATTTTCGCCGATCGAGCCGGGAATGTCCCCCTTCGCGACGAGTTGTCCGTCGAGCAACACGCGGACGCTGCGCTGATCGGCCTCGATTGAAATTGTAACATCATGAACGCATCCGCGAAGCAGGCCGATCGTGGAACTCGTCTCCGGCTGGGCTATCAATTGTTCCAATTCGATTTCCGCGCCCTCGGCGCCGCCCGCGCGCAGCAGCGTGAACGAAGGGCCGCGCGACCGGGGATTTGCAAATATTACAGTTCTTCCGAGAGCGGTGAACGCGCGGCGCGGAGCGTTCGGACCCTCCGTATCGTCGTTCGGAATATAAATATTAAAACTGGCCCGAACGGGACCCTTGAGCGGGACGGGAATCGTTAACTTTGCCGCCGGCGCCCGCGCGATGTCGGCCGCCTGCGATTTTCCATCATATAGAATGCCGCGTTTCGCGCGCTCCCAACCGGCGGCCGCGAACGCAGCTTTCGTTTCCATGATTTTCGAAATTGTATAATGAATGTCGAGGCGCCCGTCCGCGCCCCGGCGCACTTCGGCGCCCGGAAACGCGGCTCCCGGACCGCGGTCGAGTTTGTTCGCTTTTTCTCGCTCCTCGAATTCTTTAATATACTTATCGATCGCGGCCACGCGGGAGTCGTCGGGCGCGAATCCCTGCGCTTCCTGGCGCGCGCGGTCGAGCCACAGGCGCGCGAGCTGCGATTCGCCGATGCTTTCATAACTTTTCGCGGATTTCAACGCGTCTTCGTAACGACGGTCGCGGTCGTCGGCCGCGCCCGGACCGGCCGCGCGCATCGCATCGATATCTAATAATGCTATCTCCGCGTCGTTTTCGATTTTCGTCGGCTCCGCGGCCTCCGCTCCTCCGCGAATGCCTACAAATTCCGCCTGCGCGCGATCGAGTTCGTTCTCGGCCATCCAAAAGACCCCGCGCAGGAAACGATCTTCCGGCGAACTTGACAATTCGAGCAATGTAATAATATCCGCGGCCGCGAGCACGGAGAACCTCGCCTCGCCCGCCGTGCCTTCGGTTAACTTAATAATAACTTCGTCGTCGGTCGAATTCGTCGATACTACCTTTCCCGCGACCGCGCCGCCGGAACGGAGCGTGACTTGAATTTTTTTCCCTTTCTTATTGTCAATATTCAGACGCGCGCGCTCGCGCAAGTCGATGAGCAGGTCGGCGTAGTGCGCGCGGCGCTCCATTTTATCTTTCACCGGCGCGACTTTCGCGCGCGCGATGCGCGTCCGCCACGCGTCGCGAACTGTAATATACCGCCTGTCGCGCAACTGCGGCGCCAATTGCGATTCGTGCTCCGCGAACGCGCGATCCGCGACGTCGCGCTCGTGCTGGCGCTCGAGCGAATGTAATGAACTCGAAAAATCATTAACTATCTTTTCCGGATCGGGCGTTACCTGCTGCGGCCACTCTTCTTTTAAATAATGTTCCTCATCGAGTGCGCGCGTCGCGATTTCCTCGAACGCCGCCGCGACCGCCGAACGCTGCCCCGCCCGCAAAGCCTCTTCTAACAAATCGTGCTCGCGTCGCAAACGCGCCGCCAGCCGGCTTTCCGAATCGCGCGCGCTTTCGAGAATGCGCGTGCGCAATTCGTTCATCCGGCGCGTCGCCGGCTCGGCGATCCGCTCGCGCGGGCCATGCGGCATTTTCAACCAGGCGAGGCCGTCGTCGGTCTCGAATTGTTGTAAAGTATTTTCCGTGAGCGCGAGCGCGGATTTGTAGTGACCCTGTTCGAGCAGAGCCAGGGATTCATTTTCCCGCGACGATAAGAATCTCGGGAGCGCCTCCATGAGCCGCCCCTCGGCGGCGGCGACGTCCCGCAGAAAATCGGTATTGTATTTTTCGAGAAGTTTTTGTATTCGCTCCAAGACTTTCGGCGGGAGCAGCTCCGTTTTTTCGGAGAATGGCTCGCGAAACCGCCCCGGAATCGTTTGTTCTAACAATTGAGCGCCCTCGGCGAATTGTTTTTCGGCGAGTACTTTCGCGAGATCCTGTTCGCACGCGCGCTCGAGCCCCGCCACGAGCGCGGATAATTGGCTTTCGACCGAGACCGAAATTTCCATCGCGCGGACGCGGTCTTCGTCCGTGAACGCGCCCGTGCGAAGTAAATTCTGAAGGCGCGACCACCGGTCGGCGAGCGCGGAAGGCGCCGTGCCGGTCTCTTTTTCGATAATTCTCAATTTTGACGCGACCGCGCGCGCCGCGGCGCTCGGCCCCGCTTCGCCGCCGCCGCCCGCCAGGTGCGCGACGCCGTACAACAATCCGCCCAATACAATCAATGAGCAAACGCTGATAATAAATGTCCTGACGTGTTTCTTAGCTTTCGGATTGATATCGAATACGCTGACGTCGGGTCGCTCGCGCCGCCGCACACGCTCAAGATCGCGCAGGAGATCGTCGGGCGTTTGGTAGCGCCGATTCGGATCCTTCGCTAATAATCTTCGGATGACGAGCGCGAGATTCTTACTAATCGGCGTGTCGTCGGGAATTTGCGGCGCGAGATTCTTATCGAGCACTTGCGACAAAACGCCCGCGACCGTTTCCGCGTCGAACGGCGGGCGCCCCGTCGCGGCGTGAAACAGCGTCGCGCCCACCGAATACAAATCGCTGCGCACGTCGGCCGCCGCCGGATCGCGCGCCTGTTCGGGACTAAAATAATGCGGCGTGCCGAGAATCACGCCGTCTTTTGTAACACTCGAATCGTCGGGTCTGCGCGCGAGCCCGAGATCCGTTAATTTTAATGTTCCGTCGCGCGCGATCAGTAGATTCGCCGGCTTGATGTCGCGGTGCACGACGCCGTGGCGGTACGCGTGGTCGAGACCGCGGGCCAATTGTAGTCCGTATTCGAGGACCTCCTCCTCCTCGAGGCGCCCGCGCTCGCGCAACACGGTTTTTAAACTTTTCCCGTCGACGAATTCCATAATAAAATACGGAACGTCCTCGACTTCGCCCAGATCGAGGCCCTTTACTACATTTGGGTGATCGAGCCGCGCCGAGAGGCGCGCTTCGCGGCGCAAGCGTTCCAAATATAAGCGATTCTTCGCGAGTTCGCGGCGCAGCACTTTCACGGCCACGAGCCGGCCCATTTGTTCCTGCCGCGCTAAATATACAGTTCCCACCGCGCCGCCGCCGAGCCGTTCGAGGATCGTCAACCCCGGAAGGACCGGAAATCGTTCGCGCGGAGGATCGGTCATCGAAATTTACAGTTGACGCCTATTTTCCGAGCGAAGGCAGCCATCGTTTAAATTCGATTTCGACGCTCGACGTGTCGAATTTCGCGGCGAGGCCGAGCGCGTCGTCGTGGTGGGATTTTGCATTTCTCGAAATCTCCTCGCGCCCATAGAGCCTCCAAAGCCTTCGTTGCAATTTATCGACCGATTTCGGATCGCGCGCGTGGAGAAATTCCAGTATTCCCATTCCTTTTTCGATTTCGACGATTTCGAGTTCGCCGAGCCGTTTGTTAATGAGTTCGACGAACGGGCGCGTTTTTCCGGCGGCGACTCCCGATTTGATATCTTCTTTCCAATTGTATTTTCCGACGATCGCCGGACGCTCGATACGCTTGCGGCCGTTGATAACAGTTCCAGAATCCTTTGGAATCTCGCTGCTGCAAAACACCGTGTTGCCGCCCGTCGCGCCGTATTCGGAAAGACACGCGATCGCCTCCGTCAGCCACGGCGGCAGAATCGACATTTCGAACGCGTGGCGGCGCGCGAGCACGTGGCCGAGTTGATGATACACGGCGCCCTCGAACGACGTCCCCGGTTCCGCGATGCAGACGACACGGCCGCACGGCGACGTCACGCCGAAGATTTGTTCATTTCTTAAATGATCGGCGAGCTGCCTTTCTTTCAATTCCCAAGATTCTTCGATCGCGGCATCGAGCGTTTTAATATATTCATTCTTGTTAGTTACTAATATAATCTCGAGCCGCGACGTTCCCGGACGCGCAGGCTCCGTCCACGGCGCCGCCGGAACGTTGGCATCCACCGCGCCGCCGCCGCCGTCGCCTCCATAAATGCCGTCAATGTACGCGTGCGCCGCTTCCGCGCCCACGGCGATGTTTTTTATTAATGATTCTTCGATCGACCCGGAAACGGCGTAGTGTTTTGTAATAACCAATTTCCAAGCGGGCGCGCCGACCGTTTTTGCGAGCGAGTCCGAACGTTCGCGATAAATCGCTTCGTCGATGGCGACCCATTCGCCGTTGCTCTTGACGAGCCCTTTCGCCCGTTGCGCCTGCTCGAACGGCATCCATTGATCGTTAAATTTAACGTAGCCGCGTTCGAGATAATCCTTCTCCACTTTCGTAACCCATTTCCCTTCATACAAAACAAGCCCCTCCGCTTCCTTGGCGGCTTTTTCGCGGTCGGCGGCGCGCTTTTGTTTTTCCTCGGGCGTCACCCAGTCGTCTCCATCCTTAACATTTCCGAGCGCGCGATTCGCGGCTTCGTGTTTGGGATCGAGCGCGACCGCTTTTTGATACATCTCGCGCGTTTCCTTTTTGAAACCGTTTTCGGAGCACCACTTCGCGAGCGTCGCAAAATCGTCCGCCGTTTTCGACGCGGCTTTTTTATCGTCGAAGATCTCGTCAATCGTCTTTTTGGGAGTAATGCTCTTGACCGTGTCCGCCGCCAGATCGATCGTGCCATAACGCGTCTTCACGCGCACGATTTCGGCGTTTTTTAATATTACTTTTCCTTCGATGGTCCGGCCGTCGGTCATTTCGATAATATCGGCGAACGCGCCCGCCGCAAACGCGGACAGCAGGACGATGGTGAAGATTATATTTTTAAATCTCACGATTCTCCCGCGCCGGACGGGTCTGAAATATTATATTTATCGATTTTCCGCTGCAGCGCGAATCTCGAAATCCCGAGCCGCCGCGCAGCCTGGCTTCTGTTAAAATGCGCGGCGACGAGCGCCGATTTGATCGCGCGCACTTCGAGAGCGCGCACGCGGCCCGGAAGCGTCGTTTCGTCCGTCACGGTCTCCGGATCATCGGGCAAATCGGGTTCAAAATCACGGATGCGCTCGGAAACGAGATCGGGCGTGACCGTCTCGCCCGCGACCACGACGAGGCGCCGCACTTCGTTTTCGAGTTCGCGCACGTTGCCCGGCCAATCATAAGTAGTAAATAAATCGACGACCGCCGGATCGATTTTCTTCGGCGCGAGCCCCGCTTCGCGATTTCTTTCTGTTAAAAACTTCTGCGCCAGCAGCGGAATGTCCTCCTTGCGTTCGCGCAGCGCCGGGAGCCGGATCGGCAGCACGTTCAATCGATAATACAAATCTTCGCGAAACGATTTATCTTTTACTTTCTGCGCGAGGTCGACTTGCGATGCACAAATAATCCGGACGTCGATCGGTATCGAAGTCTCGCCGCCGATCGGCCGGATCTCGCCCTCCTGCAGAACGCGCAACAGCGATTTTTGCATTTCGTGCGGCATCTCGGCGACCTCGTCCAAAAATAGCGTTCCGCCGTTCGCCAATTCGAACAATCCCTTCTTCGCGCGATGCGCGCCCGTGAACGCGCCGCGCGCGTGACCAAACAATTCGCTTTCGAGGAGACTCTCCTGAATCGCCGCGCAACTCGCGCTGACGAACGGCCGCTCGCGGCGCGCACTGTTAAAATGAATCGCGCGCGCGATCAATTCTTTGCCGGTGCCGCTCTCGCCCACAATTAACACTTCGGCATCGGAGCGCACGACGCGGTCGAGCAGCCTGAAAACCGTCCGCATCGCCGCGCTCTCGCCGACGATCGATCTGTAGTCATAGCGTCCGCGCAAATCGCCGCGCGCGACCGCCGCTTCTTCGATGGCTTTTTCGAGCGCGGCCTCGCCCTGCTCGACTTTGCTCGCGAGTTCGCGCGCGCGCTGCTCGATCTGGCTGCGCGAATTCGCGAGCGCGTGGTTCGCGAGTTTCAATTCCTCGAACGCGCGCGCGTTCGAGAGCGCGATGCCGGCCTGATCGGCGAGCGCTTCTAACAAATCGATTTCGTCGTCGCCGAACACGCCTTTTTGTAAACGATTGTCGACGACGATCACGCCCTCGGTTTTATCTTTAACACGCAGCGGCACCGCGAGCAGCGACCGGAGTTCGAGATCGACGACCGACCGCGAATCCGAGAATCGTTCGTCGGACAGCGCGTCGGATGATACAATTGGCCGGCCGCTTTTTAATACTTCTTCGACGACTTTATGCGAAATCTTCTCCTGCGGATCTGTAACGGCTTCGCGCGCGAAATTTCGTGCAATCTTAAAATCTAATATTCCGGCCGGATCGCGGAGGACGAGGAATCCGCGCTCGGCGCGCGAAAGCGCGATCGCCGAATCGACGATCAGCGCGAACAGCGCGTTCGCGTCGCGCTCGGAGTTGATCGCGCGGTTGATCCGCTGCAGAACGAGCAGATTGTCACGTTCGCGTGTGACAACGCTCACAAACGTGTCGCCTCCCCCCGCCGGCAGAACCCCGAGTCGCGTGCTCGTTGCCGTGACGTCGGGACGCGTGTCTCCTTCGCCGAACCCAATGCGCGTCTTGCCGAATTCGATCCAGTCGCCCGGCGACAACGGCGCGCGCTCCACGGTTTCGCCGTTTAGTTTGGTTCCGTTCGCCGAATCATTATCAATAATAAGAAACTCGGCGCCCACGCGCTCGATCCGCGCATGGTGGCGCGACACCTGCGCGTCGCGCAGGCGAATATGATTATCGAGGGAGCGGCCGATGGAGATGACAGGCAGATCGAACTCGACGTTCGTCGTGGTCCCGTCTTCGATGACAGTCAGGCGCATGAGCTGAGATGGAGAAGTTTGGGCGTTTGTATTCATAGCGGGCGAAAACGCACAGGCAACGCAACTCGTGCGCCGGAGTTGAACCTCGATCAAGGCAAGATCCGCCCGTATGGGGCCGACTCACTTCCCTTTGGTCGGACGGGATTCAACGGCTATCCGCAATTTCTCCATTAATTCGCGTACTTCATCGAATGACATCGTCGGACTTTCCCAATGTCCGACGCCTGGACCCGATGGAAACACACTGATTTTGTAACGAGTTTGCTCCGCGCCGCCGCTTTCTATAGTGGCAACGCGCCTCGGACTTATTAAATATTCCGGAAACACGGGACCTGCCCACGCGGAAGCCGCGAGAAAAGGTAATTTACAATAATCCGCGACGCGCGCTCCATTCATGAATACGCAAAAAAACGTCTCGCGATCATTTACATGATCCGGATAACACAACCACCATACGCCCGAAAATCGATAAAAATCGCTCTTGTCCGAAAAAGGTTCGCAAATAAACGCGCGGTCCCACGCGAAATCGGTGGCTTCCGTTAATAGAAAGTGTCCGGGCGGGTCGGATGCGGATTCCATCAATTGACGCAGTCTCTCCGCGGTCCCCGAATCATTAAATATCGGCAGAACGGACACCCACGGATTCGAATACATCGCCGCCGCCACACCGAGTGCGACAAGCATGCGCCAGCGTTTCTTTTTCAACCAATCGATGGGTCGCACGATCCGATAAGATTAACATTCGACGGGCTGGCAGGCGACAAAGCGCCGAAGGAGGGATGAAAACCGCGGAAAAATAATGGTTGTCCGCCGCTGTTGGCCCGCAAATCGGCGTATCTTTGGGCGATACCCATGACCATCCCACCCCTTCGGCCGCTCGACGCATTTCCGTACGAAGAGGAAAACGGGCGCAAACTCATCGGGCTGCGCGATCCGCTAGGCGTGGTCGACGGCGTGCTGGGCGTGTCGCCCGAGGCGTTTTTTATAGCATCGCAATTCGACGGGGAGCACGACGCGGCGCAATTGTGCGATCGGCTGAGTCAACAATTCGGCGCGCGCGTCACGCCGGAGCTCGTCGAGCGCGTGCGGGTTATATTTAGCGAACGCGCATTGTTACAGGACGAGAAGTTTTCTAAAATTTATGTCAACGCGCGCGAAGAATTCGCGCGTTCCGCTTCGCGCGCCGCCGCGCACGCGGGAGGCAATTATCCGGACGAACCGGAGGCGTTTCGTTTACGTTTATCGAATATATTAGATGAAGCGGAAGGCGCGCAACCCGCCGTCCGCGAAGTGACCGGCCTCATCGCGCCGCACATCGATCTCGAGCGCGGACATTTAACGTATTCTCACGCGTACGCGGCGTTGAAGAATATTGGCCACGTCGACCGATTTATTATATTGGGAACGTCGCACGGGCCGACGTCGGGCCTGCTCGCGCCCACGCGCAAGGATTATGAAACTCCAATTGGCGCCGCGCGCACCGATCGCGAAGCGATCGACCGCGTGGCCGTCGCGCTCGGCGACGACGCGTACGACGACGAGTATGCTCATAAAAATGAACATTCGATCGAATTTCAGGCGATTTTTATTAAATTACTTTTCCCAGACGCGCAAATCGTTCCGCTGCTCTGCGGAAGTCTCCGTTCGTTTTGTAGCGATGACGAAGATCCCGCCGGGAATCCGCAAGTGGAGGCGGCGGTGGCCGCGATCCGGGCCGCGATCGACCCGGCGCGCCGAACTGTAATCATCGCGGGCGCCGATCTCGCGCACGTCGGCCCGCGATTCGGCGGTCCGCCGATTTCGCCGGAATTATTAAATTCAACGGAGACCGGCGACCTCGCATCGCTCGAAATCGCCGCATCGGGCGATGCGCATCGTTGGTATCGTTCCGTCGCGAACGGCGGAGATCCGCGGAACACGTGCGGCCTTTCCCCCATCTATTTTATGCTTCGCGCGCTCGACGGCGCGCACGGGCGCCTGCTTCGTTATCGCCGATGCGAATCCGCCGACCAGTGCGTGACGATCGGCGCGATGGTTTTTTCTAACACAAACGCGCCCGGCGTTTAACAATCCGTGAATCCCATATCCAGGGACCTGATCGACCGCGCGTCCAATGGCGACCCCGCGGCGGTGGATACGCTGCTCGAAAAAAACCTCCCGGGACTCGAAGCTTACATTCGACTGCGGACCGGAAGATTACTAAAAGCCCGCGAGTCGGCGTCCGATCTGGTGCAATCCGTCTGCAGGGAAGTACTGCAACATATGGATCGCTATCAATATCGCGGCGAGGCGCAATTCCGGCATTGGTTATATACGACGGCGATGCGCAAAATCGTCAATCGTTATGAATATTATCGCGCCGAAAAACGCGACGCGGGCCGCGAAGTGGCGCCGCACCCGGACGACGCGTCCGGCAGCGCGGAATCCGCCGGCCAGATATTGCAAACATACCGATCGTTCATAACGCCGAGCCGGCACATGCAGGCACGCGAGGAACTCGACCGCACCGAGCGCGCTTTTGCTAAATTATCCGAAGACAAGCGGGAAGTTGTTTTATTAGCAAAAGTCGTCGGGCTATCGCGCGCCGATATCGCGGCTGAAATGGGGCGCACGGAAATCGCGATCCGCTCGCTTCTTTCGCGCGCGCTGGCCGAACTCTCGGAACATCTCGAAGATTCGGCGGATTGATCGTTTAACTACTAAAATGTCCGATAGTTCGGCCGAACGATTGCGAACGCTCGTCGCGGAGGCGGTGGACCGGATCGAAGAGGAGGGGCTCCCCGCTCTCGACGATTTATGTACTAAAAATCCGTCGCTCGCGAGCGCGATCCGCCGCCGCGTCGACGCGCTCATCAACGCCGGATTCGTATCGCAACTCGGCGGCGGTCCCGCGCCATCGCCGCCCGAACGCCTTGGCGATTTTCGTATCATTCGCCGGTTGGGACAGGGCGGCATGGGAATCGTTTATCTCGCGGAACAGTTATCTTTGAAACGCGAAGTCGCGATCAAATTCATCCGGCCGGAACATTTATATTTTTCGAATTCGCGCGAACGCTTCAAAAGGGAGATCGACGCCATCGCGCGGCTGCAGCATCCGGGAATCGTTCCTGTTTATACAGTTGGCGAAGAGCATGGAATTCCGTTCTTCTCGATGGAACACATCCGCGGTTGTCCGCTTTCGGACGTCCTCGAAACGCTTCGGGGTACTGCCGCGGCGGCGCTCACGGGGCGCTCGCTCGCGGACGCGATCGGCGCGCAACTGGACGACGAAACGAACGATAAAGAACGGCGCGCGGCTTCATCGTTTGCATTCGAGGGCACGTGGACGGAGGCGTGCTTTCGCATCGTCGCGCAAATCGCCGACGCGCTCGAGCACGCGCACCGCCACGGCGTTTTTCACAGGGATTTGAAGCCTTCAAATCTGATGATAACAAAAACGGGCCGCGTGCTTTTATTAGATTTTGGGCTGGCCGCGACGAAAGGCGCCGCGCAACTCACGCGCGCCGGCGCGCAGCTCGGATCGTTACATTATCTATCCCCCGAGCAGGTTCGAGGCGACGTCGACGCGATCAACGCGACCACCGACGTCTACGGCCTCGGCGTCACGCTTTACGAATTATTAACATTACAATTGCCTTTTGTCGAAGAGAGCACGGAAGGCATCATGCGGCGGATTCTCGAGGGGCGGCCCCGGCCGGTTCGAAAATTGAACGCGGCCGTGCCGTGGGACGCCGAAACGGTCTGCTTGACCGCGATGGAACGCGAACAACCGCGACGCTACAAATCGGCGGCCGATTTGGCTCGCGACGTCCAGAACGTACTACAATTCCGTCCGATCGAGGCGCGGCGCCCCGGCGTCTTGTTGCGCGTCCGCCGTTTTTCGCAGCGCCGGCCCGGCGCGGCCGCGGCCGCGGCCCTCGCTGCGATTTGTTGTATCGGCGGCCCGTCGTTTTATGCATATGTGGAGCATCGCTCCAATCAAAAACTGCAAAGCGAAATGAACCATTCCGAAGGGCTGCGTCTGATCGCGGCATCGGGTTCATTATTAAATAAAGATCCCGCGCTCGCGCTTTTAGTTGCATTGGAGGGCGGGCGGCGCGCGCCGGGCGCGCTCGCAAAAACGGCGCTGCTCGACGCGTTGCGGGAAATGCATGAAATCCGGACGCTCGACGACTCCGCGGGACGCTGCTCCGACGCCGCGTTTTGCGCGGACGACGCGCATTTCGCCGTCGCGGGCGGCGACGGCGTCGCGCGAATTTACAATTCCGAGTCGGGCCGTCTCGAACGATCGATTTACGGCCACACCGGCGCCGTTTTGTCCGTTCAATTCAGCGGCGATGGAGCGCGATTGTTAACAACGTCGGCGGATCGCACCGCGCGGGTTTTCGACGCCGCGTCGGGCGCGCAAATTTTACTGATCGAGACGGCCCACGTCGGGGCGGCGCAATGCATTTTCGTCCATCATGACGAATGGATCGCGGCCGCGCGCCGCGGCGGCGATATCGTAATTATAGACGCGAACTCCGGCGCCGAAATCCGGACGCTCTCGGGCCACTCGCGAACGCCGCATTACTTGGAACGCTCGCGCGACGGTCAATATTTACTATCGGCGTCGGCCGACGGAACCATACGATTATGGAATCTTAATGATCCGGCCCCTCCGCGCATATTCTTAGCTTCGGCCGCCGTGAAAATGGCGCGTCTCTCGCCCGACGCGCGAACCATTCTCGAAATTGATATTTTTTCGAACGCGGTCACGGCGTGGGACGCCGCCGCCGGCGAAAAGAAATATATCATCGGCGGCGATCTCACCTCGCGGCTGAAGTCCGGAGAACACGCCATCGGTTCGATCTCCGACGCGCACCGCGCCCCCGTCGGTTATGTTGAATTTAGCGATGACGGCGAATGGTTTGCGACGGCGTCGGGCGACCACATGGCGAAAATCTGGAATGCGGCCGACGGCGCGCTGATTCGTACATTTCACGGACATGACAAGATACTCGAATTCGCGACGCTCAGTTCCGATCGCGCGCTGCTCGCGACGATGGGCGCCGATTATAATATATGTATTTGGAACGCCGCGACAGGGGCTCAGATCATAACACTTCGCGGCCACCGAACGGCCGTAAACGCGGCGAGGTTCAGCCGCGACGGCTCGCGCCTCGTTTCGCTCGGCGGCGACGCGCGGCTCTGGCGCCCCGCGTCTCCGCGCGACATCTCTCCCTGGATCGGGCACGAGGACGCCCTGAATTCCGGATTCTTTAGTTTGGACCGCACGCGCTACGTCACCGCCTCGCGCGACGGGACCGCGCGCGTCTGGGATGCGCGGACAAGCGATTTATTATATTTAATTCCGGCCGGCGATGCGCGTCTTTCGTTCGCGTGCTTCAGTAATGACGGGCAGTTCGTCGCAACGTGCGGCGAAACGAATAATATTACGATCTGGAATGTTCCATCCGGCGCGCGCGTCGCGTCGCTGTGGGGCCACAGCGGAAGAATTCAACAAGTATTGTTCGATCGGACCGGGACGCGCGTGATGACGTGCGGCGACGATGGGATTCTTTATATTTGGGACTGGCTCTCCGGGGCGCCGCCGCTCGCGCTCAAACCGCCGCAGGCGCCGAGCCCGATTCGGCGCGCGATCTATAGTTATGATTCGAAATTGATTGCATCCGTCTCCGTGAACCAAATGCTCAATATTTGGGATGCGGCGGACAATTGTCTGTTATATAGTATTCATACGACGATTTCCCATCCCTCGTCGCTGGCGTTCGATTACGAGGGCTGGCGCGTCGCGATCGGCGCGCGCGACGAGCCCGGCGCTATTTATGATATTACATCCGGCTCGCCGCCCGTCGCCATCGATCAGGCGCGCGACCTCGTGCGTTCGATCGAATTCAGCCGTGACGGAAGATTTGTAGTCACCGCGTCGGGCGACCGAACTGTTAAATTATGGAATTCGCGCACGGGCGAGCTGCACGCCGCGTTTCAAGGGCACCGGACGGAATTGCTCGCCGCTTCGTTTGCCACGGACGACCGGCACGTCATCAGCGTTTCGCAGGACGGAATTGTTTATAATTGGCCCGTCGATCCGGACGCCGAAGCCTTCGAGAAGTCGCCACGATCGTTAACATCCGCGGAAGCGTCCTCGTTCGGCATTTCCGCGCCGGCCGCGAACCCGACGGAGTCCGCGAGCGATTTAAATCATCGCGTTTGGGAAACTGTGCAACTTTCGACGCGATCTTACGAAAAGGATCGGGCTGCGCTCGACGCGGCGAAACGGCTTTGTGAATTGACGCGGAACGCTCCGTTCGCGATGCTCGCGCGCGCCGCCGCCGAACTGCGCGCGGAATCCGGCGCGGCCGCGCTTACTACACTTGAAGAACTCGCAAGACGCAAAACGGAACTCACGCACGGACAACAATTCATTGCGTCCGCGCTGGCCGCGCTCGCGCGCGACGATCGCGCTTCCGCGTCGACGCTCCTCGACGAGTCCGAAAGCGCCGATCCCGACGAACGAAATACGATTGCCGAATTGTTACTCAACGAACAGCTTCAAAAGTCCGCGGGAAAATAAATAATTCCGGAGGATGTTTTCAAAACCACGCACATGCCAAAATCAAAATCATTCGCCCCGCCGGGAATATCGAGAAATGCGCGCTTTCTGTTTTTCTTTATATTACTGATCTCGCTGTCCAATGCCGCGGGCGGGTGCGCCTCGAACGGATCGGGAAATTCCTTTCCCCGCGAAGCGTCCGTCGGCGACGATTTCGAATTCGTACAAACCGGCACCGCGCCGGGCGCATGGATCCAAGGGGAAACGCACGGCAAAGGAACACCCGGAGTCTGGCGCGTGATCGAAGTCTCGGATGCGCCTTCCGGGAAAAAAGTATTATCGCTCGAAGAATCGCGCAACAGCGGCGGAACGTTTAATTTTATGATATTCAAAACGCAATTCGGCGCGGATGTCAGGGTTTCGACGCGATTGCTTGCATGGGGCGGCGCGGAAGACCGGGGCGGCGGCGTCGTCTGGCGTTTCCGCGACGAAAATAACTATTGCGTCGTGCGCTGGAATCCGCTCGAAAACAACGTGCGCGGCTATCGCGTCGAGGACGGCGTGCGAAAAATGTTAGCGTCCGCGGACGTCGAGGCCAATCGCGATCGCTGGCATTCGCTCGAGGCCGCGGCGGGCGGCAACGGCGTCATTATTAAATTCGACGGACGCGAAATATTAAGTTATACCGACGACGCGCCGCCGGTCGCCGGCAAGACCGGTCTTTGGACAAAAGCCGACGCGACGACGAGTTTCGACGAATTCACGGTTACGACCAAACTCGAGACCGCGACGAAGAAATAATTGTTGATATAATATTATTTCTTATTCTCGAAATAATCGGCGGCGCGGGCCGCCGTCGTCAACAACGGCTCCGTCGAGAGCGGCCCGCCCGTCGCGGTGCGCATCCATGCGTCGGGCGTGAGCGAACCGATTTTTGCGACGCGTTCGAATTCGTCGCCGAAATTCTTCGGCAACGGTTGATTCAATTGTGAGGAAATCTCTTTCTTCTTGAAGTGTTCCTCGATTTGGAATGCTATCAAATGGCCGAGCGGATAATCGGGAGTATAGAGGCCCGCGTCGACCATATGTGAATAAACCGCAAGAATCGGGACGTCCTTCGCGCCGAGATATTGCGCATAATAACGATTCCAAACATCGTTGGCAATTGTAACAACCGCCTCGCGAAATTCCGCGGGCGACGCGGCCGGATGATTATATAACCAATGCCACGCGGCGGTGTCGACGAGCGCCACGCCCGCGATTTCGCGCGCCGCCCAGAAATCCTCGAGGGCTTTTGCATGCACGGCCTCGGCGTCCGGTTTTTCCAAACCTAATAATTCGAGATCGCGCGCCTGAAACACGAACGCGAGCGCTTCTGTAAACGCCGTATTCGGCACGCCCGAGAGCGACGTGTGGTCGATCGTCGTCATCGAAAATGACTGTTCGACGTTGTGGCCCATTTCGTGAATTGCAATATTATATCCTTTATAATCCATTCCTTTTTCGCCGAAGCGGGTGCGCAGATGCGCCTTGTCGTCGCGACGCTGCGCGCCGAGCGCGTGGCCGGCGCCGCGGGACGGATCGACAATGATATTCCCGGCGAGAAATCGCGCTTTCTCCTCTCGAAAACCGAGATCTACAAATAAACGAGGCATATCGGCGGCGTAGGCCCGCGGATTTGGATATTTCGCGCGCGTTTTCGCGTCGAGATCCGCTTCGCTATATTTACTTAACGGACGGAAACCGGCGTACCAGATGTCGAACGGTTCAAGTCCTCGGCCGAGTTTCTTTTCGATCATCGCGGCGACGCGCGGCGTGAGCGGCGATTCGAGTAAATTTAAGAATAATCGTTCGACTTCTTTTTCAGGAATCTCCCGCTCGCGCTCGAATTTTCGTTGAACGTACGTCGGACAATCCAAATCATAAGCATCCGCCATGCGGTTCGCGTCGAAAATCCCCTTCCAGCGCGCGTAACGCGTGTCGGGTTCGCGCGGGGATTCGGCGCCGGCGACGGTGTTTTTGTACGGATCCCAGTCGGCTTTGTCGCCGTCGACCATCGCCCGCGGAATCGTTTGTGTAACAATCCGCTCCATCACTTTCTGTATCATTCGCTGTTTCGCGAGTCCCTGCGGATCGGCGTAGCGCGCTTTTAACTCATCGCGGAGCCCCCAATGTGTAATCAGGCGAAGTCCCTCGGGAAACAAATGCTGTCCGTCTTCGCCGACGAGCCGATGCATATAAATATTATATCCTGCAATATACGATTCGGCCTCGGCGACCGCTATCGCGACGGCTTGATTCACTTCGGCCGGCGTTCGGGTTTCGAATCGACGCGCGATCCGCGCTTTCGCCCAATCGTCGCGCGACCATTGCATTCCGTGTTCGAGCCGCTCGCCGAGCGTCGTCAGCGGAAAATTTAATAATACAATAAACGCAATTTTCGATTGATATAAATCCTCGTCCAGGTGCGCGCTCGCGTCGAAGGCGCCGAGACGTTCGTCGATCGGTAACATCGGACCGATTTCGAGATCCGCGCCGCGGTGGAGATCGCGTCGGATTGCATTGAACGAACCGTCGAGACTTTCAAACATGTTTTCGAGGCGTTCAAATGTAGCGTCGCGCGCGGGGCCGGGCGGGAGAAACTCTTTTTCACAAAAATTACGAAAATCGTTAAAGTCGCCGTCGTAGACATGGGGATTGAGATCACGGTTCGAACGAACAACAATTGGTGGATCGGAAAACCTCCACAGCCTCGCCGCCTGCTGAACACCCTTCTCGATCGCCGCCGCGTTTCCGGCGCCATGTTTTTGTATTAATGCATCGCACACTGGCTGAAGCGATCGCGGCTTCGTATTGAGTGGTTCGGACAATGGATTTTGTGTAATGCGGGCGTTCCCAAAAATGACTAATAAAGTGAGGGTCGAGTTTTGTATGGTTCGAATCATGGGCGCCGGTTATCTTGCCGCGGGCCGTGGCGCGTGACGATCAAAAACCGGCGCCTGCGCCAGCGAATCCCGCCATGAACCTCCTGCTCACGCTCATTGTCGCTCTCTTCCCGCTTTGCGCACCCGGCGGCGACGTCGAGGTGATCGTCCGCACCAAGGAGGGCGTCGAATCGAGCGGCACGCTTTCGGCGACGACCATTCGGATCAAAATGAAACTCGGCGAGCTGATCATGGAAATGGACACGATTTCCAGTATTAGCTTTGGAAGTCCCGACGCCGTGACGATGCGCGACGGCACGAAAGTCGTCGGAAGAGTCCTGACGGATAAGTTTATTATCAAATCCAAAGCGGGGTCGCAGACGCTCGCGGCGTCCTCGCTCGCGCGGCTTTCGACGAACAAACCGCCGAAACCGCTCGCCGGCGAAATCGTCGACGGCGTCGCGTCGAATCAAATGTTATATCATTTGCGCATGCCGCGGAATTACGATCCGAAAACCCCGCGAAACGCAATCGTAATTTTTCACGGATCGAACATGAATTCGAAGAATTATGTTTCGACAATCGCGGGCACGTGGCCGAAACTCGCCGACGATTATATTATTATCGGAATCGACGGCGAAAACCGCGTCAAGGAGAGTTCCGACGAAGATCCGGCGTTCAATTATACGTATGTCGATTTCGTCGGGAAAAGTAGATTTAAAGGATTTCCAGGCACCGACCGCGAAAGCCCCGCGCTCGTCGCCGAAGCGCTCGCCGAATTGCAAAAACAGCTTTCTATCAAGAAATATTTCGTCGGCGGCCATTCGCAGGGAGGATATTTAACATATAGCATTCTTATGAACTATCCGGAGTTGATCGCGGGCGCGTTTCCCGTCTCGGCCGGAGTGATATTTCAATGCGAACCGTCCGCGTATGACAATGCAACCGTTCGCGCGGCGCAACGGCGACTGCCGGTCGCGATCGTGCACGCGGAAAACGACGGAATTGTACAATTCAGCATGGGTAAGGACGCGTCCGAGATTTTCGAAGACGACGGTTTCGGCATGGTGCGATTGTTTACAAGCAAAACGGCGGCGCACATGTTCGGAATGTTGCCGATCGAGGAGGCGGTGCGCTGGCTCGAGTCGCTCTCCGCCGACGATCCGGAATCGTTAATAACGTTTGCAACGCGCGCGGCGGGCGAATCGCGCGTCCGCGACGCCGTTTGCGCGCTCCGCCGCGCGGCCGAATTGGATAAAAACGGCAAATTAAAACAAAGAATCGCGGACCAGCTCGACCCGATCGAAAAACAGGCATCCGCGGCCGCGTCGAAAATCGCAGGATCGATGGACGCCGCCGCCGGAGGTCCCTGGGTCGACGAATTCTTAAAGTTTCGCGAACAATTCGGACTTTGCGCCGCCGCCGCGCCCGTGATTGGTAAATTTATGGAAATCCGTTCGAAACATCAAAAACCGGCCGACGATCTCGTGGCGGCCGCGCGCGCGGATTTTCAAAATAATAAATCTTCCGACGCTTACATTAAATACGCCGAAGTCCGCGATAAATACTTCGCGTCGAACTGGTATCGCCGCGTCTGCCGCTGGATCGCGGAGCGCAAATAACGCGCGAAACTTATATGTAAATTCTTAAGCGCTCAGGAAACGTGCGCGGGTTCGAGCGCGCCGGCCGGTTTCATTTGTAACGATTCGGCAATCTTAAGAATCTGCGCCGAGAGGACGCGGTTGCGCCCGTGTTTCTTGGCTTGATACAGCGCCGCGTCGGCGCGCGCGAGGAAACGATCGGTCGATTCAACTCCATCCCACTGCGCGACGCCGCACGAGAACGTCACCGGGCTCACCGTCTCGGAAATCGGATTCTTTGCAAAATTCTCGCGGACGCGTTCGATAACAATTAACGCCGATTCCTCGGGTGTCTCCGGAAGAATCACCGCGAACTCCTCGCCGCCATATCTAAAGATCGTGTCGCTCGAACGCGTGAGACGGACGAGTTCGTCGGAAACGCGACGCAACACTTCGTCGCCCGTCGCATGGCCGTGCGAATCGTTGACTTGTTTAAAATAATCCAGATCCAGAATCGCCACCGTCAACGCGCGCTGGTGGCGGTCGGCGCGCGCGACTTCGCGGGCTAATATTTCGGAGAATCCGATTCGATTGTAAAGACCCGTGAGCGGGTCGACGCGCGACGCGCGGCGGTACATCCCGAGCGCACTTACTACAATTGCCATCGCGACCGCGCCGCCCATCGCGAGCAGCAGGCCAAGATACAAAACGACGCCGCGCGCCGTTTGCGTTCCAAACAGATCGACGCGCGGCATGAGCGCGATCTTGAATTCGTGCGAACCGTCCTTCGGCAGGCGGAAAATCGATTTTCCCGCGGCCGTCGACGGAACCAGCATGCGGCGCGGCGCGAGCGAACGCGAAGGTTCGTTAATATTAATTAAAAATACGTCGAATCCGCCGGTGTTCGCGGGGGTGAAGGCGACATTACATAATTTAGCGAGGTCGAAACTCCACATAATTCGGCAGCGCGACTGCGGATTCGCGTGCCGAAACGGAGCGTCGAATAACAAACTCGCGCCGTCCGAATTGTTTAAATCGAGCGTAATCTTCGGATGTTCGAGGCGCGTCAGGCCGGCCGGAAGATCGGCCGTGCCTGTAAATTTAGGATTCCCGCGTCCCTCGTTCGTGAGCGCCTCCCGATCCGGATTATCAAGATCGTCCCAGAGCGCGAGGGTGCCTTCGGGAAAAGTATCTTCCGCCACGGATCGTATCGATAGGAACTCCGCCTCCAAATCCGCCGCGGAAGCGAGGCGGTCGTCCAATGCATCGAAATACGCGGCGCGCGCCGCGATCGCATTTTGCAATTCGACGGTCAGCGATCGTTCGACGAGTTCCGAAAATGCGCGCGAACTCTCGCGGCCCTTGTCGTCGATTGCATAACTAGCATAAATCGTCGTTCCAAAAACGAATGCAAAGACTCCGAGCGCCGACAATGCCGGCGGCCAGATCGACGATTCGAGACGGCTCGACACGCCGGGCGTCCGTCCATAAATATACAAAAATACGGCGAGGCCGCAGACGATCGAAAGCGCGATCGCGAGCGCGTCGGCGCTCGAAAATTCCCCCGACGCCCGGTCGACGGGACGGACATAAAGAATATCGAGCTTCGAAAACGAAATATTTTTGACGCGCGCGCGAATTTCTTGATATTGATAATCCTTGAGCACCGACAAAAGTTGCGGCGCCATCGAAACACTACGAATAATCTGGTCCGTTTCTTTTCCAAATATATCGGATGTCTGCCAATCGATCACTTGCGCGGACGTCGGCACCCCCACTTTGCGGCCGACGAGCGCCCCCGAGGAATCGATCAAACAAATGCCGCGGCGGTCGAACACCGTCAATCGCGAATTGGGCCCGTCATTCTTAATATAATCGATCGGCGTCCGCTCGATCAATTCGGCCGGAACCCACAACAAAACGCCGAGGCGCGCGCCGGTTCGCGAATTCGAGACCGGCGCGGAACTTTGAATCGGCGCGAAGAATTCGAAATTGTCGCCGTTCAGCCGCGTCTCGCGTCCGCACAAAACCGGCGGTCCGTCGGCGCGATGATCGAAATCGGGAATCGTAAATGATTCCAAATTTGTAGTATTGTTTTCCTGCACCGAGCTCGCGAGCACGGTGCCTTTTCGATCGACGACCCGCGCGACCACGCCCGTCGGCAGCGTTCCCGTCGTCGAGGTGAGGCGCCGGTTCGCGGCTTCGCGGCGGGCATTGCGTTCGGCTATTGGTAACGTCGCGTCGTCGATTTGTAGTTTTTCGATCGCGGTCGCCTTCGAAAGTTCGTCGGCGTGAATGAGATAGCTCTCGACGCCCGCTTGAATCCGTGACTCGATGAGATCCGCGCGCTGATCCAGCTCGCGGCTGAGTTCGCGCTCCACTTTCTTGAACGTGAGCACACGAAAAATGCCGTGTTCCACCAACACCGGCACCATCGCCAGCAGGGCGAGCGCAACGGCTCGGGGCATTCGATGGGGAGTGGGAGTGGAAGTCTGCACGGGTCGCAAGCGTCGAAAGTGCTCGCGGAAAGTTTTTCGTCGCGTTCCCGCGAAAACTTTTGCGCAAATTCCATTCAAGTTTTCGGAATTCACCGGTTTTCCCGACCGGCTCCGCTCCCCCCGACACGCCGTCGGCCCAAAAAAATCACATCGGGGGAACCGAGCGTCGCTTCACAACCGGGAAATTGCGGACGTGGGTCACGGCAAAACGCTCGATGAGCTCGCCGCGGAGCGCCGACGGCTCGACGATCATATCAATAATATTTTCGGACGCGAGTTTCATGATATCAATATCGCTTTTGTATTCTTCGCGGAGTTTTTCGATATAAGCCGCGCGTTCCGACTCGGGCTGTTCGGCGATTTTATTAGCAAACACGGCGTTGACGGCCGCTTCGGGTCCCATGACCGCGATCGAGGCCGTCGGCAGCGCAATCGTAACATCCGGCGAAAACGCCGGTCCGCACATTGCATACAATCCGGCGCCGTAGGCTTTGCGCACGACGACGCAGATTTTTGGAACTGTAGCTTCCGAAACGGCCATGACCATCTTCGCGCCCGCTCGAATGATTCCCTGGCGTTCGACGGCCGTGCCGATCATGAAACCGGGTACGTCGGCGAGAAATAACAACGGAATGCCGAAGGCGTCGCACAGCCAGATGAACCGCGCCGCTTTGTCGGCGGAATCTACAAATAAAACGCCGCCTTTCACTTTCGGCTGGTTTGCAACAATTCCAACGGCCTCCCCGTCGATGCGCGCGAAACCCGTCAGGATTTCGCCCGCGAATTTTTCTTTCATTTCGAACCAGCTGTTCGCGTCGATAATGCGATGGACAACTTCCATCATATCGAACGGTTGATTCATATTCGACGGAAGCAGGGCCTCGAGCGGTTTTTCGCGCTCGACGGGCGCGCGCGGTTCGATGCGCGGCCCCTTTTGATGCCAGGATTGTCCAAAATATTGGAAGTATTCGCGCGCTTTGACGATCGCCGCGTCCTCGTCGGCGACGAGCACGTCGCCGCAGCCCGAAACTGTACAATGCATGCGCGCGCCGCCCATTTCCTCCAATGTTACTTTTTGGCCGATGACCATTTCGGCCATGCGCGGCGAACCGAGATACATTGACGCGTTGCCGTCGACCATGATAACTATATCGCAAAACGCGGGAATGTACGCGCCGCCGGCGGCCGACGGTCCGAATAGTATACAAACTTGCGGCACGTGTCCCGAGAGGCGGACTTCATTATAAAAAATCCGGCCCGCGTGCCGCCGGCCCGGAAACATATCAATTTGATCGGTGATGCGCGCGCCCGCACTGTCGACAAGATAAAAAAGCGGAATGCTCTTTCGTTCGGCCAGTTCCTGGATTCTTAGTATTTTTTCGACGGTGCGCGCGCCCCACGAACCCGCTTTCACCGTCGAATCGTTTGCCATGATCGCGACCGGGCGGCCGTGAATGCGGCCGATCCCCGTGACGACGCCGTCGGCCGGCAGATCATCCGCGTTCGAGTTAACGAGCAAGCCGTCTTCGCTGAACGGCGAACCGGGATCGAGAAGCTTTGAAATGCGCTCGCGACAGAAGAGCTTCTTCTGTTCGGCGAGCTTCGATCGATAACGAACGTTCCCCGCGAGCGCGGCGCGCTGGCGTGACTTGAGTTCTTCGGGCGACGTCATTTGAGAGTTTATTAATTAAAATGAATCGAGAGCATACCAGCCGCGGACGGAACTCTCGCATCGCGCGCAATTCGAATTCCGCTGATATGATCGGAAGGCGCCCGACGGCGCGCCGCCGCAAATCGCGCATAGACGGTCGAGTCGGTTGCGATTCCGATCACAGCCATTTCTTCAAGGCCGAAAGAATGCAAAGATTCCATGCCGTTGCCATCGCGTTGCCGCTCTTCGCGGCGGTCGCGGGAGCCCAATCCAAGCCCGCTTCCGCTCCCGCGAAACCCAAAGCAAGCGATGCCGTCGGCGGCGTCGAAGTGAAGGGGAACCGCGCGTCGGTGCAGATTCCCGGCCAGACGGTGACGATACATTTCACGGCCGACGAGTTCAAACCCGAACAGAATTCACAATTCGGCGGCAAGAGTCTCGCGTACGGCGGAATTTTGAAGGAGGCGACGCTGAATGTTTATTATGAAACTAATTTTCCTTATTTATCTTCGTTAAATTATCGGGAACAGTGGAAACAGCGGCCGAACTACCAATCATACTCGGCCAACAATGTCGCCTGTTGCGAATTCACCAACGAAGCGAAAGGCGCATTTATTCAATCGTTTTATCACGGCCACGTCGTGACCAACGCGTACGCGTTCGATTTGAATGTAACAGTTGCGCGAATCGAGTTGAAGGGTTCGCCGCCGTCGCCGAAGTTCAACCGCGATGATTTTATTAAAATAGTCAAATCCTTCGAAGTCGAGGGCGAACCCGACATCGAAAAGTATCGCCTGCCGAAAGAAGTCTACGATTACCGCGACACCGCCGCGAAACACGAGGGCGACCAGCTCGGGTGGGTTGCGAAGGAGGTGAAAAAAGAATCGGAGGATTATCCGTTATATTTTTATTATGGCGTGCTCTCGATGAAGCGAAAACAGCCGGATTTCGCGAGCACGGGTTTCTCGCGGGCGGCCGAAATATTAATGAAGAAGGAGAAACGAACGCCGAAGGAGGACATCGCGATGCTCGACGCCCTCGCGGGCGCGCAAATGGCGCTCATTTCGACGAAACACTTTCGCGAAGCGGCGACGATGTATCAAAAACTTCTCGATATTGTAAAAGCCGAATCGGGCGAAGAATTTAAGAAAGCGCGCGACGAGTCGATTTACGGCCTCGCCGTTTGCTGCGCCCAGACTTCGCAACCGGAGCGCGCGATTGAAACGCTTCGAAACGCCGTCGCGGCCAATCCGCTGCTCAAACGCCGCGCGAAAGAGGATCCGTTCTTCGCGCCGATCAAGAATTCGAAGGAATTTACCAAACTCGTCGAGAGTTAAATTTATAAAAAGACCCCGGAAACCGCGCGGGCGTCCGGGGTCTTTGCGGCAAGCATTCTAATCTTAAATATTAGAACGTCCATCCGAGGCCGAGCGTGTAGCGCCAGTCGGAGCGATCGGCGCCGGTCGCGGGTGTATTGTTATAATGCACTTCCATTTTCGCCTGAAAGAACATCGATTTTGTTAACGATGCGTTGAGACCAAGATCGGCGATGACGATCTGGGTGTCGTGATCTTCGAGGCCCGGATACCACTCGGCGTCGTGAAATAATGTTATCGAAGCGGCGGGCTTGCCCAAAAGGTGATACGCAATTCTCGCGGTGATGGTGTCGACCGACGGCGTCGAGTTACTGTAATTTTCACTCAACCACGAGAGTCCCTCTTCGGTCGAAAACTTAAATTCGCCCGTCTCCTCCCACTGCTGGCCCGCTCCGGCGCCCGCGAGCAATCGCAGATCGAGGAATTGTATACGGTCCTTCTCCACGCGCGCGTTCGCGTATCCGTAAAATGTCGGGGAAAAGAAATAATCATATTGTAGACCGCCGAAGTAGCGCTCGGTCGTCGTTTTGAATTCGTGCGTCGACGTGTCTTTCGTGCGCGTCTCCGCGTAGCCCGCGCCGAACGTCATTCGATCGTCCTCGCCGCGCCGCTGCGCATTGATATCGATTCCCGCGTTGTCGGCGTCCGAATTTCCCCGAGTCGAAACGTAGCTCGCGACGATGCTGCCGTTCCATTTCACGGGCGTGGGATTGATTTTATCAATATCTTTTATTGTAAATTTCGCCCCGGGAAGCGGACTGTCTTTTGATAATTGAATATTGCCTTCTCCGACGGCGTCCACTTTCGAATTTACTTTGACGAGTCCGCCCTTCAAAACGAGATCGAGCGGCTGGTCCGCCGAAAACGTCGCGACTTTGTCGAGCGGCGCCGTCACGGACCCGAGCGAGTCGGATTGAATTGTAATTTTGCCGTCGGCGACATTGGTAATTTTGCCGACGATTTTCTCGCCGTTCTTGAATACAACTTCGTCGGGATTGAATATTAAGAGAGAGATGGCAAGAATTGCCGAAATCATGTGATTTGATACAGTTGGAGAAATTGGAGCGGTTACTGATAGATCGATAACAATTCGACGATCATTCGCCGCGAAAAACGGGTTTCCGCTTTTCAGCGAACGCTTTGAGCGCCTCGACGCGATCCTTCGTCGGAAGGATGGATTGGTAACATTCGAATTCGTAGCGAAGGCCCTGATCGAGCGGCATTTCGCAGCCTCGATCGACGGCGCGTTTCGCGGCGCGCACCGCGAGCGGGCCGTTTTGTGCAATTTCGCCCGCGACGGCTTTGGCGCGTTTGATGAGCTCATCGGGCGCGACGACCTCGTGTACGAGACCGATGCGCGCGGCTTCGTCCGCGCCGATGCGCCGTCCGGTTAATATTAATTCTTTCGCGCGCGCGCGTCCGATCAGGCGCGGCAGCCTCTGCGTTCCGCCGGCGCCCGGAATGATCGCTAATGTTACTTCCGTCAATCCGAGCGTCGCCGTCGAAGCCGCGATGCGCAAATCGCATGCTAATAATAGTTCCGTGCCGCCGCCAAACGCGAATCCGTTGATCGCGGCGATCGTCGGCATCGGCAGCGCTTCCACTTCGTCCATGAGCGCGCGGATGGATTCTACAAATAAAGGCACGCGTTCGATCGGCATCGTCGCGCGCTCTTTCAGATCCGCGCCCGCGCAAAACGCTTTCGCGCCTTCGCCTGTGATGATCACCGCCCGGACGTTTTTCTCGAGCGCGAGCGCGGCCGCGTGCGCGCGGAATTGTGTTAATGTATCGAAAGACATGCAATTCGAAACGTCGGGCCGCCGGATCGTTAACGTAGCAAGATTTCCTTCGCGGACACAGCCGACGAGCGCGCTGTTCTGCGGTGAATCTTTTTGTGGTGAATCGGACATCGCTTCAAATCTCCAATTCGAGGAGCGCGTCGCCGTCGTTTACAAAATCGCCGGGGTTGACCTTGATCTCGGCGACTTTTCCGGAGCGGTCGCATTGAATGGATAAATGCATCTTCATCGATTCGATGGTGACAACGTCCTGGCCCTCGGCGACAGAATCGCCGGGCTTGACAAGCAATTCGAGCAGCGTCCCCGCCATGTTGGAACGAACTGTATATTTCATGATGTTAGCCTTTTGATAGATTCCGGATTGATAAATTGCGTGGAGATTTCGCCGGAACAAAACGTCTCGTCTTGGAGAACTCTGCGGTGGAAATCGAGATTGGTGCGAAGCGGCCCGACACGCGCGCGGCGCGCCGTTTCGAGCGCGCAGTCGAGCGCCGCCGCGCGCGTGGCGCCCGTAAATGATAATTTAGCGATGAGCGGATCGTAATACGGCGTGATCACGTCGCCGGATTCGAATCCGGAGTCGACGCGCACGCCTTCGGCCTGCGGAACGTAAAATTCATGTATCGGCCCCGGCGACGGCAGGAAATTCTTCGCGGGATCCTCCGCATAAAGGCGCAACTCGATCGCCGCGCCTTTTCTTACGATGTCCGATTGTTTAAATGAGAGCGGCGCGCCCGCGGCGACGCGAAGTTGCTCGCGCACGAGATCGACGCCGGTGACGAGTTCGGTCACCGGATGTTCGACCTGAAGTCTGCAATTCATTTCGAGAAAATAAAAATTCCGATCTTGGTCGACGAGAAATTCGACGGTTCCGGCGTTTTGATAATTTACAGATTGCGCCGCGCGCACCGCGGCGTCCGACATTCTTTGTATTAATTCAGGGTCGTTCAGCGGCGATGGGGATTCTTCGATGACTTTTTGATGCCGACGCTGAATGGAACATTCGCGTTCGAACAAATGAACAGCGTTGCCGTGCGCGTCGCCAAATATTTGTATTTCAACGTGTCGCGGGCGGACGATCGCTTTTTCTATATAAATGTCTCCCCCGCCGAAGAACCGACGCGCGCGATCGGATACGCCTTTCATGACCCGCTCAAGCGTCGCTTCATCGGCGGCGAGTTCCATTCCGATGCCACCGCCACCCGACGTGGCCTTGACCATCACGGGGTAGCCGAATTCGGAGGCTATTTCTCGGGCCTTTTCCAACGATTCGACGATGCCATCGGATCCGGGAACCACGGGGACGGATGCCGCGGCCATTCTCGACCGCGCCGCGGTCTTAACTCCCATCAAAGCAATGATTTCCGGAGACGGGCCAATCCATTTCAGGCCCGCCTCCTGCACGCGGCGCGCAAAGGCTGCATTTTCGGAGAACAGTCCGTACCCCGGATGAACCGCATCGCAGCGCGCTTCGAGCGCGGTCTTTATAAGCGCGTCGGCGTTCAAATAGGACTGCTGGACCGGAGGCGGTCCGATCCGATAACTCTCTTGGGCGCGTCGCACCCAAAGTGCGTTCACGTCCGCATCGGAATATACAGTTACGGCGTCTATGCCCTCGGCTTCACAGGCACGCAAAATCCGCATCGCAATCTCACCGCGGTTCGCAATTAATACTCTTTGAAGTCTGGGCAATTGTTGAGGTCGAAAAATGGGGCGGAAAATTCTAATTTCGAACGGGACAAAGCGAAATGCCTTGGGGAGACGCGCGGCGATTCTATTGGCCTCGAGCGCCCTTGGATTCACAGCTGGCTGCGCTTCGGGAGGTGCGACGAACGCAGTTGCGGTGCGCTATGTCGGCGCGACTGGATTCCGACAGCTCTCACCGGCCGCCGTTGAGATCCGAAAAGAACGCGAGACCCGGCCACACGATGTCATCGCGGAACTGAGCGTCCCGAACGACGGTGACTCGTCGTTTGAAACGCTGGTGCAGCGACTTCGAGAACGCGCGGCCCTGCTCGGAGCGGATGAACTCGCTGAAGTCATTGCTGTTTACGACATTCCGACAACCGGCACGGCGGTGACATCGTCCAATACCGGATTGCCGAGCCAGGCCGGCCTGGAGGCGGCATCCACAGGGTTCTCGTTGCTCATCCACCATCCAAAGTGGGTGTCCGTTCGCGGAATCGCGCTCCGACTTCATGAGAAGCATCTGGCCGACCGCAGCTTTTCGGTACACGATCCTACGGATTCGCGACCGTCGCCGTTGCAGGACGCCCACCGCGTTGGCGCTCCGCCGACGCCGCCCTGCGGACCGGCCGAAAAGCCGCCCGCGGATCAACCAAATAATGAAGAATGATTGCAAACAATCGCGCACGCGACGAATCTTAAGAATTGCTTTAATAAACAAGTCAGCGCGGGCGCTCCTGGCGTCGATATTAGCAGTTACAGCCTGCTCCTCGTTTTATCCGGTCCGGGTACAAAAAATGGACGCCGTCGCGGGCCGGTCGAAAAGTTGGGACCTGGTCGAAGTTTACCAAACGGAGCCGTCGCGCCCATTTATACAAATAGCGCGGCTCTCCACCGAAAGCGTGAATTATGATAATCCCGGACACGCCGTCGCGCGCTTGCGAACGGTGGCGGGCGAACATGGCGCGGACGCCATCATTCTCGAACGGCGCGGTCGCCGCGCGGCGGGAGCTTCCGTATCGATTTCGAGCGTGGATCGCGATTTCGGTTTCGGTCCGCCGATCGGAGGACCGACGGAGGCGGTGTCCGCGGGTTCCGCCTACGCTAGTTTCGCGGAAGCCGTCGCCATTCGCTGGACCGGCCCGGATCCCGAGGAAGCATTCATAAAGATTCAGCCGGCCGACACGTCAAATGTAAAAATTAAAATTACAAATGCCGAATCGAATCCGGCATCGCAGCCGGCGATCAAGTAAGCGACAAATCTAACAATCGCATCGCGGCGTCGGCGACGCGCGCCGGATCGATCCGTTCCATGCATTTGTGATCGAGCGGACACGCCTTCAATTGGCAGGGTCCGCAATCCACGTCTTCTCTCACTACAATAGTTTTGTCCAAATTCGCGGCGGTGAAGCGCGGATCGTTCGGACCCATGACGCAGACCACGGGCCGGTCGAACGCGACACCATAATGCCGGACGCCGCTGTCGGTGCAGATTAGTAAATTACATCTTTTCGCGGCGGCTTTCAGGCGATGGAGGTCGAGCGGCGGATCCGCGGCGAGGACCGCGAACGATTTACAATGATCCTTCAATGTTCTCGCGATGCTTTCCTCGGCGGGTCCGAATTGTATTAATGCTTTCGTGCCGGCGCGCTCGGCGAGGAGGTCGATCGCGCGCGCGAATCGATCGGGACGCCAGAGTTTGCTCGATCCAAACGAAGCGCCGGGCGCGATCAACGCCATTTTGTCTCGGGGGCCGATGCCTTTTTGTAATAACCACGACGCGAATGCGCTTTCGGTTTCCATATCCAAATCGAGTTTCGGACGAATCGATCGCACTTCGACGCCGGCGAGTCCCACGAGATCCGTCCAAAAATACGGCATCGGATTCGGGATTCGCCGGAAACCGCGCATCGGCGGACGTAAATAATCGGTTAATAAGAATCCGCGTCCGTTCATTGCATAACCGATGCGTCGCGGGATGCCCGCGAGCGCCGCGACGAGGGCCGTTTCAAACGAATTCGGAAACAGAATCGCGGCGTCGAATTTTTTTTCTTTTAACTCCGACGCGAGTTTTCGCACGCCGCCGAATCTTAGTTTTGGCGGATGAAAATGCAGCTCGTCGAAGAAACGAAGTCCGCGCAGAATCGGCTCAAGATGCGGGCGCAACCCAAGTGTAATTTTCGAATCGGGGAACGCGTCTCGAATCGACTGAAGAATCGGCGTCGACATTACAAAATCGCCGACCCAGTTCGGGCAGCGCACGTAAAGCCGTTCCGCGTGAAGACGCATTTGCGGATGGTAGCGAATGCAACGGCTTCGATGAAAAAAAAGAAGCCCCCGCACACAGCGGGGGCTTCCTCATGAACGTCTCTTCGAACCGAATTTAGTGAAGTGTGATCTTCAGAACCGTTGACATATCGAGGATGTTCACGCCAAACACGTTGATCGGCGACGCGATATCGAGTTGCCAGCATGTTACATAAAAACTAAGGCCCGCAACCGACACCGGCAGGTTCAACGGATAATCAATTCCTACGAACGGCGGACTCGCGGCGCCGACAACCGGCGTGAAGCCGTGTTGCGGGTCGATCAATGTCTTCAATTCGCCCGTGTATGTCGTATTCCAATAAATTGGATTCTTACAAATATTTCCGGTCGGATTCGTTTTCTTATCATACATCGCCAATTCCGGACCCGCGAAAGCGGGACCGTTCGCGATACTTGCATAATTGAATGCGTTGCCAAAAGCGTTTCCATTCAAGTACGAATTCGGAAATCCGCCTGGAATGTCATAATCGACGCCCAAATAGAGTCCGAGCGTCGAATTGTTAGGATTCCATGCGCCGCCCAGATACGGCGTCACGTTGCCCGAGAGAAAATCGATGTCGTCGAGATATTTTTGCAACGGCATCGGGTGAATATAAGCTAATTCCGGAACGCCATTCGCGCCAACCCAGTCTTCGGGCGCCGGATCCGAAGGAATAATATCGCCTTCGAATAGTATAAACGGAATCAACCAGACCTGGCCGATCTGCGTGGGTCCGAGTTTCACGCCCAAGTTGGAAGCGGTCGACCATGAAACCACATCGCCCGGCACCGGATAGAGCGCGCCGCGGCCGTCGTCGACACTTACTGCAAATCCACCATTCGCAGGATCGAGCGAAGTCGGAAGCGTGTTTGTACCGTTGCCGCCGGGAATGAGCGAGCCGCCCGCAAGTTGCTTTGCATTCTTGAGCGGCGCAATGATCGACTGATCGAAATAATAAGTAAACATGAACTCATGATTCGTCAGGTTTGGATATAACTTATCGATCCAGTTGCTGACTTGGGGCGCTCCCTGCGTGATGCCCGAGAAGCAATTCGACATCGTCGAGGAAAGTGTCTCCGTGCTGGAGATCATGACTTCCAACGAGTTATTCACGCCGTATTGTGAACAATAATCGACGACGCGGATGGCGAGACCCTGTCCCGTGCTGAGCGCGACCGATGTGGGTGTCGTTAATATTTGGTCAAACGGAAAAACAACGCCGGCCGGGGCGTTGAATGTTCCAAGGTTGACCGCCGGAAACGTTACTAACAATCCCGCGGGCGTCAGCGACGGAAGGTAACGATCTTGATTGGGCGACGGCGCTTGAACGGCTTTCCGTAATTCGATTTTTGGTAATGTAAACGCTTTCGCCGCGGTAATTGTTGGAATGAACGCGAAGACGCCGACTCCGCGGAAATCGAGTTCGCGCTTGTGACCCGTCGACCATGTTCTGAAATATGTCAGAACGTCGGGGGGCAAAACGGACCAGATGCTTGTGCCTGTCTGACCGGCAGCGATGCCGGTGGGAAGGTTAAAAATAAGTCCTTTGCCCGGATCATCCGAGCGCCAGAGTCCAATGGCGTTCGGGCTTGGCGGCGTTTGCGCTGCGGCAAACGGAGCTAGACATGCAACTGTAGCAATGGTGGAGAGGATACGCATTTTTGAGAACCTGCAAATCGAATCGATGCCGGAACGCTTCGCGACTTCGCGCGATGCATCCATGGCGGGAGGGTGTGACGGTAAGAGGGAAAAATTCATCGTGCGGAGAGAGTATTGACAGGCGCGGCCCGCACGCCCGGCGACCACAAGTGTACGCGGAACCCGGCAGTCGTGGCCAAAGCGAAGCAAATACCTGGCACAATTGTCACGGTCACGTCGTTTTCATGTGATGTGCCGAGTGATTCAGCAATCCCGATGCCATCTTGCCGGATCCAGTTCATAAGTATTTAACCGATCGTATTTTCGCGAGGAACTCCCTTGAATCGTGAACTCGAAAACCGAATTGCCTTGATCACAGGCGGATCGGCCGGAATCGGACTTGGCGCGGCCAAAGTTATGGTGCGCGAAGGTGCGCGCCTCGCAATCGTGGCGCGCGATCGCGCACGTCTCGATCGAGCCGCTGCCCTGATCGCGGCCATCGCAGAACGCCAGCCCTTTGCAATGGCGGGCGATATTACGAATCCGAAACACGTCGCCGAAATCGCCGCGGAAGTGGAGCGCGATCTCGGCCGAATTGATATATTAGTTATTAATTTCGGAGGCCCGAAACCCGGCGAAGTCGCGCGAAGGCGGATGCCGGAAGCGCGATCCGACGACGACGCACTGTTAAGATTCGCCGCGGGTCTGCCGATGAAACGCTTGTTGAAACCCGAAGAGATCGGCGAAGTGATTGCCTTTCTGGCTTCGGATCGCGCATCCGACATGACGGGTTGTTTCGTACCCGTCGACGGGGGCGCCATTCGCGCCATCGGATAATTGTATATTTTTTCGACAAAATATCGAAACGTCCGATCGTGCGTGTCGTTAAACTCACGGCTCCGTCAGTTCATAAGCGTTGATACATCGCGCATCGATTACTAATAATTCATTCGTTGACTAAGAGCAAGAAGATCATTTACGCAATCGCGACGAACATTATACTGTTCGTCGCGCTCGAAGGGCTGTCGCGCTTGTTGATACAAAAACCTCCGGAGACGAAATTCCGGCCGGTCGAATTTGTCGCGAATGATTTTAAGAATCCGATTCCGGGCTTTCAGGACGAGGAAATTCTCTGGCGAATCCCGCCCGGAACGCCCGTTACGGAGGGCCGGGGAGAAGTCGCGAACAATCTCGGATTTCGCGGGCCCGACGTGTCCGCGGAGAAGCCCAAAGATACTATTCGCATCGTTTGTATTGGCGGAACCTCGACGTACGGCAGAGGGTTGGGAATTTCTTATACTTTTTCGCGGCGTCTCCAGTCGTGGCTCGGCAAATATATGCGTCCGAAATGGGAAGTCATCAATCTGGGACTTCCGAACGCGACTTCGTTTCAAGCACTGCGGATTTATCAGACGATCGCGTCGAAACTCGATCCCGATTACGTGATTGTTTATATTGGCACATGGCACGATTTCACGCCCGCGATCGAATTCGACGATGAAAATGCGCTCGAGCAGATTCGTTTGAGCCGGTCCGTCCGGCGCGGAATCACCGCGCGGCGGCTTCGATTTTATCAATGGTTCACATGGATACTAAATAAACCGGCGCCCTCGAGAGTCGGGGAATATTTAAATAACTGGTCTGTGTACACTCAGAGAGCGGACGGCCCGCGCGTCTCCGCGTCGAAATTCAAGAAATATCTAATCGAGATCGCTAATGAAACGCATGCGGCGGGCGTCAAAACGCTTTTCGTCACCCCGCCTGTGAAGGACAACGCGAGAATCCGCTTCACCGACAGCGAAATCTATACGGGAATCATCAATAACGTCGCCGCCGATCATGGAATTCCCGTCGTGAACGCGCGCGCGCTCCTCGACAATTCAAAAATGGACGAGTCGGATCTGTTCAATAATGATCTTCAGCCATCGGGAATCGGACATTCCATGATCGCGGAGGCGATTGCGGCGACATTGCAGGAAACGGGCGCCGTGCCGTCGATCCATGTGTCCGCGGCGGAGTATTTCCGCGTGGAAACGCAATCATTATTTACAATGCGGGACAAAGCGGAATACTATGTTGGCAATCCGCCCGCGCAGGCTTCGGCGGCGGAAGCGATCAAGTGGGATCCCGAAGCCATTTCATTGCCTTCGCCCGGAATATTTGCATTCAGAAACGTCCGGATCGCCGAGCGGACGTCTTTACAGTTCGACCCTAGCTATTACACGCGGAAGGACTTTACAAAAGAAGGCGCGGCGACGCGACCGGTGCGAACCGAGACCAGCGTTCATTTCATATTTGAAATCCGCGTGGGCGACGACAATGCTCCGGGCGGCATACTGTACGACGAGAGCCTCTCGGGCGATGACGCCGGAATTTGGAGAATCGCCGGAAAGCGAACCGTGGATCTCTCGCCATTCGCCGGAAAAACAGTAACATTAGTATTTCGAACCGAAGGCAATTCCTTTCGGGCTTCGTGGGGCAAGCCGCTGCTCTTTACTTTTGCAAATTGATCGCGCTCTCGAATTGTTCCTTTATTTTGGTTGAGCCGGACGGCTGCCCGAAGAATGTAAGTATCCAACGTTTCGCAATTGTTCGGCAGTCTTCAGGTCGATCACCGAAGGATCGAAACTGCCCGCGCGCGGCAGCGCATCGAAAAAGCGCTCCATTTTTAATTTAAGTTCGGCGGCGCTCTCCGGTTTTGCGGTCAACTTATTGTTCTTTTCGAGCGGATCGGACTTCAAATCGAAAAGGAAGTCCTTTTCGCGCGCATCGAAAGAGTGAATATATTTCCAATCATCTGTATCAATGATCGCGCGGCGTTTGTGGCCGTATAACGATTGCTGCGCGTAAACCGGCCTGCGTTCGGGCTCGGTTCCATCGAAGGACGCGAGGAGCGATCGACCGAGAGTAAAACCTCCGACCTGCGGTCCCATTCCGACGGCGTCGAGCAGAGTGGGCGACAAGTCAATCAATGAGACGGGTGTCTTGATTCGGGCTCCCGCTTTGACGCCAGGACCGGCGACGACGAGCGGCACTTGTAACAGTTCTTCGAAGAGCGTGTGGCCGTGTCCGACGCCGAAATAGCCCCGAGAATCATGATAATTAGCCTCCTCTTCCGTGAGATGGTCCCAAAATTCCTCGCCGTGATCCGCAAGTATGACAAACCACGTCCGATCGAGTCGGCCGCGCGCTTCGAGCCCTTTTCTCAATCTACCGATCGCTTTATCTATATAACTAATCGCTCCATCGTAAACCGCGAGGCGGTGCGTGGAGAATTTCACGAGTTCGTCGCCGACGAACCGATTCTCAATATAAGCATCGTATCCCTGATGCGCCGGCATGCGCGGACCCGCGCCCGGCGTTTCGAATTTATTTACATACTGCTTTGGCAAATCCCGCGTCGTGTGCGCGTCCATGAAATGTAAATATAAACAAGCCGGGCTGTCGCCCGCGCTCTTGATCGATTCGAGTCCCCAATCCACAACTTCTTCCGCATTGCCCGGGATCGTTTCCACTTTATCGAATCCCTGCGTGCAGCCGAGATCGAGATAGGGATTCGCAGATCGGCAATAACTTTTGTAACCGGCCGATTTTAATCGTTCGGCAAATGTTACATTTTTTTCGTCGAGCGCGGTCGGTGTCCCGCTGGAACGATCATCCGACCAAACGCCGGCCCCGTGGGTTTCCGGCATATTGCCGGTGAACGCGGACGCCACGGATGCGAGCGTCCATGGCGCGCACGCGTGCGCGCGATCGAACGTAACCCCCTCGTTCGCGAATTGATCGATGTTCGGCGTCGTTTTGCGCGCGTTGCCATAACAACTGAAGTGATCCTTTCGAACCGCATCGAGAAGCAAAATCACGATGTCGCGCGGGCCATCCGATGTCTTCTTGCTGCAGGCCGTCGCCGGGGCAACCAAGGTAAGAGCAAACACGCACAGTGCGTTGGGGCGCTTCATGATTCTGCTTTCGAAATGTGTCGGCGTTTGCCTGAGACGCAAATTAAGGGGCGATGGATCCCATCCCGTCGTCGCGAAACCGCTGGGAAGTTCCCTTCCGCGGATCTCGAAGTTGCGAAACAGTCCGGGACGATTTCTACTTGAACCGCATCCCAACCGGTGGGTTCCTCGAACGGAAGTTCGGACGGGCCCAAATTCCCATTAATTGTACTGTGCAGAATCTACTTCGCGACTACCTGCATTTTCTGAGAACCGAGCTCGAATGGTGGCTTTTCCCATTCATTCTCATCCTGCTCGCGCTTTTCGGCCTTGCATGGTGGGGAGAGTCCCAGCCGACGTTTGTTTATCCGCTTTTTTAGATATCAGATTTTCTTAACTGACGCTTTCGTTGATTAACGAAACGAACCCCCTCCCTGCCTCGGGAACCGCCTCGAAAATGAGCGCCGGGAAAAAGCTCGGCTATGGACTTGTTACAAATGCGGCATTACTCGCCGTATTCGAAGCCACGGCCACGATGCTCCCGCGCGCGCCGGAAAAACTTAAAGAATCGCCGGTTGAATTCGTGGGTAACGATCGGACCGGACGATTTCCGACGGAATTCGATCCTCAACTATTCTGGAAAATTCCCGGCAATGCACAAATCCCGGATTTGCGGCCGTGCGTCGAGGAAAAAGTAAATTCGCATGGATTCCGCGGACCCGAATTTAACGATCAGAAAGCGGGCGGCGTGAAACGCATCGTATTTCTCGGCGATTCGAATACGTTTGGAATGGGCGTCGAGGGCGACGAAACCTATGTTTACAGAACCATGCGCTGGCTGCAGACGGCGAAGAACGCCAGATGGGAAATTATCAATACGGCGGTGCCCGGTTACAGCGCGTTTCAAATGCAAACGATGCTCGAAACGCGGGTTTCGAAATTCCAACCCGATATTGTCGTGATTTATGCCGGAGCGTGGAACGACTACACGCCCGCGATCGGACTCGACGACGAAAAAGCGTTTCGGCAATTACAACAACTTCGCGGGACGTCGGCGGGGCTGTTTCACGATTTACATTTATTTCAATATATCGCCGAAATATTAAAACCCTCCGGCACGATCGCGCAGGCGGCGGAAAAGAAGCCTTCGAAACAGGAGGAATATCGCAAAATATGGTCGGAACGCATGGAAAGGCCCGACGGGCCGAGACTTGAAAAAGACCAATTCCGCAGGGTTTTGCGAACGATCGTGGAACGCGCGAAATCGTACGGTTCAAAAGTAATCTTCGTCACCCCGCCCGTTCCTTATAAAACGCGGACGCGATTCGCCGACGGCGAAAACTACGCAAAGATTTTTAGCGAAGTGGGAATTGAAATCGCGGACGCGGTTGCCGACGCGCGCACAACGCTTTTCTCCAATTCGGAGGAAAAGGACAAACTGTTATTTTGCGACATCATTCACCCGACGCCGTTCGGCCACGCGCGCGTCGCGCGCGTGCTCTGCGACGCCATTCGTAAGATTAGCGGCGACGCGGCGCCGGACGCGGGCACGGAATTGTTCGATCGCGAACCGCTGGATTTGAAAGAACTACAAAAATCCGCCGACAATTTCGTCGGCGCGGCGATGACTCCCGTCGATGGCAAGACCGCCTACGAATTCGGCGGCAAGGAACACGAGATCGTCGGCCCCCCGCCGTATCGTATTATTTATAAAGATCTCGCGCTGCCGCCGAATCCCGCGATCCGCTGCGGACTCACGTTCTTCAAAAAAGACTCGCTTGGCGCGGCGTCAAGGCCCGTCAAGAGCACGCGATTCGAATTGCGAATTCAGGCCGCCGGCGAGCCCGAAAAAGTTGTATTTAGCGTCGACAAAGAAGCGACGGGCGACGGCGAGTGGGCCGGACCTTACTCCCACCGCATCGATCTCGGCGAGTTCGGCGGCAAAACTGTAACATTAACATTGGAAACGAAGGGCGAAGCGGCAATCGGCAGCTGGGGCCGCGTTTATGTTTATCCGTATCGTTGATGGCGGCAAGCGTTTCCAAGTAGGTTTCTTTTGGCCGAAAAATATGTCGTTACAATTGGCGTTTGCTTGATTCATCCGGAGTTTTTTTCGCTGGCTACTATTGCCCGACGGCGCTATTCCATGCAGTTGCTACAGAAGAAAGATTGGAATCAAACGCCGTCTTCGCCGCCGCGACGTCCGTCCTGGCATTCCACGTCGAAAGGAGCGTTGTTACCGCTTCCGGGACCGAAGTGCCGTAGTTGGTATTGATACGTTTCACGGCGAGTGCATCGCGGAGGGCGATCCACTGAGCTTCCGTCGCGATCGCGGCCGTGTATTCAATCGAAATGCCCCAGCGCTGATTGGAGGCGATGTTTTGTAATGAGGTCTTCTGATCATTATTAGTATTCGCGACGCCGGCGGTGACGATGCTTGCGAAAGCCGCCGCGCGCAATAGAGCGCCGATGTTAATGTTGCAGCGTCGGGCGTGTTGTCGGCGTTCGCAGCTGCGGCCGACGGGCGCAGGCTAACAATCGTTAGCATCGTGATCGCGAGGGCGGCGGTCGTCGTGGCTTTTACAAGTAAGGATGGCATCATGGTCGAACTCCCATTTAGTATTAAAATCAATCTGTAATGTTTGGAATCTGCGGCGTCGGCGCGAATTACGCCTTTCGTCGGCGGGGCAATCCTATCCACCGTTGCCGAAAGTTGACAAGGGGATGACCGCAAAAAAGAAAAATCGGCATTTGTGCATTGCAGGAACTTTCGCGCCACGCGAGACGACTTTTCTGACATCACCAGCTTTCGAGGGGCGCGCCCAACGTCCGTGCGATGTTAATAATAAACTCGCGCGATGTTCAATTTCGTGAGGAAGCCTCGTGAGCAAGTCGCGGATACTGCTAATGACGCCATTGCAAGCCTGTTGATCAAGCTAACTTACAGCCGAAAATATTTTGTGAGAAAATTTTCGGCCGTGCTTTGTCGTATTACCGGGAGGCGTCGGCATTTTTTTGCCTCGCCTGCTAACAAACCACGGATACTTTCTTTCGCATGTGGAAAACAATCCCAAAAAAATATTGGAACATCCGTTGACAGGATTCAGTTTTAGTCATTGAATGGTCAAAGTTCTCGTGAGGCTGCGTCCGGTGTTTATAAATCGACGCGCCGACTTGAATGTGAAAGTTTAGAGTCAGAAAAACGTTTGAATCAGAGAAGCATTCGAATCGACGCCTGAAGCCAGGCCGCGCGCTCTCTCACCCGAGCCGTTTGTCGGAAATAATTTATATTTTAGAAGTCTCGTTTCCTGAGTCTCCGGGCGGAACCCCCGGAAGAGTCTGTCATGTTGTCCAATCGCGTATCTGTAAAGTCGTCACTCTCGGGTCAATTTATTCTCGCCGGTGTTTTCGGTGTCCTGGCCGTGCTCGCGGTCGTGTTCTTCTCGTGGCGCCGTCCGTTCGC
>JACQFD010000028.1 GCA_016200225.1 Planctomycetota bacterium
ACCTGTGCATATTCCGCTCTTGCGAGTGTCACCGACGTTTCCGCCAGCTAATTCATGCATGTCAAGCCTGGGTAAGGTTCTTCGCGTTGCGTCGAATTGAACCACATGCTCCACCGCTTGTGTGAGCCCCCGTCAATTCCTTTGAGTTTTACCCTTGCGAGCATACTCCCCAGGCGGGGCACTTAACGCGTTAGCTCCGACAGAGAAATGCATAGAATCCCTCTATCTAGTGCCCATCGTTTACAGCTAGGACTACCGGGGTATCTAATCCCGTTTGCTCCCCTAGCTTTCGCACCTCAGCGTCAGGAATGGACCAGAGAGTCGCTTTCGCCACCGGTGTTCCTCCTGATATCTACGCATTTCACCGCTCCACCAGGAATTCCACTCTCCCCTCCCATCCTCAAGCTCCGCAGTATCGGGCGCAGTTCCACAGTTAAGCTGTGGGATTTCACACCCGACTTACGAAACCGCCTACGTGCGCTTTACGCCCAGTGATTCCGAGCAACGCTTGCACCCCCTGTCTTACCGCGGCTGCTGGCACAGGGTTAGCCGGTGCTTCCTCCCCCGCCTTTGTCAAGTTGCACGATATTCACGTACAACAATTCATAACGGGTGACAGGAGTTTACAACCCGAAGGCCTTCATCCTCCACGCGGCGTCGCTCCGTCAGACTTTCGTCTATTGCGGAAGATTCTCGACTGCTGCCTCCCGTAGGAGTCTGGGCCGTGTCTCAGTCCCAATGCGGCCGACCACCCTCTCAGGCCGGCTACCCATCACAGTCTTGGTGGGCCGTAACCCCACCAACTAACTAATAGGACATGATCTCTTCCCTTAGCAGAAGGTCCGAAGAGCCCAACCGTTTCCCAACAACTAGATGCCTAGTCGTTGGCACATCGGGTCTTAGCGGCCGTTTCCGGCCGTTTTTCCCGTCTAAGAGGTAGATTGATCATGGATTACTCGCCCTTTCGCCACTTTACTACCGGAGTTGCCCCCGGATTCTCGTTCGACTAGCATGTCTGATCCACGCCGCCAGCGTTCGCTCTGAGCCAGGATCAAACCCTTCAAAGATATATTGATATCGATTTAGGGAATTGAACTTACCTAGCTTTAGAATCAATTGTCCAGTTCGATGTCCTCCACACGCAGCTCTTTACGAGTGCGGCGAAGGTGACACCCCCTGGGTATTCAAAAAAATTAACAAGAAGCCCACACGGGCTACTTGGAAGGGCCAACCTGGTTTTCAAAGATCGGTTCGATATTACGCCTCGAAATCAACTCAAACTCCGCCGACGGTCAGGCCGTCGTAGTCATCTGTGTTAAGTCCGGCGACGATACTGCCAGACAATCAGTCACTAAGAATCAACTTCATTTACAGGACCTTGCGCCAGTTTGTCACTGCGCGTTCCTGCTCCGCGTTGTTCTCAATTTCTAAAGAACACTCACGCGGGCGCGCGATACTCGCGAATCAGATTTGAATATCGTGAAAGAGAGCCAAGCCACTTCGAAGCATCGCTTCGAAGCGCCAAAAACGTTGCGATCGCATGAAATTCACAGCTGAACAGTGTGAATCAGCGAACCGCTTTTCCGTCATTGGGGCGGGAGAGAATATCGGGGCGCGGTGAGTCGTCAAGGCCAACCATTCGATTTTTATGTTAGCGTCGCAACCTATTTATTTACATGCTCTTATATCATCGCATTTGAAACCGACTCTTGGGGATCCGCGCTCTAGCACGAACAGGCGCGACCCTTTCGTCCGATGAAACGTCGCAATTACTCGATTCGGACCACGATTCTCGGACTCCCTGCCGCATCGAGGAAGCCGGCGAGTCGCTCCACGTCGCGATTGAGCATCCGAATGCATCCGTGGGAAATCGCCGCTCCGATGGCGTCGTCGCGATCGGTGCCGTGAATACCATAATGTTCCACCGGCTCGCCGAATTTTAAGAATCGCTTTCCAAATGGATACTCGGCATCGCCATAATACAATTCTTTGCCGTCGTCGGGCCGGATCCATTTTGTAGCTTCCCGTTTATACTTATCCAAATGTTGTATTTCGCGGATTTCGAAACTGCCGACCGGGCTCGGAGAAGAAGGCTTGCCAACGCCGACGGGGAAGGCCTCGATTGCGTAGCCTCCCAGATATAATATTAATGAAAACGAACCGCGGCGAACTGTTATCGACATCGAATCCTGCGGCACGCGCAGCCGTTTGTGTCCCGGCACGATGTCGGGATCGGACAACTTGTTCATTCTCGCCAGCAACCCCGTACCCACGCGGACCGGCGGATCTTTTTTGGCGAGCTGACTAATGATCTTCGCGAGGGCCACCGGCTTTTCCGTCGTGGAGCGAAACGTCGCATCGGGATTGAACCAGAGTTTTTCATTCGTCGCCGCGAGCGCGGCCGCGATGGGTTCCGCGCGAGTCCACGCCGGTTTCCCTTCCATGGACAACGCCGCTTCGAGCGCCGTCGTCAGCGCGCGCGCCTGTCCCGGTAGGTCGCTGCTCGCTTCCGCCGCGGCCGCCAGCGAAATCGCCTGTTCCATGCGGTCGGCCGCGGACGCGGGCGCTATTTTTGTAATATCAGCGTTCGCCGCCGAGGCGTCGCCCGCAGAACCCGCCGGACGAACGACGGCCGTATTTGTAGCGTTTTGAGAGGCGTTTTGGGTCGACGGCGCGGGACCTGTCAACGGACGCGACTGCGCCGCGCCCGTTTCCTCCGCGTTTACTTTTTTGCCGCCCCACCGCTGGAATGAAGCGTATCCCGCGACTCCCGCGAGAATTAAAAATAACAATCCGAGAAACAAGGAACGCACCGGGGATCCTCAATTATGATATTTGCAATCCGGAATTGTAACTTCCGGCGGCAACGTAAAATGCCAATACAACTAAAAAATGTAATAAAAAAACGCTCTGAACAACGTCGTTGAACGTTCTCGAGCGTCGCCCTCCGCCTTCGCCGTGCAGCGTGATGCCGTGAACCCCAGGTTCACGTGGGAACCTCGCCGCGGTATCCCGCGCGCGGATGGTTCCCATTTCGATTTTATAGGTTCAGCGGCGTATACGCTTGATTCACGCACGTCGCAGAAGGCCGTGAAACTATCTATTGAGGACGTTCCCGTTTCAAGCTTTCTTTAAAAATTTTATTAGCGAATATCCAAACGAGTTTCTACTCGTCGCGCGCCACGCGAAACGCAACTTTTTCGCCGTCGATGAGTTCGGTCTCGCGCCAGTCGGCGTGTTTGTCGGCGGGTCGCGTCGCGATCGATGTCGCGCGCAGGTCGTCGAGCCAGCGTTGGCGGCCAGATCCTTCGCCGATGCCCGACAGAACGCGCGACGCCGCCTCGCTTTGCGCCAGCTCGACGCGGCAGCGGTCGGAGAGTTTAAAATTCGCGTCGCGACGCGCTTGATTGACGGCGCTCGCAAATTCGCGCGCGCACGCCCGCGCGATCGCCGAATCGTTATATTTAACGTTCAATCCGACCGTGATTTTCGAATCGCTCTCGCAGGCCGAGTCCTCCACTTCCGCCGCGACGATCACGTCGTCGGTGCCGATTTCGAACGCGCCGCCTTCGACGGCCACCAGCCGCCGCCCGGCCGCCATGAATTCGATCACCTGCGCGTCGTCGAGTTTCAAAATCGCCTCCTGAATCGATTTCATTAACTTTCCCGCGCGCTTGCCAAGCACTGGAAAATTAGGCTTCGCCTTCAAATGAAAATAATGTTCCTGGCCCGGCGTCGGAGGATAAAACTCGAATCGGACCTCGTCGACGTTGACTTCATCTTTGACGATATCCTCGACGGCCGACATAAACGATCCTGCGCCGGCCTCGAGCCGCGGAACGAGTAGATAGATCCACGGCAGCGGAATCGTATTTCGAATTTTGTTTTTCTCGCGGATCGCGCGCGCAAGACGCGCGACCGTGAGAGCGCTTCCCATGGCCGAATCGAGCGCCGCGTCCATGTCGCCGCCGAAGCCCGCGTCGAGCGTCGGGAATTGTTGTAAATGGACGGACTCCGATTTCGCGTCGCGGCGATGAATTCGGTGCCAGAGCATTTCGGCGGCGAAGGGCGCGATCGGCGCGAGGCAACGCGCGGCGATTCCGAGGACGTGGCGCAATGTCTCGAGTCCGATCCAGCGATCGTTTAGATCGCCGGACTGGAATCGTTTGCGATTGCGCCGAACATACCAATTGGAACATTCCGAATCGGCAAAATTGGAGAGCGCCGCGATCGCCGCCGGCAAATCATAGTTATCGAACGCGTCCGCGACCGATTTCGCGAGCGTTTCCGCGCGCGAACGGATCCAGCGATCGAGGAGCGTGCGCGACTTCGGATCGCGGCGAAAATCATTATCATTATAATTCGCTTCGTTCGCATACGTCGCGAAGAATTGTAAACAATTCACGAGCGGGATCACCACTTGCCGCCGCATCGCCGTCATCGAGTCGGGATCGAATCGCCGGTTCAAGTGCAGCGCGCCCGATCCTAATAATAACAATCGCACGGCGTCGGCGCCGTTTTGTTGCATCGCCTCGAACGGGTTCACCGCGTTGCCGAGGCGTTTACTCATTTTCCGCCCCTGCGCGTCGAGCACGAGGCCGTTCACGACGCACGAACGGTATGAACTCGCCGCGCTCAGCGACGGGACGCGCTCCCCCGCGCGACCCGGCTGCCGGTCATAACAACTAATAAATGTAGCGATTGCGTGAAGCGTATAAAACCAGCCGCGCGTCTGGTCGAGCCCCTCCGCGATGAAATGCGCCGGAAACTGATCCGCGAGCCGCGCGCCCGAATCCGGCTTGTATGGAAATCCATTTTGCGCGAACGGCATCGCGCCCGAATCGAACCAGCAGTCGATCACCGAAAGCGAACGCTTCGCGTCCTTCTTACATTTCGCGCATTCTATAATTATATTATCAATTCCAGGTTTGTGCGGATCGAACGGTTCGGCGAACGGCGATTTCGCGCGCTTTCTTAATGTTGCAATCGAATCGATGACCTCGAAATGATTGCAATATTCGCATTCCCAGACCGGCAGCGGCGTTCCCCAATACCGGTCGCGCGAAATGGCCCAGTCGACGTTGCCCTCGAGCCACTCGCCGAACCGCCCCGCGCCGATTTCCGGCGGTGCCCAGCGGATTTTTTTATTATTTTCAACCATCGCGTCGCGGTACGCGGTCGTTTTCAAAAACCACGACGGCGAAGCATAATACAATAACGGCGTGTCGCATCGCCAGCAGAACGGATAGGTATGCTGCACGGTCGTGCGCGCGAAGAGTTTTCCATGATCTTTCAATTCCGCCATCAGGCCCGCGTCGGCGTCCTTGAAAAACGTCCCGCGCGCGGCGCGGCCGACGTCGATGGCTAATTTTCCGTCGCGGCCGACGGCGGCGTAAATCGGCAATCCCTCGCGTTCGCCCAATTCATAATCGTCGGCTCCGTAGCAGGGCGCCATGTGTACAATTCCGGTGCCCTCTTCGGAAGATACAAATTCTCCTGCGCGGATCGTGTGCAGCGCGGCCGCCGCCTCCGGCCGCGGTTTCGCCCGCAAATCCGGAATATTTGTAAGATTCTCGAACGGCGGAATATAACGAATACCGGCGAGTTCGCGGCCGCGTTTCGATTCGATCACTTCCGCGTCGGGCGCGACCGCCGCCATGCGCGCCTTCGCGATCCAGAATTGTTCTCCGGCGTGCTTCGGCGAACGAATCTTTACATACTCCAATTCCGGATTCACGGCGGCGCCCGCGTTGCTCGGCAGCGTCCACGGCGTCGTCGTCCAGACGAGCAGCGACGTCGCCGGATCGTCTTGCAATCTAAATTTAACAGTTACGGACGGATCCTGAACATCTTTATAACCTTGACCGACTTCGTGGCTCGAGAGTCCCGTTCCGCATCGCGGACAGTACGGAATGACTTTGAACCGTTTTTCCAACAATCCGTTCGCGTGGAATCTCGAAATCAGCCACCAGACCGATTCGATATATCCCGGATCGAATGTAATATACGGATGATCGTAATCGAGCCAGTAGCCCATGCGCTCCGAGAGCGAACGCCACTCCTTAAGATATGTAAATACACTTTCTTTACAAAGATCATTAAATTTTGCGATGCTCGCTTCTTTCGTACCCGCGATCTCCTCGATTTGTTTCTTTCCGGAAATTCCGAGTTTTTTTTCGATTTCCAATTCGACGGGCAGACCGTGCGTGTCCCAACCGGCCTTGCGCTCGACGCGCGCGCCGCGCATCCAATGATAACGACACACCGCGTCTTTGATCGCGCGCGCGAAAACGTGATGAATTCCGGGTTTGCCGTTCGCCGTCGGCGGACCTTCATAAAAAATAAACGGTTTTGCGCCGATCCGGCGTTTTTGTTGTTCCCCGAAAACCAAGGCCGAATTCCAAAATTCGAGCACGGCCTGCTCGGCGCGATCCGGCGCGGATAAGTAGTCTTCGGGGAACGATCGGTAGGTGGCTTCGCGCGTCATCGGGCGGCGAGTCTCCACGCTCGCGCCTTCCGGATCAATTGGATCGGCGTCGTCGCTACCGGCGCAAGCGGTTAGAACTCTTCGCAGCTCCGAGAAATCCGCGCGGCGGCGGCCCTGCGCGGTGCATCGCGTTCAGAGTGCGCCGCTCCGTCCACGCTCACCTTCCGGGGGTCACGGGAGCCGCGGGCGCGGCCGCGGGCAGGTCGAAGATCCGGCGAAAATAAGTATCGACGCGGTCGCCGACGAGCGTCTGGCCTTTCCAATCCTTCGTTTTCTCATAATCCCAGTATTCGGTTCCGCCGATCGCGGCGACGGGAAATATTACATAACAACCGAACGGACAGACGTCCCAACCCGACGGCGGTTTCATGAGACTTTCCCACGACGGATCAGAAATAAAATGTATTTTTTCGGATATGATAAGATCGAGAAGGAACCACGACCGCGAAAAATAATCGGATTGTTGCTTTCCCTGTTTCTTGCCGCTTTCGCGGATTTCGTGACCGTAAAACGATATAAAATTCGATTCGCGAAAGAGATTCACCGTAAACTCCGACTCCGAGCGGAAATCGCGGAGTTCGCGCGTATTGTTGGCGGTGGCTATGATTTTACCGTTGACGACGAATTTGAATCGAACGGCATCCGTAGCGAGTCTTAGTTTATATTCCTTGTTCGGTTCGACCTCGAGCGCGCGCTCCCAGACGGCCGTCGCTTTTTTAGCATTGCCGTCGGGATCGTTATTTAACGAAACGAGAATGCTCACGGGGAGCAGCGCGCGGTTCCGCGCGTGCGGGCCGCGCACTTCCTCGTAGGTCGCGAATGCGGATTCATAAACTTTACCGAGGTCCGCCGAGAGCGCGGCCACGGCTTCCGAGAGGTCGCCGCGCTGTTTGTCGTTTTCGGGTTTGTCCTCGGATTTCTTCAACGAGGCTTCATTTAACAATTTCGCCGCTTCCTGCTCGCGCCCGTCCTTCGGATCGAGAACTCCCGGGGCGTGATCGAACAGATCCTTAACATTCCGCATGATGTCGCACGTGAACTTCCAGTTTTTCTGCGACTTCGCCAATCGCGCGATTTTCAATACGGAATCCGAATAGGTTTTCAGCGCCTTCGAAAGGGCCTGCGCGTAGGCGTCCTGCATCGTTTTCGTTTTCGCGGTCGATTCCCTCGCCGCCTTCGATTCCTCGTCCGAGAGTTTTTCTTTATTTTTAATCATCCGCTCGCCGGCCGCCGCGACCTCGGCGAAATGCGCGAATGCAACATAAGGATCCTTTCGAAGTTCGGACGCGAGCGCGATCTCGAATCTTATATTTAACGATTCGGGATTCGCCTTGAGCAGCGCCCCGCTGATTTCCTTGCATTTCGCGGCGTCGTTCGATTTGGCGGCTTCGCGCAATTCTCCAAGTCGTTTCGCGACGTCGCTCTCCTGCGAAAAACCGGGCGCCGCCATCGCCGCGAGCAGTGCCGCGCCGATCGGATACCAAAACGGGCGCGCGGGCAACCGTCGGCCCGCGACGGCCCGATCCAACTTCGAATTTTTGTGTGTTCTCATAAAATCGGCGGCGTTGCGCCGCGCATTATCTTTGGGACGCGTTTGCGCTTTGGATAGTATCCAGAAAATACGCCGCCCGTGCGCAACTGGATTCAAAGACTTCGAGACGCCTGCCTCCTGATTCAGCTGGTTCTGATCGCCGGAGGCGGCGTCGCGTTTTTTGTGTTCGCCCGGATGTTGTTCGATCGAACCGGCGCATTTTCGCCGCATCCTCGCTATGACGCCGGCGAAATCGTCGGTCCGCTCGTCGGCATCCTGAATTTTGTCCACAACGTGTTCGGACTGACGATGCTGATGGCGATCGTCGCGCGGAGTTTCGAGCCGGGAATTCAACGAAAACCCAATCAATGGCTTGCCTACGTCGCGTTCGCGATTCTAATAATTTCCGTCGTCGAGCGATTTTTACTAATCCCCGGAATCGTCGATTTGCGCGCGCAAATCGGCCGCGAAGGCTTCGACGGCGACGTTGTTACAGATCAACGCCGCAAATTCGGCATGCTCCACGGAATTGATAGTTTGGTCCATGTCGCCATCGTATTATTAGCTTGGGCCGGCATTTTTCTGGATCGCGCGGCGCGGAAGTTTACGGTTCAAGTTCGCGCGTAGCGGCGCGCGGGCCGCGTGCCGCATTTATAACAATCCGCACGTCGCGCATCGACCGGTCAGCGAAAATTCATATAATTCCACGGCGTCGGCGAAGGCGCATTCCGCGGAGGGCACGTCCTGGCATAAATCCGTGCTCAGGTATTTTTTGTTATCATCGGCGAAAATCGTGACGACAGCGGCCCCCGGAGCGGAACGGGCGGCGATTTTGAGCGCGCCCAGAAAATTCGCGCCAGAACTGATGCCGACGGCAAGGCCGAGTTCCGCCGCGAGTTTCTGCGACATGCGGATCGCGTCGGCGTCGCCAATGTCTACAATTTCATCCATTTCGGATAAATGTACGATCGCCGGGACGAATTCGTCGCTGATGCCCTGGATTCTATGTTTACCCGATTTGACGCCCGTGCGCAGCGTCGGCGAATTCGCGGGTTCGAGCGGATGAACGCTAACATTGCCGAATTGTTTCTTTAAGTATGCGCCCGCGCCCATGATCGTGCCGCCGGTGCCGACGCCCGCGACGATCGCCGCCGGTTTCTTGCCGATGCTCGCGAGTTGCGCGGCGATTTCCGGGCCCGTCGTCGCGTAATGCGCGGCCACGTTGAATTTGTTCGCAAACTGCCGCGGAAGAAAAACGTTATCATTACTTTTCGCGAATTCCTCCGCGCGCGCGATGCTCGCGAGAAAACCCCCCTCCGCGGCGGAGATTGTAATCAATTCGACGCCAAGGCTTTTTAGTAATAATATGCGCTCGCGGCTCATCCAGTCGGGCATGTAGATGCGCACGGGATGTCCGAGCGCGCGACCGATCGCCGCGAGCGAAATCCCCGTGTTTCCGCTCGTAGCCTCCGCGATGACGTCGCCGGGGGCGATCGAACCGTTCTGGTACGCGTTCGTTAATATATGCAATGCCATGCGATCCTTGATGCTTCCCGTGAAATTTACGGATTCCTGCTTTGCATAAATAACGAACTCCGCGCCCTCGAAGCGGCCGCGAATCGCGAGCAGCGGCGTTCCGCCGATGATATTGCGCAATTCGCGGAGTTTTCGGAAATTACTTATTTTCGGGCTTGTCTGCATGTTCCGTGTCATAGAGTTCGTCGCGCGCGCGGTCGATGCCGGGGCGCTTCGAAAGATAAATTTCGATCGATTGTATATATTCCTCCATTTCGTCGAGCACGCGGCCCGCGAGATTGTCGGCGTGCACGCGGAGCGCTTCGCGCCAGTCCTGCGACTGCGTGACCCAGCTGTGCGGGTGAATCAATGTATGTATTCGCGGATGCACGCCGAGTTTTGTACAAATACAACCCTCGCGCCAGTGAAACCCGCTGTCGGCGAAGTATTTGATTTCGCGGACGAACTCGGGCTCGTACGCGCAGCGGTGTCGATCGGATATATTCAATAATCGAGGACCCTCCGCCGGCTGGTGCTGGGCGATTGTCGCGGTCTTCTCGCCGATGAAATCCTCGAAAATATTAATATCTCTTCGAACGCCCGCGGCGGGATCGAGCCCCCGTTCGATAAAGTATCCCGGTTCATAATGAAGCCCGACTTCGTGTCCGAGACGCAGAATCGCGCGGACGGCGTCGGCGACGGGCGCCGTCAGTAGATTATAAGTATTCGAATGCAAGCGGAAATAGTAGCTCGTTGCCGTCGCGCGCGACGCCTCGAGTTCGGCCATTTCGAGCGCGGCCCACGGCGTGATGTCGACGTCGTGGCGTATCAGTAAATAACGTTCCGGCCGCGGCGAATCGATCAAATCGCGCAAGCGTTTGATTTTGTAACCTTCCGCGTTCGCCCGCGAAAGAATATGAATATAATGATCCAATGTGTATGGATGTTCGTTCACAGCCAGCCTCCGTCGTAAGTCCACGTCCGCGGATGTAAACGAATGCCGTGTTTTCGCAAATATTCCCGAAACGCGGCGGCGAGCGGACCGATCGGCCCGCGGACGCGGGTTTGCAACAAATCCACTCCGCAGAGTTCGGGGGCGAGATTGTTAAACTCATGATCGCCCGCGGAGAGACCGACGCGCACGTCTTCGGCGATCAGCTCGCCCTCGGAAGAGTCGAGCGCTCGCGCAAAACGTAAACGATGACGCGCGCCGTCGCGTTCGACGAGGATATCGACCGTCCCCGCGTCCTGGGTTTCAGTTATATTCAATCCGCGAATCGACAGTTGCCGCCCGAACTCGAGCACGAGCCCCCGCGCAATTTCGAATTGTTCATTGCTCGAAAGCGGGACCGCCGCGGCCTTCAAATCGCGCGCAGGCACTCCGCCGAAGAGCCGCCCGCCTGGAGCCGATGTTACCAATGACGATCCGGATAATAATATACTTCCCGCGCCGACTTCGACGCCTGGAAAAACAACGGCGTGAATGCCGATTTGGGCGCCGTCGCCGATCGCGACGCCCGCGAAACGATTGGGGTATCCCGATAATATATTGCCCGCGAAAGCATGTGTCATAATCGCGGCGCCGCGCGCGATCACGACTTCGTCGCCGATCGAAACTCGGCGGCACGGATTGATATGAACGTGCTCGCCGACGAAACCGTGGCTTCCAATATTGCATTCCGCCTCGGGATCCATGCACCCGCCGCCGCCGATTTCGACGTCGGGCGCAAAATATGCATTTTCGCCGCATGTAAATTTTCTAACGCGAATCGCGGTCCGCGCTCCGAATTGTGAAATCGCTCCGATTCTTAAAATCCGGCAGTCGATCCGGCATCCGGCGCCGAACCGCGCGCCGTCGCCGATGACCATGATTTCCGCGCGCACGACGGCGCCTTCGCCGATTTGTACATTTTCGCCGATTTCGGCGCCGTGTTCGCGGAGCAGCTCGATCTGGCTTCGCGGCGACAACTTATAAAACGCGGATTCTTCATTTTTGATAATATGATAAAACTCCGGATCGAGGACGCCGCCCGGGCGTTCGGGCGCGGACTCCGCTTCGACGGCCCCCGACTCGACGCGCGGCGCGGGCGCCCGTTCCAAAATAGTTACAAACGCCGCCTCGTCCACCGTTTCCCCCGCCGCGCCGCAAACGCCGATGGGGGCGCCGATGCGCACGCGCGCGCCCTCGGAGACCAGTTGTTTTATTAAGAATCCGTCGCATTCGGCCTCCAGTTCGAAGGCGGCTTTTAATGTTTCGATCACGGCGACGGTCTGTCCGCGGACAACGGACGCGCCGGCGGCGACGAGCCAGCGCGCGAGGCGCACGTCGCGCTCGGCGAATCCAAGATTTGGAATAATAATAATTTCGGCCATTGTAATGATACGAATCCTTCAGCGCGCCGGCGCGCTCATCAGTTGCAACGCCGCGCGCACGATCTTCAACGTCGACGGCATATTATAATTTTCGAGTTCGGGGGACGACGGAACCGGCGAGTGCTCCGAGCCGAGGCGCGCGGCGGGCGCGCGCAGCGAACGGTGAATTTCCGGCTGCAATTCGGCGATGACGCGGTCGCAGACGCCGCCGACGACCGGCGGTTCCTGAACGAATAATAATCTTCGCGTTTTTTGTATCGATTGCGCAAGGGTCGTCCGATCGAGCGGCGCGAGACTTCGCAGGTCGACCACTTCGACCGACACGCCGCGCGTATTTAACAATTCCGCCGCCTCGAGGGAGAGCACCGCGGCGTGCCCATACGAAAGAATCGTAAGATCGGCACCCTCGCGCGCGATTCGCGCCGAGCCGGGCGGAACGATAAGATCACCTTCCGGCACCCCGCCTTCCATCGGATACAATAATTTATGTTCGAAAACGAGGACTGGATCGTCGGAGCGAATCGCCGCGCGCAGACAGCCGGCGGCGTCCGCGGCGTTGGACGGATAAAATATATTGATTCCAGGAATATTTAAAAATAAAGATTCGAGCGATTGCGAATGCGTCGCGCCGTATCCGTTGCGCCGCCCCGAGGGAATGCGCACGACGAGCGGCACGCGCGCCTGCCCGGCGTACATGTAACGAATCTTCGCCGCGTGATTGACAAGCGCGTCCATACAACAGGTAACGAAATCGCCAAACATCAATTCCACGACGGGGCGAAGTCCGCCCATCGCCGCGCCGACCGCCGCGCCGACAATTGTATTTTCACTGATCGGCGTGTCGCGAACGCGTTCGCCGCCAAAACGCTCGAGAAGGCCGCGCGTCACGCCGAACGCGCCGCCGTAGACGCCGATGTCTTCGCCGAGGAGAACGACGTCGGGATCGCGTTCGAGTTCGGAGGCGAGCGTTTCGCGGAGCGCTTCCGTGAATGTTCGTATTCGTCGCGGCCCCGGCGCCGGTTTTGCGGTTTGCGGAACATGAATATTAATATTTGTGGGACTGAAAAGATCCTCCAGCGCGGTCGCCGCGCCGCCCGCGTGCGATTCGAGCGCGAATCGCGCGGCCTCGTCGATTTCGGCGCCGACCGCCAGTTGTATTTTCTCGACTTCCTGAATCGTTAATTCATACTGTTTCTCGAGAACCGCGAGCGGATCGTGCGCGCGCCAGCGCTCCTCCTCCTCGCGTGTTCTGTAGTTTCTCGGGTCGCTTTTCGAATGTCCGCACTGGCGATATGTGTTACATTCGAGAAACGCCGGACCGCCGCCCGTGCGCGCGTGTTCGAGCAGCGGTTCCGCGGCCCCGGCGACGGCGAAAACGTCGTTGCCGTCGACCGACTCGGCCGCCATATTTGTATAATGCGACGCCCAATCGGTGAATGCGTCGCACGCCGCGAAACGCCGCATGGGCGTGGACATCGCGTATCCGTTATTTTCCATGACAAATAAAACCGGGAGTTTCCAAATCGCGGCCAGATTGAGCGATTCGTGAAAATTTCCCGTCGCGGCCGCGCCGTCGCCGATATAACAAATAACGCAGCGCCCTCCGGGCGCGTTTTTTTGTAACGACGCGCGCCGGAGCGCCAGCGCGAGTCCGTCGGCGATCGGCATGCCGCCGCCGGTGATCCCGTTGCTTCCCATGTGGCCGATGGCGGGGACGGCGCAGTGCTGGCTTCCGCCCTTTCCTTTACAATAACCGGTCGACTTGCCCGCGATCTCGGCCATGAGCCGGTCGGCGCGGCCGCCTTTTGCTAATAAATGCCCGTGGCCGCGATGCGTGCTCACGACGAGGTCGTTTTTGTGCATACGCGACGAAACGCCGACGGGAACGGCCTCCTGTCCAATGCAACAATGCGTCGTGCCGCCGATCGCGCCCTTCGCGACGAGTTGTAGTAAGCGTTCCTCGAACCGCCGGATCCGCAACATTTGATAATATAATTCCAGCGCGGCCCGGCGGCCGTCCTGCGATGCGATCGCGGCGGCCGGCGTCTGCGGGTGTCGTGGCGCGCCGTCCATCTCCGCAAACTCCGCAAGCGCCATTCCCGCGAATTGGAATTTGCGAGTTGCGCAATATCAAAGAGCCGCGCGCAGTCCGAAAGTTTCCGACGTTCGAAGATCCGCGCATCATCGCGCCACACCGGATGGCGCCATTCGTAACATCGGGCAATTTAAAAAAACGCGCCGCGCGCCAACAGTTGCCCGCGCGCGGAACAGGTCGCGCCCGCGACTTTGCATATATCAAGCGCGAGTCGCGCGAAATCAATGGCACGGAAGTCGAAACACGAGGTTGCGTCGGTTCAATTTAATAATTCTCAACTGTTTTTTGAGAAATATCAAAATGCGCATTCAAGGCTACGCGATGGTCGCGGTCGGCAAACCGCTCGCGAAGATCTCGTGGGACGCGGGCGAGTTGCGCGCGGACGAAGCGCTCGTCGAAGTGGCCGCCTGCGGCGTCTGCCACACGGATCTCGGCTATTATTATGATGGCGTTCCGACGCGCCATCCGCTGCCGCTCGTGCTCGGACACGAAATTACAGGTACCGTCGTCGAGACCGGCGCCGATGCAACACATCTGTCGGGCCGCGCGGTCATCGTGCCGGCCGTGATGCCGTGCGCACATTGCGAATCCTGCGCGAAAGGCCGCGGCGATATTTGTAAACAACAGATATTTCCCGGTTGCGACGTCAACGGCGGTTTCGCGTCGCACGTCGTCGTTCCCGCGCGCGGACTGTGCGTCATTCCGGGCGACCGGCGACATCATAATAAACAGGAAATCGCGAGCCTTTCCGTCGTCGCGGACGCCGTGTCGACGGCCTATCAGGCGGTTCTTAAGAATCATGTGACGCCCGGCGATTTTGTTATTGTTGTCGGCGTCGGCGGCGTCGGCGCTTTTGTTACACAAATCGCGCGCGTCTTCGGCGGACGCGTTCTCGCTCTCGACGTCGACGATTTTCGACTGGCGCTCGCCGCCGAACACGGCGCGGAATGGACGATGAATATAATAAATCTTCCGACCGCCGATATTCGGAAACGCGTCCGCGATCTCGCTAAGAATAGCCATGTTCCGCAGACCGAATGGAAAATCTTCGAAACTTCCGGAACGGCCGCCGGCCAGACGACGGCGTTTGCATTATTAACCTACGGCGCGTCGATCGGCGTCGTCGGATTCCATGCCGGAGATGTAACGATTCGATTGTCCAATCTCATGGCGTTCGCGGCGCGCGCCGAGGGAACGTGGGGTTGCCCGCCCGAAAAATTTCCGGCCGTGTTGCAACTCGTCCACTCCGGCGAAATTGCGATCGAACCATTCGTTGAATTTCATCCGATGAACGAGATCCAGTCCGTTTTCGAACAACTGCATCATCGCCAATTGCGAAAGCGCCCGGTTTTGCTCGCGGGCGCGAACGCGTTCTGAACTTTTTATTAATTATTTAATACAATGGCCAAAATCACGGATGCGCGGGCGGACAACCTCAAAGAGCCCGCGTTTCACGATCATAATATATCGACGGAGCTCGCGTCCGGCAAAGTTCGCTATGAAACGCGGCCCGTGCTCGACCGCGCGGGCAAGCGCCTGCAAAATATATATTCAATCTGGATTACGCTCGACAATCCCGAACAGTTAAATTCATACACGACCGAAATGGTCAAGGACGTCGTCACGGCGTTCCGTCGGGCGTCGAACGACCGCGCCGCCGTATCGGTAGTATTCACGGGCGCCGGTTCGCGCGCGTTCTGCTCGGGGGGCAACACGCGGGAGTACGCGGAATATTACGCGGGCAGACCGGGCGAATATCAACAGTACATGAGGCTTTTTAACGATATGGTCACGTCGATTTTGACATGCGATCTCCCGGTCATCTGCCGCGTCAACGGCCTGCGCGTCGGCGGCGGACAGGAAATCGGCATGGCGTGCGATCTATCCATTGCGAGCGATCTTGCTATATTTGGACAGGCGGGCCCGAAGCACGGTTCCGCGCCCGACGGCGGCGCGACGGACTTCTTACCGTTATTCACGGGCGTCGAGGAGGCGATGGTCAGTTGTACACTTTGCGACCCGTGGACGGCCTATCAGGCGCTGCGATTAAAACTAATCCACCGCGCGGTTCCGGTGTTGCACGTCGACGGCGCCGCGACGCCGAATCCTTTGGTTATAACAAATCGCTGGATCGACGACCGCGGAAATATTGTTTATGGCAATCCGCTCGAGGGCGCGGAGCGCGATCGCGCGAAGCAAATATTACAATCGGGAACGGTGTCGCTCGAACCGCTCGACCGCGCCGTCGAGGAAATGAATACGAGGTTTCTATATACATTTCCCGGATGTCTGTCGAAAACCGTCGCGTCGATCCGTAAACATAAATTATTTCACTGGGACCGCAACCGCGAAACGAACCGCGCGTGGCTCGCTCTGAATATGATGAACGAAGCGCGCGCCGGATTCCGCGCGTTTCACGAGGGTTCCGGCCGCGACCGGGAAGTCGATTTTGTCAAATTACGCGAATCGCTCGCCGCGGGCGGAGTTTGGGATTCGGAATTGATAGAATCGATCATGCCGCCGCGGACTGAAAAAAGGGGCGCGCGATGAACTCGATTTCCGTGACGAACGCGCCGCCGCCCGCGCGCTTCGAACTCGACGACGACGGCTCGCTATTTACAATTACGCTCGCGCGGCCGAAAGCGAATATTCTCGACACGCCGATGGTCGTCGCGATCCGCGAGGCGATCGCGCGGCAGGCGGAAAATCCGGCGCTGCGCGCGATATTATTTACACACGACGGACCTAACTTTTCCTACGGCGCATCCGTCGACGAACACCGCGAGGAAAAAGTCCGCGGAATGTTTACTATTTTTCACGGACTTTTCCGCGATCTCGTCGCGCTGCGCGTTCCATTAATTTCAGCGGTGCGCGGGCACTGTCTCGGCGGCGGTCTCGAACTCGCTACATTTTGCAATCGTTGTATCGCGACGCCCGACGCGACGCTCGGCAGCCCGGAGATCCTGCTCGGCGTTTTCGCGCCGATGGCCTCCATAACAATTCCGTTGCGCGTCGGACAGGGCGCCGCGGACGATCTATTATTAACAGGTAGATCCGTCCGCGGGGACGAGGCGCTCGCCATCGGCCTCGTCGACGCGCTCGATCACGATCCCGCCGCCGCGGCGCGCTCATGGTATCAAAAGCATCTGCGCCCGCTCTCGGCATCATCATTAAGATTCGCGCTCGCGGCTTCGCGCCACCGATTGCACGAAGATATCGAAACGAGGCTCGCGCGACTCGAACAAACCTATCTCGACGAACTCATGTCCACCGCGGACGCATCCGAAGGCATCGCCGCATTCTTAAATAAGAGGCAAGCGCAATGGAGACACCGGTAAACGCCGCCGCCGGCGATCCGACGGAATCGTTAAGAACGGCGCTCGTGGAAAGAGCGGACGCGCTCTATCGCGACGTCGATTTTAATTGTATTCGCGAATGGAAACTACAAAACGGCGGCGCCAAAGCCGTCGGGTTCCTTCCGATTTACGCGCCGCGCGAAATCATCCACGCGGCGGGCATGCTGCCCGTGGGCGTGCTCGGCGGCGGCGACGCCGTCGAAATTGTAAAAGGAGACGCATGTTTTCAAAGTTATATTTGCCATCTTCCGAGGAGCGTGGTCGAACTTGGTTTGAACGGCGCGCTCGATTGCCTCGACGGCATGATTTTTCCGAGCACGTGCGACGTGATTCGTAACTTATCCGGAATGTGGCAGATCCTCTTTCCGAACTGTTATGTTAAGTATCTCGACATGCCGCAGAATTATCAGAATCACATCGGCGGCGAATTTTTCGAGCGCGAATTGTCCTTGTTGATCGACGATTTGGAAAAACTCGGCGGCGAGCGCGCGACGCCACAACGCCTCCGCCACTCGATCGCGCTCTATAATGAAAATCGCCGCCTCGTCGAGGAATTATATAAATTGAGGATCCACGCGCCGTGGACCGTTCCGTCGTCGGAATTGTATTTAATCGTGCGCGCCGGCATGCTCCTCCCCGTCGAGGAACATAACAAACTGTGCAAACAATATATCGACGCGGTGCGCGCCAGCGCCCGCCGGCCGATGGACATGGCGCGCGTCGTCTTGCGCGGATGTTTCTGCGAGCAGCCGCCGCTCGATTTGATAAAAACGCTCGAACGCAGCGGTTGTTATATCGTCGACGACGACTGGATGATCGTCTCCCGTTGGATCGACGGCGACGTGTCGACCGAAGGCGATCCGCTTGCGAATCTCGTGCAGGCGTTTTTGCAGCGGAGTCCCGCCTGTCCTTCGTTATATTTACAAAAAGGAAAGAAAGGCGACGCGCTCGTCGAGGCGACGCGCGACGCCCGCGCCGAGGGCGTGATTTTTTCGGCGCCGAGTTTCTGCGATCCGGCGCTCCTCGACCAGCCGATGACGCTGGCGGCGGTAAAGAATGCACAAATACCGTGTACGTCGTTCTTGTTCGCGGAGAACACCGGACAGTTTCAAACCATTCGCGAGCAGGCCGGCACCTTCGCCGACGCGATTAAATTATCCTGATTCGCGTATTATTAATTACTAAATATAAATCATAAATCATGACGATCGCCACCCCGCTCAAGGACGCAAGCCAGGAACGCCAGAAGGCGATGATCGCGGAACATTTTCACAAACTCGCCGTCGCGCACGAGACCGGACGGAAGGCGGTTTATACATTCGTTCCCGGCAATTTGACCGAACTATTATTAACGTTCGACCTGCTCCCGGTGCTTCCCGAAATCAACGCGCTGCAGTCGGGCATGCGGCAGAAGTCCGGCGATTATGTACAAAAAGCCGAAAAAATGGGACATTCGGAAGACGTTTGCGCGTACGTCAAATGCGATATCGGAATGTTACATTCCGGCAACATCGGCCCGACGGGCGAACGGTTGCCGTCACCGGATTTATTATTATTATCCTACACCGGTTGCTTTACCTTTCTGAAATGGTTCGAATTATTAAAGGAAGAGTACAAAGCGCCGGTCGCGATGCTGCACGTTCCTTATCAATCCGAGGGGCGCATCACGCCGACGATGCGCGACTACGTCGTGAAGCAATTGAAAGAAGTAATCATTCCCGCGCTCGAACGGATCTCCGGAAAGAAGTATGATGAAGAAAAATTGCGGCACCATCTCGCGCTTTCGGCCAAGGCCGAGGACGATCTGGTGCATGTTCTCGAAACCGCGAAACGGCGTCCGTCCCCGATCGATGCTTATTTTGGCGCGGTTTATTATGTAGGTCCGATTTTTTCGTCGTTCCGCGGCACGACGGACGCCGTCGAATATTATCAATTGCTCCGCGCCGAAATCGACGAGCGCGTCGCGCGCGGCGAAGGCCCCGTGACGCCCGACGGCGCGATGGGTCCCGAACGTTATCGTCTCGTCGTCGAAGGTCCTCCCAACTGGACGAGTTTTCGCGAATTGTGGAAAATGTTCTATTTGGAGGGCGCCGTCGTCGTGGCTTCGACGTATACGAAAGTCGGCGGCGTTTACGACGACGGATTCCGCCACGACCCGTCGCGTCCGCTCGAATCGCTCGCGGACTATTGTTTAGGTTGTTACACGAATCGTAATCTTCGCGCGCGTTCGGACATGTTAATCAAATACGTTAAAGACTACGACGCCGACGGATTTCTCGTGCACTCGATCAAATCGTGCGATTCGTTTTCCGCCGGACAATTGCTTATTTTAAATCAGGTCGAAAAAGCGACGGGCCGGCCGGGGGGTTTTTTCGAAAGCGATCTCGTCGACCCGCGCTATTTTTCGGCCGCAAATATTAAGAATCGCGTCGAATCGTATTTACAAATGATCGAGCAGCGTCGCGCGGCGGGAGCGGTTCGATGAAATGCCACGTCGGCATCGACCTCGGATCGACGACCACAAAAGCGGTCGTTCTCGATTGTGAACAACGCGTTCTCGGCCGCGGAATAACGAATAGCCGAAGTAATTATGACGTCGCCTGCGCGATCGCGAGGGCGGAGGCCTTCGCAAATGTACGATTGACGCTTTGCGCGCGATCCCTTGCCGATTTCAACTTATCCGAGGCGGAACGCGTGTCGTTCCTCGCGCACCTGGAGCAATCTTATAAATTGAGCCAACACCGCGCGCGCCTCGACACGCTCGGCGCGCAGCTCGCCGAGGAGGCGCCGTCGGTCGAAAAGTTATTTGTTGGATCGGAATTGAGCGGCGCCGTCCGCGAAATCATGGATTTATTCATGAAATCCGCGGAGTCTCTCTTCGCGCCGGGCGCGCCGAAACGTTCGGACTTTTTCCGCGACACGGCGACAAGTCAATATCATCAATTCGCGCAACGAATCGCGTCTCCGCCGCGCCGTTCGTTCGAGGCGTTGATGGCCGTATTCGATAAATCGATTCTTAAGGTTGAGAATAATGAATATGAAGTTCCGTTCGACCGAGGCGCCGGCCCGGCGATCGACCGCGCGCTCGCGACGAGCGGCATCGCCGCGCACCGCGAGTCGCCGCGTCTGCGCGAAACGCTCGCCGGACTCTTTACATTAACGATCGACGCGGTCGCTTCGGTCGGGACCGGCTACGGCCGCGCGCGCCTTCCGTTTCCGAAGGAACAAATCCGTTCGGAAATCCTCTGCCACGGCCTCGGCGCGCATCAGTTATTTCCGGCGACCGCAACCGTTCTCGACATCGGCGGACAGGATACAAAAGCGATTCAGGTCGACGACCGCGGAATTGTTACAAGTTTTCAAATGAACGACCGCTGCGCCGCGGGTTGCGGCCGGTATTTAGGTTATATCGCCGACGAAATGAATCTCGGACTTCATGAATTATCGCCGATCGCGGAGCAGGCGAAGCGTCCCGTTAAAATTAGCTCCACGTGCACGGTTTTCGCGGGCGCCGAGATCCGCGACCGCCTCACGCTCGGACAAAAACGCGAGGACGTGCTCGCGGGCCTGCACCGCGCGGTGATCCTGCGCGCGCTTTCTCTATTGGCGCGGTCGGGCGGCGTGAAAAATGAATTTACATTTACCGGCGGCGTTGCCAAAAACGCCACCGCCGTTCGGATTCTAAAGGATCTTATCGTTAAAAATTACGGTAATATAACGATGAACGTCTCCGCCGATTCCATCTATACGGGCGCTCTCGGAGCGGCGCTTTTCGCCGCGCGATCGGCTCCGAAACTCGAGAAGGCCGCCGTATGAAACCCGAGCGACTGATCACAGCGGGCATCGATGTGGGCTCGAGCGCCGTCAAGATCGTTATTATAAATAATACACCCGATGGTTATAATTTACTTTCGTCGCGAACGGAACGCCTGCGCCACCGCGACGTCATCACCGTCGCGCGAACTGCGTTCGATCAGGCCGCCGCCGACGCGCGCGTCGATCCGCGTTCGATCGTTTATATCGCGACCACGGGCGAGGGCGAACTTGTACAATTCCGCACCGGACATTTTTATGGCATGACCGCGCACGGCCGCGGCGGCGTCGCGCTGATTCCCGCGGCGCGCGCCGTGCTCGACGTGGGCGCGCTCCACGCCCGCGCGATCGTCGTCGACGAACGCGGCCGCGTGCTGCGCTATCGAATGACGAGCCAGTGCGCATCCGGCTCCGGACAATTTCTCGAAAATATCGGGCGTTATCTCGGCGTCGCCCTCGAGGAAGTCGGTCCATTATCGTTAACATCCGACGCGCCCGAAAAATGCTCCAGCATCTGCGCCGTGCTCGCCGAAACTGATATTATCAATATGGTTTCGCGCGGCATCAAGACGCAGAATATATTAAAAGGAATCCACCTTTCGATGGCCGGCCGTTTTATTAAATTACTCGAGGCGGCGGGCGCCGCCGGCACGATCGCGGTGACCGGCGGCCTGGCCGCCGACACGGGGCTCGCGGCGGCGATGGCCGAGGAATCGCAGAAATCGAAATTATCTTTTATATTCGAAAGCCGTCCCGAGTCCGGTTTCGCTGGCGCGCTCGGCTCCGCGCTCTGGGGCGCGTTCCGCCATCGAAAATTACAAACGCTCGGCGCGCAAGTGCCCGTTCTCGCGAGTTAAACGATGTCGGAGAGTCTACAATTTACAAATCAGACCGTCGTCGTCACGGGCGGCGCGAGCGGCATCGGCGCCGAAACCGCGCGCGCGTTCGCGGAGCACGGCGCGAATGTTTATATCATCGACCGCGCCGTACGCGCACCCGACGATCATAACATTTGTTTGGATGTAACGAATTCGTCCGACGTCGAGCGCGCGATCGGAGATATCCATCGAAAATCGTCGGGAATCGACGCGGTCGTCGCATGCGCCGGCGTCACGCGCGACGGCGTTATTTGGAAATTAACAGATGAGGACTGGCGCGCGGTGATCGAAGTAAATCTCAACGGTAGTTTTCATATGATTCGCGCCGTCGCGCCCCGCATGCGCGAGCGAAAAACCGGCGCGATCGTGCTCGTATCGTCCATCAACGGCGAGCGCGGAAAATTCGGACAAGCTAATTATGCGGCAAGCAAGGCCGGCGTAATCGCGCTCGCCAAGACGGCCGCGCGCGAACTCGGCGCGTTCGGCGTGCGCGTGAACGCCGTCGCGCCGGGGCTCATCGAGACTCCGATGACGGCCGCGCTGCCGGAAAGCGCACGCGAAAAAGCGGTCGCGGAAACGGCGCTCGGAAGGCCCGGGCGTCCGCGCGACGTCGCGAATGCAATATTATTCTTATGTTCTCCGCTCGCCGCGCACGTCACGGGACAGGTTTTGCGCGTCGACGGCGGCCAATATATGTAAATAATGCGCGACGAATATAACAACCGATTCATGACAATTCCTAAAATGAATAAACAAATCGACGAACTCGCCCGCGAACCGGGCGTCACGGGCTTCGAAGGCGTCTCCGTTCGCGATCTGCGCCCGACCGATCTCGATGGTATTATCAAGATCGACGCGCGCGTATCCAAACGATCGCGCCGCGAATATTATCAAAAGAAACTCGGCGAGGCGATGCGCGAAACGGGCGTGCGGGTTTCGCTCGCCGCCGAAATCGACGGCGCGCTCGCGGGATTTCTGTTGGGAAAATTGTATTTCGGCGAATTCGGCCTTCCGGAGCCGACGGCGATCGTCGATTCGATCGGCGTCGATCCGTTATATCGAGGACGCCACGTCGGCGCGGCGTTGCTCGCGCAGCTCGAAACCAATCTCCGCGCCATCGGCATCGAAACATTGCAAACGCAGGTCGATTGGAATCATCTCGAATTGATAGGTTTTCTCGGATCGCACGGTTTCGCGCCCGCGCCGGTTCTTTGTTTACATAAACATCTCGGCGCGCACTGAGAATCGCACGCATGCGCACGATCATCGAACCCTTTCGCATCAAATCGGTCGATCCGATCGTCATGACGACGCGCGAGGAGCGCGAACGGCACCTTCGCGAGGCGGATTATAATTTATTTAAGATTCCGGCGCGCGCCGTCATGATCGATTTGTTAACCGACTCCGGCACCGGCGCGATGAGCGCCGAACAGTGGGCGGCGATCATGCGCGGCGACGAGTCGTACGCGGGTTCGCCGTCCTTTTTTGTATTAAAAGAGGCCGTGAAGCGCCGGTTTGGATTTGATGAATTCATGCCCGTGCATCAGGGACGCGCCGCCGAGCGAATATTGTTTCATTTGCTCGGCGGGCCCGGAAAAGTAATATTAGGAAACACGCACTTCGACACGACGCGCGCGAATATTGAAATGAGCGGCGCGGAAGCCGTCGACATCCCGGTCGCATCGGCGCTCGATCCGTCCCGCGACGAACCGTTCAAAGGTAATATCGATATCGAGAAACTCAAGTTAACGATTCGCGCGCGGGGCGCGGTGAATATCAGCGCGCTGATCATGACTATTACGAATAACGCCGTCGGCGGCCAGCCCGTTTCGCTCGCGAATCTGCGCGCCGCGCGCGAAATCTGCCATGCGAACGGCATTCCGCTCTTCCTCGACGCGGCGCGCTTCGCCGAGAACGCGTATCTCGCGAAACTTCGCGATCCCGAATTGTCGTCTTTGACGATCGCGGAAATTGTTCTTAAATATTTCGAACCCTGCGACGGTTTTTTGTTATCGGCGAAGAAGGACGCGCTGTGCCACGTCGGCGGATTGCTCGGCATCCGCGATCCCGAACTCGCCGCGCGCGCGCGCACGATGCTCGTCGTCACGGAAGGGTTTCCGACGTATGGCGGCCTCGCGGGCCGGGACCTCGAGGCGATGGCGCGCGGTTTGGAGGAGGCGATCGATTTTACATATCTCGCTTATCGCGCCGCGGTCACGAGTTATATATCCCACGGATTGATAACATTGGGCGTACCGCACGTGCGGCCGCCGGGCCTGCACGCGATTTATATTGACGCGGGCAAATTCCTCCCGCACATCCCGCCCGGAGAATTCCCCGGCCACGCGCTCGCCGTCGAATTATATCGAATCGCCGGCGTCCGCGGCTGCGAAATCGGCTCGCTCATGCGAGGCGACAATTGTACACTACAATTGCTGCGGCTCGCGATTCCCCGCCGCGGCTATACGCAAAGCCACATGGATTATTTATTGGAGGCGTTCGAGGACATCGTTAAGAAACGCGGCGACATCCGCGGATATCGAATTGTGGATGAACCGCCCGCGCTCCGGCATTTCACGGCTAGGATAGCGCCGATCGGCAACCTCTCGGTCGCGCGGCCGCCGGTCACTCAAGTATCACATTGACGTTTCCGCGGGCGGGCACATCGACGGATTTCTTGATGATATTCGGCGTTCCGGGGAATCCCCACGAGAACTCGGCGCGCCCGGCGGGCACCGCGTCGATCTTAAAGGATCCGTCCTTCGCCACGGTCGCAATTGTAGTTATTGTTCCCGACGGACTCTCGGTTCTAATCATGACTACTCCGCGCGGATCCTTTACCTTGACGTATCCCGATACACTTCCAAATTCCGTTTGAAAGTTCCAATAATTAATGCCAGGATTAAAGTCCAATTCACGATCGACGTTGAGTACTTGCGCATTCGACAATATTAAAATCGCGTGCACGCGCGCATGGCCGGGCGCGGCCACAAAAAGTGTACATTCGCCGTTCGATCCGATCCGCGGGTTCTGATATGGATAAAATACCGCCGGCGATTCGCGGATTTGTTGCATATCGAGCATGCCCTCGACGATCGGAAACTCCGCCGCTTCGAACTTGGCTTTCAATACGGGGTCATTGGTTAAATCGACGACGACGGTCGTTTCTTTATTTTCGGCGACATCGACTGCAATGCCCACGATCGCGTCCGCCTTCATCGTGGTCGATCCCGCGATAATCCGCGCCGGAATAATATCTTTAAATGTACGAAAAACGCGCCATGCGCCCGGCGTCAGTCCGGCGAAGCGAAATTCACCGCTGCCGTCGCAACGAATACTTCGCGGCACGGAAATTCCATCGGCGACGACGACAATTGTTCCAGTCGTCGGAATGCCGTCCGGTTTGATAACTTTTCCGCGGATCGAACCGCCCGCCGAAATTACAATTTCATTGGATTGTTTATTTACGAATTCCGCGGTCGCCGAAGGTCCGAGATGGCCCGGCGCGTATCCCGCGGCTTTACAACTCAAAACCCATGAACCCTCCGCGGCCGTCCAAATAGTAAACTCTCCGCGCGCGTCGGTTTTTGTCGTATACACCGGCTTCGGAAAGGCCGCGCAGAGCGTGCCCTCGATCGCGCAACGATAATTTTCCTTTCCGGCTCTCCTACCCTCCGCCGCGCGGAGATCCACGGTCGCCCCGGCCACGGGGCCGGCGGCCGAAAGTACACGTCCGCGAATACGAGCTTTCGGAATCAATACAATTGCGACCGGCTCCGCGGCCGCGGGCTCCTTTTCTATAGTAACCGTCGCGGGTTCGAATTCCGGCGCGTCGACGTCGACGACAAACGGTCCCCCGCCGGGCGAAACGACCTCGGCGACCGCACTATTCGTTATTTCCAAATCATAGGGCGTCTTTTCGCGTCCGCCGAAACTCTGTGGTTTGCGCCAGGCTTCCGAAAAAGGCGGCCGCGCGGCAGACCGTATCGTTAAATAATACTTTTCCACGGCGGCGCCGGCCGCCGATGTAACTTTTACAACTATTCGCGAACGGCGCGTTAACTTTAGTTCGACGCGCATCCGACCCGGCGACGCATCCAGCACACGGACCGGAGAGAGCGCGCCCGCGGAATCCCACGCCTCGAGACAGCGTCGGTCCCCGGCATAACTCTTCATAACAAATCGCCCGTCGTCGTCGGTCGTCACACTCGAGCCGCCCTCCAATGTGCGCGACGACGGCGACCAGAATGCGACGATCGCGCGCGCGACCGGCGCATCGTTTTCGTTAACAATAATTCCTTCGATCAATTCCGCGGGATCGACGGGCACGGCGGTCAGTTCGGCGAAATTATGAGCATTCGGGGTTATAATAATTTTGCCGGACTCCAGCAGCGCGTACCGGCGGTCCGAAAGTCGAATGGTAAATATCCCCGAAGTCAATTCCGCGAAATGAAATGTCCCGTCGGCGGCGGTCGACGCATTCAGAAAACCGGGCGTATCGGAAACGATACCTGTAATTCTCCAACCTCCGAGCGCGCGATGCTCACGATCTGTAAGTTTCCCGTCGAGCGCGCACGCGGACTCCAGCGCGACATCGCCCAAATTCAATGTTTTCTGATCCGCGGGAATCGGAATCGATCGTGAAATATAATTTTCTCCGGCCACCGCGAAAAAGTATTGTTTACCGTCTTCGGGCATCCAACGCGTAGCTACAGTTCCGTCGGCGGCCGATTTCGCGGCCGCGGATCTTTGATCTCCCCTTTGCGTTCGAATCGATATAATTGCATTTGCGATCGGCGCGCCGGAATTATTTACAATTCGCGCGATGGCGGGCGCCGAATCGCGGGCGAACGAATCGTCCTCGCGAACGCGGGCGGATTGCGATGCGGACGCCGACGATGGGACGGACGTGGCGGACGCCGGACTATTACTTATAATATTTGCGCCGCGAGCGTCGCGCGTATCGGAGGTGCCGTTGTAATAAATAAATAAGAAGACGGCGACGCACGCGCCGGCGATTAGAATAAATAACCATGTCCGAACGCTCGTAAATTTCGAAGGCGCGCCCAACGGTCGGTCGATATGCGAATCGCGCTCCATGATTAATGGTTCCAATTCGAAACACTAAAACAGACGATTTCATACGATTGTTCCGCCATCGTTTCGAATTCGGCCGTGTCATTTCCGTCGTAACGCGACCTTACAACTTCCTCTCCGTCGCATTTGATTATCATTGAAGGCGCCGCCTGCGGCGCCCGCACTCTTAATTTTCCGCCAGACCCGGAATGGACGATCGCTTTTATATAATTTTCTTTCCATTCAAGATCCACCGTAAATCCCCCTCGCGCCCGCAAGCCGCGGACGCGGCCCGACTTCCAGGCGGCGGGAAGCGCGGGTAACAATTCGATTTCGCCGGCGTGGCTTTGTAATAACATCTCCGCGATTCCGGCCGTGGCGCCGAAGTTGCCGTCGATCTGGAACGGCGGATGATTGTCGAATAGATTCGTTAGTATACTATGTTTTAACAATTCGGAGAGCATTTTATAAGCATGGTCGCCATCGTGGAGGCGCGCCCATGCGTTGATTTTCCATGCCTTCGACCAGCCTGTGCCGCCGTCGCCGCGGCGTTCGAGCGTTTTGCGGAGCGCCGCGGCAAGTTCGGGCGTTCCGCGAGGCGTGATCTCGCGGCCGGGGTGCAATCCAAACATATGAGAAACGTGGCGATGTTGCGGATCGGTTTCTTCATAATCCTCGACCCACTCCTGAAGCGCGCCGGTTTTTTTACTAATTTGAAGCGGCGCGAGCCGCGCGAGCGCGGATACGAGACGCGCGCGGAATTCGGGCTCGATATTTAATATTTTCGACGCTTCGATCGTATTCGTAAATATATCATGAATGATTTCCAAATCCATCGTCGCGGCATAAGTAAACGATCCGATATTTCCGTTCGCGAGCTTGAATGCGTTCTCCGGAGAATGCGACGGATTGGTTACGAGCTTTCCCGCGACGGGCGAACCCGGCGGCGCTTCTATCAAATAATCGAGCATGAACTCGCACGCGCCCTTCATCAGCGGCCACGCGCGGCGCGCGAGAAAATCATTATTTTTACTAAACGCGTAGTGTTCCCACGGATGTTGCGCGAGCCACGCCGCGCCCATCGGCCAGACGCCCCAGATGCCGTCGGCGGGAACCGCGAAACCCCAAACATCCGTTAAATGATGCGCCACCCAGCCGCGCGCGCCGTAGAGTCTGGCCGCGACCTCCTCGCCGTGGGGTTGCAACCGATCCATGAAATCGAACAACGGTTCGTGCAGCTCGGCGAGATTGCACGTCTCGGCCGGCCAGTAGTTCATTTGTAAATTAATATTTAAATGATAATCCGCGTTCCACGGCGCCTGGAAATTCTCGCACCAGAGTCCCTGCAGATTCGCCGGCAATCCGCCCGGACGGCTGCTGCCGATAAGTAAATAACGGCCGTATTGGAATAATAATGCTTCCAGGCCAGGATCCTCCATTCCCTGTTGATAACGTTTGAGGCGTTCGTCGGTCGGAAGCGATTTGATATAATCGCTGGTTTCGCCGATTTGTAAGGAAACCCGGTCGAAGAGCGCGCGGTGGTCGGCGATGTGCGCGGCGAGCACCACTTCATAATCTTTCAGGCTTGCCTGTCTCAGGCGATCCCGCGCCGCAGCCTCTGGATTGGAAACTCTTAGCGACGTCGCCGAAGTGAACAGGATTGTTGCGGGAGTATTTGTACCGATCGTAAGCGCACGGCCATGCGAGTCGCCGGATCCACCGGGATAATTTGCATGCATCGCGCCGCAATAGTGCATCCCCGCTCCGTTGTTACACGAACCCCCCATTATTAAATTATTAAGAGATTCGTAGCGGGAAACAACATCTCCATTGCGCATCATTGCCGCCGTAAATGCAATTTCAGCCGGGCGATCCGAGTCGATATGCAATATGAGTACATTATCGGGATGTGATACAAATACACTTCGAGTCATCCGCGTGCCGTCCTCGCGCGTCCATTCCGTCTTGCAAACTCCCGTCGCAAGGTTGAGGCCCCTTCGATAGTCATTATATTTACCCTCGTTGTGCATTTTTAGTTTCAAATCGCACAACGGTTCGTACGATTCTATCGTCGGCGGCATGCCCATCATTGTCTCCCCGGCGAGTTTTGTAGCTTCGTCCGTTTTGCCTTCGAAAATTAATTTTCGAATTTCCGGCAGCGATTCGCGCCCCTTGGGATTGATACGATCCATCGGGCCGCCGGCCCAGAGTTCATGATCGTTGATTTGTATTGTTTCCTCGCCGACGCCGCCGAAGACCATTGCGCCGAGCGTGCCATTACCGACGGGAAGCGCTTCGTTCCAATTCGCCGCCGGACGCGAATACCACAGAACGGGATCGTCGGCGGTCCATGCGCGCGAATCCGGCAAATGCGGACGCGGCGCCGCCGCGCACGCGGTCCAGAGTATGATTATTATTAAATAAACAAGCGCGCGCACGGCGCTCACGCCGGAAAGAGCGCGACGGGCTTTTCGTGTCGCGCGCCCTTTCCGTCGCAAACGGCATAATCGCCGCCGCCCGGCGCGTCATGAATGATCGAACCGCCGTATTCGCCGTCTTTACTGATCGCGTAAAAGGATAAATTAAGATCGGGCGTTCCGTCCTTGCGGCGCAGGCGCGGTTCGCACGTATCGGCGACGCGTTTCGCGGCCTCGAGACACGCTTCGTCGGGCGATTTTCCGGCGCGCATCATTTCAACAACTGTGTGCGCTCCGGCAATTAATATATTACTTTCGCCGCGCCCCGTCGAACCGGCCGTGCCCGCATTGTCATCGCTAAATAACCCGGCGCCGATGATCGGCGAATCGCCGACGCGGCCGGGAATTTTCCACGCGAGGCCGCTCGTCGTCGTGCAGCCGCCGACGCGGCCCTTGCCGTCCCAGCACGAGATATGTACAGTTCCGAGCGGGGGCATTTTCACGGCCGGACTGATCGGCCCGCCCTCCTCGTCCTCGAGATAATTATCTTTTGTCGAGAGCGTCGCGCGCCATTGCAACCATACTTTTCGCGACTCCGGAGTTAACAGATCCGTTTCTTTAAATCCGAGTTCCTTCGCGAACTTGAGCGCGCCCGCGCCGACCATCAATAAATGATTCGTGCGGCGCATCACCGCGATCGCGACGGCGGCCGGGTTTTGTATATTTTGCAATGCGCCGACAGCGCCCGCCCGGTGCTCCGTGCCGTCCATGACGGAGGCGTCCAATTCAACAATTCCTTCCGCGTTCGGCAATCCTCCGAGGCCGACGCCGGTTTCATACGGATCGTCCTCCAACAGATGCGCGCCGACGACGGCCGAGTCGACGGGTTTGTCGCCCGCGCGCATGCGCTCGACGGCGACGGTCACGGCGCTGTAGCCTTTTTGTTTAGGATTCGACGGCGTCGGATTATGAGCATTGTGGCTCGCAACCGCGCCCGGCCCGTCGAGTTTGCGCGCAAACTTATTGCCGATCGCGAACACGTGCGGCGTGGACGCGCAGGCGGCGAGCGACGTTGCGGCGGCGGCGCCGATGAACTGGCGGCGGTCGAGGTTTTTGTTATTCATAACACTTCTCGTGTTGTTAAATTGTAAAGGTTACTTCGACTTCTTACTTTTTCGCGGAGCGTGTTCGGGATAATATTTCCCGACGATCGGCCAGAGTTTACGAATCGTGGCCGCCGGCACGGCGTCGCGCCGCGTCATGATCGCGCTCGCGAGCGCGCCGTGCGCGGGACTCGGCGCGAGCGACGCCACGCGTGGGATCGCGGCTTTGATCAGTTGTTTTGCGTTGCCGACGTTCGCGTTCATAACTGCAATCACCGCGTCGACGGTCACATCCTCATGATGCGGATGCCAACAATCATAATCCGTCGACATTGCAACTGTTGCATACGCGATTTCCGCTTCGCGCGCGAGTTTCGCTTCTTGTAAATTCGTCATGCCGATCACCGAGCCGCCGATCGAACGGTAAAAATGCGATTCGGCGCGCGTCGAAAAAGCCGGACCCTCCATGCAAACGTACGCGCCGCCGTCGTGCGATGTTAATTTCAGTTCGCGCGCGGTCTTGTGCAGCATTTTTCTTAATATATTACAAACCGGATCGGCGAAAACGACGTGGCCGACGAGTCCTTCGCCAAAAAACGTCGAAACGCGCTGTCGCGTGCGATCGATGAATTGATCGATCATGACAAAATGCCCCGGCACGATCTCCTCGCGCAGCGACCCGACCGCCGAAATACTTATAATGTGCGTGACGCCGAGCGATTTCATCGCCCATAGATTCGCGCGGAACGGAATCTCCGTCGGAGTTAACAAATGTCCGCGGCCGTGGCGCGGTAGAAAAACGCACGGCACGCCCGAATAGTCGCCCGCGATGAGCGCGTCGCTCGGAGCGCCGAACGGCGTTTTGACGCGCGTTTCCTTTATTTTCGACAGCCCTTCGATCTCATAAAGACCGGAGCCGCCGATGACGCCAACTTTAACTTTCGATGCCATAACTTATAAATTCGAAATAAACGGGGTTTATTGTAGTTAAAATATCCGCGATCGATGTTGTTATTATATATTATCTTGGACCCGGACGCGGCCGTCGCGGCCCATCGCGGGACGGTCCGCCGCGCGGCGGGCGGCGGTCGAAACCGCGCCGCGGAGGCGGGCCCGTGCGAAACGGACGCTCGAAGGCGGGCGGACCTTCGCCATCTTTAGGCTTCGGCCGAAATGTTAATTTTCCATCCGCGTCGCGTTCCTCGGGAGAACTGTAATGTTCCTCCTTCGGTTTCGGTTGAAACTTCAATTCGCGCCGGATCGAAAGCGGAATTTCGCCGCTCTCGCGGAGCGTGCTCGCACGGCCGCGCTCGGGTTCGGGCGCGCCCTTGCGGATCGGACGCTCGTCGTCGCGCAGCCGGCGAAACGGAGCGGGCGGCGCCTCCGGTTCTCTTGTTACAAATAATCGCTTGATAACCATCGTGGCGTAACAACCGCGCGGAAGTTCGAACCGCAGCCGCATCTTAAATAATCCTTCGGCGAATTCGTCGTCCTCGGGTTTCATCACGCGCAGGTGCCGCGGCATCACGGCGAGCGGACGGTCCTCCGCTTTGAATGCAAAACCCTCGACGCCTTTTATAAATAAACGATCGAGCGTCAATTTTTCGCGGTCGAGCACGCGCTGCACCGCGGCGCGCACGTCGGCCTGCGCGAGGCGCGCGTCGGGCGCGAGCAGAGGAATCGTTCTTGTTAACAGATCCGCGCGCTGCGACGGGTCGACGGATTTATAACCGATCACCGTACCGGCGTCCGTGCGCAGATCGACGCGGTTTTTCGGGGGGAGTTTCGATCTTAAATATTCGGAAACGGACTCGTTCCAAAGATAACTTTGATACGTATATAAATGAATCAGCCGGATCCGCTGCGAAACATAACGAAACGCGCCTGCGAAATCCTTGGGATGCCGCACGAGATGTTCGAAAACGGATATATGCTTTCCGCCGCGGCATAATTTAACACACTGCTCCCATTCGCCCCACGCGCGACGCAGGCGCCCTTTGAACGCGGCCTCCTGCGGCGGATCGAAGGGCGAAGGATTCAATAAACATCGCTTCAACGCCGATTCGAGATCGCCTTCAATCATTTCGCGGACGACAAATCCCTGTCCGTGGCGCAGCGAGCCGAAGCGTTGATCGTCGAAATAATTAGGAACGCCGATTTCGCGCACTTCGTCGAGCGCCTCGCGAAAACAACGAATATCTTCAAGATTTAAATCGCGAACGGTTATATCAAATGCATTGCCCCTCACCCAATCGGATTCAATCGCCGTCTTGCTGTCGAAGACGTGCTCGACTTTCAGCCCCGGTTCGTTAATTTTAATCCGCCGGCCGCCTTCGATGGATATGTATTGAACCGTGACGCCCTGCCGGTCCTTCAATCCCGCAAACTGGACCTCGCGTTTGTCGACGCCGGCCTCCTTCGCCATGATGTCGGCCGCTTCAATGGTAGTGAGTTTGGTTTTTGTTACGCGATAAACGCGGTGTCCGCCGCCTTCGCCCGTCGGCAGCGCGTCTTTTAACACTTCGAGGACGCGGAAGTCGCTGGTTCGCTGCTTGAGTTTCACGTAGTTGTGCCTGGTTGAGTTAAATTAATTCGAATTAAGTTAATTATCTAAACTTCCGTCGTCGCCGCCGCGGTCGCTTCGCCGTCCGGGCGATCGATAACGTTCGAGAGACTTTATAAATCGTTCGAAATCCGCGGGCGGCGCCGCCTCGGCGATTGCGTCGGCGTTGCCCGACGCGGGCGATTTGAATTGTATCTTTTGAACGTGCAGCGCGATGCGCGCAAAAACGGGTTTTTCGCGCATTCCCTGTTTGCGCGAATAGCCGCGTTTTAAATCCGCCATCCAGATTTCCGTGTTGCGCCCATAGAGCGTGTCGCCCGCGACCGGCAGATCGACATATTGTAAATGAACGCGAACCTGGTGCGTTTCGTGCGTTTTTGGAATCGCGACGAGCAGCGCGAAGCGTTCGAATTGTGATTTTAATAATACGCGCGTCTCCGCCGGCCGCGCGCCGTCGCCGTTCACTTCGCGCCGGCCCGTGTGCCGTTCGTCGGCGCCGATCGGATCGTTAATTGTAAATTCTTCGTCCTGCGCGGTTCCCTCGCAGATCGCTAAATATTCGGAAAGCGCGCCGCCGTTTCGATAGATCGACTCGATTTCGCGGTGCGCGGCGAGATTCTTAGTGACGACGACGAGACCGCTCGCGTCTTTTTCGAGCTTGCCGACGATTCTTAATAAATCCCCCTTCGGAGCGCGCATCGACGGACATTGATTGTCGACGTTGCGCTGATCGAGAATCACGTTCTCCGGTTTATAAACGATCGCGACCGCCGGGTCTTCATAACGAATCTCCACGGGCGGCGGCGGCGGCTCTTTATGATATTCCGCGTCGTTTTCGACGCCCGCGTCAATGGTAACAACCGCGTTGCGCCAGAGTTTTTGCGGCGCCACCATCGGAACGCCGTCGACGCGCACGTGGCCGTCGCGCACGAGCCTTCGCAAATAATTACGATCGAAATCGGGAAAAAGCCCCGAGAGAAACCGGTCGAGCGGCACGCCCGCGAGTTCGCGTTCGACCACGAACGTTTTTCCCCACGGATCGGCGGCCGGGCGGTTCGTTTCCAATTTATCCAGTTCGTCGTCGTGCGATCGCATGATCGTTGCGGTAAAGTTAATGTTAAGAAGTGCGACGGCGGGTCTCGTTGATTAAAATTAAGATTCGTTCAACGGGCGTCTTGTTTTAATATTCCGAGGTACGGCAGATTTCTGTAACGTCCGGCGTAATCGAGCCCGTAACCGACGACAAATTCGTCGCCGATTTCAAAACATCGATAATCCGCCTTTTTCTCGAATTCGCGTTCGATCCGTTTTTCGAGAAAAACGCATGTTCGGATTTCGCGCGCGCCGACCGATTCCAATTTCAGGCGCGCGGCGTGAAGCGTCCGCCCCGAATCTAATATATCGTCGAGCAGGATCACGCGGCGCGCGCGGACTTCGTCGGGCTCGGGCAACAGGCGCAATTCTACAGTTCCGGATGATACAGTTCCCGCGCCATAGGACGACGCGTGCAGAAAATCGATGCGCAGCGGAATCGGCATTCGGCGGATGAGATCGGCCGCGAACACGAGCGACCCGCGCAAACACGCGACGAGACACGGCTCGTCATTTTGATATTCTCGCGTCAACTCGCGCGCGAGACGCTCCAACCCGAGCCGGATTTGCTCTTCGGTGAGCAAAGGCGTAACGGTCGCGCTGTCCATCGCCGGGTCCATTTTGAGAGGATAGCAGAAAACCCCTATGACCACGAAGACGACCTCCCGCCTCGGCCGCCCCCGCGAAGTGAGGCGCGACGAAATCATGACCGGCCGTATTTTTAGCGTCGCGCGCTGCAACCTCCGCTATCGCGACGGTTCACTCGCGAAAAACGACCTCGTCGTCCACCACGGCGCGGCGGTTTTCGCTCCGATTCCGCGAAAGGGCCGGATTTTGTTAATCCGGCAATACCGCCATGCCGCGGGCGATTATTTGTGGGAAATCCCCGCCGGCCGCGTGGAACGCGGCGAGCGCGCTCTCGCGACGGCGAAGCGCGAATTGGCTGAAGAATGCAGCCTGGAGGCGCGACGCTGGGTGAAAGCCGCGGCATTCTATCCGGCTCCGGGTTACACGACCGAAATTATGCATTTGTTTTTTTGTTACGAATTGTCGAAGTCGAGGCTGAATGCACAAATGGACGCGGACGAGGAAATAGTGGTGAAGGAGTTTAGCATTAAAAAAATGGAGAAGATGATTAAGAATGGATTAATCGTCGACGGAAAGACAATTGTGGCGGCGATGTATCTAAAGTTGGGATATGGTTAGCACTTGGCGAAAGCTCGAGAAATAATATTGCCATCATATGGCTCGAATGGTTATCCCTCATTTGACTTGAATCGTTAAGAATACGGCCGACGAACTGCTGAGGTTATAAGTGTTATTACCGCCCAAATTACAGTTTGTTTCGAGCCATAGTGTCTGTGCATAATACTTATTTCCAACAATTGCGGGATTGTACGGAATCGGCGTCGTCGCGCCGCCGATTCCGGTTGAATCGCTGGTTGCGTCGAAACTATATATTTCGGCCGCATTGCTGAAATCCACTAACAAATCGACGCCGATCCCGAACGCGTCGGTGCCGATCGGGTCTTGTGAATCCGTAATTAATAATAATCCGAGGGACTGCTGCGGAACCCGGTTTGCTCGGAAACCGAAGTAGTTATTACCGATTTGAGGCGCGCCCTCCGTGACGAGATGTTCGAATCCGGCGCAGCCGGGAGTCCCGAGTCCGTACGAAGCGACGCCCGCGGGTGCGAGTGAAATGATGTAAGCTTTTCCTTGTCCCGAGAGTGGAGCCGACGGAAGCGCCATCGGCGCGCCGGCTACAATTTCGGGGAACGGATCATTATTAAGGTACGCGAAACCGCCGACGGCGGCGCCGAAACGGTCGCCCAAGACTTCGCCTTTGATATGATAGATCGGCGTGGCCGTGTAACCGGAGACGATGTCGATATATCCATTTCCGATTTGTTGGAAAAACGCGAACTGGTCGGCGCCCGCGGCGAAATCCGCGCGGCCGTCTTTATCGATATCGCCGGCGGGAGCGAGCGCGATGCCGAGTTGATCGAATTGCGCTCCATAATAATCGAACAGACCCGCGCCGTTCTTGCCGGAGAAAACCGTCGCGCCGCCGGTGTCGACGCCAAAATACGAATCCCGCCACGGTGTGCCGACAATCGCGTCCGCGTAACCGTCCAGGTCGACGTCGCCGACGCCGCAGACGGAGATGCCGCAGCCTGCGTTGGATTTGTTACCGCGCTGCAACACTTTTGTAATATTACCGTTGGCACCCGAGAGGAGAAATGCCGCGCCGGATTTATAACCGTTCGAATCCGTATCGTACGGCGCGCCGACGATAATATCGTTAACATTGTCGCCCGTCCAATCCGCCTTGAGCCCCGCCACCGAGTAGCCGAATTGTGCATAGGCGGCGCCTGCGTGCGCGTCCCAGAGGAACGATCCGTTCACTCCCGAGTGCGCGCCAACGTAGCCCGCGAAGGATCCGTAGTAACTCGACTTCGGCGCGCCGATGACGACGTCCTCGAATCCGTCGCCGTTCAGATCGCCGGCGCCGTCGACGGCGAAACCGAAGGCATCATTAGCATTCAGACTGCCGGTCGTAAATAATATCGAAAGGCCCGCTCCGGAATAAATATTAGCATATCCATTCGTCTGAACCGTATTGTTCGTCTGCGGCGCGCCGATGATGATATCGATTTTTCCGTCCATATTGCAGTCGCCCGCGGCCGCGGCCGAATATCCAAATAAGTCGCCGGCGTTCGAACCGTTGAACGATGCGATGACATTGCCCGTCGCGCCCGAAATGATGTCGGCGCGCCCGGCGAATTCGTTATGAAATTGGATGCCGAGGTATAGATAATAATGCACGGCGTAGGGCGACGTGATCACGAGGTCGTCGATGCCGTCGCCGTCGACGTCGCCGACGACTTTTGTTACAAATCCGCGCTGGTCGCCCACTGCCAGGCCGTTCACCGTCATCGCGCCGACGGCGCCGGCAAATGTATCCGAATACGTTCGCACGCAGCCGGCGGACGCAGCCGCAATGCTATTATTAGGACAGCCGATCGCGAATGTCGCGAACGCGCCGCCGAGATTGCCCGCGCCCGAGATCGACGCGCCGCAGCGCTCGCCGCCGGAGCCCGCGAGCGTGTTCATTAATATTCCGTTGAACGAATAGGTTTTAACATAACCGTTTCCCGAACCCGCGCCCGGCGCGCCGACCGCGAAGGTGGAGGAGCCGTTCAACCCGGAGTTACTACAATTCGAAACGGCCGCGCCGAATTGATCGCCCGCGGCCGCGCCGGCGAACGTGTTCGCGAGCACTTCGGTCTTGCCATGATAAACGAGCGCGCGTCCGGTCGAATTATTATAACCGGGACAGCCCGCGATATAGTCCGCGAAGAAATCGCCGTTGGTATCGTCGACGAGCGCGACCGAAGTTCCCATGAGTTCGCCCTGCGCCGAACCGTTATGTGAAGAAATATGCACATGGGTCGATCCCGTCGAATAGATATCGACGCGCCCCGTATCCGTAAACGCGCCATTGTAATGAGGCGAACCTATCAAAACGTCGAAGTTGCCGCTGCCCGTGGTTTTGTAACCTCCGGAGACGGACCAACCGAAGTGTTGTCCCGCCTGTGCGCCCGCGTATTCGAACAATTTCGCGCCCGAAACCGAATATAAATATGCGCTGCCCGCGCCGGAGCCGCCCGCGGAATTGCGATAGGGCGCGCCGATGATCATATTTTCGGTTCCTTGCGATCCGGCGTAGGAAATGGAATATCCAAATTCGTCGCCGGCCGACTGCCCCGCGATTTCGAACAGCGTATTTCCGTATTTCCCGGAGATAATCTTAACTTTCCCGCCGTTGATATTATTTCCCGGGTCCGCGTACGGGGCGCCGACCGCGAAATCCGCGCAGCCGTCGAAATCGACGTCGCCGATTCCCGCGACGGAAAAACCGATGCCGTCGCCGGCCTTGTCGCCGAATTGTGAAGATAACATCGAACCGTCCTTTCCGGAAATTACAGTAAATTTCCCCGCGTTGATGCCGACGGTGTCGTCGTTGGGCGACCCGACGACGATGTCGTCAAATCCGTCATGATTACAATCGCCGACGATCGCGACCGACTGGCCGAAATTGCCGCCGAGCGCGGACCCCGGATAGGTATGAAGCGTGCTCTGCGCGGCGGCCGCGCCGGAAAATGCAATACAACCGAAAAGTATGTAGGAAAGTTTCATCGCTAAATTTGGAAATATTTGGAAACGGTTCGAATGGAAAAGGATGGACGCAGGCGCGGCTCGATCATTAATATAAATATCCCGGCATTCCGCGATTCGCGGCCGACGGATGCGAGAGCGCGGCACGGACAAGTACCGCGGCAACCCCCGCCGCCGGCGGCGGACGATGTTTCAAATCGCGAGGGGACGCCTGCGAGCGGCCGCCTATTTTCTTTTGCAACTCCCCGTTTCGATTGTTACGCCAAATCCAATTTTCAAAGCGGCCTCGGCGATATTATTTAGATCCCATCTCCCGCATCAACGCTTCGCCAAAGTTGCGAAACTGCCACGGCGAGAGTCCGGGGGCCCGCGAGAGTTCCTCGAGCGTCGCCGGCGGATTCTTCGCCAAAAATTCGAGCGTCCGGCGATGCACAATAAATACGGCGTCCAATTGATATTGAACCGACTTGCGCGTCCGCCATCGTTTAAGTTGTTCGTGCCGCATCCACTGCTCTTCGCTGAACGCGGGCGCCGCCCGGCGCGGAATCCACGGACCCTGCTCGCGCGCCCTCGCGAGCGCCGCGAGCGCGGGACGGCCGAATTGTTCTTTTAACTTATACGTCAGCGCGCGGACGCCGGCGAGTTCGTGTTCGTCGCGGGGATGGATGCGCGCGAGTAAAACTAATAATTCGTTCGGTATGATCCGAAACGGAGCCAAATCGGCCTCGCCGGCGACGCGCTCGCGCTCGAGATACAATTCCCGGAGCGCCGCGAGTCCGCGCGGATCGAGTTCGTCGGCGCCGCGGATACTTAAACAGTCCGCGGGATCCACCGTCCGGACGCGCGGCGCCGACGCCTCCGTTCGCATGCATTCGTATCGAAACAATTCGATGCGATCCCCCGCCGCGAGTTCGCGCTCGAGATCCCGCGCCAGTCTTAACAAATGCCGCGTGTCTTCCCGGGCATATAACAATTGTTCGTTCGTGAGGGGGCGGCGGCTCCAATCGGACTTTTGTTGCGATTTGTCAAGTTGGATTCCATAACGATCGCGCAGGACGTTCGCGAGCCCTGGAGTTTTGGAGCCGAGAATGGAGACGGCGAGTCTCGTATCGAATAGATTCTTAATTTCCGGAACGCCCGCGGCCTTCAATAGTTGAATATCATATTCCGCGTCGTGAAACACTTTTCGAATCCGCGGGCTCGCGAACGCGGGCGCCAGCGCCGCGAGATCGAGTTGCGCGAGCGGATCGATCAGATAATCCGACGCCTCCGTCGAAATCTGAATTAAACATACTTTTTCGCGATATGAATAATACGAATCGGCCTCGGTATCGACCGCGATTTCGCCGTGGGAGGCCAATTCGGCGGCGAAGTGCTCGAATGCCCGCGGATCGTTGACGAATTTTGGAGGTGCCGGTGCTTCTGCCATCGCCTCCGATCTTATCCGTTCGGCGACTCTGAAGGTCGTCAGGAACGCGCGGTCGGTCGGCCGCCCCTTCCACGCGATTTCGCTGCCACAACCCCCAACGCGCCAGCAATTTCAAGCCGACTTTCGACGCGACACCGCTTTGCGACTTATCACGAATCCCGACGGGCGTACGCCGCGGTTGTCGTCAAGACCCGCGTCGGACGCGTGGCGTGCGCGCGGAACTTCACTTTTGCATCTGGTCAAAATTTTGTTGGCGTTGTAACTTTTTTCTTCTGCGCGGCTTGTCCCACAAGCATCCGCGTTCTGGAAAGACCTCACCCCCAATTTCCGCAAGCCGCCGCGTATCCACGCGACGACACACCCCCCTCTCCTCAGGAGTACAACAATGAGCGCCTTGCTAATATTTTCCGCATTTTGGGGATACGCTCCGGCAGCGTTCGCGCTGCCTCCCCAAGGCCAGCTTCCCGGCACTTTTATAGAAGTTACAAAAAAGGCCGCGCAGGATCCTTTAAATCCGGGAATCAATTTTGTTTATAAAGACATGGACCCGCTCGTTCACGAAGAGGCGGGCGGCGTCGCGATCGGCGACTTCGACGCGGACGGCTGGCTCGACGTTTTCCTGCCTAATAATAAAAATCGCGCGAATCAACTTTACAAAAATCTCGGCAACGGCAAGTTCTCGGAAGTCGCGGCATCCCACCACGTCGACGATCCGTCGAGCGCGAGCGCGTGCGGACTTTTCGTCGATTATGATAATGATGGCGACCTCGACATATTTGTAGCATGCCATCTCGGCGGCCCCGGCGCCCCCCTTGGCGGCTCGGCGCTCAAATTGTTCCGAAATAAAGGATCCGCGGGCGGCTACGACTTCGTCGACGTGACGCCGCAGTCCGGATTTGTATTCAAAGCGACCCAAAAGGACACGACGCAGGGATTCTCGGCCGGCGCGTGCGCGGGCGACTACGACATCGACGGAAACGTCGATCTTTTCATTGCATGGAACAACGGCACGTACGGCACGCACCACGAACAGAATCGGTTATTTCACAATTCACCGAATCCCACGCAGGGCGATCCGAACGATCCTAACTATTCGCCGCGCCGGTTCGTCGACGCGACGCTCGGTTCCGGAATTGATAATATATATTTAGGCAACTCGTGGCAGCCCGTCTGGCTCGATATCAATCGCGACGGCTACCCCGACCTGCACGTCAACGTCGATTTCTATTTCGACCGCATGTTCCTGAATATGAAAGATGGAACATTTAACGAAATCTCGACCTCGATCGGCATGAACGGCAACCCGCCCGAAGAATTGAATGAAATGGGCTGCGCGCTCGGCGATTTCGATAATGATCTCGACATCGACCTGCACTTGACCAACATGGCGATGATGATGGACGGCATGGAGATGGGGATGGATCGTTTATATCGAAACGACTCCGTCGCCGGAAACATGGCGTTTGTCGACGTCGCGATGGACTCCGATGCCGCCGAGTCGATTTTCGGCTGGGGCGACACGTTCTTCGATTTCGATAACGACGGCGATCTCGATCACGCGACGGTTTCGGGTTACGAACATAATATGGATATGGTTTATACCAATACGCTCAGCATGAGCATGTATCCGATGCCCGGAATGGACAACATGGGCATCATGTTCGAGAACATCAACGCGCTCGCTCCGGAGTTTACAAAAGTCGGCGACCCCGACGGCGACTCGGGACGCGGACTCGTCGCGTTCGATTACAACGGCGACGGCAGGCTCGATCTGTTCGAAACGCGCAGCGGCGAAATCAGCCTGCCCGCGGGATTATTCATGAATACGATTGCATATAACAACGACTGGCTCGAAGTCGATCTCGTCCGGCAGGGCGGAAGTCTTAATATTGCCGGCGCGGATATTTATCTTAAGCAAATGGGCAAGGCGCAGATGCGCGAAGTCACCGTCGGTTCGAGCTATCTATCGCAGGAACCGTCGCGTCAGCACTTCGGCCTCGGCCAGGGCGGCGCGTCGACGTTCGAGTGGATCGTGGTTCGCTGGCCGTCGAGCGGCAAGTGTCAAATTGTGCGAAATGTACAATTTAACGCTCATAACACGATTGTTGAAAACGCAATGGACGACCGCGGCGACATCGACGGCGACGGACACGTCGACGGCACCGACGCATGGCTCCTCTATCTGATGGTGTTCCGCTCGAAAGTTTATCACGCTGTTTATGGTGAACTCCCCGGAATGCTCACCGGCGACATCGACGGCAACGGAATCGTCGATATTAACGATTTCAACGCCTGGTTCACGATGCCGCAACATTAAGGCCAGACATTTCGGTTCTTGTTTAAGAGAAGCGCCGGCGCGAGTCGGCGCTTCTTTTGTTTATATACATATATTTTGGAAATAGAGGTGGATATTGCGGGCGGCGGGCTCCGCGGCGCGGCGCAGCGGCGATGCTCCGGCCACGCCCTGTCGCGACCCGCACGCCAGCGCGTGGCACACACTCGACGCGACGGGGCGTCGCCTTCGCCGCCGCTGTCTAGCGCCACGGACCCGCCGCCCGCCAGTTCCTATGATAACACTTAACACTAATACACGCGGCTGCTCGGCCATGCCGGCGGGCCGATGTCCGGGGGCCGCATGCGCGGCCCCCGGACAATTCGCCCGTCGCGGCATCGCCTCGCCGTCAGTGATCCTGGCCGCATGACGCGCGCACTTAGTTAGCGTTCCTATCGTTAGTGTCAGAGCGGGGGACGCGAGGCGGTCGCGGGACGCGCCACGGAGCCCGCCCCGCGTTCTAAACTCTTTAACTAATTATCTCCTTTCCAAATCCTTTAAATTATATAATACGCCATTCTTAACGACCGACTTTACAGTTTCTGAATTACGAATCTGCTCCATCGGGTTTTTCTCTAAAATAATGAAATCCGCCAATTTCCCGATTTCGATCGATCCTAAATCGCCGTCAAGTCCAAGTGTCTGTGCGGGAGCGAGAGTCGATGCGCGAATTGCTTGTAATGGCGTCATTCCCCCTTGAACCATGGTCCACATTTCCCAATGCGGACCGAGCCCTTGCATCTGGCCGTGGCCGCCCATGCAGACGCGTCCGCCGGCGTCTACAATTTTCTTCGCGCCGGCGGCGACGTCGATGTGGTGCCAGTCTTCATCGGTTGCCATGACGGCGCGGATGCGGGCTTTGCCGTCGACGACGCCTTGGGGAACATATTTTAATAATCGTTCGTTTTTCCAGACTTCGTCGTGTTGATAATACCACAATTCGCCCCAAAGGCCGCCATACGCAACAAGGAGCGTGGGAGTGTACGACGTGCCGGACTTTGCAAATAATTCGACAACGTCTTTGTGCAACGGCGCGACGGGCAGCGCGTGTTCGATGGTGGTGTGTCCGTCGAGAATCATACTCATATTCGACTCGAGATCGCCGCCGCCCTCGGGAACGACCATCATTTGTTCCTCGCGCGCCGCCTGCAGAATCCACTGGCGCTGCTCGCGTTTCGGTTGCATGTAGGATTTAACAGAAAACGCGCCGAGCGCTTTCATTCGCCGAAGATGTTTCCGCGCGTCGTCGAGGTTATTAACAATTGCGCGGCCGGGCGTATCCGCGCCGTATAGTATAAATCCAGTCGAGAAAATGCGCGGCCCCACCATGAATCCCGCCTCCACCATTTCCGCTTGTGTAAACACTTCATGCGAGCTCGCGGAGGGGTCGTGGGTCGACGTGACGCCGTAGGCCAGATTCGCCAAATACTTCCATGGGCGTTTCGTTAATATATCCGATGTGGAATAATGAAGATGCGCGTGCTCGTCGAACATGCCGGGCATGATTGTGGCGCCCGCACAATCTACAATTTCGGCGCCCGCGGGAACCGAAGGCGGATCAAAACGGCCGACCGAGCGGATGCGGTCGCCGTCGACCACGATCGCGCCGTTCTCGATCACTTCGTCGCCTTTCATGCTAATAATTCGCGCATTGACGTAGGCCGCGACGCGCGACGGCCTCGCGCGCGGCACATTTAATACAATTTCGATCGCGTCGGACTTCGGAAGCGCCGCCGGTTTCTTATCATCTTTCTTTGGATCTTTAGTATCTTCTTTTGAAGCCGCCGGTTCGGGGAGCGCGTCCCGCATCGAAATCCGGTGGTAGGTCGGTCCGTAAATCCATGTTAATGTTTTTCCGCCGTCCGCGAAATTGACGAATTCTCCGCCGTCGTCGGTGAGTCTGGCGATCGGGACGACACAATTATCGAGATTGATTTCGACTGTCTGCGCGCCGGCGCGCGGGAACGCCGCGAGATACGCATTGTGCAATTCGCTGATCATTAACCAATTCTCGTCGGGCGAAACTGTAACTTCCTCCGCGCGCGAGAACCGCAGATGCGTGCGGCGGTCCATGCCGTCGATTTGTATCGACGCAAGCACGGTTTTTTCACCTTCGCCCGCCTTCCCCGCCGGTTCGTCGTCGATAAAATAGATACGTTTCCCGTCGTTACTAAACGTGGGCCGCGACATGCGGCGGTTGGTGCCTCGATTCTTGACACTTGTTACATAATGCGACGCGCCGCCGCCGGCGTCGATCCAGTGAATCTCAAGATATAATTCCGCGGCCGGATCGTCGTCGCGCAACGTCGCGCCGCTTCCCTTCAAAAATACAATTTTCTTGCCGTCGGCCGAAAAGGATGGATTTGCATATTGCGCGGGAATCGTCGTCACCTGGCGCGCCGAACTTCCGTCCGCGTTCGCGACCCAGACGGCGCCGGATTTTTCGCCGAATGTAACAAAAGTAAGTTTGTCGCCGTCGGCGGAAAATGAGGGGCAGAATTCGAGATCCTCCTGCGCCGTCAGCCGGCGGGGCGTTCCGCCCGGCATCGGCATGTGATATAAATGTCCGAGCGCGCTGAATACTAATTTTTTCGAATCGGGCGACTCGACCGGCCAGCGCAGAATGCGCGCGCGCACGTCGTCGTTCGCGGCTTTTTTATTAAATCGCACGGCATCGGCGACGCGCTGCTCGACGTCGGCCGAGAACGGAATCGGCGTCCGCGCGCCCCCAAGAACGCTAAATTTCCAAATCTTACCTTCGGCCGTCGCGATAATGAATTTTCCGTCGGGCGTCCAATTGTAACCTGGAAACGTCCCGTGAAATGCAAAGCCTTCCTGCATATCGCGTTCGACGTCCTCCGCGACGACGCGCGTCGCGCCCGACGCGAGGTCCATCGTTTCGATCCGCGTTTTTGCGCGTACACGGCGCGTGAACGCGAGCGAATTTCCGTCGGGCGAAACCATCGGCGCCGCGGCGCCTCCATACTCGCTCGTTAATTGTATAGTTTGTCCGCCCTGCCGGTCGAATCGTTTGATCTGCCAGATTCCTTCATTAATATTCCGCGAATATTTATATCTCGATTCGCGCGCGGAAAAATAAATGAACCGCCCGTCGCGCGAAAATACCGGATCCGCGGCGTCGGGCTGCTCGTCTTTTTTTGTAATTTGCACTCCCCCGCCGCCGCGCACATGCCACATCCACAATTCGACGGTGCCGAGCGAGGAAGTGTCGGTGAGGCGTTTGCGGGCGATGATATATTGTCCGTCGGGCGACCACGACGGCGCGCTGACGGAACTTCCTTTTTCACTACTGATCACGCGCGCGTTTTTTCCTTCAATATCGCAAATCCAGATGTTCTCGAGCCCGTTGCGATCGCTCGCGAACGCGATCCACTTTCCGTCGGGACTGAAACGCGGCTGCGCGTCGTAGGCCGCGCCCGACGTGATGCGCGCGGCTTTTCCACCCGACGAGGGCATTGTATATAAGTCGCCCAGAATGGATAATATAATTGTCGCGCCGTCCGGACTGACGTCGAGATGGAGCCACGTGGCTTCGTCGGTGTTGAACGCGACGGTTTTGTAGCTTCCATGCGGATCTTCGATTTTCCACGGCGCGTCGGACGACGGACGCGACTCGGCCGGCTGCTGAATTGTTAAGAGACACGCAATCGCGATCAGGTGCATCATGCGGGCATCTTACGAATGCTGCGGAGCGCCGCCACGCAAAATGCGCTGCGCGCGCAGGGGGGCGCGCTCCGGCGCCGCATGGCGCTTGCGCTCTGGCGCCGCGAGGCGCTTGCGCTGCGCGCGCGGCGAAGTGCGCTACGCGCGCGGCGAGATGGTCGCTCTCGATGGGACTGGGTCGGCGGCTCGGACAGGTGCTCGGCGAATGTTATATATATATCAAACGCTCCGCGTTTGATATATATAACATTCGCCTGCGCAACTCGCCGCGACCCAGTCCCATCGAGCTCCCAACTGGGAATAATTAAGGGTTTGATGAGATTGGGGTGAGCGGAGGATATTGTTATATCTCACTGCGCGCGCATGAGGGCGACGTTGGTTGTATCAATAAATTTGAAGGTGTTGGCGTCGAGGACGAGGCACTGGATTCCGAAGGTCTGGCCGGGAAGGGAGGCGGGGTCCTGGCCAAGGCCGACGAAGGCTTCGCCGGGAGGTAGGGCGAAGGGCGGAGTACCAATTGTTGGATTGGAGAGAGGCGTCATGCCCGATTGATTTGTAAAGAATGTCCGATGCTCGCGTTTGCCGAGGCCGTTGAAGGGAGCGCAGTATGGCGAACCCGCGGTGTTGACGAGATTGCGCGCGGCGGGGCCGCCGGGATTTGTTATGGAGCCGTACATACAATAAGTCGGCGTGGCGGCGGAGATGTCCGTGAACGTGAGGGAAAAGTTCACCAGCGACGCGTCGATCAGCGGAGCGGCGAGGTCGACTCCGAGCCACAAGCCGAGATAACATTTATTGGGATCGTACGACGCGGCGTTGTTCACGCCAAGGTCGGACAGCCATGATGTTACAGTTTTGGAGTAAATAAATGCGGGGCCGGTTTTCCAATTTTCCGGGTTGGGGTCGAAAATGGGAGGAATGGTGAAACCCGAGTAAAATACGAGCGGGATCAGAAATGTTGTATTACTGAATCCGCCGCTGCCCGCGGCCGTGAATCCGGCGTGGGTGTTTCCCATATAAGATATAATATCATTCTTGAACGGGAAGAGCGCGCCGCGGCCGTCGTCGCCGGAAATGCTGACGATGCTCGCGGGAGCCACGCCGCCTCCCGGCATGGCGCCGGTGACATTATGAGCATTCTTGATCGGTTGTATCATCGATTGATCGAAATACCAAGTGACGCAGAACTCGCCCGAGAGCGGCGTCGCGACCGTCCCAAAATTAGGCATTGTCGTCGGAGCGTATACAAGCGATCCGCCCACGATCGTCGGAATTGTATATCCCGAGAAACTATTGTCAGCGTCGGTCAGGGTCGCGGCCGGCTCCATCGTCGTGCGGTCGATTTGTAATGAATTGCCCTGTCCATATTGAATTTCATAATCCTCCCAGACGAACGCGAGGCCGGCCGTGCCGGGAGATACTACATAAGGAGGACCGCCTTTTTTGAGGTAAACCCGATAATGGCAGCCGGGCGATCCCCCTGTGATGAAATTCGGCGTGGGCCAGAAGGTGAGGCCGGGCGCGTTCGGAACGGGGCAGCAGCGCGTCGGCGTCGCCGGAACGGGCATTAATATATCCGTAATTGTAATTTTCGGCGAATCATAATTCTGAAGCGCCGCGGATGTGTAACTTACATTGAACTCGACGGCCCGAAAATCGAGTTCCCGGTTGCCGTTGCCGCAACGAAAGTAAGTACACAATTCGGCGGGCAGCACCTGCCAGACGCTGTAACGCGCCGTCCCCGCCGCGTAGGGAAGCGAGCCGCCGGGAACCGGAATGGAGTAGGGTTCGAATTTAAAACTGTCGGACCGCCAGATACCGACCGCGTTTGCCGTGGTTTTTGAACATTGGGCGATCGCGCCGCCTGCGAATAGTAACATCGACGCGCCGGCCGCGGCGACGAACGCTAATGAACGATTTGTGAAAACGGAAGTCATTGTCAGCCTCAAATGCGGCGTTTGTAAACGCGGCGAACACTCGCGCGCGCGGTTGCGCCAACTCTGCTTCGCGTCTCCCCCGGAGTTCTCGCACAGAAAATCGCCGCGGGCGCTGCGAAATGGTCGCTCTCGATGGGATTGGGCCGTCGGCTCGGACAGATGCTCGGCGCGCCTCAATCCAATCGCGCTCCCAACCGGGAAAAATTAAATGTATATATTGAAGATTTGCCTTCGACACCGATGAATAGTTATGTTCCAAGCGTTGCCCATTCAGCATTCACCTCTTCTTACCCCCCCGTTGGTCGCTCGGCGGGTTGGGTCGCGGCGAGTTGCGCAGGGCATTCTAAACCCGCCGCACGGCGTGAATCATTCCCATCAACCTTTCGATTTCAACGCGATCGCCGGCCTTCGGATGTTCATAAACAATATGGGCCGCGACGCGTTCGGTCCACACGCAGGCGTCCGCGGAGTTCGCGGCACCGGCCGCCGTTGCGGCACCAGCGCGAATATAATGAAGTTCGAAATATAAGATTCCGTGGAATTCGTAGCGAAGGACGTTTTGAAGCGTCGCCGACTCGGTCGACTTGAGGTTCACCCTCCTTTCTTAGCTTCGGCAATCCTGCTTTTCCACTTTTTACATCTCGACGAAACGATTTCGGGAGTGGGTACTCCGGCGACGACGTCGCACGCTCCGCTCTTAATTACTTTTGTAAACCATTCGATTGTCGGTTGATCGAGCACCGCGACGACGATCGCGCCGTGATTCGCCGCCTCCACCACGATGGTTTCGCTGTCGCCACCGGGGAGTTCCACGATGACTAACGATCCGGGCGCCACTTTTGAAGCATCCGCGCCGTCGATTCTCGAAACGAGCACGCCGGCGTCGGCGGCCGAAGTCATCACGGAAAGCACGAGATCGTCGCCGCCGATCACAAACCAGGCCTCGCCGGCCGGTGTCGATTGTTCGACGGCCGATTTGAGCATCGCAATGTCGATACCCTCGTCCACCGGCGGATTCGCGCTGATTTCCGAACTCTCCGTCATTTCAACAAATCTCCTTTGTGCCTTTTCGTCCCGCGCGGCCGCTGTTCTCAAGCGGGGGGTCGGGAAATTCGTCGGGCTCCTGACAGTTCGATGACATGGAACCTTCTGCAAACGAAAGACTTTGGACGAATCACTCACGCCGTGTTGACGCTTTCACCCCCCTCCACAATTCGAACCCGCGCCATTTGCCCGGATTTCGGCATCGTCGGGATCAGCCATCGCAATTGTGAAATTCGCGCGCTCGGCGAATTCACGCGCGATCCGGCGACGCGGACGGAAATCGCGCGCGGATTACTACAATTCGGCGCGGGAGAAGTCGTTATATTATCGACGTGCAACCGATTTGAAGTTTTGTTCACGCACGACGCGCGCGCGCGGGCGGCGGAATTTGTAAATTTAATTTTCACGATGTTCGCGCGCCGCGGATCGCGAATCCCGAATGTTAGTTTCGCGCTCGACGGCGAATCGGCCGTGAATCATCTGTTCGAAGTCGCCTGTTCGCTCGATTCGCTCGTCGTCGGCGAATTGCAAATTCTCGGTCAACTACGCGCCGCAATCGATCAGGCGGAGGCCGCGGGCACGCTCGGACCGCGCCTTCGATATATCACAAGCGAGGCGTTCCGCGTCGCGCGCCGCGTTCGCCGCGAAACCAGTCTTTGCCGCGGCGCATCGGTTGTATCGCTCGCAACCGAACAATTGAGGCGCGCCTCCGAACGCTGCCATTCCATGTTGCCGGTCGCGCTCGTCGGCGCCGGCGAAATGACCGAACAAGCCGCGACGTCGCTTTCGAAGCGTGGCGGCATTCCGCTATTGTTTATCAATCGAACGCATTCGAAAGCGCTGGCGCTCGCGAAACGATTCGGCGGCGCGGCCATGGAATTTGACACGTTCCTCGCGAACCCGCCCGCGATCGCCGCATTGTTAACGTCCACGTCGGCGCCGAATGCTATATTTACAAAAATAGAAGGGCGCGCGCTGCTCGCCGCGCGCGGCGCTGTTGCATCCAATCCGGCATCCGATTCGGCGTCCAATCCGCTTCAAATCGTCGATCTCGCGGTTCCGTTCGACGTCGCGCCGGACGTGCGCACGCTCGAAAATGTTGTAGTTTATAGTATCGACGATCTCCGAGCCGTCGCCGCGGAGCGCGTCGAACGCCAGCGCGCTGAAATCGAGCGCGCGCGACAATTATTAGTCTTGCGCCTCGGACGCCTTGCCGAACGCGAAATCCGCCGGGCCGACGGACTTGCGTTCGGCGGCGCCCGAGCGCGCGGTGAATCCGCCGCCGCGCGCGCCGTCACCGAATTGAAACTTCGCGATCAGACGGCTCTGCGGCGAATGCTCGCGCGGGCTACGGAGACGAGCCACCGCGTGGCCCACGCTTTCGCGCGCGGAATGGACGTTCCGGCATTATTACAAAAAGAAGAAACAAGTCTCCGCGGCGCCATTTCGAGCTGGGTCGACGCCGAAAATGGCCGGCCGTGGGCGCGAAAAACGCTCGATTCGATTGCCCTCGCCGTCGCAAACGCGTAACGCGCGCGCCAAAACACTAATAATAACGCCGCAGTGCTCCGCGGAAGCCGCTCGTTCGAACACTTCGCGGCACCGGCGCCGCCATTGCCGGACTAAATCGCGTTCCGGCTGCTAAAATCCCACAGCCATGATAAGAATCGCCACCCGTGGCAGCGCACTCGCGCTCGCGCAGTCACGCGCAATGGCGGCGTCGTTGGAAGCTTCGGGCGAGGCGGCGGTTCTCATTGTAAGAAAAACGACGGGCGACGTGATCGTCGACCGTCCGTTCACGTCGATCGAAGGCAAAGGGATTTTTACAAAAGAACTTGAGGACGCGCTGCTGCAGGGCGACGCGGACGTCGCGGTTCATTCATTAAAGGATCTCCCGGTCGACCTTCCCGCGGGTCTCTCGCTCGCCGCGACGCCGCCGCGCGAGGATCCGGCGGATATATTAATTATTCGAAAAGAATCGTACGATCCGCGTTTCGCGCTGCCCGTCGCGCAAAATGCACATATCGGAACGTCGTCCACGCGGCGCCGGTCGCAATGGATCGCGAGAAGGCCCGACACGTCGCTGATGGAATTGCGCGGGAATATTACAACTAGAATTGAAAGGCTGCATTCCGGACTTTACGACGCGATTCTGCTGGCGAAAGCCGGAATCAACCGCCTCGGCGTGGATTTAAGTGAATTTACAGTTGTGCGCCTCGATCCGTCGGTGTTCGTGCCCGCGCCGGGACAGGCCGCGCTCGGACTCGAGATCCGCGCCGACGATGCAAAAATCGAACGAAAACTCGCATTTCTAAACGATGCCAATGCGCGCGCCGCCGTCGACGCCGAGCGCGCCGTGCTCGCGTCGCTCGGAGGCGGATGCTCCGAACCCGTCGGCGCCTACGCGCGCCGTCGCGGCCGATGCGCGGTGATCGACGCCGTGCTCGGGCCCGTCGAACCGGGGAGCGCGCCCATGCGGCGGGCTCGGGCGGTGGCCGAGACCTTTACACAAGCCGCGAAGCGCGCCGCCGAAATCTTAAAAAGCGCGGAATCCGAAATTCCGTTTTCGTTAAAAGACAAAACTGTAATATTAACACAACAAAAAGGCCGCGGCGACGCGCTCGCGCGCGAACTCGAGGAGCGGGGCGCGCGAACGATGCTCGCGCCGATGATCGAAACGCGGACGTGCGCCGACGATCTCGCGATTCGACAGATCGAGCGCTGCGCGGAATTCGATTATATACTATTCACGAGCCGCACGGCGTCCGACGCGTTTCTCGGCGCGGGCGGATTTGAATATATCAGAACGCGGCCGCGGAAAGGCGGTCCTGTATTCGGAGCCGTCGGACGCGGCTCGGCGGAACCGCTCGAATGCGCGGGGGCGCCCGTCGATATCGTTAGTAAAGGCGACGGCGCGCTCGCACTCGCGGAATTGGTAAAACGGCACGCCGCGACGCGCTCGAAAACCGGGCCGCCGCGCGTGCTTTTCCCGTGCGCGCGCGAACCCCGCGCCGAACTCGAACAATCGCTCGGCGCCTCCGGATTCACGCTCGTGCGTGCGACACTTTATGAAACGACGCCCGCCGCCGCGGAATCTTTACAATCGTTCGTCGGCGAGAAGGCGGATTTTACAATATTCTTTTCGCCGTCGGGCGTCGCGACCTTCAAAGCGCTGCGCCCCTTCGAAACCAAGTGCGCCGTCGCGATCGGCGCGGCCACGCTCGCCGCGCTTCGCGGCGCGAAGTTTCCAAATATATTACTTTCGCCGGGCCCCGAACCGGCGTCGATCCTCTCGACGATCCAATGAACGATCCTTATTATTACAATTTGCGAAGGCGGCCGCGCCGCCTCCGCGCCACCGCCGCGATCCGCGAGAGCGTGCGCGAAACGCGCCTTTCCCGCGAACAATTGATACAACCGCACTTCGTGCTCGATGGCAACGGAATCGAGGAACGCATCGATTCGATGCCCGGCATCGCGCGGCAGTCGATCGACCGATTATTAGCGACTGTCGGCTCCGATCTCGAGGCCGGCGTCCGTTCGATTATACTGTTCGGCGTGCCCGAGGGCGGAAAAGACGCGTCGGGCTCTTCGTCGGCGGACGAAAACGCGCTGATCCCGCGCGCCGTCCGCGAACTTAAGAAAAGATTCGCGAACGACGTCGTCGTTTATTGTGATATTTGTCTTTGCGCCTACACGGATCACGGCCATTGCGGAATTTTGCACGGCGGCCTGATTCTAAACGATCCGTCTTTGCAACATCTGGCCGCGCAGGCCCTGGCCTGCGCGCACGCGGGGGCCGATTTCGTGGCGCCCTCGGATATGATGGACGGCCGAGTCGGCGCGATTCGCGACGCGCTTGACGCCGAGGGATTTGTAAATACCGGATTGATGGCGTACAGCGCCAAGTATGCGTCCGCGTACTACGGCCCTTTCCGCGAGGCGGCGCATTGCGCGCCCGCGTCGGGCGACCGCAAGACTTATCAAATGGATCCGCGCAACGCGCGCGAGGCGCTCCGCGAGTGCGCGCTCGACGAGGAGGAGGGCGCCGATATTATTATGATCAAGCCCGCGCTCGCCTATTTGGATATTATTTCGAACGTCCGCGCGCGCACGTCGCTTCCGGTCGCCGCGTATAACGTGAGCGGCGAATATTCGATGGTAAAAGCGGCGGCCGCCGCGGGCTGGCTCGACGAGCGCGCCGCCGCGATGGAAAATTTATATGCGATCGCGCGCGCCGGAGCGGATCTTATATTAACTTATCACGCGCGCGACGCCTGCAAAAATCGTTGGATTTGACGCCATGCCCGAGCCCCGACCGCGCCCGCGCTCCGAAGAACTGTATCAACGCGCCGTCCAATTGATGCCCGCGGGCGTCAATTCGCCGGTGCGCGCTTTCCGCGCCGTCGGCGGAACGCCCGTATTCTTTACAAAAGGCGAAGGGCCTTATTTGTATGATGTCGACGGCCGCAAATATATCGATTTTTGCGGATCGTGGGGCCCGCTGATCCTCGGACACGCGCACCCGCGCGTCGTCGCCGCCGTCCGGGAGACCGCCGCGCGAGGATTGACATTCGGCGCGCCGCACGAAGGCGAAATCGCGCTCGCGCAAGCCATGCAGGCCGCGAATCCGCATTTACAAAAAATGCGATTTGTATCTTCAGGAACCGAGGCGGTGATGTCGGCGGTGCGCGTCGCGCGCGGTTTCACAGGGCGCGACATTATTATTAAGTTCGACGGCTGCTATCACGGACACGCGGATTCGTTGTTAGTAAACGCCGGCAGCGGACTCGTTACATTTGGAACTCCGTCGTCCGCGGGCGTTCCCGCGGATTTTACAAAACATACGATCGTCTGCGATCTCGACGACGTCGAAGGATTCGATCGCGCGATGCGCGAACACGGCGGCAACGTCGCGGGAGTCCTGATCGAGCCCGTGCCCGCGAACAACGGACTTCTGTTGCAACGCGCCGAATTTTTGCAATATTTAAGAAAACGCTGCGCGGAGACCGGGGCATGTCTCATTTTCGACGAAGTGATTTCGGGGTTCCGCGTCGCATTCGGCGGCGCGGCGCAATTGTATCAAATCGCGCCGGATCTCGCGACCTACGGAAAAATCATCGGCGGCGGCCTGCCCGTCGGCGCGTACGGAGGGCGAAGCGAGATTCTCGATCACGTCGCGCCGCTCGGACGCGTCTATCAGGCCGGCACGCTCTCCGGCAATCCGCTCGGCATGGCGGCGGGACTCGCGACATTACAAATTCTGCGTTCGGAGAATATTTATGAACGACTCGAACGCCTCGGCGCCCGCCTCGAATCGTCCATGAATCAACTATTTACAAAACACCGCGCGAATGCGTCGTTCGTGCGCCGCGGCTCCGTTTTTTGGATCTATCTCGCGCCCGGAGCGCCGCCGCGACGGGCGAAGGATCTCGACGCCGATTCCGCGCGCCGATTCACGCCGCTTTATCATGAATTATTAAATCGCGGATTTTATTTCGGGCCCTCAGCGTACGAGGTGGGATTCCTTTGCGCCGCGCACGACGAATCGCACGTCGACGCGCTCGCGGAAGCGGTCGACGCCGCGCTGGCGAACGGAATTGGTATATAAATGAAAACGCCGGCCGTGGAAAATTCCAGAGACGGCGTCTCCCGCGGTCCGCTTTTGTTATTTTTGGCAATATTAGTTATCGCCCTCGCGCAAGTGACGTGGTGGAACGTCCTGCTCGTGCGCGACAGCGATCCGAATCAAGCGCCGCTCGACGCCCCCGCTCGCCGGCGCAGAATTATCATGGTTGCCGCCGAGGGCTCTGCGTTCGCGCTCGCGATGACGTCGGGCGCATGGCTTATATTCCGCTCGCTGCGGCACGAGGAACAATTGCGCCGCGCGGAAGCTAATTTTCTCGCGGCCGTCACGCATGAACTCAAGTCGCCCCTCGCATCGTTACGATTGCACGCGGAATCGTTGGAATTGCGCCCGGACGACGCCGATCGCGTGAAAACATACTCATCGCGCATGCTCGCCGACGTCGAACGTTTGAATCGATCGGTCGAGAACCTGCTCGCCGCGGGCCGCGCGCAGGCCGGATTGTTAGTGTTTCACCCGGTCGATCTCGATCTCTCGAAGGAAATATTACAATACATCGAATACAACCTGCCGATGTTCGCCGAGCGCGGATTCGAAATCGCCGCGGAAATTCCGCCCGACATTCGCGCGCCGGTCGATCCGCAGGCGTTTCAGTCGGTCCTCGAGAATCTTATCGATAATGCCATCAAATACAGCGAGCCGCCGTCCGAAATATCGTTAAAATTATATAAAGAGGGCCCCCGTGCCGCGCTCGCGGTCGGCGATCACGGCGTCGGCCTCGATCCGCCGGAAGCCGCGCGCGTATTCGAGCGATTTTACCGCGCCGGCGACGAGCGCGTGCGAACGACGAAAGGCACGGGTCTTGGATTATATTTAGTAAGCGAAATCGCGCGCGCCCACGGCGGCGGCGTCGCGGTCGAGAGCGCGGGCAAGGGCTTCGGCGCGACGTTTCGCGTTTTCTTTCCGCTTGCGGCGCAACAATCTTAAACTAATAAATCGGCCCGCGACGCCATGAATCATCCAACGCCGTCGATCCTCATCATCGAAGACGAGCAGCACCTCGCCTCGGGCATCGCGGAGAATTTGACGGCCGAAGGCTACAGTACGACGGTCGCGCGCGACGGCCGCACGGGCCTCGACCGCGCGCGCCGCGGATCCTATGATTTAATATTACTGGACGTCATGCTTCCCGAATTGGATGGTTTCAGTATTTGTAAACAGTTGCGCGCCGAGGGGTGCCGCGTGCCGATTCTATTCTTAACCGCGCGCGGCACGGTGCCCGACCGCATCCGCGGACTCGAACTCGGCGGCGACGATTATTTATCAAAACCGTTTCATTTAAAAGAATTGTTACTTCGGGTGCGCGCGATCCTGCGCCGCGAACCCGTGCGCGCGACGGAGCGGCCGCCGGCGCAATCATTATTAAAGTTCGGCGACGGTTGCGAGGTGAATTTCGCGACGTTCGAAGCCGTCGGCCCCGGCGGCCGCGCGACGCTGACGCAAAAGGAGGCGGCACTTTTCCGGATGCTCGTCGAGGAACAGGGCCGCGTCGTGGCGCGCAACGAAATCCTCGACCGCGTCTGGGGTCGCGACGCGTTTCCGACGACGCGGACCGTCGATAATTTTATTGTACGTTTTCGAAAAATCTTCGAAACCGATCCGGACACGCCTGCACACTTCTTAACCATTCGCGGCGTCGGTTATCGCTTTGTACCGTAATTATAAATAATCAATTCCTTGACTTTACAAATCCAAAAACCACTGATTCTACGCGCGCTGCAAGGCGAGCGCGTCGAACGCACGCCCGTCTGGATCATGCGGCAGGCGGGGCGGTACCTTCCCGAATACCGCGCCGTGCGCGAGAAATGTACATTCTTACAATTGTGCCGGACCCCGGAACTCGCGTGCGAAGTCACGCTGCAGCCGATCCGGCGGTTCCGATTCGACGCGGCGATTCTTTTCAGTGATATATTAATTCCGCTCGAGGCGATGGGCGCACCCGTCGAATTCGGCGACGGCGGGCCTAAATTCACGCGTCCCGTGCGCACGCGCGCGCAGGTCGACGCGCTTCGCGACGCGGATCCTTATGAAACAATGCCGTTCGTCGCGCAATCCATACAATTAATAAAAAAAGAGCTGCCGGCCGAAATCCCGCTGCTCGGATTCGCGGGCGCGCCTTTTACCTTATTTACTTATCTCGTCGAAGGCGGCGGTTCCAAAGATTTCGCGGCCGTGAAACGAATGTTATTTCAGGAACCGGCGCTCGCGCACGGGCTGCTCGAGCGGCTCGCGACGGCGGCGATCGGATCGTTAAGAATGCAAATCGAGTCGGGCTGCGAGGCCGTGCAGTTATTCGATACATGGGCGTCGGCGCTCGCGCCGCACGATTATGAAACGTTCGCCCTCCCGTACGCGCGGCGGGTTTTCGACGAACTTAAACGATTCGGCGCGCCGCTCATTTATTATACAAACGGCATCGGTGGCATTTTGGAACAGGCCGCGACGACGGGCGCGACGTGTCTTTCGATCGACTGGCGCCTCGACCTCGCGGAAGCGCGCGCCCGCGTGCCGAATTTAACATTTCAAGGAAACCTCGATCCGCACGCGCTGCTCGGCACGGAGTCGGCGGTGCGCGCGGCGGCCCGCCGCATTCTCGATGCCAACGCGGGTCTTCCGGGACATATATTCAATCTCGGCCATGGAATTTTTCCGGAGGCGCCGATCGCCGCCGTGGAATGGCTTGTCGACGAAGTCCGACGATATCGAACGGACGCATTGTAAATAACTAATTATTCAAATTATTTGTAATCATGCAACCGATTCTCAATCCGGGCGACATCACGCCCGATCTTATCGAAAGACTCGATCGGCAGGGTCCGCGCTATACGAGTTATCCGACCGCGCCGCAGTGGTCCGAACAATTCGGCGTCCGCGAGTTTACCGATGCGATCGAACGCGCCGACGCCGTCGCGCAACCGCTCGCGATTTATACGCATATTCCGTTTTGCAAGGAATTGTGCTTTTTCTGCGGCTGCAACGTCGTCATTACAAATATTCCGTCGCGCAATCGCACGTATCTCGACCGCGTGAAGAAGGAACTCGCGATGCTGACGCCCTATTTGAAACATCGCCGGACGCTCGGTCAGCTCCACCTCGGCGGCGGCACGCCCACGCACCTCACGCCCGCCGAATTGGAGGAACTCCACGGAATGTTTACAAAAGAGTTTACATTCACCCCCGATGCGGAACTCGCGATCGAAGTCGATCCGCGCGTCACCTCGCACGAACATATCGACACGCTCGCGCGCCTCGGTTTCAATCGCATTTCGCTCGGCGTGCAGGATTTTAATATAACAGTTCAAAAAGCTGTGAACCGCGAGCAGTCGGAGGAGCAGACGAAGGAACTATTTCAACATTGCCGCGCTCGCGGATTCCGTTCGATTAATATTGACTTAATGTATGGCCTCCCCCATCAGACGACCGAGACGTTCGAAACCACGCTGCGCAGCGTCATTTCGATGCGGCCCGACCGCGTCGCCGTCTTCGGTTACGCGCACGTTCCGTGGATGAAGAAAGCGCAGACGAAATTCGAACGTAAAGACAAACTTCCGGAACCGCGCGAAAGATATCAATTGTTCGCGACGGCGATCTCCGCGTTCACGGCGTCGGGTTATCGTAATATCGGCCTCGATCATTTCGCGCTGCCGAACGACGATTTAACGGTTGCCCTCGACGCGGGCGCGATGACGCGCTCGTTTCAAGGCTACACGACGCGCCCCGCGGAGGATTTGTTATCTCTCGGCCATTCGTCGATCTCGGACCTCGGCGGCGTTTACGCGCAAAACGCGCGCGCGCTGCCCGATTATGAATCGGCCGTCGACGGCGGCCGTCTCGCGACGTGCCGCGGCTATTCGCTGTCCGCCGACGATCTGTTGCGAAGGCACGTGATCATGAAAGTCATGAGCGCGACGCGCATGGGATTTGATGAAATTGAACATAAATATAATATTCGATTTTCCGAATATTTCGCGCGCGAAATCGAGGAGTTGAAACAGTACGAATCGTTCGGATTACTAACGATCGGAACCGACTCGCTCACGGTGTCCGCCGTCGGCCGCGTATTCGTAAGAAACCTCGCGATGGTGTTCGACCGATTTCTCCGCGAAAAATCGGGCGGCGAAAAACGCTTCAGCAGAACTGTATGATTGCCGCATCGGATATCCGCGACCCGGGGCGGATCGGAGTTATTCTTTGTAACATCGGCGGGCCGTCGTCGGGAAATGTCGCCGTCGTGCAGGCGTTCCTCCGAAATTTCTTTAGCGATCCGGCGATTCTTCCGGTCAATCCATTCTTGCGTTGGATGATCTCAAGAAAAATCGCGCGGCGGCGCGGGCCGGAGTCCGCGAAGAATTATGCAATGGTCGGCGGGCGCAGTCCGATTCTCGATTGGACCGAAACGCAGCGCCGCCTGCTCGAGGAACGGCTCAACGCGCGCGGCGACGGCAAATTGTATCGTTGCGCGGTCGCGATGCGATACTCGCCGCCGTTCACGGCCGACGCGCTGGATCTGCTCGACCGCGAGGGTTTCCGCGAGATTATTAGTTTACCATTGTATCCGCAGGAATCGGGCGCGACCACCGGTTCGTCGCTCGCGGAGATCGACCGCTTGATCGAAAAGATGAATTTCGACCGCGGAGTCCGCTTTATAACGAAAATCGGCGAAGTGCGCGATTTCGCGGAGCATCCGCTTTATTTGGAGGCGATGGCGGAGCGCGCCCGCGACGGAATGTTAGAGATGGGCGGCGGCCGGGATCTTCATATTCTTTTCAGCGCGCACGGCCTGCCGAAACGATTTATTGAAAAGGGCGATCCTTACCAAAAAAGAATTCTGGCGACTGTCGCGGGTCTCGTGCGCCTGCTCGGCGTCGCGGATCGGCACACGCTCGCGTACCAGAGCCGCGTCGGCCCGGAGGAATGGTTAAAACCGGACACGTCCGCGGAGATCGACCGGCTCGCGGCGTCGGGCGTGCGGAGAATGTTCGTCGTGCCGGTGGCCTTCGTGAGCGACCACATCGAAACGCTGCACGAGATAAGTATCGAATACAAAAAACGCGCGCGCGAAAAAGGAGTTTTACAATTCGAGTGCATGGAAGGATTGAACGGTTCATTAACATTCGTCCGCGCGCTCGAGCAGATCGCCCTCGCCGCGATCGCGGTGGCGTGAGGACGGCCGCGTGACCCGTCCGGCGCGAATTGTAATTATAGGCGGCGGCATCGCGGGACTCGCGGCCGCGCACGCGCTTCGCGACGAACTGCCGGAGGCGAATATTTGTATTTTGGAGGCGGGCCCGCGCGTCGGCGGAAAACTAAAGACTGAAATTGTGGAATCGCGTTCGGGCGGCGCGCGGTTCCTCGTCGAAAACGGTCCGAACGGCGTTTTGGACAATCAACCGCACACGCTCGAACTGGCGAAACGCCTGCGAATCGAAGACAGAATCTTAGGTTCGTCCGAGGACGCGCGGCGGCGATATGTATATTCTCGCGGCGGTTTGCGCGCGCTCCCGGAATCGCCGCCGGCTTTCATACGTTGCGATTTGTTATCATGGCGCGGCAAACTTCGCGCGGCGCGCGAGTGGTTCGTGCCGCGCGCGTCGCGCGAACTCGCGGAAACGGAGTCGGTCGCGGAATTTACAATTCGGCGGCTCGGACCTGAAGTATTAAATACAATGATCGAGCCTTTTGTAACGGGCGTGTTCGCGGGCGATCCAGGGCGGCTCGAACTCGCGACGGCGTTTCCGCGAATGGTACAATTGGAGTCCGAGTACGGCGGATTGTTAAGAGCGCTCGTTTCGATCGAGCGGGATAAACGCCGCGCGGCGCGCGCGGGAAATCGCAAACCGAAGACCGCGATGCGGTCGTTTCGCGACGGCATGGGAGAACTCGCGGCGGCGCTGGAGCGGAATCTGGGCGGGATTATTATAAAGAACGCGCGCGCACGTTCGATACTTTATGAACGCGGATCCTTTAGAATCGGCATCGACGGCCGCGAGCCCGTCGACGCGGACGTCGCCGTCGTCGCCGCGCCCGCCGCGGAGGCGGCTGCGTTGCTCCGCGGCATCGCGGACAGCGCGGCGCGCGAGATACAACAAATCGAATACGCGCCGATCGCGGTCGTCGCGCTCGGATTCGAGGATGCGGCCGCGCGGACGGCGCGACTCGACGGATTCGGATTCCTCGTCGCGCGCGGCGAAAAGTTAAGAATCCTCGGCGCGCTTTGCGATACTTCGATCTGGCCGCGCGGCGGCGGCGGATTTCTCGTGCGCTGCATGATAGGCGGCGTGCGCGCGCCGGAATTATTAAATTTAACCGATGCGGAATTGATAGAAATCGCGCGCGCGGACCTGAGAGCGGCCGCCGGCCTCGCCGCGGAGCCCGATCTGACGCGCGTCGTCCGCTGGCCCGCGGCGATTCCACAATATACAATTGGACATGCGCGCCGCGTCGCGCGGATTGAAAAGGAAATCGCCTCCGTGCCGGGTTTGTATCTCGCGGGCGCCGCCTACCGTGGCGTTTCGGTGAACGATCTGTGCCGCCGCGCGAAGGAAATCGCCGCGGAGATCGCCGCCGCCGTGCGCGGCGGATTGATCCATTAAATTAAATAATATTAATTCTGCGCGTGGGCGTCGCGTACGAGTTTCTCGAGCGCCATCGGATCGCGCGGAAGCCGGCCCGATAAGTTAAGAGGCGCCCGATCCGTCACGAGGATGTCGTCCTCGATGCGGACGCCGATCCCCCACCACTTCTTGTCGATGCCGTCGGTGCCCTCGGGAATATAAATTCCAGGTTCGACCGTCAGAAACATCCCCGGCTCGAGTTTGCGATTCTTAGTTTGATAATCGCCCGCGTCGTGGACGTCGAGACCGAGCCAGTGGCTCGTGCCGTGCATGAAATATTTACGATGGGCGTTTTGTTGTATTAACGTTGGAACGTCGCCCTTCAGGATGCCGAGTTTGACGAGGCCCTCGGTCACTTTCAAAACGGCGGCGTCGTGAACTTCGTGCACGGGCGCGCCGGCGACGCACTTCGCGATGCCCGCGTTCTGCGCGTCGAGAACGATATTGTAAATTGCGAGCTGCTCATTCGTAAATTTACCGTTGACCGGCCACGTGCGCGTCACGTCAGCCGTGTAAAATCCGACTTCGGTCGCGGCGTCGAGCAGCATGAGCGCATTTTGACCCAGCCATTCGTTATTGGTAGTATAATGTAAAACGCAGCCGTTGTTTCCGCCGCCCGCGATCGACGGATAGCCGAGGCGAGGTCCGCCGATTGCGCGAAATGCAAATTCCGCGGCGGCCTCGACTTCGCCTTCGTTCATGCCCGGGCGCGCGGCGCGCATGGCGGCGAGATGGCCTTCGATCGTGACTTCGCAGCATTTCTTTAACATTTCAATTTCGCCCGGAGACTTGATCAACCGCCGCTCCGCGATCCATTTGCGTCCGTCGACAACGGCCGGACCCTTGCCGCCGATTTTCTTGATCGCTGAAACTGTATCGTCGATTGTTTTTGTAAATTCCTTGTCGAAATTATTTACAATCACCACCGTACTCGCCTTCACGATCTTTTCTTCGATGAATTTTTCGGTTTCGCCGCCTTTGGCGAACGCTGCGTCCGCGAAATAATCGGATTTCGCGCGATCGGGACCGACGCGTTTGCCCGTCCACGTTTCGCGCAGCGGATCGCGCGGCTGCACGATTAATGTATAAGCGGCGCCGCCGTTCGCCGCCGCGTCGGCGTCGATGATGGCAATCGACTCGGGCTCGTGAAATCCCGTTAACCAATAAAAATCGCTGTCCTGTCGATACTCATGTTCGACGTCGCCATTGCGCGGCGCGACGGGCGCCGACTTGGCGATCGCTACAGTTCCGGCGCCGAGTCCGCGCAGGTATTCCGCGAATGCGCTCCGCCTTTGTTTAAATTCACTTTGCGGCAGCGCGGAATTGTGAATTTCACTTAATTTATAAGGAAAACCCGCCGACGGCGCGATTCTATAAATCGGCGCGCCCGTGCGGGAACCCGACGGCGCGGCGCAACCGGCCAGCGCCGCGAACGAAAGCATCATGATTTTTCGCATGCGCACACTCTACGCGACCCGCGCCGCCGCGGAGATCCCGTAATGGTAAATAGCCACTCAGTGCACAACGCCCTTGCCGGCGTGTTGTTTCCACGCGCCGCTCGCGAGGATTTGTTGGGTTTCGCGGATGAAGCGTTCGAGTTCCTCTTGCGTATTGTAAAAATGCGGCGATACACGAATCCCGGCGCCGGGGCGGAAATCGACGATGATCTCGCGGCGTTCGAGTTCTGTTTTCACGGCGAGACCGAGCGGCGACGACGGCCCGCCTTCGCGGTCCACGGACACCGTAACGGTTCCACCGCGCCGCCGCACGTCGCGCGGCGACGTCGGCACAAAACCGGCTTCGATGCACGCGTCGTAAAACCACTCCGTCAGTTTTTCGCTCCGCGCGCGAATCGCGCGCACGCCGATTTCACTAATAATCTCGTAACCCGCGCGCGCCGCGTATAGCGCGGGCACCGACGGCGATCCATGCAAAAAACGCCGCGCGTCGGGCGCATAACGGATCGCGCCCGTTTCGAAAGCGAACGGATCCGCATGCGCCGCCCAGCCCGTGACGGTCGGCTCGAATCTTTGCATCAAATCCGGACGAACATACAAATAACCGGCGCCGGGGCCGCCGCAAAGCCACTTTACAGATCCGCCGACGACGATGTCGACCTCGAGGTCGCGAACCGAAAACGGCACGGTTCCCGTCGATTGATAACAATCGAGAAGCACCATCGCGCCGACGGCGCGCGCTTTTTTGATAATTTCGCGCGCATCCATCAAAAACCCGGATTTATATAATACATGCGAAATCTCGACGAGCAGCGTCCGTTCGTCGATCGCCGCGAGCATATCCGCGAGTTCGATGGTCATTCCGTCGCGGCTTTTTACTGAAAACGTCTCCGCTCCCCTGCGCCGCGCGGCTTCCCAAACATACTGAACCGTCGGAAAGTTTAGTTCCGTATATACAACTTTATTCCGCGGCGCCTTGAATTCGAGCGCGCTCGCAATCACCGACTCCGCGACCGACACGTTTTGATGCATAATGACGGATCCGGCGGGCGCGTCGAAAATCGCCGCGAGCAGATTGCCGGTTTCGAGCGGCGCGTCCCACCAGCCCTCGCTCCACGCGCGCACGCCTCGCGTTGCCCATTTGTCCGCGTAGGCCTTCATTTGATCGTAGACCGTCCGCGGCATCGCGCCGAGCGAATGCGAAACAAGATATGTTGTCTTTTCCAAAATCGGGAAAAGCGATCGATATTTCAGAAGCGGGTCGTCGTTCATGATATATTATATTAATTTATTTTATGCTTGATTTAATTGATGATCGGATGGCGGTCACTTCTTTTTCTTAATAATACCCGTTTCGTCCTGCGTCGACTCGCGAAGCGGCCGCCGGGATTCGTCCAAAACCTCGGGCCGCTTGATCCCGCGCGCGCCCGGATCCTCTTCCTTCGGCGAAGTCTCGATACTTAGATCGAATTGATAATCGCCTTCGCCGTATTCGTCGCGAATTCCGCGCACTTCAAGCGCGGCCGGCGCGGCAATCATTACAGAATCGCCCGATTGGCGAATATCCAACATACGCGTTTCGTGCGGAAGCAGCCAGAACTCCGGGCGCGGATCGTCGTGTTCGAGCATTTCGACCGTTTCCGTTTCGGCCGCGCCGCGCGCCCGCAATCGAAAGTGCTCCGCGCGTATTTGTATTTTCGCGGTTCCGATATTTTTAAACTCCAAGTGAAATGTAATTTTACTCTTCTCCTCGGTCGCCGAAGCTTTCATCATGAGATCGCGCCGTTGAAATACATGCAATGTTTCATAAGCATCCGGCCCCGGCACCGCCCGCACTCGAAAGAGGGCGTGTTCGTCGCCGCCGAAAATCGCGGCGCAACCGCCCGAGAAAAGGGCGGCCGTCAGAATCGACATCGCGAAAAACCTGCTTCGATCATCGTTCAACTTCATATCAATTGCCATTTCCGCCGGCGTGCGCCGGCGCGACGGGAAAATATACAGTTTCTATATTGGAATATTCGCAGCGGTTGCCCGCGAAATCGTAGGCGCGGACGCGATATCGATAACGAATGCCGCCGATCGCGCGTTCATCGTGAAATCGCGGCGTTTTCGCGGCGCCGATTTTAGTAAATTCGCCGCCGTCCTGCGACCGTTCGACGTCGTATCCATAAATTCCCTCGGGTCCCGACGCCGCCGCCCACGTCAATTCCGCGCGGCCGCGCTCGATCGCGGCCGCGAGCGCCGCGCCTCCGCCCGGCCATGCGGGCGCCGTACGCGACGACGAACGCGGCGCCTGCCGCGCGCCGGCCGGCCATAAGTAACATCGCACTTCTTTAAAATTCTCGTCGAGCGATTTGCAAATATTAGCATAAACGCAGTGGATCACCGCGTCTTCGCGGCCGTCGCGCCATTTGCGGGGCAGCTCCGGGTCGGCCAGCAACGGACGCGCCATTCCTATCAAATCCGCGCCGCCGTCTCTCAGGATCGATTCCGCATGCGGCCGCGCGCGGATTTTACCCGTCGCCACGACGGGCGTTTCCAGCCCGTGCGATCGTACAAATAGGCGGATCTCCGCGGCGCTCGCGAGATTCGCCGCATCCGTATAATTGCGGCCGGGCATGCAGCGGTCGCCGCTGTAGCCAGTGTATGGATATAACGGTTCGCCCGGCTTCGCGACAGCGTCCTCGAACTTTCCGCCGTTCGATAAAGATAACCAATCCGCGCCCAGTTGCGCGAACCGCAATGCTACATACTTCGTCTCCTCCACCGTCGCGCCGTTTTTGATACATTCGTCGGCGAGAAAGCGGATCCCAACCGGAAAATCGCCGCCCACGGCCGCGCGCACGGCTAACAATACTTCGCACGGCAACCGCAGGCGGTTTTCGAGCGTCCGGCCGTACTCGTCGGGGCGCTGGTTGCGCGTCGAAAGAAAACTCGACAACGTGTACGCGTGCGCCATATGCAATTCCACGGCGTCGAACCCGGCCTCGCGCGCGCGGCGCGCCGCCGCGGCGTAACCCTCGCGGATTTGATATATTTCGTCAATCGTTAAATCGCCGACTCGCTGACGGTAGCCCGATCTCGATATTTTGAGAAAATGTATAATCTGCGGCGCGACGCGCGAATCCGAAATCGCATGCATTCGATGACACAAATCCGCGAGGCCCGGCACGTACGCGTCGTCGCAGATTCTTAGCAAAGGTCCCGATTTCGCGCGGTGGACCGCCATGGCCTCGAGCACGATCAAGCCCGCGCCGCCCTCGGCGAATCTTAAATAACGATCCCGGATCGCATCGTTGACAAACCCGTCCTCGCCGCAGAGGCGCGTCACCATCGCCGGAAGCACGATGCGATTCGCGAGCGTCATGCGCCCGATGCGAAATGGAGTAAACAACAGCGAATCCACGGCGGCGCTCCGATACTATAAATATTCGCTTGCGCGCCGATTCATATTAAAAACCTCCGGGCGTATTCCCGTGGTTCCCCTTGGAACCGTGCCGCCCCGTGAGGTGTTCGTCGGGTATCGCGAGCGAATGGTAAACTTCGCCCCGCTCGAGCGCGTCGACGATTTTGGGAACATCCTCAAGTTTCACGCCGCCGTACCACGTCTGCTCGGGATAAATAACAATGGTCGGCCCCGCGTGGCATTGATCGAGGCAGCCCGCCTTGTTGACGCGGACGATGCCCTTCAGCCCCCGGCGCTCGCATTCTTTCTTTAACGCTTCGCGAATCGCGACCGAACCCTTCGCGGAGCAGCAGCCGCGCGGATCGTTTATATCGCGCGCGTTTTCGCATACGAAAATATGTTGTCTAAATTTCGACATGATATAATAAATAAACGATTTTCGGCGGCTATTTCAAATGGGCCTCGAGGAATTGTAAGTATTGCGCGGCCGCGTGAATTTGATTCTTTTTGTTGCGAAATCCGTGGCCTTCGTCGTCGAACGTAACATATTCCACCGGCACGCCGTTCGCGCGCACGGCGTCTGCGAGTTCGCGGCTTTCGGCCTCGAGAACGCGCGGATCGTTTTTTCCTTGTATTACAAATAGCGGCTTGCGGATTTGATTCGCATAAAACAGCGGCGATTTTTTCCGCAGCGCCTCCTCGCCCGCGGGCGTCGACGGATCGCCGATTTCGTCGTATAAAGACTTTCGCTGCGCCTCCCACCACGCGGGGATGCTCTTTAACGTTCGAAGCCAGTTCGTCACGCCGAAAAGGTCGATACCACAATTAAACGCGTCGGGCTCGAAGGCGAGCGCCGCCGCCACCATGTAGCCGCCGTAACTTCCGCCCATGATCGCGACGCGCGCGCCGTCCACCCAATCCAAGCTTTCCAAGTGGCGGCGCGCCCACACGCAATCTTTAAGATCGACGTCGCCGTGGCGGCGGTCGTCCATATGATAGAATTTCTTTCCGTAACCGGAACTGCCGCGATTATTAACCGCGAGCACGGCGTAACCGTGATTCACGAGAAATTGTATATCCGCCGAATATTGAACGAGCGACTGGCCTCCCGGACCGCCGTGCACGAGCACGATCGCGGGCGCTTTCCACTCTTTCGTCGCGCCGAACGGTTTATAAAGAATCGCGGGAATTTCGAGGCCGTCGAAACTCTTGTAACGAATCGTTTCCGCCCGCGCCAGCCACTCGCGCCGCATTCTTTGCGAAAGTGAATTTGTTAAATACTCCGATTTTTTCGCCGCGAGATCCATGACGACGACATTCGACGGATCGCGGTCGCCCGAGGCGATAAATGCAATTTTCCGCCCGTCGTCGGAGAAACGGAAGGATCGGATCTGCCCGGACGGAACGGGCGGCAATTCCACGGCCTTGCCGTCCTCGAAAACGGAAAGTCCGGCGCGCGCGTCGGCGTTTTGTATAATCGCCCTCCGCCGCCCGTCCCGCGAGGATTCGAAATGAGTAATATCCCAATCCGCTTGATACAGTTTGCGCGACGTCCCCCCCGAAATCGCGTATTCGCAGACATATTCGTATTCGGAATCGAGATTCGTAATATAATACAATTTCGAGCTGTCGTGAGAAAATCCGGCCGCGTCGTGCACCGCGTCGGTCTTGTGCGAAGTGATCAGCATCAGGCCCGCCTCCGGCGCCTGCGCGTCCCATAAGTAAAGATCCGAGTCGGCGTTGCTGTTCAATTTCGCGAGCGCGACCCACTGGCCGCTGGGGCTCACGGCCGCGACGTTCATCGTTTCATTATTTTCAAATAACAACTGCCGCTCGTAATTGCGCTTCGCGTCCGCTGAATAACGATAGACATCGTTATGTTTCGGATCCCGCTCGTTCGTCATTACAAAAAAGGAATTTCCGTCGACGGCCCACCCGGCGAAGGACGCCTTCGCTTTGTCGCCCGGCGTGAGATCGCGCGAAGCGCCGTCCGCCTCGCGCACATATAAATGATTGAGTTCGTTGCCGCCCTGGTCGGCTGTATACAATATTCTCGCGCCGTCGGGGAAAAAATCCACGGCGAGGTTCGCGCTCGAAACCGACTGCGTGAGCGCCGTCTCCGAACCCGGAGGATCGCCGAGTTTTTGTAAATAAACGTTTTGAATCCCCGATTTGTCGCTCGAATAAATCACTTTCGTTCCGTCGGGCGAGATCGCGAGGCTCGAAATCGCCGTCGTTTCGTAAAAATCGGCGGGCTCCATTTCGGGAACGCCCGTGTCGGGTTTTCGCGGTCTCGGCTGCGCGACTTCGCACGCATTCAATCCCAACAAAACGGCGGCCACGGCGGGCGCGGAAAATGTATGTATTTTTTTATTCATAATAACTCTTCGCGATGACTAATTTTTGGATCTCGCTCGTGCCCTCGTAAATCCGCAGCGCGCGGACTTCGCGATATAAACGTTCGACATGCGAGCCCGCCGTGACGCCGAGGCCGCCGTGCAATTGAACGGCGCGGTCGACGATGCGCTGGGCGGCCTCGGTCGCGAACAGTTTCGCCATCGACACGGCGCGCGTCAATTTTGACGATCCGCGGTCGTGCTGCGCCGCCGCGCGATAAACTAATAATCGCGCCGCTTCCAGATCGGTCGCCATTTCGGCGATCGCGGCGCGCGTCAGTTGTTGTTCCGAGAGCGGTTTTCCGAACTGCACGCGCGTTTTTGTATAATTTATGGATTCGTCGAGCGCGCGCCGCGCGAGGCCGCACGCCGCCGCGCCGACGCTCGCGCGAAAAATGTCGAGGTTCGCGAGCGCGAGTTGCAATCCGCCGCCTTCCGTGGAAAGTAAATAATCGACGGGAACGCGCGCGTTTTCAAATATTACCTTTCCGATCGGGTGCGGCGCGATCACGCGGAGCCGCTCGACGCGCACGCCGGCGACGTCTGCCGGAACGAAGATCATCGAGAGCCCGCGATGCCCGGTTTCCGCGCCCGTGCGTGCGAGCAAAGTATAAAAATCGGCGACGCCGGCGTTGCTAATGAACGTTTTGACGCCGTTAATAACAAAAAACGGTCCGTCGCGCACGGCCGACACGCGCGCGTTCGCGAGGTCGCTGCCCGCCTCGGGCTCGGTGACGGCGAACGCCGAAATCGCGCTTCCTTTCGCGACGCGCGGCAACCATTGTTTACATAATAATTCCTTTTCCGCGAGCGCCAGCGGATTCGCGCCGAGTCCCTGCAGAATGAAACAATTGTCGGCGAAGCCGCTTTCATAAGATAATGATTCGCGCGCCGCGCAGATCGCGCGCAAATCGAGCACGGGAAACCGCCCGCCAAAATCCTCGGGAATGCATAATTCTAATATTCCAGCCGCGCCGAGTTCCTTGACGAAAGCGCGCGCCGCCGCGTCTTCCGATTGCGCGCCGCTCTCGAAACGGTCGCGGATCGGAGCGCATCGCTCGCGCGCAATTGTAGCAATCGAGTCGGCGAGCGCGAAATGCACGTCGTCGAAGAAAAAGTTTTCGAGAGCGCCGGGTCGCATTCGTTAATATTAAATTTACTTTTGCCGCGCCGCGAGATCGCCGCGCCACGCCGCTTGCGTGATTTCGCGCAGGCCCGGGTCCGCGCCGATCGAACCGTCGGCGATCGCGAGCATGCATCCGGCCCTCGCGCGCGCCATCGCGTCGCGAAATTCGAGTCCGCGAACTTTCGCGAGCGCGCCCGCTACAATTCGCAAATCCAATTCGAGACCGGCGCCGGCCGCGCGCAACTCGCCCGCGACGGCGCGTTCGTCCGCGGAATATTGCATTTCAATCCGCCTCGCGGTCCGCGCGACGGCCGCCGGCAGCGCCGCTTTCGCGAGAAATCCGCGGAACCCCGTGTTACTGAGCCCCATATTATTTATTTCGCCCGTACGGCCCGGGCGCCCCGTCGAACACCGCCGGTTTCTTAGCTTTCCACGCTTCATAAGCAATCCGGAAATCGGGATGCGCCATGCAAATCGCCTGCGCCTGCGCCTCGGCCTCGATCGAGGCCGCCGCGTCCATCGTCGTTTCGGATTCGAGCATTTGTTTGGTCATCGAAAGACCGAACGCCGGCCCGCACGCGAGTTCATAACAATAATCGAACGCTTTTTCTTTAAATTCCGCGTCGGCGTACACACGATTCGCGAGGCCGATTCTTAAACATTCCTCCGAACCGATAAACTCGCCGCGCATTAACAATTCGGACGCGCGGCCGAGGCCGACGATGCGCGGAAGAATGCTACAAGCGCCCATGTCGGCGCCCGAGAGGCCGACGCGAACGAACAAAAACGCCATTTTCGCCGACGCCGAAAGCAGGCGGAGGTCGCTCGCGATCGCGAGCATCGCGCCGGCGCCGCAGCACGTTCCATTGACGGCGGCGACGACGGGTTTTCTTAGTCTTCTCAAATTCGCGACGACGGCGCCGGTCATCCGCGTGAATTCTAATAATCCCGCGTGATCGCGCGCGAAGAGTTTACCGATAATATCCTCGACGTCGCCGCCCGAACAAAAACCGCGGCCTTCGCCGGTGATCATCAGCACGCGCACGTCTTTTTCGAATTCGAGCGACGGCACGAAATCGCGCAATTCGGCGTAGATATCGAATGTAAGCGAATTTAACTTATCAGGACGGTCGAGCGTGAGCACGCCGACGCCGCCGCGGACGTCGAATTTGAAATGCTTACAATTCATTGGCCGGAGACTGGCCTAGCAATAATTACGGTCGCGTGCCAATGGTATGGCCGTTCGCCGGCACCGCCGGAATCGCGGCCGGAGTCGTTGTTGTGTTTACCGGCGAATTCACTGCGAACGAATTGACCGCGGGCGGCGACGGAGCCTGCGCCTCGCCTTCGGTGGCCGTAAGATAAGTATAACTATTTAAACTATCTTCATAACGCTGCATGAGGCGGCCCGACTCGTCCATCGAAATCTGTTTCGAACGAAGGGCCGTCTCGACGGCGCGGCGCACGCGGCTCACGAGATCGTTTTTGTCATATTCCATATATTCGAGCACGGCGTTGACGGTGTCGCCCTTCACCGCGTGCGTGACGACGTATCCGCCCTCGAGCGCCTTCACGTGCACGGCGTCGGTGTCGGCGAACAAATTATGTAAATCGCCGAGCACTTCCTGATAGGCGCCGACTAAGAATAATCCAATATAATATTGTTTGCCGCTCTCCAAATTGTGTACTTCGAGCGCATGCTTCACGTCGCGCAGATCGATGAATTCGTCCATTTTGCCGTCGCTGTCGCACGTGAGATCGGCAATGATCGTCCGGCGCGTCGGCCGCTCGTTCAGTCGCTGAATCGGGAGGCACGGAAACAGTTGTTTCACCGCCCAGTGGTCGGGCGCCGACTGGAACAGCGAAAAATTACAGTAATAAGTGTCGGAAAGTTGCTTTTCGAGGCCTTCGAGTTCCTCGGGCACATGCTCCAGTTCTTTCATTACTTTTAATATCTTTTCGCAAATCGCCCAGAACAACTCCTCGCAGCGCGCGCGTTCCTGCAAATTGAGCACGCCGAGCGCGAACGACTGGATCGCCTCCTCCTTGACTTCGAGCGCGTCGTTGTACGCTTCCTGTATATTCTTGCGTGTGATGCTTTGAAGGATTTCGTCGAGTTTCTTTAATATATCATGTTCGCCGGGCGCGACGACGCGCGGCGGGCGATTTCTTAACAATTCGTTCGAATCGAGAACGTTAAATACGAGCACCGAGTGGTGCGCCGTCAGCGCGCGCCCGGATTCAGTGACGATGTTCGGGTGCGGCATGTTCGCGATGCGGCACGCGTCCGCGAGCGCCGCGACGACGTCGGCCGCGTATTCGCGAAGCGTATAATTCATCGACGAGTGAAAATTAGTATTGCTGCCGTCGTAATCGACGCCGAGACCGCCGCCCGCGTCGAGATAACTCATATTCGCGCCGAGTTTATACAGTTCGGTGAGAATGCGGCAGCCTTCGCGGAGCGCGTCCTTGATCGCGCGGATCGCGGTGATCTGGCTGCCGATGTGGAAATGCAACAATTGCAGGCAGTCGAGCATATTCTCCGCGCGCAACCGCTCGACCACTTCGACGATTTCCTGCGTCGTCAACCCGAATTTCGAGCGGTCGCCCGTCGATTCGACCCATTTGCCCGCGCCCTTCGTCGTGAGGCGCGCGCGAACGCCAATATTCGGTTTGATGCCGAGTTCGCGCGACACTTGCAATACGGTTTCGAGTTCGCGGAATCGATCAATAACAATAAACGCGCGCCGGCCGAGTTTTTGCGATAGTAATGCCGTTTCGATGTACGCGCGATCCTTGTATCCATTACAAATGATCAGCGCCTCCGGATCGTCGAGCAGCGCGAGCGCGACTAACAATTCGGGTTTGCTGCCCGCCTCGAGTCCCAAATGATAGGGGCGGCCGTAGCCGCAGATTTCCTCGACGACGTGGCGCTGTTGATTCACTTTGATGGGATAGACGCCGCGATACTGACCCTGATAATCGTGTTCCTTGATCGCCGCCGCGAACGCGCCGCAGAGTTCGTCGACGCGAGCTTTTAATATATCAGAAAAACGGATGAGCAGCGGCGGGTTGAAACCGCGGCGGCGGAGGTCGTTCACCAATTCATACAAATCGATTTCCGATCCTTCCTTTTGATCGGCCACCATCACGACGTGTCCGGCTTCGTTTACTGTAAAATACGGAGCGCCCCACGAGTGAATTCCATACAAATCGAGAGCGTCGCGAACGGTCCATCCTCGCGTCGAATCACGGACATCCAGTGCGTGGGCCATCGGATATTATACCTATGCTATGAATAGCTTGTGGGAGAACGAAAGTTGGTGGAAGAACGGAGCGGTGCCCGCCGCAGCGACGGCGCGGGAACGCCGACAAATTTAACATTCCGCGACGGCCACCATTGAACACGCGCGCCATCGAAACTGCAAAGCGAATTGCGGACGCGCGGTTCTTTTTTGGGCGCGCGCGTTTCACACAATGCGGCGCATGCACCCGCAAGCGACGCCGCCGACCGATCCGGGATTTCTGAGATCCATGTTTCTTGGAGAGCTTCGGCGTGAATTGTGGTTTCCGTTTCCCGCGCGTCCGGCCGACGAGACGGAAGTAACAAATCAAACCGTTGCCGCCGTCGCGTCCTTCGCGCGCACCGCCATCGACGCGCGAAAAATTGATGACGATCGGCGGATTTCAGGGGAGACTCTGCGTGGTCTTCGCGAACTCGGATTATTAGGAATGATCGTGCCCACGGAGTATGGCGGCGCCGGATTCGGCTCAACTGCATATTGCCGCGTCATCGAGGAACTCGCTTCGCACTGCGCCTCGTGCGCCGCCACGGTCGGCGCCCATCAATCGATCGGATTGAAAGGAATATTACTATTCGGAAACGCCGCGCAGAAACTAACATTTCTCCCCCGCCTCGCGTCGGGAGAATCGCTCGCCGCGTTCACGCTCACCGAGCCGGGAGCCGGAAGCGATGCGCAGTCGATTTCGACGCGCGCGCGGCGCGACGGAGGAGATTGGATTCTCGACGGCGCGAAAGCGTGGGTCACGAACGGCGGCATCGCCGATCTTTATACAGTTTTCGCGCGCACGTCCGAGACCGCCGACGCGGGCGGCGGAAAGTTAACATGTTTTCTCGTGCCTCGATCGACCCCCGGCGTTTCGATAGGTAAAGAAGAGGACAAAATGGGACTCCGTGGCTCGTCGACGACACCCGTGTATTTCGAGTCGGCGCGCGTGCCCGACGCGAATCGCCTTGGAGAAGTCGGCCGCGGTTTCAAAGTCGCGATGGAAATTCTGAACAGCGGCCGCCACGGACTCGCCGCCGGTTGCCTCGGCGCGGGACGCGCCGCGCTCAAGGACGCGACGGAGCACGCGAAATCGCGGCGGCAATTCGGCCGTCCGATTATTGAATTTCCGCTCGTCGCGGAAATGCTGTTCGACGCCCGCGCGGATTTGTATGCAATCGAAAGCGGATGTCACTGGGTCGCCGGCCGCATCGACGATGGCGCGGCCGACGTTTCGCTCGAAGCCGCCATTTGTAAAATATACGCGACGGAATCGCTCTGGCGGATCGTTAATGATTCATTACAGATCGCCGGCGGGTCCGGATTCGTGCGCGATTTTCCGTATGAACGCCGCGTACGCGACGCGCGCGTTAATTTAATATTCGAAGGAACCAATCAAATCCTCCGATTATATGTAGCGTTGCAGGGCCTGCGCGCGCCCGGCGAACGGCTCCGACGGCTCTCGACGGCGCTGCGAAACCCTTTTAAACATTTCGGCGATCTCGGCGAAGCCGGACTCGCGCGCATGCGGCGGCCGGCGACCGCGGGGTTTCCGCCGCACTGGAATCCGTGGCTCGCGTCAGCGGCGGCATCGGCGGTCGACAGCACACACGCCTTCGGACGAGTGGCGGAGGCGGCGTTACGTCGTCATCGCGATCAGATCACCGGACGACAACTGACACTCGCGCATCTCTGCGATGCGGCGACCGCGTTGTTCATGCAATCCGCGATCGTCTCGCGTTTGGGAGCGTCCGCGGTGGTTGCCGAACGCGATGAAATCATTGCGAGGCGCGCGCTCGCGAGACATGAATCTTCGTTTCGTTCGGCGCTGCGCGCGATCGAAAGCGATGCCGAGGACCGACTTCTGCGAGACATGACGACGGATTTCGGGGCCAAATAGCAATTTTCTTTTCTTAGCAAAAGCGCCTTCGCACGCGCCCGTTCGAGGCCGTATCATTCCGCCCCCAAAACGATGCGGGCGTACACAGACTGCAAAGTAAGCCGCCATCCACATCCCATCCGATAACGAGTTCCATGGTCCAATTCGGTTCTGCTTTTTCGTTCGTGGCGTGTGCCACTTTGATTTGTTTCCAGAATCCGGGTCTTCCGATCGGCCCGCAGTTGGGCGGTGCGCAGGGTCCACAAGTAGGGGGTCCACAACAACCCCCCGGCGTCGTTCAACTTCCCGGTGTGCCGGGCGGGCCCGCGGCTTCGCGCCCTGCGATGACACCCGAGGAAATCGCGATTCGTTTTGCGGATCAACTCACGGGTCTCGCGGGTCGCGTTCAATCGCTGCGCCGACTCGCCGGCGCCTCGGGCGGCGACGTCGATGCTAAGGATATTCCCGCGCCGACGCTCGAAGCGATCCGCCGCGCGATCGGTGAAATAACAAAAGAAGTGCACGCCCGCGACCATCCGATCGAATTGCGCGTCGCGGGCACGGTGTCGCAAAGGTTACAAGCGCCCGAGAGCCGTAAAATTCCCGCCGAAAGTTTCATGGCGCCGCCCGAAGCGAAGCGCGATGTGATGAATGCGATCAACCCGTCGGTCGTGATGAACGGGTCGGCGAAAATGCCGGAATTCGACCCCGCCAAGGCCGATCAGTTAATTTACAAAATCAACGGCGTCATGATCTCGCGCGGAATGCTCGAGAACGCGGTTACTACAGTTGCGAAATGGACGCCGGAGTTTACAAAAGATTTCATTGCACAAAAAGTTCTTACAAGTGCGATCATCCCCGCGGCGGTGCGGCAGGCGAAGGGAATGACCGACGTCGAGCCGATTCTTGCAAAAGCCAAGGCCATTCGAGCCGACATCGCCGCCGAAAAACGCACGTTCGAGGACACGGCGAAGGAATTATCCGAAGACATGTCGTCGAAATCCTTCGGCGGTCTCCTCGACGGATGGAAACCGGGCCTGCTGCATTCGAACGAACTCATCGCCATCTCGAAATTGAAGGCGGGCGAGATTTCGGAGCCGTTCATTACCACTTCGTACGTCGAGATCATACAATTGATCGAAATTACGGAAAACCCGGGCCACATGTCCGACTCCTCGATCAAGCTCCGCCGGATTTCATTTAAAATCCCCGGCCAGCAGAGCGAAATGCTTAATTTACTAAAACTCGCCGACGTCGAGGTTCTCGATGCAAAATACGACGCCGTCCTTCCGTCGCAAATCAAGCGAACGATGCTGGGAAAGAAATAGCCGGTCGACCGGAATTATTATAAAAGAAAACGCCGGCACTGCCGGCGTTTTCTTTTAAACTCCGCGCTTTTTGTAGTCATCGGCGCGGCCGTGCCGATTTTCAAAATTCGCCAGGGAACGGAATCGCCCGCTTGCGCGAATCGCGATTCCGCATGAGACTGAATCCAAGCCCAGTCTCCGCGTGGATCCACCGCCGTATGAACATGCCACAGCGCCCGTCGTTCGCAATATTAGTTTCCGTCCTTTTAATAGCATTCGCCGCGGTCCCTGCGCGCGCGCAATCTTTAGTTTGGAGGATCAATTGCGGCGGCAACGCGGAGATCGCGCCTTCGGGACCGCCCTTCATGGCCGACGTTCCCTACTCGCCGGGCGGCGCCGGTTATGTCAAAGGCAATATACAAAGCGTCCTCCTGCCGATCGGCGGAGCGGGAAACTCGATTCCGATCGTTACACAAACGGCGCGCGAAGGCTGGCGCGAATATCGATTCGACGTCCCGAACGGCGCGTACGTCGTTCGCATGACGTTCGCGGAAGTCGATTCGAACGTGCAGGGGCCCGGACTGCGAAAATTCGATATTCGAATTCAAGGAGTTCCGTTTCTTACAGATCTCGACATTGCGTCGCGCGTTGGAATTCAATATTCGACGGAATGCGCCGCCGCCGCGAATGTTTCGAATGGTCATATATCTATTTCCGCGTCGATGGACAAGGATCCTTCCCTGTTGAATGCGATCGAAGTCTGGAACTGGCCGGCCGACTCGACGGGGCCGGCCGCTCCGCCGTCGTTCGCCGCGAAACCCGGATTTCACAGAAACATTCTGACGTGGGCGCCTTCGCCCGCGGCCGACGTGTCCGGATATATTATAGTTCGCTCCGACGCGGCTTCGGGACCGTTCGTGCCGATCGCCTCCGTGTGGCCGGCTCCCGCGCGTTTCCTCGACGAATCGGCGCCGGTCGGAACAACTGTATATTATCAAATCGTCGCGGCCGACGTTTTCGGCAACGCGGGCGCGCCGACGCCCGCCGTGTCCTGCGCGGCGATGGCGAATGCGGACTCGCCGGCGCCCGTTTATCAACTCGCCGTCGACCCCGCGAACATAAAGATTCTCGACCAGAGCGTCTTCACCGATCCGTATGCCGAAGTCCCCGCGGTTTTTACTTATAAAGGACAATCGCACGACGTGGAAGTGCGTTACCGCGGCGCGAACTCGCGGCGTTATTCCAAAAAAGGGTGGAAGATTAAATTTAGCGAAAACGATCTGTTTCAAGGCGTCCGCGAATTGAATCTGAAAGCGCATTACGAGGATTTTTCGATGGCGCGCGAACCGGCCGCGGCCTGGTTGTACGATGCGGCCGGACAGGCGGTTTCGACGCACCGCGCCGCGCGTCTCGAAATCAACGGCGTCGACCGCGGAGTTTTCGATTCCGTGGAGCAAGTGGACGAATTTTACTTATCTGCACACGGCCGCGACACGGGCGGCAGCGTTTACGAAGTGGGCGCGCCGTTCGTCCCGCTTCCGAATCCGTCGGATTATGAGTTATTTTACGATAAGAAAACCAACAAAAACACGGGCTACGACGATTTGATAGCATTTATTCAAACTATTAATTTCACTCCCGCGCCGGTATTTGATACTACTATTGCGGGCATTTTCGACGTCGACGGTTATCTTACTTATCTTGCCGTCATCGGCTGGCTGGGCGACGGCGACTCCGTGCTTCACAATGCGATGCTCCTTGACGATCTTTCGCTCGGCCGGTGGGAAATGATACCTTGGGACACGGACTTGGGATTCGGCGCGTACCCCTTTTCAACGACGACCAAGACGGATTATTCGATCGATTTCGGCGCGGCGGGTTCGCCCGACGAACCGACCGTCGGATCCAATATATTAAAAACGCGAATTCTCGGCGTCCCCGCGTTTCGTTGGAGATATTGCGAAAAGTTGAAGGCGTTGATGGCGGGTCCCGTCGCGCCCGCCGCTCTCGGGGCGGCGATCGACGCGTATTCGAATTCCAACCATAAAGAAGCGTCGGCGGACGTCGCAAAGTGGGGTTGGGAGTCCGACGATTTGTACAATTCGGGACCGGGAATCCTTAAATCTTATATTCCGGCGCGCACGGCGTTCTTACAGTCGCAACTTCAAGCGTACGAGCCGTCCGCGCCGCCCACGGCGATTTGGATCAACGAGATCATGGCCGACAACGCATCGACCGTCGCCGACGAGGCGGGCGAATATGATGATTGGTTGGAATTATATAACTCGACATCGTTGCCTTTCGACGCCGGCGGAATGATATTAACGGATGATATCGCGAGCCAGACGGGTTGGAGAATTCCGGCCGGGACGACGATTCCTCCGCAGGGTTACCTCCGCATCTGGTGCGACAACGATCCGGCGCAGGGACCGTTCCATGCGACTTTTAAATTAAAACGCGAGGGCGAGACACTGGCGCTCTTCGATTCGAACGGCCAGACGATGCGCGATTTCATAGCGTTCGGTCCGCAGGCGCCCGACGTTTCCTTTGGAAGATTCCCCGACGGCGGCGCGTTTTTTCAATATTTCGGCCAGCCGACGCCCGGCGCGGCGAATACAAATATTGGAAATCTCCCGCCGAAGATCACGGGAGTGCATCACGCGCCGGTCGCGCCGACTCCCGCCGATTCTGTAACTATCCAATGTATTACAATCGATTCGAACGGAGTCGCCGGCGTCGTTCTCTCGTGGCGGATTTCGGGAGGCATTTTTCAATCGGCTTCGATGGCCGCCGTCGAGGCAAATCTGTATCAAATAATAATTCCGCCGCAGCCGACGGGAACGACGGTTGAATATTATATCGAGGCGCAGGACGGGCTCGGGAAACACGCGGTCGAGCCTTCGCATGCGCCCCAGGATCTCTATTCTTATACATCGATGAGTCCCGTTGCGGGCGCGATTCGCATCAACGAACTCATGGCCGACAACGCATCCACGTTCGCGGACGAATTTGGACAATTCGACGACTGGATCGAATTGTATAATTCTTCGAACGCCTCGATCGACGTCGGCGGAATGTATCTGACCGACGATCTTACAAAACCGAAGAAATGGAAGATTCCGGCGGGCACGAGCGTCGGCGCGAAGTCGACATTACTTTTCTGGGCCGACGGCACGCCCGCGCAGGGGCCGCTCCACACGAATTTTAAATTTGATAAACAGGGGGAATCGGCCGGTTTGTTCGACTCCGACGCGAATCTGAACGGATTTCTCGACGGTTTTTCCTTCGGATTGCAAACGACCGACGTGTCCCTCGGCCTGCTTCCAGACGGCGGCCCCGTTCGCGTTAAAATTACAAATCCTTCGCCGGGACATGTTAATATTCCAGCGCAAACCGCAAACGTCGCGTACGACCTCGCCGCGCCCGCGGCAAGTTCGATCCATCTCTCCCCCGCGGGCTCCGCCCACGTCGGCCAGACCTTTCATTATTTACTTTCGGGCGGCCCACCCAACGCGAGCGGCTACGCCCTCTTCGGCGGCGATTCGCTGCTCCTCGATGTTCCGCCGTACGGAACACTCTTAATAAATCCCGAAATTTATACAACATTTACAACCGACAACCAGGGAAACGCGGCTCCCGCCGTCGACGTCCCCAACGATCCGTTTTTTGTTAATTTTACATTCTACGCCCAAGTTTACATTCCCGGCGCGGGCCTCTCGAGCGCGGTCGCCTCGACGATCGGGCCGTGAGACTCGTCAAGGCATGCGCCGCGCGCCGTCCTGAAGTTAATTAAATTATCTAAACTCGGGCATTTGATAGCGTTCGATCCTGCCTTCGTAGGTCGAAATCCACAATTCCGAGCCGCCCGGCGCGAGGAAACAGCGCGCCGCGTCGCCTTCGATATTCACGCGGAATCTTCCAAGGCACTTTCCGTCGGGTTGATAAAGAATCACCGCCTTTTCGGTCTTGGATCGCCAAAGGACCGCGATGCGTTTTCCGTCATAATCAAAGTCATCGGAGATCGTGGACGCTGCCGGCACCAGAATACTACGAATCGGCTCGCCTTTCGAATTGTAAATATGCATCGCGGGCGCCTCGTATGGACCCCGAAACGGCCCGGGAACGGTCAGGAGCGCAAGCGACCCGTCCCGACCGGCGCGCCCATGGAATATTCCCTTGATCCAATTCCCGTCGGGCCGCTCCTGCGTACTGTAAACAAGCCCGCCCTTTTCGTTCACTAAGAATAGCTCTTTGAATCCGACAACCCATTTGTTCTTCCCGCCCGGCTGGCAAACCCAGTTCTGCGAAACGGTGTCGAGAACCGCCGTTTCGACGCCGATGCGCTCTCCCGCAGCGGAAAAATGCAAATATTCCGGAGGTTTATCGAAGTCAAAATCCGTCCTGCTAATATAAATTTCGCCGCTGTCGGAAATAGTCATTATATTGAGGTCCGATTTGGGATCGACGTCCACCGGAAGCGGCTTGCATACAAAAAGCGGCTTCCCCGTTTTATCAAAAACGTGTACGGCGCGAGTCCGCGCGTCCAACGCATAGATATTGCCGTTGGGCCCTGCCTCCACGCGGGCGATCTCGCGGAGGCGCGAGACCTCGGGTTTTTCGCCGAGGATTTTTGTAACAACTCCTTTTTCGTCGAGTTGTAGTATCGAATGGCGGTCCGTCGTCCAGTACCTGCCGTCCGGCGACACCTGCACGCCGTCGTAAATGTCCACGGCCGTGCCATCGGCGAACCGCGGCGTGAACTTCGCGAGAACCCCGCCGTCGGCGGACATATGAACAATCGGAGGATCGCCGTGAAAATCATAAACGACGACGCCCCCGTTCGCGTCCGCGTCCACGCGCGACGGATAATTGGGATTCCATCCCCAGGATTCCCGTAACTTGATGGTCTTTTTATATTTTCCGTCGAGGCCGTGAATTTTCAAATCGTTTCTGATATTTTCGAGAACCACGACGTCGCCGTTCGAGGTTATCGTAACATCCTCCGGAGCGAACAGCTTTTCCTCGTTTTCCGAATTCTCCCCCACGCGCCAGAGTTGAATTCCGTTCTTGTCGAATCGCGCGACCGAGTCGTCGATCGTATATTTATGATGAACGCGGCTCAAGATCACAAATCCGCCGTCCGGTGTCCCCTTCGCCGCGTCCGCGGTCGCCGTGAAACCGACAATATTTGTAAATATACCTTTGTCCGCGTCGAACCGGCGCGCCGACCCGGGATTCTCGCCGTAGCCCGAATACATGAAAAGCCGGCGTTCGCCGTCGAGCGGCACGACGAGCAATTTGGACTGATCGTCGGACGGAGGCGGCGGCACCTCGACGCTTTTATATAATTCTCCGGAATCGGAAACGATAATATATTTCCAATTCCCCGCTTCGGAGTCCGATCGCTGAAGAAATCCCAAGCGGCCGCGCCCGTCGATCCGCAAATCGATAATATCATGAATCGGCGACGCTCCGCGCGGGGCGTCGCGCAACGATACGGAACCGAGATGTTGTAATTTCAACTCCGGAATTGTTGTAATATCGAACGCCGCGGGCCGGCTTCCTGCAGTCGACGCCGGTTTTATGTACTCCGACGCCGAAACTTCCTTGACGAACCACCCGGATGGCGCCGACGCGTCCGGTTCGACTCTGTATTGAACGCGTTTCGAGGGTTTCACGTGGCGCAATTCAAACATTCCCGGATCGCTACATTTCAGAATCGCGCCGTTCGTCCGCATTTCCTCATATAAACGATCCGCCTCCTTTTCGTCGCTTGGAATTGTATAATCCTCCGGCAGTTCGAGCGTCCACACCGGCCGGCATTCGAGATCGACGAGCGTGAACCGCGCGCCGCAATTCGGCTGGATCGATTGCTCGCCGGATTCGTACCGCATCCAGTGAATTAATGTAAGCGGCGTGCCGCGCACGGGCCGAATGTCATTTTCAAATATCACTTTGTCGTTGTCCTGCATTCGCCCGCGGGGAGAAGGCCTTCCGATTTCGACTCCATTTGATAATTTATAGATCCACCACGCGTCGAGGTTTCTATCAATCGTCGACCCGACGACGACCACGATAAGCCGATCGTTCCCGGCGTCGAGAACCAACTTGCGCGCCTTTGGATCGGGCGTCGCGTGCTCGATCAAACTCGACTCCCGTTTCGTCCTCGACGCGATCCGCTCCTCGCCCTTGGAATCGAGAAACGCTACGATAAAGTCCCCACTGCTGAATTGTTCATTCCCGTCCGAGTAGGCGTAGCCGCCCGCGCGCCCGAGATCGTCGACAACGGCATCCCAAAATGTAAAGGATCGGCGGCCCGACCAGACAACCACGCCGTTTTTCTTTAATTCATAATCGGCCGGACCCGCGCCCGTCCGCATTCCAGGCCTGATCGATAATTCATATTCACCCGACGCCGATTTTACTGTTTTTGGATCGAGGTCCGCGCGGCCGCGCTGCGCGAGGCAATGCGCGGCGAATGCCGTGAAACAGATATATAGTAAAAAAAAGCGGGCGATGGATTTCACGTTCGAAGCCTGGACGGCACGGCATCGAGACGCAGTTTGGTTCCGCGCAGTCCAAGAAAAATCCAACAACGCTCCGCGAACGGGCGCGACGCGAGTCCGCGGATCCGTTACGCCCGCGCGACGATTCGTCGAAGCCGGCCACTTTGCCTGCGCCGCCGGCCGCCATTTCGCCAATTGAGGTCGCAATTCAGCCGAATTTCGGCATTTGTTATCTTGGAGGGCAAGGCCCCGGGGCCGCGCGTCAATTGGACTACATTTACGACGCATGGGAGTTCTGGTGGGGATTCAACCACGATGAGTTTTATTATAGCCCGCTGAAGGCACGAAAGGAGAGTGTAAATATCGAAGAGAATAATAATAAATCGAATCGATCGACAACGATTATGATAAGTCCGCCGTCGCCGGAGCAGATTCGTATTTTGGCCATACCAGCACTCGAAGAGATCCTGATTAAAGAATCCAATCGCGACACGCTCACTGCGGCGTTGATAGCCATTGCAAAGATTGGAATCGATCCGGGGAAAACCGCGAAGTTATTACAACAGTTTGTCCGGCATTACCATTGGGAAGTCTCGGAGGCGGCATGCCTCGCGCTCGGAATTCTCGGCACGCCCGAGGGCGTTCCGGACCTAACCGATATCCTTCATGATAATAAAAGAGGTCGCGACCTCGTCGGACAACCCGAAATTCATTATCACAGGCGCTCGTTCGCAGCCTATGCCCTCGGCCTCATTGGCGCGCGCACGGGCGACGCCGCCATCTCTGAAAAAATACAATCGGAATTGATAGAATTTCTTAAAAACGAAGGGTCGAAGCGCGCGGCGCAAGAGGATATTCGCATTGCAACCATCCAAGCGCTCAGTCTCGTCCCGGATCCGCGACGAATGGCTGTCGCGGCGCTGCGAGAATACTTTGATATGTATCGCAAACGCGAGCCGGCCGTTTGTTCACATGTCCCGACGGCGATTGCGCATTTATTAAGTAATGCAACAATCGACGAACGCTGCTCAGTCGTGCAATCGTGGCTTTCGGAACTGGCCGAGTCGGGCCCCTCTGGGGATTGACTACTTGCGCGAGTGCGCCTCCGCGATCGGCCTTTCCGGCGGCGCAGACGCCGCGCAAACGCTCGTCACGATTATTAATAATCGCGGAATAACGGCTCGCGACGTACTCGCCGCCGCGGCGATCGGCAATCTCTGTTCAAGGGACAAGGAGCCGTGGAATCTGAAGATTCTCGAAAATATAAATTATCTGATGTCGCCGGAGACGCTGTACGACTACATGACGGCGACGGGGATATTTAATATATTATGAAGGCCGGACGCGCCGGCTGTGTATTATTTACTGTTGTATCGTGATCGCGAGTCCTTTCGAACTGACGAGTCCAAGGGGCGCGTGGCTGCACGCTCCAAAGTTCGCCGGGTCTTCGATCCAAATGCTCTGCGCGAAAAACGTCTGACCGGCGAGCGAAGAAATATTGGGAATCGGCGCGGCCGCGAAGCCGTTGCCGCCCAATCCGCTCGAAAAGTCGAACGACAATAATTGCGTCGCGGAGGCCAGATCGATCTGGAATTTGATTCCCAAATCGAACAAATAACTTCCGTAATAATCCTGGCTATCGGTAACAATGCCGAGACCGATCGATTGGATCGGAGCGTTCGTGCATGCGATTCCAAATCCCGGAGTATTTACTTTCGGTTCCGCGTTCGCGGCCATGCCGAGCGCGCCCGTGCAACCGGCGGTCCCGGTGCCGTAGGCCGCGGTCCCGAGCGGCGCGGACGATTGATTAAAAAAAACAGTAAACGCATTCACGAGGGATGTGGCCGTCACGATATCGTCGAATCCGTCGCCGTTCAGATCGGCGATTCTCGATAGATACGGGCCGCCGCCGTTGCCATAATTTACATTTGGACCGAACGCTCCGCCGCCGGAACCGAGGACGACCGACGTCGTGCTGCCAAAATTTGTTATGATCAAGTCGGCGTTTCCGTCGGCATTCAAATCGCCGGCGACAATGGCGGAAGGCGTCGGATTTGAATTAAATGTTACTTGAGATGAAAAGTTGCCATTGCCATATCCAAAGAAAACTCCGATCACGGCCGGGCCATTTGCCTTCGCCACGATCAAGTCGGGTCCTCCGTCGCCGTTCGCATCCGCGCCGGCGACATCGATTGGCATGCTCCCGATGCTCAAACTTTTAACTGTAGTAAAAAGCCCCGCGCCATTGTTCCAATAGACTTCCGCGGTTTTTGCGTTATAATTGATAATTGCAATATCCAGATTACCGTCCAGATTCCAGTCGGCGGCGGCAAGATTTTGAGCGGACCCGACCGGGAGGGACGTGGCCGCGGGCGTTCCAACATTTCCGGAACCGATTCCGGGATACACCATGATTCGCGTCGCGCTTCCGCCCGAACTGCTATGATCCAACGTGGCCACGTCGGGCAGTCCGTCGCTCGTAAAATCGCCCGCGACCAGCGCGATGTCCGCTCCGGTTACAACAATTTCGGGGGCGAAGCCTCCGGCGCCATTTCCTAATAATATCGAAATTCCGTTGCCGTTATTCGCGGTGATCAAATCCATAAATCCGTCCGCGTTGAAGTCGCAGGCGCGCACGGCGGTTTCCACGGTATTACTAATATTCTTCGCGGCGCCGAAGTTCCCCGCTCCGTTGCCAAGCATCAATTCCAAATTGACGATCGCGGCCACGTCGGGGGCGCCGTCGCCGTTGAAGTCGCCGATGGCGATGTCGTATGTTGTATGATTCGTGGGGAATTCTTTACTAATTTTAAAACCCCCCGCGCCGTCGCCCGATAGTAACGAAAGATTCAGCGTATTCGGAAGCGTCGTGAGCATGTCGAGCTTCCCGTCTCCGTCCATATCGGTTAAAATAACAGAAATGGGATTGACCGTGAGATGAAATGGTTGCGGAGCCGCGAAAGTACCGTTCCCATTATTTCGCAGAATCGAGACGCTGTCGGATCCATAATTTGCGACGGCGAGATCGGGGCGGTGGTCGCCCGTCAGGTCCCCCGCGGCAATCGAATACGGCTTCGTCCCGACACTATAATAAACCGCGGGGGCGAACGTGCCGTTCGTATTCGCGATCAGCACGGAAATATTGTTAGAATAATAATTCGACGTCGCGAGATCGCCGCGCGAGTCGTTGTTAAGATTCGCGGCCGCCAGCCCGATCGGCACGCTGCCGACGGCGTAGGCGGCCGCGGGAACGAAACCGCCCGAGGAAATTCCGAGCAGCACGCTGACGCTGTTGCTCGTGCTGTCGCTCGTCGCCAGATCCTTCACGCCGTCGCCGTTCGCATCTGTAGTAACAACGGTCCACGGTCCCGTGCCCGCCACGGCATACGTCTTGGCGCCGCCGAGTGTCCCGCCGCCGATTCCGAATAGTAATGTTACATTATTCGTCGTATAGTTTGCCGCGACGATGTCCAACTTTCCGTCGCCGTTGAAATCCGAAATCGTCGCCACGTACGGTTTGCCGGCGACCGCGAACGCCGTGGCGGAACCAAACGTTCCGCCGCCGATTCCGGGAAGCATGGAAACGCTATTGATATTATAATTCGCGGAGAGGAGATCGGGAATTCCGTCGCCATTCAGGTCGCCGACGCCGATGGAATAACCATAGTTGGACATCGGGTACAGGACTTCATTCGTCAATTGTCCCGGCGCATTGGCGAGGAATACGGAAATGTTATATCCGTTGGTATTTGTAACCGCCGCGTCGACGAGGCCGTCGCCGTTCAAATCGGCGGCCGCGACCGCAAAGGGCGCTTGCGATCCATAAAACTGTTGTCCGGAGAAAAGTCCCGGATCCCACTGCGCGCGGCATTCTCCGACGAGAACGGCCATCGACGCGAGGACCGCGATTCCATGCGCGACCCGTCGGATGATTAGCATGTGTGCGTATAGCGGGCGGACGCCCGTCCGGTAACGCATGGATCGTACAGGAGGCGCGCGTTTACCGCCACCGGAAACGACACCGCTAACGTATGGATTCCGTCACGAACCCCGCGCCGCGCGTCACCAAAAATTCGAGTTCGTCTTTTGTTAATTTTCGGCCGCGCCAGCGCGGGCGGCGGACTTCCTCGAGTAATGTTACAATTCTGGCGGTGAGTCCGTCGCGTTCGCGAAGGACTTGTTCGCGGAGCAGCGCGAGGTCGGAGACGCGCTGGAAAATTTGCGATCGCGCGGCGTCGAGATCGATGGCGAGTTCCGTATTTTTTGTAAATAAAGAATGCGCGTGCGCCGCTTCCGCCGCGAGTTTTATCTGTAACTTCGAGTTTTCGCCGCGCAATTCCGCGTTTTCCGCGCGCGCCGACGCGAGTTCGCGCTCGAGTTCGCCGATCCGGGACTCGTGCAGCGCCGCCGCGGTCCGCAATTGCGCGACAGTATTCTGTTCGTCCGCGAGACGCCGCGCGAGCGACGCATTCCCGGCGCGTAATTGTTCATTGGCGGCGACGGCGGCGCCCAGTTGTTGTTTTAACTGTTCCACTTCGCGGCGCAGCGCCGCCCGTTCCGCGACGAGCCGGTCGCGCTCGGCCGTCAATATCGTTATATTCTCAATTCCAAGGTCGCGCTCCTTCGCGAGGCGCGCGCGATCGATCATGACCTGATCCCGCTGCGCCGTCATGTCGCGCAACGACGCGTTGAGATCCGTTATCACCTTGTCGCGTTCGGCGATCCACTGCGAATACCGGGACTTTTCCTCCGCCCGTAACTTACGATCGCGCTCCGCGTCCGCTTTCAGCTTAGTAATATTATCGTCGAGTCCGTCGCGCTCCTTTTCGAGTTTCGCGCGGTCGCTCTCGAGATCGTTAATTTTACTTTCGAGCGTAATCTTTAATTCGACGAGTTCGGCGTGATCCGCGTGCAATTCGTCGAATTGAAACTGCAGCGCCGCTTTCGATTCGTAAACGCGAACGCGCTCGTCGTTCGCTTTCGCGATCGCTTCGTTCAATTCGACGATTTGTTGTTTTTGGTCCTCGAAATTCTCGCGCAACTCCTCGAGGCGTTTTTCGACCCCCTCGGCCCGGCGCGTTTCTTCGGAAAGGCGAAGACGCAATTCCGACGCGACCTGCTCCGCCGACGATTTTCGCTGCGTGAGGACCGCGATCTCGTCCTCCAGTGTTGATATTAATGTTGTCGCGCGCTCGATTTCCTTTCCCGTTCGTTGCATTTCTTCGCCGGTGCGCTCGCGCTCCTGCCCCAACTCGCTCGTGAGTTTCTGCAGCGCGTGCCGATTGCTTTCGAATTCAACCTGCAGCGCCGCCAGCGCGCGATCGGCTTGATCGCGGCGCGTTTCGGCGGATTTAATTGTATTTTTTAGATTATTATTTTCCGACTGCGACTGCTGCAGCGTCCGCGATGCCGCGCGAAACCCTTCCTCCGCCGCGCGAATATTAGCTTCCGCGGAACGCAATCGCGCTTCGATTTGTTCGATCGACTTCGCGCGTTCGTCGATTTGTTTACGAAGGCCGCCGATTTCCGTATTCAAGCGGCTTTCGCGATCGCGCAAAACTCGAATTTCGGTTTCGGCCTCGATGCGTTTGTCGCGTTGTTCTTGAACTGTAGTATCCGACAATCGCTTCAAATCCTCGAGCGAACGCGCGCGCTCCTGCGTGATCCCGAGTTCGCGCAGCGCCTGTTCGCGGCGGCTTTCGGATTCGCGCCAGCGATTTTCGAGTTCGGTGACGCGAGCTTCGGAAACGACGGCTCCTTTGCGCTGCTCCCGCAAAAGTAACAATTCCTGCTGCGTCGCTTCGAGTTGGCGCGTCGTATCCGCGAGCCGCGCTTGTAACAGATTCTTTTCCTCGCCGGCCGCGCGCCGCGCTTGCTCCAATTCGGCCGTCATGCGCTCGCGATCCCTGCCCGATCGCGTCTCCACATCGAGGCGCATTTTGTCGAGTTCGTGAGCCCACGCCATTTCGCGATGCATCACTACACTTAATTCGTGCTTTTCTTTTTGTAGTCCTTGAATGACTGTATTTAACGATTCCAACTCTTCGCGCGTTTTCAATACGCGTTTGAAAACTTCGCCGATCGTACGCGTAAAAACCTCGGCGGTGTTTCGATGCAATTCGATGCCCGCGTTTTGTAGTACGTCGCGCAGCGTATTTCCATTTTCGCCGTCGTCGCCCGTTTCGAATAGTTTGGATTCGACGATCGATATCGGTAAAAAGTCGGGACTATGCCGCGCGACAAGTATCAATTCCGAACGCGCGTTTTGAAAGATGCCCGAGTTCGCGGGGACGATTTGCGAAACCACGACGCGCGCGCGTTTTGCAAGATACAAATGCAATCCCATGGCGCGTCCGCGAATCGCGAGATCGATACAACTCGACGTCAAATCGAGCGAAGGATCGAGCGGCAACAGCGCCCGCAGCGCCGTCGTCGAAATCATAAATCCGGCCGCAACTGTAGCTTCGACTTCGCTCTCCGAAAGCGCGGATTCTTTCTGTTGGCTGTCGCCGCCGCGCCAGACGCCGCGGTCGTTTCGTTGCAATCCCTGCAAGAACGCTTCGCCGTTTTGATAAGCAATCGTCGGCGCGACTCCGAGTAGTTTCTCGTGCTCGATCGCGACAGCCATGCACTCGTGAATCCATAACGAATGCGGCCGCGCATGGAGCGGAAGCAGTGCAATAAAATCTCCGTCCGCGTGTTCCGCGATGATTCGTAACGCGCTCGATTCCGACGCCGTTTTATCCAATACCGTGAGCCACGGAAAATCCGTTGCGCGTTTAAATATTGTCTTCGAATTTTCGCCGGCGATCGCGATTGTTTGCGTTGGGCCGACGTAATCCTGCGCGGCGATATCCTTCAACCGCGCGCCGAGATTCGGCGCATCCGCGTCGAAAAGCGCGATGGTTACAAGCGGCGTGCGATTGCGCGGAATCGGCGGCTCTTTCATGCGTCGCCTTTGTTTTTTGTATCTTTTGCGCGCGCCTCATGTAACAAATCGAGCAGGTGCAACGCCTGTTCGCCGAGTCCGCGAATTCGCGCGTCGCGGTCGTTTAATAATTCCTGAAGGCGGCGGATTTCAGCGTCCTTCGCGCGCAAATCCTCGCGAAGCGCGTCGACGGAGCGCCGAATATCAGTTATGGCGTTCGCGAGGGAGTCGTTATCCGCGGGCATGGTTTTTCGGAACGCCGGGAATCATAGCATTTGGCGGGGTTGTACTGTTATCGACACGGAGCGAGTCGTTGAAGGTCATTCCATGCTTCGGCAATGCCGCGCGGCGACTGTATCCCCGCGCTCGCTGCCCGGATCGCGGCCGGATCGGAGAATCGTGTGATTGCCGCGGACATGGCGTCGACGTCGCCCGCCGGAAACAGCGCGCCGCCGCGTCCTTCGCCGACGATTTCCGCGAGGCCGCCGCGATCCGAAGCGAGAACGGGCCGCTTTGCCGCGAGCGCCTCGAGGGCGACGAACGGCGTGTTTTCGTGCCAGATCGAAGGGACGATGAGCGCCTCGATCGCCGAAAACGCCGCGCCGAGCTGGTCCGGCGGAAACGGCGGTTGCGCCTCGATGCGCGGGTCGGTTTTTATTAAATTTAAGACTTCCTCGCCGTATTGCGGAAATTCGCCGATGCGGCCGCGCACGACGAGACGCGCGTCGGCGCGCGATTTTATGAATGCTTTCACGAGCGGCAGCACGCCTTTGTGCGGCGCGATTGTTCCGAAGTATCCAAATACGACGGGCGGCGATCGTTTATCTTTAAGATTCGCCAATCTCGACAAATCGAGGCCGTAGGGAACGTAACTTAACTTATCGGCGGCGACGCCGCGGCTCGCGAGCGCGTTTTGTAAGAATCGCGACGGCGCCGCGACCGCCGACGCGCGCGACAACCCGGCCGCGAGGCGTTCGGCGCGGCCCGCGTGCGCGAGCGCGAGCGCCCCGAGAAGCGGCCGGTGCGAATGCAACGTTTCGGTCAGGCGATGCAGCGCGCGCAACTCCGTGGAAAGGCGTTCGTCGTTTATCTGTTGCATCACTCCCGTGTGGATGCAACCGAAACAACCGAAACCGCCGTCGGGCGGACCCTCGCAGGGCGTGCCGTCCGGAAGCGTCAGCGTCGCGATCGGACAAACTGTAAAAAAATCGGTCGCGTGCGCGATCGTCGGAATCCCGCGCGCGACGCTTTCGGCGAGCGCCCCCTCGCCGACGCTCAAACTGTGAAATATTTGTATTTGATCGGGGCGAAATTCGTCGAGGAGTTGCCGAAACCAAACGTCGACAACCGGCGCGTCGAATTCCGCGAGCACGGGATTGGCGTCGAGAACGCGCGCCATCGCGACGCGGCGCACGGAAATGCCTTCAAATTCGTCGTCGGCGATGATGCGAGCGGCGGCCGTTCGCGCGAACTCGGGCTCATAAGTAAAAATAACGATTTCGTGGCCGCGGCGGCGGGCCTCGTGCGCCAGGGCGCGCGCGTACTGCTCCGTTCCCGTGTGGTGGCGCGGGAAAAACTGGTGGAGTACAAATACAATGCGCACGGGTGGAGCGGCAACATCGTTTCATTGGCATCGGAGGCGTTCAAGTCTCAAGATGCGCGCCGATGAACGCGCGCGTCGTCATCCCCACGTGGAACGCCGGACCGGCGCTTGCGGAATTGTTACGCCGTCTGCGCGCGCAACAGCCGGGCGGAATCGTTTCCGAAATTGTAGTTTTTGATTCTTCGTCGACGGACGGAACGGCCGAACTCGCGGCGCGCGAGGGCGCGACCGTGACGCGGATCGCGAAAAGTGAATTTAATCATGGCGCGACGCGCGCGCGCGCGGCCGCGGGCGCGAAAACGGAATTTGTTATTTTTATGGTTCAGGACGCGCTGCCCGAAAATGAACATTTCGCGCGGCGGTTGCTCGAACCCTTCGCCGACGCGCGCGTCGCGGGAACGTACGCACGAGTCGTCGCGCGCGCGGACGCGAGCGCGCTCGTGCGTCGCGACGTGTCGCGCGATCCGGCCGCGGGAGGCGCGAGATTGTATAAGTATATTTATAATCGCGCGGATTACGACGAAAGGAGCGCGTTCGATCGGCGCGTTTTTTGTCATTTTAACAATGTTGCCTCGGCGGTGCGGCGCGCCGATTTCGAACGATTGTCGTTCCGGCCGCTGCCGTTCGGCGAGGATCTGGATTTCGGCAAGCGCGCGCTCGAAGCCGGCCGCGCGATCGTTTATGTTCCCGACGCGGTCGTCGAGCACTCGCACGCGAGCGGCGTGTCCGGAGATTTCGGGCGCCACCGCGACGACGCGGCGATCGAAAAACTACTGTTCGGAATTGTAAAACCGCGCTCGTTCGCGGGCGCGTTCGCCCGCGCCGCGCGATTGATTTTCGACGACGCCGCGGGTTCGCCGCCGGTGTTCGCGCCGATGTTAAGACTCGCGCAGTCGCTCGGACGTTGGCGCGGAGGAAAGGTTATATTTAACGGTAAATACTAACGATCTTCCCGGAGCGCGAGCGTGAACGCCGACCATTCGCCGAAGAATTTCTTCATATCGCGATTGCCAAGCGCCGCGCACAGTGTCTTGTAGCCGGTCGGATCCGTCGCGCGCGCCGCGCGGAAATCTTTATAAAACTTCCGCAGCAGTCCCTTCTCCTGCAAATAATAACAAAGATAGCGCGCCTGCGAATAGTGAAGTCCCGTCGTATCGTTATAAAACTCCGCCGACGACAGCGCGGTGAACGCGTCGAACGGCATCGCGCGGTTTTTGTTGGAATCGTCGGCGCTTTTCAATGCTTCCTGCAGCGCCGGAAGTCTCCAATTCGGCATGCCGAAAATGTGCCCGTCGACTTCATGGCAGCACTCGAACAGCGAACCGAGCCCCTCGTTCAGCCACGACGGACAATCCGGGAAATCCGCTTCGACGAACGGATGAACAATTTCGTGGACGAGCGTGCCGCCGCCGGTCGCGATATTCATAATCATCGCGCCATGCGCGGATGAGTAGTAACCGTAGGGGGTCGAGGGTCGGTCGTTAAAGATCTCGACGGCGTTTTTTTCGTAACTTTCCTTGTCCTTAAAAAGCCAGATTTCGAGTATCTCGCGCGGATCGCATTCGAAAAAATCCTTCCTTAACAAACGAACGGCCCAGCGGACGGTTTGTATTGAAAACTTTTCGACGCTCGCGCGCGACGCGTCGCCGATCACTACGAATGGCGCCTCGACGAGAACTTCAAATTTACGATCGCCGATCCGCTCCTTCAGCGTCGTGTCGATATGTTGTTTATAATTTTCTTTTGTGAAAACTTTCCGCGACGCGGCCGCGGGTTTCGACGCGCCGCCGTCGTCGGCAAATAACAATATTCCAAGGCTCGCAGCCGCGAGCGTGCCCGTGATGATGCGCGCCATACAATCTCAGACGACGCCCGCCGGCCCGCATTCGTGAAAAAAAGGGGCTCAAAATTCCACGCGGAGAGAAGAGACACGCGGATCCGGAACCAAGCCGAGACGCGGAGCCAGAACCAGAATTCCACGCGGAGACGCGGAGGGGACGCGGAGACGCGGAGGCCAGAGAGAGAATTGTAATATCTGACTCCGCGTCTCCGCGTGTTCTCTCTGGTTCTTCCTCCGCGTCTCCGCGTGGAATTCTCTCTGGTTCTTCCTCCGCGTCTCTCTTCCCTCCGCGTCTCCGCGTGGAATTCTGGTTCCGGCTCCGGTTCCGGTTCCGGTTCCGGCTACCTTTTTCTTCATCGCCCCTTTGGTTTGTCCAAGACGATGTTCGCGAACTTGGTCCCGGCGATCTCGAGGGTCGCGCCGTCCGCGCCGGATACGCCTTCTGTAAAGATCGGCGCCGCCGGATTATAACAATATTTCACTTTTACATTTAATTTTGTCCAGCCGCCGGGCGCATCGTTCTCGCGCTCGGCGATTACGAGTTTTGCAAAGCCGCCGTTGCGGGTGCGGAGAAGAAACACGTCGCTCGGGCCTTCGCGGCTGTCGGCGTTGGCTTCTTCTGTAAATTTGATCAGCGCGGGGTTCGCGGAACGAAGCGCGTCGAATAGTGTCGTCGCCCTGACGCCCATGAGATCCTTCTTTCGAAAGGGTTCATTATAATTTATGATTCCGCCTGCGGACGCGAGCGTCACGCAAGTGATGCCTCCGGCGCAACTCGAAAACACGACGTCGGCCTCGCCGTTCGGCACGATGGAATGGCGCTCGATCGAATATCCCTGTTGATAATGAAATTCGAATTCTCCTTCGCGCGCCTTCGCCGCGAGCCGATTGTCAATAATTACAGTTTCGGGCGACCGGCGGCCGTGAACGTCGACATACGAAGCCCGATATTCATAAATGTCCTCCTTGGACGCCGCGCCCGAGGCCGCGCCGTCTTTCACCGGCAGCATCGTCGTCAGCTCTTCGCCGCCGATGAGCGCGCGCGCAGCGACGGTATCTACAGTCGCACCCGCCGGCGCCTCCACGGATATGATATTACGATTCCCGTCGCGCCGGATCGTTAGTTTTGGTCCCGGCGGAAACGCGTCCGCGTCGGGATAAATGACGGCCCTCAAGGAAACTTCTCCGTCGCGCTGTTCTGCAAAATGATTCTCCCAAGTGCAACGAGCGATTCCGCCGCCGTCGATTCTTACTAAGAATGCGTCGGAGGCTTCGATGTACGGATAAATATGAACGGCGGGATCGCGTTTGATCCCGTAGGGCGAACGAAAATGATCGAACGGCGCCGCGGGGACTAACATTCGCTTCGAATCGAGAAACGCGGCTTTGTCGCCGCTTCCGAATAGTTGGTCCAAGGTCAAGTCTCCGCCTTCGATCACGTGTTCCCCGGCGAGCAAATCGATCATATGTTTGTCCCGCTTCAATTCAAATGTTCTTACAGTAACTCCCGCGCTCCTCGTCGTTCCCTGCACGACGCCCGCGATCCCCTCGTCGCCCACAGACGCGAGTCCCGTCAAACGATATCCGTAGCGTTTGCCGTCGTGAACGTTTATATCTATAAATGGAGGATTGTTTATCGAACCGGCGGGAGCAAAACTCCCGTGCGCCCCTTCGCGGCGTTCGACGCGATAACTCTTATATTGCGGATTGTTATCGAACCAGACTTCGATCGTGCCCTTCCTGCCGACGCAACATAAATTCGCGGGCTGCGGGAGAATTTCGCCGCCGCCGGCGATTCTTGTTACAAATCGAACGACCGGTCGCGGCGGATCGTCGACGATTTGTATCCAACTCGCGCGGCCGAGATCCGTCGTAAGCCGGCGCCACGGCGCGTCGGAAAGCCACGGAACGCACGCGGCCATGGCGCGCCCGTCGTCGGTTTCAACCAATAAATCGATTCTTCCGGATGCTATAAATCCGATTTCCGCCTTCGAACCGGCGGGCGTTTCTTTTTCCGCATAAATGCCGCCGGTGTCGAGATCGAGGAACTGCCCCGAACTTAATTGTTGTATCCCGGAAATCCATCGCGCCGTCGAGGTCGTCGACAATCGCGCCGCCGCCTCCTGCGCCGCCGTCGACACATCGCTGTATTTTTCGAGAACCTCTCGATACTTTTCTGCGGCGAGACTCTTGTTGCCGGACATTTCAGCGCAGCGCGCGATACCGACGAGACACTTCGCGCGCGTCGTTTTGGTAGTATCCGCGGCCGCGAACACGGCCTCGAATTGTTTCATTGCCTCGGCGGGTTTGCGATCGACTTCGAGAAGCGACCACGCGCGCTCATAACTAATTTGATCGTTCGTATTCTTCGCGTCCTGAATAATATTAATAAACGGCGCGGCCGCGAGGATCGCGTGCGCGAGCGACAGACGGGCGAAAAAGTTCATGTTTCTAAACTCCATGGCCGCCAACATAGACCCGCGTTCCCCTCCGATGGTGACGGAGTTGCAACGAAGTTGTGACGCGTCAATCGGCCGACGCGAGGCGGTATCCCACGCGGTGCACTGTTAACAAATGCCGCGGCGAGGCGGCGTCAACCTCAATTTTCTTGCGCAGCCGCGCGACGTGCGCGTCGAGCGTCCGCGTCGAGTTCGGGCCGCAGCCCCAGATGGCTTGCAACAATTCGTCGCGCGCGACCGCCTGCCCGTTGCGCGCGCGGAGACATTTTAAGATTTCAATTTCGGTCGGAGTGAGCGGCACGGAGCCGGTCTTCGACTCGAACGCGAGTTTTGCAATATATACGGTTCCCGTTTCGAAACGAATCGTCGCGGACGCGCCGGCGGCCGTTCGCGGCGCGAGCCTCGCCCGCACGCGCGCGAGCAATTCGGCGACGCTGAACGGTTTTGTTACATAATCCGCGGCGCCGAGATCGAATCCGCGCACTTTATCCAATTCTCCGCTTTTCGCGGAAAGTATCAATACCGGAAATGTTACTTTTTCGCGGCTCCATTGCTCCAGAATTTGGAAACCGCTTTTTCCCGGAAGCATCAAATCGAGAATCGCGAGATCGGGCGCGGCCGCGCGCGCCGCCGACGCCGCTTCGTCGCCGCGAGCGGCGTGGACGACCTCGTAACCGGCGCGCGATAAATTAAAAACGAGCCCCTCGGCCATGCTCGCGTCGTCTTCGATCAGTAGGATTTTCGTCATGATAATATTTTCTTCACGGCGCCGCGTTCGCGGCTACGAAATCGAGCACGAGCGCCGCGCCGCCGAACCGGCTTTCTTCAATTGTAATTATACCGTTGCAGGCCGCCGCGCACTGGCGCGCGAGCGTGAGGCCGAGGCCCGTGCCCGGCGTCGAGCGCGTCATTTCGTCCTCGAGGCGCACGAACGGTTCGAACACGCGTTCGCGGTCGGCCGTTGGAATTCCCGGACCGCCGTCCTCGACTCGAACTGTAAATTTACCGTTCGACGCGGATGCGGTCACCAGGACTGGTTTTCCGCGCCCGAATTTCAGCGCGTTTTCGATCGCGGCGGCGACGCAGCGCCGAAAAAGCGCCTCCGAACCGGTCAGGTTTCGCGGCGCGCCGTCGCATTGTAATATTAATGTTCCGCCCGACGCGTGCGACGACGATTGATACAATTCGACCGCCGCCCGGAGCGCGGGGCCGGGGTCGAACGGCGCCTCCCGGCGCGCGGCGGCCGACTGCCCGGCCGCGACGTCGAGGATTTCCTGAATGCGATCATGTAAACGATCGGATTCGTTCATAATAATTTTCGCGAACGACGCGACGCGCCCCGGATCGCCGGGCGAGGGCGCTCCGGATTCGAGCGACGCGATCGTTTCGGCGAACATTCGTATATTCGCGAGCGGAGTCTTCAATTCGTGCGTCGTCGCCGCGAGGAAATTCTCCGTCTGCCGCGCCAGCCGTTCGCGCCGCCGCGCGTAAATAACAAATAACGCCGCGCCAGCCAGAATGGCCGCCGCGACGGCCGCGCCCGCGGCGAGGCGCGCGAAATACTCGCCCGACGCCGCCGCCGAGGCGCGCCCGGCCGCCGCCGGATGTAATTGATATTTTAACGATGCGAACGGCGGCGGAAACGCCTCGCCGTCGCCCGCTCCCGACGCGGAGACGAGCGACCAGTCGCCGGCGGATTCGCCCGCCGCACCGAGCGCCGCCGCGTCGACGGCCGCCAGATCGAGCCGCCCGGCCGGCGACGGCAGCCGCCATGTTAAGAATCGCCTCGATGCTACATCTCCCGCGAGCGCGGCATCCTCGCCGGCCGGGAGATCGAAGACCGCGGCCGCGCAGATCAGATTATTTATATTTGCGGCGTCGCCGCCGAGTTTTTTATATATTAATATTCGATCGGCCGGCGGCGCCGCGGCGAAATCGCCGACTTCGATCGCGCGCGCCAATTGTAATTTTAATTCCGGCCCGCCGTCCATCGCGAGATCCGCCTGCGCGAGCAGCACGTGGAGGTCTTGAACTCCGCTCGATTGCACGGCCTTTATTAATAATTCCTCGCACGCACTGCGCTCCGCCGTCCCCGCAGCGAGGCGCCGCGCCGCGCGCGCGGCCTCGATTCTCGACGGAGCGTCGGCGGAACCGACGGCGATTTGTTTATATTTTTCGAGCGCCGACTTCGCGTTTTTTTCTTTAAATTCCAACTCCTGGGCGTCGGCGAACGCGGGATCGTCGGGCACGCGCGCGCCTCCGATCGTTAAATTTACTGAAAGACGCTCGGTCTTGACGGGAATTGCCGCAAAATCGCCCGCGCGCGTCGCGGAGATCCACGTTTCGAGTTTCCGCGCGGCCGCGAGCGCGTCCGCCCGCACGCGCACGCGCAACTCCCCCGCAAGGCGCTCGGCCGCGGTCTCGCGCGCGCCCGCGGCCCAGCGCTCGGCGAGCGCGAACACAGCGGACGCCGCGATCATGAATAATATCGCGGCGGCGATGGCGTGGTTCGGCGTTTTCAAATTCAAGGCAATTCAAGGCGTTGTCAGTTGATACTCTAAATCTCGGCGGTCGGTTTGTAAAATCGGCCTCCATGAATCCACGGCGCGCGTTCTCGGTCGGCGTCTTTCCGCGCCTTCGCGGAAGAATTTTACTAATTGAACATAAACGATTGCAATGCTGGCTGCCGCCCGGCGGCGAAATCGACGACGGCGAGACTCCGCTCGAGGCCGCGGCGCGCGAACTTCATGAAGAAACGGGCCTGCGCGGATCGTTTGTTAACATTTCGCCCGTCGAGGGCGCGCCCGCGGGATGGATCGGTTATGAAGAACACATGGCGGGCTCGAAGGGATTGCACATGAATTTTGTATTCGTCGCGGACGTCGAAACCGACCGCGTCGCGCCGAACGACGAATTTGAACATTACCGTTGGACCGATTCGACGGCCGGCCTCGAATGCCCGCCGAACGTCCGGCAGTTATTTAATATCGCGAAAAACGCGGGACGCGATCCGGCGGCGGTCGCGCGGCAATGGATTATTAAATTTAACGAACGCGACTTGGAAGGATTGTTAAATTTATATTCCGAAGACGCCGTGCACGTATCCCCAAAACTCCGCGCGCGTCGGCCGGAGACCGGCGGAAGAGTCCGCGGAAGAGCGGCGTTGCGCGATTGGTATCTCGACGCTTTCGCGCGGTTGCCTCATTTGAAGTATATTGAAAAACACATTTCGGTATCGGAGGGAAGGGCGGTTTTGGAATATGAAAGAGTCAATCCAGGAGAGGAGAATATGATGGTCGCGGAGGTGTATTCAATTATGGATGGAAAGATCATCGAATCGTTCGTATATCACGGATAACGGACTGAAAAAGGGGACGTGTCCAATGTTTCTTTATTTAATGGGGAAATTGGACCCGTCCCCGATTCGCAGCGCGGCATTTTCTACAAATACGGACGGCGCGAATCGGTGAACAGTTCCATCCGGATCGGTTAAATGTAATGTTCTCTTCAGTACAAAATCGAAGACGACCGGGTCGTATTTATATATTTCATTCAACGCACGGCGCTCGTCGGGGGTGATGAGGCCGAGGGATCTTAATTTTCCCGTTCGGACGACAATATTGATCGCGGGAATCGGATAATCGGTGCCGTTGACGAGGCGCGAGTGCAGATCCTCGCGGCGCAGAAGTGTAAGGAGCGATTCCGGAGCGCGGTTGCCCTGCGCGATCGCGGAAATGTCGCCGACGAGGAGCCCGCACCAGCGCGGGTCGTCCATCATCTTAATAAAAAGCCTCCAGTTCTCGATTGTGGGATGTTTACGATCGTCGACGTCGGCCGACTCGCCCGAACTGGCGCAGTGCGCGATAATAACTTTAACGCCGCGTTCGAGCGCCGTTCGCAATAATTGTGGATTGCCGAAGCGCGGGTCTGCCTTCACGTTCACGGCGTGTTCGTCGCCGGCGTGCGCTAGAAGTATCATATTCAATTCGCGCATTCGATCGTAGAAAGGAACGCAGCGCGGATCCGCGGGATCGATTCCCATCGCGCTGGGCAACCATTTAACAATTCGCGCCCCGGCCGACGCGCATTCTTCCAATTCACGGATCGCGTCGGCGCGATACGGATGAATCGAACAGGCGGCAATGAACAAATCCGGATGCTCGTCCGCGATTTTCCGAACATAAGCATTGGGAACATAAAACTGCGTTTTCCCGCGATCCGCGCGGCCGTTTTTATCATAATACTGATCCATCGCGAGCAGCACCATGCGCCCCGGCTGCTCCCGCGCGCGCGCGACGAGCCGCTCGACGTACTGCGACTCCGCTTGCTCCGCATCCTCGATCCCCGCCGCGATCTTATATATCAAAAAGCGAACGCGCTCGACGGGATGCAGCCACGACCGTAAATTTGCATTCACATAACAACCGCTCTCCCCTTCGCCCAATCCGACCAGGTGCGCATGATAATCCAATAATCGACTCTCATCCAAACCAACATAAGCCGCATCGATCAGCGCCCGCGCCTCCGTCGAAAGCGCGATCCTCGCCTTGGACGGTTCGCGCGCCGTCGTCCCCGCGAACGGACGAACGACCGCCGCGCAACTATTTATAATAATCGCAAACAGCGCCGATATCAGTAATATCGAGAACTTCGATCGACCGCGCATATTCGTATTATAGCTAGGAAAAGTGCAAGTTCCGGTTGTCTCCGTGTTCTCCGCGTCTCCGCGTGAAACTCTGAAAAGCGGCGTCGAGCGTGTGCCACGCGTTTTGGTGTCAGTCGCGACAGGGCATCCTCTCCGCAGTCGCTGCGCGGCACAGCGGATGCGCGTCCCCGCTGGCGCCCTCGCGGTTCGCGAAGTAACTTCCGCGCCCTTTTTCCAAAGCCTCCCGCATGTCCCGCTTTCGCCGTTCCGGATCCATCACGCGCTACTTCGTCGAAGGCGAAGGTGCCGACGTCTCTGACGTATCGTTAATAAAATCGCTCGAGCGCGAACGGTTCAAACCGCTCGAGAACAGCGCGACCGAGACCGAATCCATCGGTTGGGTGACGCGCGAGAGCCCCGGGGGTTCGCGATTCGCCGTCGAAGACGTGATCCACGGACATTTCTTAATATTTACAATGCGACACGACCGCAAGCGCGTGTCGCCGACATTGTTAAAGATACAGATCGCGGGCGATCTGCGCGCGGCGGCGACCGGACGCGCGGAGGGCAAACAAATGCCGCGCGCGCAAAAGAAACAGATTATCGAGGAAGCGAAACGAAAGTTAACATCCCGCGCGCTGCCGACCGTGGCGCTCACCGACGTCGTCTGGAATTGCGAAAATTCCGAATTGTATGTTTTTGCGACGGGCGCGGCGGTCGTCGAGCAGGCGGCGTTGTTGTTTCGCGAAACGTTCAAACGCGACCTCGAACCGGCCTCGATCACGGCAATTTCGAATCGTTACAAATGGAACGATGCGCAAAAACGCGCGCTCGCCGAACTCTCGCCGTTCGATCTTAAGACTTCCGCGCGCGGCGGCGTCGCGTCGCCCGTCGGCGCCGATGCGGAGGCCGAGGAATAGTTACCATGCACAATGATAACAAAAATCGCCGCGAACCGGCCGCTCCGCGCGACGAACGCGCGTTTCTCGGCGAGGAATTCTTAACATGGCTTTGGTGGCGCTGCGACAGCGGCCGCGCCGAATTCGAAATCGGAAAAGGTGAGAACGTCGGCGTCGCGCTCGACGAACCGTTATTGTTAAAATCTGGCGACGACGACGAAAACGGCCGCCGACCCGAGCAAATCATGAAATTCGGCCGGCCCCTTGGCAGTCTCGAGGCGGCCGCGGCACTCGCGCGGGGCAAGCGCCTCGCGCGCGCAAAACTGATTCTCGGAGACGGCACGCGCGAGTGGAATTGTACATTCGACGCCGAAACCTTCACGTTGCGCGGCATCCGGGTTCCCGAGGCCGACGTCGACGAGGACACGGGCGATTCCGCTCTTGAGCGGGCGTCCGGATTCGAGCAGGCGATCCGCTACGTCGACGCGGTTTTCGGCGTCTTCCTCGCGGATCGCGTTTCGCCCGAGTTTCGCGGCGCGCGTTTGAAGCAAATGAAGGCATGGGCGAGAGAGAAAACGACCGCAAAGATGGGATAGCGGCGAAATGTTGCGGTCGCGTGGACGACAGTAATATGGACGGCACCGTCGATAGGTTGTAGCATTCAAACGCACTCCCCATGAAAACCAACGCCCCCTTCGTTTTTATTGTCGTTTTTTTCTTAACATTAATCGGAGCCTTCGCGCGGACGGCCGTCGCACAGGGAATCACGGATGTTTCGCCCCCATCCGGGTCGATCGGAATTCCGATCACGATCACGGGGACGGGCTTCGGCGCGACGAAGGGAAAAGTATCATTCGAGAGCGCCACTAAGAAAATCGCGATGACGGTCAAGTCGTGGTCGGACACCGAGGTCGACGGCATCCTCCCCTCGGGCAAGTCCGACTCCTACGCGGTCAAGTTAACTACAAAAACCAAGACCGTATTCACGGCGCCGTCGAATTATGTCATCAACGCGCCCGTCATCACCGCGATCATGACATTCACCCCGGGCGTCGCGTTTACGGGCGAAATTGCAACATTGGTCGGCGCCGACTTCGGCGGAAAAAAGGGAACTGTTAAATTCGGAACGGTGGCCGCCAAGATCATTGCATGGGCCGACGAAGCGGTTGTGATTACAGTTCCGAAAGTTAAAGATGGAACATACAATGTCCTGCTCACCAATACGATCGGAAGCTGGTTTGTTACGCAACTTGTCGGCACGCCAAACACGGGAACGATTTCGGGAACCGCGGCGAAGGGAAGCGCGATCGCGAATGCAACCATTTCGGTCGTCGACAAAAAAGGAGGGTCGAAAACGGGCGCCCAGACCGACGCGAACGGCGCGTTCACAATCAATGTGCAGGGCCTCGTGCTGCCGTTTTTGATTAAATTAGACGTTCCCGGCGGCGGCGCGCTCTTCAGCGTCGCGGGCCAGGCCGGCGTCGTCAATATCGATGGGCTGACCGACCACATCATTAAGATTTGGTACGATTCGCAGGGAAGCACCGCCGCCGCGGCGTTCTCCGATATTCTAAACAATCCGCTTCCCTCGGCGTCGCAGCTTGAGACGATCAAGCGATTCGTCGAGGACAATATACAGATCTGGCTGACAGGCGCGGGGCTCGATCCGGCGGTTTTCGATTTAATCACGACGCCGTTCGCGGCGGACGGAAACGGATTCGACGGAGTTTTGAATAAACTTACAGTTCAAGACAACGGCACGAGCCTGACATTACAATTGCAAGATACGCCGCAGAATCCGACGCTGACGGAGAGCGTTAATATAACATTTGACGTGCCGAATAGCACGGCCACGTCGGCGGCGACGACGACCGGCCCGTCGGGAACGAGCCAGAGTACGAGTACGATCAATCTCTCGAACGGCTCAGGTACGATCTCGGCAATTGCGGGGATCAACGCCAGCCTCGCGCAGTTTCAATCGATTATTAATACAAAGGGATTATTACTGAAAAACACCGACCTCACGCCGCTCGCGGCGCCGGGACTCATGAACGAGGGAATGAATGCGTCCGACACGTTCGCGGGATTCGTAACCGATATCCGCGGTCTCACGCTGCAGTCCGTACAGGTTACGAAATTAATCTCGATTGACGCGAATGGCGTCGCCGACGTCGAATTTCAAGTTGTCATGTCCAACGGAACGCAGAGCGAATTGGAAAATGTAAGATTCTTCTTTAAGAAAATCGGAAGCGCGTGGAAATGGCTCGGCGACCAAAAAATCGCGGAGGTGAGCGCGACATTCGAATTCAATACGGATCTCCCGGGATTCAACCCGCATTTTTCCACTCCTTACAATCGGGTCAACATCGACGTGCGCGCGCCGAAGGGCACGATCTCGTCGGTTACGGTTTCGGGCGGCAACGGATTATTTAATAATACAAATGCGATCAAGGACCCGCAGACCGTCATTTTGGATTTCGAGCCCGTTCCGGGCACATTTACACAATTCCAGCAAGATGCATTTTTCGCCTCGGGCGATCCGGGTCAGGCGCTCCCGGCAGGGACGCCCATCACCGTGACGATCACGCCGGTTTCGGGTCCGCAGGTTTCTTATACTTATTATGCGAAGGCGTCGACATCGGAAGTAACGAGCTTGACCGCCCCGACCGGACACACGATGACGGACGCGAAACTCGGACAGACATTACATATGACATGGACGCTGCCCGTGACGTTCCCGATCTATAGAATTAAGGCGAGCGCGCACGTTCTCTCGCAGAATTTCGAGTGCGAAGTGGATCCTATCAATCCCATATTCACGACGAGCACGACGTTTGCGGATTTCAACATGCCGGCGCTCTGCAATGGCGAGGCGATCATCAGCGCGAATCTAAATCTTTCGTTCGATGGCGTGAACGGCGAGAGAATACAATTCCTGTACAACTTCCAATAAATCGCGGGATTATTTAGATTGGCCGATCACCGACGCGGCCTCGTCGGGCATCACCGGAAACGGTTTGAATAACAACGTAATTTTCGGCGCGGCGCCGCTTTTGATAGTAAATACGAAAGCGCGCGTCTCGTCGGGTTTCAACCGGTCGTCCTCGCGCGACTCGCCTTTATTCGGTTTACGAATCGATTGATATTGCGGCGGCGCGCCCTCCGTTTCACATTTGATAACGAAGGACCGCGACGGAATTTCGCCCGGAAACTTGTGCCCCGTTTTATTTGTAACCGTCACGGTGGCCGCGCTGTCCGCGATCTTACAATTCCAATCGACGGCTTTTTTGATAAATGCCTCGTTGAATCCGCCGTTCGGACCGTGGCTTCGCCCGCGGCGTTCCGCCACTTCGGGCATGTGGCAGTCGGCGCAGCGCGTGCCGGCCGCGTACGCTTTCGAAGTGTAATATTCCGAAAACGCCGAGTGCGTCGGCTCGTGGCACGGATAACAGGACTCCGCTTTTAATAATAACGGTTCGCGGCGCGGACGGCACGGCGCGGCGGGCACGTCGCGCGCCGCGGCGACGCCGTCCTTCAGTCCGTGGCACGATAAGCAATGAACGCCGTCGTCCTGATTATAATTACGATACGCGGGGCGCGATTCGAGGCCGGTTTCGAGCATCGCGAGCGGGCTGTGGCACGCGCGGCACGGCGTCATCTCGAAGTTTGCAGTAGCGTCTCGAACATTAGTATTCGTCCATGCGAAATGATGCAGACTCCGCGACCATTCCGCGTACACGTCCGCGTGGCACGCGCCGCAAGCCTCGAGCGACGTTCGGTCGATCTGTAACCACGGCGGCCGCGACGCGGCGCGGCTCTCCTGTCGGCGTGGCGTTGCGAACGCGGCCGCGATCATGAATATTACAGCCGGCGCATTCGCTAATTTTCCGCGCATTCTTTATATTTTGCGCCGGCTTGCGCCCAATCGAGGCTCTTTCCATAAATCCAGTCGGCGAAATACTCGCGCCCGGTGATCTGTTTCAATGCCCGGTAGGCGCAATACCGCGTGAAACCGTCCTCATGATACAAATATGGAAGCACGGCCTTCGCCGAAGTTTTTTGTCGCATCCGCCCGAGCGCGATGCACGCGGCGGGAGCGTGCGCGAAGTCGCCCGCCGCGAGCAGTTCCGCGAGCAGCGGGGCCGAGCGCGAATCTTTAGTTTTTGGAAGATAAAGAATCATGGTGTCGACGAACGAGGCTTGCGCGCTTCCGAGCATGGCGTCCATCGTCGGTTGCCTCACGTCGAGCGCGATCGAAAAATAGCGGACCATCGCCTCCTTCGCCGTTTTTTTATAATTACTGTCGCGCTTCTTTGAAATAATACTATTCAGCGAACTCGTTAAGAATTGAAGCGCGGCCTTGCGCCATTCGACTCCGAGCGCGCGCTCGAAAATCGACCCGTGTTTGTCGCGCAGATCGTTTATAAACTCGACGGCCGCATCGCGCCATACGTGCTCTTCCGCGCCCGAAGCCGCGAGGTCGGCGAGTTTTATAATCGAGTTCTCGATGCCTTCCTTAACGATCGGAAGGACGGCCTTCGGCGGCATCAGCGATTGGACAAAATGAAACAATGCGCCGCGCGGAAGCGCGTTGCGCGAATCCAGAATCTTCAAAACTAACAAAACGGCCGAGGGGTTGTACGGCGGCCGCGTGGAACTGCGCCCGAAATCCATATTATAAAGAAAATCGTCGGCGAGTTGTCCGATATCCGTAACATCGTCGGCATCGAGGGCCTGCAGCGCGGCGACGCGCATTTCGATCGGCACGGCGGCGCCCGAAATGAGAAGTTTCCGCGCGAGCGCGTCGCGCTTCGACCCGGGAAGAAGGCGCAGGGCGTAGGCGCGCATCAGCGGAGAATCGATGGAATCGTTGGCGATCGATTCGAGCACGGCGGCGGAATCTCCGGAACTTCGCGCAAGCCATTCTAAATATTCATATTGAACGTAGGGCGCCACTTCGCCGAGGCGGCTCGAACGCGCGCCCCATCGCCCCGTCAGCGGCGCGTTCGGCGCGGCGGAATTATTCATATCCGAACGCGGCGACGCCCAATCGAACAATTCTTTTTGCAATTCCGGCGAGGCCCCCGCGAGGCGCGCGACGGCGACGGCCGCGAGCTGGCCGATGATTTGCGAGCGGCCGTTGTGCGGATCGGGGGCGTCGCCGCCCTGTTCAATCCACTTCGGGCGCACGCTCCACCGGTTGGGCGAAGTTCGAGCCATATTTAAGATTCGCTCCGCGAGCGCCGAACCTTCGCCGGCAGGCCCGGGCGAACCGATGCGCGCGAGCGCGGCCACGCAGCACGGCAGCAGATCCTCGTCCTGCAAATATTTTTTTGTTAATTTAATAATCAGCGGCGTCGCCGCCGGATCCCGGAGTTCACCGAGCGTCTGCACGCCGCGCGCGACGAACGGCGGCGACTTTTCATTCTCGAGATACGCGCAGAATTGCAAAACGCGATCCTGCGAGAGCGGCGCGTTCGCAAGCAGCGAAAGCGCGCGCATCCGCGTCACGGCGTCGCCGCCGGACAGCACGATTTGTAATAATCGCTCGCCCGTCATGCGTCCGTTGAAGAGCGCGAGCGCCGAGACCGCGTTGCGCCGCAGCGGAATACAACTGAAGGAAGTATAATAATCGACGAAGGGCCCCATTTCGGGACCGAGCATCTCGAGTTTCCTACAAAAATTGCCCGCGGGATTGTAGGGACTGGTTCTTAACAATTCTTCGCCGGTAAAACGAAATAACATCTTTTCCTCGGGCGTGCTTCCCTCGGGATAGACCGAGGGAGGAATCCTCGACGCGTCGACGATGTTCAGCACTTCATTACAAATATCCTTCACCGTCGCCTCGGAAAGCCCGGCGCGCGCCGCGGGCAGCGCCGCGTCGCCGAGTTCAATCATGTGCGCCGCCGCTTCCGCGCGCGGCACCTGCTCCGGATGTAACAATACGCGCAGGACCGGAACGAGTCCCACCCAATACAAATTCTCCCATTCCGCGATCGGAATCGCGCGCGCGGCGCCGCCCGGCGAGCCCGGCGTGTAGCCCGACTTTCCCGGATCGGTCCACGGAATGTGCGACGTCACGTCGACCGTTACAATTTCCTCGAGGTTGACGGATCTTAACGATCGAAGATCTGTAACTTGTGTCGTCGCGCGCGGCTCGACGCGCGTTTCGCCCGACGGCGCGCTCGCGGGCTTCGCCGCGCGCGTCGGCGTCCGCACGGGCGGATACACGGGCGTCAGCACGGGTGTGCCGCGCGCCCAGTCCGTCGGCGGTCCCGCCGGAATATTAACATCGAGATCGAACAGCCGGGGCGCCACCGCGGGCGCGAGCGCCGCCGCCGCGGCGATCGTTAATAAACAATAAATTCCATGGATGTAGCATTGCCGCGTCCAGCCTCCAAAACGTTTATTAAATACTATCATTGCTGCTTGTTCCAAGCCCTTGTTCGAGCGCCATGGCGCCTCCGCGGGCCACGGCATCCTATCCAACCCCGGCCATTGCAGTAACGGCCAACCTTTGGGTTATTGCGGCGTTACGATAAAAAGCGGGTGTCCGGCGGCGACGGTTTTTCCGGGTTCGACGAGGAGCTTCTTAACAATTCCCGCCGACTCGGTGCGCACCTCGTTTTGCATTTTCATCGCTTCGAGAATCAAAATCGCGGCGTCCTTTTCGACGGCGTCGCCTTCACGGACGAGCACGGAAATCACAATTCCGGGCATCGCCGCGGTCACGGTGCGCGGTCCCGTCGCGACGCGCCGCTCGGCCGCGTGCGCCGCGCGCTCGCGTTCGTTTTCGATACTAATGGGAAAATTTTCGCCCGCGAGGCCAACGTTAAATTCACTATTCGATCCGCGCGCGGCCTCGATCGACGCCGCCCACGAGCGCGTGCCGTCGAGTATCGAATACTGGCCGAGACCGTCGACTTCGGCATACGAAACGCGCCGTTCGCGCGCCGTTTCGCCCTCGACGGGACTTCCCGATCCGTCGAGTCTGCGGATCATCGCGAATACTTCTCCGGCGCGGTCTTCGAGCGATACTTCAAATTCGCGTTCGCGGACTTTGACGAAATATTTCATGATCTTCGCGCCTTGATTAATATATCCATTACAACTGTAAATTGAATCATCGCCGGCCGCGCGACGAGGCGGCCCACCGCGACGGTCCGCCGTGATTGTTTGCATCGCTCTGCGGCGCCGCCGCGAGCGCGCTGCGCGATCCGCCGAGATGGCGATGCACGGCCGCGAGCATCGCGACGACTTCCTCGCGTTCGCGGTCGGGCGCAACGGTAAATCCCTCGAGAAAATGAGTATCGAAATCGCCGGCGCGAAAGCGCGCGTCGCGCAGCACGCGCAGCGCGAGTGGCGCGGTCGTTTTCACGCCGCCGACGTGGAGTTCGCAGAGCGCGCGGTCGAGCCGCGCGATCGCCTGCGCGCGGTCGGCACCCCATGCAATAATCTTAGCAAGCAGCGAATCGTAATAAGGCGTGACTTCATATCCGCGATAAAGACCGGAGTCGACGCGGACATTCGGGCCGGCCGGTAATCTTAAATTACGAATCGTGCCGATCGAAGGAATGAAATTGCGCTCGGGATCCTCGGCATTCACGCGCACTTCGATCGCGTGTCCGCGCGGCCGCATCGACGCGCGCAAACTTAACTTTTCGCCCGACGCGACGCGCAGTTGTTCGCGCACGAGATCGCAGCCGTACGCCATCTCCGTGACGGGATGCTCCACTTGTAGTCTACAATTCATCTCCAAAAAGTAAAATTTACCATTGCTCCATAAAAATTCGACGGTGCCCGCGTTCGTATAACCGACGGCGCGCGCCGCCTGCACGGCGCATTGTTGCATCGCTTCTCGATTTGTAGGATCGAGGATCGGCGACGGCGTTTCTTCGACTAACTTTTGATGGCGCCGCTGAATGCTACATTCGCGTTCGCCGACGGCGACGACGCTTCCGTGCGCGTCGCCCATGATTTGCACTTCGATGTGGCGCGGATGATCCAAATAACGCTCGATATAAATTCTAGGATCGTTAAATGCCGACTGCGCCTCGCCGCTCGCGGTTCGAAACGCGGCGGGCAGTTCGCGTTCGTCGCGCACCATGCGGATGCCTTTGCCGCCGCCGCCGCCGGCCGCTTTGAGCGCGACGGGAAAACCGATTTTTACAGCTTCGCGAATCGCCGCTTCCGCGTCCGCAACGGGCGTTGTGAGTCCGGGGACGACCGGCACGCGCGCGGCGACCATGGCGCTCCGCGAAGATAACTTATCGCCCATGGCGCGCATCGCCGAGGCGGGCGGGCCGATGAATATTAATTTTGCATCGGCGACGGCCTGTGAAAACGACGCCTTTTCGGAAAGGAAACCGTAGCCCGGGTGAACTGCGTCGGCGCCGGTGCGTTTGGCCGCGTCGAGAATGGCCTCGACGTTGAGATAACTCTGCGACGGCGGCGGCGGTCCCACGCGCACGGCCTCGTCGGCCATGCGGACATGGAGCGCCGTGCGATCGGGATCGCTATAAATCGCAACGGTTGCGATGCCCATTTCGCGGCACGCGCGGATCACGCGCAGCGCAATTTCACCGCGGTTCGCGATCAGTACTTTCTTGATCATCGGACCGCCGATCCTACGCCCGCGCATCCATGGAATCGCGCGCGATTTCTTGCGGCGGCGGGCGCTTTTTGATACACACGCCGCCCCGTCTTTTCATCCGGCGCAAACATATTTGTAGTTGAACCATGGTTTGTCCCCAGTGCGGCAGAGCCCTGAATAGTAACATTGCAACGTGTCCCGGATGCGGCTCCGCGGTGGAACCGCAAGCAGGCGCGGCGCCACGCGCGACGATCGGCGGATTTCCGCCGCCGCCGCGGGCATCGAATGACGCCAAGACGGAACCGGATGCGGCCGCTGTCGCCGATTTTGCCGGACGCAAAGTCGCTGCCGGGATTTGCGGGATCCTGCTCGGCGCCCTCGGCGTGCACAAATTCATACTCGGACTCACGACGCCGGGGATCATTATGCTACTGATCACGATTCTGACGTGCGGATTCGCGGGGCCGCTGATGCACGTGATCGGGTTGGTCGAGGGAATTATATATTTAACAAAATCGAACGCCGATTTTTATAAAACGTACGCCGTCGAAAAGAAAGGTTGGTTTTAGATTATCTTCGCGCAAAAAAAAGAGCCGGGAGAACCCGGCTCTTTTTTTTATCAAATCGCCGATGCTATTTATTTGCCGGCGACGCTTTCGAGGGTTTCTTTTCTTCGCGCTTCATCGAGTTTGCATAGATTTCCCGGACCGACTTCGACAGATCGGCGCCCTCGGCCTTCAATTGGTCGACGCGCGCCTTCGCCTGTTCCGCCTGCGATTCGGTCATGGCGGGTTTCTTGGTGGCATTTTCGGCGGTTTTCATCCGGTCGGATAATTTATCGATTTGCGAAAGGAAAAATTGAACCCGCCGGATCACATCGAATAAATTACTCTTAAATTCATGTTTGATGTTCGACGCCATGAGATCGGCCACTTTTCCCGGCGAAAAATGTTCATTTACTTTTCCCTCGAGTTTTCCATCCGTATTAAACACGAAAAAGGAGGGATTCCTGTCGTCGCCGAGAACTTTCGCCAGCTTTTCGTCCACCGCGCTCCATGCCGTTTTGTAGCGTCTGAAGAACTTCGTGCCGATCATCACGCGCTCGTCGCGGAGGACAACATCCTTAATATTAAGATTGTCCGCTTCATATTTCTTGTCGGGATTCTCGACAAATAGTAAAATCGGCAGGTTTGCGTCGCCCGCGCCGAGAAGAGTATATATACTATTCTTGTCGACTTCCTTGAAGACGCCATAGCCCTCTTTGGGCGTCTGTTTCGGCGATGGATTTGCCCAATCGATATTCAACTCCGCCAGACCGGCGGGGCTACGACTGCTGCATCACTGCGCCGTTGCCTGTGAATGAACGAAAAAAGCCGCGGTGGCGATCGTGACCGCGATGGTCGCGCCCTGTTTGAAGAGGCTGTTCATGGTTTTTGAACGTCTACGCGGAACTCGCCGCGTGGAATGGGTATCCGAAAAACTAGCGCGGGCGGGCCGATTCCGCAACGAAATCCTACGCCGCAAGGACGTTGGGGACCCGTGTCCTCGGAACAGCTTGGGCGGGGAATCGAGGATCGGCGCGGCGCGAATGCTTTCAATGCGACCTCTATCGCTAAGAATGGCCGATTTTAATTTATTTTCAGCGGACGATACAATTCCGTTCGCCAAGCCGCCGGATTGGGATCGGTTTCCGGACCCACAGTATAACATTCCCACATGTTCGCGGCCGGCTTGTGCCCCTCCGTTTTAACCCAAGTATCAAATTCGTCCCAGGCGCCGAAGAGACCTTCATAATCGCCGTGAAATACTGTTTTTGCGACCGTCGCGGCGGGCAATTGCCCGGGGATCACTCGACCGGCCGGCTTGATCGGAACTGTTATGGGAATGCCAATATCTAAATCGTAGATTCCGGGATCCATCCGATGGTGATAGGTATACCACGCGCCGGCGGGTTTGATGCCCTGCGCGGCCAATGTTGCAAATAACTCCTGGATCCCCGGCCCCATGACATTGCGAATCTCCGATTTCGGAATCGTAATTCGAATGACGGCGGCGGATTGGGCGGCGACTTTTGTTATATGCGGTTTGTCGATCATGGGGGGAGTGTAGCGGCATGCCCCGGTGTCTGCCCAACGATTTTGCGCGAAAAAGCCGTCTTGAAGATTAATATAAAATCAAGCTCGATGCTAAGGATTGCGCACGACTCGAATTCCGCGTGACGGGTAACTCTCCTCCGGTCTGACATGTGCGCGACATGAATTCCGAATCAACCGCGCGTCGGAGCTATACGAACCGCCGCGAACGACGCGCTCGATTCCGGACGGCGGACCGGTTGGATCGCTCACTCCCTTCGCGTATTCGTTATATCCGGAAATCGAATACCAATCGGAGCACCACTCTTCAAGATTCCCGAACATATCAAATAGACCAAGGCCGTTCGGCGCCTTCATTCCCACACGATGCACGCCGGAAAAACGGGTATTGCCCATATACCAGGCGACATCATTTAATTCACTGCAACGACTTGAAGTGTCAGTTCCCATCGCGCGACATGCATACTCCCACTCGGCCTCCGTCGGCAATCGCATGCCCGGAACCTTCGCAAGCCACTGTTGTGCGTTATTCCAGCTAATATTAGATTTTGGCATTCCAAGCGAATTCGACTTCCCCACGACTTGCAATACCCAAAGCCATTCGCTTACTTGCACTTCGAAGCGGCCCATGTAGAATGGTTTTGTAATGATTACTTTGTGTCGCGGGATTTCCGATGTCTGCGCATCCGCGTCCTCTTGGATCGCGCCTTGTATGAATTCTCCATTCGGAACCAATATGAACTCGATCCTTGACTGCCTGTCGCGAACTCTCCACGGAAGGCCGGATTTTATGATTGCGTTTCGAATGGTTATGTCTTGAATAATATTAGGATCAGGGTCTCGTTGTAATATTTCCGCCCAAGAAAGCGGGCCACCGTTTGGAAGCAGGGCGGAGGCATTCGGTTTCGCGTCGGACTCGTCCTTGCCCAGGTTCGTGCTTGGATCTTTAACAAGCACATCGTCAAGCGCGCGACGAATGAGATCGATTTCGCTTACATCGAGATCAAAGCATTTTCCAATTGGAAAAGAATGGTCAAGCGGTTCGGCAATGGTTATATTGGAATAGATCTGTAGTGTTCCGATCCTATATGCGAGGACGCGCCGGACCGCATGCTTCATAAACTCATCGAATCGTTTCAAATCAGATTCGGCGACTCGACAATCAAAACTCGTCGAACCATTTTGTTCAAAGACCTTTGCCCGTTTAATCGAGAACGGCACAAATTCTCCAAGCGGCTCCTCAGCCGGTTTGCTCTGTGCATTTAAGTTATCAAATCGCCGTTCCTTCGGAATATTTAGACTCACGGAAAGACTAACAATCGGATAGGGTCGCGCCGGTCGGCTGTGCTCCGCCGCTTGCGACTCCGGACGCGCCTTCGAATCGCACGCCGACAGAGCCATCATGCAACCGAAGACCCACGCGGACGAGATGGTATTAATAATCGCTTTTCTCATTCGACTTTTGTTATATGCGGTTTGTCGATCATGGGGGGAGTACGCGGTTGGATGCGCGGATTCGCGTAAATAACGACTTTATTTGAGCGGTTCCGCATGCACAAGCAATTTTGACTCGCGGATTAACTGTTCCAATCGGGCGATCGTCGGCGCCGCGAGCAGTACGACGTCCAGGCCGCGGGCACGTCCCTGCAATTCCACAATTTCGCCGCGCCGAAGCGCGGATTCGATCTCCGCAATCGGTTTTGGATATAAATCATCGAAACCCGCGACGGAATCCCGGTCGGCGTGATCGAGAGCGAACATAAATATTAACCGCGAACCCGGCGCGGCGCGATCGAGCAATTGTTTGTAATGATCTTTTGTATGATTGGTCGCATATATCAATTTTTCTCCGCGCGCGCGCGCGACGTCGCCCAGGACCGCATACGCGGGTCCCGCGCAAAACCAACCTTTCTCCCGCTGCAGTCGCGCCGCGTCGAGTTCGCGCAGGACGCGCCACGCGTCGAGCGCGCGCGGGAGAAAAGTATCCATTGTCTGATTCGTATCATCGAGCGATTCGCGCAAGAGCGGGCGAAGCGCGAGGCCAAACCGCCGGCAGCGCGCGGGACCGTCGTCGAGCCCCATATTATTGTTGATATTCTGTGCGACCGACGCCGACAGCGGATCGGCGTCCTCCTTCGGATGATACAAACCCGGGCTCAGCGCATACGCTATCCCTTCATTCAGCGTCTCGAAGTCGAGCGATTTTTCGCGTTCGAGAATTGAATACAACTTTTTTTCCTGTAATTTAACAAAAGCATGCATCGCTTCATGTAACAGTGTCGGAAACGCGTCGTACGCGCGCGGCAATTCGATCGTCAATCGATCTCCGTTGTATCCGCCCCCGAAGTCGCGATCGGACGGATTTGCAAATAAATAGACGGGAACGGTTACTTTCGCGCCGCCGCAGAACCGAGATATTTTTGTAGCAAACGCTTGGATCTCGACTTTCGACGCGACGAGCAGGTCGCGAAACGCCTCGAGTCTCGGACGATCCGACTCGAAAAGTCTTTCGATACGGTCTTTAAAGTGGTTCAATACAGATCGTTCGACAGTGCCCTGATCTTTTGTTATGTAATTGCGCGAGATCCCTTCGGCGATCGCACCGTCGAGATCGAGCGAAGTGTAAAAAGTCTGTTCCAGCCCGCTCCCCCACGGTTTCGTTTCGCGAATTTTTTTGTGCGCTTCGAGCATTTCCCTATCTGTAACTTGAAACGCGCCGTTCGCATCTGTAAACATCGGCCGGTATTGCGAATGACAGTACGGACTCCATTCCGAAATCTGATCGACAACATGAAACAGATGCGCCGTTCGCGAAATATAAACTTCAAGTCGCAGCGATTCGGCGTCGACGACGACAGGACGGCTGGTCGCGCTCTGAGCCAGCGATAGCGAGCCAACGATCGTCAGGACAAGGTGGGCGCGTAATTGCATGATCAGATGTACAATTTGAACGGCGGCGATTCGATGTTACCCCGCAACGAATCGCCGAAACTGAAAATTCACCCCGCAAATACCCCCGTATCATGCCCGACACTCTCCCCCGAATCTATCTAATCCGTCACGGCGAAACAGCGTGGTCGATCAGCGGCCAGCACACGGGCGGCACCGACATCGAGTTGACCGAACAGGGCGAGCGGAACGCGCGGATGATCGGCACGCGCCTCAAATCGTTAGTATTCGAAGCTGTGTACACCAGCTCGCTTCAGCGCGCGACCAAGACGTGCGAACTCGCGGGTCTCGGCGGACAGGCGATCGTCGAACAGGATTTGGTCGAGTGGGACTACGGCGAATATGAAGGTGTGCGCACGAGCGACATCCGCAAGGCGCGCCCGAATTGGAATATTTTTCAAGACGGATGTCCGGGCGGCGAGTCGCCCGCGCAAATATCAAAACGCGCGGATCGAATTGTTATACAAATAAAATCCCACGGTGGAAACGTCGCGCTGTTCGCCCACGGCCATTTTCTAAGAGTACTCACCGCCCGATGGATCGGTCTGCCCGTGGCGGGAGCGCAGCGGTTTTTGTTAAATACGGCGTCGATCAGTATCCTCGGATTCGAACATAACAATCGCGAAGAGCCCGTGATCGCCGGATGGAACGAGTGCGTGCAGGGGTAGAAGTCGTTCGGCGGCGACGGGCATCGCCGAATTGTGAATTACGATTGCGCTCGGCGTGACAAAAACGGAACGCCCGGCTAAAACTGGGGCATGTTTCGCCGCATCGCAGTCTGCGCCGTCGGGCACGCCGTTATCTGCTCCATTGCGTCCGCGCAAACAAAGCCGCTGTTCCCGGGATTCGAACCCGGATCGGTCATGCCGACGTCGCCGGTGCGCGTCCTCGATTGGAACGGAGACGGACATCTCGACGCGCTCGGGCCGCGCGGTTATTCGATCGCCGTCGGCCTCGGCGACGGGAACGGCGGCTTTCCTAATTATAAATTATCGGGTTCGGTCGCGACGCCGACTTCCATACAAATCGGAGATATCAATTCCGACGGGCTTCCCGACGTCGCGTGCGTGAGTTGGAATCAAAATTATGCGGCGACGCTTCTGCAAACGACCGGCGCCGGCTTCGGCGCGCCGCAGACGGTCGGAGGACTCTCGACGCCGGAGGCAGTCGGAATCGGATTCTTTAATTCCGACGCGCGCCCCGACATGGTCGTCGCCAATTCGGCGAATAATACAATAAAAGTTCTGATCCAGCAGTCGAACGGAACATATATCATATTTTCTTCGCCCGCGTCGGGTGGAAACAATCCATATTATCTGGCGACCGGCGACTTCAACGCCGACGGCAAGTCGGATTTTGTAGTATTAAACATTGGCTCCCACACCGGCGCGTCGTTCACCGGCACGGGGACGGGAACATTTTCGGCGCCGGCCGTATTTCCCGTCAACGGCGAAGCGCGCGGAATCCAGGTCGCCGACATGAATCAGGACGGCGTCCTCGACGCGATCGTGACGTCGCAAGTGGGCTACGGCGGAAATGTTATCGTTCGCATCGGCACCGGCGCCGGAACGTTCGGCAACGGGTTTTCGTATAATACGAACGATCCGGCCGGCTGGTTCCAATTATACGATTACGACCACGACGGCGCGCTCGACGTTTTCGTCGCGGAGAAACAGTATATTGAAGTATTAAAAAACGCCGGCACCGGCCAGCTCGCGTCCGCGGCGCGCCATGTCGCCGGCGGCCCGGTCGAGAGTTTTTCGCTCGGCGATTTCGACGAGGATGGACACGTCGATCTCATCGTTCAATCGAATATTAGCAATCCGGCGATGTTTCCCGGAGACGGATTCGGCGGTTTTTTCACGCAGAAGGAATTGTTAACGAACGCGCCGGTCAGCGGTTCGCTCATGCCTTTGTTAGCATACGATTTCAACCTCGACGGCTGGCGCGACCTCGCGTCGGGAACGCCGGACGGGCTGTCGGCCGCGATATTCTTTAATAACAAAAACGGCGGATTCGCCCAGGTGGGCGCCGTGACGACGGGCGCCGGCGTCCTGACGCTCGGCAGCGGGGATTTCGACGGCGACGGAATCCCCGATCTCGTCGCCGGATCTAATATATCAAATACAGTGCAGTTCGTTTTCGGCGACGGCGCGGGCAACTTTAATTTTCCGGCGGTTTACGCGCTCGCCGGCCCGGTCAGCGCGATCGCCGTCGGCGACGTCGACGGCGACGGCGTCCTCGACGCGATCGCGGTTTCCTACTTCGGCGGAATCATACAATACTTGCAGGGAATCGCCGGCACCGTCGGCCAGTTCAACAGTCCGCAGACGATTAATATTAATTATCCCAGCGGGCTCGCGCTCGGCGATTTCGCCGAAAACGGGTTTCCCGACATCGCGGTCACGGGCGGCGGACTGACGTCCACGTCGTTGAATATTTATATTAATGCCGGAGGAGTGTTTACAGTTCCGCCCCTGTCCACGGCGCTCGGAAATTACATCGACGCGTTCGCGGTATCGGATTTTAACGAAGACGGACACCTCGACGCCATCGTCAGCCGCGGCGAAACCTCGTTGAACGACGGCGTTTTATTATTAGGAACGGGAACGGGCGCGTTCGGCGCGCCGAAGCCGGTGTTTACATCCGGATATCCGAACGGCTACTCCGTGGCGGATGTGAATCAGGACGGGCACGCCGACATCGCCGCGCTATTCGGAAATGCGGGCGATATTAAGATTGCGCTCGGGTCCGGACTCGGCGCCTTTCCTAAAATTTACAATTACGCCGCGGCGGACGGCGACGGAAATCTTTGGAATTGCGTTTTCGCGGATTTTAATCATGACGGCCGCGTCGACGCCGCGTTCGCCGGATCGAATTCCAAGATTTCCCTTCTGTATCAACGCCCGTGTCCCCTCTCCGCCGCGACGTACGGCGCCGGCACCGAGGGATGTTCCGGCGCGAACGTGTTGTGCGCGAACGCGCCGCCGAAAATAAATTCTCCCGGATTTCAATTTCAGAGTCTGCACGCGCCGCCATCGTCGCTTGGAATTGTATTGATCGTGAACGCGGCCGACGCCGCGGGCTCCGATCCGTTCGGTCTCGGTTTCGAATTGTTGCTCGATCTCGCGAACGCGACGGAAATCATCGCGATCGACATGCCGACCGACGCGGCGGGCGCGGGCGCCGCCGCCGCTCCGATTCCGAACGATCCCACGCTTATAGGTAAATTTTACTATGCGCAGGCGATCTTTTATTGGAGTCCGTCGGTTTGCCCGTATCTGCCCGCGGGATTCACGTCGACGAACGGATGCGTATTGAAGATATTACAATAGCAAGTTATTAATGATTCGCTTACGGCTGAATCACAATAACCAGTTCCCTCGACGACGTGAGATTCAAGGGAGACGTGCTTTCGTCCAGACCGTCGGCAACGATCTCGAGCCAGACCGACTGGCCGTAGAACGTCTGTCCGATGAGCGTCGGATCGTTGGGAATGGCCGTCGCGAGCGCGGCCGAGCCGCTCGGATCGCTATACATATCCAATGCGAATATTTGGGTCGAGGAGATGAGATCCGTATATAACTTAATGCCGACGGAGAACGGATCGGGGCCGGTTGGATCCGTAACATCGGTGATAAGGAAAAGTCCGAGCGTGTTGTGCGGCACATTCGTGCAGGTGAATATATACGTCGGAGTATTAATTTTCGGCGGGCCGTTGGCGCCGATGCCCATGATGCCGTAGCTGCCCGGCGTGCCGATGCCGAAGAGCGACAGTCCGGTCGCGATCGCCGTATTATTAATCATCGTCGTGATGTTCGCGGAGCCCGAATTCGCGGTCACGAGATCCTGCATGCCGTCGAAGTTGAGATCGCCCATCGCGACCGATTGGGGGCCGGTCCCCACGACCTTATTTATAGCAGCGCCAAACGTGCCGGTGATTCCGATCGCGAGCAGAATGGATATATTCGCGGAGCCGCTGTTTGCAACAATAAGATCGCGGCCGCCGTCGCCGTTCACGTCGCCGATAATGATAAAATACGGCTGCGTGCCGACCGTGTAGTTGACGACCGGCCCGAATGCGCCCAAGCCGTTGCCCTTCAGCACCGAGGCGTCCTTCGAAGTAAAATTCGACACCGCCACGTCGGGGTTTCCGTCAAAATTAAGATCGCCCACGGCCGCATGCGACGGCGCCGTCCCAACGGCAAAATTCGTCGGCGCGCCGAAACTCCCCGCGCCGTTTCCTATTAATAACGAAACGGTCGTGCCGCCGAAATTGGCGGTGACAATATCTAATTTTCCATCGCTATTAAAATCGCCCGGCTCGGCCGACCACGGGAATGCGCCGACGGTGAAGCTGCTCGCCGCGCCGAAACCGCCCGTTCCGTTGCCGATAAGCACGGAATCCTTGGAAGCGAAATCGTCGGCGGCGATCAGATCGGGTTTTCCGTCGCCGTTCAGATCGACAATCGTTACAGAAAACGGATTTTGACCGAGCGCGAAACTCGTCGCCGCGCCGAACACGCCCGTGCCGCCGTTCAACCGGACGACCGCGTTGTTCGCGCCGAAGTTTGCAACAATAAGATCGAGATCGCCGTCCCCGTCGAGGTCGGCGAGGACGACGTCGTGCGGATTCGAGTAACCGGTATAAGTAACAGGCGCCGCGAAACCTCCGGGCGTTGCTAACAATACAGAAATGGTATTGCCCGTGGCGTTCGCGACCGCGAGATCGGGGCGGCCGTCCGCGTTGAGATCGCCGATTGCTACAGAATCGGGACCCGTGCCGACGGCGATATTTGTATTAGTAAACGACTGCGCGTTCGCTCCCGCGCAAATTGTTGCAACGGCGATCGCGGCGGCGGAAATGGTGGCACTCGACGGAATTGTGAAAATGGTCATGGCGTGTTTTTTCATAGGTCGTTCCAACGATTCAGAGGCGGCGCGGATTCGCCCGGTTCCCTGAGCATACGCGCCGCCCGTATTTCGCGTCAGGGGGTTCTTGAGGATGGGGGCGCGGATACGGCCCTCGCAAAGAGCGGCAAGACACGCCGGACGCGCATGCGCCCGACACTCCGCCCCTGTGGGTGAAATCGGGAATAGGAGCGGCCATGCATTCGTCGCAAAGACCCGTTTGCGGATTTCGACATCGCCGGACGGCGCCCGCAATATTTAGAATGCGAAAATCCTTGTCGATGCAATTGACTCGCGCAAATAAAACCCGCGGCATGGCCGTATTATTATTTTTACGAATCCTCGCCGCGGCTTCGACGATCGCGCTCGATAACAGTTGTGCAACTGCGCGAACGGCGGCTCCGTCGGCGGCGGATTTGTTACTTTCACCGCTGATCGTCACGGGAACCGTCCGCGATTTCAATAATAGTCCGATCGAGGGCGCGGACGTGATCGTCGCGTGGCTGCAGGGAATACAACATGAGATTGCGTCCGCGAAGTCGGACGCGGTCGGTCGATTCACGATTCTTACAAAACTACGCTACGTCGACAGTTGGACGCTCGGCGCGCGAAAAGATGGATTCGGCGCGTCGAAGATTTCCAGTTTTTACACGGCCTACGGCGAATTCACAAAAATCGAAATCGGCGCGATTTATTTATATCCACCGGCGACGGTCGACGGTCTAGTAACAGATAAATCCGGAAAACCCGTGCCGGGCGCGAATGTTTACATCGACGCGGACATGGCCGTCGCCGGAATTAATGATAACAAATGGCCCGATCGAAAACCGAGGACGCGAACCGATGCGAACGGTACATTTACCGTTCCAGGTCTCTCCGCGAGTCCGGCGCGCATTTCGGTCGAGGCCCCCGGATTTACGGCCGGCGAAATCGAACAAATACAATTGAGATCGTCGTCCGTCGAACATGTAAAGATTACACTTGGGAGCGTGGCGCCAATCGTCGAGGTGGACGAACAGGACGCACATACGAATCCGACGTCGGTAATCGTTCGAGCGCGGCGCGACGGATCCGAACCATTGCCCGGGATTGATCATATTAAATATTCATTTACGGACGCGATGGGGACGTACGGAGGAATATGGGTCCATCCGCGGACGTCCGACGGCCTTCCGCCAAGCGTTTTGCGCACGGCGATCGACGGATGGGACACGGATCCGACGACCATTCATATTGAAGTCATATCCTGCGACGGCGAATGGACGGAATGTAAAGAAACCGAGCTGCCCAAAGCGCGCGGGAGCGTCCTCGAATTCGACGCCACGTTTCCGAAACCCGGTTCTGTAATAGGAAAGGTTATAACCAAAACCGGCGCGCCCGTGCCCGGCGCCCGCGTGCTCCTGCGCGATAGCGCCTCGCAGCCCTTATTGTCTATTAGCAAATCGGACGGAACCTTTCAATTCGACGGCGTGTTTCCGAGAAAATGGCGGATTAAGTGTGAAGATGGCGATTGGACGAGCGATTCACAACCATTCACGATGACCGCGGGAACTTGTCAGTCGACGACCATCGTCGCCGAACGGGCATGTAAACTATCCGGGAGGATTTGTATAAACGGAAAGTCGCCGGAACGCCCGATGCTCGTCGCCGTGTATACATATAATCCATCGCCGAATCCGCGCGTCGATAAAGAGAAAGAATTCGCCATGGGCACGGGCCTTTTTCTTGCGGACTGCCTGTGCGAATCGGACGGCGGTTTTGCATTCAACGGTTTGCCCTCGGGCGAAGTGATGGTGGTTCCCGGCGGGATCCAGCACCCCGATGGAAATGCCATTCAGGATATTCATTATCCCGCGCCCCGGATTTCCCAATTAAAGAATACGGACCGCGACAAACCGTGGCCGTGGATCGTTAAACTCGAGCCGGACGCGGTGAAAACGATCGAATGCAACGTGGCCGTCGAGGCGAAGTAAATTATTGCATGCCCGTTCGCACATTCATTACAATTCTCGTATTCTTAACCCTTTCGGCTGGATGCGCCGCGCGCCATTCGGCGCCGCCGCGCATCCATGCAGAATCATGGCCTGAGGCGGATCTGTTATTTCATCGGGATTCGCGATGGCTCGGCGCGGATGCGGCGTATTCGGTGCCGCTCGGCGGCGACCGCGTGTTGTGGCTGTTCGGCGACACATTTGTAGCTTCCGGCGCCGCGCGCGCGCGGCCCGGTTCGAAAATGATCCGAAATTCCGTCGCGATCCAAACGGGACTCGATCCGACGAATGCTAAGATATCTTTTCACTGGCGCGAACAGTCGGGCGCGCCCGCGTCGTTCTTCGCCGAGAACGCCGATCATTGGTATTGGCCGCTGCACGGCGCGCGGCTCGGCGACGGAACATTAATATTATTTCTTTCGCGCGTGCGCGCGACGCCGGGCGTCGGCCTCGGCTTCGAGGCCGACGGCTGGAGAATGGCTATGATACAGAACGACGAAGCGAACGGATCGCCCGATCATTGGCATCCTAAGATTATTGCTCCCCCCGCCCCGACGCCGGGCGTCGTCGCCGGCCAGAGCGTCCTCGCGGGCGGCGATTCTACCGGAGAAATGATATTAACATTGGCAGGCCGCGAACCGGGCGACCACGCGGCCTACGTCGCGCGCTGGCGCGCGGCGCCGCTCGCGCAAGGACGGCTCGACGGCGCCGAATGGTGGGCCGGCGCGTCGCGCGGCTGGGTTATCGCTAATAATCCGTCGGAGGCGGGCGCCGAATTTATTATGAACGACGCGGGGCCGGAGTGTTCGTTAAATTATATTAAAACGCTGAATCGATATATTCATATCATGAGTCTCGGATTCGGTTCGACGCAACTCGCCGCGGCGTTTGCCGACCGCCCGGAGGGGCCGTGGTCGGCGCCGAACGCGTTTTTCGAGGCCCCCGAATGTCAAAGAAAGGGCGTAATCGTTTACGCGGGAAAAGCCCATCCCGAACTCGACGCGGGACGCGACGCGCGCGGCCGCCCGTACCTCTGCGCCACGTACGCGACCAACTCGCTCGGCGACTTCGGCGCCCTTGTGAACGATCCAAGTCTTTATTATCCGCGGTTCGTTCGGATCGCGTTCGAAGAAGCGGCTTTTTAGAAAGTCTTGAAAAAGTTCGTTCGAACAATGTCGCGGCGGGATTGAGTCCAAACGGCACAGAACTCCCGAATGGGATTCGAGCCGAAGAAGCATAAAGGCTTCGTGATTGTGGTTCGCCGTTTGTTCGTTTCCAACCTGACGATTACTCAAACTCCAGCACGGTCGTGTTTCGTTTTACCATGTCTAAAGCTAACAAAACTCTGTTTCTCGCGGCACTCGCTACAATTTCCATTGGTGCGCGGCTGCACGCCCAAGGCGGTCTCCCCGCTTATGCGCCGCCAGTATTCTTCCCAACGCCCGCGCCCGTGATGCCCGCGCCCCCGGCAGGGATCACACCTCCAACGATCTTCGTTGCCGGCGATGTAAATAATGATGGCGCGACGGATCTTGTTCATTTGAATACATTGCTCGCGCCCGACGTCGTATTCGCTCAATTACGAATCGGCGCCGGATACGTCGTCGCCCCCGTGACGGTCCTCGCCGGCTACCCGCCGGTCACCCAAATCGCGCTTGGAGATCTGAATATGGACGGCACGCTGGATCTCGCCGTTCTATCTCCGGCCGTTGCCGGTGTCTTTACAGATGGCGGCGTCGGCACCGGTTTTTTCGCGGCGGGGCCATTCACGCCCGTCCCCGTCGGCGGCGGCACATTGTTAGCGATGTCGATTTCCGAAGTGACGGGCGACGGCATTCCGGATTTGTTATTTTTAATCGACGGCCCGGGAGGCGCGGGCGGCATTGACAGCGTGCAAGTCGAAGCCGGTTTTGGCGGTTTCGCTTTCGGAGGCGCGGGAGCCACCCCCATTGGCGTTGGCGCGACGGCGTTCGAACCGGTCGACATCGATAGTAATGGAGCCCAGGATCTCGTGACGCTTCGCACGGTCCCGACAAACGGTTTTTATATACATGCCCAAGTCGCGCCGGCGACGTTTGTGCCGGGGCCGATGCCGTTCTTACTTATTCCGGGAGGACCGTCGACGACAACATTTGCGGCGGCGGATCTTGATATTGACGGCGATCCCGATCTCGCGACACTGCGTCCGGCGGCGGCGGCGATCTTTACATTTCTGCAGGGTGCGCCGGGTTTCTTTGGAGCGCCGATCGTGTCGCCCACGCCGGCGGGCCTTGCCGATAACTTTAAGATTGCCGACATGAACGGCGATTGCATTCTCGACGCCACTTACCTGGCCGCGGCCGGCGGCTTGGTGTGGGACCAGGCCGGCACGGGTCTGGGCGGTTTCGCGCCGGGACCGCTCGCGTTCCCGCTCGGAACTGTATCATTTTGGCAAGTGACCGCCGATCTCGACTCCGACGGGACGATCGACATTGCCGCACTTAACAGTGGAGCCGGCGGCGACGGCAGCGTCATTCTCACAAATATCCAGCCGGACCCGATGAATGTTTCGCCCTACGGCATGGGAACGGCGGGACGACTCGGCATTCAAGGAATGTTAACAAACGGTCCGCCCGTGAATGGGACGCCCGGATTCGGATTTACAACAACAAACGCGCCGCCCCGTTCGCTGGGATTATTGTTAATTACAGATTCGCCGGACTTCGCGGGCTCGGATCCGTTCGGCATCGGCGCGATTCTCCACGTGGACTTCGCGATGGCAACGACGGTATTCGCATTTAATATGTACAGCGGCGGCGAGGAGGGCACGGCGTACTCGATCACCGGCATTCCGCTCAATCCCGCGCTGGTCGGAAGCACGTTTTATGCACAATCCGTCTGGGTGTGGACGCCCGCGAACGCATGGTTCAACCCGCCGTTCGGCGTGAGCACGTCCAGAGCGATAAAATTAACAATCTTGTAGCGGTTTGAAAAAAAAGCAGGCGGCGACCGGGGGCCGCCGCCTGTTTTTTTGTAATATAACTAATTAATCTTAAACTTCGCCCCCTGCGAGCCCGCGACGCCGAACGGCGCGCAAGGGTTCAACGTGATCACCATCGCGGCGTATTTGTTGCCTTTCAAATTCGGATTATTAGGAATCGCCACCGGCGCAAATCCGAATCCGAGGTCGTCGGCGACCATGTCCAGCGCGTAGAGTTCCGTCGCGTTCAGATCGATCCAAAGCGTCATTCCATAAAAATCCACGCCGTTCTTGATGCCAAGACCGCTCGAAATGAGCACGAGCGCCAGATTGTTCGGACTCACATTATTGCACATAAACGCGAAGTCCGAATTGCCGACGAGCGGCTGCGAATTGGATACAAGGTGGACGTTGCCCGCGCAGGCCGGAGTCGGAGTTCCAAAGTCTTCGAGGAATATTAAATTCGCTTCATCATAATCGGGAACTCCGTTGAGATTGCGGTCGATGCCCATGCGCTGCCCCGAACCCTTCGGAACGCCCATAAATGTAATCACGCTGCCGGACTGGGCTTTTTGTATCAAATCCGCCAGAATGAACGGACCGTAGGAACTTTGATCGGATTGGAATCTCTGGGCGAGCGGAACATACAAAAAACCATGGATGACGCCGTCGGAGAGACCCTTCGCAATCAGATCGATTTCGCCGAGTTCGGCGCGCGCGATCAACGTCGCGAGATCGGAAGTCACGCCCGCCGACGCGGCATTGGAAGCATTGACGGTCCGGCTGTAACCGACCGCCGGCGCGGTATTGGTATCGATACATAAACAGAACGATGCGATGTCGTTCTGCGCGGCCGCGTCGGACGCCAACGCGCCGAACGTAACCGGATTACTAAGAAATCCCTGAATCGACGAAAACGCTCCGTCGTGCGACAGACCGAAACCCGCGAGCGACATCGCTCCCGGCGCATTATTAAAATCTACTTTTTGATAGTTTGTCCGGAGCTGCGGCACTTTCAGACCCTGTTCCTGGCCGAGCACCGTTTTGTTTACAATCTTGCTTCCGGTGCCGAGCGGCAGGTGATGGCAACTGTTACATGCGCCGATCGGCGTGGTCGCGGATCCATTAATATACAGATCCATTCCATTCGTAGGATTCGCGCCGTTCAGCGTCAACGGCAGCGTCCGGTCGAGCGCGAGATTCGGATTCGATTCAAAGTTGCACGTGAGAATGAAATCGCTGAATGCCTGCATGTCGGTCGCATTCAAGGCGGTGCCGCCCAGCAGCGTTTGAAATGCGGCGCTGAATGCAAGAAAACTCGATCGATCGCCGCGCCAATGCAGCGGATTCGAACCTTGCGACAGTCCCTTCAGCGTCTGCGTGAACATGGGCCCCTTCTCGGGATGCATGAAACTGATTCCATAAATATTGGCCGGGTCCGGAATGCTGACGCCCGCGCCATCCGGATCGCCGAGGTCCCAATCTTCACGATCCGTATCGCTATCGATGTGGCACGTCGCACAGGACATCGTCCCGTTTCCGGACAATTTGGCATCATAAAGAAAACCGCGGCCCGTGCGAATCGCGAGCGGCGTCGGGTCGTAACCGCTGACCGCCGTCTCCGCGACGAGCGTGCTATTGGTAATATTAATAGTACCGATCGTGTTGGAGATCCGATTCATTACATAAAGAAAACCGGCGCCCGGATGCATCGCGAGACCGCGGGGCCCGCGCTTGTTCCGCGAATCGACGAGCGTCCCGGGCGTATTCCCCACTTCGATGCGCGCCAGAATATTTCCCGAAGCCGGATCCATTTTGGCCACGCGATCCGTCCCGAATGAAGCTACATAAAGCGCCGAACCGTCGGGGAGGAAAACCAGATCCGTCGGTTGCGCGAGAGCCAGCGCGAGCGCGGCCGGATTATTAGGATTCGCGTAACTGATTCCGGGGTTGAGATCAAATTTTGTAACAGTTCCGTCGGCCGCGGCAATCCTGACAACTTGATTGTCGACGGCGTGCCCGCGCACGTTGGGCTCGAATCGGGTGACATTGTGAGAGTCCGTATTTGCAACAAAAATATTGCCCGTCGTCGGCTGCACGCCGATCGCAAAATTTACAGTTCCAAGATCGGTGTAGTAATTAGTTACAGTATTCGACGCGGTCGAAATCACGGCCACGTCGTTGTCGGACACGGTGTACGGAATCGAACCGGCCCACAGCGGATCGGTGGAACTAACAATAAGTCCCGTCTGCGGCGGCGGACCGAACGCGGGATTGGTCGGCGGCGGCTGCGGAGGAGCCATGCTCGCGGGAATGACGGTCGAGCGATTTCCCGACAACGTTATGGATGCATAGACTTTTGTTCCGTCGCCGCTCACGGCGAGCGAACGAGGCTGCACGCCCAAGACCGGAATATTTGTAATCAGCGCGTGCGTCGCCGCGTCGAATACTTGAATAGTCTTCGCGCCCGCGCTGCTGACGTAGGCGCGCGCGGGCGTGCCGGCGAACACGACGTCGCAAGGCTCGTCTTTACAAGCAATCGTATCTGTAACAACTCCCGACGAAATGGATATAACGCTCACGCTGTCGGAAGTATGATTGACAACCCAAATTTCGTCGCTCGTTCGCGCGCGCACGGAAACCGGTTCGATGCCGACTGCAATTTCGGTTAGAAGTTTCGGCGATCCCGGTTGTGTTAAATCGAATATTGAAACGCGCGCGTCGGCGGTGTCCACGGCGTAGAGCCGGGCGCCGTCGTCGGATACTACAATTGGATGTACCTGCGGCGCCTCGAAATTAAGAAACGTTCCGATGACGTTTGCGGTGTCGTGCTGACTCCCGCCGCCTCCCCCTCCGCTCCCCTGCCCACCCCCACCGCCACCCTGCGGTAGATTCGCAAAAATCAAGGTTGAAGAAATGACGAAAGTCATAATGGGAGCTTGAGTTGTGATCATCTGTTGTGTTGGGACAATGGGGACGCTTGTTGACGACCCAGCTCTCCGCATTGTTCCAAGCCTCACCACGCGCTGGAGGGGTTTACTATAATAAAACCCTGCCGCGGAGGGGCGCATTGTGTCCGCTCGACGCAAAGTTCCACAAACGAAGGGCCGGTCCGCCGTTTTTTATAAAATTAACAATTGACGCCCGAATTGATATCGGTCATTTCCCGGCCTTCGGCTTGCGCGGCGGAAGAATATAAATAATAAAATCGTCGAGATTCGCGGTCGCGGGTTTTTCGCGCATTTTTACGAGTTCGTCGCGCATTTGTAATATATGTTTTCTCTCGAGCTGCAAAACGTGCTCGTGTTCGCGCTGGAGCGCGGTGAACGGGAAGTCTTGCTTGGGCGTCGTCGTCATTTCGATATGCGTACCGAGCACCCAGCGCACGGGACGGTTCTCCGTAAATTGAACCAATCGTTCGCTGCTCGCGAGCAGGGTCTTGAAATCGTCTACATAAATTCTGCCGGGGTAGAGCGTGTCGCCGGTCAATAACAATTGATCGCGTTCGTCGTAAATCGCGATGCTCGCCGCTTCGTGTCCCGGAATCGGCAGGATCCTTAACATTCGCCCGCCGAGATCGAAATCGGCGGCGTCGGCCGGCCAATTCTTTATTTTAAAGAATGCCGCGACGTCGGCCGGCGCGCGGCCGATCACGGTGACGCCTTGAATTTTAGTAAAATCCGCGTCGCCCGCGACATGGTCGCCATGCCCGTGCGAATGGCAAACGATCAAAGGATATTCATTTTTGTGATGTTTCTTTTTCCAGTCTTCGACGACGGCCATGACCGCGCCCGCGGCGTCGGCCTTGCCCGCGCCCGTGTCCTCGAGCAGCGCGCGATCGTCGCCGAATATTAAATAAAGAAACGGGGCCTCGCGGTCGGTTCTTAACGATTGACGCAATATATATGTATTTTCGTCGTACGCGTGCACTTGAAACGCGGGCTCGCTCTCCGAACGCCCGTCGATCCACGCGCCCGGAAAATGCCCCTCGGCGCGTTCGTTCGCGCGACAGCCGAAAACCTGCAGCAATATTAATAAAAGGCCCGGGATTGAATATGAAGATTTCATGTTGAGGCGGGCGGCTTGCGCCGCCGGACGCGGCGTTTTAATGTTTTGCAACCCCAAGGAGGCTGCGATGCCCGATTCTACAAAAAACACTTCGACTCTCTACCCCACGCTCACGTACGCCGACGCGCCCGCCGCGATCGATTGGCTCTGCAGGGCCTTCGGTTTCACGAAACAGTTCGTCGTGCGCGACGGCAAAGGCGCTGTGATGCACTCGGAATTGAGTTTCGGAAACGGCGTCATCATGGTCAGTTCGCCGAAGCCCTCCGCGGGACGCGTCGCGCCGAAACCCGGTCCCAAGACCGAATCGCAGAGTGCCATCTGCGCCTACGTCAAGGATCCCGATGCACACTACGCCATCGCGATTGCGGCGGGCGCGTCGATCACGCGCGAACTCCGAAATGAAGAATTCGGGTTTCGCGGATACATTGCAACAGATATTGAAGGCTACAGTTGGTATTTTGGTAATTACCTTCCGGGCGAGCACTGGGGACAGGATGTAGTGCACGGTTGATCGAGGCGGCGACGCATCGAGAAGCCGTATCGCTGAATTCTTCCCCGCAAGCATTAAAATTTCGCGCAGAACATTGGCGTTTAACCATCAACTTGCGCGCATATTCAGCATTTACGCCCAGTCGTGGCGATTTTTGATTGGACAAATTGGATTTCGCCAATACATTAGTCGAAGTTTCGTGAACATAATTTCGCCGGCGATTCGATGAATCGAAGGATCGATAGATAGTTCACTTGAGGTGGTTTCAGTTGAAACCGTCTCTACATTGATCCGGCGTTCGCACAAACGCAAAGTATCTTAACGGCACGTAGTTTAAACGTGGTGTTGCCGATGCGATTGAACACTCGAAACACGAAAGAACTGTGTACGAGCGTTCGAAGATTTGACTATTGGTGCGAAGCTGAATTGTTAATTTCCCACTTCCACCAATTTAATCGAATTGAATCCATTTCACTCGCTCAAGTTATCAGATCCTCTCCTCCGCGCCCTCGAATCCAAATCTTATAAAACGCCCACACCGATCCAGGTGCAGGCGATTCCCCCGACTCTCGCGGGACACGATATTCTCGGATGTGCACAAACAGGCACAGGCAAGACAGCGGCGTTCGCACTACCGATTCTGCAACGCTTGGACAAACACGTCCCCCATCGCCATGGGCGCACATCGCATCCGCGAGCGCTCATCATCGCGCCGACGCGCGAACTCGCGCAACAAATTGTAAATAGTTTCGGCGAGTACGGCCGATATACTACACTTCGCGCGACCGCCGTTTACGGAGGCGTCGGCCTGTTTCAACAGACGCGAATCCTACAAAACGGAATCGATATACTCGTCGCGACTCCCGGACGCCTCATGGATTTGATGGAACAGAAATATGTTTCATTACAATCCGTCGAAGTCCTCGTGCTCGACGAAGCCGACCGCCTTCTCGACATGGGATTCATCGAACCCATTCGTTTCATTGCATCGCAGATCCGCAGGGAACGGCAGACACTACTGTTCTCCGCCACGATGCCGCGCGAAATTCTGCACCTCGCGAACGCGCTGCAGCGCGACCCCGTCGAAGTCCGCGTCGCGCCGACGGAAGCTAACATTCCGAAGATCGAACAGTCGGTTTATGTAGTTCACTCCAAAGTACAAAAGGAGAAACTGCTCGAACACATGCTCGTGAAGGGCGGCATGAATCGAGTTATTATATTTACAAAAACCAAACACGGCGCCGATCGCCTCTGCAAGGGTCTGCGCAGCGTCGGCGTCGCATCCGAAGCGATTCACGGCAACAAAGTACAAGGCCAGCGCGACCGCGCGCTCGCGCGATTCAAGACCGGACAATCGCAAATATTGGTTGCTACAGATGTCGCTGCGCGCGGACTCGACGTCGACGGCATTACGCACGTGATACAATTCGATCTGCCTCGCGATCCCGAAGCTTATATTCACCGTATTGGCCGCACCGGACGCGCGGGCGCGACGGGAATCGCAATAGCATTCTGCGAACCGGGGGACCGCGGATCGTTAAGAAACGTCGAACGCCTGATCGGCCAGCGCGTCCCCGTGGCGCCCATGCCCGCTGTCCTCGAGCGAATCCAGGACCGCGAACCCGTCGCTACAATTGAAACTCCCCGCTACGAGATTCAGCCTCGCCCGCAGAGTCACGCACACGGACACTCCAACACGCACGCACACGGGCATGCGAGCACTCACACTCCTTCACACTCCAATACTCATAATCGCGAACACGGCCACAGTCGTTCCAACAGTTTCGAACACAAGCCTTCGCGCACGCGCGGCAAGTTCCCCCGCCACGCCCGTCATCGTTAAAGGGCTCCGGCGCCGCATGGCGATTTTCGCTCCAGCGCCGCATGGCGCTTGCGCTGCGCGCGCCGCGTGCCCTGCGCAGGGAAGCGCTCCAGCGCCGCATGGCGCTTGCGCTGCGCGCGCCGCGTGCCCTGCGCGGGCGGCGAGCGGTGCGCTCGACGGGTTGGGTCGGCGGCTCAGACAGATGAGATGAGAAGGCCGGTTTCCGCCGGCGGGATATCTAAAATTAGATTCCCTACAAATGCGGGCTCGAGGCCCAAAGGACGGAAACCGACCCATGTCTCATTCTA
>JACQFD010000029.1 GCA_016200225.1 Planctomycetota bacterium
CGGCGCTCAGACAGGTCCTCGCCATTAATATTACAAACGCGAAGCGTTTGTAATATTAATGGCTGCGGAACTCGCGCGGAACCACAGCCGGCGATCGTTGGGGAATTGGGGTTTTTGTGGCTTGTATGGAATAATTGGAAATGGACAATTTTTCGGGATTCCTAAACGAAAACGGCGGGCGCGTTGTGCGCCCGCCGTTCGAATGATTGTGTTTCGTTATTGTTGCTATTGGGGATTAGTGGCTTTCGGCGCCGTCTTTTTTCTCGGTCTTCGGGGGCACTTTTCCGCCGGCTTCCTTGACGAGTTCGTCGATCTTGTCTTCGAGCGTCTTGTCCGAGGGATGGATGCCGTTGTAACGGACGATTCCTTTTGCATCGATGAGGGCGATATGTGGAATTCCGCGAACGCCGAATTGTGGGTTGAAGCAGCTGTCTTCGGAGATCGCCACCGTCCAGGTTACGTCCATCTCTTTTAACCAATCGGGCATGCGCGCGATTTCATCTTTCGGATCCTTTGTATCGACGCGGCGATCCTTGGATTCCTTGGCCTTGGGATAACTAACAAATCCCTGCAGGCTCGTGACGCCGACGATCGCGACGGGCGAATCTTTATATCGCTCCTTCATTTCGCGCACGTGCGGAAACGCGGCGATGCACGGACCGCACCACGTCGCCCAAAAATCGATGACGACGACTTTACCTTTAAAATCGGAGAAGTTTCTCGGCGCCGGCGACGAGTTGCTCCAGGTGAACGCGATCGGAGGCGCGGGAAAATTTAACAATTCGCCGCGGGCCGCGGCCCCGTTTATTTGTTTCTTGCTATTTGTTAAATAATCTTTGACGCGCGCGTCGGTCTTTTCGTCGGCGATCGCTTTATCAATAATCGCGAGCGCGGTTTTGCGGAACTTGTCGATGCCAGCTTTTTCGACGCCGGACTTCGGATCGGCCACGGCCTCGGCGAGCATTGCGACCGGTTGGGCAAAGGCGGAAGGAAGCGCATCTATAATCATCGGCGCGAGAATTTTATAAAGTCCGGCCGACAGCGTCTCGGGACCTTTCGCGCTCGCGGCGAGCGCGACGAATCGATCGCCGTGTCCGGATTTGATAGCTTCGCCGATCGACGCGTGCTTGGCGGCGTCGAGTATCAATTCGCGACGATCCGCTTGGAATTTATTAAGTGACTCCTGCGTCCGCTCCGCGGGAGTCGGCATATACACGGGAAGTAGCATCGCCGCGACGGCCCCCTCGACGTTTCGCTCGGCGGCGAGCGCCTTAAGCCGGTCGTTCACTTGCGTTCGCAACTCGGGCGTCACTGCGACCGACAGACCAACTCCGGTCAACCTTTCGAACTGCGTCGCCGACAGCTTTGGAAATTCCGCCGCGTCGAGGCTTTCTGTAATAACTTTTGTCAGATCGGCCGGCTTGGCGGTCCCTGCCTTCGCCGTCATCGTCTTCAGGGTTTCAACCAACTTGTCGACTTTCTGGTCGAGCGTGGGTGCCTGTGCCGAGGCAAATCCGGAAAGAAACGGCGTCGCGGCAAGCGCGGCGAACAACATGTACTTCATGGGGGTTTTGGCTGGAATTGGGGTCAAAAGTGATTCGTACGCAGAGCGCGAATCTGAAGATCGCAAATTATCAACGCCGTTCAAGGCTGAAGCCTTTCGCGGAGCTATTTGGAGCCAATTCGAGTGCTCACTTGAGCGGCACTCCGACGCCATCCTTCGCGGTCTGAAGATTGTAATATACGACTGCGAAGATGGCGCATTCGAGCGGTGCCCAAAATGCAACGAATACGCCATCATAAACATAATTCTTTAATGAATGTTCCCTTTGGATTGCGGCCGACGACGCGGGTGTATCGCCATACATCGGGTGAATTGCAACAAAAAGGATGGTCGTCATTACCGAGATTACAAGAAATTGAATCGTAGCGATGGCCCACCTGCTGCCTCTTGTAAGATACGCGCTCCGGCGCAGGCACTCGGCGAGATTGGACTCCTCGGTTACCGCGACGACCGCGCCGAGACCATAAACAATGATCGTTACTGCAATGATTGATAAATTAATAGTCGCTCCAACAATTCCGATCAGATATTCATCTATCGCGTGCGTCGCGAACGGATCCAACTCTGTCAACACGGAAATTCCGTGTGCAGACTCCATGGCGCACGCAATAACAGATTGAACACACAACACTCGCCATAAGCGCGCGAATCCGATGCGCGCGTTTCGCGCGGCCGAAAGCGTCCGTCCGTTCAGCGATTCGACAATTCCAAATATAATACAACAAATCAGAAGAGTATTCGAAATGATCGACAACGGCACGTTTGCGAGTGAAAAAACCTCGTAGCCCGTCTTGGTCTGAACCCAATCGCCCATCAACGACAAAATCCCCGCCCGACACAGAACGATCGGCAAATGTATTAGCAGCGATATTCCAAGAAATTGAAAAAAATGCCGAAACCAAATTTCAAGCGAACATCGAATCACTCCCCCGACTCGAATTGGCTTTTCTGCGACCGACATTCCGGAATGATACAAGATCTCTCACCATACCGATAGGCGAAAGTGCATTGCGAGCGCTCAGTCGTTGAGACTAGAAAAGCGGACGCATCCCCTTTTTTTTTCGATACCATGCTCAATCGTTGGTCCACGCACCGCCAGTGTATGCATCCACAACAACTCGATCTCCCATGACGATCCATGTGGGCGCATACACCAATGAGTTCCTATCGAGATCTTTATTATACTTGGGGGACCAAATGTATTTCAATGAGGGCTTGGCATCCTTCTTAATTCTATCCAGATCTTCCTTATGAGTTCCCATTTTTGATGCGATCGTCGAGAATGATTCAACTGCATCTTCCTTTGAAATAATCTTTTTCAATGATCCATCAGTTGCGTCAATCGTGCATACATGAACATTTGCTAAATTACATGTTCTGCCCGATAAATAAATAATGGATACGAGCGACGTTTCGATTCCACGATAGGTTTGACAGAGCGAAATTGTATGTCCGGCGTCCGATTCGCTGATTGGCTTCGGTCTTCCGGACGCACTTCGAGAAATTGATTTCGCGCGAAGTTCCGAGCCCGAGGGCATTTCAGCAAAGTGCCGAACTATCCATTCCTTGGCGGCGTCCACTGCCTGCGCATCATTTTCAAACGGCTCTTCCGAGCTTTTCTTCGAGTCTTGCGAATATAAATATACTCCGGCAGTTTCCTTAAAATTTGACAATTCGACTCGCGGTTGAATTGACTTGCATTGAATCAGCGGAAATTCATCGACTGACTCCACCAAACCAACGCCACCAGCCGGCAATTCCCTTGACGCCGTAATGGATTTCGGCCGGGCCGGATTTGTCACATCGTCCCCACGGTTACAAGCGATACTGATTGAAAGCAACAATATAACCGCAAGTGGTCCATGTATCATAATTTTCATGGGAGTCTCATGAGCATATGACGTGGAGTTCCATTGTCACCTACCAATCTTAGATACTCTCAATAGATTAGAAAAGTGGGACTAGAAAAGCGGTCCGGTCCCCCTTCTTTATTACCCCCCGCTGTGCGCTCGATGGGTTGGGTCGCGGCGAGTTGCGCAGGCAATTGTAAGAATGTCGGCCGCGACGCGGCCGACATTCTTACAATTGACGAGCACTGTTCGAGCCGCCGACCCAACCCGTCGAGCGCACAACTCGCCGCCCGCGCAGGGCACGCGGCACGCGCAGCGCAAGCGCCTCGCGGCGCGAGCGAAAAACGCCATGCGGCGTCAGAGCACACTACTCGCTGCGCGCGCAGCGCAAACGCCATGCGGCGTCAGAGCCCCCCCACTACTTCTTTTCCACATTTTCCTCCGGCATTACAATACGAGTGATCCCCTGCTCCCGCGCCTTCGCCTGCGTGGGATTCTTTTTCTTTAACAAAGCATCATAATCGCCGGCGCGCTTGCCGATTTGTTCCAAATCCGCCTCGGTGCCTTTGCCGAACCAATTGTAAGGTTTTGTCAATACTTTCAAATCGCCATTAATTTTAGTTTTGCAAGATAAACGAAATTCGTTTTCGTGGCCGATGCGTCCCGCGGGAAGATGGGGCGTGAGCGGATCGTAAATTTTGACGCGCATTTTTTCCTGAAAACCGGCGGGTTCCGCGTTCGCGGCGGTGCCGTCCTGCAAATGAACGCCGCACGTTCCGCACAATCCGAGGCCGTGGCAATTCATAACGTTCTGCGCCATGAAATTCGGGCAGCCCGCGAATTTATAATAAATATCGATTCCGGCGGCGCGCGCGACGGCGCGCAGATTCGCGCCGACGGGCGCCTCGATTTCCTTTTGTTCGCGAACGAAGATTACTTTTGGCATGAGTGGATGTGGTGCATGTCCGTGTCGGGTTGGTAATCTGCCGTTTTCAAATCTATTCGTCGAGCGCCATTCACCCCCGCGAAACTTGATCCCAGCACACGCCACTCCCGAGGCCACAGCCGCCTTCGCCTCCCGCTTCGTCAAGGAGGACGGGATTGCCACGGGACACTACCGCACGTCGCGTGGCCTTTCGATCAGTTCGCTCGGTCTTGGATCCTATCTCGGCGACACGAGCGATGAGGCCGATCGCGGATACGAGGCGGCGGTCCGCGAGTACATCGCGCTCGGCGGCAATTTCATCGATACGTCGATTAATTATCGCGCGCAGCGATCGGAGCGGTCGATCGGGCGCGCGCTCGCCTCCGCGTTCGCGAGCGGACTCGCGCGGCGCGAATCGCTCGTGATTTGTACAAAAGCCGGCTATTTTCCGTTCGACGGCAACTATCCGCGCAGCCGGCGCGACGCCGAGGAATGGGTTCATAAGAATCTGACCGGGCCCGGAATTGTTAAATCTACGGATATCGCCGGCGGCAGCCATTCGATGGCGCCCGCGTTTCTTCGACATCAGTTAAATTGGAGCCGCGCAAATTTACAGTTGGAAACGATCGACGTTTTTTATTTGCATAATCCGGAAACGTGGCTCTCCGACGGCGACACCGACCGCGCGCGATTCATGCAACGATTGCACGACGCGTTCGCGGCGCTCGAGGCGCTCGTCGAGGAAGGCGCGATTCGTTATTATGGCATGGCGACGTGGGACGGATTCCGCGTGCCGCCGTCGGAGGAAATGTATATGTCGCTCGAGGATTGTGTACAAATCGCGAAACAGATCGCGGGCGAGGGACATCATTTTCGATTCGTACAGGCGCCGATGAATCTTGCGATGCTCGAAGCCGTGCGTTTCGCGAACCAGCGCGTCTCCGCGCGGCTCGTGCCGCTGTTCGACGCGGCGCGCCAGCTCGAATTGTGTACTGTGGCGAGCGCGACGATTTATCAAGGAAAACTCGCGGGCCGGCTCCCGCCTCAAATCGCCGAATTGTTTCCGGGATTTTCAACCGACGCGCAGCGCGCGATCCAATTTAACCGTTCGGCGCCGAATGTTAATGTTACGCTCGTCGGCATGGGCGGCGCCGCGCACGCCGCCGAAAATATGAGCGTTTCGAAACGGCCGCCCGCGCCCGTCGAAATTACAAAAAAACTATTGTTAAAATTAGCGTGACGGCGCGTCGGCGGACTTGGAGGGACGCGCGACGATCGTCGTGACGCGCATGCCGCGCTCGGCGGCGCGTTTCCGCGCGAGTTCCTGCATGTCGACGACTTTATCTTTTTCGTCGACGATTTCGGCGCCGAGGAACGTTTCGAGCACGTCCTCCAATGTAACAATTCCAATCCACGCCTGCATTTCGTCGCGCACGACCGCGAGGTGTTGATGCCGGCTTACGAACCATTCGAGCAGGTTGTCGAGCGTCATCGAATCGGGCACCGAAAGCGCCGGAAGCGACAATTCCTCGAGCGTCTCACGCGTGGAACCCTGCAGTAATTTATCAAATACGGTGCGCCGCAGGACGATGCCTACAATATCGTCGGGATTGCGCTCGCGAAAAATCGGAAGGCGGCTGTGCGCCCAGTGCTCGCTGTGCGATTTTACCATTGAAAGCGGCATTTCCGCGGGCAACGCATAGACTACAGTTCTTGGAGTTAATATCTGCCGAACTGTAACTTCGCCGAGCTTCAGCGCGTTCGCCACCCAGCGCGCCTCCCGCGCCTCGAGATTGCCAAGCCGCGCGGCCGACCGCGCCATCGCGAGCAGATCCTGATCCGTCGGTCCGGATTCGCCGGCCGGACGCTTCGGTACGATGTTCATCACGGCGCGCCCCAATATAACAATTGGAGAAAACAAGCGTACGGTCGCCGCGAGGAGCAGCGCCGAGCGGCGCGCGGTCGATTCGCTCGTGGCGGCGCCGATCGCGCGCGGCAGAAGATCGAATAGTAAAAATAAACAAAAAACGAGGATCGCGGCGAGCAGCGCCTGCACGAGCGGCGTGTCCTGCAATCCGACGGCCCCGGCCGCCTGCGCCGATAATTTAAATGCACAAATAAGGACGCCGGCATTCGACGCGAGATCGAGCACTTTCAGGACGATCGTCGTCTCGTCGATGCGCTCGCGGAGGCGCGCGAGCGCCGCGGCCGAACGCGTGCCTTCCTGGCGGAATCCTTCAATTCGCGTGGAGCGAATCGCGGAAAGGGCCCCCTCCCACATCGAAACGAGGAACGAGAGGATGAGGCAAAGCCCCAGGACGAAGAGCAGGCCGAACATTCAGTAGTAGATAATACCGCTTTTCGGCGGTTGAAGGCTATCGACCCCCTGCGCATGGCACTCAAGCCCGTCGTAAATCTCGCTCTTGAGAACGGTTGCGAAACTCGAGTGTCAGCGTTCCACCGCGGGCTTGGAGGCCGATTGTGGGACCGGTTTCGACTCGGCGGGCTGCGACGCAGGCCGGGAACCGGGTCGCAACGCGGTCGGTCCGACGGGTTTCGCGGTCGAGCCGGTTCGCAGAATCGGCATGCGCTGTCCGGTTTGAAATTCGAGCACGCCCGTGAATCGCACGGGAATGCCGTCGGATTCGAAGAATTTGGAACCGTCCATTAAATGATAATGCAAATGCGGCGCGGTCGACCATCCGCTGTTTCCTAATAATCCGAGCGCCGCGCCGCGTTCGACCGCATCGCCCTCCTTCACGGCGACGCTGTTTTTTTGTAAGTGTCCGACCAGCGAGAATTCGCCGTTGCCGTGATCGATAATAATACAATTACCGAATATGGCCGTTCCGTCGAGCAAGAACTGATCGCCGTGGCCGATTTCGCCCGGCCGCTCGTTGTCGGGAATTCCGTCGCGCGCAAATACTACTTTTCCGGGCGCAGGCGCGATCACTTCCATTCCGAAACCTGTATAATTCTCGTTTTTGGCGCCGGGCGCGCCGTCGACGAACACGTTGCCGTCGAAATCGCATCCCGCCAGATCATAAGAATACAATTGCGACCGCTCGCGTGCGTGGTGCTCCGCGAGATCGTGGCCCGCGACGACCAGCGCGGGCATCCGCAGCGGAAACACGAGGTCGGTTTTATTATGATTCCGGTCGACGGGGCGCGAAATCGTACATTTCCTCGCCGGCGGCGATTTTTCAATAACTGTAATTTCCATCCGATCCGCGAATTCGTCGCTCGGAATGATCAATTGTAACGGCAGGCGCGGAACGCCCGTCGCATCGTCGGGCCGCGCGGTCGTCGCGGAGACCGTCTGCGAAATAACGACGCGCGCACCGTCGAAAATGCGCGCGGAAATCTCCGTATCGGCACCGCAAACGGCATTCGGCAGCGCGATCCGCGCGACAACGCGATCGTAACGCATCGCGGTATCGAAGGGTTCGCGATGCAACTTTTCCGCGGAAATGCCGACGACGAGCGGCTCGTCCGTGCGGCGCGTATTCGTATTGAACCATTCGGCGCGAATGTCCGCGCCGACTTCGATTTGTTTAAATTCATAAACGGTTTCGCGTTTGCCGAACCGCCGCGTGATTCGCGACGGCGTCCACAGTCCGGCGTTTTCTTTATAATGTTCGAAAACCGTCGAACGCACGGCGGCGCCGTCGCCGTCGTCGCGTCGCGCGAGCCTCCCGGATTCGCAATCATAATAATCGACCCATGCTACAGTTTCGCCGAATCCGGGTCCGAATTCGAACGTCCCGCGAACGCCCTGTGCGCGGCGGCCGTCGACCTCGATTTCGCCGGCGAGTTCATAAATAATATTCAATTCTTTCGCGCGGAGTTCGGGCCACGGCGACGCCCGCAGCAGCCATTCGCCGCGCTCGGCGCCCTGCATTGTTACAAATCCGCCGCCGACGCGCCGTTCGACGCGGTTGCCGTCGACGACCGTGATCCAGCCCGCCTGCGGATAAAAAAGCTCGACGCGCCGCCGCGACGGCAGCACGTACCACTCGCCAAAAAAACCCTCCTGTCCCTCCGCGCGAATCGTCCCCGTGCGCGCGAGCGACGTCAGTCGCGAAAGAACGCCGCGGCCGCCGATCGCAACAAGACCGCGCTCGACAATCGCGACCGCACCGGCGTCGCTCTCGCGCGGCCGCGTCTGCGCGATCGAAACGCGGCCGAGACCGCCGTCCTGCGCGAGCATCAGTAAATTTAAGAAAAAAGCGACGATCGCGCGGAGGCCGTTTTGGGGCAAAATCACAGTTCAATGGTACGAAATCCCGCCTGTAAAGTTGACTTTCTCCCGGTGGAGTCGCGCGCGCTGCGCGGCAATCCGCTTGGCGATCCGTGGCGGCGCGAACTCCCCGTCGTGCTGCCGCCCGGATTCGATCCTTCGGGCCGCAGGCGTTATCCCGTGATTTGGGTGCTCGCCGGATACTACGGAACCGGGCGCATGGCGCTGAATCGTAATTTTAGTTATCCCGCGATCGACGAACGCCTCGAACGATTGGTAAATTTAAGAAAAATGCCTCCGGCGATTCTTGCATTGCCCGATTGCATGACAAAACTCGGCGGAAGCCAGTATTTAGATTCGCCGGCGACGGGAAACTACGAAACGCACGTCTGTGAAGAATTGATACCTCTCGTGGATGCAGCGTATCCGACGATCGCGACGCGCGGCGGCCGCGGCGTCCTCGGCAAGTCGTCGGGCGGCTACGGCGCGTTGCGGCTCGGGATGCGGCGCCCCGATTTGTTTTCGGCCGTCGCGTCGCATTCGGGGGATTGTTATTTTGAATATTGTCACATGAAGGATTTTCCGCTGACGGTCAACGCGATCGTCGGCGCGGGCGGCGTCGAACAATTGATAGAACGAACGCTCGCGACGGAAAAACCGAAGCACGACGACACGCTCGCATTATTAAATATATCGATGGGAGCTTGCTATTCGCCGAACGCGCGTTCGCGCCGCGGATACGACTTGCCGTTCGACATCCGAACGGGAGAAGTCGACCGGCGCGTCATGGATCGTTGGTTTGCAAACGATCCGGCGCGCATGATCGAGAAACCGGCGAATGCGCGCGCGCTTAAATCGTTAAAATTACTATTCCTCGACTGCGGAATCCGCGACCAGTGGGCGTTGCATCTTGGCCTGCGGATTTTCACGGCAAAATTGAAGCGCCGCAAAATCAAGTTCGTCCACGAGGAGTTCGACGACGACCACATGTCGATTTCCTATCGTTACGACCGCTCGATCCCGCTCATGGCGCGCGCACTCTGCGAACATTGAGCGGCGACCGCGCGCCGCGGCATAATCCGCGGAAGCAGTCGACGCGCCCGCCGTCCAACGACCGCAAAACCTTATGAATAAGCCGCTCGTCGCGATCCTCGTTCTCGCCGTCCTCGGCGTCGCGGCGGGCGTTTATGTAGCCATCGCGCCCGAAACGAATATTAACAATTCGGACGCCGGCGCTGCGGACGCGGATCCGGGCGCGACCGCCTCGCGCGAATCGGACAGAACGGCGGCCGTCGCGCGCGACCGCCAGCCGGTGCACGCGATTTCGTTTATAACAGGCCGCGTGATCGACGCGACTGGAACTCCGCTCAAAGCGCAGATCGAATACGGCGACGCGCTCGCGGGCGAAACGGACGACAACGGCGAATTTAAACATTTGCCGCTCCCCGACCGGCGCAATGTCAATTCAATGATTATTTCCGCCACCGAATGGCATTCGCCCGCGATTTTTATGTTAGAAGGCGAAGCGGCGCCGCCTTTGCGAAAGTTAAATTTAAAGATCGGCGAAAACGATCTTGGAACGATAAAGTTACAGGTTTCGGGCGCCGTGCGCGGCAACGTCGTCGACGATCGTGGATTCGCGGTCGAGGACGCGAATGTAAGCATGTTCGGCGCGCGCGGAACGCGGGTCTCGGCGAATACGGACGCGGGCGGCGGGTTTTTATTAAACCGCGTCCCGGTCGGAACATTACAATTATCCGTCGCGCTCGGCGCGCGCGACACGCGATCGAAACCGGTCAAAGTGATCGCGCGGCAGACGATCGACGTGGGCGAAACGGTGCTCGCGCGCTCCCCCGGCGAACGCGCGATGCGCGGAAAAATTGTAAGTTCCGGCGACGGCAACGGCATCGCGGGCGCGCACGTCCGGCTGCTCGACACGAGCGTCGACGCCGGATTCCCGTCCGACGTTTATACGGATAATTCCGGACATTTTACAATTCCAGGAATACAAGAAACGCGCAAAATGGTAAAAATCGAGGTCGAATCGCACGGTTTTCCGCGCAAGGAATTCGGCCCGACATATCCGGAGGGCGAAAATAACATATTTCAGCTCGACGGCGGCGCGCGCATCGAATTATTTGTTACAGATGCGTCGACGGGCCAGCCGGTGCAGGAATTCGGCGCGTGGTCGTGCCCGCCCGACAAGCGTCTCCCCGACGACGAGAAACCGCCGATTCTTAAACATCCGGGAGGCATCATACAAATATTCGCGTCGGCGCCGAAGCGCACCCGCGTCGTCGTCGACGCGCCCGGTTATCCGATGTTCGAAGGCCACATCGAGCTTGCCGGAAAGTCGCCGGAAATCAAACTTCCGCCCGGCTCGAAAGTCCGCGTGACCGTGCTGCACGGCGGCGCGCCTGTTTCTAAAGTTTCGGTTTTTTTAAGTAATCCGAATCCCGGCACGAAATCGTTCCTCGCGTCGTTCGTGCGCGACGCGAACATCGCGGATATAACAACTTCAGAATTTAAGATCGGCAAGGACGGCGGCGATTACGGAATCATCACGCCGCAAATTCGCGCGCGGCCGGTCGACCGGTTGCGGACGACCAACGGTTCCGGAATTGTGGAATTCGACAGCATCCCCCCCGGATCGTACGCGGCCATTATCACCGATCGCTTCGGCGCGCGGTCGCGTTCCGATTTGTTCGAAGTCAAAGTCGGCGAGCGCGCTGAAATTGTTACATCCATCACGGCGCCCGGCGCCCTCTCCGGAATTCTCGTCGCGGCGAATCCGGAAAAACATATGATATATGTAAAACGGACCGACGGCGTCGACCCGCAGTACCGCGGGGCGGGAACGCCGGCTGCCGACGGCAAATTTATTATTCAAGGCCTGAATCCCGGACGCTACCGCGCAACGATCCATTTTCCGGGCGACGCTAACACCGCCGATTTCGAGAGCCCGTGCGCCGTCGATTTTACAATTAACGACGGCGCCGAGACGCCGATCGAATTGAATTCGGTCGCGGAGGGACGCGGCGCGATCGCCGGAAGAATACAATTCATCGGAAGCGTGCCGGACCGCGTAAAATTAACATGGGTGCGCGCGGGCGCGGCGACGCTCCGGCAGGGCGATTTCACCGGACTCGCTCCCGACGGAAATTACAGAATCGAAAATGTATCTCCCGGAAAAATAAGTTTAGAAGTAAAGGCGGACGACGTCCTCCTCGCGACGCTCGGTCCCGTGGAATTGAAGTCTTCGGAAAGTATCGAAATCTCGACGACCATCGCCGTCGGCACCGCCCGCATCCGCGCCGACGGCTCCGGCGACGCGCAGATCAACCTCGTGCTGCCGCCCTTTCAAAACAACATCGCCCGCAGTTTCAAACTTCCCTGCGATTTTACAGTCTACTGCCGTGAAGGAGACATTTCCGCGAGCATTAATCTTAACGGAAATTTACGATCCGCAAAAGGTAAGGTTCTTGCCGGGACTCAGACTTTGTTAGACTTACAGTAGAAGCATAATAATATGGAGAATTGGAGAAAAAGGGGACGGGTCCAGTTTCCTTAAAAGTGAAATATCAATTAGGTCATTGCGGGCGGCGGGCTCCGCGGCGCGGCGCAGCGCCGAAGCTCCGGCCGTTGCCCTGTCGCGACTCACCCGCCAGCGAGAACCACACGCTCGACGCGACGGGGCGTCGCCTTCGCCGTCGCTGCCTTGCGCCACGGACCCGCCGCCCGCCAGTACTAACGATAGCACTTCGCCAAAAAATGCGCGGCTGCTCGGCCATGTCGGCGGTCGCATGTCCGGGGGCCGCCTGCGCGGCCCCCGGACATTTCGCCCGTCACGACATCGCCTCGCTGTTTAAGATTGTGGCCACATGCCACAAGCACCCTCTTGTTTGTAATATTTATAATCCCACCGCTGTGCGCTCGACGCCCGCGTAGGGCACGCCGCGCGCCCAGCGCAAGCGCCCAGCGGCGCCGGAGCGCTTCTAAACAATCTTGCAACACTCGTCAAATTCGAATCTCGGGGACCTCGGATGCAACCGCACGGCGTCGCCATATCCAATGTTACATAAGAAATTCGATCTCCACGACGTCCCCCCAAAGAACTCCGCGTCGACTTTTGCGTTGTCGAATCCGGACATCGGCCCGCAATCGAGGCCGAGAGCGCGCGCGGCGATCATAAGATAGGCGCCTTGTAATGTTGCATTTCGAAATGCCGTCGATTCGATGAGCGGCGCGTTTCCAGCGAACCAGGATCGCGCGTCCGTGTGCGGAAAGAGTTTTGGCAATTGATTATAAAACTCCATGTCCTGCGCGACGATCGCGGTGACGGGGGCCGTTTTTGTTTTCTCGACGTTGCCGGGCGAAAGACACGGAATCAAACGCGCTTTTCCGGCGGCGGTTGTAACAAAAACGAGCCGCGCTGGAGAACAATTCGCGCTCGTCGGCCCCCATTTCATAATATCATAAATGCGATGTAACAGTTCGGGCGGCACGGGCTTGTCGAGCCATGCGTAATGGGTTCGCGCTTTGATAAATATAGTGTCGAGTGCTTCCGGCAGGAGTGTGGCCATGACTTTCTTTTGATAGAACCTTTTCGGTTGTCGATGAATTAAATTTCGTTCGCGAATACGCGCCGGAACAGATCGGTCTGCAGAATGCCGTCCGGATCGCATTTTTTCTTTAAATTTAAGAATTGGTCGATCGACGCTTTCGGCCAGATGCGCCGAAGCGACTCCGATCGCAGCGTCGCGTCTTTTGCAAAATAAAATCTGCCGCCCGCGGCGTGCACCGCTTCGTCCATTTCGGCGGCGAGGGACCAGAGCGCGCCGCGGTTCTTTTCCGTCACGCGGTAATCCATCGCGAGCGAATAACCGTCGACCGCGTGCGTCAACAAAAACGGATCGCGCCGGTGGCGTTTGAATACTAATAAATACGGAATCACGCCGCGCTCGTGCGACATGCGGATGAGCGTTTTGTAAGTTTCGCAGGCCTTCTCTTTGGGTATGAAACTTTGATATTGTATCAATCCGCCGGGGCCGTACGAGAGTTTCCAATTCGGGACATAATCTAACAAAAATGAAAACGCCGCGAGCGACTGCCGGTAGCGGTGGCCGTCGGGGTGCACGCGCGAACTGATATATTTTGCGAGGTTGATATATCGCATGCCCATATCGTTTACAAACGGGCGGAGCGCGATCCACATTAACGATTTCGGAAATCCCAGAATTCGCTCGGGAAGTTCCTGCGAAGCCGGTTGCAGCGTCATGCCGGGATTCGGATCCTCGCCTTCGCGCAGATAGCGCGCGGTGTGGATGATGCCGCGCCCGAGATCGCCGCCGGTCGCGAACGCGTCGAACCAGCCGACGAAATAATCGATATGATCTTTATGTTTTTCGAAACATTGAAAGGCTTCGTCCAGATTCCGCGTCACGTGCGCGTCGACTTCGACAAGTCCCGAATGGACTTTTTTCATTTTCAACGTGATATCCGTGAAGCATCCCAACATTCCGAATCCGCCGATCGCTGCATAATACAATTCCGAGTTTTCCGTCGGCGAACACCGTTTTTCCTCGCCCGTCGGCAGCAGAATAGTAAATTCAACGATGTGTTCGCCGAACGTCCCGCGTTTAAAATTATTCTTTCCATGCGCGTTCATCGCGGCGAGTCCGCCGAAACTCGCGAACATCGTCCCCGTGACGACCGGCGGCCACCAGCCTTCCTGAAGCGTCGAACGCCACATTTTACCGATCGTCAAACCGGGCTCGGATCTTACAATTCCAGTTGTAGAATCCCATTCGAGAATGCGATCCATGCCCGCCGTGTCGAGCACGAGTCCGCCCCGGTTTTGAAACGCGTCGCTGTACGAATTTCCGGCGCCGCGCAGCGCGATCGTCCGGTGATCGCGCCTCGCCATTTCGAATATTTTTCTTAATGTATCCGGATGCGTCGCGCGCACGACGCGCCCGTCCGACACGAGCGCGCGGCCCCAGCTCTCGACGCGGATCCGCGGTTCGGTCAAATCCACGTTCCACGGCCGCGCGAGCGCCGGCGACTGCGAATTCGGATTCGACGCCATCCTTGTCACAATATTTATAATAATTGGATATAAATTATGGCGGGCCGAAGCGCGTCATAATAAAACTCGGAACGCGTTTAATAATAAATCCGACCCAAAACCACCGCATCGGCACGTAGCGCACGGTGGCGCGCTGGCGGCACGCGCCGAGAATGCGGCGCGCGCACTCGTCCGCCGAAATCATCCAGAAAAGCCCCTTGCGCCCGCGCGTCATCGCCGTGTCGATGTAACCGGGTTTGATGGTAACTACAGTTACTCCCTGTTTCGCCAGACGGTTTCTTAATGATTCGAGAAACGCGTCGAGCCACGCCTTCGACGCGTGATAACCGGGATTCCCCCGCCGGCCGCGATCGCCTGCGATCGAGGAAATGCCGCAAATCACGCCGCGTTTCTGTTTTTCGAACAATGTCGCCGCGCAGTCGAGCCACGCGGCCGCGCCCGCGCAATTGATATCGATGATCTCGCGGTCTTTTTCGATATCATACTCATCTTCGCGCACGTTCGGCATCACGCCGGCCGTGAACTGTATCATATCCAATCCGCCGAGCTCGGCCGTAATTTTATCGAAGAGCCCGCGCGTTTCATTTGTATTGCGGACGTCGTGCGCGTACGCGAGGACGCGTCCCGGCGGAAACTCGCTCGCGAGCGATGTCAATTTTTGTTCAGTTCGCGCGACGGCGGCCACGCGGTATCCCGATTCCACGAGACGGCGCACGAGCGCGGCCCCAATGCCGTCGGACGCGCCGACAATGAGGGCGCGTCCGACGAAATCGGTATTGGTTGTCGAATTTTCGTTCACGTGGCGCGTCGATGGAGTGAGGCTCGCATTATGTCGGAATCTCGCGGCGATTCACGCGAGTCGTCGCCCGGCAATCGCCGATTCGCCGCGTGCGTGCAACCGGCGGGGCGGATTTAATTAATAACACAGCATTTTTTCGCACGCGCGATATTGTAGGATGCGCCCCCGTTGAATTCCCCCAAAACAAAGGCCGCAATTGTTTTCATCGCCCTTTCGGCGCTCGCGGCGTTGTTTTCGGGATGCTGGCGCGCCGCGGCCGCCGACAGCCAGCCGTGGTTTGTCGATTACTCGAGTCAAGCGGGACCGCTCGAACTGGTGACCTGCGGCGATGTCCGAAGGTGGTACATCCCCGAAAGCAACGGCTGCGGCGCGGCGTGGATCGATTATGACCAGGACGGCGACATCGACTTATTTGTTGGAAATGGCAACAACACCCGTTACATCGGCAACGGAGAGCGCGTCGAAGTTCTGAAAACGACGACGAGTAATTTATACAGAAACGAATTCCGGTGGAAATTCACTAATGTTACAAAAGAGGCCGGAATCGAAACGAGCGCGTGGGTGAACGGCATCGCGGTCGGCGACGTCGACAACGACGGCTGGCCCGAAATTTATCTCGCCTGCTACGGCGGCGACGTCTTCTTCAAGAACAAGCGCGGATTTTTCATTAATATGACAAAAGAGGCGGGTTTTAACAATACGAAGTGGGCCGCCTCGGCCGCGTTCGCCGACGTCGACAACGACGGCGATCTCGATCTGTACGTCGCGAATTACTGTGAATTCGATTTCGAACATCCGCCCAAAAACGGAGCGCGCAACGTCATCAACGGCGTCGAAGTGGCGTGGGGACCCGAAAAGGAAAACCCGGGAATCAACATAGGATCTCCGGACGCTTTTTATATTAATGACGGCAACGGACATTTTCACGAGGCGGCGAACGAGGCGGGGCTCGCGCTGCCGAAGGCGTATTGTTCGTATGCGGTCGTTTTTTCGGACATCGACAACGACGGTAAACAGGACATCCTCGTCGCGAACGACGGCCAGCCGTGCAATCTTTTTCATAACACCGGGAACGGTAAATTTAAGGAAGAGGGCGAGATCCGCGGGTTCGCCTATGCCGAGGGCGGCGTCGCGACGTCGGCCATGGGACTCGCGGTGGAGGATTTTGATAATGACGGCGATTTCGACGTCTTTCGGACAAATTTCGACAATGAACCGAATTCGTTGCATGTTAACGATGGAAAAGGTTATTTTACAGATCGCGCCGCCGCGCTCGGCCTCGCGGCGCCGAGTGTGGACAAGCTCGGCTGGGCCTGCGCCTTCGTCGACACCGATTGCGACGGACATTATGAAATTATTACAGTAAACGGGCACGTCTATCCGCAGTCGGAGATGATCGGCATGCATCCGTATCTGCAAAATATGCAATTCTTCGAACTCGACGACGCGGCCCTCGCGAAAGGAAAATTCGTTTATCGCGACGCCTCCGCCGAGGCGAATGTTTATAACGGGATGCCGGCCACCGCGGGGCGCGGCCTCGCCGTCGGCGACCCCGATAATAACGGTTCGCCCGATCTCGTCGTCGTAAGCATCGACGAGCCGCCGAAAATACTAAAAAACAACCGGGAGCGCGCGGGCGCGTGGATTTCCGTTCGATTGATCGGTAGTAAGAGTTCGCGCGACGGCTACGGCGCCAGAATTGCCGTCCGCGCGGGCGCCGTCACACACACGCGCGAAATGCGCGCGACGCAGGGACTTTACAGTTCGCACGACACGCGCCTCGCTTTCGGTCTCGGAGATATCTCAAAGATCGACCGCATCGAAGTATCCTGGCCGAGCGGGATTCATCAAATCGTCGAATCCGTCAACCCCAACCAATTCATAACCATTCGCGAAGCCGACGCGCTGCCGAAGCAAAAGCAATGATTTGCGCCGCGCGCCGCGACAACACCGCCGAATTCACCCATGCGAATCGCGCTCATCAATCCGCCGCAGGCGCATTTTACACAACCGCTGCTGGCGATTCCGTCGCTCGCCGCGTTTCTTAAAGAAAACGGTTTTCGCGATCTCCGCGTCGTCGACGCGAGCATCGAATCGTATGATTACTTTTTGAGCGGCGCGCGGCTGTCGCGCGCGCTCGAGCGCATCGGCGCGAAAAAACGACTGCGCGAACTCGACCGGAAATCCGGATTGTTATTTTCCGAAATGGAAACTTATCAAATGTTGTCGGAAGTCGCCGTCTCGGGGGAAACGATCGCGGCCCGCATCGACGAAGCGAAGGACGTGATCCGTTCGGCGGACAAATTTTACGATTACGAACGTTATCTTTGGGCGGCGCGCACCGTCGAGCGGGCGCTGCGGATTTTCTCCGCGGAATTCGCGCCGACGCGGCTGACCGCGCACGGATTTGTAATGAAGCAGACAATCGAGCGGTCCGACGAAATCTTCGACGCGCTCGCCGACGAGGCGCACAATCCTTATATTGAATATTATCGCGACGTCCTCATGCCGAGGATCCGCGAAATGAATCCGGATTTCGTGGGGTTGTCGATCACGTTTGGAAGCCAGGCGATCCCCGGGTTCACGCTCGCGCGGATGATTAAAGAATGGAAACCTGATTGTTATATTACAGTCGGAGGCGGCCTGCTCGCGTACGTCGCTCACAAGCTCTCGAAACGCGCCGAAATCTGGAGCGTCATCGACAGTTTCGTCATGCTCGAGGGCGAGCGCCCGCTCCTCGAATTGTGTAAAGCCGTCGAGGCCGCGGGCGGCGCCGCCGGCCGGGCCGACGTCGCTCATATTTCGAATTTGATTTATTTTGACAAAAAGACCGGCGCCGCGACGTCGACCCGCGAGGACGCGCCGCTCGATATTAAACTATTGCCGACTCCGGATTTCGACGGCATGCCGCTGCATCTTTACTTTTCTCCGGAATTGGTGCTTCCGCTCGCGATCACGCGCGGATGCTACTGGGGAAAATGCGTATTTTGCACGCTGTTCACCGTCATCGGGCCGGGTTACCGCGGCCGCACGGTCGAACAGACCGTCGACGATATTCGTAAATTAAAGGAAAAGCACGGCACCCGGCATTTTTATATGGTGATCGAGGACCTGCCGCCGAACATGGCAAAACGGCTGCCGTCGGCGATTCTCGAGGCGAATCTCGATATCGACTGGTGGTGCGACGCGCGCCTCGAGCACGACGTGTTCGACCGCGAAACCGTCGCGGAACTCGCGCGATCCGGATGTAAACGAATCGCTTTTGGTTATGAAAGCGCCAACAAGCGCGTACTCGACCGGATGTGCAAAGGCATCGACCCCGACGCGAGCATGCAACTTATCCACCGCTGCCACGACGCGGGGATTTCGGTCACATTATATGTTATGATCGGATTTCCGACGGAAACGCGCGACGAGGCGCTCCAGACGCTGGCCGCGATTGTAAATAATCGCGACAAAATCCAGGAAGTGAGCGCGCGCGTGTTTTATCTCGACGAACATTCCGAAATTTACAAGCGCGCCCGCGAATTCGATATTAAAGAAATCCATCCCGACCCGCGCGCCGATCTTCAGGTTTATTACGATTTCACGCCCGGGAGCGGCATGACGCGGCGCGAGGCGCGCGAAGTATATTTAAAATTCACCGGCGCGCTCCGCTCGCATTTCCCGGTGTTTCAGAATACAAATATGCTCTATCATGAATTGAAGAGCCATTACTTCCTGTTCCTCGCGAAACACGGGTCGTTCGAAAACCTCCGCGCGCGCGTGCTCGAGCCCGCGATCGAACGCACGCGCGGCCCCCTGCCGGACCGTCCCCGCCGCGTTCCGGGACTCGTCGCGGAAACATTAAGGTTCGATCGCGACGACATCGACGTAAAATTAATAACAATCGATTCCGGCACCGTCCGCCCTCGCTACCATTTCGATATTCTCGGCGAAGACGACAGGAATCGATTCGACCGGGAAGTGGCGCCGCTCGCGCCGTCGGCGTCCGAATTGTTCTTTTCGCCCGCCGACGCGGAGACGCACTGCCTGTCCGCGAACGCCGCCGAATTGTTAAGATCCTGCGACGGCACGCGGCAGGTGCCCGAAATCCTCGGCGCTTTTCCCGCGGAATTCCGCGAAGACGCCGGGAACGCCCTGCGCTCGCTCGCGGAGGCCGGTCTGCTCGTCCTTCCCGCCGCGACGGCCGCGCGCCTCGCGGAATGCTAAGATAACCAACGCCTCAACCGCGCTTTCAATATGAAACAGAACGACGATAATAAAGAAAAAGAAAAGGATCTTCCGCTCCGCGGCGCGCAACCCGCGAAACTGAAGGACGAGGGCGCCGCGCCCATCGACGAATCCAAGCCGGTGCCGCCGAAGTTTGTATTTAAAATTACAAAATCGAATCCGAAAAACAGCCTCGATTTCGAGGACGTCGCGGATAAGTAATCGCGCGTTTTCGCGGTTTTAATTACAGTAATTTATTGTAACGATATCGGCGCGCCGCCGACGGGCTGGCTCGGCGCGATCGCAATGGTAACCTTCTCTTTTTTCGTCGACGGGCCGCTCACGCGAACGATGTATTGTCCGGCGGCCGCGATGGGAACGGCCGCGAGTTGCAATCCGCCGGTTCCGAACGGCTGCGTCTGCGCGCTCACGTCGATGACGTTATTCTGAGCATCGAGGAGCGAAATGCCGAGCGTCGCGCCGAGCGTCGTCATCGGCTGAACTGTAACATTAAGAGTAGCTCCCGCCAGCAGGCGCACTTTACAATCGATCGGAAGTCCGCCGACCGTCGGCGCTTTATTCTTTTTCGTCGACGCTTTGGCGTCTTTCGGCAGCGTGAGCGAAGTCGCGATGGAGTACGAACCCGTCGTCGCTCCCTGGCCGGAGATTTTGAGTCGATAATTACCGTCGGCGGGAATCGTAAATGTTTTGGTTATCGCTTTCGTTGAATTCGCGAGATTATATGTTTTTAAAGTATTGCCGAGGCCGTCCTGCAGCGCGACCGCGGGTTTCAGATTTCCCGAAGTTGTCGTCACGGCCACTTTGAGTTTTTCCCCTTTCACCGCGCTGAACGAGCCAAGATCGCTTTCCGACTCGAAATCGACGGCGCCCGAGAGCGTGTCGCCCGCGACGAATGGAACGACGATTCCGTTTTCGACAATATACGTAATCGCGACATTCTTTATATCATTAATATTCGAGCCGTTCTTGAATTGTAACGTTGTTTTGTACGCTCCGGCCGCGAGTCCCGTCGGATCCAGCGTTAACGATACCGAATCGCCCGCGGCTCCGGCGTTGATCGCGCCCGAGGGAGGCGCTTCCAAGAGCCACGGAGCGTCGGGCGACTCGACGACCGTCCAATTCAGAACGGAATCCAGACTTCCGCAATTCATTACAGTTCGCGCCGCGACATCATTGTTAGCATTCCCAAGCGTGTGGCTGACGACGAGCGCCGCCTCCGTATCCAGACAAATCGCCGGCACCGGCGAAAAATCGAGCCGCATGACAAATCCGTCCTGCGCGGCCAGCGATGTATCGAATCCTGAGCCGGATGCTATAAATGAACTCGTCGTCGCCCCGGCGATAAACACATCATTCGCCGAGCCGAGCGCGATCGCGATCACGTTGTCGTCGTTCACGCCGCCGATGTAACTCGCCATGGCCAGCGCCGTGCCCGCGGGATTCAACTTTGCTACAAATCCGTCGAGCTTCCCATTATAAGTAGAATCGAATCCCGACACGACTTTCGGAAAATTTAACGAAAACGTGCGGCCGCTCACGTACGCGGCGCCCGTCGAATCCACGGCGATCGCGGTCGCGGCGTCCTGTCCCAATCCGCCGAGAAACGTCGAGTATCCGAATTGGGTTCCGGTGGAATTTAGCTTGGCGACCCATCCGTCGCCGGGCGCGCCGTTCAAACTGTTATATGTGGTTTTGTAAGATCCGGCAAGCACGGGAAAATCCGAAGACTCCGTGTAGCCCGTCGCGTAAATCGCGCCGGTCGCGTCGCGTGCGATTCCAAGCGCCGAATCGATGCCCGCGCCGCCGAGAAATCCGCTGAACACGAGCGAGTTGGCGCCCGAATTCGCCGTGTCGAAACATGCTACAAATGCGTCGCCGCTTGTCGAAATCGAACTTTTCAGCGCCGGCGATCCGACGACGCCTTTTGTTGGAAATCCGCTTCTTGCGATTCCGCAAATATAAGCTTTGCCGCTTCCGAGCGTCGGGTCGACGACGAGTCCGGCGGCGCCGTCGCTCCCGGTGCCGCCGAGATAGGTCGAATACAATCGAGAACTCAGCGTCGGCGAGAATTTTGTTAAGAACGCGTCGCCGAGATCATTATTATTCACGCCGCCGAACGTCGTTTGAAATCCGTTCTCGGTCGGAAAATCGAGCGTTCCGGATCGCGTCCATCCCGCGACATAAACATTCAACGACGAGTCGAGGCCGATCTGCAGCGCGATTTCCTCGCCCGATCCGCCGAGATACGTACTCGCAAGCACGTCGCCGCCGTCGTTGCGGATTTTCGTTACAAACGCGTCTCCGAAAGACGTGCCGAAACTCCAGGTCTTGTCCGCCGCCGCCGCGCTCGTCGGATAATTGATCGAAAGGGTCGAACCGCAGATATAAACATTAAAAGTCGAATCGATCGCGATGCCAACGCCCTGATCCGAACCGCTGCCGCCGACGTAGGTTGAAAATATATAATCCGAACCGTCGGGTTTTATCTTCATCACGAACGCGTCGAAGTTGCCCGAACTATTTGTAGATATTGCGCCGGTCTTGACGGGAAAATTCGCCGAACTCGTGAGTCCTGTAATATAAGCATTTCCCGACGCGTCGACGGCGATGCCCTGAACCGCTTCGATTCCCGAGCCACCGATAAACGTTCCGTACGCAAGTCCCGGATCGATGCAAAGCGCGCGGCCGGGATCGCGGGATGCTACGGAAAAACCCGCCCGCCCGATTCCGAGCAGACGCCACGACGCCTCGACCGGCGCCGTTCCTCCGTTTTGTAAATATTCGAATGTCTTTGGCTTCGGCTGGCGAAATTCTCCCGCGGCCGTCGAAACGACGAGCGCGCCGTCCGCGTCGATCGCCATCGCGTCCGCGCCTTCGCACACGATGCTAATTTTCGAGACGTCGGCGCCCGCCGCCACTTCGAGGTCGTATTTTAACGATCCGTTCGCGTCGTGAAATGTAGCATCGACGCCGGGCAGCAAATGTTGATATTGGACGGCGCGAAAACGGCGCGCGCCGCGGACCCAGGCATTGCGGTCGTTTCCGATAAGATAATTTACTTTTCCTTCCGCTTCGTCCGCGCCGCGCGATATCGCGCCGTCGGATCCTTCGAATCGGAAACGGATCGCGGCGCCGCGCACCGTCGCGTCGCCGATCGGCATTCCGTGCGATCGCGTATTCGAGGATGCGTCCGTTTCGACGCGCAGGAATCGCGCGAGGAAACCGTCCTGCATCAGTAACATCTCCATTCCGTCGCGTCGCGTCGAAAAGAGTACGCCGGAATCGAATTGTCCGCGATTCTCGACGAACGCGAGCGGTGGCCGGGACCATTGATCGATCGGCGGCAGAGCGGGAACGCCCGATTGTTGCGAAAACGCGAAATTTACAAATACTGCGGCCGCGGCGGCCGATTGGATTGCGTAACGTTTCATGGAAGTTTGCACATCATGACATAAAAGCGTGCCACGGCGGCCGGCGGTTCCGTGCGTTCGTGCGGTGCGACTACAACAACCCCTTCGCGCGTGCCCATTGCGCCTGCCGCGCGAGGCCTGCTTCAAGATCGATCGCGGGCGAATATTGAAAATCGCGCCGCGCGCTTTCGCCCGAACAAGTCCAGTCGCCCGCTTCCATCTCGCGCAGTTTGTCGAGATTGACAATCGACGCTCGGCCCGCCGCGCGCAGCGAAGTTTGCGCGAGCCATGCCGCGGGTTTCGCGAGCGCGAACGGCAGCGGAATCCGGCGCGCGCGGCGCCCGACGGCGGATTCGACGCCTTGGATGATTTGTAATAATGTCGCGTCGCGCGGTCCCGGAAGTGAATATACATTTCCGCAGGCGGCTCCCGCGGAAGCCGCCTGCGCGATGCCGCGGGCAAGATCGTCGACATGGACGAGGGAATACGTTATTTGTAACGATTTCGCGCCTCCGACCACCGGCAGCACGCCGCGGCGACATTGTTGAAAAACCACGAGCAGGTCCGGATCGCCTTCTCCATAAACGATCGGCGGCCGCAGAATGGTTAATTTTACAGAAGTATTTGTTAGAATGGCCGCCGCCGACCGTTCGCCGCCGAGCTTGCTGCGACCGTACGCCGACACCGGAAACGGCGGTGCGTCCGGCGTCCGCGGACTTCCGGGCGCCGATGCGCCGGCGGCCGCGAGCGACGAGATCAGTACAAATCGCCCAACGCCCGCGTCGCGCGCCGCCTCGCAGAGGTGTTTCGTGCCGCGGACATTGACCGCGTCGAAGTCCTCGCTGCGCAAGGCTTTCGTGAGTCCCGCGACGTGCACGACCGCGTCGATCCCTGCGCACGCGCGCGCGAGACTCGCGGGATCGCGAAGTTCGCCGTCGACGACTTCATCCGCGCGAGATAACAACGTTTGCGCGCGACTGCGATCGCGGACGAGCGCGCGGATCTGGTGACCCTCGCGTTGAAGAGCACGAAGAGTCGGCCCGCCGACGAAACCCGTGGCACCGGTTACTAATATTCGCATCGCGTGCGCGCGTCGTCCAAAATCAAATCGGTGGTGGTGTGTGGAAGCGGCAACCCCAACAAGTTGACATTTCGGCACGGAATTTCTAGTTTCTGGCTTGCGTAATTACTCCCTACTCGTCGGTTTGGCGCAACCCCAGCGCGTTCCGTTGGAAGCGGCATTGTGATACGCTCAATCTCTCGGCCGAACTTTTTGCCTGCGATTCATTCGACGCGGCAAGACTCAATAAACAAAAGTGGACCTCTTCGAAAAGTGTTATCGGTATGAAGACTACCGTCGCGTCGTCGACACGGGTCTTTATCCGTATTTTCGTGCCATCGCCGACAGCGACGCCACCGAAGTTACAATTCAGGGAAAAAAACTGGTCATGGTGGGTTCGAATAATTATCTCGGACTCACGCACCATCCCGAGGTCATCGACGCTGCTGTAAAAGCCGCCAAACGTTACGGTTCCGGCTGCACGGGTTCGCGATTTTTGAATGGAACGCTCGAGTTGCATGAAGAACTCGAAACGCTTCTCGCAAAATTCCTGAACCGCCCGGCATGTTTAACATTTTCGACGGGTTTTCAGGCGTGCCTCGGCGTGATTTCCGCAATCGCGGGAAAAGATGACATTATTTTTTGCGATCGCGACAACCACGCGTCGATCGTCGACGGCACGCGCCTGTCGTTCGCGAAAACTGTAAAATATAATCATAATGACATGTCCGATTTGGAGCAGCGGCTGCTCGCCGCGCCCGCGGACAAGGGAAAGCTCATCGTCGCCGACGGCGTGTTTTCGATGCTCGGCGATATTGTTAAATTGCCGGAAATTGCAAAATTAGCGAAGCGATTTCACGCCCGCGTCCTCCTCGACGACGCGCACGCGTTCGGCGTTCTCGGACAGCTCGGGCGAGGAACGGCCGAACACTTCAATTTGGAGAAGGAAAACGATCTCGTCATGGGAACGTTTTCGAAAACGCTCGCGTCGATCGGCGGATTTGTAGCCGGCGAGAAAGACGTGATTCTTTACTTAAAACACAAGGCGCGATCGTTAATATTCAGCGCGTCGCTGCCCCCCGCTTCGACGGCGGGCGTGATCGCCGCGCTCGCGATCGTCGCGCGCGAGCCGTGGCGCCGCGAACAACTTTGGAAAAACGCGGACATGATGCGCGCCGGATTCCGGTCGCTCGGCCTCGACACGGGCCTCTCCGAAACACCGATCGTTCCGATCATTCTCGGCGACCGCGATTTTACATTTATGTTCTGGCGCAAATTGTTCGATCGCGGCGTATTTGTAAACCCCGTCTGCGCGCCGGGCGTCCCGCCGGGCTACGATCTGTTAAGAACGAGCTACATGGCGACGCATTCGGAAAAACAGCTCAATTTCGTGCTCGAACAATTCGCGGCGGTACTAAAAGAAATGGGACCGCCTCCCCGCTCGCGCGTTGAGAACCTCACCGCCGCCGCGACGAACGGCCGGCATTAATCGTTAGCGTTCGCTCGCGCAGGAGGCGCGCGAGTTGGTTTCGGTGCGTGCGAAATATGGATGGTCCGTGTCCATTTTTGCGTCTAAAATGGACACCATGTATGCACGGGCCGCCAAACTGCCGAAGTACAGTTTCTTTTTGTTTGGACCGCGGGGAACCGGAAAGACAACCTGGCTGCGCGAACAGTTGCCCGAAGCTCTTTGGTTTAATTTACTATTAGACCGGGAATTCCTGCCGTTGCTTTCGGACGCAGGATTGATTCGCGAGCGCATTCTCGCGCGCGAGAAAGGCTGGGTCGTGATTGACGAAGTACAGAAAATTCCGTCGCTTCTAAATGAAGTCCACGACTTGATGAGTCTTTACGGAAATCGTTATCAATTCGCGCTCAGCGGATCCAGCGCGCGCAAACTTCGGCGCATGGAGACCAATCTGCTCGCGGGACGCGCCATCGAGCGCAAGTTCTTTCCGTTAGTTTATTCCGAACTCGACGATGATTATGATTTGGAACATATACTTTCGCGCGGAACGCTGCCCGTCGTTCTTAACGAACCCGGGATGGCCGCGGAAATCCTGGAGAGTTACGCGTCGACGTACTTGAAAGAAGAGATCCAACAGGAAGCGCTTGTTAAGAATCTCGATTCGTTCGCGCGGTTTCTTCGAGTGGCGGCTCAGCTCAACGGATCCGTGCTGGATATTACAAATATTGCGCGCGAATGCAACGTGGGACGAAAGTCCGTCGAGCGCTATGTCGATACACTGATCGACACTCTCGTCGCGTTTCGGCTGCCGGCGTTTCAACCCCGTTTGAAAGTCAAAGAGCGCGCACGGCCAAAACTTTACTTTTTCGACTGCGGCGTCGTGCGCGCGCTCACGGGCCGGACTCGCGTGAAAGTCTCCGACGAAGAACGGGGAACCCTGCTCGAGACGTATTTAATACATGAATTGAGAGCTTCGCAGTCCTACCTCAATACCGCGGGCGAACTCAGTTACTACGGTTCCGAGAGGAGCGAAGTCGACGTCATCCTGACCGTCAACGGCGAAAGTATTGCATTTGAAATCAAGGCGGCCGCGCGATGGCGCCCCGAATTCGGAGCAACAATGCACGAATTACTCGAGGCCCGCAAAGTGCGGCGCGCCTATGGAATCTATCGCGGAAATGAGCGACTGAAGTCCGGCGAAATTACAGTTTTTCCGATTCGCGAATTCCTCGAAAGACTCTGGAAAGGGGAATTCGCGTAATTGTTATCGAATCGGCAACGCAGACATCCGATCACTTCGTGACGAGTTTCGCTTTCAATCCCTCGTCATTCGGGAATAGTTGCGAACCTTTTTGCCACGTTTGCTGGGCGAGATCGTTCTTGCCCTGTTGTTGATATAAATTGCCGAGGAATTGATACGTTTGCGCGAATTCGGGTTTGGACGATCCCGATTCTTCCTGTTGTTTACGAAGCGTTTCGAATTGTGAAATAGCTTCGTTTTGTTTGCCGAAGATCGGCGGCCAGAACGCCAATGAAATGGCCTTGGAGAATCGCGAGCCCCAATGGTTTGGATCGATTTCGAGCGCTTTGTCGAACATCGCGTCGGCTTTCATGGCCCACACGCCCTTCTCGGGACCGTCGGAGACCGTTTGTAACTTTTCAATATAAGCCGAACCTAACAAAAACTGCGCGTCGGCGCTTCCCTTGCTTTCTTCGGTCTTTTTCTCGAGTTCTTCGAGCGCCTGGTCGAGCAGGCCGGCTTTCGCTAATTGTTGGAAGATGGCGCGACGATCATTATAATTCAATTGGGGATCCATCAATTTGGCGACTTGCGCGGCCAGATCGACAGTTTTGCCGCCCTTCTTCTTCGGTTTGTCGGTCGCCGAGGCGTCCGCGGCGACGGAATGTTGCATTTCGACCGGATGCTCGGAAACGTACTTTGCGACCGCGGAGGCGATGTCGCCCTCGGAGATTCGGGAAACGGCCGGTGCGGCCGTCGCGGGCGCATTCTTCCAGTCGTCGAGCCGTTTGACGCAATCTGTTAATTTACCCTCCAGCGAATTCAGCCGTTGTTCGAGCGCGAGCGTTTCCGCGGCTTTGACAGTGGCGCCGCGATCGTCGCTACTCGTTTTGAAAACGGCAAACGCGGCAAAACCAAGCGCGAAGAGCGCCACGAGGATGCTAATAATATTTTTCATGTGGGTAACGATAGGTTCGACGGGGTTTTTGTAATTATTGAGATTCGGCTTGAGCCAACGTGCGGCGCCTCCGCGGGATCCTTCGGACAAAGCGCGCGGCGCGCGCGGTTATTGTTTCAAAATGAGTTCGACGTCGGGGTTTTCGCCGGCCACGATTTCGACGCGCGCCGACGCCGCGATTTGGGCGAAGGTTGCCTTCACGGTCCAGAATCCCGGCTTCACGCAACTTGCCGCGAACACGCCCATTTCGTTAGTAACGGTCGGCGGCTCGCCGAAACCGACTTCGACGCCTGCGTCGTTGAAAAATTGTATTGTAGCATTTGCGATCGGCGCGCGCGCTTCGTTTCGCGCCGCCACGCGCACCGTGGCTCCGGGACCGAGCTTCAAATGAACGATTTCATGCGGATGATCGGCGCGCAAAGCCGGCGGATCCTGCATTTCGACGCCGTAATCCCCTTCGGCCGCGTACGCCGACACCCGATATTGTTTCATACCGAGATAATTTAAATTAAACTTTCCGGCAGTATCCGTAAACGTCATTCCCGCGAATTGCGCCGCGCGTCCGGAGGCGTCGAGTTCCATCAAAAAGATTCTCGCCCGCCCGGCGCCCTCCCCTGTATTCGCGTCCCGCACGTCGCCGTCGATTCGTCCGGCGCCAAGCACCGCGTTGAATTCGGCGTCGGCAGTTTCCGGAACACGCACGGTTCCAAGTGTTATGAGACGCATTCCGAACGGCCCCGCGAGCAATACGGAATAATCGCCGGGATCGAGATCGATGAATTGATATGTTAAATTATCTTCAATGGTTGCAATTTTCCACGAAGTCGAAGATTTGACGCCCGGTTTGATCGGCACGACCGACATCGAAAATCCCTCGGGGACTTTGCCCGACGCCGTCCGCACCGTTCCGCGGAGCGCGTGCTTCGCCACCGCGCCGCCAAACGACAAATCCGTCCATTGACCATTATGAATACTGCACGGTTTCACGTCCACGCGGCCGCCCTCGAACTTGACGACGACGGAATATAAGCCTTCGGCGAGATGCGGAATTTGATATTCCCCGATCGCGTCGGTCTTCGCGCTTTCGAGCGTCAGGCGCGATCGCTTCATTTGCGTGTCCGCGAAAATCGCCATCACTTCCGTAACGCCGGCGGGGTCGCCCGCGACGTTGCGGACGGCTCCGCGCACGCCGCCTCCGGATTTCATTTGTAATAAGAGATCGGCTTTCTCGCCGCGCAACGATAACGGGAACTCGGGCGTCCACGCCGGCGCGAGGCCCTCGCGCGACGCGCGTAATTGTTGTGTTCCGGCCGACGCGTGCAGAATATCAAAATAGCCGTCGGGATCGGTTCGCGCGGCCGATCGTCCGGGATCGAGCGCTTCTTTAAAACTCGACGGAAGGAACATTTCCGGAGTGTCCGGCTCGCTGAGCACGAGCGCGCCGTCGACGGGGCGCCCTGTTTCGGCTTCGATTACGCGCCCGAGCAACCGACCGCCGCGATTCATGGCAAGCGAAACGCGATTCGTAGTTTCTCGGGCGTCGACGACCACACCCGTCGCGTGCAGCGGCGCGTATCCGTCAGCAATTGCATAAATATCATATTTCCCGACGGGCACGCCGCCGAGATCGAGGCTGCCCGCGCGCAGATCGGATGTAAACGATTCCACTTTTGTAAAATCTCCCGTCTGGCGTATCAATACAACGCGGGCAAATGCAATTTTTTCGTTCGATTCCGAGTCCAGGCAAATGCACTGCAACGATCCCGTGTTCGGCGCGTCTTCGGAATGCGACGCCGGACCTGCCACATCGCCGGCATGCGTGTTTTGTAAAGAATCGGCGCGACGGCGCGACGCAGTTTTATCATAAATTCCGTCGATCGAACGACGAACGCCCTCGCCGGGGGCCGCGACGACCGAATTTCCCCTCGATTCGGTCTGTGCTTCGTTCGAACCAAACCAACCGAGCAGCCAGCCGAGGAATCCAAATCCAACAAAAAGCGACGCCGCGACCGCGAGACCCAACGGTAATGATAATATTCGATGGTGTCGGCGATGATGATATAAATCGACCCGCTTCAGGATTCGCGCGAGCAGCGCATCGCGAAACTCCTCGCGGCACGGCGCCGGTTGATAGGCGCGTTTGAAGAGTTTTTGTAAATTCTCTTCGAAAATGCGGTCCTGCTCGTTCACGGCAAGTCCCCCCGCTTTTTCGTTAATAATTCAAATACTTTGGCGAATGCGACGCGCGCGCGCTGCAGCATCGACTCCGTGGCCTTGAATCCCTTTCCCGATCGTTCCGCGATCTCGTCCACCTGCAGGTCGTCGACGTACTTTTCTACTAATATTCTCCGATAATTCGGCGGGAGCGACGAAAGCGTAGCGCCGACGAGGTCGCGCGTTTCCCTTTGTTCCAAGACCTCGTCCGGCAGCGGCTCGCGCTCGACGTTGGCGAGGATTTCATCAATTTCATAGGACGAATCCTCCAATATCTGATCGATCGACTTCGTTTTGCGAGCGCGGCGCAACGTCCGGATTTTATTCTTAGCAATCCCGCAGAGCCATGAATGAAACGTCGATCTCCCCTCGAAATTTGCCATGCATTCGAACGCGGTCGTCAGCGTGTCCTGCACGATCGTCTCGGCGAGCGCCCTGTCGCCGCCGACGCGATAATATGTAAATTCATATAATGCGTCGAACGATTGTTTAAATAACGATTCGGCGGCGCTGCGATCGCCCCGCAGAATGCGATCACGAATTCCCAGAATGTCGTCGGAGGGATACACCGTTTTCATGAATGACGAGACATAAACAAAAAGGCGAGGCCACTTGCGGCCTCGCCTTCTATTGCGCGAACGGAGACTTTACCTCCGCGCGATTTTTTTGATTAGCCCAATGGCCAATGAACAGTCTGCCAGTTATCCGAGCGGCCAGTTATCCGAGCGGATTGTGTTTCGACGCCTTGGGATTGTGCTTCGGCGCGAGCGTTCCACCAGTGCCAGGATTTCCAGCTCCGGGACCCGTGGTGCTACCGCCACCTGTGTGGCCGCCACCGGGTTGTGTCGGCGGATTGTGCGTAGGACCAGTCGGCTGCGGGTTGTGTCCTGTCGGCGGATGATGAACGCCTGTCGGATTATGCGTACCGCCGGGATTGTGGACTCCGCCTGTCGGATTATGAGTCCCACCCGTCGGGTTGTGGACGGAAGTTCCGCCACCGCTTCCCGCACTGTGCGCCGGATGATGGACGGCGCCTTGAAGCGCTGCTGCCATGATTCCCTTGCCATGACCACCAGGGGCAACCGGCTTCGGCGGAGCTCCGCCTTCCGTGCCCGGCTTTCCGAGCTTGCCCTTATGCGGCTTCGCGGGACGCGACGCCGGACGGCTTTCCGAACCGCCGTCTTTATCGCCAGGATGATGTGGACGAACGCCACCAGCCGGGGCCGGTGCCGGACGTGTTGATCCGTCGCCACCACCCGCCATTACCATTGGCGTGCCTAGAGCGAGCGGAAGTAAGAACGAGAAGCCAAGGAGAAGATTCTTCATTGAGTGCACCTCGACGCTTTCTTGGAGCGCAGTGAGTTGCTGGTTAGAACGCTGATCAACGGTAAAGGTTTCGGGGGACTTATCGATCTTAAACATCATGCGAGCGTCTGCAATTGATTCTTTCTTGAGATTCGTCAGGAATTGTGCCTTTTCCGACGCGAATCGCGGTGTGGATGCCTCCACGCACGTAAAAATCCCCCTCGATCAGGAGCCATCTGGGCGATAGCGCCGCGACAAGATCATCAAATATCCGGTGCGTGACCTCTTCGTGAAACGCGCCTTCATTTCGATAGGACCACAAATACAGCTTTAAGGATTTCAGTTCTACGCAAAGCTGTTCGGGACAATACCAGATTCGAATTATAGCAAAATCGGGCTGTCCCGTCTTCGGACAAACACAGGTGAATTCCGGACACGCGAACGATATTTCATATTCCCGTCCGGGGCGGGGATTCGGAAACGTCTCGAGATTCCGCTGGGGCTGGGTGGGCATGGTCGATTAGTAATATTTATATTAAAATTGAAATGAAAACTTGAATGATTATATCAGCTTGGGCGCGACGCCGGCACGCCGATGCCGGCCATCATGAGTTTTCCCGTGTGTTCGGGTCCTCTCTCGCGAAAGAATCCGGTCTTGGTTGCTACAAATGTGACGGTCGCGTGCGCGCGCACGGCGGCGCCTTGAACCGCGCCCGTGTCGGCGGCGAGTCCCGACGGAATATCCACGGCGAGAATCGGCGCGCCCGATGCATTGACCGATTCGATGACCGATCGCTGCAAACCCGAAACGGGACGGTCAAGGCCCGTTCCAAAAAGCGCGTCGACGAGCAGCGCGTCGGGCCACGGCGAACCCGCCTCGAACATTTCAATTTCTGTAACATTACGAATCGAAATCGATGGAAGTTTTCGCAGGCGTTCCAGATTGCGCGCCGCGTCGCCGGAAACGCGCGACGACGTTCCGACAAGAAACACTTCGACCGGAATGCTGCCCGCGAGATGGCGCGCCGCTACAAATCCATCGCCTCCATTATTACCAATACCGCAAATGATAACAATGCGGCGTTTGCTCAATGTTTGCGCGAGTTCGAACGCGGCGCGCGCGACGGACGCCCCGGCGTTCTCCATGAGAATTTCACCCGGAACGCCGAGCGTTTCTTCCGCGGCGCGATCGAAGGACCGCGACTGCGACGCGGTCCAAGGCGCGCCCGCGAGTTGTCCGGGAAGCGAAGCGTCCATTGCGATTTAATAACTCTTTATCATACATCCTTCGATTCGAAAATTAGCAATTCCACCCCCGCCTGGGCGAAATTGGCCAAATCTCCCGCCGCTTGTTGGCCTTCAGGCGACGCAAGCGCGCGTTGCAGCGCGTCCATGGAGTCGAACGTTAGCGTTGCCACGAGGTGATACGGGGATTCCCCCAAAGCCGACCCCACTTCGCCGGCGTTCACTTCGTAGCGCCGCAGGCCGGAAATTTTCTTAGCAAGCGGCAGATGCGTCGAAAAGTAATAACGATCGAAAGCGGCCACGTTCGCCGGTTTTTTGTAAATTGCTAATAATTTTGCCATGGTCGCTCCGCGGGGGATCGTCGGTTTGAAAAGAAATGTTCGCGCGAATTCGTTAGCTTCAACATTACGAACGCGGTCGTCAAGATTCGAACGGCAGCACCGCCCTTTGCACCGGAGGGCAACAGCGCCGCGCGCGCGACCCGTCGCGGGAATTCCGCGAATCGCACGTGCCGTCGACGGAGGCAGTGGCGGGTTGGACGCGCTCGGGCAGGCCCCGAATTCACGACCTCGCGATCCGAGGGACCGCCGATACACTGCGCCGCAACAGACCTTCCCGCAACGTGGAATCGAAATCGCAACAATTCCGTTCGTCAACCGGCGATGCGCCATCGCCCGACTTGCAACAGATCGTGCGGCGCGTGGTCGCGAAAATCGCCGCCGAACGAATTGTAAAGAACGCCAATCCCGCCGCGCCCGCGCCGGTCGCCTCCGCAACGGCCGCGCGAACGATCGTGGACGCCGCCGCAATTGCCGAGCTTGCGGATCAATCGACGCTCGAAGTTCAAGGCGACGCGATCGTCACTCCGATGGCGGCCGATATGGCGCGCGAACGAAATATAAAAATCCAATTCGTCGCGGGCGACGATCGAATGCTAACGATCGCCATCGGCGCCGACCACGGCGGTTATTTATTAAAAGCCGCGCTCGCAACTTGGCTTCGCGCGTCGGGCCACCGCGTGCTGGATTTCGGAACCGGCGACGCTGCGCCATGCGATTACCCGGACTTCGCCCTCGCCGTCGCGCGCGCGGTTGCGTCGGGCGCGGCGCGGTTTGGAATCATGATCGACGGCGCGGGAATCGGTTCGTCGATGGCCGCGAATCGAGTGCGGGGAGTGCTTGCGGCGTTATGTAATGATCCCGACGCCGCGCGAAACGCGCGCGAACATAACTTCGCGAACATGTTAACGATGGGCGCGCGCAAAACGACCGATGCGCAGGCGCGCGAAATTGTGGCGGCATTTCTAACGACTCCCGAGGGCGAGGAGCGACACGCGCGCCGAGTCCGGAAAATCCGCGATCTCGACCGGATTCGTTAATTTACTATTCACGAAGTCGAACATGGATTTTTCCGCGCTGCCGCAAGAGGAACTGGAGCAGATTATTGAACGGATCGCGCGCGAAATGCTTGCCGAAGGTCTTCGGACACCGGCCGGCCGCGACGTCGCTATTTGTAGTTGTCACGGGTGCGGATCGAGCGCCTGTCCCGACACGCTTGCGCGCGGATTCGACGCGGGCGCCGATCGGATCGGCATCGAACAAAAACTCCCGGCGGCGGCGGCGCATCTCGCGGCGCGGATCGATCATACATTACTGAAACCGGATGCTACGTATACGCAATTGGATCAATTGTGCGCCGAGGCGCGCGATTTTCATTTCGCGACGGTTTGCGTGAATCCGGTCAACGTGCGCCGCTGTGCGCGGCTGCTCGCGGGCACGCGCACGAAAGTGTGCTCGGTCGTCGGATTTCCTCTGGGCGCGACGATGGCGGACGCTAAAAGTTATGAAACGCGGCGCGTCATTGGCGAAGGCGCGTGCGAAGTGGATATGGTGATACACGTCGGCGCGCTGAAAAGCGGGGACGATGATGCAGTTCGCCGCGACATCGCCGCCGTCGCCGACGCGTGCCGCGATGGCGGCGCGATTTTAAAAGTAATATTGGAATGTTGCCTTCTAAACGATGACGAAAAAGTCCGCGGATGTAAATTATCCGTCGCGGCGGGCGCCGATTTTGTAAAGACATCGACTGGTTTCTCGACGGGCGGCGCCACCGTCGCCGACGTGGCTCTCATGCGGCGGGCCGTCGGCCGCGCGGTCGGCGTCAAAGCGGCCGGCGGCATTCGCGATCTCGCAACCGCGCAGGCCATGCAGAGTGCCGGCGCCGACCGAATTGGAGCCTCCGCGAGCGTCAAGATTGTGAATGAAGTCGCGGGCGCGCGCTGAGGCGCGAAACCAAGAAAAGATTTTTCGGTAACCGCTTCACGCGGGGTTCTTAATTCGGAGCACGAACATTCACCTCTGGCTCCGATCGCAACGATTCCAGTCACGATCGGGGACCTCAGGAAACTGTAGTAACCCCGCTTTCCTAATAGTCTCATGCGTGCAAAACTCTCTCGTGTCGAAGTCTACGGGCGCCAACCCGAACTCCTTCGGTATTACCGCGATGCTCTTGGCCTCCCGATCCGCGATGCGCGCGATGATTGGGGATTGATGGAACTTGGTGGCGACGATGGCGCCGCGCTCGTCCCCGGCCAGGCCGGGGCCCCCTATGCTCCGCATTCGCGTCCCGGAACATTAGCATTAGTCTTCGAAGTCGAAGACTTTGAAGAAACAGTCACGGAACTCCGCGCGCGCGGCGTTTCATTCCAATGCGACGTTGACGATTCCACAGGAAGCCGCGAAATCCGCATGCGCGCTCCGGATGGAATGATCCATCGCTTGATCGAGAAAGATCCGGTTATTTCAAATAACTAATCTGTTCGGATCTTAAAAATAACAAGAAACGGCCGCGAAATTCGCGGCCGTTTTCGTTTGATTGCTTTTCTTCCAAAATCAGGGCGCGCGTTTCCGGATTTGTAAAGACGCTTCGGACGCCTGAATGGCGCGAAGGGCTTCGGGAATCCGGCCGGCCGGCAATGTTATAATTTCAGGAGCCGCGTTCAATTCGAGCAATGCCCGCGCGCACGCTTCCATCGAGCCCGTCTCGACCCAGCGCGGTTCGTTTTCGAACGGCATGTTGGCAAACGCGCGCCCATTCGCGTCGAAATATCCAACTTCTTGAAAATAAGTATTCTCGACGAGCCAAAGGACCAAATCGCCCGATGGAAATCCGTATCGGGTTTTCGCGATATAACCGATGGCTTCGCGAGGTCCGGGCCACGATTTGAATACTTCGTAACGCGCTTCGACGATGCCCGCGACCGGGATTCCATCCGATTCCAGAGACCGTCGCGACGCGCATGCGGCGGCGGCGATGCAGAAACTAAATATTACGGTTCGCTTCGGAGACAGAGCGCCGCGTAGCCGACTGCACAAATGAATAATGCGAATGCCAACATCATGTTCCTCCCAAAAGGTGGGTTCATCCCCACGTCCTTGCAGGTTCATTCGGTCGGCGGGCGTCACAAACTGAAACATCGGCCGTTTCGGCCGCAAATGTGAGAAGGTTTTTCCGAGTCCGTCGATTCGCGGCGTTCAACCATGGGCGCCGACGCCGGCGGGATACAAATGGTAGAGCATCCAATAGACGACGACGCCGGTCACCGATACGTACAACCAGATCGGAAACGTGATGCGTGCGATGCGCGCGTGGCGTTCGAATTCGCCGCGGAAAGCGCGCCGGAATGTTACCCAAATGAAAGGCAACATTCCGACGGCGAGGACCATGTGCGTATATAAAATCGACAAATATACAATCCGGGCGGCGCCCGATTCCGGGAACACGGTCGTTCCGCGGACGGAGTGATACGTAATATAAGAAACCAGAAAGATGCCCGATGCGGTCAGCGCCGCGAGCATGCATCGTTTATGAGCTTCCCGGCGTTTTAATTTTATAAATACGAGACCGGTGACGAGCAGCACGGCGCTGCAGGCGTTCAACGTCGCGTTCAGATGCGGCAGCGCGTCGATGACGGCCAATTTATTTTTTCGCGCCGGCAAGCTGCCGCGCATTCTCGCGCAATTGTTTCATATCGCCGCGTTCGGCGCTGTCGTAACGGCCGCGAATCACGCCGGCGCCGTCGATAAGAAAAAACTTCGAACTGTGAAGTATGCTCGTCGGGTCTTTCGGATTCATCAAATCCATTCCGACTTTGAACGACGTCAGCGCGACATCGAATATGATCTGGCGGTCGCCGGTCAGATAATACCAATGATCGCCGGCGCCGCCGAATTGTTTGGAATACTCGGCGAGCGCCTGCGGCGTGTCGTTTTTCGGATCCACGCTGAACGAAATATAATAAATATTCGGAATTTCCTTCAAATCCGAGCGCAGGCGGCTCATTTCGGCCGACATCCCCGGACACGTGCTTCCGCAGCGCGTAAAAATAAAATCCGCGATCCAAATCTTACTTTTCAGCGCGTCGAGAGAAAACTCCTTGCCGTCCTGGTTTGTTAATGAAAACGGAATCACGCGGCCGAGTCCCTCCCCTTCCGGTTGAAAAAGCGGCGGCGCGTCGTGCGAACTCGAGCTGTCGCCGTCTTGAACGATCAGCGGGACAAAACCGTCATTTTCGCCAGGCTTGCTCGCGGTCGCAAATGGTTCGCCGCCCTTGGGACGCGGATGATTGGCTCCCTTGAAAAACCATTTCCAGCCCATGAGTCCGATGCCGGTGGAAACCAGCACGACGAGTAAGAATGTCCAGAAAACGCCGTTTCCGTTTGAAACCGAAGCTGTGTTCTTTTCTGTCATGGGAGTTCGTGGATTCGATGCGCTGCGATCATAATTTATATCAATTCGCGATCTTGTCGAGCACGAGCATCGCGAGCACGGCCGGAAGATACATGACCGATGCTAACAATAGATGCCTCGCCTGTCCGCGCGTGCGCCCGACGGCCATGCGCGTCGCGAAATAAAGAAAAATCGCGCCAAACGCGATCGACGTCGAAAGGTAAAACCCGCCCGCGAGATGAAGCGGAAACGGCAGCGCGGCCACGGCGATCAGTAATATTGTAAATACAATCGTCTGCGCGCCGAGCCGCTTGCCCTCGCGGTCGACCACGGCCAGCATTTGATAACCGGCCGCTTCATAATCGTCGCGATACATCCACGCGATCGCGAAGAAGTGCGGCAATTGCCACAAAAAAAGTATTCCAAACAATACGAGCGCGGGAATGCCGAGCGATCCGGTCGCGCCGGTCCAGCCGAGCACCGGCGGAATCGCCCCCGCGACCGCGCCGACGATCGTGTTCCACGTCGTGCGCGTTTTGAGCGGCGTGTAGACGCCAACGTAAAATAGTAAACATCCGGCGGCGAGCCCGGCCGTCAGTGAATTTACAAATCCGATCAGTAATATCTGCCCGAGAATCGCCAATCCGAGCGCGAACGCGGTCGCCGCGCCTTCGGAAACGCGTCCGGCCGGGATCGGACGGTGTTCGGTTCGGCGCATGCGCCCGTCGAGATCGCTCTCGACCACTTGATTGAGCGCGCCGGCCCCCGCCGAAACGAAGGTCGTCCCCAGAACTGTAAAAATAAACTTTCGCCAGTCGATCGGCTGCGGCGCGAGATCGAAACCGGCGGCCGTCGTGATCGCCACCATCGCGGTGATGCGGATTTTCGCGAGTTCCGCCGCATCGGCCACGCGCGTACGGAACCTCGCCCGCAAGTCCACTTTCGACGCGGCGTGCGAATTCACGCCGTCGCTCCGGCGGCCGCGGCCCGCCGCGCGGTTTCGTTAAATTCTAATAATCTTCCGGCGCGCGCCATGAGCAGGGTCGAACCCGCGGTCAACAGCGCGCCCGCCATGACGTGCAGCGTCGGAAACAGTATATTATACAAATCCCGTCCGGCGGCGTCGTTTTTCGGTTTCCTGAAGAGCAGCGCGAGGAATCCAAGAAATATTTGTAACATAACGATCGCGCCGAGCAGCATCGCGTGTTTCCCGAGCCGCGCGCCCGCGCTCTGCGCCGCGGTCGCGACCCATGCCGCCACGGCCGCGAACAACAGCGCGCCCGCGACATGGAGCCAGATCGCCCACGCGGCATTCGCATGCCGGTAAACCGCGCCGAGGACAATTTGTATAAATGCAATCGCGACCAGCGCGCGCGCGCCGCGCACGACGGCCATTCCGGAAGGCGCGACCGCCGGAGGAATCGTAGAATTTACCAATCCTTCCCCGGATGTTAAATATACAATCGCGACGACGATCGCGAGATAGGTCTGCGCGAGCAGCGCGTGCGGCACGACCATCGCGGCCGGCTGTTGCATCCAAACGCCGAGGCCCCCGACGGCGCCCTGCATCGCGACCACGCCAACTGTTAGATACGCGAGATTGCGGACCGAGGCGCGCGGCTCGTATTTATAAGTAAAATACGCGAGCGCGATCGATAAGATTCCGAGCGTCCAGCCGACGGCGCGATGAAAAAACTCCGAAAAAACGTCTCCGCCCGAATAGTTACGTCCCGCGGCCGTCTCATAACCGTTCTGCAATTGTTGTATCGGGACGATGCCGCCGTGGTTCGTCACGGGATCGGGAATGCTGAGTCCCGCATCCCGGCTTGTCACGGTTGCCCCGACGGAAATCATTAAAAACGCGACCGCCGCGACCAGAATCGCCAGTCGATGGAGGTTGCGGGGCGGATTCATGGGCGTTGGGGCGAGGATACTACTGATCCAAGCGCGCCTTGGAAACGACGACGGCGACGGTTTTGTCCGTCGCCGCCGATATGGTCGCTTCGAGAATGAATTACTTCTTTCCGAACGCCGGGAATTTCGCTTCGACCGAGCCTTTGGCGTCCACCTTCACTTCGAGTTCCTTCGAACCGAGCGTCTCGTGGATCGCTTCGAGCGTGTACGTCCCGGCCGGGAGATTCTTAATTTCAAAATTGCCGGCCTCGTCGGTCACCGCGAAGAACGGATGCGGCACGACGTGGCAAACCGAGCTCATCCAGGAGTGAATATCACACTTGATCCAAAGGCTCGTTTCCTTGGTCTTCCAGTTTTCGACGGACAGTTCCTGCGAACCCGCCGGTTGTCCCTGATTCAACTGCTTGTTCTTCTTTCCCATCGAATGGACGTTGTGCGTCGTCTGATCGCTGTTTTTAACAGTTAACTTCTGGCCCGCGACGAGTCCGAAGACATGTGGTGAATACATACAATTCTTCTGGTCGAGCGCCACGGCGTCTTTCGGTGCGTCGAACTTGCCCTCGATGCCTTTCTTAATATAAACAAAAACATTCTTGAGGCCGTTGTCCTTGCCGACGATCGCCATTTCTTCCTTCATCACCGGTGCCGCGTTCGCTTTGACGCAAACGCCGTCTTTCACCATGTCGACCGCTTCGCGCTTCGGCGCTTCGCCGTCGAATTTGATGTTTCCTTTAATCGTAGCATCGCCCGACTGCGCGGCGGCCGCGTCCGGCGTCCCCGCGACATGAACAATTCCGGCCGTGGCCGCGACGCTTTCGTTCGAACCGGAATGGACATCCGAATAAACATAAAGACCGGTCGCGCCGAGAGGCGCGATCGCGCCGGCCACTAATAATAAAGAATTTCGCAACATGATGGATGGATTGCTTGAGTTTGTTTGGAGTGGCGCAGTTTCGACACGAACACCGCGCCCGATTTCGCTAAGAGCATACGGACTAGCAAGTAGCAAGCCGCTAGAGAACCCGATCGCCGCCGGCGCTGACTACGGTCAATTGGAAAATCGCCGATGCAACTACTTGTTCGACAGCAACTTGAGCCGCAGGCAAAGACCGAAGTTCTTTCCGTCCGCGGGAACTTCCGCGCCCGTGTGGAGTTTCCCGGACGCGCGATGCGTCCGGATTATTTGCCGAAATGAAATTCGATCGTCTTTGTATCGGATTTGCCGAGCTCGACATCCAACGATTTTATTCCAAGCGTTTCGTGGATCGCATCAATCTTATACTTTCCGGGCGGAACGCCCGCGATTTCAAACGATCCGTTATCTTTAGTAACCGCGAAATAGGGATGATTCACGGCGTAAATCCACGCGCTCATCCAGGGGTGAATATCACATTTGACGAGTTTCTTGAGTTCGAGGATTTTGAAACGCAATTTCAGGTCGGGCGTTCCGGACGGCATTCCCTGATTGAATCCGGCGCTCTTGAGGGGCGAAGCATTTACATTATGAGATATATTATCGCTGTTGCGGATCAGTAACTGTTGCCCCGTCTGAACCGCGATCACGTGAGGCCGGTACGTGCAACCCGACTGGTCGAGCACGACCGGCGCAGCGGGAGGATCGAACGCGCGCCCGCCAAAATCGTCGTGAATATAAATAAAAACATTGGCGAGTCCGCCGCCACCGCCGACGACCAATTCTTCTTTCTCGATCGCGGCATGTCCGTTGGTCGCGCATTCCGGAGTCACCGTGAACACTTCGCGCGCGGGAGGTTTTCCGTCGAACCTTACAATTCCCTTGATCGTGCCCACGGTGGCCGGATCGATCGGCGGCAGGCTTTTGTTTATTTCCGCGGCCGTGGGTTTCGTTTCGGCGCCGCTTCCCGCGCCGGCGGACGGCGTCGTCGCGGACTCTTTATTACAACTAAACCACGCCATCCCGCCCACGACGAACAAGATAACAAAAATCGCGGCGATCGGCGCGACGCCGACGCGTCCTGAACGCTTAAAATCGGACATTGGATTCATTTCTGCAGGGATCATCCGCTGTTGAGTAAGGAATGGACGAAGCGCAGCGAGGGGTTTTCGCTGGCGCCGGCCGCTTTCAGCATTTATGACGTCGGTTTCAATATCGAACATCGTGCCACTGCGTTCCCATGTTTCTTAAGCCCGTTCCCACTCCCGGCCGCGATCCGCACGCCGTCGCCTGTTTTCGAGAAGCGGGGAGAATTATTGCAAAAGCGCGCGCCATCGGCGCCGCGATGGTGAAGCCGGGGGCGACGATTCGCGAAGTTACAGAAACGGTGGAGGCGGAAATTTACAAATTGGGGGGAATTCCCGCGTTTCCCGCGCAGTCGAGCCGCAACGCCGTCGCCGCGCACTATTGTTCGCATCCGACGGACGAACAAAAGTATGAAGCAGGCGACGTCGTCAAACTCGACATCGGCGCCGCGTTCGATGGTTATGTATGCGATACCGCGATCTCGATCGATCTCGGCGACGGCACGCGCGGCAAGACGCTGGTCGCCGCGGCGAAGGCCGGACTTGACGCGGCGATCGCGACGGCGGGACCGGGCGTTTCGGTGAATCGCATCGGCGAGGCCATCGGGCGAACCATTAAAAGTTTCGGCGTGAATCCAGTCGCGAATCTGACGGGCCACGGCGTCGGCCGTTGGAAAGTGCACACGGCTCCGCAGATTCCCAACGTCGCGGAGCGCGGCGCGAACTCCACGCTCGAAATCGGCACCGTGTGCGCGATCGAACCGTTTGCTACAGATGGTATCGGTTATGTCGAGGAGCGCGGCCGCGCCGAAGTTTTCATGGCGACGTCGAAAAAAGTAAAAATAACAAAAGAGATCGACGCCGAAGTGCTCGAAGCCGTCGAAAAATGGAACGGTCTGCCGATCGCGCGCAGATATTTTCGTAATTTTGAAAATCAAAAAGTCGAAAACACGCTCCAGGGGATGATTAAACAGGGCTGTCTCGTAAAATATCCGCCGCTCTGCGAGGAGCCGGGCACGATGGTCGCGCAATTCGAACATACCCTGCTCATAACAAAAGACGGCGTCGAGATTTTGACGTTGTAATGGACGTCGGCGCGCAGCGTGGAACCACTTCCCTTCGAAGCCGCGAATTATGTTGATTCGTTCGTCGGCGCGCTCGCCGGGATTTGTAGCGCGCGCGCGATCGCGCTCGGGGCGTCCGCGATTTCAGGGGAAACGGGCCGCGCGTTTCGCCATTGTTCCCCGCTCGAACGCGCGCACGACGACGGCTGGCGTGAAGAAGTTAATTTAAGTCTGCGCATTCTCGGTTTCGAGTCGGGCGAATTTTGCGACGGCGCGGCGGCGGTCGACTTATTAAACAAATCGGCCGTCGGCAATCATCCGTTTTTATTGTGGCATGCGCTCGGCTCCGCCGAATTCGGCATATCGCGCGGCGTGGATCGCGACCGGCTGTTTGTGAACGGCCGTACGGCCGACGGCATGGCTTCCGGGATACTAACGTTCGACGCGATATCTCGCGATCCGAATTTTAGTCTCGTCGCGCTCGGGCCGTTTCGCGCGCCAGCAGAACAATTGCAACAAAAAGTCGCGCGCGCGTTGCGCGAATTGCGCGGCGGCGGCGCCGGATTCGGCCTCGCGGCGTTCGACGCATGGCAACAAATCCTCGCGGGCGAGAATATCGACGCGGGCGCGTGCCTCCGATCGTTAAATTTACTATCCGAATCGCGCATGCTGGCCGCGGCGTGGCTCACGGATCAGGCTGACGCGATTCCCGAAGGCACCCCCGGCGACGCCGACGCCGTCGAACTCGCCCTCGCCGCCAACGAACTCGACAGTTCACAACAATTAATTTCCGGCGTCGTGCGCGAATTGTTTACATTGGCGGATGATCTAAATCGCCACGAACGTCGCGCCGCCGCCGCAGGAATGTTAGCGACCGCGAAGCGGAGAGAAGAAGCGTCCGCCGCGCACTTGGAGGCGGTCGTCGTTCGGTAAATTTACAACTGTTATTTGTAAATCAATTCCGCGGTTGCGCGGAGGCCGCCGTTTTCGAACGTCAGTCCGAATTCCATATTCTTAATATCGACAATGCTCTGTGGAATCGCACGAACGGGCTTGGGTTCGCCCGGATGACCACAAACGGTCGATTCCATCGTCTGCCATTTTTCGTTCCAAACGTATTCTCCGCCGCCGGGACAGATTGGACGGGTTTTATATATTTTTTCGTACATCGCGACCGGGTCTTCCGCGGGGTGGAGGCGTTTCCAATCATTTAATATCGGTAAATTATTAAATGATTCGTGTCCGATGCCGTCTCTACTTTCGATGCGCGCGGCCATATCGATAAGTTCAAGAAACTTGCCCTGCGCGCGTAATGTAACATTTTCTCCAAGCCACGGCCGGGGCGCGGCCGGAGCACCCGATGCAATTTTAGCTTTGCGACCGGTCTCGCGGTCGAGCACGCGCTTCAGGACGTCCTCGCGAAAAGTCACAACCGCGAATTCGTCAGCATTGGCGACGTAAATTGCGAAATTCTTGCCGTCCCCGAATTCGGGCATGTGCGGCTTGGGTAGTGTTATTCTTAGATACTTAAAATTACCATAGACGATCTTTTCGGACTTCGCGCCTTCTTCTTTAAGTTCCTTTTCCCTTTCGATCAGCGCATTCAAGAACAGGTCGAGCGACGCGCCGTCGCGCACGCCGACGATCAATCCGATTGGACCGCGCAAATAATATCTTAAAGAGTTTTGTTTGAGATCCGGATCCCGTTTCATTTCGTCGAAGATGGAGTCTTGATCGCAAAAAATCGAAAGGTAATTTCCGAGCCAGTCGACGATTCTCGAATCCGATTTGCTGGATTGACTCAATTCATCGAGCATGCCGGGCAGAAGATTCTCGGGTTTGAATGCAATGGCAAATTGTATGATCGTGTCGTCGTGCGGATCGCCTACGCCCGCCGCGAGCTGCGTTCCCTGCGTCAGACCTGTCATCATGCGATACTCGCTCCCAAGAATCAGCGGGATCACGGTCACATCGAGCGCGGCACGATCCGCTCCGAGCGCGAGCCGTACGGCGATCGGGTCGAAAAAGTCTCTAAGACCCTCTTCATAATGATCGCGCAATTGTACATAAACGGATTGTTCGCGTTTTGTAACTTTATCGATGTCCAATTCGCAGATCGGAGTCATAAACGAAAGACTTCCATACAATTTTGACCGGACGCCGTCCGGCCCCATTTCGAGCGGGCCGAGCCACGCGGCCGCCGGATCGTCGAGCGGTCCGCGCGGCACGGTCCCTTGAATGATCTCGCGCACATGCTCGGTTTGGATTTGTAACATTGCCGCGAGCGCGCGCATCCGCCGCATGTCCGCGATCCGCCAGCGCGGCGAAAGCCAGCGCCGGATCGTAGCGTCTGTCAATACTAAAAACACCGATTCGTCCGCGCCGCCTTTTTTATAATGATCGCGAAAATAGACATATTCCGGCGCCGCCGCTAGCGCGGGAGCGCCCATCGAGGTTGCGATCAGTTGTTTCAACTGAACCAGAGAATTGGTAACGATCACGATCGAGTCGCGAACGACGCACGTATAACTACAAATACTCCGTTCGGGATCGCGGACGGATACATACAATGCTCCGTCGAGCGTCCCCGATTCGAATTTTGCGCCCGAATGAGCGGCAGAACTGTAACGTGTGCCCATGTACGCGCTCAAAACGAGCGGCGTTTTTGTTTCAAAGAGCACCGCGACGTCGGAACCCATTCTTAAATAAGGATCCGAGCCGGTGATCGCGACGCTTTGGATCACGCTCGGTCCGAGCAGGCGCGCAAGTTCGGTCGTTTCAATGCACAATTGTTTTTTGTAACGCGCGACGGCCGACGTGTCGCCGGCGTGGCTCTCGATCCAATGCATGAGGGCCATACTGTTGCGATCGGCCGCGTCGAGCAGATCGATCATTTTCTGAAAACTCGGAAAAAACGCGGCGTGCTGATCAGCCGGGATGATCGAGGCGAGCGCGTCGAGATCGGGTTTGCTTTCTCTTATTAACGACGCGAAATCGAAGGAACGCGTTCGGATGCCTTCAATCTTATGAATGTCCAATGTCTTGTCCGATGCGCTCTCCTCCGCCAGTCGCCGGTCTAATTGTAAGTTTTCGCGAATCGCGCGCGCGCCGGAGAATATTTCAATAAACTCCTCGATCGCGGACCCGCGCTCTGATCTCGGTCGGCGGCGCTCAGGGTCGGCCGGATCGCCCGTTCCCGCCGCCCGCGACGCCGTATTGTATTGATACTGAAACCACGCGCCACCGGGCACATCGAGTTCGGCGAGCGGTTGATAATATTCCGCCTTGAGTTTATTAAATTCGATCCTGGCGTCGTCTCCGCCGACGTTTCCTTTATATACAAATGGAATCGCGACGATTTGTTTGTCCGCCGTCGGCCAGATGAGTTTTCCGCGGACGAGATCTCCCAACGGCACGGAGATCACGACTTTGTTTTCGTGGAAATCCTTCGATTCGTTGTGCCAGAATTTCTGATACTCTACATATCCTTCGCCGCCGCCCGCGACTTGCAATTTCGGTCTTTTTATTATAAATTCATCCGTGCCGCGAAATTCCGTCGCGCCCTTCGGCAACTCCCCCTCAATCGTTAACTGTTCGATCGTCGTCGAATAGTAGTCTCTTTTTTCCTTCGCCTCCGCCGGGTTTTGTAAACTAATGCACGCGGCGAGAAACAGTGCGCGGACGGCGATGACTCTTGGATTCATGTTCGTGGATCTGACGGGTGTGTCGATTTTTTCGCGACGGCGCCGCCGCGAAAGCGAAAAATCCCCCTACGGGCGCCACGGCGTGCCCGTTTTTCGTCCGATGCCCGGCTTCGCCTCAGTGTTTCGAAGCGGTTCCGTTCTTCAGAATTTTCTCGGCGAGCAAATCCGCGGCTTTGTACGTCGGGATTTTCTCCGTTTCCGAAATATGAAAAACCTGCTTCATCGCATCGTAGATCGAGTCGATGCGCTTCAGCGCCGACGCCTCGTCGTAGCCGCCCTTCAACAGTTCGCAGCCGACATTAATAATACCGCCGGCATTGATAACATAATCCGGCGCGTAAAGAATTCCCTTCGAATGTAATAGATCGCCGTGGACCGGCTCGAGAAGCTGGTTGTTCGCGCAGCCTGCGACGGCTCTGCAGCGCAGTTGCGGGATCGTCGAATCATTCATAATCCCACCGAGCGCGCAGGGAGAAAGCACGTCGCAATCTTCAAATAAAATCCGGTTCATCGACGAAACGCGCGCGCCGATTTTCCTGGCGAGCGACTCCGCCCGTTCTTGATACAAATCGCCAACAATAACATTCGCGCCGGCTTTTACTAACATTTCGGCGAACGACGAACCGACGGCGCCGACGCCCTGAATCGCGATCGTGCGACCCGCCGGACTCGCGTTTCCAAAAACGCGTTCGAGCACGGCGCGCAACCCGACGAAACACCCGAGGGCGGTATAGGGCGACGGATTTCCGCTGCCGCCGTCGTCGCGGGAAAGTCCCGTCACCCACTTCGTACTTTCGCGCACGAGTTTGAGATCGGCGACGGAGGTTCCAACGTCCTCGGCGGTGATATACGCGCCTTGAAAACTATCAATAAAATTTCCCATCGCATGAAAGAGCGCGGGCGACTTCTGTGATCGCGCGTCGCCGATGACGACGGACTTGCCGCCGCCGAGTCCCGTGCGCGCGACCGCCGATTTGTAAGTCATGCCGCGCGCGAGGCGCAAAACGTCGGTCAACGCCTCGTCGTCGGTCGAGTAATTCCACATGCGCATGCCGCCGAGCGCCGGTCCCAGCGTTCGATCATGAATGGCGACGATGGCGCGCAGACCGGTCTCCGGGTCGTGCGCTTTTGCGACGCGCTCGTAACCTTTCATCGGAATTTCAGTAATTTGCATGTTGTGCTGACAATCGTTGAATCGTGGAAAATGCCTCGGCTGCGACCGTGCATCGGGTACATCGGTTTTCGAACTCCAGCAAAAATCCAGCCGCGCCGCGCGGCTCATATCGCGGCGCCCGAAACGACTTCCAGCCGCTCGCGCGGCGCGAACTTCGCGGCCAGCGCGGCGCGCAGGCGCTCGGACCAGTAGTATGTGACGGGCATTAATATTAATGTTAATAAAAATGCCGTCACCGTGCCGCCGACGACGACGGTCGCGAGCGGGCGCTGCGTTTCGCTGCCGATCGCGCGCGAGAGCGCCGCGGGGAGGAGGCCGAGCGACGCGAGCAACCCGGTCATTAAGATTCCGCGGAGGCGGTCGCGCGCGCCGCCGGTCACGGAATCATACAAATTCGCCCCCGCCGCGCGCCGCGATTGGATCGCGGTCAATAACAATACTCCGTTCAATACCGATTGCCCGAGCAGCGCGATGAAACCGATCGCCGCGGAGACCGAGATCGGCATGCCCGCGACCAGCAGCGCCGCGACGCCGCCGATGAACGCGAACGGAACGTTTAATAATACCAAAATGCAGTCCCATACTTTGCCGAACGCGGAAAACAACAATAAAAACGTTATGATTAACGAAAGCGGAACGACCAATTGTAAACGATTCATCGCGCGCTGTTGATTTTCGAATTCGCCGCCCCACGTGATCGTGTAACCGGCCGGAAGCGTGCTCTTCAACGCATCGTCGACTTTGCCGCGCGCCTCCGCGACGAAGGAGCCGAGGTCGCGATCGTGAACATTCATCCGCAATCCTACATATCGCTGGCCGTTCTCGCGCGTGATCACGGCGCGCCCCGTGCCCATGCTCACGTCGGCCACGCCCGACAGCGGAATCACAGTCCCATCCTTCAGCGGAATCTGGATTCTTTGTATCGCGTGCAGATCCTCGCGCGCCGCCTGCGGCAGGCGAACGGTTACATCAAATCGCTTTTCGCCCTCCCAGAATTCGGACGCCGTGTGGCCGCCCATCGCCGTTTCTATATAATCCTGCACGTCGCCGAGATCCAAATCGTAGCGCGCGAGCGCCTCGCGGTTCAGATGAATCGCGACCTGCGGCATTTCGCCCGATTTAACAATTCCGAGATCGGCGACGCCCGCGACTCCGGCGAGCACCGACTTCGCTTTTTCGGCGACGGATTGCAAACGTTCCAAATCGTAACCATAAATCTTCATCGCGATTTCGCCGAACTGGCCCGCGATGTTTTCGTTTACGTTGTCGCGGATAGGCTGCGAAATGTTTGATTCGACTCCCGGAATCTCGTCGAGACTCCGGTCGATCTCGGACGCGATGTCGTCGATCGTATGCATCGACGAACGCCACTGATCCATCGGTTTTAACTTAATAAACACCTCCAGATTGTTGGGAAGCGTCGCGTCGGTGCCGTCCTCGGGCCGGCCGAGCTGGGTTTGCAGTTCGACCACTTCCGGCGTGCGCGCGATTTTTTCTTTAATTTTCGGCGTCAGTTTGCGGCCTTCGGTGAGCGACATGTTGCTCGGACCCGTGAGCGTCGCGTATAAAGATCCCTCGTTCAACTGGGGCAGGAATTCCGTTCCCATCTTGGGAAGTAATATAACAGTTCCCGCGAGCATCGCGATTGCAAATATAAGAATCGCCGCCGGATTCTCGAGCGCGAGCCGGAGGCTCGGATCGTAAACTTTCGAAATGAATCTTAATAAAAACGATTCGCGCGCGTTTTTCGGTTTGCGAAGCGCGAAAAGACACAGAACGGGCACGAGCGAAAATGTCATAACCAGCGCGCCAAGGAGGGCGCTGACAACCGTGTGCGCCATCGGCCCGAAGATGCGCCCCTCGACGCGCTGCAATGCGAAAATCGGCAGATACGCCGCGATGATAATTAATAATGAAAACACGGTCGGCCGCGCGACCTCGCGCGCCGATTCGTAAACGACCTCCGCAACCGTCGTCGCGCGCGCGCGGATCGCGTCCGCGCGCTCGGAAACATTATGAAAAATGATTTCCACGAGAATCACCGCGCCGTCGACGATGATGCCGAAATCGACCGCGCCGATCGACAGCAGGTTCGCGGACATTCCGCGCGAATATAAATAAATAAACGACGCGCCGAGCGAGAGCGGAATGACGACGGCGACAATTAACGACGCGCGCACCGAGAGCATGAAAGCAAATAATACCAATACGACGAGAACCGCGCCTTCGATAATATTATGAAACACCGTGCGGAGCGTCGTGTCCACGAGATCCGTGCGATCGTAGAACGGATGGATTCTCACCCCTTTCGGAAGCCAGTGATCCTGAATGTCGGCGACTTGCGCGCGGAGCGCGGCGAGCACCGCCGACGGGTTGCCGCCGCGGCGCATTAATACAATTCCCTGCACGGCGTCCTCGTCGGCGTTGCGCGTCACCACGCCCTGCCGCGGCGCGTAGCCGACCGAGACGCGCGCGACGTCGCGCAACATCACCGGCACGCCGTCGTGATAACTGATACGAACCTCCTCGATTTCGTTTATTTCGCGAAACGTGCCGAGACTGCGGATTACAAATGTTTCGGAACCGCGCTCGACGTAACCGCCCGTCGCGTTGTCGCTCGCCTTTTTCAACGCCGAAAAAATATCCGTTATCGCGACGCCGAGCGCGGCCATTTTTGTAGGATCCGGCGTCACGTGGATTTCTTGCAATAATCCGCCGTAGGAGACGACGTCGGCGACGCCCTGTACTCTTAATATTGCCGGACGCACGGTCCAATCCTGCAATGTGCGCAGCGACATCGGATCGCTCGACTCGCCCTCCAAAGTATAACGATAAACCTCGCCGATCGGCGTCGCCATCGGACCGAGAGACGGCTGCACGCCCTGCGGCAGATCGGCCTGCCCGATGCGCTCGAGCGCCTGCTGGCGCGCGAGCATCGGATCGATCGCGTCGGAAAACGTAGTTGTTACAAATGAGAGTCCGAACAGCGAAATACTACGAATCCCGATCAGGCCCGGAGTGCCGTTCAACGCGCGTTCGAGCGGCAGCGAAACGCGGCGCTCGACCTCCTCGGTCGGCTGCCCGGGATAAATTGTTATGACCTGCACCTGCGTGTCGGTCGGATCCGGAAACGCCTCGATCGTGATATTCCGGTATGCGAAATAACCGCCGACCAGAAGCACGACTCCGAGCAGGATCGCGGCCATGCGCGCGCGGAGGAAGAATTGTATTAGATAATTTAGCATTTTGTCGTTTCCGGGTATTGCGCGTATGGATAATTTACTTTTCTTCCGTCTGCACGAGATTGTCGAGCAGAATGCCCCCTTCCGTGACCACGCGGTCCGCCGGACGCACGCCGCTCAGGACGAGCGACACGCCGTTCACCGTGGCGCCGATGACCACCGGCTGCTTCTTAAACTTTCCCTCCGACTCCGTATAAATATATTGCTTTGCGCCGTCCGTGATCAATGCCGACGCGGGGATTTCGAGCATCGAATCCGTCGGAGCGAGCGCAAATTGTACTTTTGCGTACGCGTTCGGTCTTAACAATTGCGGCTGGTTGTCGACGCGCACGCGGATCGGCACCGTGTGGCGGATCGGATCGACGATCGACGACACCATGTCTACTTTTCCGGAGAGCGCGAGATCGGGGCGGCTCGGGCTAGCGATTTTTGTAACGCTCCCCTCGCGGATTTCGACGACGTCGTTTTCAAACAATTCGCCGACGACCCAGACCGACGACAGATCCGCGACGACCATGCTCGACGCGGCGGCGTCGGGCGCGACGAACTGATCGCCAAGAATATTCTTTTCTACAATAACCCCGTCGCGCGGCGCGGCGACGACGAACTCATTTGGATATTCGGCGTCGTCGCGATTCACGTGCAGCGCCTCGAGTTTCGCGATCGAAAGCCGCTGGCCGATCTCCGCTTGTTTTAATGATTGTTCGGCGGCGAGCTGCTCCTTCGCGGGCAGCGCGTGGCCCTCGACCATCGCTTTGACGCGTTCGAGCGCGATTTTCGCGGCTTCGACTTCGAGCGCGGCCTTTTCTTTATTAGCATTCAAATCCGCGAGGTCGGGGCTCGACACGGAAAAGAGCGGATCGCCTTTTCTTACAGTTTGTCCGAGGTCGACGAATATTTTTCGAACGCGGCCGCTCACGGGAACGCTTACTTTCGACGCGAGGCGGTCGTCGATCTTGACGCGGCCCGGAACGGGATCGGTCATCCGCGTCTCCGCGGGACGGGGATTTTCGATCTTTAATAATTTCCACTGCGACGCGCTCGGCGCGATCGTAATTGTACCGTTCTGAACGGTGATGCTCGTGTCCTTCGGCGCGGTCTCCGGCTCGGAACGTTTATAAATGAACGCTCCGAACACGCCGAGGCCGCCGCCGGCGAACGCGACGAACAAAATGAACAACCGAAACGCGAATCCCTTTTTGTTTGTATTCGCGGGCGGCGCGGCGTGGCGCGGAATTGGAGGCGACGGAATCTGCGGGACGTGATCGGCGAGAGCGGGAGCGTCGTTCATGATGGTTTTTATTATTATCGGTTATTTGTAGTGGTTTTCGCCGCCGCCGCGTCGAGACCGAGCACGCGGCGGACCTCGTTGCGCAATGCGAAGGCTTCGAATCGAAGGTCGGCGGCGCGCAGGACGAGTTCGGTGTGCGTCCGGCGCGCAAGTAACAGATCGGTGAGGCTCAACTGACCGCGGTTGTAGGCCGCGAGCGTCGTGTCGAGAATGTTCTGCGATTTTGGAATATTCGTAATCTGGATGACCTGGAGCATGGAATCTAACAATTGCTTTTTTTGTAATAACGACGACGCCTGCGCGCGCGCCTCCCCGAGCGCGGCCATTTTTGTTTGTATCATTTCGGACGCGTGCTCGCGGGCTTTCTCGGACGCGAATTGCCCGCGGTCGAACAGCGGAATCTCGACGCCGACCGTGAGCGCGAGCGTGTTCGCCTGATTCCCCGCTTCTGTTAAATTGTCGTGAAGAAATGTTATTCCGATCTGCGGGTCCGGAATGGATTTGTTATTTGCCAGTTCCTCGTCCTTGCGCGCCGCGTTCGCCGCGAAGTCGAGCGCCGCGATGTCCGGACGCGCCTCGATCGCCGCCTCCCACTGGTCGCCGTTCGCGGGCACGGCCGCGGCGACCTCGAGGATTCCCGCGTCGTCCGATGTTAACGATGCCTCGACGCCGAGCAGCGTGCGAATGGTTGCATTCGTTTCCTCCAAATCGGCGCGCAGCTCCGGAATCTCCAATTCATGAATTGAAGTATCCAGCGCGAGCCGGTCGAAATCGTTGCCGCTGATGTCGCCGTGCCGGAGGCGCGTTTCCTCCAATTGTAACACCTGCCTGCCCGCGGCGGCGGTCTCTTCGAGTAAATTTAACTTTGCTTTGAGAAACACCGCGCGCCCGAGCGCCAGCCGCGCGTCGGCCACGCGTTCGCCGAGCGTCGAATAATAATTCTGCAACGCCGACTCGGCCGTGAGGCGCGCCGATTCGATGCGCGGCGCGCGCTTGCCGATTTCGAACGTCTGCTGAAGTCCGATCGAATAATTTTGCGAAGTGTTCCACCCGAGATTCGACGGATTTTTCGGACCGAGGTTGACGCCGCCGAAACCGACGGACGCGGACGGATTTAAATACAATTCGCTTTGTTTATGATCGGCCCGCGACTGCGCGACGCGCGCGCGCGCGGCCGCGAGTTCGCCGTTGTACGATTCGAGCCGGCGGACGAGACCGTCCGTATCATTAAGAAGAGGACCCGCCTGAAAAGCCTGAATCGCGGCGGCCCCGGAGGACGGGCGCGAGTCGGTGCCCGGCGCGTCCGACGATGTTAATGAAACCGGACGGGCGGAGGCGCAGGATGAAAGATACAATACGGGCGCGAGAATATAATTAAATATACATCGCGCGTTGCGAGCCGACGCGGGCGCGCTTCGAACCATGGGCATGGCGTATTCCCGAATGCAACGAGAACGGTGGGTTGGCTTGGCCGCGGCGCGGACGGAGTGCTCCGCGCCCGTTCGCGAAAGGATTTTCGCGTTCCAACTCCGCAGGGCCGGCGCCGGACGGCGCGGATTCGCGCCATCGCGCGAATCGTCATTCGTCGCCTCCGCGGATTATTTAACTAACAAACGGCCGGCGGCGGAACGGATCGCGCTCCGTGATTACAAATAAGGACTTCATCCACGATTCGGCGGACCGGCGGCGCGTCCGGATCGATGTTCGGCTCGGATTTCGGAACCGCCGTCCGAATGATAAAAAGTTGAACTGTATCGAATACGCCGGGAGCGTGCTGGTTCGTTATATTCGCGAAGGCGGGAGCATGGTCGACGGCGCATTTATTTACAATTCCGGCGTGGCGCGACCCCGAGTCGTTTTCGTCCTGTTTCGGCAACGTTGCGGAATCCGGCGGCGGCTCCTCCTGATCGTCGTTATCATTATCGTCGCTCGCGGAATCCAAATCCTCGAGCGAAACGCCGGCAAATTCGGCCTCGGAAATCCGGTAATCGCGGCGCGAATTTTCGATTCTCCCGAAAACTAATATTAATGTTGCAAACAGCAAAACCGCGGTCAATAAAGCCGCGGAAGTAAGCCATCGCGATCGGGGGAGTGCGCGCAATTTACAAAAAACCAAGGACTGAAACGTCGCACCCGGCACGGCTGTTTGCGCCCGCTTGCGATTCCCTTCGAACCTTCGACCCCCTCGTTTTCCCTCCAACTCCCCGCACTCCTACACGTTTGTTGGAAGGTCGTCGCCTCCGAGGTAAACGGAGAGTGCTTCGGCGTCGAAGGCTTGACTTTCCAGCGGGTCGTGCCCGATATCGCGGGCGCCCGCACTCCCGTCGGGCTGCACGACCCCATGCCGAAGCCTCTCGTTATTGTTGAATCTCCCGCCAAAGCGCGAACCATCAGCCGGTTCCTCGGCCCGTCGTACGAAGTCGAAGCCAGCATCGGCCACATTCGCGACCTTCCACGCGGCGCGTCGGAGATTCCCGCGAAATTGAAGAAAGAGAAGTGGGCGCGGCTCGGCGTCGACGTTGACCACAATTTCGAGCCGCTTTATGTCGTGCCGGACGATCGAAAAGACCAACTGAAGAAACTGAAGGCGCTTCTCGACAAGGCGACCGAATTGTATCTTGCGACCGACGAGGACCGCGAAGGCGAGGCGATTTCGTGGCATTTATTGGAAGTATTGAAACCGCGGCGCGATCTGCCGGTGAAGCGCCTCGTTTTTCATGAAATAACAAAAGACGCGATCCAGGACGCGCTCGCGCATCCGCGCTCGATCGACGAAAATTTAGTTTCGGCGCAGGAGACGCGGCGCATCGTCGACCGGCTTTATGGTTATGAAGTGTCGCCGTTGTTATGGAAAAAAATCCGCCCGCAGCTTTCCGCGGGACGCGTGCAAAGCGTCGCCGTCCGTCTCGTCGTCGAGCGCGAGCGCGAGCGCATGGCGTTTCGCGAATCGGAGTATTGGGATCTCGCGGCGACGTTCCGAAAGTTAAATTTACCGAACGGCTACTCGGGCCCCGTTTCGTTCGACGCGACGCTCATCGCGATCGAAAACGCGCGCGTCGCCACCGGGAAGGATTTCGACGATAAAGGTAATATTAAGGATAAATCGCTCGCGCACCTCGACCGGGCGCGCGCGAATCAACTCTGCGAAGCGCTCGCGAATGCCGCGTTCCGCGTGGCGTCGATCGAGGAAAAACAGCGCGCGGACCGCCCCTACGCGCCGTTTACTACTAGTACGCTGCAGCAGGAGTCGAACCGCCGGTTGCGCTTCAGCGCGCGCCGCACGATGTCGGCCGCGCAAAAACTGTATGAAAACGGTTTTATTACTTATATGCGCACCGACTCGACCTCGCTCTCCGAGCAGGCCATTCGCGCGGCGCGGCGGCTGATCGAGGATCAGTACGGACGCGAGTATCTTCCCGCGTCGCCGCGACACTACGAAACAAAAGTAAAGAATGCGCAGGAGGCCCACGAGGCGATCCGCCCCGCGGGCACCGATTTCCGCCCGCTCGATTCGACCGCGTCGCTCGGATACGACGAGCAGAAATTGTATGAATTGATCTGGAAGCGCACGGTGGCTTCGCAAATGAACGACGCGCGCGTCCGGCAGACGACGGTGATTGTCACGGCGCCCGCGTCGGGATTCGGTAATGTTAAATTTACAGCCAGCGGCAAAACGATCGAATTCCCCGGATTTTTGCGCGCCTACGTCGAAGGCAGCGACAACCCCGAGGACGCGCTCGCCGACCGCGAGGTCGTGCTGCCGCCGCTCGCGCGCGAGGAATCGTTAAAATGCGAAAAACTCGGCGCCGAAACGCACAAAACGCAACCGCCGGCGCGGCTCACCGAGGCGACGATCGTTAAAGAACTCGAGGCGCGCGGCATCGGCCGCCCGTCGACGTACGCGTCGATCATCGAGACGATTCTCGATCGCGGATATGTATTCAAAAAAGGAAATTCGCTCGTTCCCACGTTCACCGCATTTGTAGTGATTCGCCTGCTCGAACGTTACTTATCGCATTTGGTGGATTATGCATTCACCGCGAAAATGGAAGACGATCTCGACGCGATTTCGCTCGGCCAGCAAACCTCGCTCGATTATTTAAAACAATTTTATCACGGCGGAAAAGTCGACGGCCGCGCCATCGCCGGCCTTAAAGAAATATTACTAAAAGTCGCGGACGAAATCGACCCGCGCGAGGCGTGCGGCATCGCGCTCGGCAAGGGCGCGGACGGCGTCGCAGTCGAGGCGCGCGTCGGCCGCTACGGTCCGTTCCTCAGTTGGGGCGAGAAACGCTCGAGCATTCCCGACGAAACCGCGCCCGAAGACTTAACATTGGCGCGCGCGGTCGAAATGTTAGCAAAAGCGGCCGAGGGGCCGCGCGTACTCGGCGTCGATCCCGCGAGCGGCGAACCGGTCGCGGTGAAAACCGGGCGCTTCGGTCCGTATTTTCAAATCGGGGGCGGCAACGGCGGCGACAAAAAGAAAGAAAAGCCGAAAATGGCTTCTTTACTAAAAGACCAATCGCCGGAAACTGTAACATTGGAGGAGGCGCTCTCCGTCCTCGCGCTCCCAAGGACCATCGGCGCGCATCCGGAATCGGGCGAGGACGTCGTCGCGGCTTCGGGACGATTCGGACCTTATATCAAATGCGGAAAGGACACGCGCTCGATTCCCGAGACGAATTCGCCGATCCGCATCACGCTCGCCGAGGCGCTCGAATTGTTAAAAGCGCCGAAGACCGGCTTGCGCGGCCGTGGCCGCGGCGCGCCCGGCGCCGCCGCGAAGAATGCAAAGATTCTCGGAAAGAGTAATATTACAGAAAAAGACGTAAAATTGCTCGACGGCCGCTTCGGCCCCTACGTCACCGACGGCGTCACGAACGCGTCGCTGCCGAAGGGCATCGCGCCCGACGAAATCACGATCGAAAAAGCGCTCGAATTGCTCGCCGAACGCGCGGCAAAAGGCCCATCCAAGCGGCGCGGCCGCGGACGCGGCAGAGCGGCGGCGGCGACGAAAAAGTAAAGTTGTTTCGACGCGGACGCCCTCCGATGATGGGCGCGCGCCGCCGTTTTGCGGCGCCCCCCAAGCAATCATGAACGACGCGGCAGAGAAACATCCGAAGGCGCTTTATGTATTATTTTCCACGGAGATGTGGGAGCGATTCAGTTTTTACTCCGTCGGCGGAATGCTATTATTATATTTAACGAACTATTTTAAGTGGAGCGAACCTGACGCGATCGTTTTTGTCAATTGGTACACCGCGCTCGTTTATGCATCTCCGCTCATCGGCGGCTGGCTCGCGGATCGATTCTTGGGTTATCGAAAAAGCGTTTATATCGGCGGCGCGTTCTTCATCGCCGGGCACACGCTGTTCGCGGGAGGAACGCTCGCATACACGTACGCGGCGCTCGCTTGTTTGATCATAGGAAATGGATTTTTCAAACCCAATGTTTCGACGATGGTGGGAAATTTATATTCCACCGGAAGCAAACTCAAGGATCGGGCTTTTAGTATATTTTATACCGGAATTAATATCGGCGCGATGCTCGGGCCGATCGCGTGCGAAATTCTGCGCGAGAAATTCAAAGATAACAGCCAGCAGGGATTCGATCGCGCGTTCAACGCGGCGGCGTTCGGCATGGTCCTCGCGATGATTATATTTACTGTTTTCCGCTCGGCGATTCCCGAGCGCGCGGCCAACCCTTCGCGCGTTGCATCGACCGAACCGACCGAACATCATCCCGTCGACGACGTGCCCGAGTGGAAACGGGTGGTTGCGCTCACGCTCGTTTGCGCCGTCGGAGTCGTTTTCTGGATTCTATTCTGGCAGAGCAATACAACACTCACGCTCTGGGCGGAGCATAATACCGATTGGAATGTCTCCGGGATCATTTCGAACGCGATCAATCCTGGATTTATTATAATCTTCGGATTTTTATTGTCATTTTTCTTTAAATATCTCGCGAAACGAGGGCTCGAGCCGTCGACGCCCGCGAAAATGACATTCGGGCTATTCTTTGCATCGTTGGCGACCGCGATTCTGTTCGTTGCGGCGACGGTCGGCGGCAATACCGGTAAGGTTTCGCCCACATGGTTGTTCGCGGCCTATGCGTGCATTTCCGTCGGGGAAATTCTGTTGTCCGCGATGGGCCTTTCATTAGTATCCAAAGTCGCGCCGCCGAGATTCCGCGGCGTCCTCATGGGCGGATGGTTTCTATCCATTTCAATCGGCGCGAAATTCGCCGACATTGGGCAATATTGGGCGCAATGGTCGCATTCTTACTTTTTCGCCGTGCTCACCGGAATGGCGCTCGCCGGCACATTGGTATTATTTCTGATGCTTCGCTTTCTGCGCAAGTCGATGCCCGGAATCTAAATAAACAACTCACGCCACCTTCTTCGCGAAGATCCTTCCGGCGAATTCGCGCCAGAGTTGCAGATCCTCTTTTTGTATTAAAATGACCTTCAAAAGCGGATTTCCGGAGATTCTCGAATAGTATACAACTGTAAAGATTCCGACGATTCCCATGGCGAGCGAACTGCAGGCGGCGGAGACGGAGATGTCGCGCCAGCCGAATACCATGATTGCGAAAAAGTTAAATATGGCGAGCAGGAAAAACGCAGCGCCGCTCAGAATCGGCACGAGGTTGATCTCTCCGCGCGCCATCAAATCCGTTTGCAACACTTTGAAGAATGTAAACAATACCGACGACGTCAGCATGATGCGAATCGTCGGCACGGCTTTCACATAGCGCGGCCAGAGGAATGTGACAAAAATTTCGGCCATCACGCCGATCGCGAGCGCGCCGCAGAAAGTCGCAAATACTACATTTCTGCAGACGATCGGCGTGAACCACTTGCGATCGTTCGAACTCTGCGTCGCCATGCGATTGGCAAGAATCATGTGGAGCGCCTCCGGCAACTGCCAGACGGCCGTCATCGCCGAAACCGCCAAAGTGTAATAACCGAGATCCTCTTCCGAGAATTGTTGCCAGTTCAGAAAATACGGCGTCGCGTAGAACGTGCAGCACTGGAACACGTCGCGAAAGTACGGACGCGCGCCGAAGCGCAGCGCCTTTTTTAATATTTCAAAATCGAGCGACGGCCGCAACCGCACGATATTTCGTAACAAAAACACGGTCACCGTGGAGCTGACCGTCCACTTGACGACGTGCGCGAACACCATGCCTGTTACAAACCACTGCGGATTGGTTCTGAACTTTTCGGGACCGACCGCGAAATATAACGTAAAAAACGTCGATACATAAATTCCGGTCGGCAGGAATTGTATAAAGTTGAATCCTATGATTCTGCCCGCCGCCACCTGCGTCGCGTTCAAATACGAAGTCGCGAGCTGCAGCGGACACGTCGCGAGCACGAGCGCGACGTGCCACGGTTCGATGATACTTTTATGCTGTTCGGAAAAGTACGCCGGTAAAAAAAGACTGCACACGATCGCGACCGACGCGCTCATGCAGATGCCGAGCGTCAACAACGACGACGTGATGCGTTCGACGGGAATGTTGCCGCGGTCGGGATGATACAAAATCGCGGTCGCGAATCCCATATTACTAAATACGATGAGAAACGTCGCGAGCAGATTGGTAACAAGTTCGGCGGGCCCTTTCACGTCCGGCGGAATGATCCGCGGCATGATGAGCATCGTTATAATTACCAATACCTGCGTCGCGGCCTGCGCGATCAGCGAAATGGCCGCCTGATTCGCGAATTTCATGCGCGGCCGCGCCGCCGGCGGGCCGTGGCTCGCATTGTCCGCGACCGCTTCCTGAATCATTATATTCCGACTTCGACGACGCCGTTGTTGACGCGCGTTTCGAACGTGGCGACACTGAACGGCCGCCCGTCCGCGCTTCCGCCGGAATTGCAATCATACTGAAATCCATGCCACGGGCACGTGACAACCGTGCCGCTCAAGTCGCCTTCGCCAAGCGGTCCGCCGCGGTGCGGGCAGGTGTTCGACAACGCTTTGAACACGCCGCCAACGTTAAATAATGCAATGTTCACGCCGTTTACAGTTACGGTCTTGCCTTTTCCGGCCGGAATGTCGGAGACTTTGCAAGCGGTTTGGAATTGTGGCATTTGAATGCGCGATTTTCGTTTTGTATATATTGATGGGGAGCGGCCGCCGGTTGCCTCTGGAAATCGCCGCGGTTCGACATCACGATATCGTCGTTCCAGCATTCGCGATTCAAACTTGCAATACGAGCGGACACTTTTGAAAATTAGTTATAGACGCTGAACGGACATGCCTCAACGCCGCTACGCTTTCGTTTCGCTGCAGGCGACCGGGCCCGACGCGCGCCACGACCACGTATTCCGGCTCGCCGCGCGCATTCCCGACGGCACGGGCGCGGCCGCGTCGATCGACTGGCTCGCGAACCCGCTTCCCGATCGCGATCCGTCGATTCGCGAGGCGGTCTCGTCGCGTTTGCATCGAATGTACGGCGTCTCCGCGAAGGACTTTGAAGGGCGGAGCGCGGCGGCGACGATTTTTCCAGAGTTTCGCGAACGCCTCGGCGACCGCGCGATTATTACTTATGACCGCGAGAGCTGCCTGCGCTGGTGGCTCGAACTCGAACGCAAATGTGCGGGCGACGGCGGCGACGCGCACTCCGATTTCAACGCGGATTTTACAATTCCGACGATCGTCGGCGTCGCCGATCTCGCGCAACTCGTGCTTCCGGGGCGGCGGAGCGCGGACCGCGAATCGTTTTTACAATTGGCGTTCGCGCCGGGTACCGGGCCGCGCGGCGATCCGTCGCCTTCGGAGATCGAACAATTGCTCGGCGCGCTCTGTTGCGCGTTTTTATCAAAAAACGACGAAGAATTAACATTGGCCTCGAGCGGCCTCGCGCACGTGATCCAACAATTGCGCGGAACCGATCCCGCGGCGGCGGCGACATTCGAAACGTGCGTGGATTTGTTAGATCGTCCGTCCGCGTGGCGCACGCGCGACGCGGGACTCTTTCCGGCGGCCGCCGAACTCGTCGACGGGATTCTATCGGCGCACGCGGGCGAGGCCGTGGAAGCGATTATTGCATTTGCGTCGGCGAAACCGCGCATCGCGGCCGATCTCGAAGCGTTATTATTAAACGATCCGGTCGACGACGCGACGACCGCGCCCGTCGAATTGACAGAAACGGATAAAGCAATTTTAGATTTAACATTCGAGGAACTTCTACCCCGCGAAATCGCCCAACTCACGCGAACCTCCGATCCCCGCGCGTTTTATCGTAAACATCAACACGAACTCGCGCGCAGAATTCTGGACGCGCTCGCCGGATCCGGTTGTTTACTGATCGACGCGCCGACGGGAACGGGCAAGACGATGGCGTATTTGATACCGGCGCTTTTGTGGACGCTCCGCGCCAGGACGCGCATCGGAATATCAACATTTACGATCGCGCTGCAGGAGCAGGTATTCGACCGCGAATTGCCGCGCGCGCTCGGCATTCTCCGCCGCGCGGGAGCGATTACAAATCAAAACCCCGTCCGCGTATCGTTATTAAAAGGGCGCGAGCGTTATTTGTGCCTTCGGGCGCTGGAATCCGCCGCGCCCTCTCCCGACGACACCGCCGAGGATTGGCTGGCATGGATCGTTCTCGCGCTGTTCGCGCTCGACGATCCCGACGGCGATCTCGACCGCATCGCGCGAAAATTACCGTTCTGGATGGAACAAAAACGCGCGGGCGAAGCCGCGCTCGGGCGGTTGATTAACGAAGTGCACAGCCGCTATACGTGTTGCGAATCCGCGGCCGATCGTAAACGTTGCGGCGCGCGCGTCTCGCGCCGGCGCGCGGAACGCAGCCACGTTGTCGTCACCAATCATGCGTTCGCGCTGCGCGATCCGTTGTTTTTGAGAAATATCATATTCGACGAATGCGATCATTTACATTCGCAGGCGCGCGGCGCGGCGAGCGTCGAATTATCATTTAAATCGATGCGCGACGACCTCGAATCGATCGCGGGCCCGACGCAGCACGCGCAGCGCGACGGCCGGCACGCCGGTCGCGGATTATTACCAAAAATCGAAAAAATCGTATCGCAAAGAAGCATCCTCGCGGCGCAGCCCGCCGGCGCGAGCCTGCAGGCCGCGCGCGCCGCGGCCGACCGCATGCTCGCCGCGCTCGCGCGGCTCGAACGGCTCGGAAGCGAATATTTAGAATACTCCGGAAAGAAACGCGCGGAGGGCGGATTCGAAAATCACCTCGGCTTTCAACAATTCGCCGCGGAGCAGACTTCGACCGATGCATTGAAGCAGGCGCGCGGCGATTTGGTTTTGCATATTTCCGAGCTCTCGGGGATTTGTAAGGAACTTTGCGCGGTCGTGGACGCCAGCGGCGATCCACAGGCGCCCCGCGTTCGCGCGCGGCTGATGCTCGCCGCGGTCGACCTCGCCGAATACGCGCTCGATTTGCAAACGTGGCTTCCAATTGTAGAAAACGAGATCAAATTCGATCCGAATTGTTTTTACGATCTCGAATTGGAAACGGGCCGCGGACGCCAGTCGCTCGTCGCGCGCGAAACGATATTATTACCGAACCGGTGGCTCGCCGATCGTTATTATCCGTCGCTCCAGTCGATGATATTTCTTTCCGCGTCGACGTTCTTGCAGGACGGATTCGATTTGACGCGCGGCTATCTCGGCCTCGAATTATTAGAAGCGGGAACGCCCGAGCGCGCGCCGCGCGCCGTGGCGACGCATCAGTCGCCGCAGACGTTCGATTATTCGCGAATATTATTAGCGATCCCCGACGACGTGCCGGAAACGTCCTTCGGAACCGCCGGCGGCCGCGCCGCGTTCGATCGATATCTCGAACAATTTCTGAGGCACCTCGCCGAGCGCACGCGCGGTCGAATGTTAGTGTTATTGACAAATTTACAACAATGCCGCGCCCTCGGACGCGCGCTCGAACCGTATTTTAACGATCGGTGCATTCCGTTTTTCTGGCAGGGCATGGAAGGCCGCATGAAGGAGGAGTTGCCGCGGCTTTTCCGCTCGTCGGACGGCGGCGTCTTGATGGGTGTCGACACGTTCTGGTACGGCGTCGATTTTCCGGGCGATTTATTAGAATATCTCGTGATTGCTAAATTACCATTCGGCGCGCTCGATCGTTATACTCAAGCCCAGGAAGCGTCGCTCGGCAAACCGATTTATCAAAAAACGATTTACCTCCCCGAGGCGCTCGCGATGTTCAGGCAGGGATTCGGACGTTTGATGCGCCGCGAGACTGACCGCGGCGCCGTTTTTTTATTAGATCCGCGCGTCCTGTCGCGCTGGCGGCGTTTTCTGAAGGAACTGCCCGGCACGGCCGCCGAAACGCACGAGCCCGAACGTTTACAACAATTCTCCGGGCCGACGGAGGAGTGCGTCCGGCGCGCGCTCGCGCATTGCGGCCGCCTCGACGAATGCAAACGTCTCGGTTTGGGTCTTAAATTCAGCGCCGGAAAAACAGATTGAATACCATCATTCCGACGATTACTAACAATACGATAACCAATAAGATTCCGACGCAGGCGCGCATGCCGGAGCCCGTGTAGCCCGGATTTCCGGCGTTTTCGATCCGCGCTTCCTCCTCCACCATTTGTTTGTATGTCCGGCGCGCCGCCGGATCGCCCGGCGCGTCCCCGGAATCGCCGGGAGTCGAATCCGTCATGATAATAATTTATTTGGAGTCTTTCGGCGGACGCATTCCGGCGGCGCGGAAAACGCCGACGCAATTCTCGAATACGCGCTGGGACTCGTCGCCGCCGCCGCTCCGCGGATATAAATTTATGGAATAGAGTTTTCCGCCCGCGAGCAGCATGCAAATCTTCATTTGCTGCTTCTTGTTATCTTTTAAGTCGGCTTCGACGTCCACCCACTGGCACTCAAGGCCGAGAAGGTCGTACGTTCCCTCGCCCTTCACGGAAACGTTGCTATATTTAGTATATTCCTTCGCCACGAGATCCTTCAGTGCGCGGGAGTCGGCCGGGATATCTTTATCGTAAACGTACACTTCCAGCGCGTATGCCTCGGAAAACCATTCGTACTTATCGCCTTCGAGGCCGCCCGATTGCATTTTGTGGCTGCTCGATCCTTTAAATTGTAACTTCACGCGCGGCATCTCCGCGAACGCGAAACCGCCTTTATCGAACTTCTGTTCGACGTCGGGCTCGAATTCGCGCAGCGTCGCGAACGAGGCGGCCGCGCTTTTCTGCGCCGCGGCGAATCCGCCCGCCGGCGATTCGACCGACGCCGCCAGCACGCGCCCCGGTAATTGTAATATTTGATATTCGCGCTTCATGACCGTCGTCTTGTCCGGTTTCCACGTCGCCGTCATGCGTTTTCCGGGAAACGGCGCGGCCACATCCTCCTCCTCTTTCCATTCGACCGACGGCATCGACGAGCCATCGTCCTTTTCGATGCGTTTCGCGATCGCTTCGGGTTTCGAGATTGTAAAATAACTCTTAAATTGAATCATTCCCTTCGCGCCGGACTTTAATATTAATTTTCGACGCATCGAATCGGTGGTCGCGAAGAAATCCTTCGGCGGCTCGAACGCGATGCCGAGCGTCGCGTCCGCATACAATAAATTCTTCAATTCCTTGACGTCCCCGAGCGGCGGCGCGGGCAACGGGGCCTTGTCGGTCCACGTGAAGTCGACCCGCGCAACTTTACTTTTTGGAAACTCCTTCTTCTTGCCGTCTTCGCCGATCCATTCGATGTTCGCGGCCGTCTCTTTTGTAAATTTACCGTTAACCGGTTTTCCGTCTTTCCCGTGCAGCACGTCGGCGCGCGCGGGCACGGCCGCGGCCGCGAACAGGGCCGCGCCGCAAAGCAATGAATTGCGCATGTTGGGTTGAGATTTGCCCGAATTCGAGCTCAGTGTTTTAGAATTATCATTACAAATCCCGCGAGTACGAGCGCCACGACGATTACAATAAACCAGCGCGGCATGCCTGCCCGCTTCCGCGGCCGGCCGCCGAGCCCCTCGCGCGCGAGAAAATCATTATAATCATCGTCGTCGAACTCGGGAACCTCCGTCGATTCGCTATCTAAAGTATCGGAATCGCTCCAGCCGGTGGCGGCATCGCTGCCGCATGCGCGGCAGCTCGCCGCTCCGCGCCGGACGGCGGCGCCGCAATGCGGACAGACGGGCATGCCCGCAGATTACCGCAATTTTCCCGTTTTTACTTTATTTCGATGGCGCCGAGATCGACGCCCTCTTCCGGCACGTCAAATTCGCGTTCGTAGACCGTTTCGCCGGTCGAGAGTCCGATCGTGATTCTCGCGCGTCCGAGTTCGGAAACGGTCTGGTCGAACCGCCCCGTGGCCGGGTGAAAATTGGCTCCCATGAATGCGACCTGGACCGGCCCCTTGAATCGCCGGAATTCCCGCACGGATGTTATTTGTATCGAGATTCCGCGCGAAAGATCGCGGGTCGAAGCGATTGTCCCCCGGACGATCGGGCGCGGGCAAACTGTAATTTGTAACGAATCCGTTCCCGCCGCGATTTGATGTATTGTTTTATGAATATAATCCGCGCCTTCGGCGGCGATTCTTAATGATTCGCCGGCGGTTCCGGCGTTCTTGAGCTCGAACCTGCCGTTCGCGTCGGTGGTCGCCTCGGCGGCGGGATTGACATAAAGCCCCGCTTCCGCGACGTCCTCGGGCACGGCCGTGATTTTCAATTGCGCGACCGGACGCCCCGCGAGATCCTCCACGCGGCCGCGAACGCTTGCATTGCCCGATCGAAGCGTCATTACAATTCCGGCGGTGAAGTTCCCGTCGTGTATCGTTATATTCTTCAAAACCGCGTGTCCGCCCGGCCCTGCGAGCGCTTCAATACTCATATTTCCCGTTTTCAGGGATCCCATCAGAAATCGCCCCGATCGCGGATCGAATTCGCAAAACGGCCGGAACGCGTCGCCGTCGGCGTCGATCGCGCGAAGGTCGATATCGCGCGGGAGCGCGCCGCCGTCCTCGCGGCGGACGACGCCCTCGAGAAATGGTAATTTTTCCGCTTCGAAGCGTTTTTGTAATAATGACATTAACTCGAGCCGGGGCGCCGACTGGAGCGCCTCGTTCTCCTCGGGCGTCGCGGCGCGGACGAGCGGTTCGGCGGTCTCCTCCCGCCGCGAGGATACTTCAAATACACGGTCCGGCGCGTGGAAGGGATGCTGCGAATCGCCGTAGACGATTAATATAAATATCGAAGGGTCGGGACACCGATCGGTAAGATCGAACGCGCCGTCCTCGGCGGTGACCAATGCACAATTCGTCATTCCCTTTACCTGCGCGTATTCCTTCGGCGGCCAGATGCGCTCGAGGCCGACGATCGCCCCCGCGACGGGCTTGCGATCGGCGGCGGATCTAACAATTCCGGAAACTTTAAATTCGAACGGCGCGGGCGGCGCCGCGACGGCGCTCGGAGCGCCCGTCGGGGCCGCGTCGACGCGTTCGCGCACGCCGGGCGCGGACGCCGCAATTATAATATCTACCGTCGGCTGGAGCGTTGCGATCGCATGCGCCGAAGCAACCGCGTCCGCGGCCGGAGGAATCGGAGACGCGAGAATCACCGCCGCTGCGATCGATGCGGCCGCGGCTGCGAGCGCGGCCGCGGTTGCAATGCCCGCGATCATCCGAGCGGGCGCGGCGGTGGCTGCGACCATTTGTAATTTAATTTTCAACGCGGGCGGCGCCGGCGCGGCGGCGGTCGATTTTAGTAATAACTCCCAACTCGGCGCGATCGACGCGAGCCCGGCCGCGGCCAGAAGTTCCCGGATCTTGTCACGCGCCGCCGCGAGGCGCGAACCGACCGTCCCCGCCGCACAGCCGACGACCTCCGCCGTCTGTTCATAACTCAATCCCTGCGTATAATGCAACAATACCGGAATTCGATACAATTCCGGGAGCCGCGCGACCGCCGATTCGACGGCGGCAATTTGTTGCAATGATTCCGCGTTGTCCGATTTCGAAAACTCCGCCAGCCCTTCGATCGATCGTTCCATGGCGCGCCTCCGCCGTTTCGTTTTTAATAAATCGAGCGACTGATTCGTCGCGATCCGCAGTACCCACGTCCGCACCGCCGACCCGCGGCGGTAACGCCGCGCCGCGCGAAGAACACTTATAAACGTCGACTGCGTCGCGTCCGCGGCGTCCGCGTCGTTTTGTAATATTCTTCGGCAATATCCGTATACTTCAAGATGTAAACATTCGACGAGCCGCGCGGCCGCATCGCGGTCGCCGCTCCTCGCGAACCGTTCCAACAGATCGGAAAGATCGTTCGGTTCGGCCTCGCCGTTCGAAGCGCGGGAGTCGTTCGGATTCAGAGTGTCCATTTCGGGTCCATCCACTCCTATTGACGACCACCGGCCGCGTTTCTTCGGCCTAATTTTGGGCCAACGCCCGCGTTCTACTTCGGCTGCATCATTTCATTGATCTGCTTCCACGGGTTCTGGCCGGGCGTGTACAACATCTGTTCCTTTGGAAACAGGAGTCCGGCGATTTGCGGCTCGCACTCGAAGATCAATTGCGATTGGACGTTATAAACCGCGATTTTTTTGTTAGGAGTGCCGACGCTGCCGACGAAGATCTCGAGAGGTTCGCCCGCCTGAGGCGTCAATGTTATTTTTGCGATCGGTTTGTCGAATCCGAGACTATTATATAACGCAACGTCGACGATGTCGCTGTACGGGGCGCGCATCAGTAATGATGTAAATCCGAGCGCGGCCGATTGTTCGCAAAGCTTCTCGTTGCCGTCCTGTTTAAAATACCATTCGAACGGCGACTTGCCCGCGCGCATTTCCTCCGGCGAAATTTGCTTGTCGCGAACTTCCAATTCGAATGCCTTATCATTTGCTTTCTCGATTTTAATAATCTTGACGCGTTGAGCGCGCCCAAGCCAGTACATCGGAACCATGCTCGGATCGATGAGCGGCGGAATATGCATTCCCGCGGGCCGGTCGAGTTCGGGATGCGGATTCGAATCCATAAACCAGATTCGTTTATCGCCCGTCCGGCGCATGTAGCTCCCTTCTTTATCATGCACGGCGGCGCCGATTTCAACGGATGCGATCGGATCGGGACGTTCCGGAGTTGCTACAATTCCAGGTCCGTGGATCGTCACGCGGTACATGGCCGGCACGTCGAAACCGTACTGCGCGGCGAGTTTCGAATCGTCGCTTTGTACATTTCCCTCCGATTCGAAAATTTTATTAAATAGTCCGCGCTCGATATGCTCGGTGCTCGCCACGGCATTCTTATAACTCGTGCAGCGCCACTCGTCGGCGCCGGTTTTTTTGTAAATAAACTTCGCGCCGGTCTGCGTTTCGAAAACGAATCCGCGCGGTTCCGAGACTTCGCGCTCCTCTTTTGTAAATAAACGGCCGATGCGAACGATGTTGCGGCGCGCGTCCTCCTCGCGGAGCGTGAGAACGACGTCCCAAACAACGAGCCCCGCGAGAGCGGCGCCGACGAATATAAATGATTTGATGATCATTAGTTCTTCCTCCGGACGCCCGCGGCCGCGCGCGCGAGCGAATAGAATATTCCAAATATTGCAATAAACATCGGCACGAGGAAAACCACCGTCGTCCGCCAGCGTCCGCGTTCGTCGGAATCTTGCAATTCGAATCCGCGCGAAACCGGCCTGCGCGTCGCGATTTTCGCGAGTTCCGGCTCGAGCGCGAGCGATGATGCCGCGTTGATTAATAAATGATCCGCGCGAAATTCCTTCTCGAGAATTCTATAATTCTTAAACGCTTCCGAACAACCGAACATTAATAATGTTCCGGGTTTGCCGGCCGGCTGCGGCCGCGTCTCGGGGCGCGACGAGCGGCTTTCCGCGTCGTTCCCGGCTCCCGGGAACGACGATTGGATCGACAGCGGTCCGCTCTCGGGAAAATTGCCTTCAAACAATACGGCGAGCGGCACGCGCGGCGCGAGGCGCCATGGATCGTCCTTGGCGCCGCCGAACGCGCTTCGTTGTTCATCGTTAGGATCGCGATGCGGCGGCCATTCCAACAATCCGGTCGGAATCCATCCGCCCTTCCACGCGTACGTCCACGAGCGGCCGGATGTGAATATTAACGATTTCGCGGTGATGCCGAGATCCCTGAGCCGCGCGGCGTCGGTTTCTATAAAACTCGAAAATAACAATGCCTGATCCTCGAGCGTTTTTGTTATAATCGAGTCTTTCGCGAAATTCGCCGCCGACGCGCGGACCGCGAACGGAAGCGCCGACTCCATCGGTTTGTATTCTTTGATCGCGGTGCGGTACACCTGCGCGTCGAGCACGATATGAGTCTTCAAATCGTCGAAAAGCACTTCCAGCGGCATCTTGATGCCGATGTCCGGAAAATACATGTTATCGACGTCGTTGAACTGCGGCTGCGGCCAATATACAAAATCGTACCGCCGTTCGCCGCCGCGATACTGCCGCGATTGCATATTGTAATGCTGGACGGCGAGAATTCCCCTGCCGCCTTTATGCAGATATTTCGCGAACGCCTCGTACATTTTGCTCACGTCGCGGCGCGGTTGCAGCCAAATCAATAGATCGATATCGTTCGGAATCGTCGGATCGCGCGGATTGATGTGCGTAACCTTAAAATCGCTGTCTTTTAACAATTCGCGCGCGACGCTGTACACGTCGTTGCCTTTCGGCGGAAGCAGCTGTTCCTTCGAATCGTCATAATCCTCGGCCGGCGTCAGACGCGGCACGTCCGACGCGAAACCGATGTGCGGCGTTTTGCCGGTCTCGAGGCGCCACAGCGCGAAGGCGAGGCGGAATTCGAGGTTTTCGAATGATACTAACGATGGAAATTGTAATGTTTCCGTTCTCGCGCCGCGCTTCAACCGGATCGCGCTGTATACTACTTTTGTAACCGTGGCCTCCTCGTCCTGAATCGTTACTTTCTCCGGTTTGACGCCGGAGGTTTCGAGCACCGCGCGCTCCCTGGCGTCGAGATCGTCGGTTTCGGTATATTGAATATCGAGATTCGCGCCGGCCCGCCGCAGATCGCGCAACACTTCGTGCACGCGCGCCACGAGCGGACGCATCGCCGGCGGAAGGTGCTCGTGCGACGAAAAATAACAATCGACTTTCGTCGATTCGGTCGCGCGTTTTGTAATTTCGCGCGTTTCGGCCGCGAGTTGATTGATATGATCCTCCGTCAGGTCGACGCGCGCCGCGAGCGCGCGCGTTCCGAAACCCAAAAGTACGATCGCCGCGAGCGCGGCCCCTCCGCGAACGCCGAGATAAACTCCGACCGGCGGACCGATTCGGAGTTTCTTCTCCTCGTTGGTGCCGAATCGCAGCGCTCCGCGAGCGAATGCTAATATTAATAATCCGAGCGGAAGTAACAATAACGCGGCGGCGCGCCAGAGGATTTTTTGACCCGGCGACATTTCCGGAATCGGCGAGAGGCGGCCGAGTCCCGCCTGATTCTGGACGAGGCGCTCGTCGGAACCGTACGTGTCGAGCAACACTTTTAACAATCGCCAGTGCGCCGTGCCTTCGGAACTGTAACCGACCTTGCCCGGTTTGGCGTCGATGAACGGCGTCGTGGCGCCGCAGAATAGTATATTTCCGTGAAAAGGACTGTCGTGCCGCAACCCCACCATGAGCGGTTGCATCGCGACCGGTTCGCCTTTGTCGACGGTGAGACTCTTTAACGATACCGGTCCCACGGGAACGGGAGCGACCCACGACGTGTCCGAGGATGTTACCAATAAATCGGCCGACCAGCGGTGTTCCGCGAGACGCTGCGCGTCGAGCGTGAGAACGGTCGGCGTCATGAAGTATAACGTTCCGTTCGGGCGCCCGCGCATCGTGCGGAAATCCTGATTATAACCGATCACTCGCAACAGATACGGCGCGTTGATTTTTTCGTTATTCGTTCCGCCGATGAGTTCACCGCAACGCGCGTCGAACACGAGATCGGTCGCGGGATGCAGGCCGAATTCCGAAAGCAATCCTTCAAGATCGAGTTTCGTTTGTATTACAGATAACGCGACGTCGGCGCCGCTCATGACGGGCTCTCCGGCGAATTCCGAACCCGCCACGACCGCGCAATGGCCGCTCGCGAGAAAAAGATTCAACTCTCGGATTTGCCGGGGATCGGATTTCGCCGGTTCCATCCAAAATAATATATCCGCTTCGCGCGGAATCGGCGTCCCGGGCTGGAAATCGAAATTGATAACTTTAGCCTTTATTTTTTTCGTATTCTTGTCCGGTTCCGAGAGCGCCGACGCCAAATCTTTATAATTCGCGCCGCCGTTCGGCGCCGCGATCGCCACCACCGGCAGCCGCGGATGCTCCATTTGATTCAAATGGCCGACGATCATCGATTGTAAACGTTCGAGATGCTCGGGCTGCTCGATGCCGTTCACCGTCGCGGGTGGATAGGTGCCGTACGAAATCCAGACGCCCGACCAGACCGTTTTTTCGCTGTATGCGTCGTGCGAGACGCTGCGCGTGCGGATTCTCGAAATCTTACGATTCGCGGCAAACCGCTCGAGATCGGTGCTCCGGTGAGGATCGACGATTTGATAATCTAACATTCCGTTCGACGCGCCCTTCAATGCTTCGAATAAATCGTGAACATTGCGCTCCATATCGCGCATGTGCGACGGCATTTCGGAGCGCGGCGACGCGAAATAAGTTAAGAAGACCTTGTCCTTGAGCGTCCGGAGCCGCTCGACGGTGGCGTCGTCGAGCTGCGTAATCTTAAATTGAGCGATTTCCGCGCGCGCGCCTCCGTAGTGGCGCGCGACGCGCACGGCGAAAATCGACGCCGCGAGCAGCAGCGCCAGAAATGTTATAATCGTGAAAAAGCGCAGCGATTTCATGCCCGCGTCTTCTCCACCGTCACGCCGCTCAACCAAAGAAACGCGGCGATAAACGAACCAAAGTAAACGATCGACGTGAGATCGAGAACGCCCGAAACGAACGATTCATAATGCGGCACGACCGAAATCGAATCGCGCAGCACGGTGCCGAGCGCCGCCGACGGAATCACGCCGTCGAGCCACGCGACGAACCGGTCGTCGCCGGTTCCAACAAATACGTAGCCGACGACGGCCGTCGTGACGAATGCAACAATTTGATCGGCCGACAGCGCGGAAAGGAACATTCCGAATGCGAGAAAAAACGCGCCGAGGAATCCCGCGCCGATGTAGCCGCCAATGATCATACCGTAGTCCGGTTTGCCGAGCATCGCGAGCATGATAACGATCGGCAGAGAACCGATCAGAAAGAATGCATACAATGCGAGCGATGCGAGAAATTTTCCGAGGATCGCCTGCATCGGCACGATCGGCAGCGTTAATAACAATTCCATCGTGCGCTGCCGCCGCTCCTCGGCCCACAATCGCATCGTGACCGCCGGAAGCGACACGTTCAGCAGCACCGGCAGCATCATAAAGTAACTTTTCATTTCGACGCGCCCCGTGAGGAAGAACTGCGTCATGAAAATGAAATTGGATAATACGACAAATAATATAATTACAACATAAGCGATCAGCGAATCGAAATACGCGCCGAGTTCGCGCGCCGCCACGACGCGGACGCCGCGGCAGAGATCGCCGATCGAGAGGGATGCGCGCGCGCTCATGATTTTTGTCCTCCGATGCCGCTTTTGCGAACCGTGTTCAAAATTACAGTTTCGATGTCCGTTTTGCGCTCTTTCGCGGTGGCCGCGAGTTGAGTCACTTTCGCGTCTAACAATAATTTTCCGTAATGTATTACTAATATTCTTTCGGAAATGCTCAAGACCTCAGCGACGATGTGGCTGCTGAACAACACGGAGCGCCCCACGTGCATCTCGCGGATGAAATCGCGGAACGCCACGACCTGCAGCGGGTCGAGTCCGTGCGTCGGTTCGTCCAGAATGATAACATTCGGATCGTGAAGAAGCGCGGCCGCGACTCCGATGCGCTGTTTATTGCCTTTCGAACATTGAAATACGCGCTTTTTCATTATCAATTGCAGCGAACATTTCTCGACGACCCATTCGAGGCGTTCTGTATATTTTGCCCCCGTGACGCCGCGCGCGGCGCCGACGAATGCAAGAAAACGGTCGACGCGCATTCCTTCATAAAGCGCGTTGTGCTCCGGCAGATATCCGAGCGATCTCCGGACGGCCAGCGGCGCCGCTTTTGTATCATGTCCGGCGACGCGAATGTGTCCGGCGGTCGGCTCGAGCCACGTCGAAATCATTTTTAGTAGCGTGCTTTTCCCGGCGCCGTTCGGACCGAGAAATCCAACAATTTCACCGGGTTCGATCTTGAATGAGACTCCATCCACGGCCGTGACGGGGCCATACCGTTTAGTAACTTGATCGACTTCAATCATAATCGGGGTGGGGGCAGGGAGTTCTGAACCTTCAACCTACGGAGCACCCCGCGGAATCGCAGGAGCTTTTGGAGATCGGCGAAGGAGAATGCCGTTGCAGTCTCAAGCACGTGGGGCGCGGGGGCAAGTTACAAACTCTGGCGTCGTATGGCGCTTTCGCTCTGGCGCCGCGCCGCGGGGCGCAGGAGCTCTGGCGCCGCAGGGCGCTTGCGCTGCGCGCGCGGCGAGTGCGCTTCGCTTGCCCTACGCGGGCGGCGAGTTGTGCTCTGGCGCCGCGTGGCGCTTGCGCTCTCGCGCCGCGCAGGCGCATTAACCTTCGTTAATAATTATTATTTATTATTTTTTTATATAATATTTAATATTTTCTACGATCGCCGGCAGTGGTTCCGGCGCTCAAACAAGTCCTCGCCGGCAAATGCAAACGCTACGCGTTTGCATTCCAGCCGGCTCCGGAACTCGCGCGGAACCACTGCCGGCGATCGTTGGGGAATTGGGGGTTTGGGATCTGTGGTTTGTGTCATGTGGCCGGGATCACTGACGGCGAGGCGGTCGCCTTGCTGGTCTTGGAATTACGCGGGTAACGGATGTCGCTGGGCGTCGCTTGTAGTTAAAACAATTGGTCACATCCGTGTTCGGCAACTCAAAGGCAAAAAACCATGTTCATGTGTAATATTTTGGCTGTCTTTTGCGCTCAGGGGGCGCCGTTTCCCGTTGCGCAATTCAATTCAACGGGGGCGCCGAATGCGATCGATGTGGCGGATGTCGACGGCGATGGGCACTTCGACATCGTGACGGCAAATTCGTTGCAGTCCCAAATATCTGTAATTTATGGCGACGGCGCGGGGAATTTTAATAATGCAGCGTCGTTTGCGGCAGGAAATTTTCCGCAATATCTGGAGGTCGGAGATCTCGACGGCGACGGACGTCCCGATGCCGTCGTGTCGAACGGTTTTTCGCACGATGTGACCGTATCGTTAAATAACCATTCCGGCGGATTCGCGACACCGTCGCACATCCCGACAATCGACGGCCCGAGCGTGATTCATCTCGCCGACTTGAACGGAGATTCGAAGCTCGACCTTGTCGTCGTCTGCGGCGGCGCGTCCGGACTGCGCGTCGCGATGGGAGACGGCGCGGGCGGTTTCGGGGTATTTCTTAATTATCCAATTCCGTCGATCAATACAGATATGATCCTCGGCGACGCGAATGCCGATGGAAAAACGGACGCGATCCTGATCTCGACTTCGCCGCCGCTCGTTTCTGTAATGTTGGGCGACGGCGCGGGCGGTTTCGGCGCGAACTCGTCGTTTCCCGCGTATGGAAGTCCATTTTTTGCGAGTTTCGGGGATTGGAACGGCGACGGCACGACGGATCTTCCATGCGCGGATTATACCGCGGACAAAGTTTTGATTTATATTGGATCGGGTGCCGGCGCATTTAATAATAATCCGATCGTTATACCCGTCGGCGCCGACCCCCGCGCCATCGTCGCCGCGGATTTCGATCATAATGGAACCGTCGACATTGCAACGCTAAATGTCGCCGCGAGGAATATTACGATTCTTCGAAACTCCGGAGGCGGCGTTGTTGCCGACGTAACGAATCTCGGCATCGGCGGTTCGATCTGGGAGATGACCGCGCGCGATGTTACAGAAGATGGATGGACGGACTTGATCGTCGCCCATACCGGCGGTCCCGCCATCAGCGTCGTGCGCAACGGTCCCGGAGGATTTGATGCATCCAGGCACACTCGCCTCGGCGGAAATCCCGTTTCGCTCGCAATCGGCGACGTGAATCGTGACGGAATTCCCGACGCGGCCGTCGGCAACGCCGACGGCAACGTCAATAGTGATATTAATATTCTCCTCGGCGACGGACATGGCGGCTGGAACCCCGGCGCGGGAATCGACGCGGGCAGCATCAATATTTCTTCGATCGCGCTCGCGGATTTCAATCATGACGGGCTCCTCGACATGGTCGGCGCACAGGCCGACACGGGCCGCGTATGCGTCGCGCTCGGCGACGGCGCGGGGGGATTCGGACCGCTTGGACAATTCACCGCGGGGCCGGGCAGCAGCGCGGTTGCGATTGCAGACTTTAATAATGATGGAATGCTCGACCTCGCAACCGCGAATCAAAGCTCCGGCGGTCTATCCATTCTCCTCGGCCGGCGCGGAGCTCAATTTGTATTAACAAATGTGATCGCGCTCTCGGACAATCCCTATTCGATATCCGCGGGCGACCTCGATCAGGATGGAATCGTCGACCTGGCGACAGCGCTGAACGCCACCGGTTTTGTTTCCATAATCCTCGGCGACGGATCGGCGGGCGCAAAATCGATTACAAATTTTCAAGTCGATACATTTCCGAACGAGGCCGTCATTTCAGACTGGAACGGCGACGGCGTTCCAGATGTCGCGACCGTTCATTACTTCTTTTTCTTTGTTTATAATCACGTCGATCTCCTTCAAGGCAATGGCACGGGCGGCTTGTTCGCGCCGGTTTCATTAGATTTTGACAAAGGCAGCAAATCCATCGTGTTTGGAAATATTAATAATGACCAGGCCGTCGACATGGTTGTCGCGAACGCGATCATCGGGAATATATCCATTTCTGCGGGCAACGGGATTGGCGGTTTCGACCCTTCGCAAAGTTATGGTATCGGCTCGCCCGGCATGGACAAACCGGCCGGCGCTCCAACGACCGTATTCGCCGCGATCGCGGATTTGAATGGCGACGGCAAATCCGATATTATAACCGTAAACGATTTTGCAAAGAGCCTCGGAGTATTATTACAACATTGACGGATCCAGTTCGATACATCGTTGCGGAGAAAAAAGGGGACAGGCCCAATTTCATAATCCAGAACTTGCAATTGTATTCTTGGTCCTCTCCGCGTCCTCCGCGTCTCCGCGTGAAACTCTGAATAGCGGCGTCGGGCGTGCGCCACGCGCTGGCGTGTGGGCCGGAGCCCGCCGCCCGCTTTGATTTTAATTATGAATTCCGACGACGACCCTTTCCGCGCCAGACATATCCTTTACTCTCCGACAATTTACAATTCCAACGTCCCCCAGCGCTTTCTCCAAATCCACGCCCTGTCCTTCGCCAATTTCAACAAACACCGCGCCGCCGACTAATAATCGCTCGGCGGCCGTACGCGCGATCCGCGCGAAGACTTCCCCCATCGCGTCGCCGGGAGGAGAAAGGGCCATGCGCGGCTCGTACGTCAATTCCGGTTGTAATTGTGATAATTCGTCGGATAATACATAAGGCGGATTACAAACAATCGCGTGAAAACGGCGGCCGGGTTCGACCCGATCTAAATATTCACTCTCCACGAATTCGACGCGCGCTTCCACTCCGTGTCGCGCGGCGTTGCGCGCCGCGACGGCGAGGGCGCGCGGCGATATATCAACTGCGTGAACTCGCGCATGGCGGCACTCGACGGCGATCGACACGGCGAGGCAACCGCTGCCGGTGCCGATGTCGGCGATTTGTAATGATTCCACATCCGCCGTATTCTTTAGGAACGCGACGACGGCTTCGACGACGGCCTCCGTGTCGGGTCGCGGAATGAAGACGTCGGGATTCACTTCGAACGCTAACGAACGGAATTCTTTCTCGCCGAGAATATACGCCATCGGTTCGCGCGCGCCGCGGCGCTTCACGAGTTCGCGGCAGGCGGCGAGTTCTGTTTCCGAGAGCGGCCGGTCGAACTGTAAATATAAATCAAGTCGTTTGACGGCGAGCGCTTTCGCAAGTAACAGTTCGGATTCGAGCCTCGGCGAATCGCAACCCTTCGACTTCAAGAATTCCGTCGTCCGCCGCAACACCTCCAGCAACGCCAGCGTTTCCGGGGCCATCGTTTCTTAAATATTACAATCGCTTCAGGCGTTCTTCGCGGTCGGCCGCGCGCAGCGCGTTGATCACTTCGCCGATGTGCCCCTGCATGAGCTGCGGCAAATTGTAAAGAGTGAGTCCGATGCGGTGATCGGTCATGCGCGACTGCGGAAAATTATAAGTACGAATGCGTTCGCTGCGGTCGCCCGAACCGATCTGGCTCTTACGTTCCTCCGAACGCTTCTTATCGAGTTCTTGCTGCCGGTGTTCGAAAAGCCGCGCGCGCAGAATGCGGAGCGCGGTGGCCCGATTGCGGTGCTGGCTCTTGTCGTCCTGGCACTTCACTACAATTCCGCTCGGTTTGTGCGTGAGCCGCACGGCCGATTCTGTTTTATTAACTTTCTGTCCGCCGGGGCCTCCGGCGCGCATCGTGTCGACGACCAAATCTTCATCTTTAATTTCCACGTCGATATCCTCCACTTCGGGAAGCACCGCGACGGTCGCGGCGCTCGTGTGAATGCGCCCCTGCGTCTCCGTGTCCGGCACGCGCTGCACGCGATGGCCGCCCGACTCGAATCTTAGTTTACGAAAAGCGTCCGGCCCGTTGACGTTCAATACAACTTCGCGCAGACCGCCGAGTTCGGTGTCGCTCTTGTCGAGCACTTCCATTTTCCATCCCTGCATTTCACAATAACGCCGGTACATTTGGAATAAATCCATCGCGAACAACGCGGCTTCGTCGCCGCCGGTGCCCGCGCGGATTTCTATAATCGCGGAATCGGGATCTCCCGGCAATTCGTCGGTTAATAAACGATCGAGCAGGTCGATTTCGATGGTCGCAATGCGCGGCTGCACTTTCGCGATCTCCTCCTTCGCGAGATCCGCCATCTCCGGATCGTTCATGAGTTCGTTCGCCTCTTCGAGTTTTTTTGTTAACTCGCGCCATTCGCGAAACGGTCCGAGCGCGCGGTCGAGCTGTCCGCGCTCTTTCGCGAGGATACGCGTCTTGACCGGATCGACCGCGACCTCCGGTATCGACAACTCATCTGTAATATCCGATACCCGCTTCGCGAGCTTGTCGAGCTTGGCGATGGCCGGTACGGGGAGAGTCATGGCGATATTGAATGTATGGACGGCATCGAACGCACGCCTGGAATCGGAACTCTAATGATGATTCTAAATAAACGAATCTGCATATTACAAAATAGAAACGGGCCGCGACGCGCGCGCGCGCCGCAGGCCCGTTTGTTCGAAATCGTCGCTACTTCGCCGCCGCGGGTGTTTTCTTTTCGAATTTCTTGCGGAAAGTCTCGATGCGTCCGGCTGTGTCGACGAATTTTTGCCGGCCCGTGAAAAACGGATGGCACATATAACAAATGTCGACGGCAATCCTCGCCGTGGTGGAGCGGGTCTGGAACGTGTTACCGCAACCGCAAACAACGGTGCAGGCGACGTACTGCGGATGTCCTGTTTCTTTCATGGTAATTCGAGGATTTTGGGGGCGAAGATTTTAACGGAAGCGGGCGCCGGTCGTAAAGGGAGAAGCGCGCTTCGACTCCGACCCTGTAAGCCGACACGACGCATTTGTCACCGTTCCCCGCGAATGCCGAAGGTGATTGCTCACCATGTTCCTCTCCCGACTCTGGAAATCCACGGCCGCGACGATTCTCGTCTGCGCGAGCGCGCCGTCGTGTAGCCGCGAGAGCGCGAAATTGCAGGCCGGAATCGATCAGCGCGCGGCCGAATTGAAACTTCTCGCGTTGCCTCGTCTCAACGATCCCAACGTCCCCGTCGCCGTATTTGTGCATTCGACCGCGTCCAAAATCATGATCGCGACGCCGCGGTCGGGAATTAGTATTTACATATCGGGCCGCGAAGCCGGAACGACGCCCTGCGAGATCGAAACCCGAGCGCTGCTGACGCCCGGCGCATCGGATCCAACAATTTCCTATCCGATCGAGTTTATTGAAAACGGCCAACGGCGCGAACCGCGCCGATTCGCGCTGCGGTTCGAAAATGCGAATCTAAATATTAATGTTTCGCAGGCCGAGTTGCCCGAGCCGCTTCCGGGCCGCGATCTGTGGTGTTTCGTCGCGTTCGACGATTCGAAATCCCAGGAATCCGCGCCAGCTCGGAAATGAGCCGTTCCATGGGGAGACCGACGACGTTCGTATAGGAACCGCGGATTTTTGTAACGAATCGATCGGCCGTTTCCTGAATGGCGTAGGCGCCGGCTTTGCCCTTCCACTCGCCGGATCGAATGTAAGCATCGAGTTCGGAGGGCGTCCATCGGCGCATCGTTACGAATGTTTTTTCATGAAACGCGCGCGTTCGCATCTCCGGAAACATGAGTAAGCATACGCCCGTGGCGACGACATGCCGCGTGCCGGAGAGTTTTCTTAAAATTCGCCGCGCCTCCGGGGCGCCGTCGGCCTTTCCTAACAATTCGCCGCGCGCGCAAACGACCGTGTCGGCCGCGATCACGAGAGCGCGCGCGGATTTGTTATTTAATTTAAGAATCTCGGCGGCGGCGAGCGCTTTCCGCCGCGCAATCGCGATCGATGCGCGGCCGGGAGGCGTCCGGCGGTCGATGCGCTCGTCGACCCCCGGGACGCTTATTGTAAATATAAGTCCTGCCTCTTTCAACAACTGACGGCGGCGCGGAGACGCCGACGCCAGCAAAATATTTCGCAAGACGCCGGGTCGCCTATTGTAAGGAAGCGCTTTCCTCCGCATCGCCCTTGATTCCTTCCTTGCTCCATTTCTTGGAAGTCGGGCAAACGGACGACAGGATGCAATTCGGACACTCCGGCGTTCGCGAATGGCAATATTCCTCCGCGACGCGGACGAGACCGTACGCAAGATTTACCGGATCGCCCTCGGAGATGTCGAGCAGCGTTTTCTTGGCTTTTGATACTAACAATTCCTTGCCCTTCGGCAGCCACTGCAAACGCTGCGCGACGCGCGTCAGATGATTCGAAAGCGCGATGTCGGGTTCCGTTTTGTAGTATTGTAGCGAACATTCGATCGCCTGCACCATCGCATAATCGATTCCCGGCAGCCCCGCGAGAAACGTCGAACGTTTTTCTTTATCTTCTTCGCGGAGAAATTCGGCGTCGAGCATGTGCCTTTCTGTAAAAAGCTTGCTCAACATCTCGCGAAGGCGGAGCGCGCGCGACTCGGGGTCGGACACGCCCGACTCCGCAATGATCGCGCGCATATCCTCGATGCGCCCGAGACGTAGTTCGTTCCAGTCGACGAACACGTCCTTCAGTTTTTGTAAGACAATGTCAACTTTCTCGTGGGGCGCCTCGCGGCCCAGAATTAGTAAAATGAGGCGCTCCAGCATCGGCGTGTCTTTAAAACACCGATACTTCTGATAATGCTTCGCCAACAAGGCGAGCACGTCGCTCGGATTTGCCCGGCTCGTCACGTTAATGAACGGGGATCTGTAGTATTAAACTACGACTTGGCCGGCTCGGACGCGTTCGGATTGGACGCGGCAGCCGGATTGGACGCGGCCGGATTGGAGGCGGCGGCGGCTGCCGCAGCCTTCGCCGCGGCTCGCTTGAGTCGCCCGACTTCCTTCTTGAATCGAGCGGGCTTGCGCTTCGTTCCGCCGAGGCCTTTCTTGCCCGCCGGACGCGTGCGCACGCGGCGCTTCTTCACGCGAAGCACGACGCCGGATTCTTTTAGTAAACTCTGGCAAGTTTCTGTAAGAATCGCGCCGACGCTCACCCAATATTGGGCGCGCTCGACATTGATCGTAAGGCGCTTGTCGTCCTTTGCGATCGGATCATATGTACCAATAATTTCGACGACGCGCCCGTCGCTCTTCGCGCGCTCATCGGCGGCGACGACACGAAAGAACGGGCGATTTTTGCGACCGAGACGCTGACAACGAACGACGACTGCCAAGGATAGCTCCTGTATTAGTTAAAGTTTTTGCTGGAGAGGTTGGATATGGATTGAACGGTTTATATCAATTCCGCCCGACTCGCGCGATTTGCGGACGTGCGGAATTTGATCGATTGTATCCGACGGGTGAACGGGTTTTCGGCGCTCATCGGGAGAATCCCCCGCGGCCGCCGCCGCCCCCGCTCAGGCCGCGCTGCTGCTGAACGGCGCCGCGCTGCGCTTCTTTCATAAAACGGTTGCGCTCTTTCGGCGACATTTGCATTACTTTCGAAAGCTGTTTCATTTGCTTTCGCATTTGATCGAATCCCTTTAATAATTCATTGACTTGCGAAAGCGAATTGCCGCTGCCGCGCGCGATCCGCTGCTTGCGGGAGAGGTCGATCGAATCCGGATTGCGGCGCTCCCACGCTGTCATGGATAAGTAAACAGCTTCCGTGCGCCCCATTTTGCTTTCGTCGACGTTATCCATGACCTCGGACATCTGTCCGATGCCGGGGAGCATGCCGAGGACCTTTTTCATCGGCCCCATTTTTTTCATGCGCTGCAGGTTTTGATATAAATCGTTCAAGTCGAACTTGCCCGACATGAAACGCTCGGCCGTTTCTTCGACTTCGTCTTCTGTAAACGCTTTTTGCGCCTGTTCGACGAGTGAAACGACGTCGCCCATGCCGAGAATGCGCGACGCCATGCGGTCGGGATGGAATGGCTCCAGATCCGCCGGTTTTTCGCCCAAACCTACAAATAGGATCGGCTTATTTGTAACATGAACGATCGAGAGCGCTGCGCCGCCGCGGCTGTCGCCGTCGAGTTTTGTTAATATCGTTCCGGTGATCGCGAGGCGGCTGTCGAAGGCTTTCGCCGAGTTCACCGCGTCCTGGCCGGTCATGGCGTCGACCACGAGAATGACCGCGTGGGGTTTCGTGCGCGCCTGCACTTCGGCGACTTCCAACATTAACGCTTCGTCGACGTGCAATCGTCCCGCGGTGTCGAGAATCACGACATCATAAAACTTCTTTTCCGCCTCCTTCACGGCGCGTTCGCCGATGCCCGAGGGGCGCCCGCCCGTTTCATGATAAACCGGAATTTCCAGTTGTTTTCCAAGTGTAATTAACTGTTCGATCGCGGCCGGGCGCTGTATGTCGAGCGCGGCGAGCAGCGGTTTCTTTCCTTGCTTGCGCGCCCACATTGCTAATTTTGCACAAGTGGTGGTTTTGCCCGATCCCTGCAAACCGGCCATCAACCAGACCGTCGGCGGATTCGACGCGAAACCGAGCGTCGCGGTCTGCGCGCCGAGGAGCTTCGTCAGCTCTTGATTAAATATACCAATAAACTGCTGCGCGGGCGTGACCGACTCGAGAACTTTTTCGCCGATCGAGCGGTCGCGGACGGTTTGGCACAATTGCCGGGCGACCGAAAAGTTAACATCGGCCTCGAGCAGCGCCTGGCGCACGAGACGCAACCCTTCCTCGACATTCGCCTCGGTGAGGCGGTCGTTCTTCGTGATGGCCCGGAAGGCCTTGGAGAGGGATTGGGTGAGCGACTCGAACAAGCCTTGAATTAGAGATCTCGGGGCCGGTGCAGGAATGGCCGGATCCGCCGAAAAAAATGGGCGGAAATGGTAACACCTGCGAGCAGTGCCGTGAAGTCGGCGTTTGCGGCGGCGCGTTCGGTTGCGTGCCGGCGGCGAATTCGCTGTAAACTCGCCGAGACCATGGTTGTTTTGCCCTTTTCATTCGTGTTTTCAGTCGTGGCAGCCGTCCTTCCGCAGGGTCCGGGCAAGAGCGGACCCAATCTCGAAGGGGCCAAACACAAGCTGGTCGCGTCGGACGAGGCCAGCGTCAACGCGGGCGCCGCCGAATGCCTCGCGGCCAACAATCCGGAGGGCGCCGAATTATTATTAAAAACCATGTCGGGCTCGCAGCCCCACATGCGCGACATCGCGTTTTCGTTTTTGGAAAAATTTACAAATCCGTACGCGATACAAGTAATCGAGAATGCTTGTAACAATTTCAAGGACGAAAACGTGCGCGCCTGGTGCGCCGATCTACTCGGCGCTTATTTTGCAAAAGTACATTTCGATCCGTTGTTTCACGCGCTTGCGGAAAATAATGTCGATATCAAATCCTCGGCGGCGCGCGCGCTCGGACGGTTGAAATCGAAGGACGCGGTGGCCAGGCTCGCCCCGCTCAAAGCTCATAATGATCCTCTCGTTCGCGCGAACGCGATCATTGCATGGGCGCTTTGCGATCCCAAAACCAACGGAAAGGGCCTCGTCGCCGCCGTGAACGATAAAGATGCCGGCGTGCGCACTGCGCTGCTCGCCGCCGTCCCGCTGGTCGCAGCCGATCAAACGCTGCCCGTGTCGAAAGGTAAAATTACAGATCCGGACTGGCGCGTGCGGCTTCAGGCGGTGCTGAACCTCGCGGAAGTCCGGCAAAAAGAATCCGTCGCGGCGCTCGTGATCTCGGCGGGCGACAACCGAAGAATTGTAGCGAAACGCGCCGAGGAAGCATTAGTACAAATGACCGGCAAGGGATTCCACGGCGGACAGGCGTGGAAAACATGGTGGGACGCGGAGGGCGAAAAGTATGAATTGCCCAACCCGACGAGCCTGCCGGCCGGAACGCAACCGGGCGCGCCTTCGGGCGAAACCGGCGTATTCTTTGGTTTGCCGATCGATAGCGATCACGTCGCGTTCTTTATCGATTGCGGCGCGACGATGGCGAATCAGGCGCCGGGCGGCGGCATGTCGAAGATGCAACAGGTCCTCGGCGAACTCGAGACGACGCTCAAGGCGATTCCGCAGGGCACGCGATTTAATGTTTACGCGTACTCCTCGCATCCGACGCCGTGGCAGCCGAAGCCGCAGATTCTTAATGAAAAATCCATGAAAGCGGCGCTCGATTTCCTGCGAAATCAAACGCTCGCCGGAAATAAGAATATTTGGGAGGCGCTGCGCGCGGCGCTCGCCGATCCTGATATCGATACTGTATATTTAATGTCCGACGGCGAACCCGAAGACGGTCTTTTCGTGCATTACAACCGCGTCGTGGATCATTTACAAAGAATCAATATATTAAGAAAACTCGTCGTCCATACGGTGCACGTCAGCGATCCTGGCTGGACGGCGGGCGTCACCGAATGGTATCGTTCGCAACTCCGCGAAATCGCGAAGGGAACGGGCGGCAAATACGTCGAAAAGTAAGTTTCTCGGACGAACGGCGCGCGCGGAACGGTTAATTACTATTCGTGCCGGAGCGCCTCGACCGGATCCATCATCGCCGCGCGCCACGCGGGGTAGATGCCGAAGATGATTCCAACGGCGACGGAAATTCCGAACGCTAATATTGGAAACGCGGGAGTGACGATCGTTTTTATGTTCGCGAGTTTTTCGACCGCGCCCGGAATCGCGATTCCAAGGCCGACGCCGAGAACGCCGCCGCAGGCGGAAAGCACGACCGTTTCGACGAGGAATTGTAAAATAATATGTTTTCGCTTCGCGCCGAGCGCGCGGCGAATGCCGATTTCGCGCGTGCGCTCGGTGACGGTCGCGAGCATGACGTTCATGATGCCGATGCCGCCCACAAGCAGCGAAATGCCCGCGATCGACCCGAGTACGATATTGAATATTCGTTTCGTTTCGCGCGCCCGTTGTAACAATTCGAGCGGAACGACCACTTCATAATCCTTTTTTGCGTCGGTGTGATAGCGCGAGACCACTTCGCGAATGGCTTTGGCGGACGCCTCGACGTTTTCGACATCGTTAATCTGCGCGACGATTTGATGTAATTCGACGAGTTCGAATTCGCGAACGCCCGGGCGCAATTTGGCCGTCACGGAGCCGAACCAACGCCGCACCGTGCGCAGCGCGACAAACACTTCGCCTTCGACGTCCTTCGCCGCCGCCGCGGGACCGATATTTACAGTTTTAGGTTGAATCGTGCCGACGACGCGAAACGCCTCCGCGCCGATCTTAATAATTTTTCCGATGGACGTTTCGAACGGAAACAGGATCTTGGCGATATCGGACGTCATGACACAAACATTCGACGCGTCGATGTGATCGTCGTCGCAGAGGAGGCGTCCTTCGTCGAGACGCCGGCCTGTGACGTCGAAATAGTTAGGAAGCGTCCCGAGGATGCGCGGGCGCACCATGCGTTTTCCGTAGCGAACTTCATATCTCAATTCGCGCACCGGCACCGTTTCGCGAAGGTCGGGCACGGTCTCCTGAATGCGGTCGAGATCCTCGTCCGTCAGACCATAAATAGTAACGCGTTGATTCTGTCCCGTCGCCCGCTTGTCCTCCGCCGGTTTTATCGATTGTATCAATATATTCGTGCTTCCGAGCTGGCGGATTTGTTCCTGCGCCTCCCATGACGCGCCCTCGCCGATTGCTAACATTGCGACGACCGAACTGACGCCGAAAAGGACGCCGAGCATCGTCAGCGCCGCGCGCAGTTTATGTTGTAATAGACCGCGGACGCCAAGGCGAAACGTCGGTCCGATGGCAACGGTCATCGGCGCGCGCTCCCGGCGGCGGATTGCCGCATTTCTTCGATGCCGGCGACGCGGCCATCCTTTAAATTTAATATTCTGTCGGCGCGTTCGCCCACGGCGCGGTCGTGCGTGACGAGCACGATCGTTTTTCCCTCGGCGTGCAGTTCGTCGATTAAATTTAATATATCTCTCGCGGTCGTCGAATCCAGGTTTCCGGTCGCCTCGTCGGCGAGCAAAAGCGCGGGATCGTTCAGCAGCGCGCGCGCGATCGCGACGCGCTGTTGCTGCCCGCCCGAAAGTTCGGTCGGGCGGTGTTTCATGCGCGAAGCGAGGCCGACGCGGTCGAGCAGATCTATAGCTTTCTTGCGCGCGTCGACGGGCGCCGTTCTTCGATACAAAAAGGGAACTTCAATATTTTCGAGAACCGTCAGTTGCGGAATTAAATTAAACGATTGAAATACGAATCCGATCGCTTCATTGCGCAATTCGGACAATTCGTCGTCGTCGAGCGCCGCCACGTCGCGGCCCGCGAGCGTGAGTCGTCCCGAACTCGGCCGGTCGAGGCAGCCCAGAATATTTAACAATGTCGACTTGCCCGAACCGGACGTTCCCATGATCGCCCAATATTCGCCGCGCCCGATGCGCAGGTCCAGGCCATCGAGCGCGATGACTGTATTTTCGCCCATCGGATATTCTTTACGAACATCCTCGAAGAGGGCGACGGGATCGACCGTCGAAAGGCCCATGGATAATTAAATTTACTTCTCGGTTTCCCGGGGCGTGTCGGAGGTGCGATTTTCTTTAATATTCTCGCCGGGCGCGCCGCCGCGCCGCCGCGAATTATTACCATTACCCGGCCACTGGCCCGACGGCGACCCATCGCCCCCGCGCTGTCCGCCCATCATTCCCTTGCCGCGCCCCGGCTTCGAGGCCGTGTTGGATTGTTGCCCGTCCACGACTTCGCCAACTTGGGTTTTTGGAGATTCGACGGCGAGATCCGAGGACATCCCCGGCGGCAACGATAACAAAACCACGTCGCCGACGACGACGCCGGTCTTGATTTGTACATTTCGTTCGTTGGTGAGCCCGACTTCGACTTCGCGGGCGGTGGCGGTCGTGCCGGTCATGACATAACAAATCGGTTTTCCGGCGCGGCGGAATATGGCCTGCACCGGAACGTAAACCGCGTCGGGAATATCTTTAACTACAATTTCGATCGCGCAGGACATCTGCGGCCGGAATTCCTCGGTCGATACTTCAATTTCCACTTCCGCGCGGTAGACCCGCAGATCGGGATTCATCCAGCGGGATTGCGAATCCGGAACGACGCTCAAATACGACACTTTCGCGGCGAGCGGTTTTTCCGGCGCGGGATCGACGGTGACGATCGCCGGTTGTCCGACTTCGATGGTGTCGACGACCGATTCATGAAATTTGGCTTCGGCGATCATGCGCGAAGGGTCGGGCAATTCTAACAATTCCTCGCGTTCGCTCACGCGCGCGCCGATCGTTATCATTTCGTCCTGCCGGCGGCCGCCGTTGTTGCTCTGCGACGCATAGACCACGACGCCGTCCGTCGGCGCGAGGATTTTCGATCTTGATATTTGCGTTTCGAGTTTCTTTAGTTTCTCGCGCTCGAGATCGAGCGTTTGCTCGCGGGCGCGCAGGAACGCCTCCGCCTGCGCTTTTTCGGCGGCGCCGAGATGGATGGCCCGATCCAGTTCGCGCTTGTCCTCGGCGATGTCGGATTCGAACAATTTCTGCTCAGTAGGCGCCTCGTAAATAACAATCAAATCGAGGTCGCGTTTCGCGAGCTCGAGATCGATTTTGTTACGATTGACATCGAGTTCGTCGTGCTCGAATTCGATTTTTGTTAAGAATCCCGCATCGAACAGTTTCTTCGACCATTCATAACGCTCCTGCGCCTGCGCCAGGCTCTGCGCGGCAAGTGTAATCTTCGCTTCCTGAGCCTCTTTCTTCTGCGGAAGCGTTCCTTTTATATACTTTTCGAGATTGATCTGCGCGATTTCGAGAGTGACGCGCGATTTTTGAATCGCGCCCTCGGAGGTCGACTGTTGGATCGCGAGTTTTTCCTTCGCGTCGATCAAGGACGCCTCGGCTTCGTCGAAACTAATTTTCTGCTGAACCTGTTTTTCGACCTGCGTCGAAACATCGAGCTCGATTAACAATTCGCCCTGTTTGACGTTGCGCCCTTCCGGCACGACATAAAGAATCTTGGATTCGCCTTCGAGTTCGCTGCGGATCACCGTCGTTTTCTTAGCTTTCAAGTTGCCGCGCTCGACGGTCGAAATGCGCAATGGGCCCTTGATCACTTTCGCGATCGGTATCCCCTCGAACGAAAAGGACTTTTTTCCGGCGGTGAAATAATAATAACCCCCGATCGCGAGGACCGAGGCGCCCGCGGCTGCGGCGATCAGTTTGGTTCTGCCTGGTTGAATCATTTGAATTTACGGGCTGCGGTTAATCTTGTAGTGTCGCGCGCGGAGCATCCGGCCGTTCGGGCTCGCCCTGCTCCACGCTCGCGTCTTTTAATAGTAATTCGTTAATTGAAATTCCCGCCTCGTCGACAACGAGCGCGCCGATATCGCGGACGAGCGAAAGTTTGGCTATTGTAAAATCTATCAGATTCTTCGTGAGCGCGTTTTGCGCCGCCACGAGCGCTTCCTGCGCCTCGAGGAGGTCGCGCGTGCTCGACCGGCCCGCCTGAAGATACAATTCCGCGCTCTTGACGCGGCTCTCGGCGAGCTCGACCGAAAGCTTTTGTATTTTATAACTTTCCTTGGTCTGGTCGATCTCGCGGAGCGCGTTTCGTATTTGTAATCTTAAATTATCCGTCGCGAGCGACGCCGCGCGTTTCTCCGATTCGAGCAATATTAACGACGAGCGATAGGCGTTGCGCTCGGGCAGACGGTCGATCGGTAAATCGATATTGAAGCCAACGTTCCATTTCGATTGCCTCAAATCGACGGCGAACGGCCGTGCGTTCGGCGAACTCGCGCTGTAATTGCCGGTCAGGTCGACGCCCATCGAAAGCGCGTCCTCCGCAACATGAACACGGCGTTCGAAATCCGCGACGCGGTCGAATGTCGTTTGAAAATCGAGCCTGCGCTTCAACGCCACTGCGAACGCCGCGCGCTCAAGAACTGTAACATCCGACAACCCCGCTTTTTGTAATTTAACAAGTTCCGCATTGTCGATTTCCAATTCCGACTCGGTCGGCAGCCCGAGAAGAATCTTAAATTGATCCAAAAATCCGCCGAGGTCCTGTTGCGCGTTGATCCATCGATTGCGCGCCGAAAGTTCGTTCTGCCGCGCCTGGCCGACTTCGACGTCGGACAAGCGGCCGGCTTTGTGCAGCGCTTCGTTGCGCTCGCGCACGCGCGTCAAATTATCATAATTCGCTTTTTCATTATGAACCGTATCCTGCTCTTGAAGAATTCGATACAATTGCGTCACGACGCTGATCGCGAATGTTTGGCGGAACCGCTCGAATTGGCGGACGGAATACACGACGTCGCGTTCGTTTTGGGTGAGCGGCTCCTCCACGATCGACGCGCCGCCGCCGCGGAGGAGCGGTTGGGTCACGCCGAGGGAAATCGTGGTCGGAAGCGTGTGAAAACCATCGCTCGTGAGCAAAGACTTAAATATACCGATGCCGATGTTCGCTACAATTCGCGCGCCGGTGCCGAGGACTTTCGTTAGCGACGGGCTCGCCACCGCGGAGGCTTCGGTCGCCTGTTCGCCGGTGCCGACGACGCCCGCGCTGCCGCGGAGAGCCGGTATGTATCCCAATCTGTAGCGTTCGAGCGTCAAGTCGAGGGCGGTGAAGTACACAGTTTCTTTTTGATCCTGAAAATCGCGGCTGTTTTCCGCCGCCACTTGCAACGCCTTGACGAGCGTGAGCCGGATCACCGGCCGCGATGCAGGCGGCGTGGACAGCCACTCCGATCGCAGCGTCTGCGCCGGCCGGTCAATTGTAAAAACACCGGGATTGTTTAAGACTTCGTTGCGGCGCTTTTCAACAATTTCGTAAACCTCGCGATCCGCGCTTTCGCGATATCCGGACGCCGAACAGGCCGCCAGAGTTAAGAGTACGATTGTTGGCAGGATTCTTGATTGTTGCATGCTGTTCGGCGTGGCGGTTAAACCAAGGTCGGTAGAACGGGTTCCACGCGAAAAAGTCTATCATCCGCTCCGTCGACAACTTCACTGTCCAGGCGAGCCGGCCGTATCCGCACTTTTTTAGCTTTCGACGGCGGCTTCGACCCCGGTGACGGCATGCTCCGTCTCGCGCCGGATGTCGGCGCCGATCGCCGACAGCTTCTTTTCGATCTCCTCATAGCCGCGATCAATGTGATAGACGCGCCGAACAATGGTTTCTCCTTTCGCGACGAGACCGGCCACGACGAGGGCCGCCGATGCTCGAAGGTCGCTTGCCATGACGGGAGCTCCAGAAAGTTGCGAGACGCCGCGGACGATGCAACAGGGACCGTCGCGGCGGATTTGCGCGCCCATGCGCATCAATTCGGCGGCGTGAAGATAGCGATCCTGGAATATCCGCTCGGTGATCATGCTGACGCCGTCCGCGATCGACATCGCCGTCATCCACTGCGCCTGAAGATCTGTAGGAAATCCGGGATGCGGATAAGTAGTAACGTCCGTCGCGCGCAACGGATGCATGCCGAAGCAGGCGACGGATTTATCATTTAATTTAAAATTCGCCCCCGCGTCCGCGAGCCGGTCGAAGAGCGCGCCCATGTGCTCGGGCCGGCAATTGCGCACTTCGACTTCGCTGCCGGCGAGCAGCCCCGCGAGAATATAAGTACCGGCCTCGATGCGATCGGGAATCACTTCGTGCGTCGCGCCATGGAGTTCGTCGACGCCGTGAATCACTAACGTTGGCGAACCGATGCCCTCGATCCGCGCTCCCATCGATACGAGACAACGACACAAATCCTCGACCTCGGGCTCGCACGCCGCCGATTCGATCACGGTCGTTCCTTTTGCTAATGTTGCGGCCATGAGGATATTTGCAGTGCCGAGCACCGTGGAGCCCGCGGCCGCGCCGAGAAAAACCCGCGCCCCGCGCAACCCGCGCGGCGCGCCCGCGACCACATATCCGTCTTCGAGTCGAATTTCCGCGCCAAGAGCGCGCAGTCCTTTCAAATGCAAATCCACGGGGCGGACTCCGATAACACATCCGCCGGGAAGCGAAACGCGCGCCGATCGGCGCTTCGCGAGCATTGGACCCAGAACTGTAAACGAGCCGCGCATCGTCGAGACGAGTTCGTAGGATGCGACCGAATTCGACTCGCTCTCGGTTTTAACAAAAAGCGAACCGTCGGCGCGGCGATCGCTGACGACTCCGAGTTCCGCGAGAATTCTTAATAAATTGTCGATGTCCCGCAACTTGGGAACGCGGCGGAGCGTCACCGTGTCATTCGTTAATAATCCGGCGCATAGAATCGGCAGCGCCGCATTCTTGCTTCCGCTGACATCGATGGCGCCGCGCAGCTTGAGCCCGCCGCGAATTCGTAAAATATCCATGTTGGCGATTGGTTGCGAAGTTCGAATTCGAGAATTGCGCGAATCCTAACTTCAATTCAAACCGACAATATCTGAAAAAAAACCGGCTTCGTCGAATCGCCCGCCGATTGTATTGATAATTTTAGTATTTACACAATTCGCGCGATCTCAAGATCGGATCGCATGTCCGGCGATTACTTCGGTCGGAATGACTTGCGTTTTTCGACGATTTCGCGAATCTCGTCCTTCTCCATGTCGGGTTCGAAACGATCGTCGGGCGCGCCCAGATTTAAGAATGCGTCGTCGGCTTCGATGGCCACATCTTCCGAGGCATCCATGAGCGCGGCCGCAAGATCGGGAATCACTTCCGCGACGCGAATTCCGCCGAGCACGCGAACAGCCTGTTGCCGCACTGCCGGACTCGAATGTTTTATAAGATTGTGAATCGGACGCAGCGATTCAGGAAGTTTTTCGCCGGAACGTCCTTCAAACAATTTTCCGTCGCGGACGAGCAATCCTACAAATGCAGGATTTCCGGTTTGAACTGCAAGTACTGCAAGTTGGTCCACGGCGGCATGACCGTCGCGGCCGAGCCGCCCGAGCGTGGCGATCGCGCGCTCGACGACTTGCGGCGAACCCTTTTTGACACAATGCAACAATTCGTCGATCGCCGCCTGCGCGCGTTTCTTCAATTCGGGCACCGGCTGTTTGAATACGGGATGATCGTAAATTTTGGCGTCCTTCTCGGGATCGAATTTGCGAAGAAACGGCTCGGGGCCTTCCTGTTCCAACGCGACGCCGGGCGCGGAACTTAACGATTGCGAAGCGCGCTCCGCGAATTGCGCGGGAACGATGAGATAGGCTTTGCCATCGGCGCGCGGATTCGTGCCCGTCGGTATTTGTAGTACGCTCAACGCGGCGCTCAGTTTCTTCGCGAGTTCGAGATCGGAGCAGAGAAAACCCCGAATATCATTTTCGGCGGTGCCGGACGATCCCTTTGGAGGATTTTCAACCATTGTTAATCAGCTTTGCTCCGAGCTTTTTGCCACCGAGGACGTGAATATGAAGGTGAAAGACGCCCTGCCCGCCGTCGACGCCAATATTTGTAATCACGCGATAGCCCTTTTCAGCAATGCCCTTTATTTCGGAGCACTTTCGCGCCAATTCTAACAATTCGCCGAGGAGATCGCGGTCGGCGGGTTCGGTATCGTGCAGCGATGCGATGTGGCGCCGCGGAATCACGAGGATATGCACGGGCGCCTGCGGAAACTTATCGTCAATGGCGATGCAATTCGACGATTCGGCGATGATCGCCGATGGAATCTCCTTCGCGAGAATCTTACAAAAAATGCAGTTGTCGGACACGGTTCGATCGATGGCGTTTTGGGATTCTTTGTATGGATGCCGAATGTCGCCCGGCGGAGTCCAACCTGACTTGGGCGAATTTCGGCGCGACGATTCTATATGAACGGCGACGTCGATCGAGAGGGCGTGGCGCGCGCGCCGGGCGAATCGTCGGGGATCTCGACGAATGCACGACGCCGTCTCGAACGGAATCTGGTCGCGATCGCCGCATTTCAATCCTGCGCGTTTGGATACGCGCTTGTTCCGTTTCTGATTTTCCTGACCCGATCACGCGGCCTGACGCTCGCGGACTACGCATCGCTTCAATCGGTTTATTATACAACGACGCTCCTCACCGATGTGCCGACTGGATTATTAGCGGATCGGATCGGCCGCAAGCCGGTGCTTCTGTTGGCGGCGGCATCGCAAGTGGCGGGATTCATCGCGATGGCCATGGCCCGCGATTTTGTAGCATTCGCGTTCGGCGAAGTGTTGTTGGGTTTGGGACAGGCCATGCTCTCGGGAACGACGGCGGCTTTTCTTTATGATTCGCTGCGCGCGCTTTCGCGGATTTCCGAATATATGAAATTCGAGGCTCGGTCCGTGGTGGCCCGTCTCGGCGGCACCTCGGTCGCCTTTCTGGCGGGCGGCATCGCGGCGGAGTACGCGGGACTCGAGTGGGCGGCATGGATTTCAGCGCTCGCATCATTCGCCGCCATCGCGATCGCATGTTCGCTTTACGAACCGCCGCGGGCTCCCGCGCGCGAGACGCGCATTTTCCATTTGTTAAAATTGAGCGTTCTCGACGTCGCGCGCGAGCCCGATCTGCGTTGGGTCGCGCTGCTGTTCATGATGTTCTTCGTGGCCACGCGGCTCGCGTTTCACTTTTACACGCCGGGTCTGGATCGGGCGGGCGTGAACGATTTTATTGTTATCGGCGCGATCTATTTTCTGCTCAACGTGGTCGCCGCCCTTTCGACGCGGTTCGCGCCGCGCCTGCACGCGGCCGCGGGCGAACGGGTATTGTTGATATTACTGCTGTTCGTGCTTTCGTTAACATTCGGATTGCATGCGATGTCGGGCGCGCCGGCGGTCGCCATCGGTTGTTTCTTCATTCAACAGATACCATTCGGAGTTCATTTTCCCGTCATCGCGTCTTTTGTAAATTCCCGCGCGCCGTCCGAGCGCCGCGCCACGGTGCTCTCGTGCCTGTCGCTGACGGGCCGCGCGGCGTTCGCGCTTTGTTTTCCGTTCATCGGCGCGATCGCAGAACATAACTTTTCGCTCGCGATGTGGATCGCCGCCGCGTTCTTTTTTGTAGTATGTCTCGTCCTCGCCTTCTGGAATGCACAAACCCGACTGAGACGATGGACGAAACACTAACTACAATATTCGCCGTGCCGCGCGCGCTTCGATTCGCCCGTTTCTTTAACTAAAAAACACAACTAAAAAATCAAGGGCGCCGCGGCGCTCTCTACGGGCTTTACTTTGCGAGCGCTCCTCCGGGCGTACTCGTTCCACCGTTCAATCCCGGATCACTCTTCGGATGATCCGTATCCGGCGTTTCCTTGTTGTTTTGAACCAACTGAATCGCGTCGTGCGACTCGTTGGATTTATACCAATACAAAACAACGACGCCGCCGAGGACAACCAGCGATGAAATTGCGAGCGCGATCGATGCAAGGCGATTGCGGCGCCTCACGACGTTGAGCGCTTCCACAATTTCAGCATGTTGCTGACTTGCGAGTTCGAGCTTGTTTGGGTTTATCACGTTGGAATTGTCTGGAAGTGACGACCGAGATGATACGTCAGGAATACTTGCGATGTCACGAAATCTTGCATTAACCGCCTGAGCGAGTTCGGGACCCACGACATAGACTTGATGATTCTCGGCCCAAGCGAGTTCCCAACCGTAGTGAAATACGCGAGAAATCGACGACTTTCGGCCATTGAATGGAATTTGGACGTTCGCGCCGTTAGCATTTCGCATCCCCGCGGGGGCTTAGCTCAGTTGGTAGAGCGCGACAATGGCATTGTCGAGGTCAGGGGTTCGAATCCCCTAGCCTCCACCATGTGGACGCGTTCACCCAAATCGCCCGACAACGCCCCCTTCTTTGCCCCGACTGCCCAGTCGCGGGCACCCCTCTGCTGAGGCTCGCATTCGGGGTTCATTGGCCTCTCGGCTGATTCAGCGTTTTTGAGTCGTTGCGACTTGTCGATCCACGACCGACGGACAACCGAACGGAGCGAGAGGCGCCCCGACGGATTTCACCTCCTCCAAAATGCCGTTTGCTTTGTCATTCAATTGTAGCGCCCATCGCATGAGTTCGTCGTGTCTAGTTTCCTCAATTGTATGATTCGCTTCGTCTTCGGCGCGAACAGCGGCATTGTTAACTTGGAAATAAGCGGCATACATGGATTCGGCGCGCATTTCACAAATTCCGATCCAACCATAACCGGCCGCAAGCGCCGTAAATATTAAGAAAAGCGCGGCGCGTACCGCCATGGAACCCGGATTCGATCGGCCCGCGGCCGAATGGGATAAGTAAAGAATCGCGCCGAGGCAAACTATCATAAATGACACCGGCGCAAAAATCGACATCGGCCGATAGTCCATGATCGCGTCGAATCCCCCGCCGGACGTCCACTTCGAACAGATATAAAGATTCAATCCGATCGCGCCCATGATGACGAGCGACTCGAGCGCGATCCGGATTCGATGCGACCGTTGAAACGCGAGCGATGTTATTAGTATAATGAACGGAACGATGGCCGCGGCGTACATGGGGTCGGGAAGTGGCTGCCATCGGAATGCATAGAACGCGTAAAGCGGAAGCGCGGCGGCGCAGACGGAGCCAACAAAAAAGCCGTCGGATCCGGGATCCGCGGCGGCCGGCCCGGAATCTGGCGCCGGCGTCCGATTTGTTAAATACCATTCGCGCCCGATCGCGATGCCCGCGACCGCCCAGAGAAGCGTCCGTTCCGGCGCCATGGAGACGCCGACGCTCCCGGCAATCCAATGCGCGACGACGGCCCCGGCGAACGATAACAATATCGGTTCGTCGGCGCTTCGTTCCGTCTCGCGAGGCGCGCGGAACCAGCCGCGGATCCGGTGGACGACGGCGAATAGTAAGATTGCGGCCGCCGAACCGAGCGGCGCCGCCGCCATCACGAGCGAAAACGACCCGGAAATATAATAATAACCGATCCCCGCGGCCGCGCCCGCTCCGATGATTATTAATAAAAATGCTCGTTTGTTTTCGATCAACTTGAGAGTCGCTAACGAAGACGCAACCGCTAATCCAAGAAGGCAACTCCACGCGAGCGCGTAACCCGCGCCGCCTGTGAGAACTCTTTCCGCGAGGAATTGATGCGGTCGATCGGGCGGCGTTTGCGATGACTTTCCGCCCTCGATTTCCGACCTCTCCGGCGAATCGAACGGCGCCAGCGCCGCCCAATGGCCGTCAGGCCCATAGCCAACGAGGATCGATGCGGGCCGCGATTCCACCGCGCGAATTGTTGCATCGCCGAGCAGCACGCGGATGCGGCCGCCGCCTTCGTCAAAATCTGAAACGTGCGCGAGCCGCTGCAACAAATGTGTCACGAAATTGCTACTTTCGAGATACTTATCGAATGGGTGACCCGGCGCGTTCATCGCCAGAATCAGCGCGCCCAAAAGTAGCAAAAATCCAAAGCACGCCCGGCTTGCGATTCGGGCGATCGCCGTCGCGGGATTATAAAGAATGAGAAATAATACAATTCCCGCCATGGCGCCGGCGAATCCCGACCGCCCGCGGGCAAAAAATATGGCGACAATTTCAACGACCAACGTGAGCGCCGCGGCAATGGCGCCCGACTTTCTCCCGTGTCTCCATTCGTAAACTAATAATCCAAACGTCAACGGAATCGTGGCGGCCAGCCACGTGGAGAGCTGGCTCGCCGAACCCATGGATCCCGCCACGCGATTAAATGTTTCGTTATTCCATTTTGTAGGATCCAGGAAAAAGACCCAGTGCGATTGGCAGACTGCGGACGCCGACGCGCCCGCGGCGCCGATAACTACAAATCGAGCGAATACATGCGGCGGCACGGCGCCCGTCGCGGCGGCAATCATCGCCGCCAACAATACGAATAATTCCGTGCATTCCGTAATCCAACCCTGTCGTCGCGGAAATGCGCCAAGGAGTCCCGTCCATGGCTCCGGACTGAAAATCAAACCCGCCGTGATTGTTATAAAACAACCGATCGCCAGCAGTGTCGCAGCGGGAAAGCGGGTCCACAGATGCTTCGCGTGGCGCGAGAGATTTCCACGGGCCGCCTCGATTGCACAAATCGTGAATATAAAAAATGACAAAACAATCGATTTCGGCGGGTCGAAATTTCGAATGAGCGTGCTCGCGGCGATCATCGGTTGAACACAAACGGCAAATGCAACAATCAGCGCCGCGCCGCACGCCCGCCCCGGTTCATTCGTATCGTTTATTGCGTCCACTTCGATTCACCGTCTTCGTTTACGATCGCGGGATTTGAGTAATGCGCGGCGTGACGCCAACCTAAAATAACAAAACCGCGCGGCTCTTCGTCGCGCGGTTTTTTGTCGTCATGCCAGCCGATCATCATCGAGCCGGCGGACGCCTGTCGGTCAGACGTACTTATTTCTTCGGCGTGCCGGCGCCCGCGAACGGACGCGACTGCGTTCCGCCCGCGCCCGCATCTAATAGTTTTCCATTCGGCTCTTCCTTGACGCCGCCTGCCGAATCTGTAGTAACCATGGAGGCCACGCCGCGGCTCATCAGCGGTTTTCCATCGTTCGTGCGCAGCATCATTACTTTTAAGGTATAGGGAACTTCCTTCATTTCGCCGGTCTTGGGATCGCGAATCTGGGCGGTCCCAATGGACTCTTGGATCGGCGGCGTGCTCACCGTGTTGGGGATCTCTTTTGCAGTTGCGGGCGGAATCCCCAACTTTGGATCGCTTAACTTTCCCGATTCGCGGTTCGCTGTCGCAGGGGAATTCGCGTTGCGCGCGCCGGCCTCGCTCGGCCCAAACGAACCCATCGAAGCGTTTTTCTGTAGTTTCTTCTCCTCGTTCTTCTTCTGGTCCGGCCACATGGTCACCAGGAGCGCAAGAGTAGTAATGAGGCCGACGCCCGCGAGTGCGGCGACGAGTCGGAAGTTGCGTGGATTCATGGTGTGTTTGGAGGGTTTTCTATTTTGTTCGACGAACGTGATTGCGCGTTCTTGCAGCTAAATACGTAGCGTTCACGCCCTTTGTTGACCAGTTTGAGAAAGGATTTCGTCAGCGCGTTCCGCAAAAATCGAAGAATGATTGTTATCAAACGCGGCGAATGCATCTCGCATTAAAGAAAGAACCCCCGTCCTTGTAGACGGGGGTTCCCTTTCAGTCACCGATCGGTTCGATACCGATCAAGCACTGGCAAACTTTACTGCAGACGGCAAGTCGCGCTGTTGGAAACGTCGATGATCAAGCCGGCTACGGTGTCCAACATCCACGACTGAGTCGAGAATGTCTGGCCGCCGAGGCCACCGTTGTACACGCCGAAGCCGAGCATCGTTACCGAGCCGGGGGCGACAACAACCGGTGTATAACCGCACTGGGGTCCCGTAAGGACCGTACGGTGTTCGCGTTGACCAGCCTGGAAAACGCCGGCCTGGTTGTAGTAACCGTTGACGGTCGTCAGGTTACGAGCAAGCAGACCACCTGCGTTCAAATTGCTGTCATACATCTTGGACGCCGGACCAGCCTGTTGGAAGCCGGAAGACGTGTCCGCGAAGATGAGGCCATTGATGAGCAAGGTCGGGTTCAAGAGGCCGTTGGCCAAATCTGTTCCGAGCCAAAGCGCATGACGCGAATTCGCCGGGTTCAGGATTGCGCCTTCGCCAGGCAAGCAACCGCCAGTTAGGACGCAAACGTCGTCAATCCATCCCTGAACACCGTTGCAGTAGATGAACATCGGGCCGTCGCTCCACACTTCAGGGAACGGATCGGTGATGCCGGGGGTCATAACGTCGCCAGAGAACTGGACGAACGGAGCAAACCAAACCGTGCCGATCGGGCCGGGGTTGCCGTAGCTGCTGTTGCCGCTGTAGGAAACAACATCATTTGTCACAGGGAACAACGGGTCGCGACCGTCATTCATCTTGATGGCAAAACCGATCGGGGGCGCGCCGCCACCAAGGATCTGTCCGCCAGCCGAGATGATTTCCGCATTCGTGACCATTTGGACCATCGACTGCTCATAGAACCATGTCCAGCAATATTCGCCGGAAATGACGCCGAAGCCGAAGATGTTGCCTGTCGGCAGAACGAAGTTCTGGCCACCGCTTGTCGAACCACCAGACAGTGAAACGCCCGGGAGTCCCGCGATCGGTTCATTCTGCGTGGAAACTTCGAAGAGGCCGGCGCCGTCGCCAAGTTCGCTCTGGAAGTCTTCGTGGACTCCCATGAGAGCCTCGCCAACGCCGCTCGGCGCTGTCGGGCAAATTGCCGCCGTACCCATGATCATGGCAACACGAACAACCGCGCCAGCCGGCACGCCTGTCATGTTGACACCACCCGGAATGGACGCAATGTTGGCATAAATCGTGTTGCCCGGGAGCCAGCGATTCGCGCCACCGATCACTGCAGGAATCGTATTACGAACCTGCATGTGCGGGCTGGCTAACGGAAACGCAGTTCCAAAGTGGGCAACCGTGGTCTCGAAGCCGCGGAAATCGAGTTCGCGCACGCAATTCGAGTTGTTACGGAAGTATGAGGTCAGTTCCGGCGGGAAGGACTGCCACATTTTGTTGCCAAGGGAGCCAGCCGGGAAGCCAGTTCCAATGTACCAAGCTGTGAAACCAAAAGTTGAAGAGTTCCAAACGCCGACGGCGTTTGGTGTCGCGGCCCCCGCTTGGGCCATAGCGCTTCCGGCGGTCAATAAGGCGGCCGGAAGAATGTAGCGGAATCGCATCGTGTGATGCCTCCGTAAACCGAAAGGTGAAGAGAGTGGTTGAGGGGAAGAGGCAGGAGCGGTTCTCACCTGCCCCGTGCCTGCAGCACGCATGCTTGGATTGATACAATTGCTGTATCGCACTTGCGCATCCGCTTACATACACGGGAGCCCCGCAATGTCGACAATGACGAGAGTGGAGCTTCGTGAGTCTATGACGACCCATTCGAGCGCGCAAGTTCCCTTCTATTCTTCCGCCTTTCCCGAGAACAAGCGACCCCTTCGAGCGCAACACAATTCTTTAATTACAAAAGGTTTGCGCAGATCGCAATGGACCATATTTTTTATGCGGGGCTGAAGATTTTGCCTGCTTTTTTTAGGCCAGAACTTCGCGACGCACTCACATTCTTCGCGGAGGATTCGTAAGGGAGCGTCTCAAAGTCCGACTTGCGGGCATCCATGCGTCGCGGCCCTTGTACGTTGCGCGCGCGATCATTGTTTGAATACAAATTGATTCATGAGTCTATTTGTAATCATCGCGGATCTCGATTCGAGTTGATTGAACGTCGGAACTTAAACATACGCGCGGCTCGCGTTTCGTAACTCTTCGCCTTTATCGTTAGTTTCTTTTCGCTCGTGGACGAATTCAATAAATTACAATAACGAATTTAAGCTTTTCGAATCCTTCCGGAGCATGCGCGCCCAAATTGTACAGTTGAATCGACACGCATTCGGCGGAATCATCATATTTCCGCGGGCCCTGGCCAATGCGAGCGAAACGAATGAATCCGGCCGGACAGCGGACGAATCCTGGCCCATCGCCCGCTCTCAACGCGTTGGCGATGCGCGCGCTCGGCAGCCGTGCAGCGGATTCATGAACGGTGAATTTCGCCCGTGGCCATTCGCGTGCATCGTCTTCACGCTCCGTTTTACCCCATGAATCGCGATACTCTCCGCTCCCCATGTCCGACCTCGTTCATCCCGACCGGCTTCGCAAGCTCGAAACACTTCGACAGGAAGGCGTCGATCCTTTTCCCGCGCGTTCCATCGAACCCTCGACGACCAACGAAGTTCGAAGCGCAACGACATCGCTCGAGCCAGGAACGCTCGACACCCAAGTATCGTTGACGGTTTCCGGCCGCATGCGGTCGCCGCGCAGTTTTGGAAAATTAATATTCATCGTCGTCCACGACCGGGCCGGAAAGGTACAAATCGCGCTCGAACGGGGTGCCCGCGAATCGTGGCCCGGCACGCCCGAGAAGGTCTTTCAATTGTTTGAACGCCTCGACGACGGCGACCAGATTCAGGCCACGGGCCGGCCGGGGCGCACGCGAAAAGGAGAGCCGACACTATTTGTAGATTCGCTGGAATTATTAGCAAAAGCGCTGGCGCCGCCCCCCGAAAAATGGCACGGTCTTCAGGACACGGACACGCGTTTCCGCCGACGCTACGTCGACCTGTGGGCAAACGACGGCGTTCGGGAAGTCTTCGAAACGCGCGCGAAAATTATCACTACAATTCGCCATCTGCTCGATTCGGAGAAATACCTCGAAGTCGAGACGCCGATGCTGCATCCCATCGCGGGCGGCGCGACCGCGCGGCCATTTACTACACATCACAACGCGCTCGACCGCGATCTGTATCTTCGAATCGCGCCGGAATTATATCTAAAACGGCTGCTCGTCGGCGGGCTCGAACGCGTATATGAAGTCGGCCGCGTCTTTCGTAACGAGGGCATCGACACGCGCCACAATCCGGAATTCACGATGATTGAAATTTACCGGGCGCACGCCGATTACCGTCACATGATGGATCTCGTCGAGCGCATTTTTGGAGAATTACAAAAAGCGCTCGTCCCCGCCGGTATTATGAAGTTTCGCGATCTCGACGTGGATCTTCGCCCGCCATACCGCCGCGAAAAGTATCTCGATTTATTTCAAAAATACGTCGGCGGCGATTTCTTCGATGAAACCTTTTGTAAGAAAAAGGCGGCGGAACTTCGAATTCCGATCGCCGGCAAGCCGCCCGAAAAACTTGCAAACGATCTCTTCGAGGAATGCGTTGAAGGAAGGCTCGAACAACCCACTTTCATTATCGACTATCCCGTGCCCATCTGTCCGCTCGCCAAACAAAAACCGGACGACCGCAAAGTCGCCGAACGCTTCGAATTTTTCGTCGCGGGGATGGAGTTCGCGAACGCTTTTAGTGAATTAAACGATCCAATCGATCAAGCGGCCCGATTCGAAGCGCAGGTCGCGACGCACGACGAGGAGGCCCCCGCCGCCGTCGACGTCGATTATGTACAAGCGCTCGAATACGGAATGCCGCCGGCCGGAGGACTCGGCATCGGAATCGACCGGCTCGTGATGTTATTCACGGGAAAAAACTCCATTCGCGAAGTTGTATTATTTCCGCTATTGAGGGAAGAAAACACGGGCGCGCCGCAAAGTAAATAATACATTAAAAAAAACGATAAATGACCTCTTTGCGATCGCCGCGCGCCGCGGCCGGAATGTAAACGTTGCTCGCCGACGCGACCGTAACGCTGATATTCACGATTCTCGGATACGTCCTTGGAGGCGCGTTTCTCGGCCTCACGGCGGGCGGTGTGTTGTATTCGTTATATTTAACCGTTCGCATGGCCGGCGTTTTCCCGCTGGGCCTGCGATACGCGTCGTCCCGGATCATAAATCTTGTCGCGGTCGTCGGCGTCGCGATCGGCGTCGCGGCGGTCATCGTCGTCATGTCTGTAATGAACGGTTTCATCTCCGAACAGCGAAAGCTCATTCGAGGATCGCTCGCCGATTTAAGCATTCTTCCGGCGCCGCGAAACCACGATACCGACGGCAGGCCCAGCATGCCGGGCAGTTTCGATGAATATAAGAAAATCCTCGACGGAACGCCGCACGTCGTCGCGATCGCGCCGCGATTCGTTTGGGTGGCGCTGCTCTTTCCGCCCGATACGTTAAACAAATTCAATCTCGCGCGCCGCGGGTCGGATTTCATCGTTCAATTGATAGGAATCGATCCGGAGGCGGAGAAAAAAGTAAGTAACTTCAATTCATGGATCGGCCCGATCAAGGAGAACGAGGCTGGAGCGAGTACCGAGGAGCGCCTGATCTATCAAATGGTGAACGATCCGGCGGATCCGCTCGCGAAGTTCTCCCATCCCGGTTCGATTTCGAAGGAATCGATGATCGTCGGCGTCGTTCTCGCGCGAAATATTAAACTAAAGAAAGGCACGCGCGTCGAGATTGTAACGTTTTCGCCGCAGAGCACGCGCGAAAAGCACGACACGCCGAACATGTTTTGCGACATCGCGGGAATGCTCCATACACAGGAACAGGAGTTCGATTCGCACAGCGTCATCGTTACAATTCCGGCGCTGCAGAAACTTCTTTCAGAGGAGGCGAGCGATTTCACCGAAATTATCGTTAAATTGGACGATTACAAAAATGCCGACGCCGCTCGCATCGAGATCGGACGGCGCTTGAAAGCGGCCGGCCTGCTTTCCGCGCGGGGCTATTCCGTTCTGCCGACCGATGTTCCCCTCACCGAAACGGATTTGTATCGCCGCGAAATTCATACATGGGAGGATCAGAAAGCCACATTTCTACGCGCCGTCGAAAACGAGCGGGGCATTCTCGGCTTTATTGTATTCGTCGTCGTCGTCGTAGCCGCGTTTATACAATTCGCAATCTTATCGATGATGGTGACCGAAAAAACGCGCGACATCGGCATTCTCTCGACGCTCGGCGGGTCCGGCGGCGAAATCCTCGCCGTATTTGTCGACGTGGGCCTCGCGATCACGACGAGCGGCGCGGCGCTCGGTCTCGGTCTCGCGCTCGTGGTATCGGCGAATTTAAATAAAATCGACGATTTTATCGAATTCGCGACCGGCAACCGCATTTTCGATCCGGACGTTTATTTTTTAAAATCGATTCCGAGCGAAATCGATTGGATACAGGTTTTGTGCATTCTCGGACTCACGCTCGGAGCGGGAGTTCTTTCGTCGTTGTTTCCGGCGTGGCGAGCGTCGCGACTCCACCCCGCGCGAGCCCTGCGTTACGAATAGTTTCGTAATATTAACGATTCCATGCCCGCCATGCTCGAGACCCGCGACGTTTATCACAGTTACACGCTCGGCGCGCTGCAGGTGCCCGTGTTGAAGGGCGTCAATTTAACATTAAACGAAGGCGAAACCGTTTCGCTCGTCGGCAAATCGGGCGTCGGGAAGACCACTTTATTACAGATCCTCGGCCTGCTCGAACCGCCGACCTCGGGCAGCGTGTTCCTCCGCGGCGCCGACGTGGGCCGCGGTTCGCGATCCGCGCGCAGCGAAATCCGGCGCAAGAACATCGGATTCGTATTTCAATTTTATCATTTGATCCGCGAACTCACCGCGCTCGAAAATGTATTATTGGCCGGGCGCATCGGCGAGCCGCTCGGCGATTTCTTAAGAAAAGGCGCCGCCGAACGGGATCGCGCGCGGGAATTGTTAAAACGCGTGGGCCTCGAACACCGCATGAAACACCGGCCGGGCGAATTGTCGGGCGGCGAACTGCAGCGCGTGGCGATCGCGCGCGCAATTTTCTCGCAGCCTGCGCTGCTCCTTTGCGACGAACCGACGGGCAATCTCGACGCCGAAACCGGCGCATCGATCCTCGAATTGTTATTTGGAATCCAGTCCGAACTTCGATCGACGCTTTTGTTAGTAACTCACGATCCCGAACTCGCGCGCCGATGCTCGCGGATGGTGCGGCTTGTCGACGGCCGCGTTGCATGCGCCGAGGAATACCGGAATGGCGCGGCGGCGGCGCGCGTCTGAGGCGTCCGACGCGCACAAACCGATGACCCCCGACGCCGGAATCCGATAAGATCCTTCCACATGCCGCCATTCCATCCAAGTCGCATGAACGCCGGCGCGGTGCGCGCGATGGGAATTGCATTTGTAGCATCTCTCGCGTTCGCGTCCTGCACGTCCGACCGTTCGTCCTCGCTTCGGTCCATGGCTCATTGGGCCGAAACGGACACGCAGACGTTCATTGAAGATATCAAATCGGCGCCGTCGTGGTTTTCGTCGAACATCCGGCGCGATTCGAACGAATTTTATCAAACCGCGAAATATGCCGTGGTGACAACCGCGCAGGATGCAAAGATCAGCGGACATAATATTTCAAATACGCCGGCGTTTTTCGCGAAGGAAGTTACCGATGACTTCAACGGAATCGGAAGCACCGTCGGCGGCGCGGCGATCTGGACCAAGGCGGATTTCAAAGCCGCGGGAAATGACATTACCGGCGCACCCGGGTTTTTCGCGGATGAAACAAAAAACGGAGTCCGCGAAGTCGGCGCGTTCGCCGGAATGGTTTATAAAAAAGCCGCGGACGATTCGAAAAAATTCCCCGAGCGAATCTGGGAAGTGATCCAGATGTTATTTATTAAATAGCGAACGCAGGCCAAGGGGCGGTTGTAACAGTTCGTTCGTAATAATCGCCGCGCGAATATCGGCTTTCTGGTTCATCCAATTGCGGGCCATCGTCCATTCGGAACTCCCGCCTTCGACAGTCGGATCTGCCGTTTGTTCGTCGACGAACGAGCCGCGTAAATGAAACGAAGAGATCGCGCCCACTGGAATGACGCCGCTCGTGAGGCTCACCGCCGGCATATACGCGCCTTCGTCCTCGCCCGGTTCGGGACCGCTAAGATTCGGAATTGTAGTTACCGGTTTCGATCCGACGTCGCTTTCGAGATCGGCCCGCGGAATTTGTAACATTTCCTCCGCCGCGCCCGATCGGCGCGGCAGCGACGGCGCCTGCATCGAGGCCGCGGGCACCGCGAGCGGAACGGGAGCCGACCTGAATTCGCGGCTCGCCTTCCGCATTCTGAAACCCCGTCCCCCCGTTTCGGTCGAGGTTTCTTCAATTTCAATGATGGGCCGGTCGGCCGTCTCGTCTTCCGGCACAGGCGGCCGCCTCGGATTTCTGGCCTGGCGCTCTCCCTGCGCCGCCGCCTTTCTCGATGATTTGACGATCGACGAAATGATGGATCCTACAAATATCAAAAACAACAGAACGAGATGCCCGTTGCGCATCAGCATCGCGACGAATCGCTCGATGGAAAATTCCGATGGTTGTTGCATTGGATATTACGATAGACGCGCCGCCGCGCGCATTTCGATTCTTATCGTTTATAATTAATGTTAATTCTTCGGCTTTTCCTGCGGCGGCGCGCCGCCGGCCTGCGGTTTCGCGATCGATTCGCGCATTTGCGTATCCGCGTCGATGTTTTTCAAACGATACATATCCATCACGCCGAGATTGCCCGATCGCAGAGCGTCGGCCATGGCTTTCGGCACTTCCGCCTCGGCCAAAGTTACTAACGATCGGTTGCGCGTGACTTCGGCGCGCATTTCCTGTTCCTGCGCGACGGCCATCGCGCGGCGCTCCTCGGCTTTCGCTTTCGCGCGGCGCATGTCCGCCTCGGCCTGATCCGCCTGGAGGCGCGCGCCGATGTTCTGGCCGACGTCGAGGTCGGCGATGTCGATCGATACAATTTCGAATGCGGTTCCCGCGTCGAGTCCTTTCGCGAGCACGGCTTTACTGATCGCGTCGGGATGTTCGAGCACGTCTTTATAAGAATGATGCGAACCGATCGCCGCTACAATTCCTTCGCCGACGCGCGCGATGACGGTATCTTCAGTGGCGCCGCCGATCAATTTAACGATATTCATGCGCACGGTGACGCGCGCTTTTACTTTTAATTCGATGCCGTCCTTGGCAACGGCCGAAATGAATTCGCCTTTCTTAGGATCGGGACAATCGATGACTTTTGGCGTGACGGACGTGCGCACGGCGTCGTCGACGTCGCGCCCGGCGAGATCGATGCCCGTCGCCATCTTTAAATTTAACTTAATATCCGCGCGGTTCGCCTTGATGAGCGAATTGACAACGCGCGTGACGTTGCCGCCCGCGAGGAAGTGCGCTTCGAGATCCTGAGTTGTAATATCGCGGAGTCCGGCCTGCACGGCGGTGATTTTCGCCTGCACGATGCGCGCGACGTCGACTTTTCGCAGCTGCATCGCCGCCATTTGAAACAGTCCGATGTCGGCTTTCGTTAATATACACTGAATCCAAAGGTTAATATAACGAACGAACAGCGCGACGAGCGCGAGTCCGACCAGGAACGCGACGCCGATCAGAACGTATTTCAAAACGTCCCCCGGCGCGATTCCGTTCGCGCCCTGCCATGCGGCGGTCGAAATGTATAAAATATTCGCGTGTAGTGCATTCATCATGGGATCATTAAGGACAAAAATGTAAATTCTGATTTGAGTTATATTAATTTATTCGAAACGTCACGGTTTTTTCTTTACAAGGACGCGGTTGCCGTCGATGCGCATGACAACGACGTGCGTCCCGGACTCTAACAATTCGCCGTCGGCGACGCAGTCGATGCGGCGGCCTTCGATTTCGATAATTCCGGCCGGACGAAGATAGGTTATCGCGATTCCCGACTTTCCCAACAAATCGCGCGAGCGCGTGTCGACCGCCGCGGTGTCGTCGGCAAACGTCGGCCCGCCGATGATAAGCCGTTTGCCCATCGGCGTTTTCGGAAAAATCTTAAACGCTAATAATGCCATTCCCATGCCGCCAAACAACGCGCTTAACAAATAAAACACGCCCCAATCGAACGATTCTCGAAACGCGAAGACGACGCCGCCGATCATCGAAATCACGGCGAGGGCCGAAAGGGCTCCCAGCGACGGAATAAATATCTCCGCCGCGATCATTAAGAATCCCAACACCAACAATCCTGTGGCCAAAAGTAAATTATAATTCATTTTTCTTTAGAATCGCGTTCGGCCGCGACGACGATGCGGCTTCCGGCCACTTCGGTCACTCGAACGGCGGATCCTTTTGTAACAAAAGATCCCACGGCCGTCGCATCGACGCGGAGTCCGTCGATATCAACGATTCCGGCGGGACGCAGATCCGTCGCGGCGACGCCGAGTTTATTCAATAACGGCGCGAATTCCTCGGTTTGCGTTCCACCGCCGGTCGTTCCACCCGGCGGCGGCAGCACCATGCGACGCACAAGCGGCGTGTGCGGCAGAAATTTCGACAAAACGTACATCGCGACGACCGACGAAAGAAAAATGCCCGATCCCCAAGCGAGATGCCGCGTCATGAATTCCGCGTCGAGCGCGTCGCGCGGAATGATCGGATCGATGAACGCCATGATCAGCGACATCGCGATCAGAATTCCGCCGAAGACCCCCGGAATGATCGTCCCCGTCACGAAGAATATTTCGATGGCGAGCAGCGCGAGTCCCAACACGAACAGAACGCCATGGAGGATCTCGGCGGCGCCGAGCAAATACCTTCCATAGAAAACGAGTCCGAAACAAAGCGTCGAAAGAATCCCCGCAACGCCGAAACCGGGAATTTTAGCTTCGAGGAATCCGAGGATCAGACCCAACAATAATAAAACAGGCGTGGCCATACTGATAAATGCCACGAATCGCTCTCCCGGAAACGGCGCAATAATCAATTTCGGCGCGCTGTCGCGCATCACTACAGTTAACAAATCGTCGATTCCGCTCACGATGCCCTGCGAGAAACCCGCCTCGAACGCGCGTTCCGCGGAAACGACGAGCGGGCGGTCCGATTCGGGCGGTTGATACTCCTTGAGAATTGTAAGTTTCCTGCCGCTCGATTTATAACTTTCGATTTCGTCGGTGCCGAATATTCCCTCGGCGCCGTCCTCGAGGCGCACGCGCGCGACGCCGAGGCGCGGGTCGACGAACGCGGCCGCAAGCGCTTCCGGACGCCCCGTTTCTTTTGCATATTCGCGGAACCGCGCCGAAAGCATACTAATAATCTTTCCGTCCGCGAATCGATCGGCCGAAGCAAGAGCGAAACCGTTCGGAGTCATCGTTCCGACGACGGGGAGCGCCGCGCCCATTTGCGCGCCGTTTTCCATGTAAATTTTCTGGCACGCGATCGCGAGAAACGAGCCCGCCGACCATGCGCCGCCGAATTTGCCGGACTTTACAAAAGCAACTGTAGTAATCGGATTCGCTCCGCGCGCGGCGTCGCGCAGCGTTTTTCCCATCGCGCCCATCGTTTCAATGTCTCCGCCGGGAGTGTCGATCGCGACGATGAGCCACGAACCGGTCCGTTCCTGGGCGACGCGCACCGCTTTCGCGAGCCGCGCCTGATTCGCGACATTCAACTCCTCGTCGATCTCCACGATCACCGTCGGAGCCAGATCGCCGCGCGACGAAGCGGTCCCGGATTCGCCCACGCACGCAATCGCGCAGAGCGAGCAAAACAACGCGAACAGGAAGACCGTGACTTTGCGCATGGAGACCAAGCTTGGAATATAACTCCAAAGTGCCGACCGTCCACGGACTCATTCGGACCATCCCGCGCAAACCGCGCGTTCGACGCGCGCCGCGGCCGTCGACGATGTCTTAAATATGATCAAAATCGCCGTGCGTATAATACCATTCTCTTCTTAACACATACGGCGAGTATTGCTTTCCGATCGAAACGCAACAACATATATAATCGGTCGGCGACACCATGAATCCTTCATATTGCAGATCGCGAAACCACGGGTTGTTGTCGGGGATCATGATGGAAATGCAGGGGCCGCCCGATTCCGCGCGAAGGCTCTCGCCGGCTCTTAACAATTCTCGCGTCGCGTCGATGTCTCCGCCCGGCACGAGCCAGTCGACGATGATACAGTTATTTTGTATGAACCAGTCGCAAACTCGAAAAACCGCATAGCCGCGCAGACCGTTCGCGTCTCGCGCCGCGAATACGCGATAACGAAATCCGCGATACTCGAGGAAACGCCAGTTAATATATTTATGATCGCGCCACACCAATAACTTCAAATCCGGCGCGAGCCGCTCGAACAGGCGGTCGAACTCCTCTCCGGCTTTGTTTATTTCAACGATTTCGACTCCGCGACCGGCAGCGACCGGCGAAAGCGGTTCACGATACAAAACCGGCTGCGTCCGGATCACTTCATAACGAAGCACCGCGTTGCCGATTCTGAAATGCGCGAGATTCGGAAAACCATAAACGAGCGGATAACTCTCCGAACTCTGGTGCCGCTTGAACCACTCCATGCCGAGATTTCCAAATAATCCGGGACGCCGGAGACCGCGCCGATAGCCCGGATCCACCATTTCGTCGACCGCGATGATCGCGTTTTTCGCGGCGCCGCGGTCGAACATTTTCATCGGCATTCCGCCGAAGTGTCCGACCACTTTCGTCGACGGCGCGTCGCGATCGACCGCCAGAAGTATCAATTCCTTGCCGCCCGGCGTCGGATTATTAATAAATTGCCAATGCCAACGTTCGGCGTTGCGCGCGCCGCCGGGCGGGTCCGCGCCAAAGACTTTATGATAACATTCGAGGAGCGGCTGCTCGTCGCCGGGCTTGAAACCCCGAATTTCAATATTCTGTTCGGCCATGTTGGATCGTTAATATTTAATATTCCGGAATGAAGCGCTCACGCGAGATCCGTGTCGCCGAGCGTGTAATGCCACTCCTTGCGCAGCGCGTGCGTTTCGAACGGTTTTCTGTTCTGCGAACAATTCCATTCGTATTTCGTCGATCTTACAAAAAATCCCATGCGTTGCAGTTGTAAAAACCACGGCGACGACGAAGGTATCAATAACGAGATCCGCTTCGCGCCCGCTTCGAGACCGCGATCCGCGGTCCAGCGCAACAGCGATCGCATCGTGTCCGCGTCGCCGCGGCGCGCGAGAAAATCGACGACGAGTTGATCGACGCGGTCGTCGAACGCGCCGAATCGCGTGATCGCGTAACCGTCGAGCCGCGCCGCATCGCCGACGACGCCGATTCGATATTGATATTCCGGATGTTGCAAATAACGCCATCGTAAATATTGCGCGTCGCGAATGTTCGACATTCCGAGTTCGCTCTCGATCGATCGCCAGAATTCGTCGAACCGCCCGTCGAAATCGTACACTTCCGATACGGCGGGCATCGACGGTCCGCCAAACGGCCGTTTTTCTTCAATATTCTTTTCGAGCGCGAGGGAATTTTCGACGCATTGATAATTTAAAAATGCGCCGCCGATGCGCGCCGCCGCCTCGATCGGCAATCCATACAAAAAGAAGTCGCCCTGCGCGCCGATGAATTCGCGGCACCACCGCTTGACAGTTACTACAAATAACCCCGGCCGGCGCAGCGCCGTCCGAAAACGCGCGTCGACAAACGAATCCACGGATTCGCCGAGCATTCCCGACCGGTCCGGCGCGCGAAATTTTCGCGGCACCGCCGCGAATTGCGCCGCGACTTCGCCCGTTTCGTCGTGCACCGCGAGCATGATCTGCGTGCCCGCGGGATTCTTAATGAACTGCCAGTTCCACCGGGCGATCGTGCGCGGCTCGAACCACGCGTTCCCCACGGAAAAAACGCGATTGAACGATTCGAGAATCCGCGTTTCATCGCCCGGCTGATAGCAGCGCAGCGTGAAACCGGGGATCGATTCCGGAATTTCGAGTTGTTCGAGTCGGAAACGCGAATGCGGCATTGGTTGGAAGATCGTTTTGCGTACGCGCCCGCGCAAATGCGAGGACGCGCCTTGATTTTCGACCGTCGAACGATGATCGCGTTAACGGCGCGGAATTCCACTGCCTTGGGTTAGCGTATCGGGCGTGAAGTTTGCCACGCATTGATTACTGGGATTCCGATGCCCGCTGAAAACGCCGCTTCCGCGGATCTAAATAAACTTCGAATCGACCGCGCCGAGCGGCGGGAGCCGCGCGCGCAAAATCGCCGTTCGCCGTGGCCGTGGATTTTCTTAATATTAATGATCGGCGCGGGATATTTGGGATATCAATATTGGAAAAATGAACTCTCGGTTCCCGAACTGGCGACGACGCGCGTCGTCCTCGTTTCGCCGAACGAAAGCAACGCGCTGCTCACCGCGTCGGGCTACGTCGTCGCGCAGACAAAAGTCACACTCGGAGCCAAGTCGCCCCGCCGACTCGTGGAGCGTTTTGTTAATGAAGGCGATCATGTAACAAAAGATCAGGTATTAGCGAGACTCGACCATCTCGACGTCGATTCGCGGCACGAGCAGGCGAAAGCATCCGTCATCAGCGCGACCGCGGCGCAGGCGCAGTCCGAGGCCGCGGTCGCGCGCTCGAAAATGGCGATCGAAAAAGCGCTCGCGGAAACGGAAGAAATAAAATCTAAGATTAAAGAAGCGCAGGCGCGGCGCGACGGCGACGAACGCGAAGTGAAACGTTTCAAGGAGGCCGAAAAGGCCGGCGCGGGCGTCCGCAAGGATCGCGAACTCGCGGAAACTCAACTACAAATGTCGACGGCGTCGCTTGAAACTTTAAAACAACAATTAAAAACCGCCGACCTGAACGTGCAGTGGATGCGCAAGGACGCAGCGGCCGCGGAGGCGGACGTCGCGGTCAAGAAAGCGCAAGTTACAGAAAGGGAGATGGACGTGCTCGTCGCGGAATCCGCGATGGAAGACACGGTCATCCGCGCGCCGTTCGCGGGCGTGATTTTACTAAAACAATCCGAAGTGGGCGAGTCGGTCTCCCCCGGCGTCGTGAGCGGGCAGGTGACGTCCGGTTCGATATTTCAAATCGCGGATTTCGATACATTGGAAGCCGAAGTCGATGTTAACGAATCCAACGTCTCGAAAGTTAAGAATGATCAGCCGTGCGAAATTCAGGTCGACGCCATTCCCAACCGCGCGTTTCGCGGCTCCGTGCGGCTGCTGATGCCGGGTGGCAATCGGCAGAAGGCGACCGTCGCGGCAAAAGTAAAATTCCTCGAGACCGATCCCGCGCTGCGTCCGGAACTCGGCTGTAAAGTAGTATTCCTTCGCGAGGCGGCCGCGTCGCAAGCCGCGCCGAAACTCCTCGCGCCGAGAAGCGCGTTCCGCGCCGACGGCGGACGCAAGTACGCCTTTTCGATCCGGGACGGAAAACTACATAAACGATTTGTAGATATCCGCGACGCGGGCGGCGACCGCGTCGAGATCGCCGCGGGACTCGTCGAGGGCGACGAAATCGTGCAAGACAACTCGGAAGGGCTCGCCGACGGCGCGCCCGCGAAACTAAAGAAAAACTGACCGTTTCATTTTATTATCAAATCTCCAATCGACGACTTTCATAAGATTTCCATGGCAATATCCAACGACGACGCGCTCGTACGCGTCGAAAATATAGAAAAAACGTACACGCGCGGGTCGGGGCGCGACGCGACCGAAGTCCACGTGCTCGCGGGACTCAATTTTACCATTAAGAAGGGCGATTTCGTCGCGTTGATGGGCCCCTCCGGCTCGGGCAAGACGACATTGTTAAATATCATCGCCGGCATTGACCGCCCGTCGCTCGGCTCGATCGCCGTCGACGGCTTGGAAACCACGAATTTGTCCGAATCGCAGCTTGCGCGATGGCGATCGGAAAATGTAGGATTCATTTTTCAGTTATATAATCTGATTCCCGTGCTTACGGCGGCCGAAAACGTCGAACTGCCGCTTTTGTTAACAAAGCTCGGCAAAGCAAAGCGACGCGAGCACGTCGAGACCGCGCTCAAAATCGTCGGCCTCGGCGATCGCATGCATCATTATCCGCGGCAGCTCTCGGGCGGCCAGGAACAGCGCGTCGCCATCGCCCGCGCGATCGTCACGGATCCATTATTAATACTCGCCGACGAACCGACGGGCGATCTCGACAAGGTCGCGGGCGTCGAAGTATTAACATTACTGAAACGGTTGAACGCGGAGTTCGGCAAGACAATTCTCATGGTGACGCACGACCCGCACGCCGCCGAGAGCGCGAAACGCATCGTGCATCTCGAAAAAGGCGTGCTCGTCCGCGACGACGAAGTGAATTCCGTTCGTTAATAATACAAAATATCATCATGAACGCCGCGGGATTGATCATTGCAAACGCCGTTCGCAACAAACGGCGGACGATTCTTACCATTCTTTCGCTCGGCGCCTCGGTATTCCTGTTCGCGACGCTCGAGTCTTTATTACAATACATGACGTCGCACGCGCTCGACAACGGAAGCGCGCGCCGCATCGTCGTGCGTCGCAAGACTTCGCTACAGGATCGCCTCCCCCAGAGTTATATACAAAAAGTCGCGAGCGTCGACGGCATCGAGTGCGTCACGCCGATGGTCTGGTTCGGCGGCATTTATAAGGAAGAAACCGCAAAGAATATGTTCGGCCAGCTTTCGTGCGATCCCGAAACATGGCATTCGGTGATTCCCGAGGCGGAGATTCTCGATCCCGCCACCGGAAAACCCGCCCCGCAATTGTATGACGATTTTCGCAAAGACAGACAGGGCGCGCTCGCCGGAATCCATCTATTCGAAAAATTTGGATGGAAAATCGGCGACCAAATCGTGCTGCAAGGGAAGATTTATCCGTGTAATTTAACATTAAACCTCCGCGCCGCGTACAACGCGCCCCGCGGCGGCACCGACGAGAGCACGCTTTATTATCATCACAAATACATCGACGAATCGCTCGGCAATCCCGGGCTCATCGGCGTCGTCGAGGCCCGCGTCAAAAACTCCGACGACATTCCGCGGCTCATCGATCAAATCGACGGTGGTTTCGCCGATTCGGACTTCCAAACATTCACGGAAACCGAACAGGCGTTCTCCCTCGGATTTGTAAAAATGCTCGGCAATCTTACGATGCTCGTGCATTCGATCGCGACCGCCGTCGCGTTTACAATGTTAATGGTCGCCGCGAACACGACGGCTTCCGCCGCGCGCGAGCGCGCGCACGAAGTCGCGGTGATGAAAGCGATCGGATTCGCGCCCACGACCGTTTTGAGATATTTACTATTCGAAAACGTGCTCGTCGCTTTCTCCGGCGCGGGTCTCGGCGCCGCGGCCGCGTATTTCTTTTCGGCGCAGGTCCGGGCGGCAATGCAACAATCTCCGATGGCGTTCTTTTTTGAACAATACCAAATGGCGCCCGCGATCGCGATCGGATCGACGCTCGTCGGCGCAATTGTTGGACTGTGCGCCGCGCTGATCCCGTGTGCGCGCGTCGCGTGGATGCCGATTTCGACGACGCTGCGCCGCGTCGCCTGACAAGACCGACCGCCGTGACAATATTTAGTTTTATTATTAAAAACATGCTGCGCAACCGGCGGCGCGCGGCGCTCACGATCGCGTCGCTCGCGTTTTCGATATTTCTGATCGCGACGCTCGAGGGACTGCTCGATTATCTCAAGAATTTTCCGCTGCACACCGGCGGCGCGACGCGGCTCGTTTGTCATAATCGCGTCTCTTTCCTAAATCGCCTTCCGATCGCGCACGGTGATAAGATACATAACATTCCGGGAGTCGTCGGCGTGACGCCGTATACTTATTTTTTCGGCGGCTACCGCGACGATCTTCCGAGCAATAGTTTTGCTCAATTCGCCGTCGACCCCGAAGAATTGCATCGGGTCATTCCCGAAATCGAGGTCGTCGATCCGGCGACCGGCGCGCCGAAGCCGGAATTGTATGAAGACTTCCGCGCCGATCGGATGGGCGCGCTCGCGGGCAGGGACCTTTTTAAACGTTATCATTGGAAAATCGGCGACCGCATCACGCTCAAGGGCACGGTGTATCCCGCGAACCTCGAACTCACGCTGCGCGGCGCTTTTGTAGCAAAAGGCGCGGAAGACCAGATATTGTATTTTGCATACAAATCCTTCGACGAAGCCCTCGGGAGAATCGGCACCACGACCGCCTTCATGCTGCGCGCGGATACTTTGGATTCGATGGCGTCTGTCATTGCCAAAATCGACGCGCAATTCGAAAATTCCGATCACGAAACGCTCACGGAATCTGAGCAATCGATGCGCGGCCACGCGATCGGATTCCTTGGAAATGTAGAATTCTTCGTCCGCGCGATCGGTCTCGCGGTCGCGTTTACGATGTTAATGGTCGCGGCGAACACGACGGCGATGGCGGCGCGCGAGCGCGTTCACGAACTTGCCATTTTGCGCGCGCTCGGATTCGATTCGCCGCGGTTATTACGATATTTACTATCCGAATCTGCGATGCTTGCCTTCGCGGGCGCGGCCATCGGCGCCGGGCTCGCCGCGGCGGCGGCGCCGATCGCGATGTTGATATTCAGCGATATGCAAATATTCACGCGATTTTTCGGACATTACCGATTGCCGGCCGCGATCGCGGTTTCGAGCACGTTTCTCGGAGCCGTCGTCGGCGCGCTCGCGGCCGTGTTTCCCGCGTGGAGCGCGTGCACGCGGCCGATCGCGGCCACCATCCGCCGCGTCGGATGAACCGGCGCGGCACGAACATATCATTCAATCACTATAATCAATTATACAAATGCTCGGCATACCGTTAAAATATAATATTCGGCATCTATACGTCCGCTGGGTCGGCACGGTCATGACGGCGCTCGGCATCGCGCTCCCGACCGCCGTGTTTTGCGCCGTGATGGCGCTCAACAACGGCCTTTCGAAGGCGCTGACGGAAACGGGCGACGAAAATACAATTGTTTTTCTACGCAAGTCGTCGATGACGGAGACAAATTCCTCGATCGTGCGCGCCGACGCGCCGGTCATCGAGGCGCTGCCGGGCATCGAGCGCGATCCGAAGACGTCGCGCGCAATCGTATCGAAAGAGATCATGATATTATTAAATCTGAATCGCATCGGCGGGACGGCAAGTAACGTGGCGATCCGCGGCATGTCGCCCGAGGGGCGATTGCTGCGGCCGAATGTTAAATTAATCGAAGGCGAGTGGCCTCGCGAGGGACTGACCGACGTCGCCGTCGCTCGTAACATTTCGGAACGATTCGAACATTGTAAAATCGGCGATCGCCTTCCTCTTGGAAAACGGGACTGGCGCGTCGTCGGCATTTTCGATGCGGGCACGACGGCGTACGGATCGGAGATTTGGGGCGACGCCGAGACGCTCGCGGGCGCGAACCTGCGCACCGACGCGTGGAGCAGCGTGTGGGTTCGCGCGAAACCGGGCGAATTGAAGCGCGGCGAAGAATTGTACAATTCCGGCGCGATTCCGAAAAGTATCATGAACGTGACGGAAGCCGCGGACGAGAAATCCAAAGAACCGGAAATGAAGAGCGTGCTCGCGGCGATCGGAATGATCGCGACTTCGCGCATTTCCGACGCGGGGCTATCGTTAACTTTGGCGCCGAAATTCGATTCACAATTAAAATCCATGGAGGCGTTCACCGAGCGCGATTATTTTCGTAAACAAACGGACATGGGCTCGCCGATCGCTTATATCGGGCAATTCATAGCTATTTTCATGGCGATCGGCGCGGCGTTCGCGGTCATGAATACGATGTACGCCGCCGTGGCCTCGCGCGGCCGCGAAATCGCCGTGTTGCGCGCGATCGGATTCAAGCGGCGATCTGTAATGATCTCCTTCGTGATCGAGTCGACGATTCTGGCGTTGTTCGGCGGAGCGATCGGAGCATTATTATCATTGTTCGTCAACGGGATTTCGACCGGCACGACGAATTTCGCGACATTCTCGGAAATTACATTTGCGTTTCAAGTCAATGCGCAGGTCATGATCTCCGGCGCGATTTTCGGCGGCATTCTCGGCGTCTTCGGCGGCCTTTTCCCCGCGTGGCGCGCCGCGCGCCAGCCGATCACGCAGGCGATGCGCGCGATTTGATAATTTGCCTTCCGGAAGATAAAAAAGAGTCGGACGATGCTCGGTCTTATTCCTTATATTCGGAATAACCTGCTCAGAAATCGCCGCCGGACAATACTAACGCTGCTTTCGATCGCGGCCTCGGTTTTTCTCGTCGTCGTGCTCGAGGCGATTCTGCGCCACCTCGACGACATGCCGCACGTCGACGGCTCCGAACGGCGCCTCGTCGTCCGGCGGAATACGAATTTTAAAGATTCGATGCCGCAAACTTATAATAATAAAATACGTAATGTCAAGGGCGTCAAAGGCACCGCCGCGATTATATTATATTGGGGCATTTATAAAGAACTCCGCGCCGAGTATTTTTTCGGCAAAATGGCGATCGACGCGGACACGCTCGCCGAAAATTATCCCGAAACGCGCGTCGTCGACCCCGTGACAGGCGCGCCGCGACCCGAGTTGACCGATGAGTTCATTAAGGATCGCCGCGGCGCGAGCGCGGGGCGCGGTTTATATCAAAAATACGGATGGAAACTCGGCGACCGCATAACATTTCAAGGCATTGGTTTTCCCGACGTCGAAGTGACGCTGCGTTCCTGTTATGACGGCCAGGAGCGCTCGTCGTTTTATTTTCATCGCGATTATCTGGACGAATTGATGGGTCGCGCGGGGCAGGTCACATTTTTTAATATTATTTGCAATACGATCGAAGACTGTCCGCTCGTCGCGGCGCGCATCGACGCGGAGTTCGCCAACAGCGATGCGCCGACGGTGACCGAGACGGAGCGCGCGTTTCAGGCGCAGTGGGTTTCGATGCTCGGCAACGTGCGCGTTCTGTTACGTTCGATCGCGCTCGCGTGCGCGTTCGCGATGGTCTGCGTGGCCGCGAACACGCTCGCGATGTCCGCCCGCGAGCGCGCGCACGAGATCGCGATCATGAAAACGCTCGGCTTCACGCCAGGCGCGTTATTGATATTATTATTGATCGAGGTTGCGGTCCTCTGCGGGCTCGCGTCGGCGGCCGGCGCGGGCGCCGCGAAATTGTTATTCCAATTCGAAGGCCCTTGGACCGACATCGGCAACGGATTTTTGTTAGGTTTCCGCGTCCCGGCATGGCTCGCCCTCGCCGCCGTTCCTTTCGGAGTGTTTGTGGGTTGGTGCGCCGCGTTGCCGCCGTTCTTGCGCGTCACGACGGCCCCCATCGCCCCCGCGCTGCGGAGAATTGTATAATCTGTCGCGCCGGGCGCGATTCGGTTATGCTCCCGGTTCGCCACTCGATGGGAGTGGATCCGGGCTGGTGTCCGGCACGGTCTTCAAAGCCGTTGTGCCCCGCCTCGTGCGGGGCTGGTGGGTTCGATTCCCATGCGCTCCCGCCAAGTTTCCTTTTCGTAACATTTTCCGCGCACACCGGCGCGGTGCCGCGCGAACTGTGACGCGGCGGCGAGTTTGGGTAACGGTTGGAACGCCGCAATGCGGAGTCGCGGCATCCACCCTCACCCGAACGATTTCTCGATGGAAACCCATATGAGTACAAATTCCCGTCGCTATTTGTATCAAACGGCCGTTGCATCCGTAGTTTTTACAGTTTCGGCGATTTCTACAATTGCAAATCCTGCAATTGTACAAAACGATCCCGTGTATAACGGCGCCGCGACGCACAAATATGCGGGTCCGCAGTCGCTCGCCCTCGCCGACTTTAATGAAGATGGAATTCCCGACGTCGCCGCGATCGGAATCGCCACGAAGACCGTCGGACTCCTCTTCGGAACCGGCGCGGGAACGTTCGCGCCGGTTGTGCAAGTCTCCGTGCCGTTCACAGGGCTGCCGTTCATATTAAGTGTCATGCGGATGACGACGGCCGATTTCAACGGGGACGGCCACGCCGATCTCGCCATCGTCGCGAACGACGGCGAATCCTTCGTATTATTAAACGACGGCGCCGCGCATTTCACAATTACCGATTCTTTCGTTTATGATTCGAAGAATCCGGCCGCGCTCGCAGCCGCCGACGTCGACGAAGACGGAATTCCCGACTTGCTCACGTGCGACGGCGGTGAAAAAGATATATCCGTTCGCCTCGGAAACGGCGCAGGGTCCTTCGGCGCGCCCGCCTATTTCGCCGCCGATAATAATTATCTTCCGCAGGCGCTGGCCGTCGCCGACGTCGACGGGGACGGCCACATGGACGTCGCCGTGCAATCGATGTTCAGTATATATCTATTCCATGGCGACGGCCACGGCGCGTTCGCGGTGTCGTCGACGATTTCGCTCGGCGGCACGTTCGTCCACGGTTTTGCGGCGGCTGATTTCGATACTTCCGGATCCGTGGATTTCGCGCACGTTTCGTACAGCGTCAACAATTTATTCATAAATAATGGAACGGGCACTTTCACGAACACGCCGCTGCTTTCGAATCCGGCGACCGCGCTCGGCGTGGCGGATCTAAATAATGATCAGATTCCCGATTTGATGGTCGGCGGCACGGCAAACGGCGTTGCCACATTTGCAAGTTATCTAAATTCGCCGGCGGGATCGTTCACGCTCGCCGGTCAGTCGCCGCTCGCGGGTTCGGGATCGAATATTTTCGCCGCCGACATGAACGGCGACGGCAACGCCGACGCGGTGTTTTCGAACGGCAGCGATATTATTATTCTTACGACCGACGGAAACGGAAACTTTAGAAATCGGACAAGCGTCCAGCACGCCGGCTCGGCGAGAAATGTCTTTGTTACAGATCTGAACGGCGACAACCGCCCCGACGTCGTCGCCTACGACGCGGTCACGGGAGTCGTCGTCGAGCCATTTATTAATAATGGAGACGGCACGTTTTCGGCGGCTCCGACGGCGTCGCTCGTCGGCAGTTTCAGCGGTTTCACGCTCGCCGATTTCGACGGCGACGGCTACCCCGACTACGCCGCGTCGCTCGCTCCTACAAATAAATTCCAAGTCGGATTCGGCGCGGGCGACGGATCGTTCCCGAGTTTTGTACAATTCGGCGACCGCCCGCAGACTGTGGCTGTCGCGGCGGCCGACATCGACGGCGACGGCGACACCGATATTATTACATTACAAGGGCCGATCGGATCAATATCATTATCGTTGAACGACGGAACCGGCGCCTTCGTTTCGAGCGGATTCAAGAAAATAACAAAACTCGGGACGGCCGTCCGCGTGGCCGATTTTAATAATGATGGATTCTTGGATATTGTCGTCACGCACAAGACGCCGATGCAGATCACGGCGATCCTCGGTTCGCCGACCGGTTTGATCGCGCCGCGAAAATTCGCGTTGACGAAGGAACCGAGTTCGATGGAAGTCGGGGATTTGAACATGGACGGCGACCCCGATCTTGTCGTGTCGAGCGTCGACGGTTATGTAAGCGTTTTTAAAGGTAATTATCTCACGACGTTCGAACCCGAAATGCAATTTTCGGTCGATCCGTCGATTCTTTATCTTCCGATCAGCGCGCTCGCGATCGCGGACGCGAACGGCGACGGCAAACCCGAAGTCGCCCTCGCTTCCGCGAACGCGCAGCGAATATATATATTTCGGGGCGACGGCGCCGGAAACATCCTCGCGCCGCAGTGGTACGTCGTCGGTTCCTCGCCGGTCGATTTGAAGTTTGGCGACTTCGATATCGACGGGCACATGGATCTCGTGACGACGGATATCGGTGAATTTACAATTCTCACGAATCAGGTGCCATAATCGTGCGGGGATCCGGTCCGCGAAATCCGCGATTCGGCAGGACGCGACGGGGTATCCAATCCTCGTCGCGTCCTAAATTTTTCGGACTCGGCGGCGACTTCGACGGCGGTCCGGAATTTCCAGGTGTAAAATTACCAAAAGAGCGGTGGACGCGCACGCGCACCGGCCTCGGCAACCGCGGCGTAAAATTTAATTGGAATATTGTATTCGGACGCGACGCGCGCCGCATCGTCGATCTCGGCTGCGGCAACGGGCGATATATTATTTCTTCGGCGATCGCGCGCCCAGAATTCGATCATTTGGGAATCGAACTCGTGCCCCCCGCCGTGCGGCTCGGGAGCCTGCGCGCGGGCCAGCGTGGTTTGACTAATTGTAAACTTGCGTGGGGCGACGCGACGGAGTTCATTACCGAACGCTGCGAGGCCGGGTCGATCGACGAAGTGCATCTTTATCATCCTCAGCCGTATTACGATGCGAGCAAAACCGCGCGGCGGCAGTTGTCTCCGGAAGTGTTATTATCAATATTCAACGCGCTGCGTCCCGGCGGAATCTTTGTATTTCAAACGGACAACCCCGCATTTTTCGAATACGCCCGTGCGACCGTTCCGCAATTGTTCGATTGGCGCGAACCGGAGGGCACATGGCCCGACGCGCCCGAGGGGCGCACGCTGCGCGAAATTGTAGCAAGATCCAAAGGATTACTCATATTCCGCGCCGAGGCGCGGAAACGGCCGATCTCCGGCGAAGCCGCGGCCGAAATCGCCGCGCGGATGCCGGCTCCCGCGTTCGACGCCAACCGCCCCGGTTACGGCGACGGCGGCTGATCTTTCGCGCGGGAAATCCGCGCAATCGGCTGTCGCGCGGAGTTCTCCGCGGTTAATGTGAATCGCTCATCACATCGCCGTACCGGGACTTGCCATGCACAAATCCATTCGCGCGCCGTTCTCTGTAATTGTAATTTTTATAATCTCTCGCGTCCCCATGGCGTCCGCGCAGAACCCGCTGTTTTTGGGACAACAATTTCAGGCCGGTTCGAATCCGAAATCCGTCGCGATCGCATTTGTAAACGGCGACGGCGCGCCCGACATCGTGACGGCGAATTACAATGGTTACAATATTTCCGTATTGTTAGGAAACGGCAAAGGTCTCTTCGGCGCGCCCGCGACGTACGGCGTGGGCGGTCATCCGGGTTACAATCCCAATTGCGTCGCGATCGCGGACTTGAACGCGGACGGAAAAGCGGACGCCGTCACCGCAAATTACAATTCGAGTAATATTTCCGTATTGTTAGGAACGGGCGCGGGCGGTTTCGCATCCCCCGCGTCGTACGCCGCCGGAACAAATCCATCTTTTGTAGCGATTGGAGATTTGAACGCCGACGGCAGGCCGGACGCCGCGGTCGCCAATTATAATTCTAACAATGTTTCCGTATTCTTAGGAACAGGCAATGGCGCGTTTTCGCCCGCGACTTTTTTCGTCGTCGGCGGCCACGCCGCCGCAAACGCGATCGCCGACTTGAACGGCGACGGAATCCCCGATCTCGCGACGGCAAACGACTCGCCACACGGGATCTCCGTTCTTCTCGGAATCGGAAGCGGCGCGTTCGCGCCGGCCGCGACGTTCGCTCTTGAAAGTAACAGTAATCCGCGGTCGATCGTGGCCGGCGATTTTAATAATGATGGCAAGGCCGACATCGCAACGGCGAATCTTAATGGTAATACCGTTTCGATTTTTCCCGGCGACGGAACCGGAGCTTTTGCCTCGCATATTAATTATACCGCCGGCATCGGGTCCAATTTCGTGGCCGTAACCGAATTGAATGGCGACGGAAAACAGGATCTCGCGACGTCGAATTCGACGGACAGCACCATCTCGGTATTGTTAGGAAATGGCGATATTACATTTGCTGCGAAAGTATTGTATCCCGCCGGCGCCAAACCCTCGTCGATCGCTTTCGCCGACGTCGACGCCGACGGGAAGACCGATCTCGCCGCCGCGAACGTCGATCAAAATAGCATATCCGTTTTATTAGGAAACGGCGACGGGACGTTCAAAGTCGCGGCGAGTTATTACGCACAGCCGAATCCAATATCCATATTCCTCGGCGATCTCGACGCGGACGGAAATTTGGACGCCGCGGTCGCCAATATTACACTAAGTGAAATGACAATACTCGCGGGCAACGGCACGGGCGCCTTCGCTCCCGCGGTGTCGTGGTATCCCGGCGGCGTCCCGGGCGCCAATGACATCACCATGTGCGATCTGAACGGCGACTCGATGCCCGATGTCGTCTCGAGCGCCGGCGGCCTCACGGTTTTATTAGCGAATGGTCCGGCCACGTTCGCGCCGCCCGTTTATTATCCTTTGGCGGGCTCGTCGGCCGTGAACGCGATCGCGGATCTCGACGCCGACGGCAAACCCGACGTCGTCTGCACGACTTATGTATACAATGGCATCTCCGCTATTTCTGTATTCTTAGGAAACGGCGATGGCACGCTCGGCGCGTCCGCGACGTTCGCGACGGGAACGGCGCCCTTCCGCCTCGCCGTCGGTGATCTGAACGGCGACGGCATCCCCGACGCTGCGACGATTAATCGAGGCATGCAACCAATCTTTCAAAATTCCATCTCAATTTTATTAGGAAACGGCAACGGGACGTTCGGCGCCGCCTACACTTTCAATAACGGATCGGGCGATTATATATTAGCGTTCGCCATGGGCGATCTCGACGGCGACGGAGTCCCCGATTTGGTGTCCGCGAGCGAAAAAATCCATACATTTTCGGCTTTTCTCGGAAAAGGCGACGGAACTTACAAATCCGCATCCAACGATTTGCTCGGAGTTCTTGCGTATCCTATGTCGCTCGCGATCGGAGACTTGACGCAGGACGGCAAGCCCGACGTTATCGCGGGCGCTTTTGCCGGCGACGGATACCACCATTCCGTATTCGTCGCGCCGGGCGTCGGCGACGGATCGTTTGGTACTCCCCTCCAATTTACAGTTGGCAAAGACCCGCTTAGTCTTAGCCTCGGCGACGTCGATCAGGACGGCGCGCCGGATATCGTGACGGCCAATTATAGTTCATATACAATCTCGATTCTGTTAAATCAAACGCCGGCTTCCCCCGGGATGTCTGTTTGGGGTACGGGCACCTTCGGATGCGCCGGAATTCTCGCCATGGGGACGAGCGGCGATCCAAACGTTAATTCTCCGGATTTCGGACTTATCTGTACAAACGCTCCGCGCAACGCGATCGGACTCGCGTTCGCATGCGATGTCCAGGATCTCGCCGGATCCGATCCGTTTTTCCTCGGCCTCACACTGTACGTCGATCTTAATCATTCGGCGCTCGTCGCCGCGCTCGATTTTAGTAGCGATTCGTCCGGCACCGCATTTCTTGGGGCGCCGCTACCGAACGATCCGTCGCTCGCTGGTTTTACTTTTTACGCGCAGGGCGTTTTTGTAGAAAACGCGGCCGACGGCTTCGACTGCAGCCCGGCGCAGGACCATCTTGTGAGTTCCAAGGGAATCGCTGTTGCGATCCAACCCTGACGTTACGATTCGAATATTGATGAACAACCGAAGATTACGACGATATCTCTTAATCACAATCTTCGTATTCGCAATTATTATAATAACCATATTCTGGGGCTCCAGCGCGCATTCGAATTTTACACTTCCGACAACGCCCGCCTCGCGAACTGCGGAAACGCGCGAACCGGCGACCGCGGCCGGACGATCGGAGTCGAGTCCAAATCCCTCCTCGCGCACGGCCGCGGAGACGATTGCAATTAATGAATCCGACCGTTCGTTATTCATCTTGCGCGGCCGATTCATCGACGAAGCGGGAAAGCCAAACGCGGGCGTCGCCGTCAACTTGAGCGTGGGCATGTCGCTCGATGCGATTCGCGAAACGAAAACAAAGTCGGATCCGGGCGCCGGATGCACCGGCACGAGCGGCGACGACGGTAAGTTTATTATTACTATTCCACTCGGCCGATTCGCGCCGCCGCCGTGGCGTCCGATCACGGTTTCAATTATTATAAAACCGAAAGGCCGCGAAGACATTTTCAGAAGTATACATTTCCAACGCGAGTCGCACAGCAGGGATCTCGGCGACATTGTCCTGCGCGCCGCGGGACGCGTCGAAGGAATTGTATACGACAAAAGCGGCGACCCGATTGCGTCCGGATGGTCCGTTCGTTGCCTGCCGGCGGATCCGCCCGATCAAATGGTACTAAACGCTCCGCAGGACAAGCCGGTGTCGATCCCGAATGCGCTGCATGTCCGCCGCTCGACGGATTTTGCAAATCATGACGGACACTTTATTATTGATGGCCTCGCTCCGGGCGAATATCGATTGGACGCGACGCTCGGCGACGGACAAAAGGCCGACCCCCAAATGTTTACGATTAAATCCGGAGCCGACACGCGGTCCGACGTTCACTTCAACAGCGCGGTCGTCGGCACGGCGCTCCAGGTCTGGCTCCAGGCCGCCGGTCGACCGGACGGAATCTGCGGAGGCGTGCCGAAGAAAAACGTACTATTAATTGATTCCGATTCTAAGATTCACATTGCGACGGGCGGCGAGCGCGACGAGGAATCCAGTCCAAGCAACTACTTCATCTTTGAACATTTGGAGCCGGGCCGCGAATATACATTACAATTGAACGACGCTCGTTTCGCGCCGATCGGCGACCGTCGTCTGCGCCCCGGGCCCGACCGAGTCACCATACCGCTGACGTGCGCGTCCGGCCTCCGATTGCGAGTATTCGACGGCCCCGACGGAACGCCCATTGAACATTATTATGCTTCCGTTATCATTACCGATTCGCGGGATCTGCCGGAGGGAATGAAACGCGCGATCAAGGACGGAAATAAATTCTTTCCGCGCGACGAAAACCTTTTGTTGCTCGGCGAATCGCCGCCGCCGGATAATTTATATCATTTACCGCCGGGAACCTATTCGCTCGTCGTCGGGGCCCAAGACCGCGGCGAAGAGAGCGTCGACGCGGGCGCGATCGCGGTCGGCGAAACGCGCGAAGTTGCTGTATTCTTAAAAGGGCGGTTGCGCCTGATCGGCAGCGTGCTTCGCGGCAATACGCCGGCGGCGAACGTGAGCGTTTATATAATGAATGCGATCGTTGGAGGCGACGCGCAACCGTTCCAGTTTCAACCGGCCGCGCGCGTCCAGTCGAACGAGGCCGGCGATTTTATCGTTAGCGGACTCCGGCCCGGCGCGTACTCGGTGTTCGCGACGGAAAACGATACGATCGGATCGAAGCCAGTATCCGTTACATTAACGAAAGACGGCGCCGCGCCGAATATTGAATTAACGCTTCCGCCCGCCCGTTCGCTGCGGATCCACGCGAAGGGTGCGCCGTCCGAAATTCTACAAAAACTCCAAGTCGAAGCCCGCGCGACGAGTCCCCGGCCGTCCGAGGCCGCATTATTAAATTATTCAATCCTGCCCGGCGCGGAGCGCGCCGTCGGATTTCTCGACGCCAAAGGCGACGCGTCCGTCGGTCCGCTCGCGCCGGGGATGATCGAAGTCAGCGTGCTCATCCCCGGCGGAGGCGGCATGACCGCCAGCCGTCGCGCCGGCGAGATCGACCTGACCGGCGAGCCCATGGAACACTCGATGGAATTGGATATTTCATCATTCGCGCCCGGATTCATACAAATACGATCGCCCATCGACATCCAATTCACCGGCATGATCGGCGCCACGCGCGTCCCAGAAAAAACCGACAATTTCGAATCCAGCAAGTCCTTCGAATGGCAACGAACGCACGCGGAACTCGGACCGCTATTTCCCGGACAATATATCATATCTCTTCTCACGCGAGGCGGAAGCATTACATTACCCGGCGAAGTTTTTCTCGAGCCCGGCGCGACCGCGCTCCGCGAATATAATGAATCGTTCGTCGACTGTTCGATAACCTGTCTCGACGAATCCACGGACAATCCCATCGTCATATCTGAAGTATTCATTTCGGGAACTTCAACCGGCGGCGCGCAAGTCTCCGTCACCCGAAAAACCGGCAACGACGGCGAAATATCGTTAGCGTTACCGGCCGGAGAATACTCCATACAAAGCGCCAAGGCGGATGTGAATAGTAGAGTTCCTATTATTTGGAATTCGGATGCAAAGACAAATCATATTAAAGTTAAATTAAGAACGCATTCATAGGGAGAAGGCCAATGCGAGAGGCGGGCTCCGCGGCGCGCGAAGCGCACTTACCGCGCCGGCTTGCTCTCCGCGCCGGCGGCCTTCTTTTCCTTCAATCGCTTGCAAATCTCAATAAAGCGGCGCCCTTCGCCGGCCCAACGGTGATTTTTGAAGTTTTCCAAAAAGAATCCGAGCTTCGATATTCCGGCATCGTAATCCCCTGAATAGTAATTTAACAATCCATCGATCAAATACGCGTCGCCGATGCAGTCGTCGGGGGATTTATCGTTAAATTCCGCGGCAAGGGCGGCGATCGTCTTCCGCAGCGGAGCGTTCGCGGGCACTTCCAGCATTAAATCATTATTTTTTTCGCGTTCGCGGCGGTCGCTCCATTGTTTCAATTCGGCGTGCCATTGGAGCCAGCACTCGATCGACTTGCGGTAGTTCTTCGCGCCGTCGCGGAGCGATTTGAATTTATCGAATGCGACGCGCCGTTGCGTCGCTTCGCGCAGGTCGTCGTCGGACGGCCGACCGATCGGATGGAGTAGGGCGCCGACAATTTCCCAATTGGCTTTTGCGGCGCAGCCCGATTGGTTGGCCGCGTCCATTTCGGCGACTTTTTTTAATACTTCAATTCCAAATCGTTTCGTCGGCCGCAAAAGTAAATGTTCGCCCAGTTCGAGCAAGGGCCTCGGATTTAAATTATCCGCCGCGGCCGCGGCTCGAAGCTCTTTTTCGCGCGCCTCCGAGGCGCGCGCGCGGGCGAACGACGTGTTCACCGACGCGAGCGCTTGCGATCCTACAAATCCACCAATTTCCGCACCCGTTTCCGAGAGAAACCGTATGTCCGGAATCGGACCGACCTCCCATTCATTCTTTAGTTTCTTACCTTCGGGCGAATCGATATCGATCATAACAAAACGAAAATCCTTAAAATCGCGAGCGAACTCCGCCGTCGAACAAACGGTTTCCTTCAATTCTTTACATGGCACGCACCAGGAGGCCGTAAAGAATAGGAAAATCGGCCGCGGCGGACGACTGTTATCGACGGACAGCGCCGCGGCGAGATTCTGTCCCCATTCAACTCCCGCCGCACGGCTCTCTGCGGCCGGCGGATTTTGATAACTAAGATTCGACGGCGGGATCAGCGCGGCGAGAGACAGCGGCGCCGCGGCGAAAATCGAAATCGGAATGCGCATCGCGAAATTGTATATTAGTAGACCGGCGGCGCGCAATGTCCCGGCCTGTGGCGCCCGGCGACAGCGCAGGACCGTCGGCGGTTCAGATTGACGCACGTCAAAACCAGCCCGGGTCGCCGATTGCGCGGCCGGCGCGCCGTTTCCCTTTGAAAAACAGGTCCACCGCGGCCGGTGCGCCTCCGGTCGACCATTTGCTGTTTGGCAATTCGTCCGCCGCCGCACGTGCGCGCGCGCGGAAAAAAAAGCATGTCCGAGAAAACTATACAAATAATCGACGGAAACGAAGCCGCGGCAATTGTTGCATATCGCGCGAGCGAAGTGCTCGCGATCTATCCAATAACGCCGTCTTCGGCGATGGGCGAGTTCGCGGACGAATGGGCGGCCGAGGGGCGGCGGAATCTTTATGGAACAGTGCCGATCGTGCAGGAAATGCAGTCGGAGGCCGGCGCCGCGGGCGCGGTCCACGGCGCGCTTCAGGCGGGCGCGCTCGCCGCGAGCTTCACGGCGTCGCAGGGATTGTTATTATATATTCCGAATATGTTTAAGATTGCGGGAGAGCTCACGCCGTTTGTATTGCATGTATCGGCGCGCACCGTGGCGACGCACGCGCTTAGCATATTCGGCGACCACTCCGACGTGATGGCGTGCCGGACCACCGGATTCGCAATGTTAGCATCGTCGTCGCCGCAGGAGGCGCACGATCTCGCGGCGGTCGCCCACGCGGCCACGCTGCGCGCGCGGGTTCCGTTCTTACATTTCTTCGACGGATTCCGCACGTCGCACGAAATCGCCCGCGTGCAATGTTTAACGAACGAGGAATTGTTATCTTGTCTCGACGCGGAATGCGTGGCGGCGCACCGCGGGCGCGCGCTGACGCCGGACAAACCCGTGCTACGGGGCACGGCGCAAAATCCTGATACGTTTTTTCAGGCGCGCGAGGCGGCGAATGGTTATTATCAAAAGTGCCCGTCGATCGTCGAGTCCGAAATGGTAAAGTTTGGAAAACTCACGGGCCGAAATTATAAATTATTCGATTATCACGGCGCGCCCGACGCGGACCGCGTCATCGTCATCATGGGATCGGGCGCCGAAACGGCGCGCGCGACGGCCGATTGGTTAAATGCGCGCGGCGCCAGAGTCGGCGTCGTCACGGTTCATCTCTACCGGCCGTTCTCGATCGCGCATTTTACAAATATTCTTCCGAATACGACAAAACGCATTTCCGTTCTCGATCGTACAAAAGAGCCGGGCGCGATCGGCGAACCGTTATATTTGGACATCGTCGCGGCGCTTGCCGAGGCGGGAATCGCCGCGCGCATCGAGGTCCGCGGCGGACGCTACGGTTTGTCGTCGAAGGAATTCACCCCGGCGATGGTCCGTTCGATTTATAACGATCTCGCGGAAAAGAACCCGCGCAATCATTTTACAGTTGGAATCGTCGACGACGTCACGCATCTCTCGCTGCCGGCCGCCGATGCGCCGGACGTATTTGATAATAAAGTATTCCAGTCTTTATTTTATGGACTCGGTTCGGACGGGACCGTCGGCGCCAACAAGAATACGATTAAAATCATCGGCGAGCAGACGTCGCTGCACGTGCAGGGATATTTTGTTTACGATTCCAAAAAGTCGGGCGCCATCACGGTTTCGCACCTGCGCTTCGGGCCGGAGCCGCTGCGCGCGCCGTATTTGATACAAGAGGCGGATTTCGTCGGGTGCCATCAATTCGAATTTACGGATCGGTTCGACGTGCTCGAACTGGCGAAACCGGGCGCCGTGTTTTTGTTAAATACGCCGTACGACGCCGCGCGCATTTTCGACGACCTGCCGCTCGAAATGCAACAATCGATCGTCGATAAACGACTTAAATTCTGGGTCATCGACGCCGTCAAAGTCGCGCGCGACACCGGCATGGGCGCGCGCATCAACACGATCATGCAGACGTGCTTCTTCGCGATTTCGGGCGTTCTCCCGCGCGCGGAAGCGATTCTTAAAATTAAACAATCGATCGAAAAAACCTACGGCAAGAAAGGCGCCGAGGTCGTGAAGCGCAATCAGGAGGCGATCGACCGGACGCTCGATTATTTGTTTGAAGTAAACGTTCCGACGCGCGCGACGACCTCGCGGAGGCGGCCGCCGCTCGTGTCGCCGAACGCGCCCGATTTCGTGCAGCGCGTCACCGCGGTCATGCTCGCCGGCAAAGGGGATTTGTTACCCGTGAGCGCGTTTCCGCCCGACGGCACGTGGCCCGTCGGCACGGCAAAGTGGGAGAAACGTAATATTGCAAGCGAAATTCCCGTATGGGATTCCTCCATTTGCATTCAATGTAACAAATGCGCGATGGTCTGTCCGCACGCGGCGATCCGCGTCAAAGCTTACGATTCGGAATGCCTCGCGGGCGCGCCCGAAGGCTTCAAATCCGTTTTGTATCGCGGCAACGAATTTCCGGAGGCGAATTATACAGTTCAAGTCGCGCCCGAGGATTGCACCGGCTGCCAGGCGTGCGTCGTCATCTGTCCGGCAAAGGACAAGGCCAATCCGCGGCACAAGGCCCTCGACATGGCCCCGCAGCGCCCGCTCCGCGACGCCGAACGCGAACGATTCGACTTCTTCTTACAAATCCCCGAGGCGCCGCGCGAGAATATTAAATTAGACATCAAGGGCGCGCAGTTTCTCGAACCGCTGTTCGAATTCTCGGGCGCCTGCGGCGGCTGCGGCGAAACTCCTTATATCAAATTATTAACTCAACTGTTCGGCGACCGCCTGCTGATCGCGAACGCGACCGGGTGTTCTTCGATCTACGGCGGCAATCTGCCGACGACGCCGTATACTACCAATCGCGACGGGCGCGGCCCGGCGTGGTCGAATTCACTATTTGAAGACAACGCCGAATTCGGCCTCGGCATGCGGCTCGCGCTCGAATCGCGGTACGCGGACGCGACGAATTTACTAAAACAACTCGCGCCGCGCGTCGGCGACGATCTGGCGCGCGCGCTGCTCGAGGCCGATCAAACAAATGAATCCGGCGTCGCGGCCCAGCGCGAGCGCGTGCTGGCGCTGCGGGGTTCGTTGCGCGCGATCCATACGAACGAAGCGCGGCGACTCGAGGGCGCGGCCGATCATTTTGTTAAGAAAACTGTCTGGCTCGTCGGCGGCGACGGCTGGGCGTACGACATCGGATTCGGCGGCCTCGACCATGTGCTCGCGTCGCCGTGGAATGTTAATATTCTGGTGCTCGACACAGGCGTTTACTCCAATACCGGCGGTCAACAATCGAAGGCGACTCCGCTCGGCGCGGCCGCGAAATTCGCGACGGCCGGGAAATCAATATCTAAAAAGGATCTCGGCCTGATCGCGATGAGTTATGGACATGTGTATGTCGCGCAGGTCGCGTACGGAGCGAAAGACATCCAGACCGTCAAGGCGTTTCAAGAGGCGGATGCACATGCGGGGCCTAGTATTATTATTGCATACAGTCACTGTATTGCACATGGCTACGATTTGATGTATGGGACCGATCAACAGCGGCTCGCCGTCGAGTGCGGCATCTGGCCATTGTATCGAGTGGACCCAAGCCGCGGCGCGACCGGCGAACCCGCGATGCAGATCGACATGGGCGGAACGCCGAAGCGATCTGTTAAAGAGTACACGATGAACGAGACCCGTTTCCGCATGGTCGAGAAGACCGATCCCAAGCGATTTGAGAATTTACAAATGGAGGCTCAGCGCGACGCGCTACGCCGCACGGAAATCTACCGGCAACTCGCGGAATTGCGCGTGCAACAAATAAAAGCGGGTTCGGGCACGACCTCATAACAATTCAAATATTTGTAAATATGGATTTATCCACTACCTGGCTCGGACTCGAACTCCCCCATCCGCTGATCGTCGGCGCCTCGCCGATCGTGGACGATTTCGATCTCGTGCGCCGCGCCGAGGACGCGGGCGCGGCCGCGATCGTGATGCATTCGCTGTTCGAGGAGCAGATCGAATTGGAGAATATTACACATGACGCCATCGGCGCGCACGGAAACTCGTTCGCCGAGGCTGCGACTTTCCTGCCGAAACCCCACGAATTCGTACTCGGTCCCGACGCGTATTTGGAACAAATTCGAAAACTAAAGAAAGCCGTCGCGATTCCAGTAATAGCATCCTTGAACGGCGCCACGAACGCCGGATGGTTGCACTATGCAAAATTAATCGAGGACGCGGGCGCCGACGCGCTCGAGTTGAATGTATACACTGTCGGACACGACCCGGAGAAGACTTCGATGGACATCGAACAGGGAGTCGTCGACATGGTGCGCCGCGTCGTCCGTGAAACGAGCCTGCCCGTCGCGGTGAAACTATCGCCACAGTGGACTTCGCTCACGCATTTCGCGCGCGAACTCGAGGCGGCCGGCGCGCGCGGATTGGTATTATTTAACAGATTCTATCAACCCGACATCGATCCCGAACATTTGGATGTGGCGATGCGATTACACTTATCGGATTCCACCGAGTTGCCACTTCGCCTCCGCTGGCTCGCGCTGTTGTCCGGACGATTATCATTATCGCTCGCGGCATCCGGCGGCGTGCACACGGGACTCGACGCGGTCAAGACCGTCATGGCCGGCGCGCACGCCGTACAATTAGTATCCAGCCTTCTCGCGCATGGTCCCGAACACCTCGCCGTCGTTCGCGAACAATTAACAAAATGGCTGGAGGATCACGAATATCAATCGCTCCGTCAGGCGCAGGGCAGCATGAATTTGTCGCGCTGCCCGCGTCCGGAAATGTATGAACGCGGGAATTATATTAAGATTTTGCAGGGGTACACGAGGATGATGTTGTAGGCTACGCGTCGCCTAGATTGTACTCATGACTAACGATTCTCCTTGGGCGGCGGAGAGGTCATAGGCTGGTACGCTCCTCAGCACCCACACAGTTGACGCGCGGCACTGTTATAATTACAGCACGAGTATGAATTAGTGCAATTAATTTCGTGTCCGGCGACTTACGTTCCCTTAATGCCAGATGCCCAGAGATACGATCTTATAAGTCTATAGCCATTGAAGGGTTCCGTTTCGCCAATCGGTTCCCTTACTTTTTCTAGATCTGCGCCAAAGTGTTTATCGACTGCCGCACGAAGGACGCTTGGGTCAATGATTGCATGCAACTTGCTTATTTGTAACGGACTAATCAAAGAAATTGATCGGCTCGCCTCATTTAGCATATTTGGGTCATCCAAGAAACAAGTAAGCAAAGTGATGACGTTTTCCCTTTGGCTCATTATGTAATTCGATATGTGCTTGGTCGTTCGCTCTCGACCACCAAAAATGGCCCACGCGTATAGCACGTCAGTTCCAGATATATTGAATCGCCCAAGGAAACTCTGGTGTGAGGATTCAGTTTCAATGCGGTCTACAATTGACTTTTCAAGTTCAAGCTCAACTTCCCTTGGAAGGAGTGCTTCTGATTCACGCTCGGATCTAATGCGTTCTGGAGTTCGCAAAATCCAATACCAGCGAACGAGTTGGGCGAGATTGGACACTTGATGTACAATAACTTTCGCTATGGTTACTCGTTCACTTAATTCCAGATCCGTTAGCAAGTCTGCAATGGCTCGATGAAAGGCACCCAATTCTAGATTTCCCGCGCCAAGGAAGTTGGGAACTTGACGAGCGCGACAAGCCTCGACGTAAGACTGCATCAGAGTATTGATTGCAGTAGACGACCTAATTTTCTGTCTTGCCTTCAACCTACGCATTAGTTCGGCATCCGAGATTACACGTGCAATATTGTTCAATGCACTAGTCGCCCGGTGTTCGTTTCCTTCAAGGAGCTGAATTTCCAATTCAGCTATGTCCGCCTCTGAGATGTCATCTGGTGGAATGACAAGTTCAAAGAACTGTTTGAAGTGATTTCCGGAAATTCTCTTTTCGCGCACAAGTCGATTAAAGTCTTGAGCATTCGTCTTTCCGGATAGACGATCACCGAAGCCTGGAAACAACTCTATTAATTCCGCTATTATCCACTCGCGCTTTTCTTGTGAAAGTGATCCACATATCATTTTTATAACTTCATCTGCTGAATCTTTGTCAGCCACTCGAGGGCTAACTAAGGAACCGGACATTCCGTGTACTAGAGACTCTCGCATAATATAGTAACATTCCATCTAAAAGGAAAGTCCCGCCTTTGCGAGGAGTCCCCACAGAATCGAAGGGTGTCGCCGCAGGCGTTCGCGACCGCGGCGAGCCAGGCCAAGCAGTGTTTTCAAGTC
>JACQFD010000003.1 GCA_016200225.1 Planctomycetota bacterium
ATGTACACAACATTCACGAATCAGTTAAGATAAATGATGGCGAAGTATTTATCAGCCGCCCCCGAAATCGTGGCGCCCTTGCGTTTCAATCAAAAACGACTCCGAATTCGAGTTATTATCGGTTTTGCACAGGCCTGCTAGACCCAATACCACGAAAACTGAATATTCCGGGATTCCCAAATCATTTAAGAATGTCAACGCAATACTTAGAACTCCTTCCGCATCAAATCACAGCAAATATATCGCAAGTTGCGGATGTCTGTAATCTATGCGTTGACTCCGTCCAGAAATTGCCGAATCTTTATTATACAGAATCAGCCACATATAAGACTGAATACTACGCAATTAACAGGTCGATCAAAGGCCCGATTGACAAGGCGCTAAACGGAGTCGGGCGAACATTAAATCCACGAGGCAATAAGATCCTCGAGGATTCGTACTCCACATTTGAACAAAATACAAAGAACCTGCAAATGCCCGCATGGGTGTCATTTTCAAAACGATGTTATATTCCGATACTCCGGGGACTTCGGCGACTTACGGATCGTGATGAATATTTGAAGCGAACAATTGAGGACTATTTTCCGGACGCAAATCCGAAGTTACATGATATCTTTACCGGTTATGATATGTACATGACGCTAAAACGGATGCGGCACGGTGAACCGCAAGAATCTGCCATGATTCACGAATTTGAGCATTATCTATCAACAACGTTTTATGAAGGAAATCAAGTGAGCCTGATCCCCTATGAGGCGAAGTCGGGGGAGGGCGATCGCCATGATATTAGAGTTAAAATTGGAAATGGATCCCAACGTTCTATTCACAACTTGGGCGATGGAATGCAGAGCCTGCTCACTTGTCTCTTCCCAATTTTCATGGCCGATGAAAAGGATCGATGTCTCTTTTTTATCGAAGAGCCGGACATTTGTATGCATCCCTCACTACAGCGCGCGTTTATCGAAGCACTGCGAGATCCGCGACATCGCCGCCATCAATATTTTATTACAACGCACTCAAATCATTTACTAGATCTCACGCAGGAATTCACTAATATTTCAATTTTTCACTTTCAAAAGACTCAGGAGGGTCCAGCGAAGTTCCGGATTCGTAATGTTAGTCACGGCGATCACAGCATCCTCCGCGATCTCGGCGTCCGCTCATCATCAGTATTTCTCGCTAACTCGACGATATGGGTCGAGGGAATTACCGATCGCTTGTATCTTCGCAAATTCATGGAGCGGTATCTTGAAAGCCTAAAACTATCGAATCACGAACAGTATGAAAAATACTCGCGTTTTCGTGAGGATTACCATTACGCCTTTGTCGAATACCAGGGCTCAAATCTCGTTCATTGGACTTTTGATTTAACAGACGATAATTGTAAAAAAATCAAAGCGCACTTCCTCTGTGCGTCGGCTATCGTCTTTGCTGACGGCGACATTGCCGGCAAAGGTACGAGAACGGATGATTTTCGAAAGCAGCTTGGAGATCGATTTATAATTCTAGATTGCAAAGAAATCGAAAATCTGCTCCCGGAAGAATCCATACGAACATATATAACATTTAAGGGAAAGGACTCCAAAGGCTCGGCAGCTTCAATTTTGAGGTCAGAGTATTGTAATGTATCTAATTTTGTTGGACTCGGCAAATACCTCGATGAGAAACTGAACCTATCTCCCAATACGCTTGCAACCGACTCGGGAACTATAAGAAATAAGATCGATTTTTGTAATGAAATCATTCAACTCTGGGATGACAATCCCAATTGGAAGTTACCAGGCGACGTTGGTACATGCATGGCAAGGCTTTTCGCTCACATCGACCGCCAAAATCCCAAATAACTGAAGCCTCCCAATTGGGCATGCTAGACTCTCGTCGTGCCCGCCGCGCCAGCCATATCCGTAGTCTTAACGACGTACGATCGTCCGCGGAAGCTTGCGCGAGCAGTGCAGTCGATTCGGAGGCAGACGTTTTCGGATTTCGAGTTCATTCTTATCCTCGACGGGCCGCCGGATCCGCGAACGATTCGACTCGCCGAATTTTTCGCGGCGCGCGACGCGCGCGTTCGAATTGTACATTTCGCCATTCAATCGAATAATCCGGCGTTGCGAATGAATCAGGCGATGGCGCTTGCGCGGGCCGCGTGGATCGCGTTTCAGGATGACGACGATTTTTGGTTTCCGAATGCGCTCGCGGATTTGTATGCGGCGCGAATGCAATATTCCGATGCGTCGCTCATTTACGGTTCGACGCGCTTCATGGACGCGCGGACAGGGAATAGTATCGATGAACGATTCGGCAAACCGTTCGATCTCGAAAGATTGCGGCGCGAAAATATTCTTTGTAATAACGCGGCGCTTGTCCGGCGCGATGCGCTCGGCGCCGTCGGCGGATTCGACGAATCGACGACATTGCGCGCGTTTTTCGACTGGGAATTGTGGATTCGAATCGGCGAACGACTGAAGGGGGTCCACGTCGACGCGCTCGTCGGCGAAGTGTGGGGCTACAACCCGGATTCGGTCGGCGCGAAGGCTACGATTGATTTTCCGGCGATCCTGCGCCGCCTCGGCCGTTCGCGAATATTACCATTGAAGAATCGTCTGCGGCGGACGCGCAAGATCGTATTCTTAACACATCGACACCACCCTTCGATCCGGCTCTGGCGCGTCGATTATTTGATAGATGCCATCAATGCCGCCGATTCCACATGGAAGGCATCCGGAGTCGAATACAATTCCGAGAATTTTGACGAGGCGCTCGAAAACGCGGATGTATTGGTTTTGTATCGGTTTCACGAACGATTGCCGGATCTCGCGGCGCGGCGCCGCAATGGCATGAAAGTGGTGCTGGATCTCGACGATCCGATCCTCGACGATGCCATTCCCGAACATATTCAATTTGCCGACGCCGTCAGCGTCTCGACGCCCGCGCTCGCGTCGCGCGTCGCGCGGTCGAATGTTTATGTGCGTGGAAACGGCGTCCCGCTTGAATTGATACAAACCGTCGACGCGATGCCGCGGCCGCGCGCCGGCCGCTTCGTCGTCGGGTGGCTCGCGGGTTTGAATCCAAACGACGATGTGGAGACGGTCATTAATATTGTTCGCGGATTATCGAAATTCGACCGCCCGACGGCGTTTTACTATTTCGGCAAATCGCGCGAATTGTACAATACGCTTCTATCGATTGGCGGCGTGGAAATCATAAACGATCCATACGTCGAAACGGAGGATTTGTCTAAATTCTACGCGCGGGTCGTCGAAACAGGCGTTGCCGCTCTCGTCGCGCCGCTTTGCGACGACACATTGAATCGTTGCAAAGCGCCGATGAAGTATTTCGACGGCGGGATTCTAAAGATTCCGCTCGTGGCGTCGCCGATCGGAGTCTATTCGGAGATCATACAACATGGAATCAACGGATTTCTCGCGCGCACGCCCGAAGCTTTTGTAACATTGCTTCGGCAACTCGAGGCAATTCCGAATCTCGCGGCGCGCGTCGGCGCGCGCGCGAGGAGCGATGTTTTAAATAAATATAGTATTCGACGCGTCGCCGACCGTTTCCTCGCCGATTTGGATACAATTTCCGACCGGCAGGGCGTAACCCGCGAGCAGGCGGCGCCCGCGAATGCGGCAACGCCGCTGCTGAGTATCATCGTCGTTCATTGGAACACCGAATCGTTTTTGTATCATTGCCTCCAATCGCTTCGCGAACATCCGCTCGCCGTGGGGACGATGGAAATCGTCGTCGTCGATAATAATTCCGACGACGACGCCGTCGAACTCGTCCGACGGCGATTTCCGGAAGTCCGCGTTATCGCAAATCGAACGAACGACGGATATTCGCAAGCTAATAATCAGGGCGCCGCGATCGCGCGCGGCGAATATTTATTATTTTTGAATCCCGACACCGAGGCCGGCCCGCTCGCGCTGGATCGACTCATAACATTTGCCAAATCGACTCCGAATTTGGGCGCCGCCTCCGCGCAATTACGAAATAAGGACGGATCCGTTCAACCCTCCTGCATGCGATTTCCAACATTAACGACTGCGCTCGCGCACAGTACATTTTTTGAATCGATACCGCCGTTTCGCGGCGGAAGCAAACGTTATTTGATGTCCGATTTCGATCATAATACTTCGCGAGAAATCGAGCAGGCGCCGGGGACTTGTCTGCTCCTTCCCCGATCCGTATGGAACGCCGCCGGCGGTTTCGATCCGAAGTTATTCTTATTTTTTAACGATGTCGATCTGTGTAAACGCATCCGCGACTCCGGCCGCGCGATTTATTTTTGCGCCGACGCGGAATTCGTCCATCACGGCAGCGCCGCCGTCGTCCAACATCCCGATTATGTTACGGAATGGCATCTCAACCGAATTTACTATTTCCGCAAACACCACGGCCGCGCGGCAGCATTGTTAGCAAAACTCTGCGCATGCCTCGTCGCCGCCCGCGAAGTCGTTCGCATCGTTACGGGGCCAGCGAAGCGCAGGGGCGCGCAATTTCGACATTTAATCGATGGTTGCCGGAGGATCCTGCGGGCCTGACGAAGGCGCGGCTTATTGCATGCTAGAATTTAAAGTGCGGATCGTCTCCAATTTCCAGAAATAACGGCGTCCCTTTGAGCTTCGCGTTCACGATCGCCTCCTCGGCGGAGAATTTATAAGCCATGACAGCAAGCCCAAGGAAAATGTCGACGGATGACGGATTCGGGCCCACGTTGAAGGACGGCTTCCCGAATAAGAAATCAGTCAGAATGTACGGGTGGAACATGCCGGGATCGCCAAAAATAACTGTAATTTCCAAATTTCCCGCGGAAGGCAGCGCCGGAGGAATCGGAGGATTATTGGTAGGATCGCCCTCGAAGATCTTTTCTCCAATGAAATTCTCATCGGAGGACACCATTTCGGCGCCATCGAGTAGCCCTGGATAGTCGAACAGGAAGCCGCTGACAATAAGAATCGCCTTGAATCGATAGAAACACCCAACATTCTTATAATCGAAATTTGTCGACAACAGGAAGGGATCAAACGGAACATCAACATTGCCGGTTGTGATGTCGCCAGTGACTTGATCTTGTAATTTGCCCGTTTCCTGCATGAGCGTTCGCACGCGGAAGTCGGGAGGATTTACAACACCATCAAATGAACCCGGTGGAGTGGTGTGCACTTCAAGCTCTTCAATTGTTGCCATTCGCGCCGAGATGGGCTGGTCGACGCCGCCTGTGTCGCCGAGCGGAGTTGTTTCAACCGTGAGTTTGGGACCGGCGAACGGAGCGTCCTCAAAGATCGATTCCGCCTTGCCGGTTCCTGGCGCGGGCTCGGACGTGCTTGGAAACGTAACATAAGTATCGATCACGAGTTTGAATGCAAAGATTATTTCATTATCCGTGCCTCCGCAGAATTCCTTGCTTGGAATACCCAAGCCAGGCAGTTCGGCGCCGACGGCCCACGGTCCAGGCGCTCCAAATTCCGCCGACACGAGTGTCACGTTGTCTCCGTCGTGCACGTCGATCAAATTTAACGTTGGCCCGCCGGGGCCGTCCAATACTGTTCCGGGAGGACCGGCAAGAACGTGAATGGTAGCCGAGTCCACACCCGTAGGCAGTGTGACCATGTAATGGACATCTCTCACGTCCCCGTTCTCAACATTCGAGCACATCCGGTTTTTCGGCTTGAGCGGCGCGTTATTATCAGTTTGTTCCAAAATTCTTATCATTTGGAATCCGACGGCGAGGACCCCGTTACCACAATCCTCCGTCAATAACATAAACGGAAGGGCAGTCGAGTCCACGTCAGGATCGAGCGGACAAGTCCACTCGAGCTGAACAACCGTGTCTCCGTCGCCTCCGGATGTCATGATGCAAGGATCGTTCGGCGGAAAATGAACTTTCGGATTTTGTAACGGAAAGTTGTCGCCATCGCTACCGATGGCTTTAACTACGATCGGCATTCCCGCGCAGACTTTCATGATGATGTTACCGCCCGGATCGGGAACATCCATGTGCGCACCGCCGTCGCCGCCTTGTGTAATATGGAGTTGTATTAATGATACTCCGCGAATCGTTACAGAACGGGTCGCGTTGTCGCCGGTTTTGCAAGTATAATTATAATCGCCGTCGACGTCGGGCTTGGAATCGAATTCCATCGTTCCCGCGGCGGGAGCGGCGACGGCCGAGCCCGCGGGTGTCGTGAGCGTCCACGTGGGTTCACCGGGCGGCAGATTACCTCCGAGCGATGTTAATTTTAGGTGAACCTGATCGGCCGTCGGCACACGGAGGAATCCCGTTCCGCCGTCCTGGTCGACGACCACCGGCGGCGCCGGGTTCCACGTCGCCGTCAGTTTGTCCATTTTTACAATATGCAAAACGGCGGTGACGGTCGTGACGCACGTCGAGGAAATCGTATACGTTCCGGGAACGGTTGCTACGAATGTATACGTATCATTCGCGGAATCCGTGTCCCCGGTCGCGCCCGGTCCCGAAACGCTCCAAGTCGGCTTGCCGGTCGGAAATGTATCATTACCATTCGGAATGGCCTTTGCCTTGATCGTCTGTCCGACGGCGCACGCGACGAGATCCAGAGGAGCGGTGTCGGTCGCCGTGCCGGAGTAGTTTCCGGCGGTAACGTTCATTTTATGAACATCGACGGCTTTGATGTGGACGCTGGCGCCATCCCCACAATTCTCTGCCGATGCAATGTAGTCGACACCTGGATTCGCTGCCGTGCCCGCCGACGTTCGGCCTGATCCTCCGTCGTCGTTCGGGAAAAACTTCGTAGCTTCGTCTGTCCATGTCGGTGCGTGATCGGGAAACGACGGCCCACCCTCGGGTTCGGCCAGAAGGGAAACTACAGTTCCCGCGGGGACGACCATCGTGGGAGCAGCCTGACCCGGAATCGAGACGACGGGGTCCACGCCTGCCGCGGACGCCGTTACCTTCCCAACTTTGACAATTGTATAATGAAACGTTCCCGTCACCTTCTTATCACTATCACTCGGAGTGCAGGGAGCCGGATCCGGGGCGTTCCATTCGATATCGATCGTGTGATCACCTATGCCGAGAGGAGCCGTGGAGGGAATAAACGTTGGCAGGATGCAACCCGTCACCGGATCTGTAATGGGACAACCGGCCACTTGTGCGCCGCTGCTGTCCTTGCAGGACCACGTGCCGGTGCCCACGTTTTCCGGTTTATAAATATCCGTCCCTACAACGCCAAGACAGTATAGCTTGCCATCGCTAATCGTTCCTCCCGACATCGAGAATGTATACGATGGAACGTTCTGGCTCGTATCCGCGGAGATCTGTGGATTTATAAAAGCCGGCGCAGCCGTATCGAATGCAGTAATCGAACGGCAACATTCCGCGGCCGCCGTCGGGTCGAAAATCGCCGTCGCCGTGAAAGTTCCGCTCGCGTCGAACGACGACGCCGTGACGTCCAGCTCTTTGCCGCCGCCCGGAACGAGATCATTCGTAAACGTGCTCGCGTCGCTGAAGAGTTTAATATGAAACTGCAGATGCGGCGCCGTCAAGAGGATCGGCGCCGGAAGCTCGTGGAATCCAAATTGTACCAATTCCTTCTGGTCCGGCATTATATTCAATATTTGGACTCCCGTGTGCGTCTGCAGAAATGTATAGACCGGAATTTCCGCGAACGGCCGTCCGCTCTCGCCGCCGAGCCGCGCCACCACCGTGGGCGTGTTCGCCTTGAGCGGCGTCAGTTTCGCGACGATCGATCCCGAATCTTCATGAACGTGCTGCACGAGGAGTTCGGAGCCGTCTTTCGACTCAATATAAATATTCGACAACGCGCCCGGCGGCACAAGTGTAAAATCCATCTCCCGCGTGTGGCCCGTCTGACACGCGACGGCGCGATTGACGCCGAAACTCGCCACGACGACGGGAACAGTAACATTCGCGACCGATGTTCCAAATGCGTCGAACGCGCCGGCTTTCAATATAAACGAACCGGCCGACGGAAAGGGAATCGTCGCATCGGCGCCGAAGGGAACGGAAACGGCGGGCCTGCCGTCGCCCGGATCGATCTGTATATTTATCGCCTGAACGTGTCCCGGAGCATAATGAACGAGAATCGTCTCCGACGCCGCCAATAATAAAGACTTCGTATTGGTTAAATCGGTCGGCGCAAAGTGTAGCGGCGTGTGCGCGGACGCCGAGTTGCCGGCCTTATCCAACGCTGCAACTTCGAAGTTCGTCACTGACTTGTCGCGGAGATCGACCCACGCGCTCCAGCGTTCGGCATCGATGCGCTGCGCTTCGTGCCAGATGCCGTCGCCCGTTTGATAGTGTATTTGAACCACGTCGACGCCGACTCTTCCCTCGACGTACGCGCGTTTGACCGGCGAATCGGGCGTGGAGGTAATGATAATGAACGGCGGCGCGACGTCCTTTTCGATTTCATACGTAACTGTAAGAATCGGTCGGAGCGTCGGGTCCGCGTTTCCGCCCGCGAATTCCTGGCCCGCCGAGCCGAGCGCCGGCGTCGAGAGCAGCATTCCACAATTGTTATGAACGGGATCCGCGGCCCACGATTGCACCGATTTTGTAATATTAAGAGAAAGCCACGCATAATCGACGTCGACCGTCTTCGAGTCGTCCGGCGCGAGACTCGAACTTCCCGGCCAGCCGGCGCCCGGCGTCGTCCACGCTGCGCCCGGCATGCGCAAAAACCACTTCGGCGACTCCGACGCGTCCTGGCCGGCTACGTAGCCGGCCTGGCCCATGTTCGATTCGAGCACCGCTCGCGCTTCGATGGGAACGTGCGCCGCATGGTTCGCGAGCACCTGCAGCGTTGCATCGGTTATATGAACATTAGGCGGTATTTGACCCTGATGATTACCAATGATATTCGGAAAATTAATAAGCCAGCGATGCTCTCCTCCCGGCGCGGCGTTATCGTGTCCGACGAGCACCGAACCGGTCCAGAGCGTGGATGTAAAGTCTGGGTAGTCCTCCATGAGCCGCCAGTCGCAGTTATTCGAATACGGCGCATTGCCGTCTCCCGGCTGAAATGCAATGGTTACAGTTTTGGCCGCGGCGGCCGCGGACGCCGCGGGACCGCTCTGAGGGGCGTGGGAAGTCGCGGGCGCCGGTCCCTGAATTATCGTCGCGCCGAAAAGTAACAAAGAGACTAAGAATCCGCCGGAAAAATTCGAGTGAACGATTCTATTTGTAAACATGATTCATGCCTCGTGGCGACGATCGGGGAACTGCTCTGGCGGACCGTGGCGGAGGTCTCCGCCTGCCTTCGTGAGCGACACCCAACCGACTCCGTTACGCCGCGAATCCCACGCGCACGAGCGTGTCGGATCGCGGCCCGTGATACAATTCACGCCCCCCGTGACTGAACCCGATTCGAATTCACTGAAGTCGAGCGCCGAACAGAGCGTCCATCGACGCCGCGCACTTGAAGCGAGCCGCGGCGAACGCGCCTCGATCGACTGGCTGATGGATCGCCATCTTCCGGGTCTTTTATTGTATGTCCGCCTGAACGCGGGACACGCGCTCCGAACGCGCGAGTCGTCGATGGATCTGGTTCAGTCGGCTTGCCGCGAGGTGCTGAAAGACATCGATTCCGCCGTTGAATTGTCAGAAGCCCATTTCAAATGTTGGCTTTATGCGGCCGCCGAACGAAAGATAAAGGATCGCGCGAGATTCCACGCGCGCGAAAAACGCGCCGCCGGCCGCGAAATCTCATTTGAAGACTGCATGTCGAAAGCGGACGCGGATCTCGCGTGGCGCGGCTGCGCATCGTTTATAACGCCGAGCCACGCCGCGGACGCGCGCGAAGAACTCGCGCGGCTCGAGGCGTCTTTTCGTCAATTATCAAAAGATCATCGGGACGTTATATTACAATCCCGAATCTTCGGTTATTCGCACGCCGAAATCGCCGCGCGGTGCGGCCGCACCGAGGGCGCCGTGCGCGTATTGTTACATCGAGCGCTTGCGAGGCTCGCGCGACTCACTTCCGCGGCCGGCTCCGCGGACGCACAACAGTAACATTCGGTTTTATTTAATATAACGGCCCGGCGCCCGCCGATGGCGAATGATGCTATTCCATCACGGCCCGGCACGGACGGACTCCGATTTTTTGGTCGCGGTGTCCGGGCGCGTCGGCGGAACGGCACGCCGACCGGGCCATATTTGACATACTAAGAAAACTGCCGCCGCGGCAGACGCGCTGCTCGCGAACCGGCGATTCTAAAGAATCCTTCGCGGTGACGGCGGCGGTCGGCGGAGTCCCGCTCTGCCCGACGCTGGATCTGAATGACTCGGCCTCAAGACACCATTCCCAGACATTGCCATGCATGTCGTGAAATCCAAACGGATTCGGGAGAAAATTGCCCACGGGCGAAGTATACGGATAGTGATCCGTAAAGTTTTTTTCATACTGTGGATCGGGCGGACTCATGCAGCCTTCGAATGAACTGTCGGCAATATTGGCGTATCCCGAAAGCGAGGCGAGGTCGTCGCCGGTGGAGTATACAGTTGTTGTTCCCGCCCTGCATGCCCGCTCCCACTGCGCCTGCGTCGGCAGCGTCCATTCATAACGATTCAGAATCCTGACGCAATCGTCCCACGATACATTTTCAACGGGCAATGTATGCGATCGTTGCCTCGCATCCTCCCCTTCTAAATAATACACCGCGGGATTTGACCCCGACATTCGTAACCATTGTCCCTGCGTGACCTCGAATTTTGATAAAAAATACGCCGGCAAGGCCACCCGCTCCACCGGCCCCTCCCACTCCCTGTGCCCCGGATCCGCGAGCGGCGAACCCGCGGGGTGCTCCTCCGAAAGCGGATAGGATCCCATCATAAAGGATCCCGGCGGCACTAATACAAATACGACGGCGCCGTCCTCCGTCACGATCATACGACCCGAATTCGGATCGAACTCCGGCCGCGCGCCGGTTTGAATATGATAAAATTCCCATAGCCCCGATTGCGGGTTCCGCGCAAGCGGCAGCAGTCCCAATTGTGGTTTTAACTGAAGCCCGCCGTACACAGGAAGCGAACGTATGTCGTCGATCGCGGCCTTCCAACGCGCGCGCGCTTCCGCGCCCGCGATGGAATTCGATTCATAATCGTTTGCGAGCGAGAGGCGCCTTTTCATTTCTGTTATCTTCGACGGCAGCAAATTCAATCCGTTCGCGAGGTCGGTCTGAAATTGCATTTCGCGGGCCGCCGTCTCGTCCTCGGGAACGGCGGCGCGGGATGTTAATAATGCGAGCGCCGCCGCATGTTTTTCCTTTCGCCGGAGGAGCTCGCCCGCCGAATTTAACCAATCCGCGATCGCCGGCGCCTGCCGCTTGTCCATCGGGAAAAGCGTTTCCATTCGCGCGAAAAGTTCATTCAACAGCCGCGACTCCGCGAGGCGCGAATTGTGATCCGCGCGATCGTTGATCGTATGAATCAACAAATCGCGCATGGCGACGGCGTTCTGTCCGCCGGGGCGGATCGCGAGCGCCGCGCCGACGCGTTCGAGCGCTTCATTATATTTACCGATCTTCATCAATTCCCCGCATTCGCCGATGATCGCGGCGCTTCGATTGGAATTCATCCAATGTTGAATCGCGAGAAACATTACAAATGCGACGGAGCCGAGCGCCGCGACTCCCGCCGATGTCGACGCGAGCGGGCGCCGCGCGACGGCGCGCCGCGCGCGCAGCCAGGCGCCGGGCGGGCGCGCGTGAATCGGTTTTAACGATAGTAAATTATGGATGTCGCGGGCAAAGTCCGCCGCCGTCGCGTAGCGCCTGCCGCTGTCGCGATCCATCGCCGTCGCGCAAACCACCTGCACGTCGCGCGTCACTTGTTTATTAATTTTACGAACGTCCGCGGGGCGACCCTCTTTAATATTATGCCGGAGGCCCTCGCTCGAGTCGCCGGCGAACGCCGCGCTCAACGTCAATAATTCATATAAAACGACTCCGAGAGAATAAATATCCGTCCGGCCGTCGAGCGCGCGCGACCCGTCGAGCTGTTCGGGCGACATGTAGGGAAGCGAACCCGGTTGCACATTCGTGCGCGTGATACGGCTCGCGTCGGCCGCGGACGCGAGACCGAAATCGATCAACATCGCGCGCCCGTCGCGCGTGATCATGATATTCGACGGCTTGACGTCGCGGTGAACGACGCCGTTCCGATGCGAATAATCGAGCGCGTCCGCTATTTGTTTTATTAAGAGTAAGCAAAGATTCACCCAGCCCATTTCTATCAACTCGCCGCTCGAGTCGCCGGACTCGCGCCCGCCGGCGCACGCTCCCGCAACCGAAAATGCGCCGAACAAATCGCGGCCGCGAAGCGATTCGGGACGACGGCCCGCGAGTTTTTGTAAGATCTCCGCGAGCGTGCTTCCGTCGAGCAAATCCATGACGAAATACGGAATGCCGCCCTCCTCGCCCGTCGTGTGCACGGGCACGATCCCCGGATGCTGCAAACGCCCGATTGTTTTAATTTCGCGCTGAAAACGCTCGCGCTGGCCCGGAAAATACAATTGATCGGAACGTATCAATTTTAACGCGACACGCCGGCCGACCGACTCCTGTTCGGCTACAAAAACGACGCCCATGCCGCCGCCCCCGAGCCGTTCGAGGAGCCTGAATTCGCCGAGGCGTTTCGGTAATATATCCGACGGGGCATCCCCGCCGTTCGTTAACAATCCGAATTGTCGTAATCGCGCGATCTCGCCGCGGATGGCCGGCGCATGTTCCGGATATTTTTCGCCGAGTTCCGCGATCGCCGCCTCCCCCGACACGGCCATTTTCTCGAGACACTCGAATACGAGCGTTTCGAGCAATTCGCTGGGCGATTTGTCGGCGGCCGATTTTTCTGAGTTGGAGCGATTGTCGGGGGTCATCGCGCGGCTGACGATAAGAATCATGCGGCGCTTCGCCGCGCGCAATCACCAAATCCGCTTTCGCGGAGCCGCGGCGCGAGCCGCAGCCCGCTCCGCCGGCCGCGCGTCCCGCACGAACGCGGCCGCCGTTTACATTTTAGAATTTAGCCTCGTGCCACCATTGTTGAAAATCCGGGAGAGCCCATTTGCTCACATAAATGATCATAAATACAAAAAACGCGATCCAAACGATCCAAATGCCGATCGGAATCTTACCATCTTCGCGATAAGTGATTTCAACGTCGCCTTTGCCGGTTTGCGGGTCCTGGCCCGTTTGGGGAACTTGAGCAGCCATGGTTACTCCTTATTTGTTGGTTCCGCGGGTTTTTGTGATTCATCGAATTCCGCCCGCACGGCCGACCAGCGGAGTTCGGAATCCTTCCATTCGCCGCGCGAACAGGCCGCGGCGAATAGTAATATCGTGCCGGCGAACATCATCACGAAGACGCCGAATAGTGTAAAAAAAAGCCAAAGACCGCCGGCGGCGCCGCAGAACGGACAGGCGAGAAATCCGAGGTCGAGCGAAGATAACATTTTTGGTGTCCTGGAATCGTATCTTTAAGAAAAATAAGACTTATTGAATCAATGCGGCGTCGCCGGCGGCGCTTCGTTGCGCCTCCACGAGCCGAGCCACATGACGTACGCCGTGATCGCCCAGCCGCGATCGTTGGGTTTTCCTTTATCATCATAAAACCAGTCGTATCGCGGCATCACCGATTCCGGCACGACGTCCTGCGGATTGCGGAAATGCGCGAAATGCCAGTCGATATTATGTTTATTCCATTCGCGCGTCAGATCGGGACCGACGCGCCGCGTTCCAAACAATTGCGGAAGATTCATTTCATTTTGATATTCCCAATTTTCGCTGACGGGGCCGTACCGCGCGACTTCGTTGCCGACCGGACGCACGTATTGCGTGTGGCAGTGCCAGCACGCCTCGGCAATATAATTCTTACGTCCGAAATCGATCGCCGCTTTGTACTCCGCAAGCGTTTTATACTTATCGCGGAAATCGACGGGCACCGTTTTAGGTAAGAACACGGCGTCGAAATCGAGGCCGCCCTTGATCGGCGCCACGCGATTTGTCATGAACCACGGCAGCACGCCGAGGAGCCCGAAAGCGCAGGCGTAGAACGAGAACCCGGCGATGGTCGCGACCGCGGAGAATTTCTCGAGGATCTTCATTGTTTATAAATTTGTTGGTTGATTATTATTAAATTAATTTTTGCTGGGCGCGCATCACATCGCGAGCGCGGGCCGCGCCATCGCGGGCGCTTTTTCCCCGCGTGTCGTCGCTGTTTTGTAAAGATTCACGGCGAAGAACGAATAACCGAGCAGGATGCCGACGCCTGTGATCGAACGCGTCACCCAGTACGGCTCCGACGCCGTGATCGACTTTGTAAACGGTTCGAGCGCCATCCACGACGCGCCCTGAATCAGTCCGCCGATCATGAGCGATGTCCACATGACAAAATTACCGATCGCCATCATCCAGAACGCCCAGTGATTGAGCGAATCGCTCCACCAGCCGGACTTGCCCCAGAGACGCGGCCAGAGATAGGTAACAAACCCGAATACAAAGAAAGAAAACGTGCCGAACATGACGAAATGCGCGTGTCCGACGACCCAGTCGGTGAAGTGCACGTGTTCCTGCACGGTGAGCGTCACGTGGAGCGCGCATTGCATGCAAGTTAACAGATAACTGATCGCGCCCGCGACGAACCAGCGCAGCGGAAGTTTTGTATAGGAATCCGTTCCGCCCTGCCGCAACGTCTGTAGAAAATTATAAATAACCGTGTACACGACCAGATGCACGCCGACCGACGACACGATCGAAAGCGACTGCACCCACATCGGGATCGGCGAAAATAAATAATGATGCGCGCCGTTCAAAGGATACAAAAAGGCGAGCGCCCAGAACCCGAGAAGCGAAACCTTGTGCGAAAAAATCGGTTTTTGCAGGACGACCGGCACCAAATAATACATCAATCCCCAGCCTACCGGCGTTACATACAATCCGACGAGATCGTGAATGTACATCGACGTGAGCGACGCCCCCGCCGAGCCCGGCACCCAATATTGCGGCAGGAAATTGCCGACGAAATAGTTAATCGCGGTCCATACGAATGCCGCGGTGAAGTACCAGAGCGAAACATAAAGTCCGCGGCCGCTCTCGAGCGAGAATTTAAGAATCGGGCCGAGCACGTTATTCACCGCCACGATCGCGAGCGCGAGCAGCACGACGGGATCGATCCACGTCGGCGTTTCGCCCCACTCGATCGCCTGCATTTGCCCGAAGAACAGATAACCGATCACCGTCGTCAGGATAATTAGATTCCAAACGATCAGCGCCAGCCATCCGACTTTCTGCGAAAGCACCGGGCGATTCGTTAATTTAGGAATCACGTATTCCATCAAACCGATCGTCGCCGTGACGAGGAACCCGAACGCGACGCCGCTCGTGTGCGTCACGCGAACGCGGCCCGGAGAAAGCCATTCGATTCCGGCGAACGGATAATTACGAATAAATTGTAAAGAATACGCGTATCCGGCGAGCAGCGCGGCGGCGAACCAGAAGAACGACGTCGCCAGCCAGAGCCGAACGCGGGCATAATTAACATGCCCCGCCGAAACTGTATCTATCGAGTAGGTGTTTCCCATGATTATTTAACTCCTGTGGCGAGCGACGTCTCCTGGCGGAGCGAAAGTACAAAACTGACGAGATCCCAACGTTGCGCTTCGTCGAACGCCGCCGCGAATCCCGGCATGGGCGTTCCCTCGAAACCGTAACTGATCGTTCTGAAGATCGAGGAAGGATCGCTTCCGTACTTCAGCGCCTCTTCGCGCAAATTGCGCGGACGTATCAATTCGCCGCGGTAGTCGCGCGTGATGACGGCGAATTCGCCGTCGCCGTAGCCCTCTTTGCCGTGGCAGATGACGCACGTATTTGTAAATACAGTTTTACCGCGTTCCGCGGATTCCGGCGTGCCGACGATTTCCTTCGGTACGGGCGGAATCGTTATGACCTGCCCGGCGGGCGCGCGGCTCGCCGAGAGCGATTGGAGAAACGCGACCAGCGAGTCCAACTCCGATTCGGAATGTAAATTCCAAGCCGGCATCGACGAACCGCCGACGCCGTTTCTTAACGTTCGCTTGAAATCCGCCGGGTCGGGGAAACAGCCCTCCGGCGTGGATTTGTATTTAAAGATTCCCGACGCGAGACTCGCCGGTTTGACGCGCATGATGTCGGTCGCGACACCGTCGCCGCGTCCCGCTTTGCCGTGGCAACCGGCGCAGTTCGTTAAGAAAAGCCGCTGCCCGAGTTCGACGATCGACTGCGGACCCGTCAATTGTACAGATCCGTGCTGCACGCGGTCGATCGCGCCGCGCTCCTCGAATTTCCAAAGGCTTTCTGTAAACGCGGCAAGATCGCGCATTTCCGAGCTCGAAACGCCGTTCTCCCACGACGGCATCGGCGTGCCGGAAATGCCGACCTTTAACACTCGATAGACATCCTTCGCCGACGCGACGCTCTTTAACATTGCGGGGCCGCGCCGGATGTTGGGCGCGCGGATCGGAAAACCTTCCTCGGCCTTCAACGTACTCGCCGACGGACCGTTGCCGAGGCCTTCCTTGCCATGGCATTTCCAGCATTCGCCTTTTTCTAAATATAACTTTTTGCCGCGCGCGACGGCATCGTCGTCGATTGTAATATTTACATCCGAAAGAACGAGTTCGGGATCCGCGGGGTTCTCCTTGAAATAATTAAATACTTTTTTTTCCTCATCGTCGAAGAATTCGGAGAGTTTTTTTACTTCGTCGACGAGCGCCCACCGCTCCTCGACGGATAAGAATCCGAACGTCGGCATGCGGCTCGGCAGCATTCCCGCGGAAATGGTTCTAAACAAATCGTTGTCGCTCGGAAGCGATCCCTGCGGCGTATCGCGAAAACGAAACCGTCCTTTTGTAAAATCGCGCGGCGGAGGATTCAGCGCGGCGGCGAGTACGCCGTTGCCCGCGCCTTTCTCGCCGTGGCATGCGATGCACCACTTTTTAAATAATGTTTCGCCGAGCGCAGGATTCGCGGCCCCTGTAGCCATGCGCGAGGCGATTTGAACGTCCGACCATACGGTTCGGGGGCCGAGTACCTTCGCGTCGAGCCCCAGCCGGCCGACGCCGGGGAGTTCCCGCACCTCCACTTTGTCGGTCCATTTATAAACTATAAAGAAAGCGAATACTAAGAAACCGAGAAACGCGAACAGGACGCCGGGCGGCGAATAGGACGGACTATTCTGGGAACGGTATGTTTCCATGGTGCCGACCTTGGCACGCGCCATGCCACAATAATCAAGGCCGATTTGGCCCGGAATTCGCGGTTGGGAGGTTCCAGGGCGCGACCGCGCGCATCCAAAGTGTTGCGCGCGGAAACACTTTCGTTGGGTCCTCCCGAACCGGACCGTTCGCTACAGTTGTCGATTGTTATAATTTGCGGTCGCTGTTAACTGTTTACTTATCCGGACTGGCCCAGACACCCGCGTTCCCCCGTTGCGCGCTCACTTGTCCGACGCCCGCCGGCGAACGCGTCAACAAGATCGAAGGCAGCCCCGCGGCATCGTTCACAACGAGTTCGCCGCCGAGATCGCGCGGCGACGTACTCACGCGAAACACCGCCTGCCCGGCGCGATTCTTAATAGAACAGTCGCCGCCGAGCGAGGCCGCGACCCATTCGACGCCGGGCTGTTCTTTCTGGTCGGAACTGTAAAGTCGAAGCGCGCCGCCCGGCGAGGAGGTCGACGCGAAAACCGCGACGTCCTTCGCGGAATTCCGCATTGCAAAGATAGCGTTGCCCCCCGCGTCAACGCGCCACTCGCCGAGCACGTGCCCCTCGGCGTCGACGAGTTCGAACGCGCGCGCCCGAACCGTTTCGGGTGCGCTCGGACGGGAAGCGGCCTGGCCGGCGGCAAAGGCCAGCGATGCGGAAACGAGGGCGGCACAAACGCAACGTTCAAAAGATGGCATGGGTATTCTCGCGGAGGATTTAGTAAATTACGAAACGCGATGTCGACCACCCGCCGAGAATTTCTCGCGCTTCAGACGGTTCCGATCGTCGGGGCGTATTTTCATAATGATACGCTCCCATTGCTCGCGAAATCGTTGGATCGCGTTCGCGCACGAACGCCGGCCGATCTCGCTTCGGACGAGGATTTTTGGATACAAATCCAAAATGCATTTTCCGTCGACCGGAGTTTGATTAATTTCAACAATGGCGGCTGCTGCCCTGCGCCGACGGTGGTGGTGGAGGCGCAAAAACGCCACATCGATTTTTCGAATCATCTGCCGACGCGCCAGATGTGGCATGTGCTCGGCCCCGAACTCGAAACGGTCCGCGAACGCGTCGCCCGCGCGTTCGGCGTGTCGCCCGACGAGATCGCGATCACCCGCAACGCCTCGGAATCGCTCGAAATTGTACAATTCGGCCTCGATCTGAAACCCGGCGACGAGGTGATTACAACAACCCACGATTATCCAAATATGGTCAATTCGTGGAACCAGCGCGTGAAACGCGACGGAATTGTATTCAAACAAGTGGCGTATCAGCCGCCCGCGACCCACGATCAGATCTTCGACGCGATCGCAGCCGCGGTGTCTGCCAAAACGCGCGTCATTCATACTTCGCATATTACATTTACAACCGGACAAATCGGCCCCGTGCGGCGGATTTGCGAATTCGCGCGCGAACGCGGCATCGAGTGCATCGTCGACGGCGCGCACGCGTTCGGACAATTCGCGTTCACTCATAAAGATTTGAATTGCGATTATTACGGAGTGAGTCTTCACAAATGGATTCTCGCGCCCGTCGGCGTCGGTTTTCTTTATGTTCGCAAAAGTAAGATTCCGGCGATCTGGCCGCTTTTCGGCAACGCCGACCCGGGTTCGGGCGACATTCGCAAATTCGAAACCTACGGAACGCATCCATTCGCGGCGAAACTCGCCGTTTCGGAAGCGCTGACGTTCCACCAGACGATCGGCCCCGAGCGAAAGGAGGCGCGACTGCGGTTCCTGCGCGAGTCGTGGGTCGCGCCTCTCCGGGGCCGCAAGAGCGTCGTATTTTATACATCCGACGATTCCGCGACCTCGGCGGCGATTGGAACAGTTGGATTCCGCGACGCTTCCGGCGAAATGTTAGATCCCGGAAAAATCTGCGACCACCTGATGGCGCAGCACCGTATCGTCTCGACGCCCATCTCGTCGCCAGGCGTCAAGGGCATCCGCATCACTCCCAACGTTTATACTACAAAAGAGGAGATCGAGATCCTCTCGGAATCGCTGGTCGCGATCGCGGAGGGTGGCATTCCCACGGCGGCTCCCGCCGTTCCCCCGACCGCAGCTCCGGCGGGACCCGACCGGCCGAAGAAATAACAATTCACAATTTTAAATTTTATTAAGGACCATGAACTTTAACAAAAACATGTTTGGATTCCTTCCTCTTCTGTTCGCCGTCTCCTGCGCGTCGTCGCAGATCAACTCGGCGCCCCCGAAGGAAAAACTCGCCCGCATAGTCATGATCGCGGATTCGAGCAGCCAGGTGGAACCTTATATTAAGCATCTTTGCCTCGACATCGGGCCGCGGCTCACGGGTTCGACGCAATGCAATAATGCCGTGAAGTGGGCGAAGGAAAAGTTCGATTCCTTCGGCCTCAAGGGGACGATCGAGGAATGGGGCACCTATCCGGTCGGTTTCGATCGCGGTGCTCTGACCGGAAAGATAATATCTCCAATTCAAAAGAATATCGACGTCGGCACGTCGTCGTGGGCGATGGGCACGGACGGTCCGAAACACGGCCCCGTCCGCATGATGCCCGCGAACGCAGAGGAATATCAGAAAAACCCGGGAATCTACAAAAACGCATGGATCATGCGGACGACCGCGGGCCGCGCGGCCGGAGCCGTCACGGAATTAATGAATCAAATGCGCGAAGGCGGAGCGCTCGGCTTCTTGCGCAACACCGGTTCCGACCTGATTCACACCGGCGGCAATCCCGGCGTCGAATGGGATAAATGGTCGAAGAACGTTAGTATCAACTTGAAGGATTCGGAATATAAGGAAATCGCGCAGATGGTGAAGGACGAAAAAGAAGTCGCGCTCGAATTTAATATTAGCAATAAATTCGTGAAGGGCCCGATTTCGTTAAATAACGTCTACGCCGATCTCGTCGGCAGCGAAAAGCCCGACGAATATATCATTATCGGCGGACATATCGATTCGTGGGACGGCGCGCAGGGCGCCACCGACAACGGCACGGGCGTCGTCACGACGCTCGAGGCCGCGCGATTGTTAACGAAGGGCGGATTCAAGCCGAAGCGAACGATTCGATTTATGTTATGGAGCGGCGAGGAGGAGGGACTCCTCGGATCGCAGGGTTGGATCAGTAAACATCAGGACATGTTGCCGAAAATTTCGTGCGTGATCGTTCATGACGAAGGAACGAATTATCTGAACGGCCTTCAAGTTACAAAAAGCGTGAGGCCGCTGTTCGAACCCGCACTCGCGCCGCTCATGACGCTCGATCCGAAAATGCCGTTCGAATTGAAGGATGTGCGGTCGCTTCCGATCGGCATCGGGAGCGACCACGACTCGTTTTTGATGGCGGGCGTGCCGGGATTTTTCTGGATGCAACAAAAAGGCGACGTCGAATACGAACGCCAGCACCACACGCAATATGACAAAGTCGACGTCGTTAGGAACGATTATCAGAAGCATTCGTCGATCGTCATCGCATATACGGCGCTCTCCGTCGCAAACCTCGACCAGGCGGTGCCGCGTGATGGTCTGATCGCGGGCGCGGGCCGAAAGCGTCTCGGAATCCAACCCGACGGCGATATGAAACTCACCGCCGTCACGCCGGGCGGCATGGCTGAAAAAGCCGGAATCAAAGTGGGCGACAAGATCATTAAAATTAACAAAAACAAGATCGGAAATCTCGAGGATCTGCGCGAGGAACTCGCGGCGCCCGAAAAAACCGCGATTATTACAGTTCTTCGCGACGGCAAGGAAATCGACATCAAGGTGGAATGGCCGTAAGCGCCGCGGAATCCGTAAATTTAACAAAAGCGATCGCGCGGCTCGCCGCACGCGCGCGCGACTGCCGGCTTTGCGAACATGAACTGCCGCACGAGCCGCGGCCGGTTTTTCGCGTGGAACACGCGGCGCCAATCATCATTATCGGGCAGGCCCCCGGCCGCCGCGTTCACGAAACCGGCGTTCCGTGGAACGACGCGAGCGGCCGGCTGCTTCGCGAATGGCTCGGCGTCAGCGATGCGGATTTTTATGAACCTACAAAATTCGCGATCCTGCCGACGGGACTTTGTTATCCCGGAACCGTGCGCGGCAAGGGCGATCTGCCTCCGCTGCCGCGCTGCGCGCCGGAGTGGCATCCGCGTTTTCTTAAATTATTAAATCCAACGCTGCATTTCCGCGTGTTGATCGGCGCGTATGCGATCGCCCATCATCTTCCCGACCATGCGCGCCGTCCGGTCTCGGACGTGGTCGCCGAATATGAACAATTCGCGGCGGGAGGCGTGATTCCGTTGCCGCATCCGTCGCCGCGCAACCGGCGCTTCCTTCGCGAGCGCCCATGGTTCGAGCGCGAACTGCTGCCGTGGCTGCGCCCGATAATTGCTAAGATCCTCGCGGAGACCGCGAATTCACCCCGAATATCATAAATTTTACGATGGCCCGACCCACCCTGCTCACTTCGGCACAAATCGAAGACGCGCTCCGTGAATTGCCCGCGTGGAAGCTCGATGCGGGACGCATCGGACGCGAATTTGTCTTCCGTGATTTTGACGAAGCATTCGCTTGGATGACGGCCGTAGCCGCCGACGCGAAGGCTCTCGACCACCATCCCGATTGGACGAATAGTTATCGCCGCGTCACCGTAACGCTCCAAACGCACGACGCGGGCGGACTCACGGCGCTCGACATCGCGCTCGCGAACGCGATGGAGCGCCACGCGGCCGCGCGCGGAACGCGCGAACGTTCATAATTCAATATCATTTATATATCAATATCCGCAACGGACGAATAAGCCGCGCCTCAACATGACCGAAAAGAAGAATATTTATAGTATGACGTCGGAGATGCCGAAACCGGTGCACACGATCCGGCTGAAGGATCCCCTTTTCGAAGATCTGGGCGTGCCTCCCGGAAGCGTCGCGATCGTGACGTACGAATCTTTACAATCTCCCGACTACAAATTACCCGAAAAAGGCGAGCGATTTCGCGTGGAACTGGGCGACGTGCCGTTTTCGGCGGAAATCGGAAAACGGATCCGCGAAATGTTCGAAAAGCGCACCGGCGATCGCGGATTATTAATTATTACGACGCATGCGGCGTTCGATCCCGCGGCGATCGCGGCGATGCGAAACGCGCTCTGGCCCGCGTATCATTCGTATCATGCTTATAAAATTGCCGAACAGGATTATGTGGACCGGCTTTCGGCGGAGGGCTTCGAAAAATTATTAAAACATTTCGTCGCGACGTGGAACGGTTCGGCCGTCGCCGCGCGACCGCGCGCCGCCGCGCTCGCGCCCGACGCGACGATCAGTAAATTTAATAAAAATGCGGCCGGCTGGAGCGGCGATCCCAAATCCCCGCTCTACGCGCACCATCGCTGGATGCGCAAACTTGTCGCGGAACTCGGCGAACCGAAACCGGGCGAGCGGACGCTCGACGCCGGCTGCGGCGCGGGCTGGGTCGGCATCGAAGCCGCGAAACTCGGCGCGAATGTGTTCGCCTTCGACCCGTCGCCCGAAATGGTTAAATTCGCGATCGAAAATGCGGCGGCCGAAAGTGTTAAAATCGAAGCGCAGACTGGATTTGTAGAAAAGTCGCCATGGACGGATCCGTTTTCATTAGTATTAAATTCCGGCGTCATCAGTTTCGCCCCGAACGCGGAATTATATTTAAACGCACTGGACGCGATGGTCGCGAAAGGCGGAAGACTCGTGATCGGCGACGTGAATCCGCTGTCGCGCGGCATGCAGGCGCGGAGAGCGCGCGTGGCGGTGCTTCCGATTCGCGAAATGAACGGAATCGGAAGGGCCGATATCATTAAGATGTTGGAAGCGAGAGGATATAAGATTACCGCCAGAAGATATTATCAATTAACAGCGCCATGGGACAAATGGATGCATTTGCTCGCAAAAAGGGCGGGCGGATTCGGCTGCGGTTGGATATTGAATAAGAACAAGGCGGCGGCAATACGCGATAGCGAGGACGCTGCGGGATTTGATAGTTGGTTGGTGAGGGCGGAGAAGAGTTAGAATTTGCAACGGCATGGTTTATTAAGATTCAATCACAGCGATACAGGCCAAAGCGGGCGGCGCGCTTGCCGCATCGGCTGAGTAGAGAAGACAATTCATGGGCATTGATAACGAAAATTGCCAACGCGGGCGGCGGGCTCCGCGGCGCTGCGCAGCGGCGATGCTCCGGCCACGCCCTGTCGCGACCCACACGAAAGCGAGAACCACACGCTCGACGCGACGGGGCGTCGCCTTCGCCGCCGCTGTCTTGCGCCACGGACCCGCCGCCCGCCAGTACTAACGATAGCAGGCCACTAATAAAAGCGCGGCTGCTCGGCCATGTCGGCGCGCGCGTGGCCGCGCAAGCGCGGCCACATCGCGCGTCACGACATCGCCTCGCCGTCAGTGATCCTGGCCACATGACACGGGCACTTGTTATAAAGTAAAATAATCTAACATTCTTTCATGTTCACTTCTTCGCGGGCATCGACTCGCGCCTTTGGTCCAGTCTGACACCGACCTGATATGTTGTATAATAATCAAAGACATGATCGTCGTCACCAAACTCGACAATCAAACATACCTCGTGGTCATTTCCAGTGAAACTAATATAATATTCAAGGGAATTTGCCGTGCCTAACCATTTCCAATCCGAATCTGGCGGGCCGAGAAGGCAGACGACTTCGTCCCGCTGCTTGCCATCGAGCACGCGACGATCGAATATCTCATCGATCATCCGTATTCGAGGTCCTTTGTCATAAGTTTCGTCAAAGATCGAGTCCGTTTGTTTATTTTCACGCCAAGTAGCGGAATCAAATGGCATCCTGTCCGGCAATGTCTTCGACCATTGCAAAATAACAAATATTAAAATTGGAGTCGCGATGATTAGTAACGAACATCCCGCCATCGCAGAACAGTAAACGATCGTCCGTCGGATGAACGGCCAAATCCGCGTCTTAGATACCAGCGGTTCGGTCGATGTCATCTTACTTCTTCATGAACCACTTTTCCATCGGCGACCCGGGCAGGGTTGAAAAGTCTCCTGCTTTTGGATTTGTAAATTTTGGGTCGGCGATTGTCGAATGGATGTCCTGGCCGTCGGCGCGCCATTCGTCGAGGGACTTGATTCTAAATTGAACGGGCGCGCCGGAAGCGTCGAAATATGTATTGTTGTCGAAGTGAAATCCGCTGCCGCTGAAGTCGCCACCGAGGATCGGCCGGCCGTCGGAGTAGACGATGTTGTTCGTAAATGTAAAAGATAGATGTTTTTCGGCGCGGGTGCGCATGACCTGAGCTTCTCCGCCGAACGCGAAAATGTTGTGATTGATGATATTCTCTCGGCCGTAGTGTTGATGAAATCCGGCGCTTTTTGTATTATAAACGATATTGTCCTCGATGAGGATTCCCGTGGAACCTTCGTCGGTGTAAATCCCCCATCCGCCGTAACTGAAACTGTCGACGTCGTGAATGCGGTTGCCGCGGAGGACGGTGCCGGGCTGCACGCCTAATGTATAGATACCGCCCATGTCGCTGAGCACGCCCTGGCCGATTTTCGAAATATTGTTATTAATAATTTGATTGTGGTGCGCGTTGCTCGGCCCGTAGCCCCACGTCCAGCCGACGGAAATGCCTGTATAGTAAAAGTCGCTGATTTCGTTTCCTTCAATAATATTATCGTGAGACTGGCCGATCCAGACGCCGACGGCGGCGGGGTGGATGCGGCCGCCCTGTTTTATTGTACAATTTCGAATAATGTTGTGGCTCGCGACGAGATCGTCATTTTCTCGGATCGCGGTTTCGCCAATTTTGATACCGCCCGCGCCGAGGTCCTCAAAGATGCTGTCCTCTATTAAATTATCCTTGCATCCTTGACCGAGTTCGACCGCCCATGCTCCCGTCGAACCGACGAGACAATTCTTAAATTTACAGTTTCGGGCACCGACCGCGCGAACGGCCGCGGGAAGTCCAACCTCCGCTTGCGGGAATGAATAGCCTTCGGCTGGAAGGTTCCACGCCGAGAATCTGAAGGACAGGTTCTCAAATGTAATATTCGAAACCCATTCTTTCTTTTCAGGATTTCCGCGCAATTCCAGAAACGACTCGGCTAACGGGATAATGCCCACTTTCCAATTCCAGGATTTCTTAATTAATATTATTCGATCCGATTCTTCCTCCTTCGCCTCCTCCAAAGGATCCGGCGCGAATTCCAAACGTTTCGTTTCGCGATCGAAATACCAATCCCCCTTTCCGGCAAGCGCATTCGGAGCATTTTCAACAACATAACGATTCCCCTTCGCCAACGACGACCAAAATTGATCCGAACACGTGGCGCCGCAAAACATTACTGTTCTTGAATTCTCGTCGACATCGGCGATCCGCAATCGAGAGGTTCCCCATAAATGATAGGCTACAACTTCGACCGATCCCGGCTTCCCCGCAACCGACGACCATTCCTTGCGAATATCCGAATCGCTATATACAAATCGATCCGGCCGCGCGCCAAAACGACCCGTCGGCGCCATGTCACCTGCAATTGTAAAATAACCTGTCGCCGGAAGACGCGCGCGATAACGGCGAATCTCGTCCACGAACAATTGTGGCACATCCGTTATTACACTCCACCCGAGGTCGTTTCGATAACGCGGAGGCTCGTACGGGTAAAGTTGTACAGATCGACCACCGTAGTATTTTGCTCCGTCCATGTGGGGAGCTTTTCTCTTATGCTTCCCCACCGGACCAATGTAACGAATAGGACATCCGGCCGACCCACTGTCACACGGATCCAATACGAATGGATCGAAACGCGTCGTTATGCCCTCATCAAGAATGTATACATCGATCGGTTTTGTAAATGTGCCTTCCTTCTTTAATTTACGAATTCGATCGCGCGCGCCCTCAAGTGTCCGCAGCGGGCCGTCGGTATTTATATTAATTTGGGTTCGAAGGGACCCGCTCCATGCGTCGTTTCCGTTGGATTCTACATAAAGAATATCCGTCTTCGATGCGTCCGGCATCGCCGTTCGCCCCGCCGCCGCGCACGCTCCAAGCAACGCGCACACAATCAATAATTTAATGATCTTCGACATCACCCACCAAGATACTATTTATTTCCCTCGTTGGTCGCTCGGTGGGATTGGGTCGCGGCGAGTTGCGCAGGCAATTGTAAGAATGTCGGCCGCGGCGCGGCCGACATTCTTACTATTGCCGAGCACCTTCCATGAGAAGGCCTCTGTGTCAAGGCCGCTGGTGCGGTTTTCCAATCTTTACATCCGACCGATCCGCCTCGCTTCCATTCGCACTCGTTGTTGAGCCCGCTTCTGGGGCCCGGTGCATGCTGAGTTCCGTCCCACGGG
>JACQFD010000031.1 GCA_016200225.1 Planctomycetota bacterium
CGGGACGGACCCCAACGTGCACGGAGCTCCATACAATACGGGCTCACCAACAGTGCGAATGGAAGCGTGGCGGATGGATCGGTTTTTTCGATTGTAATGATTCGAAGAAAGTCTTGACCAACACGGCCTTCTCATGGAAGGTCCTCGCCGACGATAGCGGCGCTGCGCGCCGCTATCCCTCGGCTGCGGAACTCGCGCCGAACCAGACCCCAACCGCCGACGGGAATGGTTGTGGAGTGGAAGGATGCGGAATTCTGAAATTTTAACGTTAGCCACGCCTCCCCAATCTCCGTCGATCGCCGGGTTCCGGTTCCGCGCGAGTTCCGCAGCCGGCTATATTGCAAACGCGCAGCGTTTGCAATTGTCGGCGAGGATCTGTCTGAGCGCCGGAACCGGTCCCGGCGATCGTCAAAAATATATTTATTTATTTATAAAAAAATCGCCGCACGCGCAGTGCAAAAGCGCACAGCGCGCCTAGCGTTTATCATTGTTTATCAGAACCTTTGCCGCGAGTTCGGATTTATTATTTTTAAGGTCCCAGGCGCGGATCGTAATGGTATAAATACCGTCAGGGAAGCGGCGGGCGCCGGATTCGTCCGTGGCGAGCGTGTTCCAGCAGCGGCGGGCGTCGGTGGACTGTAATAATCCGTCGCCGTCGGTGTGGGTCAGAATATAGTAATGAACCATGCCGGGGCCGGTGCCGGGGGCAAAGTTTTTCAGATCGTCAAATTTTACAAATAGCGCGGGCGCGGCGCGTTCCTCCCCGATGCGGCCGCGGTAGTCGACGACGAGTTTACGATACGGTTTCGATCGTTCGCCTTTGATTTCGAATGTGACAACGGGAACGCCCCAATTGCAGGATTGACCGGAGAACGCCGCGTCGGAGATTCCCGCGATGATATCGATTTTTCCATGAACGCGGACGATGCCGTCGTCGCCCGCGGCGAATTTTTGAAGCGTTCCTTTCTTTACAAAATAAACGGCGGGCTCGATTCGCGGGACAATCGTGTCTTCATAATCGAAGCATTGCAGCGGATCGAATAAATGTTCGAGATCGTACGTATTGTCGGCGGTTTTGAAATATTTAACGTAATCGAGATGTAAATGATCCACGCCGGGGTTGCCGCCGACGGTGAAATGTACCAACTTGCCGAGGAGCTGTCCCTGAGCGATTTTGTCGCCGACTTTGAATGTATACTGATCCGGGTCGACGTGCGTATAACACCAGCCCTCGCCGGTTTTGCCCTCGGGCGTTATTACAAAAAAGTGGTGGGTTTTCCATTCGGGGTAGTTCGTCGCGATCAGCGCGACCGTGCCGGACGCAACCGCGCGCACCTCGGCGCCCGCGGGATGTAATAGATCGAGCCCGGCGTGAACGTAAGCATCGGTCGGCTGTTGATAATTATTAAATAGATTCTGCTTGCGAAAATCGCCCGGAAACGGCCACGGCAGATGGTGAAACGCGACGGCGGGCGCCGCCGGCGGTTTCGCGGCGTCGTCCATGAACGATTCGCCCCGCGCGAGCGAGGCGAGCGCCTCCTTCGCCGCGTCGCGCACGAGATACTCGTCTTTTCGAAGCAGCGGGTTTTTGTAAATATAAGGATCCTTCGCGGCAAGTTCCTCGAGCGGCTTGCGTGCGCGCGGATCGCCGACTTTGCCGAGCGCGAACGCGGCGCAGCGCCGAACATTAAACTCGTCGTCGGCGAGCGCGCGAAGAAGCGGCGCGACGACCGCGTCTTCGCCGATTTCGCCGAGCACGTTCGCCGCCGTGAACCGCACCGTCACGGGGAGCGAACGATCGTCCATGATTTTAACAATACCGGGTATCGCCGCCTCGCCAAATGTTACCAATCCGCCGATCGTCCCCTTTCCAGATCGCAATTGTTCGAGCGCATCCACGAGCGCGCCGCCTGCCGGAGCGGAGGCGGTCTGGCTCGCAAATATGCTAAATATCAATAAGCCCGCGTGTATTGCGAATGGCATTATTAAGGCGTACGGCCCGTCGCGCGCCGCGCCGCACCCTTTTCTCCGGTTCGTTCGCGGTTAGACTTCGAACATCCCCTGGGAGCGTAGCTCAGTTGGTTAGAGCAGGCGTCTTATACACGCCTGGTCGGGGGTTCGAGTCCCTCCGCTCCTACCAGAATTGTCCATCCAAGCCGCGTCCGAAACCCCAAAAGTGACAGACGTCAAAAAACCGACGGACCTGCCGGCATTTCAGGCGCCGTCGCGCGGCGACGCGCGCGTCGGTTACGGGCAGGGCTGGGTGATCGTCGCGGGAATGGTGTGTCTCGCCAGCGTGTTCCTCGGAATTGTTTGGAATACGGCGCCGAGGGCGTGGCGGGGCTGGCTCGTCGGCGCGGGCGCGTTTTTTGTAATATTCTTTTTGCTGGCGCCCGCCGCGGCGGTGTTCACGAGGCGTCTTTACAAAAAAAGCCGTCCGCGCGACAAAACCTAACAATCGACCATGACGCCAATGGAAGCCGTTGAAGTCGGAATTGTCATCGGCGGTTACGCGGTCACAATATTACTATTGCCGCGCGTCGTGCTCGCGCGCCGCGAATCCGCGGCGACGATGTCGTGGATTCTATTATTAATCTTCGTTCCCGGACTCGGCGCGCTCGTTTATTGGGTTTTCGGCGAACGGCGGCTCAAGCGATTTGTAAGAAAACGCCGCGGAGCGACGCGGCGGTTCGAAGTCGCGCTGCCGGCCGGGCGTTTGAAGCGCTCCGAAGCGGCGGAATCGAAACTCGATGAAACAGATCGCGAATTGATCACAATCATAACAAAACTCTGCGACGATCCTCCGCTCGGCGGCAATCGAATCGAACATTTCTCCGATCCCGACGAAGCGTCCGCCACGATGCTGCAGGCGATCGGGAATGCGCGAACCGAAATTCATTTTTCTGTATATTTATTCCGCCCCGACGAAGCCGGGACGGCGTTCCGCGACGCGCTCGCGGCGGCCGCGCGGCGCGGAGTCAAGGTGAGACTCCTCATCGACGACGTGGGTTCGCTCTGGACGCGCGAAAGTTTCTTTAATGTTCTGCGCGAGGCCGGCGGCGAACTCGCCGTGTTCCTCCCCGTCAGCCCGATCCGCGGTCTTTATCACGCGAATCTTAGGAATCATCGAAAGATACTGATCATCGACGGAAATTTAGCGTTCACGGGCGGGCTCAACGTCGGAAATGAATACGGCGGGCTGCGCAGGCGGCGTTTCGGGCCGTGGCGCGACACGCACCTCGCCGTGCGCGGTCCGGCGGTCGCGGCGATTCAGGACGTATTTCTCGAAGATTGGTTTTTTGTTACAAATAAGGAGGTCGACCACGCGGAGGCGTTTCCGCCGCTCGAGCCTGCGGGCGACGCGTTCTTGCACGTCGTCCCGAGCGGGCCCGACTCCGACTGGGAGGTCATCCACCACGCGATTTTTACTATTATTACAAAAGCGCGCCATCACGTTTATTTGACGACGCCGTATTTCGTTCCGGACCGCGCGCTGCTCGTCGCGCTGCAGACGGCCGCGCTGCGCGGAGTCGACGTGCGTTTATTGTTACCTTCGCGCAGCGACCACGCCGTCGTGTTCGCCGCCGGACACTTTCATTATCAGGAATTGTTACGCGCCGGCGTCCGCATCTTCGAATATACAAAAGGAATGTTGCACGCGAAAACCGTCGAAGTCGACGGGCGATTTTCGACAATCGGATCCGCCAACCTCGATCTGCGTTCGTTCCGGCTTAATTTTGAATTAAACATTGTCGCCTACGACGCGCGCGCCGCCGAGGAACTCCGCCTCACCTTCCTGCGCGACCTCGAGAGCTCCAACGAAGTCGGCGTCGAACGCGTCGACGCATGGTCGCTACAAAAACGCCTCGGCATCGCGACGGCGAAGTTGTTCGAGGGGATATTGTAACAAAATGCGTTCGAGCCGCGGGTGGCGTTCCGTGTTCCGAAACGATATATTTATTTTCCAGTCGAAGTCGCCGCGGTTGACTCGGTCAAAATTGTGACGTGATTTGTTGTTTCGGACGGTGTTGCGGCGGTTGAGTACGCGATATAATAATTTCCATTCTTTCCACGCGCGACGTCGCCGGCCGCAATCGCCATCGGGGGAAAAACCATCTCGCGAGAGCTGATATTTATGATAGATGACTTGAGAATTTCGAGTCCCGGCAGCGTCCTCGTTTCTATTCGTATTGTTCCGGAGGATCCCGAACCCGCGCACGATCCAATCACAATCGCGTCGCATGGCGACATAGGCGCGCTGCATTTCGGAGTCATTACAATTCCGAAATGTTGCTTCTTCTTCGTGCCGGGAATGACGGCGAGTGGCGTGCCGTCGCGCCCCGAGAAGACACGAACCGCTCCGGCCTCGGGAACATTATTGATATTTTCATACGGAGATCCAACGACGATGTCGGGCACGCCGTCTTTATTGATATCACCGGCGCCGGCGACGCTGAGTCCGAAGGCGCTGTCGATCTCACGTCCTTCTACTCTTAATATCGAATGCCCGTCTGCTCCCGACAGAATAGTTACAATACCCGACGAGGGCGCGGATTCGCTTCCGCGCGCGGAACCCGCGATAATGTCGGCGATTCCATCCCCGTCGACGTCGCCGCAACGGGCGATCGACGATCCGAGACCTCCGTTGAATTCGCGGCCGTCGGTCCGCCAGAGAATGCGCCACGTATTGCCGGAATATGCATATACGGAACCGCCGCCGGAAGTTGAATTGGATGAATCGGGCGACCCAACAATTAGATCGTTTATCCCGTCACCATCTAAATCATCGACGGCCGCGAGTACATTGCCAAATCTATCTGAATTCAGTGAGTGTCGATTCTGAAGTTCACAAATATGCCCGCCGGTATCCGCTGAAAATATAAATACGGATCCGCAAATTGTATTCGACGGCGCGCCGACGGCCAGCCACCGCGGTTCATTATTATTTATACTCCCCGAAGAAGCCACGGATCTTCCGAAATCGCCGCCGACGAATTTGAGTTCACTGCCCAACTCAAATTTGAGAACACCCCCCGCCAATGAATATACATAAGCGCGACCGCGCTTTCCTCCGGAATTGCCATGAATTCCGCAAGGCGCGCCGATTAATAGATTCGGGCCGCCGTCAGGTTCTGCGGACGAAATAAAACTAAGCGAAAAGCCAAAGTGAACATCGTGTCTTGGGGATTGAATGACGAGCGGCGGCGACTGCACGGCGGAGTCGCGGATGCGACAGAAGCCTGATGCATCCGAGCTTTCCCGGGCGCGACGGACGGAGCACGCCGCGAGCGCAATTAATAACAATCCCGCCGTTGGACCGGGCTTATGCTGCATTATATAATAACCCAACCGATGGTCGCGATACTGTGAATTGTTGGATATTCATTCGCGGGCGCGCGCGCGGGCCAAAAACTAAGCGAATTGAACGCATCAAGCATTGCCATGCGCATTCTACGCAGCCGAAGCGCCGAATGTTTCAGCGACACGCATTGGTGCGAAGCAAATTCTCCGATTCTTCGCTCGGCGCCAGGTTACAACAGTACACATCGGTCGCGGCACTGTTCGGACGAGGCGCGCGCGAAATCCTTGTGCAAACCAATAAAAAAAGGCGCCGGCAACGCCGGCGCCTTCGCGATTTGTTAAGTCTTGAATTAGTGCTGCGGAATGCTGAACCAGTTGTTGAAATCGTTGGCGTCGACGATGCCGTTCCCGTCGAGGTCGCCGGTGATCATGCCCGGAAGTTCGGCATACATCGCATGATAAACTTTCGAGCGATAGACCATCAGATATAACAACCAGCAGTCGGTCGCGTCGACGTGGCCGTCGCCGTTGATGTCGCCGCGGTCGTCCATGGAGGCACGCTGGATGACGTTGACCGCGTTGAAATTAATATTATGTACAATTTGGCACGCTCCGCCGACGGGCCAGCGGACGACCATCCATTCGAACGACGCCGCGCCGCCCGCGCCGAGGCCGAAGTGTTGTCTCGACGGCTCCTGGCTGAGGAAACTCGAGCCGGTCGTGATTTCGCGCATCTGATGTTTGCCCATCTGGCGAATATACAGATCGGCGCCGCTCGTGTTCAGGCTGCCGTTCGCGCCGACGAGATCGACTTCGAACCAATCGTTGCCCGTCATGCTCGTATTCTTATATAACGCCGCGGGCTCGAGATCCTCCGGGTCGCGCGTTTCGAACAGATCGACGGCGCCGTCGCCGTTGTAATCGAACGCGACGAGGCCGCGTCCCGAATACGTGACCGGCATGCCGATCGAGGAAAACTCGGGAACCTGATCGCTAACATTCTCGAACATGATTCCCATGTTGTCCATTCCCGGCATCGGATACATGTTCAATTGAAACGAGTTGTACGCCGGTTCATTAAGATTGTGCGTCGAACCGGACACCGTGGCGTGGTCGAGATCGCCGTCATTATCAAAATCGAAGAAAACGTCGCCCCATCCGAACATCGAATCCGCGACGTCGGACTGCATCGCGACGTCGACATACGCCATATTTCCGGCGACGCTGTCGTTGCGATATAAACGATCCATGCCCATCTCCATGCCGTCCATCATCATCGCCATGTTGGTGAGGTGGAGGTCGATGTCGAGATCGTTATCGAAATCTCCGAGCGCGCAGCCCATTTCATTCAATTCCTCGGGGGGATTTCCGTTCAATCCGATCGACGTGGAGATTTCCGTAAATTGCCCGTTCTTTAAATTTAAGAACATCCGGTCGAAGTAAAAATCGACGTTGACGTGCAGATCGGGATAACCGTCTCGATTGATATCGATCCAAACGGGCTGCCATGCGTTCCCCGTAAAGTCGAAGTCGATGCCCGAACCCGGCGTTGCGTCGGAGAAACGCCTCGGCGAATAGTTAGGATCGCCGGGATCGCCCTGATTGGGATTTTGTGAATTATGAAAAAGCCTGTTTTGCTCATGCTTCGTTCCGTAGTTTCCATTATTCCATGCGATAAATATGTCGACCCATCCGTCGACGTCATAATCGCCGGCACATGCGCCCGCGACAAATCCCTGCGTCGTGTCTTTCTGCGTAGGCTTGAATAAAAATCCCGCCTGATTCGTAACATCCACAAAATCGTATCCACCGGCCGAGCCTTTGTTGCGGAAAAGTTTCAACGGCGCGCCGCCGAGCGGATTGGACGGTCCGCCGAGGTGGCATGCTACAAAAATGTCGAGATCGCCGTCGTTGTCATAATCTACAAATAATCCGCACGCGCTCGCGTCCACGGGATCGTCGACGTGTTTGGCGGCGGCGACGTCCGTAAACTTGCCGTTGCCGAGATTCTTAAGAAGCTGGTTGGCGCGGAATCTATTATTCGGAAGAAAAATATCGAGCCATCCGTCCGCGTCGAAATCTCCGACCGCGGCGCCGCCGGCCTCCTCATGAACGTTCGGGTCCATGTCCTTATAAATAAAATGAATATTCGGGTTCTGCGGATCGTTATCCGGCAGCGCCGTTACATCTTTTAACGTGCCGGGCAACTGCGGAGGCGCCTGCGGCAATGCGAGCGGCAGACATGTAAAGAAAAGACTCGGAACGGAGAGCATGATCATTGATGATTACTCCTGAGTGGGGTGTGTGAATCGTCGCGTGGCGCTCGACTTGGGCGACTTGCCCGGACGCAGGGAGTGCGAACGCGTCTCTACCATCTCAGCAGGAACCTGAGATTTGTCAATAATCAAGGATCCCACTTCGCGGCCGTTTTGACAAACGCACAAATTTAAATCGGGCCCGGCTGGCTCTCCCATTGTGGCTCGTCGGCACGCCGAGGGCGTCGGCGACGCGGTTGATGTAATTGAAAAATGCGATCACCTGAGTGGCGGTCAATAGATCCTCGTCGGATAGCCCCTCCGCCCGCAGCGCGTCGAGATCCGCGGGCGCGATCGCCGATGGCGTGAGCGTTAGTTTTTCCGCGAACATTATTAACAAGCGTTCGCGCTCGGCGCGCCCCGCGTCGCGATAATTTTTTTTTACTTTTTCGACCCAGACCGGATCGCGCGACTCTTTTTCAAGATCGTCGCCGTGCGCGCGAGTTCAATAATCGCAGTGGTTCGCGGAGCTGACCACGGTCGCCAGCATTTCACGCTCGGCGCGCGTCAGTCCCGACGGCGCGAACATGGCCGCGGAATAAAGCCGCATCGACGCATCGATAAAATCGGGCCGCAGACTCTGAATTTTTATTATATTAAAGACTTTTCCCGCGCGCTTCACCGCCGCTTTGTAATGATCGGCGAGCGGACCGGTCGCATCCGATTCGGGGATGATACGGATCCATGGTTTGTCTCCGCCGCTCATTTTGTTATTTAAAATTAACTATTCCCACTCGATCGTGCCGGGCGGTTTGGATGTTATATCCAATAACACGCGGTTGATGCCGCGCACTTCGTTTACAATCCGGCTCGCGATTTTTCCGAGCAGCGCGTGCGGCAGTTGCGCCCAGTCGGCCGTCATGCCGTCGTCGGAGCGGACGACGCGCAGGGAACAGACCGCCTCGTACGTGCGGCCGTCCCCCATCACGCCGACCGACTGCACCGGCAGCAGCACGGCGAAATATTGCCATAGATCGCGGTGGAGCCCGGAGGCCTCGATTTCATTTGTAACAATCGCGTCGGCGCGTCTTAACAAATCGAGGCGTTCCGCCGTGACGACGCCCGGGCAGCGCACGGCGAGTCCCGGCCCTGGGAACGGCTGTCGTTCGATGATTTCCGCGGGCAGTCCGATCGCGCGGCCGATCGCGCGCACTTCGTCTTTGAAACACATGCGCAACGGTTCTATCAATTCGAACTTCAGGTCCGCCGGCAGTCCGCCGACGTTGTGATGGCTTTTAATTTTAGCGGTTGGCCCGCCGAACACGGAGACGGATTCGATGACGTCGGGGTAGAGCGTCCCCTGTCCGAGAAAACGCGCATCCTTAAACTTCCGCGCCGCCTCCGCGAACACTTCGATAAACTCGCCGCCGATGATTTTTCGTTTACGTTCGGGATCGACGACGCCTTTCAGTTTATTTAAGAATCCGGCGCTCGCGTCGACGGTGTGCAGATCCACTTCGAATGCCCCCGCGAACGTTTTTTCGACCTGTTCGCGTTCGCCCAGTCTTAACAATCCATTATCTACAAAAACGCAGTGCAGACGCCGGCCGATCGCGCGGTGGATCAGCACGGCAGCCACCGACGAATCGACGCCGCCCGAAAGGCCCATGACGACCGCGCCGTCTCCGACGCGTTCGCGGATCGCCGCGACGGAGGATTCGACGAAATCCGGAACTGTATAATCTCCGGAGAACCCCGCGATTCTAAATAAAAAGTTCCTTAATATCTTTTGTCCTTCGGCCGTGTGCGTCACTTCGGGGTGAAATTGCACGGTGTAAATCTTACGTTTCACATCGGCCGCGGCCGCGAACGGGCAACTGTCGCTCTGCGCGAGCGCCTTGAAACCGGCCGGCAGTTTTTCACATTTGTCGCCGTGGCTCATCCATACGGTCGAAACCGGCGCGACGCCTTCGAGCAACGCGCCCGCCGCGCCCGCGCCCCCGCGGACGCGCATTTCGGCGCGACCGTATTCGCGCTCGTTCGACGGCGCGACCGTCCCGCCGAGTTCTTTGAATATGAATTGCATTCCATAACAAACCCCGAGCACTGGAATGCCGATTTGTAAAATGTCGCGCTCGACCGAAGGCGCGCCCGGATCGTACACCGACGACGGGCCGCCCGATAAAATAATAGCTTTGGCGCCTTTCGCGCGCGCCTCGGCAAGGGCGTCCTTCGGAGTCGTTATTTCACAAAAAACGGCAAGCGCGCGGACACGGCGGGCCAGCAATTGTGTAAACTGCGAACCAAAATCAACGATAAGTACGGTTTCGTGCGAGGTCACGGGAGTGAAATTCGGTTGATCGAATTGGTTTCACGATTCGACGTAATAATTGGAGGATTCGCGCGTAATGGTAACATCGTGCGGATGGCTTTCTTTCGCGCCGGCCGTCGTGATTCGCATGAACTGCGCGTTTTTCTGTAATGTTTCCAAATCGGGCGCGCCGCAGTAGCCCATGCCGGCGCGAAGGCCCCCGACCAATTGTTGTAACAGCGGCGAAATCGGCCCGCGCGCGGGCACCATGCCCTCGATGCCCTCGGGAATTAACTTATCGCGCTCGCTGACGTCGCCCTGGCCATAGCGTTCCTTGCTGCCTTCGAGCATCGCGCCGATCGAGCCCATGCCGCGGACGGATTTAAACCATCGGCCTTTATACAAAAATGCCTCGCCCGGCCCTTCGTCGGTGCCCGCGAAAAGACTACCGATCATCACGGCCGACGCGCCCGCCGCGAGCGCTTTCGCGATGTCGCCCGACATCCGCACGCCGCCGTCGGCGATGATCGGAACTCCGCTGCCGGCGATGCCGCGCGCGCAGTCGAGGAGCGCCGTCAATTGCGGCACGCCGACGCCGGCGACGACGCGAGTTGTACAAATCGAGCCGGGCCCGACGCCGACTTTTACTCCGTCGACGCCCGCGTCGACGAGATCGCGCGCCGCCTCGGCGGTTACTACATTTCCCGCGACGACGTCGACGTTGAGTTTTTTCTTAATACGCTTCACGGCGTCGAGCACGTTTTGCGAATGTCCGTGCGCCGTGTCGATCACTAACAAATCGACTCCCGCTTCGACGATCGCCGCCGCGCGGTCGTCGTCGCGCACGCCGATCGCGGCGCCGACGAGCAGCCGGCCCCCCGCGTCGCGCGCGCTCGAAGGATACTTTTCGCTTTGGTCGATGTCGCGCATCGTGATCAAACCCGCGAGCGAACCGTCGGGGCGCACGAGCAGCAGTTTTTCGACCTTGTTTTTTTGTAATATCTGTTTCGCGTCTTCGAGCGTCGTGTTCGGCGGCGCCGTCACGAGCCCCTCTTTTGTCATAATCTCCGAAATCCGCGTTTCGAGATTGGTATGAAATCTCAAATCGCGGCTTGTTAAGATTCCGACGACGCGGCCGTTGTCGACGATCGGCAATCCGTTAATTTTATAATCCCGAAGTATCTCCTTGGCCCGGCCGACGCGCTCGCCCGGCGGCAGCACGATCGGATCTGTTATAACGCCGTGCGCGGATCGTTTGACGACGCTGACTTCCTTGACCTGCCGTTCGATGTTAAGATTGCGGTGAATGATACCAATACCGCCTTCGCGCGCGATTGCGATGGCGAGCCGGCTCTCGGTGACGGTGTCCATCGCGGCCGAGACAATCGGAATATTCATTCGGACACGGCGCGTAATCTTCGTTTGAACGCTCGCGTCCTTGGGCAGGATGTTCGACCGACGCGGCACCAGCAGCACGTCGTCAAAAGTAAGGCCCAGTCGAAATTCGGAGTCCATGACGAACTCTAACGTCAAAAGTGTTCAATTTGAATAGCCGGGGGCGAATTCGCCGCCGAAGGCAATGGCAATGATCGCGTCCGCATCGCGAGCGCGAGGGCGGACGCAAGCGCGAATGCGATCGCGGCAACCGCCGCGGCGACCGTCGTAAACTCCTCGTCGACCGGCGGTCCGGCGGGCAACGCGGCGTCGCCGACGGGCGATCGGCCGTCGACATTACACAATTCGCGATCGAGCAACGACGCGGTCGAACGCCGGCCGCCGACGATGCACGGTCCGGGCGCTGTCGGTCCTGTGTCGGGTACGTCGCGCCAGATAGCGGTCGGATCGGATCCCAATCTTACAAATGGTACGACGGCGGAGTCGCCGCCCGCGCACCAGAGGAACGCGCGGCGAAGAAACACCGGAAAATCGCCCTGCAACAGCGGAAAATTACTTGCATCGATTGTAAACGATGTGCAGACCGCGCGGCGGCCGCCTTTTGTAATTTTAACGATCGCCGGGCCGGAAAGACCGCTCCCGAACGCGCCGTCGGAATCCGCAAAATCGACGGTCGGCGACAATATTAACGATTCGAGCGAAAGCGAATGCAACAGCGGCTCGCGGCGGTCGAATTGAAGCAGCGTTTCGACCGGGCCGGCCGTCCGCGCGGAGGCGATTCCCGCTCCGGCGGCGCCGAAAAGAATCGCTCTTTTTGTTATATTCGAAACGCGGCCGCCGTTTTGTAATATAATAGCTTCGGCGGGCGCGTCGTCGGCGTTCGCGGCCTCGCCGAGCGGAATTTGCAAATCCAGCGCGAGCGCGCGCGCCGCGGCCTCCAGAAACGCCTGCCGCGGTTCCTCCGGATTTGTTATGAGCACGAGCGGCGCGCGCGCAGGAGCTTCGATCATGAACGTCGCTTCGTCGTCCGGCGGAAACGCGTCGCCCGGCGAAAGCCGCAATTGAAAGATTCCCCCGTCGCCGCGCGCAAATGCGAATTCCGCGCGCGCGTCGGCGTCCTTTTCGATTTGTATCGTTTGCGCCGCGAGTTGTTTTCCATCGCGAATCAACAATACGTCCAATGCGCGCGCAGTGCGCGAATGGTTATGAACGACGCATCGAGCGACGGCGGCGTTCTCCGGAAACGGATCGACGATCTCCAAGTCTACAATTCCCGCGTTCTCGACGGCTTCGCCATGCGTCCAAAAACGGAGCGCGCCGGTTTCTCTCTCAAAGTTCGCGCGATAAGAGTCTTTTCCGTTTGCCCCATCCGTAAGAACAAAAACGGGCGCGCGCGCATCGTCGAGAAGGCGCAGCGGAGCCAGATTCGATTTCGCGGGCTGAACGGTAATATTACGGATCGCCGACGCGAGCGCGGCGCGGTCGACGGTTTCGGGCGATAATAATTCGAGATCGCGTCCAATGGTAAATAAACCGATCCGGTCGATCGGCCGCGCTTTCTTAAGTTCATCGAGGACCTCCGTTTTCGCGCGATCGAGCCTCGAAACTCCCCCCTCGACCGCCGCCATCGTCGCCGACCGGTCGATACAATAAAAGTACGTTCGCGCGCCCTCGCGGCGGATCAACGGCCGCGCCGCGGCGAGCCCGCCCCCCGCGACGCCGATCATTAATAATAACGATCCGGCGGCGGGGACCCACTGCGCGGCCCGTTCGAGAAAACCGGCCTGCGCGAGCGCGCGGCTCCAGAGGTCGAGATAGGCCGTGTCGAGCCGACTGCCGCGCCGGATCGATAATATAAATATAAGCACCGCCGCCGCGGCGCCGGCGTACGCGAATTCCGGGTTTATGAGTAAATATTGTTGCATCTCGCCGTTCTAACTATTAAACGCGCCACGAACCGGCGCCGCGGTGAAGCGCCTCGATCACGACCGCGTCGAACGCGGCGTGCGTGGAAACGCGCAGATAATTAGCATTCGCGCGCGCCGTCGCGCGCTCGACTTCCGCGATTCTCGCGCGCGCGAGTTCGGCGTAACGCCGCGCGAGCCCCGACGTGAGCATGGCCGTGCGCGATCGCCCCGACTCCGGATCCGTCAATTGAATCATTCCGCGGCGCGACGGATCGATTTCGGCCGGATCGACGATATGTAATAATAACGCAGCCCGCCCTTCGCGGGCGCGCAACGCTGCGTCGAGTTCGGGCGGCGGAATCGCGTCGGTGATCAGTATGAAAGGTCCGCGCCGCGCGCGCGCCGCGCAACGGCGCACGCCTCCCGGAAATGTAGTGTTGTGGGCGTTCGAAGACGGAGGGCGGCGGAAGAATCGCAACATCGACAGGAGCGACGCTTTTGTTTGAAATGTCCCCTCTTCGCCCTGCGGCACGCGCGCGGCGACGGCGCCCGCGAGCGCGAGCGCGCCGATCGCGCCGAACGCGGACGCGAGGAGCGCCGCTTGTTTGAATTTGCCGCCGTCGCCCATCGTCATCGACGCGGACGTATCCAATAAAATCGACAGCGGCGCCGAATCTTCAGGTTCGAAGACTCTTAAGAATACTTCGTCGAGGCGGGCATAGGCGTTCCAATCTACAAATCGAAGATCGTCGCCGGCCGCGTATCGCCGATGATCGCTAAAAAGCGTTCCCTGCCCGAGCGCGCTGCGCTGGCGCGCGTTCGAAGTGCCGATTTCGCCGGATATAAATTTTCGCGCGACCGCCGCGACGCGCTCGAGGCGCGATAACAATTCGCGCTCGTCGTCGCCGACGGCCGCCGCCGGCTGCGCGTCGATCGGAACGGAGCTCATTTGGCGCCCGCCGCCGCCGGTTTTTTCAAACACTCATAATACTTTTTGATAAATGCGGCCTCGCCCGATGTTAACGATCGTCGCCCGAGCGCGTTTTCGGCCGCGCGCTCCATTTCGCCGACGGAAACCGGATCCAGCGCGATTCTTCGCGGCGCCGCGTTCTCGGGCGCGCTTCGCGACGCGACTCCTTCTTTCTGTTGTAATACGAGCGCCTCGCGATTCGCGCGCGCCGCGTCGTCGACGAATTGTAAAGGATCGATCGGCACGACTTTCGGCGTCGCCTCGAACGGATCGATCGGCGAATCGTCCGGTTTCGGTTTCGGACGGGATCCCCCGCCGTCGTCCGGTTTTTGCCGCGGAGGATTCGGCAACGGTTGCGATTCCGGCCGCGATTGCGGCGGAATTTGTAGTTTCCGCGGCGGCGTCGCCGGATTTGTAATATTTGGCCTCGACGCCGACGGCGGTACGGGCGGTTTTCGGACCGTCTCGCCGATATGATTTGTAGTATTTGGCGGCGCGGCGGAAACGTCCCGTCCCGCGCGCAGTCCGTGCGAACCGCCGCCGAACCAGCCCGGACCGTCGAATAGTCCCGCCGCCAGAATCAATAATATTAATAATAATGCCCCGCCCGCCCGCGGCGTCGCGATGGGAAAATGTCGTTTCCAATCCGCGTTTCTTACGATTCCTTCCGCGCGCCGGATGCAAAGATTCGGAACGGCGCCGCGCGGTTGCGTCTCCGCGGCCGTCGAAATTAACAATCCGGAATTGAATACTCGATCGGCGCGGGCGGCGAACGGCTGTCGCGCGCGGCGAATGGACGAAATCAGCGCCCATGCGACGGCCGCGTGTGCGCCTGCGACGATCGCTTCGATTCGAACGCCCAAATCCGTCGATTCGCCGAGACGAGCGAGCGCGAATACGGCTCCGAGCGATCCCGCGAGCGCCGTCGGCAGCGCGATCGCCAGGCTTTTTGTAAAAATGTGCCGCGCGTAACGCCGCCGTCCGCGCGCGAGTCCGTCGCGCAGTCTGTCCGTTTCGATCGGTGCGTTCATAAAATTAAGAATTCGCGATTGTAAGAAACGCGCGGCGCGGCATTCTTGTGTTCAATGATGAATAATCCGTTTCGGACGATTGCGAGCAGCGTGCCATTCTCCGATCCGCGCTGCGCCGTGAGACGCGACGACTTTCAGATGGACGACGGTTTTCGCGGCGTCCATCTCGTGATCGAGATTCCGGAAGCCATTTGCGTCGTGCCCGTGCTCCGCGACGGCCGGATATTACTACTCCGCCAATGGCGATACACGATCCAGAGCCTGGAGTGGGAAGTTCCCGCCGGACGCATGCACGCGGGCGAGGGCGTCGAGGCGGCCGCGGCGCGCGAACTGCGCGAGGAAACGGGCCATGTCGCGCGCGCCTTCGTTTCGCTCGGCGATTTCTTTCCGCTCGCCGGGATCTCGAATCATCGCGGCCACCTGCTCGCCGCGCTCGATTGCGAACCGGCCGGTTCATTACAACTGGAACCGACCGAGCGAATTGAAGTGATCGCGACCGCGCCCGCGGAGGTTCGCAGGCTTTTTAGTAGTTTTGAAATCCGCGACGGCTTCGCGGTCGCCGCGCTGTCGCGGTATTTCATGGCGGTCGCGCCGCCCCGTCCTTGACATTCCGCGCGCGGCGATTTACTTGCACGTTGACGCAAATGAACATATGATTTCAACGCGTCGAACCCAATCCAATGACAATGAATTCTCAAAAATCAAATAATGACTCCTGCGGCAGCGGCGGTTGCGACGATCGCAATCCGCTTGCGCCGCCTTCCGGCGCGGATCGCCCGACGATGCACGAGCAGGTGCGCTCGGGATATGCTAAAATTGCCAGTTGCGAGCCCGGGCCGCCGTCGATGGCCGGCGGCTGTTGCGGAAATACTACATTTACGCCGGAGCAACTCGCCGGCGCGATCGGTTATACTAAAGATGAACTCGCGGGCGCGCCCGACGGCGCGAATATGGGCCTCTCGTGCGGAAATCCGACGGCCATCGCTTCGCTGGTCGGCGGAGAAACGGTTCTCGATCTTGGCGCGGGCGGCGGATTCGATTGTTTCATTGCCGGTCCGAAAGTCGGCGCGAACGGCCGCGTGATCGGTGTGGACATGACGCCCGAAATGTTATCGAAAGCGCGGCGCAATCTTTATAAATATAACGATCGAACGGGACTTCATAATATTGATTTTCGTCTCGGCGAAATCGAACATTTGCCCGTCGCGGACGCGAGCGTCGACGTCGTCATTTCGAATTGTGTACTCAATCTCTCCCCCGACAAGGCGCAGGTCTGGCGCGAAATTGCGCGCGTTTTGAAACCGGGCGGGCGCGTCGCCGTGTCGGATCTGGCATTGTTACAACCCCTCCCCGATGCGGTGCGCGCGAGCGTCGAAGCACTGGTCGGTTGCGTCGCGGGCGCCGTCCTCGTCGAGGAAACGCGGCGGCAGATGCGCGAGGCCGGACTCGCCGACATCGTTCTTAAACAAAAACCGGAGTATATCGAAGCCATGGCACATTGGGAGGATCCGCTCTACCGCGAAATCATAATAAAACTCCCCGCGGGCAGCCGCCCCGCCGACTACATCACGAGCCTCGACATCGCGGCGCGAAAGTAAAGTTAATATTAAAAGAACTTTTCCCGGTGGTAGTCCTGATAGATCGTGACGAATACGCCGGCTTCGTTCGCCCACTGCCGGCCGAAAGTTAATGTTAACATGTGTTGAACGATCGTGCGCGTGGCTTCGGCGGGCACTTCGCCCGCCTTGCCCGCCACAATGCTCATCATCGCGAACATGCCTCCGCCCGCGGCCGCGATTTGTTTGAAAGCCTGCACCATGTCCGTCGCATTGTTGATGCCGATCGTCGATATAATAAAAGGCCGGTTCGCCGATTTGTCGGTTTTCAAGTCCGACGGCACGCGCGGCTCTTTACCAAAGGGTTTTTCGTAAGCTTTCCTCGCCATCTCGACCGCCCCCGCGATATCGGCCGGATGCGGCGGCGCGTCGCCGATGATCATAACTATTTTATTCGCCTGCGGCGTCCAACCCATCGCATACGGATCGAGCGCGATTTCGAGACCCTTTTCGACGCGTTCGGGAATGTCGCCGCCGCCGGCGGCGATCAGTTTATTTAACATTTCCTGAACGTCCTCGATTTTGTCCGTCAACGGCGAAAGTAACCTGGCTCCATTCTTAAAATCGCCAAGATCTTTATAATGAACGAGGCCGAGGCGGAATTTTGGCGACAATCCGCGCAGCAATGCAACCATTTCGGCGAGTCCGTCGCGCGCCGCGTTGATCGTCGGCTGCATGCTGCCCGTCGAATCGATACAAATTGCGACGTCGAGGCCGGCAATGCTCAAATCGACCGCGCGCGTTACAAATCGCTCCGCCGCCGTCTGCACGAGGTCGCCCGAAGCCTGCGCCGGCCGCGACTCCGGCGCGACCCACGGCTGCGGCGCGTACTTGCCGCGCGCGTCTCCCCACCAATATTGCCAATTCGCGATCTTCCAGTTTTTTGTAGGTTTCCCGTTCAACTCGGGAAACGCGGCGCGCAAAACGGCGAGCAGTTTGTCCCCGTAAAATAAATTCTTATTGACGGTGTGTTGATGAATGATCGACGAGATCATCTCTTGCGACAGTCCCCATCGTAAACATTGCAGATCCGAGCGCAGAAGCGTTTCGAGCGCGAAGGCGCGAAGGCGAAAATCTTTATGTTCGAGCGCCTCGCCGACGATGCCCGCGCCGACGGGGTGCCACTTCGGGCCGAGCGATAATAATATAATCGCCTTTAGCGCCCAGTGGTCGGTTTCGCGGAATCGGCCGACCAGTTTTTTTGTTTGATCGAAATCGAGTTCGCGCGGCGCCTCCGGAATTTTCGCGGGCGCCGAGGCCGGTTTTGGCGCCGCCGGTTTTGTTTGGAGTTCGCCGGCCCGCGAATCACCTACCGCACCGGCCGCGATGCGCGCGGCCGAAAATAAGATAAGCAAAATGCGCGTCGACGAGAACATCGTCGCTAACGTTTTATTTGATACAACTGAATTCGCGGTCCCGGACGATTCACCATCCAGAGCGACCATGCGCCGAGGCGCGGTTCGAACGGTAATAACGCTTCGAGCGGCGCGCCCCCCGCCGACGGCGAAATTTCAAACATCATTTCTCCGTTCTTTTGTAACCAACGAACAAACGCGTCGTCGCGCGGTTCTCCCGGGAACCGGTCGACGCGAACGGCGTATTCCGGCCGCGCCTCGCGCAGGAATTCCGGGACGCCGCCGGCATTTGAATATAATTTTTTCGCGGCGGGGAGAATATCCGTATATTGACCGGGCGCGGCGTCGAAAATATAACGTTCCAAAGGTAACAAATCGAATCCGCCCGGTTCATTGCGATCGAGCACGAGCCGTTCGCGGCGCGTGAGGGGATCGACCTTGCCGTCGGCAAACGCGGCCGCGAATCGTTTTAAAGATTCGACGTCCGCGCGCAGTTCGGGGCCGTACGGTTCAACGGCGACGCGCGCGTGTTCGGGGATGCGATGTTCCAATTCGGCGATCGCCAGATTCCGCGTGTCGTCGCGAAGTAACAATTGATCGAGGCGAAATGTAAAGATCAGCGGAATTCCGATCGCGACGATGGGTAATAAAACGCTAGATCGGGCCGACAAGCGGTCGAGCGCGAGACCCGCGAAGGCCCACGCCGCCGGAAACGCGATCATAAAATATCGAGCGTGCGTTCCATGGTATGGAATGAAAAACAGCACGAGCGGCGCGGAGAATGCTAATAATATAAATCCGGCGCGGTCGCGTTTCGAATATGCATAAAATGCCCCAACGATTCCGAGAATGCATACGATCCCTTCGAGACCGAGGATTCCGGAAATCGCCTCGCCGGTGTGGTCGAGACTAAATTTGAATTTCAGTCCCTGTCCGCCGACGGAAAAATCCGTGATCTCGGTGAGTTTGGTCGTTTCTACGCCGCCCTTGATAATATAATAGGGATTGCCGATCAGAAATAATACAATAAACGCCGCGAACGCCGCTCCGATGCATGAAAACATTCGTCGCATGGCATCCCCGCCAAATCCCGGGAACGCAAACCACGCCGCCGCGCAGGGAAGCGCGAACGCGGCCGCGCCGACCTGATGGCACGCGACCGCCGCGCCCGCCGACGACGCCGAAAGAATGAAATAGTTCATTTTCGAATCGCGAACGGCCTTCACCGCGTACAGCGCGGCCAGCGTTTCAAATAACAAAACGCACGACCACGGCCGTTCGTGCGTCGAAAGCAACAAAAACATCGGCCCCGTCGCCGCGAACAATCCGGCGAAAAGCCCCGCGCGCCGCCCCGCGAGCATCGCGCCGAGATAGACCGCGGCCGCGGCCGCCGCGGCGCCGGCGAACGCCGAAATCCAACGCGCCAGATAATGAAATCGTTCGAGATGGGCGCCGGCCCATTGTTGATATTCGGCCGCCGAGTGCGCGCGTCCGGTCGCCCGCGCGGCGGCGTAATCGCCCGCGAACAGCGGGATGCATAAGTAAGAATACAAATACGGGTACGAACTGTATTGATTCGCGCGCGGCGCCGGATTCTTATCTTTTAACATTCCGAGCGCGTTGCGAACGCTGTGCGTGTCGGGCACGTACAGCCCGGGCAGGCCGTGGCCGATTGGCAGCAGTCGCAGCATCAGCGCGACGAAAAAAACGACCCACGCGGTTCCGCGCAGCCGGCGCGGATTCTCCAATTCGACCGCCGTCGCGATGGTTGAAATATTGATATTACCGTTCGTTTATTTCGCCGGCTGCGACGCGGGTTGGGACGACGCCGGAGAACTCGCCGGTTTCGACTCGGGCGGCGGCGCCGCGAGTTGGTCGCGCGTCACTTTCAGCGACTCGAGCGAAGATTTGAATACTTTCGAAACGTGCTGTTTCGCGATGCCGCCGAGCGCGTACGCGGATTCGTCGCTCGCGTTCGAATTCTTCGAATCCTTCTCGATGTCTTTTCCGATAATTAACTGTTCGGACGTGCCGCCCGCGAGTTCGATCTTAATTAAAAACGCCGGATGATCGAATCCGTAGCGCGCCGCATCCTGTTCGCGGTAGCCGCCGAGCACGTCCTGTAAATATAACGATGAAACCGAGCGCGCGAGCGTTTCGCAGGATTCCTTCTTCGCCGGGGCGGGACCCTTCGAATCCGTGTTGACGTCCCACGTTCCGTTCGGCAAATGATTGATGGCAATTCGCTCGGCGACGCCCGAACCCTCGATCGCCATCGATTGCACGGCCGAAACGTCGAACTTAAATAAATTCCGAGGCAACCATTCGTTCACGCGCACGGGTTCGACCGTTTCGAACGGAGAAATACGATACACTTCGTTCGAACCCGCCGCGCGAATATAACAATCGAGCTGGCTGATTCTTCGCATTTCCGAAATCTGTTCGCTGTCGAAGTACGGCTTTCCCTGCAGAAAATCGGCGAGGACGGCGCCCGCGGCATCGCTAATTTTAACGCGCGGCGCGTCGGTATCCGTGACGCGGTAGCGGGCGTGCTGTGACGCGTCATTGCTAACAAGGTCGCCGCGCGTCATGTCGTGCACGCGATTCAGAAGGCGCGTGACGGTGTCTTCATTAGCCTTGAAATCGCCGAGCGACGGAAGCACCCAGCCCTGCGCGGTTTTCTTTAATTGAACTTCGTTCGCGCCCTGTTTGATAACAATATTCGCGGCTTTCGAAGTATCGAAATGTTCGAACAGCGACTTCGAAATCCGGGCCGAGCCCTGTTCGAACGCGTCCTGCGCCCACGGTTTTTCCAATATGAACAAAATTCCGCCAAGCGACAGCAGAACGACTGATAAGATAATGTTGATCCGGCTCATGTGCGTTAATAATGCGGGTTATGCGGCCAGCGCGAGCCGCCGCCGTTCCTGGCGGCGTTGAAACATTCGTATGAATCCCAAAATGACGAGCGCGCAGGCGGGACCGAGCGTATTGAATAATTTAATCCTAGTGCGCTTCGCGTCGGCCGCGTCGCGCGCGTCGAGCGTTACTTTTGTATTCTTATCCACAAAATCCTCGATCTTTTTTTGTATATCGTCGCTGCTCGTAATAGAGAGCGACTTGTCCTTGTCCCCCATCGTCGCTTTCAGCGCCTCCTGCTCGAAATTACGAATCTTGCGCACCTGATTGCGCGCGCGAATCGATGACAAATCCTGGCTCAGCGAAAGCCACTCGATCGCATTCTCGAGAAAAATCCACGCGCTTTGACCGATGTACGCATTCGTCGCAAAATCGGCGTCCGAAACGATGACGACGCGCGTTTCCTTACTTTCGGATACTATAATTCGGTGCGCGTCGTCGACCGCCGGTTTTTGGAGATGCGTCGGACGCGACTCCGTGAGTGCCGGCGGCAGTTTTCCCGCGAACGCCGACGGAAACTTTCCAACAATTGCCAATCCGAGCGTCTGTCGCGACGGAGTCTGCGAATCGAATTTCGACATCATGCGGCGCTCGAGTTCCTGATCGAGCCGCGTGTTTTCGACTTCGGCCGTTCGATACGCAAGTTCGGAAGATCTTAACAATGTCTCGAATTGTAATGAAGCCGGTTTGTCGGACGACAATTCGATCGGACTCGCAAAGAATAACGTGAGGCCCTCGAGTTGCTTCGTGATGGGATTGTTCTTCGAGAGTCCGTCCGACTGTTTCGAAACGGATAATAAATAGGGATACCCCATTCGCTTCTGCTGCAGGCCGTTCAGCGTTTGCATTTGTACATTTACCTGTTCGCAGAATTTGTCGACGACAAGAAACTTATCCGAAATGCCGACGCCCCATTTTGCGAGCAGAGGCGCGAGGCCGGTGTCGATTTTTTTGTAAGGTTTTTGTCCTTGAATATCGATGTCGTGTTCGTCGTCGAGAATCAGCGCGCGGCCGCCGTTCATGATATATTGATCGATTTCGAACCGCTCGCGCTCGTCGAGGCTTGCGGGCTTGCCGAGAATGAGCACGGAAACGTCGTCGGGAATCGGATCTCCGTATTTGATCGTTTCGAGATCGACGACTTTGAATTGTAATTTTAACTGTTCGCGGAATCGCTCAAAGATGCGATCCGGCGACGGCGGCATGTCGAAACCCGGCATTTTGGGCGGCGCGCCCGGTTCCCGCGTCAGAAAGCCGATCGTCACGGGCTTTTCGCCCGACAGCGACGAGAGAGCCCGCGCGACGTCGTACTCCGGATTGTCCAAAGCTACAAATGGAATGATCTTCGGCGAGCGGTCGGCGCAACGGATGTCGAGCCCCAGATAAATCGAAACCTGTTCATAACCATCGTTGCGCGGAATGGGAAACTCGCGCGGCGCGATGCCGCTTTTGCGCGCTTCGATCGCGACGTCGGATTTGTTAGGATCGAGCCAGTCGATCGCGACTTTACCGTTGGAAACGCGTTCGATTTGATTTAATACTTCGCGGACGCGCTCGAAATAAGTCGCGCCCTCGGGGGGAAACTCCTTCGAAAAATAAGCTTTGACGCGCGCGCGGTCGGGAAGTTTTTTGATAATATTAATGGTTCCCGCCGACAGCGTGTTCTCCTGCCATTGTGTAATATCGAGCGACGCGTTCACGTGGCGCATGACGATGGCGTTCGAAACGACGGCGATCCCGGCGAGCAGAGCGCCCGTGAGCATGCGGTCGAGAAATACGGTTTTGGCGCTCATGATCGTTTATCTCCAGCGGCGCGCGTCGACGACGACGCCGTTCAACGACAGAAACAGTCCCATCACGGTTAAGTAATAATCGACGTCGCGAAATTCGATCGATCCGCGCGATGCGGCGCCGAAATGCCAGCCGAGCGAAATCGGTTTTGTAATATTAAGGATCGCGTCGGAGATTTTCGAAGGCAGAAAGAAATCGAGCACCATTTTTTCGCCGATCCCCCAGAGCAGTCCGAGGATCGTAATCGTGATCAATGCCGCGACGATTTGATGTTTTGTAAACGCGGATGTAAACAATCCGATCGCGAGATAGGCGCCGCCCATCAGAAACGCCGTGAGGTATCCTCCCCAGACAGGTCCCCAGTCGAGGCCGCCTCCGCCGTCGCTCCCGGCGGCCGCGAGCGACGCGACCGTGAGCGCGATCGGTAATGTTAATAAAAGCGCGACCGCGAGCAATCCCCACGCCGCCGCGAATTTACCGATCACGGCGTCGCGGATGCGAAGCGGAAACGTTAATAACAATTCTTCGGTGCCCGTTCCGCGCTCCTCCGACCAAAGCCGCATCGTGATCAACGGAACGAGCACGACGAAATAGAGCGGAAGCGGATCGAACAGCGCACGCATGGAGGCGACGCCGCCGCGGAAGAAAAAACTAAAAAATACAAATCCGGAAATCAGTCCGAATGTAATTAAAACGACGTAGGCGATCGGCGAATCGAAGTATGCGCGGAATTCGCGGCGCGCGATGACGGCGGCTTGTTTCATCGCGCGGCCCCCGCGGCCGCGGCCGGCTCGCCAAGATTGGAACCCAGAGTATACCGATGGAAACACTCCTCGAGCGTTTCGTTGCGCCGCGATAATTCATGAAGCCGCGCGCCGCGGGCGACAAGCGCCGCGGCGATGCGTTCGTTCGACCCGTCTCCGGCCGGCGCGGCGCATTCTAACTTTAAGATTCCGTCGGTGGTCATATGCGATCGAATTTGAACGTTGGGAATGATACTGATCGCGGCCTCGGCGTCGGCCGCGGAGATTCCGGAGCAAACGACGCGCACCGGGCCGTCTTTTTTTAATAATTCACTGATCCGAGCGTCGGCGACTTTTTTGCCTTTCGAAATGATAATCGCCCGCGAACAGACGGCGGGCACTTCCTGTAAAATATGCGTCGACAAAATGACGGTTTTTTCCTTTCCGAGTCTTACTAATAAATCGCGGATTTCGAGCACTTGATTGGGATCGAGTCCCGCGGTCGGTTCGTCGAGAATTAACAAATCCGGATCGTGTAGCAGCGCCTGCGAGAGACCGACGCGCTGGCGGAAACCTTTTGATAATTCACCGATCGATTTGCCGAGCACGCTTCGAAGTCCGCATGCCTGCGTCGCGCGATCGATCGAAGACTTGCGTTTTCCGCGATCGAGGCCGCGAACGCGCGCCGCGAAATCGAGGAAACCGGCGACCGACATATCTAAATAAAGCGGATTGCTCTCGGGCAGATATCCGACCCGTTTGCGAACGCCGACCTGGTCCTTTCGTATATCAATTCCGGCGACTTCCGCGAAACCGCTGTCGGCGGCGAGATAGCCCGTCAGGATCCGCATCGTCGTCGACTTGCCGGCGCCGTTCGGACCGAGGAAACCTACAATTTCTCCTCGATCCACGGAGAATGACAACCCGTCGACGGCGAGCGTCGAGCCATAGGAACGAGTCAGTCTTTCGACGCGAATCATCATTGTGTTTGGAATCCTTACGTGGAATGCATGTAAGGGTTTGGCGGATGTTGCGGACGGCCGCTCTTTGGCGACCGTCCGGCGGGAAACCTATCGAAAACCAAGCCCAGACGTCAACCTCCGATACGGCCGCGATGTTTTATTAGTGAATCGGCGTGCTAATCCGCACCGGAAAGTTCGAATTGGCGCAGAAATTCCTCGTTGTCCGCCGTTCGATTGAGTTTGTTGAGCAACTGTTCCATCGCTTCGATGGGTTTCATTTTCTGTAACACGCGGCGCAACGTTACAATTCGCCGAAGCTTCGCCGGCGATATTAACTTTTCTTCCTTGCGCGTGCCCGAGAGACCGATGTCGAACGCCGGAAATATGCGGCGATCCGCGAGCGGCCGCGAAAGCACGAGTTCCATGTTTCCCGTGCCTTTGAATTCTTCAAAAATAACCTGATCCATGCGCGAACCTGTGTCGACGAGCGTGGTCCCAAGAACGGTCAACGCGCCGCCGCCTTCGGTATTGCGCGCCGCGCCAAACATACGCTTTGGCTTTTCCATCGTTCGCGAATCGATGCCGCCCGTGAGAATTCTTCCGGAGTTGCCGGTCTCCGCGTTGAACGCGCGGCTCATGCGCGTGATCGAGTCTAATAGTAACATCACGTCTTTCTTGCATTCCACGAGCCGCGTCGCCCTGCGGAAAACGGCCTCCGAAAGCGCCACGTGATTCTTTGTAGCCTGATCGAGGGTTGATACAAAAACGTCGCCTTTCACGAGACGCTTCCACATCGTTCCCTCTTCGGGACGCTCATCGACGAGCAATACCATCAGGTGAACGTCGGGATATAAACGTTCCATCGCCTGCGCGACTTTGTTTAGAAAAACGGTCTTGCCCGTTCGCGGCGGCGCGACGATCAATCCGCGCGAGCCGCGGCCGACCGGACATAACAGATCGAGCACGCGAAGCGACGTGTCGCCGGAGTCGCCGAGTTCATAATGAAAATCCGGATCGATGACGGTCAATTCCGTGAATCGCGCGAGCTTCGCCGCTTCGTCGGGCTCCATGCCGTCGACTTTTGTAACATTTGCGAGCCCCGGTTTCTGGCCGGGCCGCCGCGGCGGTTCGATCGGACCCTCGACGAGCGATCCGTCGCGAAGGTCGTATCTTCGGACGATTTGCGTCGATACAAATACGTCGTCCGGCCCGGGAAGCATGTCGTTTCTTAAGAATCGCAAATAGGCGGAATTGTCTTTTTGTAATTCTACAATTCCCGAAACCATCATTTCTTCGACGGACACGCCCGGCGTCGGCGCGCCGCGGCCCATGCCGGGACCTTGATTTTGCCTTCCGTAGCGACCCATGCGATCGGGTCTTCCTCCATAACCGCGATCATAAGGATCCTGCGGCGGGTAGCCGCCGCCCACTTGATAACCCTGTTGCGGAGCGCCATAACGCGCGCCCGGCGGATAGTTTTGCGGAGGATAATTTTGCGGCGGATAGCCCTGTTGAGGTGGATAACCCTGCTGCGGAGGATAACCGTGTTGCGGCGAGTATCCCTGCTGCGGCGGATAGTTCTGCTGGGGATACTGCGGACGCGGCGGATAGCCGCCTGGCGGCTGTTGTTGGTTTGGATTTCCCGCGCCTGTCGGCCGCTCGTCATACGGCGATCCTACAACTGGAGGTTGACCTTCCGTCGGCTCCGAGGGCGCGCCCGAGTCGCTATCTGTACCATCGGCGCCGCCGTCGTCTTCGCCTTCAGGCCCCTGCGGATTCACGCCGGGAGGGGCACCCCACAATTCGGGATTGCCATAACCGCCGGGTGCATCAAACCCCGGGAATGCCGCCTGTCCGGGACCGCCGCTCTGTCCAGGGCCACCACCCTGTCCGGGCGGATAGTAACCACCCGGGTAATCGGGGCCGGGGTTATAACCAAAATCGCCGCCGTAGGGCGCGCCTTGGAAATTACCGCCTTGCTGTTGTCCGCCGCCATAGCCGCCATTGTCACCTTTGTGTCGCCGGCCGCGCCTGAATCGTTGTCTTCGCATGGATGTTAATAAAACGTGGGATTTACAACTTTCCCGCGGCCACCGAACCATGGCGGTGAGCCCCGGAGTGGAAAACTCAATTGTAAAAATAAAGAATCGCGGCCGCCCTGCAACATGCCCCGCCGAAGCGGAGGCTCAACGTGGAAACGGCGACCGACCGGTGCCTCCACGTCGAATTCAACAATGCGCGCTTCCCAAACCGCGACTTCCTAAATCAATGAAAATGAATACGAACTCAACTTCAACCCGAACCATCGCCATGAATCGCTGCGATGAGCCGGCTGCGGGAATGATCGAACAATCTTTGATTGGTCGGGGCGAGAGGATTTGAACCTCCGACCTCTGCGTCCCGAACGCAGCGCTCTAGCCAAGCTGAGCCACGCCCCGCGAACTCACAAAACGTACGGCATGCAGGGCATCGAATCAAGCTTTCGAATCTTCGCAATTCCGGATTATTTGCCGAGATCGACGAATTGGCCGGAGTTCTGTTCGGCCAACTGGCGCATGAAACCTTTCTCAAAATCGCCGATGCCAAGCACATGTATCGTTATTTTCTTTTGTGTATTCGCTTCCTTCACCGCGGCAAGAATGTCGTCGGTATCGACAAATTCTCCTGTCGAAGGCTTGCCATCGCTTAAAAAGAAAATTGTATCAACCGTCGGATTCGAATCGCGCTCGATGACGCCGCGTTTCGGGTTGCCGAGACCGAACATTAACGCGGCATAGGTGTTCGTCATGCCTTCGCCGAGGGCCGCCGAACCGCCGAGTCCCGCCTTCGCGAGGTCCTCCTTTCCGGAACCGCCGATCGGTTCGAGACCGTGCGCAAAATCGATCGCCGTCGCCTTGTTTACAGAATTGGCTTGTATCAGTTCGCCCTTGCGCCACGGACGAACTTTTGTTGCAAACGTCACGATCGCAAAATCGGTTTTCATATCAAAACGGGCGATCGTGCGCGCAAGTTCTTCTTTAACGATGTCAATCTTGCGGAATCCGGGATAATTCTGGTTTCGATAGCGATCTTTTTCGAGTATCAGATCGTCCATCGAACCGGAACAGTCGAGAATAAATAATATCTTCTTGCTTGGCGTCGTGACGCCGAGGAATTCATTAATTTTGCGTTCCTTAACGATGCCCGTTTCGCCCGCGCGCGGCGCCTCGTTTTTCTTGGCTTCGATTTTCGCCAGTTCCTCGACGGTCGGTAGTTTATAATTCGGATCCTTGCCGTAGGCCTCGTACCATTCCTTCCAACGGTTATAATCGTGGCCGAAATCGCGGCCCGTCAGCGCCTTCAGCGCGCGCGACGCGTCTTCAACGAGGCGGCCTTCATCGCTCTCGACTATCTTAACAAGCGGCGTGATCGCGTCGCGCGTGCGGACTTTACATAGTCCCGCGATCGCCGCCGTTCGAACGCGCCAGTGTTTATCTTGCAGCGACGCGATGAGCGGCGCCGCAAATGTATCATCGGCGATCAGTGTCATCGCGTCGAGCGTCGACACTTTGACGCTCGTTTCGGGGTCGAGCGCAAGCGGAATGATGACAGGCGCGGAGGCCTTGTCTCCAATCGAGCCGAGGGCCTCGACCGCGCGCATGCGCACGAGCCAGTCGCTTTCTTTTAGTAATTTCTCGATTTCGGCGCGGCCTTCCTTGCGTTTTCCGAGTCCAAGCACCTGGCAAATCGGCGCGCGCAGCGCTTTTTCTTTCTTTATGATTCCAATCAAAAACTGAATGGCCTCCGGAGAAGTGTTGCCCGCGAGAACTTTGATCGCCGCGGCGCGCACGTCGTTGTCTTCTTCTTTAAGAATCGGGAGCAGAACTTCGGCGACCTCGGCGGTCATGGCTTTTTCGAGTCCGAGAATCGCCTCGACTTTCGAAGCCTTCTTTTCGAATTTTGGATACTGCTTTTTGAAATCCGCGACGTCGACCGAACCCTGCATCGCGTGGACGGAATGCGCGAGCATCACAAAGGATACGCAGAGCATCGCCGCGAGAGCGAACATGCGATGCCGGGCGAAACTTAATATTACTAATGTCGTTTGCATGCGTTGTTTTTGTGTCGACTGGGATTCTCGAACCGAGGCGGTTTTGCCGCGGACCGCTCTGATGCTAAGTATTTAACCCGAAGCGTTCGAGTTGGAATTCTTGAAACGATTCGCGATGACGCCGCGCGCCCGCCACGCCGTCGGGATGCCGCGACCGAACACCGATTCTGCATTCGGAAAGAGTCAATAGCTGGAACAAATGGAATGCAACCATTTGTGAAGCAGCCAAAAATGACGAAAATCGCCGCGTGACCATCGTCCTCTCCACGTCCCTGTTCATCCCCCGCGGTTTTGACGCTTCCTTGCTTCCGTCCTTGGCAGGCACCGGACTCCGATCGCTCGAACTCGTCGCCGAGCGCCGCCATTTCCCCTATCACGATCTCGCGGCGGTCGTGCAATGGAAACAACAATTCGCGAACGCGGGCGTCGAGATCGCAAGCGTCCAATTGCCCCGCGGAACGCCGGTCTTCGACGTCGATCCCGCGACGCGCGAGAGCGCCATGCTCGAAATCGAACTCGCAATCGACGCCGCCGAGACTCTCGGCGCGCGGATTGTCGTGCTTTCGCTCGGCCAGCCGAACGAAGCGGAGACGCCCGAACAACAAACCTACGCCGAGGACGCGATTGCAAGATTATCGGGCTACGCTTCGCCGCGCGGCCTCGAACTCGCCTGCGAAAATGTAAACAGCGCGATCACGCGCGTCGACCGGCTCGCGCGATCCATCGAAAACGTCGGCCGGTCGATGGTCGGTATTTGTATTGATGTCCCGACGGCCGCGCGCGAAGGCAATATCGACGCCGCGTTGCGCGCCGCGGGGCGGGAACTGTATCATTTACAATTCGGCAACGACGACGCTGCCATCCGCCTCCCCGAAATCTTTGCAACGCTCCGCGAAGTAAACTATTCGGGTCTTTATGTTCTCGAACTTACGGATGCGTCGGCCGGCGCAAAACCGATTTCCGCATTAATAGAATTCGCCGCGTCCGGATTCGCGCGCCTGCGCGAGTTTACAGAATAAGAATCGCCGCCTACTTCTGCGCTTTCTGTTTCTCGAGATCGAAAATCAGACCGAGCGGCGGGCGGAGTTCAATCTTTAAGATTTCCGCGCGCTTGATGACGACTTCCGAAGCGCCGACGGCAAGCACAACGCGATTTTGAAGATCTTCGGAAAGGCGGCCGGCCAGCCGGTTGCCGTTTTGTAACTGTATAATCGCCTCGGGGCCGCGGTTCGCGGGCGCCTGCGCGATCGGAAGGATCACGTCGAGTTCCGCCATCGAGAATTCGATTTCGCCTTTTTCGACGCGAATCTTAGCTTCCGAGGTTGTTAACTTTTCGAGCTTGCCGTTGAAAAGACTGCCGTTTCTTAATTTTACAAAAACCTCGGCCCCTTTGCCGGCCGCGCCCTTTGGAATCCCGGCCGGAGCTGGCGTTGTCGCAACCGGATCGAGCCCCGGAAGCCCCGCGAGATTGGCGGGATGTTCCGGTGCTTCCGGATTTGTTGGATTCGATTTCCCCGTTTCAACAGCCGCTGCGGGCGGGTTCGGATCGACGGGAACTTGCGGAGGAACGGTTGGCGCGATGTTGAGTTCGCCCGCGGGAACCGGTTGCGCGATGGCCCAATCGATCGGTTCCGAAACGCTGGGTACGCCGAAAGCTCCGAGTTTTTCAGTCGGAGCCTCCGCCCTGCGTTCACAGGAGGCGTCCATCATTGGAATCACCGCCGGGCTCGGGATTTCCGCGGTTGTTCCCAGGTCGACGGGCTTGATCGAGGCGGGAATGAGTAATTTTAGTGAAATCCCAACGCCCCCTACGAGCATGGCGGCGGCGGCGGCGGCCATCCACGGTCGGAGAACAAACATTCGAGCGGGCGCCGGCGATTCTTCGCATTCAACGGTCGATTCGACGGCCATTTCCATTTCGGCGGGAGGCGGCTCAACCGCAACCGCTTCGCCGTCAACGGCGCAGAGTTCGACACTTTGTTCGATGCCGTTGCTGGCCTGCGCCAATTCGGCGATGGCGTCGCTATCCTCAGGTAAGTCGAGCGGCGAATGGGCTTCGGCCGCTCCCTGCGCCATCAAGGAAAACAAGTCCTGCTCGGGGCTGTCCCCGTCGAGTCCATCGACGACGAAAAGCTCCTCGGCTTCGAGGATTTCGGGCGCCTCCGTCGTCGCAAGTTTTTTCTGTGGTTCGAGTTCCATGACGCGCGCGCAGGTGAAGTCGCGTCGCGACGCACCGTTGCTTTTTATTTATCGGCAGAAATGCCGCATCGACTTTCCAATTTGAAAAAATTCTCCGCGCGGCGCGACATTCCCACCTCGAACTTTCCCACGATATCCGTATCCTGCACCGTCGCTTCACCGCAAGGGATACTAATCGCCCGAAACCGCAGTCGTTTCCGTGACGCCGCTTGCGCGCACATGACGACGCGAGTCCGAACCTTCTCATAACAATTCCAACCATTCCCTATCAATTCTAATGATTCAAATCCATCGCATTGCGATTCCATCATTCTTAATTATCGGCGCGTTCGCGCTGGCGCTCGGACTCTCGACGCGTCATGCGGACGCCGCGCCCCAGGGCGACAAAATTACAAAAGACGCAGTCACGGCGCGCGTCGAGGCCTTCCTCACGAATCTAAACGAAACGACGAAGCGCGCGGATTTCATCGCCAAGATGTGCGAAGGCGGCCCGATCGACGGATTGAAGCCGAATCAGTCGAAAATTAGCGAGCTCGCCGACGCGGAAATCCAGCGTTACGGCGTTCCGGCGCCCGGCGCCGACGGCATCGCGCTCGCCGACGAAAAGAACATTTCGAATTTCATCTGCGCCCGCACGTATGTCATTCGTTGCGATCGAGGACCCTCGGTCTGGCATTTTATGTTATATAATGGATCGAAGGGTTGGGGCGTTTACGAAATGGGAATCTCCCCGAATGCCCACTGTCTCATCCCGACGTGGCGCGATTTTAACTTTGTTCCAGTACGCGACAAGAACAGCGGCCCACCGCAGCCCGCGAACGCGAACGGCAATCGTTAAATCGGGTTTAAGTTAGTTAAACAAAAGAAAAGGCCGCGCGATCGCGCGGCCTTTTTTATTTATTCTGTTTTGGGGCCGCGCCATCGCGCGGCCTTTTTTATTCATTCTGTTTGGGGCCGCGCAAACGCGCGGCTCTTTTTGTTTACGATCAATCTTAAGCTCATTCCAGCGCGGCGTGGACGAGCATTTCCTCGATCCAGCCGAGCAGATGAATCATCGAAATCGCGAGCGCGCGTCCCGAATGCGGATCGAGCGGTTCGACCGAGGGATCCATGTTGTCCTCGGTGATTTGATGAATGACGCCGAGCGTCAACCGCGCCGCGTTCAGCGTGGACATCCATGCGCGCAGGTGGGTCGCCGGGAGCAAAAGCCGCCAAAGCGTCGGATGTAAAGGATCGCGCTGCGCGCTCAATAAATCTTCGGCGAACATTTCGCCCGCCGAACGAAATAAATGTTCGAGATCGGGCGTGCAGTGTTTCATCCATTCCTTATCCTTCTCGTCCTGATCGTAAGGATTCGGAAAGAGTCGATTGCGCGCCGACGGATCGGTCTCCGACAATTGTAATATTCGCGGAATCTCGCGGAGGGCTTCCATGAACGGTTCCTCCAATTGCGAGAATTGCAGATCGCCGTTGGCGCGGATCGTTAGTCTCGGATCGAGCATGCTGAACGGCTACGCCGCCGGAGATTGCTCGAGTTTCGCGAGCAAATGATAACCATGGAGTTTTTGTACATAAACTTCGGCGCGTTCGCGCTCGCCGGTCCAGACAATGGACCGCCCGGTTTTGTGTACTTCCATCATGAGTTTTTGCGCGTGCGGTCTCGCATATCCGAACACTTTTTGAAACACCATCGTCACGTAGGACATGAGCGTGATCGGGTCGTTCAAAACCACGACGTTCCACGGGCGCGCACGGAGCGTCTCGACGTCCGTGTCGGGCTTCGTTTCCGTGTTTGGATTCGGATTCGGGGACAAGATTTCGGTGTAGAATTATAAGAAACGCTTCGGAGGGTCGATCGTTCGGTCGAATTTATATCAATTTCGTTTCTTTAATATTCGCCGCGCGCCAAGCCGCGTCGTAAAACCGGTCGAATCCATCCATTCCATGAGCGGAATCAGCCAGCGCCGCGTCGTTCCGAGTTCGTCGCGCAACGACGGCAAATCGAGTTCGCCGTCGCCGCCGCGCGACGTGTGTTTTGCACAATTTCGCGCGATCGCGGCTTTCGCTTCGTCGACGGCCGCCATGGAAAAATGAAATTCCGGAGAAATGCGCGCGGCGAGTTTCTCCTCGACAAGGCGCTTTAATATTATATCCAATTGCGAACGAGGTTTTGTAACAGCCGCGGCGAGATCGTCGATCGACGGCGGCTGGAATCGACCTTTTTGTAAAATTGCCAGCACTTCTTCGCGCAACTTTGTCTGATCCGCGCCGAGCGCGGCCGGCTGTTTTTGTATCGATCGGACGCCGCCTCCCGGTTCCAATTCGAATACGCGCTTCGCCGCAAGTTCTCCGAGCGCCTCGTCGAGCAGATGGCTGTCGAGCCCCGTTTGTTCGTTGATATACAAACGATCGCACACGAGACGCGCGGCATTTTCCTTAAAAAACGCGGAGATTTTCGATTCGACGAGGACGCGCGCCCGGTCGAGATTTTTCTTTAGAATTATTGTAGCATTCTTCAGGCGCACGCACTCGCCGACCGCGATGCAGGCTTCGATCCATTCGGCGCATTCGGAATCCGTGGTCGCGATGGCGCGCGCGAGCGAAGGCGCTTTCGACGGCGCGAATTCGCAGCGCGCGAGTTCTAACAATAATTGCGCGCGCGGATCGCCGATCGACGCCAGCGCGGCGTCGAGATCGGCCATGACCTGCGGTTTTCGTTTCTTTAGCTTCTCGCTGCGCACGTCCACGACAATTCCCCCGCCGACCGTCGCGGGGGGCGAAGGCGAGCGCACGAGGAAACGGTCGCCGACGCCGACCACCGCGGGCTCCTCCAATTGTAATTGTACAAAAACCTCGTCCCCCGGAAGCAACTGATCGCGGTCGAGCAGCCGCACGATCGCGCCCGATTCATTCGTTCCCGCGTGAAATCGTAATATGTCGCGATCGCGAATCGGTCGCTTGCGCCGCAAAAGATGCTTTAATTTTACAGTTACGAATTCCGTGGGCGGATAATAACCGGGCGTCACGGCGGCCATTCCGCGCCGGCATTGCGATGCTTCAATTCCTGAAACATTGAGCGCGCTCGAATGGCCGGCGGTGATCCGGTCGACGGTCCGGTGGTAGGCCTCGAGCCCGCGGATCGATCCTTTATGATCGCCCGGCCGCACTTCGACGGGATCGCCGATTGTCAAACTTCCGGAGAGCGGCACGCCGGCCAGAACGCAACCGAAACCCTTTGCTGCAAATACGCGCTGAATCGGAAGGCGGAAAATGCCGCCGATTTTTCGCGGCGGAATTTCGCGCGCGGTTTTCTCGAGCAGTTTTTTTAATAGTTCAATTCCTTCGCCGGTCGCCGAAGAAACCGAAACCACGGGCGCCTGCTGCAGAAACGTCCCCCCGACCGTCGTCCGTACGTCCTCGATCACGAGTTCGCGAAGTTCCGGGCTGACCATGTCGATTTTTGTAATCGCGATGATTCCCCGGCGGATTCCTAATAATTCAAGAATCTCGAGATGTTCGAGCGTTTGCGGCATCACGCCGTCGTCGGCGGCGACGACGAGCAGCGCCAGATCGATTCCCGTCGCGCCCGCGACCATATTGTGAACAAACTTTTCGTGGCCGGGAACATCGATGATCCCGATGCGCGAGCCGTCGGATAATTGTAAATTAGCAAATCCGAGATCGATCGTCAGGCCGCGCGCTTTCTCCTCGGGGAGGCGGTCCGGATCGATTCCGGTCAGTCTGCGGACAAGCGACGACTTTCCGTGGTCGATGTGTCCCGCGGTTCCCACCACGACGCGCAAAATGCGTTCGCGGTCGGTGGTCGCGCTGGTGGCGGGCACAACAGGAATCCTCGGGTTATTATTATTTATGTTCGAGTCGTTAATTCGGAACGAACATTATATTTGGACAGTCGTTATTTTTGGACGAACATTATTTTTGAACGAACAAAGCCCGCGAGCAGGATTTGCAATAAATAATATCCTTCGCGGATTTCACTTTCATCAAATCGTTCGGCAACAGCACCGTCGAACACCCGCTGCAGACGTCTCCGTCGATCGGACAGACCGCGAGGCCGTCGCGCGCCTGAAACAGCCGATTGTAAGTTTCGAGGATTTCGCGGCTGACCTTCACGGTGACGCCGCTTTTGTCGCGGTCGAGCGTCTCCAATTGTTGTTTTGTCTCCGCGAGCTCTTTTTCACAATTTTCCGCGAACGCATTATATAATTCTTGAATTTTCGCCACTTCCTTTTCTTGCTTGTCGAAGTCCCGCTCCACTTCATTGATCCGGTCCACCAACCCGAGCGCCCGATCCTCCAATTTTGCATTTTCATCCTTTATCGTTTGCATCTGATGATTGGTCGCGAGGAGAGTCGAAGTATCGCGCGACATATTTGCCTGAACTCTCAATTTCTCCAATTTTTCATCGCGCGATTTCATCTCCAATTCTAAATTCTTTTCCTCGGCGCGCATTCTCTTTCCTTCCTCCCGACCCCGTTCGAGCCTCGTTCGTACAGCGTCGACTTCAGCGAGTCGCTGCTGTTGCTCCCGCGGGATTCGTTGTAAATCGCGCAGGAGTCGGGCGCGTTTTGTATCAATTTCCTGCAAGGAGAGGAGCGCGGCAAGCGATTCATTCATGTCGGAACCAGGACCATTCTGGACCCGCCTGTCGCGGGTCCGTATGAGACTTTAAGAAAAAGATTGAAAACAATTTAATTGTCCGCGGCCGGTCATTTTGGATTCGGCCGCGGACATTGAAACCTAACTCGGGTACTCCAGCATGGATCCGTCGAGAAACGCGGAGAGTTTCCGCGAACGGATCGGATGCTGCAATTTTCGAACGGCTTTCGCTTCGATCTGACGCACGCGTTCGCGTGTGACGCGGAAGATGCGTCCCACTTCTTCGAGCGTGTACGTGTAGCCGTCGCCAATGCCGTATCGAAGTTTAAGAATCTCGCGTTCGCGGAACGTCAGCGAATTCAATACGTCCTCGATACGATCTTTTAACATTTCGTGCGCGGCCGCCTGCACCGGATTTTCAGCCGATTCGTCTTCGATGAAATCGCCGAAATACGAATCGTCGCTGTCGCCGATCGGACGATCGAGCGAAATCGGGTGTTTACTGATCTTCATCACGCGCTTCGCTTCCTCCATCGAAATTCCGGCGGCCTCGGCGATTTCCTCGACCGTGGGTTCGCGTCCTTTCGCCTGAAGTAGCTTCTTCGCAACGTTGCGAAGTTTACTCATCGTCTCGATCATGTGGACCGGAATGCGGATCGTTCGCGCCTGATCGGCAATCGAACGCGTGATCGCCTGGCGGATCCACCACGTGGCATACGTCGAGAATTTATAACCGCGCCGATATTCATACTTTTCGACGGCTTTCATGAGGCCCGTGTTCCCTTCTTGAATCAAATCGAGGAACGACAGGCCGCGATTTCTGTATTTTTTCGCGATCGACACGACGAGGCGGAGGTTGCCCGAGGACAGGTCCTTTTTGGCCTCCTCATAAGCAATATACGTTTTCCGCACCCACATGAGCCGGCGCGAAAGATGGCGCGGAAGCTCGAGCGCGTCGGCGCAGAATTGAATATAACGTTCGCGCAGTTCGCGCGAAACCGCGTCGCGCTGGCCCTTCGAATTTCGCGCCTGAACCTTGCGTTCCAAAGGTAATAATTCATTTTGCAGTTTGTTTTCGCAAAGATCGATCAGCGGACGGACCTTCTTGACCTGCAAATGCAATTCTTCAATCAGATTTACACAGGCGCGTCGGCGCGTGGCAATGCGCGCAAGAAGGCGGAAACCTTCTTTACCTTTCACTTCGCCCGCGACGCGTTTCCGGAAATCCTCGCGCGAAGCGTTATATAAAGATTTCAGCGTCGCAAGGTTGGCTTTTAACCGTTGCGCAAGGTCGTTCTTGCCGAGTTCGCCGCTCTCGCCGCCCGTGTTTGCAAACATTCCGCCGAGATTCGGGCCGGTGCCGTTCGGGTTTACTTTTAATGTTCGGTCGAACGCCAACTCGCCATTCGATACATCTTCGAGAACACGAACCGACGCCGCGATCGCGAATCCCGAACCCAGAATCGTCCGGCGGAATTCGCGGCGTGTAATTTCAATCTGGCGCGCGAGCGAAATCTCCTGATCGCGGGTGAGCAAAGGGATCTCGCCCATTTGCGTCAGATACATGCGAACCGGATCGTCAATTTTCTCGGTGCGCGCCGCGCCATCGAATTGTTCAATTTGCCGGCGCGCGGCGGGAATCGCCTCCTCGCCAATCATGGCTTCCGCGTCGGCCGTCGCGTCGTCGAGAACGCGAACGCCGTAACGTTCCAATTGTGCAAAAAGCGTCTCGATCTGCTCGGGTCCGAGGAAGTCGTCGCCGAGAATTAAATTTACATCCGAATAAGTAACTTTGTTGCCTTTCAAGCGCGCCGCGTCGAGCACGCGCTGAAGTTGCGGATCCTGAACTTTGATCGCGGGTCCGGCGGCAGCCAACGCCGCGGCGGCGTTCGCGGCCGCGATGGCCGCGGCTTTCTTACTTTTACTTTCGCCCTTCGTGGATTTGTTAAGTTCCGTTCCGTTTTCCGATCGCGCGGCTTCGGGAGTCTTAGTAACTTCTGCGGATTTCGCCCCGTTCTCCGATTTGGATCCGTCCGCCAATTTGGTATGATCGATTGGTCTTGCGGCGTCGACGACCGGTTTTGCCGGCTCGACAATCTTTACGGGCTCCGATTTGTGCATTTCGGCCGTTCGCGCGGACTCTTTATGCACAGTTTCTTTATGAACAGTTTCCGGCGATTTATGAACGTCCGCGACTTTCGGCATTGGCTCGGATTTGGAGACTTCCGGCGATTTTACAATTTCCGCGGACTTGACTTCGGAAACGGCCGGCGTTGCCGCCGCGACCGCCGACTTGGTTTTTATTTTTACGCGCGCGGGGATTTTCAAGGCCTCGCCGGCCGGACCTGCCGCTTTCACTGCATCTAACTTCACTGCATCTAACTTCACTGCATCCGACTTCGGATGATCCGTTTTTACAGTTTCAAGCTTTGGCGCTTCGTCCTTCGCAACTTCCGCGTGCGCCGGTTCATGCGCTTTCGGCGCATCGGTCGTCTTGGAAATTTCGACCTTTGCGGGCTCGGCTTTGGGCGCGGCGGGCGCTTCGGCGACGTGCGCCGTCTTCGCCGCCTCGTGTGCGGCCCGGTCCTTGTTTTCCCTGGATGCTTTATCTCTTATAACATCTTTTTCTTTTACAATAGTGGAGGCAACCGCCGGCGCTTTCTTTATTTTTTCCTTGGACCGCACTGCATGCGCGTCGACCGCTTTTGTATCATTAACTTTCGCATCCGTCGATTTGGTCTCCGGCGATTTGGTTTCCAGCGATGCCGTCGCGTTATTCAATGTGCGAATTTCGGATTGTTTCGCGGCAGCCGCCGCTTTTTCCTTAGTCTTGTTTTCGGGCGCGTGTTTGCGCGCGCCTGCAACTTTCGATTTGGCATTTCGCGAGCCAACATCCTTCGAACCCGCTACGACGTTCGCCGAACGCGACGCCGCCTTGGCCGCGGAGGCCTTATCACCTGCGCTGCCGGCAGAAATCGCTGCGCTGCTGGCGGAAGTTGCTGCGCCGCGGGCCGTAGCCCCGGGAGCTTTCTTCGTTCGAGACGCATGATTGGGTTTCGGGGACTTCCTGGTCATTGAATCAGGCCTGGTCTTAGTATCAGGCAATGTGCCACCACATGGGAGTAATGATATAAATAAAACATGACCGGCGCACGGCAGTACCGCGCGACGTTACAGAAAAATCAATTTGTGAGATGGGTAAGGAAACCACAGGAAACGCGGGTGTGCCTAATCGAATCATGACGATTCTCCCCCCTCGAATTCCAAAGGCGCGGCCGCAGAGCGATTTATGTGAACTTCCGCCGGCGCCGGCAGTGGACGGTAACGAAGCGTTCGCTGGAGTTTCAAAATTTCGATCTGCACGCGCTTTGCGTCGTCGATGGATCCGACGGCCTCGGCGTCGCGCAGGGCTTTCTTTAGTTCCGAAACGGCGCTTTGTGTTGATTTCTTGATAAAGTACGCAATCGCCTTCTCGACAATGAGATCGGGCGCGAGCGCTTCACCGCGACTCTTAAAGATAGCCCAAAGTTGGAGCGGCGTCTCGCGCCATGGCGTGTCCAGGAGTCGGCCGGCGAGATTCGTTGGGTCGGGCTCTTCGCCCGCCGCGGCGCAGACGAACGCAGCGTCGAGAACGGCCCGATGCTCTGCGAGCGCAAGCGTGTCCGACGAAAGTCCGGCCTGGCGAATGAGTGAAAGCAAACTTGGATCGCACATGAGCGCTCCTAACAATTCGGAAGCGGCCTGGCGATCGCGGTCGTCGCAAACTTGCGATGCGTCGGCCGATTCGATCGTCGCGACGGGCTGGGAACGCGCTTTTTGTAGCTTTTGCTCGTCGCTGCGCGCGATGAGCGAGCGCAGCCGTTCGTTAAGAACCGATTCGAGCAGACCGAAATCGAATGCCAGCTTTCGGACGCATACGGATTGCAGCGTCACGGATTCCATGCGGACGATTAATTGTAATAATTCTTCGCACGCCTGCAGTTTGTCCTGCATGCGGCCCGAGTTGCCGAGCCGGTCGAGAATCCGCCGGCTCATGAATTCAATAATATCGACGCCGCCGCCAACGCGCTCCATGAACGACGCGGAACCCTTTTCCAACACATAATCGGCCGGGTCGAGATCGTCGGGGAGCACGCAAACGCGTACGCGCAATCCTTCCTCGAGTAAAATTCCGACTCCGCGTTCGCTCGCGCGCAGCCCCGCTTCGTCGCCGTCATATAACAATAAAACGTCGGCAGCGAATCGTTTGATGAGTTTTGCGTGTTCGCGCCCGAGCGCGGTTCCGAGCGTGGCAACCGCGCGCGTCAAACCGGCGCCGTGCGACAACATGACGTCGGTGTAGCCTTCCATGACAACGATTGGCTCGGTGTTCGCGGCGGCGGGAGCCGTGCGCGGCGCGCGCGCAATCTTGTCGAGTCCGTAAAGAATCGTTCCTTTCTTAAAGATTTCGTTTTCCGGCGAATTTAAATATTTCGGCCCGTTCTGCGCACCCTCCTCGACACCGGCGAGCAGCCGCGCGCCGAATCCGACGACTCGACCTGTAACATCACAGATCGGAAACGTCACGCGATTGCGAAAACGATCATAAATTCTACCCTGATCGGAACGGGCCACGAGACCCGCGGCCGTTTGAACGTCGACCGGACATCCGCTTTGATTCAATTTCTCGTGCAGAGTCTGCCACGAGTCGGGAGCGAGTCCGATGCGCCAGTGTTTTCTCAAATCCGCGCGAATGCCGCGCGCGTCGAGCGACTCGCACACTTGCGGCGAGCGCAAAAGTAAACTCTCAAAAAACTGGCACGCGGTTTCGAGGCAATCGTAAATCGATTTTCGCGGAGTCGACAATTCGCCGTCGCGCGATCGCCGTGATAATACAATTCCCGCGCGTTCGGCGAGGAATTCGAGCGATTCGCGGAAGGAAAGGCCCTGCTTTTTTTCAATAAATGTAAAACAATCGCCCGTCGTCTGACATCCGAAACATTTGAAGCGTTGAGAATCCGTCCAAATATGAAACGACGGCGTTTTTTCCTCGTGAAACGGGCATAGCGCCGAATACCCCGTGCCGGATCGCCGGAGCGGCACGAAGGATTCTATCAAATCAACGATGTCCGTGGCGCGCCGAACCTGTTCGACGTCGTCGGAATATGTTGCCAAGGAAATGCTAATAAACGTTCGCGGCGGAATTGTGAACTTGTATGGTGTCGATGCGGACGGGGCGGGAAGCCCCGGTTCGCGCGATTATTGTTAATTTACGATCAATACAATAACGCCGAACGATCGCTTTCCGCGGGAGTTGCGGGCGAGAACCGGATCGAAGTCCGGATGCAATGCTGCAACTGTAAATTCGACCGCACGTCAAAAATTTGGTTTACTCGCCGCGTATTCCGGGAATCGAGTTTGGGCTGATCGTGCCGTGTCGCGAGCGATTATTTAGCAAATCCATCTTGACATTTCAAGTCTACTCGTTCTCGCCTCGTTTGAGGGATTCGCGAGCGAGTGCGAGAAACGAAGCGGGGCTGATTTCGGCGGCGCGGGAAGTTTCGCTGCTTCCGGCTCGCTTCAAAGCCCCCGACGTCATTGCGGCATCATTTCCAAAGAACGGCATCAAACGTCCCACGGCAAGTTTTCGTCGTTGTTGAAATACCGCGGCAATCAGTTTGCGAGCATGCGTCGCGACCGCGGAATCGAGTTCGACGCCCGTCGCAACGATCTCAATCAATGCCGAATCCACTTTGGGACGGGGTCGAAAAACCTGCGGCGGAACGATGCGAAGAATCCGGGCCTTCGCGCGCCACGCGAGCGCGATCGTTAGCGGTCCGTACTCGCCCGTTCCAGGCGGCGAGATCATCCGGTCCGCGACTTCCTTCTGAACGAGAACGACGGCGCGCCGCGGCGGCGGCGCGTGTTCGAATAAATTAACAATCAACGGCGCCGCGATCGAATAAGGAAGATTCGCGATCACCATCGCCGCCGAGACCGAATCGCCGGGCGCCCGGCAATCGACGAGCGTTTTTTGTATCATCGGATGCAAACCGTGGAGATCGCCGCCGAGCGCGTCGCCCTGCACGATTTGTATCGATTGAATTCCGGCCGTCGACTCGCGCAGAAAAGCCACGAGCCGTTTATCCAATTCGACGGCTACAACACGGGATGCGACTTGTGCCAGCCGCATAGTTAACAATCCGGGCCCCGGACCGATTTCAATAATTGTAGCTCCCGGTTCGGGCGCCGCGTCGCGGACGATGGCGTCGAGCATGTTGCCGTCGATGAGAAAATTCTGGCCGCGCACGCCGGACGGTTTGAAATCGAGCGCGTCCAACCGCTCCTTCAGTTGCTTAAAATTCGGCGGCTCGATCATTAATATTGATACGACAGGGCCGCCTCGACGAGCGTCCGAGTCTCGGGCCGCGTTTCGACGAGTTTTTCGAGCAGTTGCCTGCCCGAAGCGCCCGACTTCTTTAAGAAAATCGCGAGCGCCTGCACGCGCGTGTCGGACGGAAGCCCGGCGCGAAGCACTCGTTCTGTTATGAACGGAATCGCGTCGGCCACGCAGCGGAATCCCACGTCGCCCGCCGAAAAATCATAACCAAAAACCAATTCGTCTTCGGCGGGGACGATGCGCACACGCCGTTCCGCGAACGACCCGCCCTTTACTATAATTCCTTCATCGTCAATGATCGCAATTTCGCCGACGTTGCCGGCCATATCGTATAAATGCAAAAAGGATTTTCCGTTTTCGAAGAATCCGACGGGCGTCGTGTGCCCGAGCCCGAGTTCGAGCGTGTTCGCGCGGAGGTTTTGCCAGACGCCGAACGGATAGCCGCCTTCGACGCCGTAGGAGGCCGCCGACTCCCACTCCATCCGCGTAGGGAGGCGCATGCCTCGCCACGCCGCGTAGCGATTCGCATCGCGAACATTAACAAATACGACGGGATGCGCTTCGAGGCCCGCGGGGGGTTCGAGATCGCCCGACGGCGAACGCTTCCAATATTCGAGAAATCCGGCCTCCCCCGATTTGTATTTTTCACTTTTCACGAATCGCGCGAACTCTTGATTTGTAACTTCCGTGATGCCGATAAAGATTCCCGCCGAGCCGCTCCGCTGCGACGGCGGAAAAGCGTCGGGTGGGACGAACGCGACATCGGCAAGCAGATCGGTATTGATCGCCTGCGTGCAAGCGCAGGGCGCGGCCGCCAGCAGGATTCCCGCGGCGAAACGCAATAAATACAAAAAAGCGGCGAATCGCAACGATCCGCCGCTTTGAACCGAAAAAACGCGCGCCGCGCCGTTACTCATTGTCGCGACGATAGACATTGTCGCGACGGAAAACACTGTCGCGACGATAGACATTGTCGCGGCGGAAAACACTGTCGCGACGGAAAACACTGTCGCGACTGAAAGAACTGTCGCGTCGGGGAAATATTGTAAATATTTACTTTCCTTCGGTGCCGGGGCTCTTCGGCTCGGTCTCGACGCCGATCGCGCCGGCGGGAGCGTTCAATACTACAATATCAACTCGGCGATTCTGGCGCTTGCTTTCGGCGCTCGTACCCGTCGAACGCGGGCGATTCGGGCCGAAGCCCGCGATCGCGATGCGATTTTCGCCGAGCGGCGTCTTCGCTTTCTTCATGAAAAATCCGGCCACTTCGAGAGAGCGCTCCGACGATAACTGTAAATTTCCAAGCGGGAATTCCTTGAGGTGGACTTTGACCGGATCGCTGTCGGTATGTCCGTCGATGCGAATGTTATACGGCGTCGGCGCCAGCTCGGTCGCGAGCTGGTTGAGAATCTCGGCCCCCTTCGATTTGATTTCTTTCTTGCCGGAATCGAACAAAACGCCTTCCTTGATCTCGACGACCGTGCCCTCGGGCGTCTGAAAAACTGTTACATCGCCCGAATTGTTGCCCGAACTGGCTTCCTGACCAATGTTAGCAAGCCGTTTTTCGAGATCCGCGAGCTTCTCTAAATATTTCAATCGTTCGGTCGAAGCATCGGCGGCCATCTTGGACTTGTCGCCGAGTTCGTCGCGCAATCTTTGATTTTCGGCGGCGAGGCGGCGCCGGTCTTCTTCAAGATCCGTTTGATAACTCTTCGCGTTGGTCAGCGCCTCTTCATTTAATTTGCGCTGTTCCTTTTCGCGGTCGAGTTCCGCGCGTGTCACACACGACGGCACCAGCATCAATCCAAGGAACGCTACAATAATTAACGTCGATTTCTTCACGGGAATTCTCGGTCCGGGGATTTCACAATCCGAGGGATAAAGGGAAACGCTCTGCTTGTCGCGGAACTTTCCGCAAGAAGCAGAGCGATGACTAAAACTAAAATTGCGAACTGATATAAAGATTCGCGGCGCGAGAATTTACATCAGCAGATCGTTAATAAAAGGCCGGACGAACCGAAACGGGCGAATCGAATGTTAATAATTCGTTATTTATTCAAAACGCCGGGAAGCGCGGAAGAAATGGCGCCCGCGGATCCCTTCACCGCATCGAACGCTGTGAAAATCGAGACGACCATCACGATGAGAGCCGCCACGAGGAGTCCCTTCACCCATCCGGGCTCGCCGCCCGTTTCAACCGGAATCTCTTTCTTGCGGCGCGCCGGGGGCAGCGAAATCGGACGGTCCGCCGGTTTCTTCGCGGTCGAGCCGACCGTCGTGCGCGGCGTGGCGGACGTTTTCTTTTGCGCCGTCCGCTCGGTCATCGTCGGTTGCTCGGAAAGGGCGACGGTCGCCATTCCCGGATCGTTCGACGCCTCGTCGTCTTCGAATACTAATTCTTCAGTCTGGCCGCCGCCGCCCGTGAGGCGTTCGCGAAGGCGATCCACGTCGTCCTTTTTCAGCTTCATCGAGCCGCTGTCGCGATAGGCCTTGATTTCGTTTTCGGAAATCAGACGCTTCAACTGCGCGTCCTCCAGTTTCAGTCTGCGGAGGGCTTCTTCAAATCCAATGTATTCGTCGGCCACGGTGATTGATGTTGGGAAGATGGGAAAGGAATGAATCGGACCAAGCGCCTGAGGGGCATCGGTCGCTATGCATCATTTTTAACGAAATTTCGACGCACAGAAAAGCATGGAATTTTGGTCGTCCAAGATTTTGGTTTCGAAGCCGGTATCCTGGAAGCGTCCGCGGTTCGAAGCAAGCGCCGCGAGGTTATTACTTATCCGCGGGTTTGTTTCCCGCTTTCGCCGGAACCGCTTCGCCGTTTGTTCCGGACTTCTCCGGACTCGTGTCGTTCCAGCCCGATTTGCGGAATTGGGTTGCGAGATCGGAATACGAAAACTCCGAATCGTCATGATATCCCTCGAGGCGCAAATCGAAATCGATGCGCCTCGCGCCGACAAAATTGATGCGGCCGCCGCTGCGGCTGCCGCCGCGCGCTTCGTACACCGACAATTGCCGCGATTCTGTATCAATAATATAAAGTAAAGAAACGCCCTGCTGATAGGGCCCCGTGACGGCGATCATTTTACTATTCGAATTCGCGACGCCGTCCGGCGCGTTCGCGTAGAGAGGTGCGCCGCTGTGCAGACGCCCCGCGAGGTAGGCAACCGCGCCGACAAGTCCGATCAGGAGCGCGCGTTCGAGCGAAAGGCCTTGGATTCTCATTTTTTGAAACATTGGAAGTCCGATGATAGCGCCTCGATCGTGATTTGTAACGAATTTACTCCGCCAAAATTTACACTGTCATCCAAAACTTACACTGTCAATCGTCATCGAACGGCGGAAAACGCAGCGTCACGTCGCAGCCGCCTCCGGGCGCCGGGCCGATGGACACGCCGCCCCTGTGATTTTGTAATATACCAAATACGACCGTCAGCCCGAGTCCGGATCCCTTGCCCGGTTCTTTTGTTGTAAAGAACGGATCGAAGACGCGGTCGAGATTCTTAGGATCGACGCCCGCGCCGTTGTCGCGGACGATTGCCACCAATCCGTCCCTCGCGTTATTTTGAATGATGATCGCGACGCGCCCCTCGCCGCGCGCGGCGAACGCTGAATCGGCCGCGGCGCGCTCGGCAATGGCGTCGATCGCGTTCATAATTAAATTTAAGAATACTTGCAACAATTCGCCGCGATTGCCGCGCACGCGGCCTCCTCCGGCGGCGGACGAAACTTCGAGCGCGATCGAATCGCGCCGCGCGCGGTGTTCCATCAGCGCGATCGCGTCCGCGACGGGTTCCGCGAGATCGACGGGTTCCAGCGTCGTCGGGCGCGGCGCCATCGTCAGGACGCGCCCGACGATGTCCTGGATTCTTTGCAAACCGTCGAGAACCAATTCATAATATTCCTCCCGCCGGTTGTCGGGAATTTTAGCATCGCGCAGCATGCGGACCGCGTTCATCAGGCCGCCGAGAGGATTATTAATTTCGTGGGCGATGCCGGCGGCGAGTTCGCCCATCGAAGCGAGGCGGCGTGTATTTAACAAATCGTGCTCGGCGCTTTTCGCGCGCGCGGCCGCGATCTCGCAGGCGCGCTCCAATTCCTGCCGGTGCTCGCGCAACGTGCGCAACATGGCCGCCATCGAATCGGCGAGTTCCTCCATTTCGTCGCCCGAACGCACGGGTTTTGGCACGGCCGCGAGGTCGCCGCGCGCGATGCGGCGGCTGACGCTCGCGAGATCGACGACCGGTTTCACGACCGATTGATTGACGAGATAACCCACGAGCGTAGTTAATAAAATCGTACTCGCGAGAAATGTAATCAAAATTCCGACGGGCGACCATTCGCCCGAAAGCGGTTCTTTAAGAAAAAAGTACGCGCCGCCGATCGCCGTATTATTGGATATGACGGGAATCGCGACGCCGTTCAATTCCTCCAAAATTTGTTTACTACGAATCGCGCGGTCGACGGAACGGACGACTTTCGATAAATCAAAATCCGCGCGCCGGCGCGCGATGCCGAGCGGATTCACGCAGAGTCCCGTCGCGACGCGCGGCCCCCCTTCGCCCACTTCGACGTTTTTTGTATCCAGAAAAACGGCGTCGCCGATGAGTCCCCAATGCGGCCACGAAAGCACCAATTCTAACAATTCCCTCGGCTGGCTCGGATCGCCGTTTTGTAGTTTCTCGTCGAGGAGCGCGGTGAGCAGCGGCGCGAACTCCTTGACCACGCCGAGGCTCGTTTCGCGCTCGCGCTGCGCCGCGCGGTGCGCGTCCTCGAGCACCTGCGCGCCGAGCACGCCAAAGACCGCCGCATTCGCAATCGCCAGCAGCAGAACGGCGCGATTGCGGAGACGCATTTTTATTTAATTAAGTAATGAATTCGAATCTACTTATTCAGGTTGTCCATGATCTTCAACAACGGCAGGAAGAGCGCAACCACGATGAAACCGACCACGCCCGCCATTAATATCAAAAGCGCCGGTTCGAAAATCTTAAAAACCGCCTCCAGCCGCCGGTTCACGTCCGATTCATAGGCATCGCCAACGCGCAAAAGCATGCGATCGAGCTCGCCGGTCGCTTCGCCGACGCTCACGAGGTTGACGACGACGTCGTCGAAGACCTGGCTCTCCCCCATCGGGATCGCGAGCCCTTCGCCCTCGCGCACGCGCGCGCGAACGTCGTCGACGGCGTGCGCCACGCGGTCGTTGCCCATCGAGTTCTTAACAATATCGAGGCCCTCGAGGTGCGGCACGCCGCTTTGCACGAGCGTGCCGAACGTGCGCGCGAACCGGGCGATCAGGATTTTTCTTAATAATGCGCCGATGAGCGGAAGTTTCAGCGCGAACGCATGCATTCGATAACGATACTTATCCACGCGCCGCATCAATCCGAGATGGGCAAAATACAACGCCACGGGAATTCCAAAGAATAGATACCAATATTTAACGATCATTTTGCTCGTGTCGATGAGCGTCACGGTCTGCCACGGCAAGTCGACCTGCATGCTGTCGAAAATGATCTGAAACTTCGGAATGACGACAATAAAAATCACCGTCAGCAACGACGCGGCCACCACCAATATCACCGCAGGATAAATCGACGCGCCCTTCACCCGGTCGCGGATCATTTGTGATTTTTCAAGATAATCGGCGAGTTGATTCAAGATGCGATCGAGTTCGCCTGCCGCTTCGCCGGCTCGGACCATGTTGATATATAAACGATCGAATTGTTTACCGTGGCGCGCCATCGCTTCCGAAAGCGTCGTGCCCGTCGAGACGTCCTCGACGATGTGTTTCATAATTCTCTTCACGGGCCCGGAGCGCTGCTGCCCTTCCAGTATCGTGAGCGCTTTCACAACCGGCAAACCTGCATCCGTCAGCGTCGCGAGCGTCCGCGTCAACGTCGCGAGATCGCGCGCCTTGATTTTGCCCCGGCTGAATCGTTCGCGAACGCCGACGCGATCCGCCCGCGCCGCGGGCGCGGCCGATTCGGCGTCGTTTTTTGAAGCTTGTGCGAAATCGCCTCTGCGAATGATCTTCTCGGGCATGATTCTTTATTTTAACAATAGTGGGATATAACAGTTATGTCTTCGGTGCGCGCGGTCGGAGTGCGGCGATAAACCTCAATTGACGCCCATGGTTTCGCGCAGGACCTCGTCGATCGTGGTCATGCCGTCGAGCGCGGCAATCAAGCCGGAGTCGCGAAGCGGCCGCATTCCCTGCGCGCGCGCGGCCTCGCGCAGGCGCTGCGTCGACGCGTGGTCGAGCATCAACTGTCGAATTGTATCATTAACCGTCAGCATTTCGAACACCGCGAGCCGTCCTTTGTAGCCGGTGAAATGGCAACGATCGCAACCCCGGCCCGACACGAATTTCGCGCCTTCGAGGCGATCCGCGTCGAGGCCGAGTTCGTGCAGGCGGTCCGTGTCGGGGAAAACGTCGACTTTACAATTCGAACAGACGCGGCGCACGAGACGTTGTGCAATAATCGCCTCCAGCGTCGCCGATGTTAAGAATGGATCGATGCCGAGGTCGGTGAGGCGCGTGATCGCCGACGGCGCGTCGTTCGTATGCAATGTGCTGAAAACGAGGTGGCCCGTGAGCGACGCCTCGATCGCGACCGTCGCCGTTTCGCGGTCCCGGATTTCGCCGACTAATATAATATCCGGGTCCTGGCGCAGGATCGTGCGCAGGACGCGCGCGAAGGAAACGCCGATTTCATCGTTAATCGGAATTTGTACAATTCCCTCGAGATCGTACTCGACCGGATCTTCTGTAGTAATAATCTTCAGCGACGGATCGTTCGCGGCCGCGAGCATCGCGTAGAGCGTCGTCGTTTTTCCCGAACCCGTCGGCCCCGTCACGAGTACGATTCCGTGCGGCAGGTCGATCAATTGTTGTATACCTTTCCGCTCCTCCTCGCGCAGGCCGATTTTATTTAAACTCAATTGTACGACCGTGCGGTCGAGCACGCGCATCACGCAGCTCTCTCCATACATCGTGGGGAGCGTGCTGACGCGCAAGTCTACAGATTTCCCTTCGACCGAAAGGGCGATGCGCCCGTCTTGCGGAACGCGCGTTTCGGCAATATCCAAATCGGCCATGACTTTCACGCGCGCGATCAGCGCCGGCGCGAGGTAGGCGGGCGGCGCCTCGATTTCGAACAATGCGCCGTCGACGCGATAGCGCACGCGAAAGGAATCTTCAAAGGGTTCGAGATGGATGTCGCTCGCCTGATCGCGTATCGCCTGTTGCAATACTGCATTTAACAATCGAACGACCGGCGCCGATTTCGCGAGTTCCTTCGCGTCGGCGTTCGCTTGCAAACCTTTCGCGGCGGCAAGCGCCGCCTTGAGTCCCGTCGCTTCGGCCGGATAGGCGGACTCTACAATTTCCTTCAGCTTTTCCGGATCCGCGAACACGGCGCGGATCGGTTTGCCGACGAGGAATTGTAAATCATCCAATACGGAAAGATTTGTAGGATCGCCAATGGCGACGACGAGTTCTCCCCCTTCGACGCGGAGAGGAAGGACGCGAAACGTCCGCGCCGTCGAAGCGTCGAGAAGCGCAAGCGTTTCCTGCGCAGGGCGGGCGTCGAGCGCGACCATTTCGAGCCCCGCCTGCGCGGCGAGCGCGGCCGTGATTTCGTGTTCTTTACAAAAACCGAGATCGATCAGGCAGCGGCCGATCGGAACTCCCGGCCGCTCGCGCTGCATCGCGAGCGCTTCCTGAATCTGACCTTCGCGCGCGACGCCCTGCTTCTTGAGAATCTGTCCAAGCAATTCCCGCGACGCCGGAGGTGCGTTTTTATTGGATGGATTGCCGGTGGGCGGCGCGGGCATTGGTTATGTTCGGTGAATTGATTTATTTTATTGTAACTAGAATTCGCGCAAAATTGTTAATTTATGATCAGGGCGGCATGCGCGTTTCGAGATCGCGCGGCAATTGCGCGTATTCGAGCGCCGTCTGACGCGTGATTTGTCCTTTTCGAACGAGTTCGAGCAGGAAATCGTCGAGGAGAATCATGCCGAGCCGCCGATTCGTTTGAATGACGCTCGGAATCTTAAACGTTTCATTCTTACGAATATGATTCTCGACGGCGGAATTGGTAAGAAGCACCTCGAAACCGGCGATCGGCCCCGACGTGTCGGCGCGCGGCATCAACACCTGCGAAATGACGGCGAGAATCGCAACAGATAACTGCGCGCGAACCTGTTCCTGTTGATTGGTCGGATAGGCGTCGATGATGCGATCGACCGTGCGCGCGGCGCCGGTCGTATGTAATGTTCCAAAAACGAGGTGGCCCGTTTCGGCGGCCGTGATCGCGGCGGATATGGTTTCGAGATCGCGCATTTCGCCGAGCAAAATCACATCCGGGTCCTGCCGCAGCACGCGGCGCATCGCTTCGCCAAACGTCGGCACGTCGGTGCCCACTTCGCGCTGCGTCACGATCGATTTTTTATGTGTATGATAATATTCGATCGGATCTTCGATTGTAATAATATGATTGTCCTGCGTCCGGTTGATCCAATCGATCATGGTCGCGAGCGTCGTGGTTTTGCCGGAGCCGGTCGGTCCCGTGACGAGAACCAGGCCGCGCGGGCGGATGAGCAGATCCTTGACGGTTTCCGGGAGACCGATTTCGTCGAAACTTAATAATCGCGTCGGAATCAAACGCATCACGGCGCGCGGTTCGCCGCGCTCTTTACAAATACTGACGCGGAAGCGGTCGCCGGTCGTGTGCGCGAGACCAAAGTCGGTCGTCCCGATTTCCTCCAGTTCTTTCCAATTGCGATCCGGAGTGATCGATCGAACGAATACATCGACGTCGCCGCGGACGAGCGCCTTGTCGCCGACATTGACGAGATTTCCCTTTACGCGCAGCGTCGGCGGGCGACCGACGCTCATGTGCAGGTCGGAGGCCTTCTGATCGATCGTTAGCTGTAACAGTTGTTTCGGATCCATGTATTAATTATTGAATAAATATAAGATTATAAAACATTATCCGGCGCGAAGCGAGAAGCTTCACTTGGCCTCCTCCTCATCCGCGGTTTGTATCAATTCGCCGATTTCGGCGTCGAGTTTCTCCTCGACTTCCACGATCGACGAGGACACTCGCAACACTTCCTGAACCGACGTTTCGCCGGCGATGATCTTGCGCACGCCGTCGCCCAGAATTGTAGTCATGCCCATCGAGTTTTTTGCATAATCGCGAATGGCCGTGACCGGCTCGTTGCGAAAGATCATTTCGCGCATTTCCTCGTCGATTTCGCATAGCTCATAAAGCGCCCGGCGCCCGCGATACCCTTGAAAATTACATTTCACGCAGCCGCGCGCGCGCTGCATGGTTTTTCCGGCGAGCGCGTGCACTGGAATTCCGAGCATCCGCGCGTCGGTGTCCTGCGCTTCGCACGCCTCGCGGCAATCTTTACATAAAATCCGAATTAAACGTTGCGCGAGAATCGCGCGCACGGACGCCGCGACGAGGAACGGTTTGACGCCGATGTCCGTGAGTCGCGTGAGCGCGGAAACGGCGTCGTTCGTATGCAATGTCGAGAAAACGAGGTGGCCCGTAAGCGCCGCTTGAATGGCGATCTCGGCCGTTTCTTTATCCCGGATTTCGCCGACCAATATAACATTCGGAGCCTGGCGCAGCATCGCGCGCAGGATGCGCGCGAAATCGAGCCCGACTTTCGACTTGACCTGGCATTGATTAATTCCGGAAATATGATATTCGACCGGATCCTCGGCGGTGATAATTTTAACATCGGGCCGGTTCAACTCGCGGAGCGCGGCGTACAGCGTGGTCGTCTTTCCCGAACCGGTGGGGCCCGTGACCAATACAATTCCGTTCGGTAATTTTAATATTCGCTGAAACGCCTCGGCGTCCTTTCCCTCGAGGCCGAGTTCGTGTAATGATAATAATCCTTTTTCGCGGTCGAGGAGGCGCAAAACCATCGTTTCGCCGTGGCTGCCCGGCAACACCGACGCGCGAATATCAATATCGCGCCCGGCGGCTTTCGCTCCGATCCGCCCGTCCTGCGGTTTGCGTTTTTCGGCGATGTCCATCGACGCCATGACTTTCAGGCGCGCGAGCAGCGGCCCGTGCAAGTGCGCCGGATGCGACGCCGTTTCTTTAAGAACGCCGTCGATGCGAAATCGAATGCGCAGACGGTTGCCGAACGGTTCAATATGAATATCCGACGCGCGGACGTTGATCGCATCTTCAATAATATGCTGCACGAGCCGCACGATCGGCGCGTCCTCGCCCTGATCGCCCGCGAGCGTCGCGCCGTGGCGCTGCGTCGCCGCGGCGGTGGCTTCGCGCGGCGTTTCGAGCGCGCCATAATTAGCTTCGATCGCGCGGCGCAGGACGCTCTTCGCGGCCATCGCGCAACGCACTTCCTGATTTAATACAAATCGCAGGCTGTCGGTCGCGAGCGGCGCGCGCGCGGGATCGTCGATCGCTACAATAACGGCGCCGTCGCGTTCGGCGACCGGAATCGCCATCGCATCTTTAGCAATCGCCGACGGCACGCGTTCGATCAGTTGCTTTGGCGGCGCGCCTTTTCTTAAATCTACATATGGAAGCCCCGCTTGTTTCGCGAGCGCGCGCGCGACGGCGTGTTCGTCGGTATGGGAAAGCGCGACGAGCGCTTCGCCGATCTTTAGATTACGTCCACGCTGATACGCGAGCCCCTCCGTGAGTTGGGACTGCGTGATGGCGCTGCTTTCAATAAGGATTTCGCCGAGGGGTCTCGGATCGCCGGGCATGGATCCTGTCTTTTATCCGATCCGACCGCGTCGGATACAGAGGAAGACCGGATTCCCCTTCAACGCACATAGCCTGAGATCGGGAGCGTCACGGTATACGGTCCGCCCTCGATGCCGGTGTCGAACGCAAGGCGCGCGCCGAAAAAGCCCGCGGGCATCCCGGCCGCGCACTCCACGGTGATCCGCGAATCCTTGCCCGTCGTCATTTCGGAGACCGTCAATTTTAGGTTTTGGATAACTTTCTCTTCCGCGGCTTTCGCGCCTCTTTCGCCTTTTTGAGCGAGTTTGTCCTGCGGATCGAGCAAGCGAATATTTGTAATTTTTAATGGTAATGAAGGATGCCGGTTCTTGACGACGATCTGCCGCATCGTCGCCTGCCCGAGCGTGACGGGGCCAAAAGCCAATAATCCGGGCGGATCGGTTTCGACGGCGCCCGTGATCGAGCCGAGAATATACAATACGGCCGCCTGAGGCGGAATCTGCGGATTGGACTTAATATTTACTATTTTCGTAATGGAGCCGTTGGCGTGGCCTTTCGGAATGGAAACCGTGATCGCCCACTTGCTGTTCGTCGCGTCCTCCGGCGCGTAAGAAACTTTAATATCATTATCCGTCGCCGGTTCGAGGCCGGTGATTTCGAACGGCTTTCCCTTGTTGTTACGTAAATGAACGACCTTCACCGTGTCTTCGAGATTGATGACGGATCCGAGCGCGAGCGTGTTGCCCGGATCGAACTCGAAAACTTTCTTTATAAAAGTATGCACGCGAATCGAAGCGATGCCGAATTCGGGCCCGCCGTTCACGGGCACGGGAAGTCCCGCGTTCATCGTGCCGCGCGCCGGATCGTTTGTATACAAATCGACGCCCGACGGTTTGTCGTTTTGAAAACCCGCGGTGCGCATGACGAAATGAACGATTCCTTTCGCTTTCGGCGGAATCGGATCGCCCCAAACATACAATTTTCCCTCCACGTCGATCCAGATTCGCGAACATCCGCAGTGCGGGTATTGATTAATTATGATCAGATCGCCCCGGCCTTCGTTATGAAACGGGAACGGCGTCTCGAGTTCGTCGCCCTCGTCGACTTCGCCGAATTCGTGAAATTCCGTATCGAAAACGAGGCGCGGCTCCTTCCCCGCTTCGGGACGCTTGATTGCCAATCCGGCTTTCGGCGGCGCCATGACGATTCCCGACTGGGCCGGAGCCGCCTGTGCCGGCGATTGTCCGCCGGGCGGCAATGCGCGCGGCGAAAAGCAAGAACCGGCGATGGATCCAACAATAAATGCGGCGAAAATATTCAACATTGGGGTGATCATGGAAGTACGGGCGACCATGGAGCGAATTCTTATCTGATTATTTAATAAAACCGGAAATGGGAATGCGAATTTCCGTCGAGCCGTCGGGCGACGCCGCCGGAATTCCGGTGTCGAAGGACGCAATGGCTTTGAAGCTCCCGGCCGGCATTTGGTCGTCGACCTTTACTTCAAATAGCCACGTTCCGTTCGATCCGGGGTTCAACTGCGCGGAGAGGTGCTTCGCGATTTCGGGCGCGAGCGGATGGAGCGAGGCCGAGCCGTCCGGCGCCTCGAAAAATTGTAATTTATCGAATTTGATGTTCAGGCCCTTTGCAACATAAACATTGCAAGTCTTCGCGGACGGCTGTCCTTTCGTTAACACCAAATACTGCACGGAGGCCGGCGCCACCATGACGGGGCCGCGGACGTCGCCGTAGATCGTGAGCCACGCCGGCGGCGCGAACTCCGGATCGGTCGAAACCTTGATCTGCCGGGTGAATGTTCCGTAGGGCGCCGACGGAAGAATGGATATATTAATTTTCCATTTCGCGGCGCTCGCGTCGGCGGATTCGGTCGTTATTTCGAGCCACGACACTTTCGGTTCGATCGACTTTATTTGAAATGCTTTCCCATCCGTGTGCGAAATCGTGAACGATCGCACGGGCGACGCGGCGCCGTGCTCGAGCGGATCGAATCGTAATATCCGATCCTTCGGTTCGAAACCGAAGATCGGCCGGACCTTGACGTGCGTTTTTACCGAAAAAATCCCATAAGAAATCGAAGGATCGTTTGTATTCAGTTTCAAAGTCACCGATTTTTCGATTCCGCCGAATCCGTCCGTCGTATGCTTGATATGTAAATTACCTTTGGCATTCGGAGGAATCGGGCCGCCGAGCGTATAGGGTTGTCCGTCGACGGTCGCGAGCGCGCCGAGGCATCCGCACGAGGGCATCATGACCGTGATTCGCAGCGGTTCTTTGCCAATATTCGAAAAAGATATATCTTTTTCGAGCACGCGCCCCTCCTCGACCTCGCCGAAATCCACTTCGGCGGGATCGACGCGAATATGCGGCGCGTTCGGATCGGCGGGCCTGCTGGCGGGCGCGATAATTTGAATCGGCGGCTGCTGCGCCGCCGCGTTTGTTAATAAAAACGGCGATGCGGCGGCCGCGGCCGCCAACCATCCCGACAATTTAAATAATAGACTTTTCGGTTCCATGCGGATCGGGGCCGGCGCCGCTCGAATGCTTATTTTACAATTCCGGAAATCGGAATCCGAAGTTCGTCGGAACCGCTCTGCGAAGCGCCGGGCACGTTCGTCTTGATCGAAAGAATTGTATAAAATCTTCCGACCGGCATGTTTTCGTCGACGACGACTTCGATCTGAAACGATCCTTTTTCCGTTTCCTTCGGCCGCACGATGAGATGTTTCTTTTCTTCGGAATCGTGTTCGCGCGCCGGCGCGCCGGTGAGCGAACGATTGTCGGTCGGATCGACGAAATGTATATTTTCGAGCTTCATATCATGCAACTTGTCCGCATTCCGAACTGTAAGAATCTTGACCGCCGGCCGGCCTTTGGGGATCACGAGAAATGCGATCGCGAGCGGATCGAACGCAACGGGGCCGTGCACGTTGCCTTGAACACTAATATTGAACGCCGGCGCCTCCGGTTTCGTATGGACCGTGAGCATTTTTATAAACATGCCGAACGGCGCTCCGGCCTGCAGCGTCGCCGTGATTCTCCAGCGCGAGGCGCTATCGTCGATGGCTTCGGCTCGAACATCGACCATCGTATCGAGCGGCGAAAATCCCGTGATTTGAAACGCCTCGCCCTTGGTGCTCTTGAAAATGACGGATTTCTCGTGCGGTTCCAAATTATCGATTCCGCCGAAATCGATTAAATTATCGGGCGGTTCGCACTGGAACCGGCGAAGAATGTTGAGACGAATCTTAAAATCAACCAATCCGAAAGGCGTCCCTTCGCGCTCCGGATAGTTTACATCATTTGTAAACAACTTGAATCCCGTGTGCTTGTCCTGTCCGCCGAATCCCTCGGTGTTGATGCGCGCGCGGATGACTCCCGAAGAATCGGGAAGTATCGGGTCGCCGTTGACATACGGGCGGCCGTTTACTTCGATTTGCGTGACCGTGCAGGCGCAACCCGGCTTCACTTCTGTTATAACGAGCGGCCCCTTTCCGATATTGTTAAATTTAAAGATGGATTCCACATGTTTTCCCTCGTCGACGTCGCCGAAATCGACGTCGGTCTTGTCGACGACGAATTTGGGCTCCATTCCCGCCGCCGGGCGCGACGCCGTAATCGGAGCGAGCGGCATCGGCGTTTTTACCGGATTGAACGTCGGAGGTAGATTCGGTCCGGGGACTGGAAACGGTCTATTAACGATCGGGCCGGCGACCGGATTTCCCGCCTGATCGCCGCCTGTATGAACCGGAGGCGCGGGAATCACTGCGGGTTTGATCACGGGCGCCGTCGACGTCGCGCCCGGAGGCGGCGGAGGCGGCGCGATTCCGCCCTGCAGCAAAGCGGTCATGGTTAATATCAGAAACGCGTGGATCGATTGGGTCATAATTATAAATAGTGGCGTCGATAACTTATTTTTCGCGTGCAAAATCTTAGCGAATGACCGCCGACAGCGGAATGACGAGTTTTTCCGGGCCATCCTCGATGGATGTGTGAACGGTGATCATTGCAAGTACGCGTCCAAGTCCAACGTGGGGACCGGGCTTGATCATGATGGAGATCTCCGCTTTCCTGCCAGCTTCAATCTCGCGGATTTCCGCAACCAATCCGGAGTTTCCATTTTCGTCAAATTTCCGCGGCGCTCCTTTCGTGGCCGGAACATAGCGGCCCCCTTCCAATTTGTAGTCTTTGAACTCCTCGAACTGTAGATCATGGAGATTCAGTTTGTCGGTTTTCGAGAGCGTCGAAACAACGATTTTCCCGGCTACTTTGGTCGACGGACTGATCGCTCCGATGTTCAAACCGCCCGGAAGAGCGGGATCGCACTGTATCTTTCCGCACACTTCGCCTTCGACGTAGAACTGAATTCCGTACATTTCGGGTTTCGTGACAACTTGAAACCGCTTTGTGAAAGGTCCGAATGCCTCGCCCTTCGGTACTTCAATATTTACTTTCCACTGCAACGACGGCGATGCGCCGACCGGCACGGATGTTATCAATAAATGCGGATCGGCCGGCACGATTCCGGCGATTTCGAACGGCTCGTCGCGCGTGCTTCGAATTGTAAATTCAGCGCGCCGCGGAGTGCCGGAATTGAACGCGCCGAACGCGACTTTCGCTTCGGGAAGTTCGGCTCCCGATGATTCGATAAATTCGACGGTCGGCTGGATCCGCGCCGTGATTTTTATTTGTATATGCCCGAACGGCGCCTCGCTCGTCGGCCCGAACGTCGGATCGTTCGTTAACAAATCGACGCGCGTGTGCTTGTCGCCCTTTCCCCATAGCGGGCGCAGCGATAATCGCAACATTCCAACCGCGCCCGGAGCGATTTCGTCGGATAGATTATACAATTGATCATGCAAATAAACGGCACCGAGGATGCAGCCGCACATCGGCCGCAGTTGAAGAATTCTAAGCGGCCCCTTTCCCTCGTTTTTAAATGTTATTTCGCGCGTCGCGATTTTCCCCGCCTCGACGCCGCCGAAATCGTAATCATTCGTTTCCAATACTATTTTTGGCTCGAATCCGGCCGCCGGCCGCGAATGCACCGCGCCCGACGGAATCAGCGCCGACGACGACGAAACGTAAATAGCGGGGCGCTGCACTTCCGGAAGCGATGCCGGTTTCGAATTCGTGCTTTGCACGCCGGCGCGCGCGCCGAAAAGAACCGGAAGTAAAAACAAAAAGGTTGGGCGCATGGGGATTTTGATGGACGTGGCTTCCGGGCAATCTTTTAACGTATCCCGTTCGACATTTGCGAACACTCACGAATTGCAGAATTCTTTGCATCCCAGCATTCCACGCGTCGCCCTGACCGCGGCCTTCATTTTTGGAGCAACTTCCTGCGTCCACGCGACTTGGCGTGATCGCGCACTGCAGGATCGTCCCGACCGGGCCACGCCGGAACTCGCCTTCGAGTCGCTCCGCGCCGCGATCCGCTGCGACGACCCGATGTTTGCATATCGCTTGATCTCGGAACGGATGAAAGAGCGCGACAATTTCGCGGAATTGATGTTTATCGCCGGCTGGGACGCGTTCTTTCAGAAATATCCGCTCGCGCGCCTCTCGGGAAACGCCGAAATTGTAAAGTCGACTCCCCTCGCCGACGGGCGCGTCGTCGTTCTCGCGAATGCGCACGGACGCGAAATCAAATCGACGTGGATCGAGGAACATTATTATGAAGTCGAGGTGCGCGGGCGCGGCAAGATCGACGGATTTGTAAATCGCGTCGCCGGGCAGTTGCAACATGGCCGGGAGGGCGTTGGCGAGTTTCTCGCGCGATGCGCCGACGCGCGACTCGAGGGCGTTGACGTCAACGATGTCACCTCCTTTCGCATCGCGATCGAGTGGAAGCTCCTCGATTTCGAGAGAAACTAGCTGCACCGCGCGCTTTCACGCTTCCATCGCCAGCACGGATTCTTAAACTTTTTCGCTCCAACGTGAAATTCTCGGGCCGCGCGCCGCGGTTCGGGCGCGGCGACATCGAAAATTCTAAAGATACTGACACTAAAAATAGCAAATATCCCAAAACCATGAAAAACGCAGTTTTCTTTTTCGGCAACGGAACTGCCGAAGGCAATAAAGATCAAAAGAATCTCCTTGGCGGCAAAGGCGCGAATCTCGCCGAAATGACCAATATTGGACTTCCGGTTCCGCCCGGATTTACAATTTCAACGGAAGTTTGCATGGATTTCGTGCGGACCGGACGCTATCCGAAGACACTACAAAAAGAAGTCGCGGCGACGCTTTCGAAGCTCGAACGCGCTACAAAAAAGCGATTCGGCGATATTCATAATCCGCTGCTCGTGTCCGTGCGCTCGGGCGCGCGCGCGTCGATGCCGGGCATGATGGACACCGTGTTGAATCTCGGACTCAACGACAAAACAGTCGCGGGGTTGATCGATCTTACTAAAAATGAGCGGTTCGCATGGGACGCATACCGACGATTTGTATCGATGTACGGCGACGTCGTGCTCGAATTGAAACCGACCTCGAAGGAGGAACGCGACCCCTTCGAAATTCTCCTCGAAAAAAAGAAGCACGACCGCGGCGTCGCGAACGATACGGATCTCACGGGCGCCGATTTGAAGGAACTCGTCGGCGAATTCAAACAATTGATCCGCGAGCGGACGGGCAGGGCGTTTCCCGAGAGTCCGCTCGATCAGTTATGGGGCGCGATCGGCGCGGTGTTCCGCTCGTGGAACAATTCGCGCGCGATTTCGTATCGTAAGTTAAACAATATTCCGTTCGACTGGGGCACGGCGGTGAACGTGCAGGCGATGGTGTTCGGCAACATGGGCGACGACTCGGGCACGGGCGTCGCGTTCACGCGCGATCCGGCCACCGGCGAAAATAAATTCTACGGCGAGTTTCTTATCAATGCGCAGGGCGAAGACGTCGTCGCGGGCATTCGCACGCCGCGGCAGATCGCCGATCTCGCCGGCGAGATGCCGAAGATTTTCAAACAATTGATGAAAGTGCGCTCGACGCTCGAAAAACATTACAAAGATGTGATGGACATCGAGTTCACGATCGAGCGTGGAACGTTGTATATGTTGCAATGCCGCGTCGGCAAGCGCACGGGCTTCGCGGCGGTGCGCTGCGCCGTCGAAATGTGCGAAGAAAAGTTAATATCCAAGGAAGCGGCGCTCGAGCGCGTCGATCCCGAGACGTTGAATCAATTGTTACGTCCGATTTTCAACGGCGACGCCAAGAAAACGGCGGTCGGCGAAGGGCGCATGCTCGCCAAGGGGCTGCCGGCGGGGCCGGGCGCGGCCACCGGACGAATTGTATTCTTCGCCGACGATGCCAAGGATTGGGCCGCGCGCGGCGAAACTGTTATATTAGCCCGCCACGAAACGTCTCCCGAGGACATCGAGGGGATGAACGCGTCGCTCGGATTTCTCACGGCATTCGGCGGCATGACGTCGCACGCGGCGCTCGTCGCGCGGCAGATGGGAAAAGTAGCGATCGTCGGATGCGGCGATATTACTTTCGATTATCACGCTCGCGCGATGACCATTAAACTAAAATTGGGCGGAACGAAAGTCATGCGCGAGGGCGACTGGATTTCGCTCGACGGATTCGCGGGCGAGGTGATCGCGGGACGGCTCGAAACGAAACCGTCGGAAGTCGTTTCCGTGCTCGTCGAAAAGACTTTAAAACCAACCGCAGCGCCGGTTTATCAGTTATATTCGAAATTGTTAAAATGGTCCGACGAATTCCGCGAGCTCGGCGTGCGCGCGAACGCGGATCAACCCGATCAGGCCGCGGTCGCGATCGCGTTCGGCGCCGAGGGCATCGGTCTCTGCCGGACCGAACATATGTTTTTCGGCGAAGGCAAAATCGAACCGATGCGCGAAATGATCCTCGCCGAAAGCAAGGACGAGCGAAAAAAAGCGCTCGCGAAATTGTTACCTTTGCAACGCGCCGATTTCGCCGGAATTTTCCGTGCGATGGGCCCGCGGCCGGTGACGATTCGTTCGCTCGATCCGCCGTTGCATGAATTCCTCCCCCACGAATCGCACGAGCAGGAAATATTAGCAAGGTCGCTCGGCAAATCGCTCGCGCAGGTGCAGGCGCGCGTCGAATCGTTGCATGAGAGCAATCCGATGCTCGGCCACCGCGGCTGCCGCCTGGGTATTAGTTATCCAGAAATAACAGAAATGCAGGCGGAAGCGATACTACAAGCTGCGTGCGACGTCGCGATCGAAGGCGGCAAACCGCAGCCTGAAATCATGATTCCGCTCGTTGGAACCGTTAAGGAATTCACGTCGCAGGAGGCCGTCGTTCGCGAGACTGCCCAGCGAGTGTTTACAGAACGCAACATGCGCGTTAAATATACAGTTGGCACGATGATCGAAGTCCCCCGCGGCGCGTTGACGGCCGCGGAGATCGCCTCGCGCGCCGAATTCTTTAGTTTCGGAACCAACGATTTGACGCAGACGACGTTTGGCCTCTCGCGCGACGACGTGCCGAAAGTGCTCGCGACATATATCGATAAAGACATCTACCCCGTCGATCCATTTGTAACCATCGACGAAGCCGGCGTCGGAAGACTCATGAAAATCGCCGTCGAAGACGGCCGCTCCGCGCGTCCCGATTTAAAGATTGGCATCTGCGGCGAACACGGCGGCGACCCCGCATCGGTCACGACCTGTCATAAGTTAAATCTTAATTATGTTTCGTGTTCTCCGTTCCGCATTCCGATCGCAAGACTGGCTGCGGCAAGAGCCGCCATTGCGGGAAGGAAGGCGGAGGCCGCTGCTGCGGGAACACCTTCGAAACCCAAGCCAAAAGCAAAGATAAAGGCAAAGGCAAAGAAAGTGGCGCGCCGGTGAAGTTGTTAATTAGTTCGATACGAGGGCGGCGAGAGCCGCCCTCTCGTATTTAAAACATTTATCATGTAATTCGGAGATTTAACGATGGCTGACGAAACACTTGAGCACTTTGTTGATATTAAACTGCCCGAGAATGGTAGCTACGAATGTAACCCTGACGGAGGGCTTGCGCCACTTTCCATTGTTAACTTATTTATTGGAGCAAATCACTCTGGAAAAAGTCGATTGTTGCGGGCACTCTCAGTACTAGCAGGCCTGTGCAAAACCAGGAAATTCGCTTGAATCATACAAATAATTGATACAATAGGGCGATGCGCGGACGAATCGACTCACAAGGCACTCTTTTTTTCGCCGTCACATTGGAATCGTTGATTCCCAAGGATCATC
>JACQFD010000030.1 GCA_016200225.1 Planctomycetota bacterium
CGGGCGGCGGGTCCGTGGCGCTAGACAGCGGCGGCGAAGGCGACGCCCCGTCGCGTCGAGCGTGTGGTTAACGCTGGCGTGTGGGTCGCGACACGGCGTGGCCGGAGCATCGCCGCTGCGCCGCGCCGCGGAGCCCGCCGCTCGCATTGACCCGTATGATTATCATTGCCAATGCATAATCTTGTTGTCTCAGCTGATTCCGCGAGCGCGCCGCGGAGCCCGCCGCTCGCTTGGGCCAATTTGATATCACTTTCATGAATTAACCAAAATATTATATTACATTATATCATAATATTAAGAAGTAACAAAAAAGCCGGGCCCCGCTTTCGCGGAGCCCGGCTTCTGGTTGGGAGTCGTGCCTGTGCGGCGCGCGTCCTTCGATAATTAAGGATAGGTCGCGGGGAACGCCGGCCAGGTGGTCGGATTGTTAAATTCATCAAAAACGAGCGACGTCACGGTTGGGGGCGCGACTTGCAACGATTTTAAGAACTCAATCACCGCATCCTGTTCCGCCATCGGTAGAGCGCCGTACGCCGCGCGCTCGACAGCTGCCTCGCCCGCGTGCGCTTCGACGGCCTGACGTAATGTTGCATATTGCCCGTGGTGGAAATAGGGAGGTTCGTTCGCGGCTCCCCAGAGCTTGCGCGTGATGAAGCGCGGGTTGCCCGCAAAGAATCCACCCGATCCCGCCGGTTGATTCATATCGAGCGCTTCGCGATTCGGGTCGCCCGCGCCAGATGTAATATCATGAACCTTGAGATCCGTGAACGCGGGAACGTTAGTGATTCCCATTCCATCCGCCGAGAGGCGCGGAAGCGGCAGGCTGATCGCCATCGAATTCAAATCCACCGTCAAGGTCGGATAGTTTCCAACTTGTAGGTTCGGCGGCGAATTCGGATTGTATGGATTGGGTTCTGTATAAAGATTTCCGCCGGGTGAAAGCGGAAGCGTCGGAATGTGGCAGCGGACGCAGTTGATCGACTGGAATCGCTGTTCGCCGAGCGCAATCGCCGTCTTGAGGGTCGGATCTGTTGGAATACGACGCCCCGGGACCGCCATCGTCGCTTGGAATACGGACACCGCTGTCACGTCGGCGATGGTCATTTCATTAACATATCCGTCGCCGTCCGGATCGGCGCCGATGCCAAAGCGCTCTTCCGTCTGGATGCCATGATGGTGGTTGAATGCATTATTACTAAATTGGCGAATCGACACGACGTTGCTCGCTTGGTGGAATGGCCGGATTATTAGATTCGGTCCGGTCTGTCCGCTCGTCGAAAGACTCGGCGCGACGAGGCCGGTCACACCCGAAACGTCCCACGTGCCGTCGCCATTGCGCTTCAATGTTCCGTAGGAAATTCCCTTCGACATTAAAGCTATAGTTCCGCCGGTCGGGGGCAGCGTGTTGCGCTCCATCTGCAACTCCGCGGTGATTTCGCGCGCGAGCATTTCAATATAACCGGAACCGAACATTCCGAGCGTAGCGCGCGAGTTCGCGATCGATTGTAAGATTACCGGATTGCCGGCTTCGTCGAACGCGTTCTTCGTCGGCATCGTGCTACCGGCGTGGTTAAATGTAGCGAAATCGAAGCGTTGACCGAGTACGAACACGTTTCCAACGATATCGCCGCCACCGCCGGCGATTCCAAATGGTGCATTGTGGCAACCGGCGCAGGAGTTCGCATCCGGCGCGGAAATGCGGTTGAAGTTTTTCGGGAATATTAGCTTGTCACTCGGGTCGGCGAGCGGATTGCCCGTGCCCTTGGTCATGGGGCGGCCGCCGCCTTCCTGACCTGTCCAGTTCGCGGAAAAGAGATGCTTGCCGTGATCGATCAGCACGCCGGTTCGAATGAGGAATTCCTGTCCATCCGACAAGTGAGTCGGAATGGCTACTTCTTTACCAATTTGAGCGTTGGCAATCGTGGGAATTCCCGCGAGGGCCAAGCCTCCAAATAGTAAACTACTAATGTTTCGGGGGGTCATCGTTTGCTCCTGAGTTATGGAGTCTTTACAGTTGTTGCTTTTCAGGGGGAATAGGCTGGTCATTCCCACCGATCTCGCTCGGGCGAATTCGGTGGAAACAGCTACATCAATGGTTCTACTCGCGATTTTCAAAACGCGCCAGAGACTTGTTTCCCAAAAACAAATTCATTTCAAAAGCCATGGCGATCCCGTTCCCTCAGAATATGCCGCGAAATCGACGGCGCTTCCGAACGCTTAAAAATTATGATTCCAAATCGCCGTTTGGGATGCCCCCCGGGCGCAATCGACAGGCGCTACTTGTTATGAATGCAACACTGCGATTGCAATGCGACTTAATGACTTAACAACGATTTCAATGCCCGCTGCCGGCGAACAAAAAAAAAGCCCCCGGCGTGGTGCGCATCCGCACGCGTGCCGGGGGCTGTTTCGATTACCGGATTTGCGATCGATCAATCAAAAATGGACGTCCACTTTCGCGAATGTCCCTTCTCGTCGACGATCAATGACGTCGTTCCGGGCTTCAACACTTGCAGCGTCTTCAAGAACTCAATCACGGCGTCCTGCTCGGCCGACGTCAACGCATTGAACGCGGTCGTCGCGGTCGCGGCTTCGCCAGCGTGTGCAACAATTGCCTGACGCAGCGTGACGTACTGTCCGTGATGAAAGAACGGCGCTTCGTTCGCGCAGCCCCAGAGTTTCTTAGTAATGAACCGGCCGTTGCCCGCGAAGAACCCGCCCGATCCCGCCGCCTGATTCATATCCAATACTTCGCGATTCGGATCGCCGGCGCCAGTCGTGATATCGTGTACTTTCAGATCTGTAAACGCGGGAACGTTAATAACGCCGGACTTGTTCGGCTTGAGGCGCGGTCCGGGCAGCATTTTGTTCGTAAGGTCGACTGTAAAATCGGGCGCCGCGCCTGGCTGCAAATTCGGCGGCGAATTCGGATTGAACGGATTCGGCTCGACGTACATCCATCCATTATTATCCAGCGGGAGGAACGGAATATGACAATCGACGCAGTGGCTATCACTAAACTTCTGTTCGCCAAGAGTGATCGCCGCTTCAATTGTTTTATTCTTTGGAATGACGCGTCCCGGCACGGCCATCGTCGCTTGGAAAACCGCCATGGCGGTCACGTCCGCGCGCGTCGCTTCATTCATGACTCCGTCGCCGTCAGCGTCTGTGTTCGCGCCGAATCGCTCGGTCGTCTGGATGCCATGGTGATGGTTCAGCGCGTTATTTGTAAATTGACGAATCGACACGACGTTGCTCGCCTGGTGAAACGGGCGAATAATTAAACTCGGGCCGGTCTGGCCCGAAGTCGAAAGACTCGGCGCGACGAGGCCGGTGACCTGCGACGTGTCCCATGTGCCGTTCGCGTTTCGAACGAGCGTTCCAAAGGAGACGCTTTTCGTAACCAACGGAACGGTTCCGCCGGTGTTGGGCAGCGTGTCGCGCAACGCCTGCAGATCGGTCGTCATTTGGCGGGACAACATTTCAATAAAACCCGATCCAAACATTCCGAGCGTCGCGCGGGAGTTGGCGATCGTTTGCAATGTAACCGATGTTCCGACTTCGTCGAATCCGCCTTTTGTATGAATATTGCTTCCCGAAGCGCTCATCGTCGCGAAATCGAAACGTTGTCCTAATACAAATACGTTTCCTACAATATCGCCGCCGCCGCCGGGAATGCCGAACGGCGCATTGTGGCAACCGGCGCACGAGTTCGCGTCCGGAGCGGAAATACGATTAAAATTCCGCGGGAATACGAGTGGATCTGTAGGATCGGCGATGGCTCCGCCCGTTCCTTTCGTCATCGGGCGGCCTCCGCCGTCCTGAATCGTCCAGTTCGCGCTGAACAGCGCGCGGCCATGGGCGAGAAGATCTTTTAGTTTTACTGTAAACTCGTCGCCGTCGGCGAGATGTGTAGGAATGGATTTTTCTTCGCCGATATTCTGCGCTGTCGCCGTCGCGCCGAGTAGCGCCGAGGCGATTCCGCCGCCGAATACCATAAACAATAACTTCGAACGGGTCATTGCGTTTGCTCCAAGTCGAGGGGTGTAAAATGAACTTGAAACTGTAAGTTCGGCCGTTCGCTACGATCTTCATGAACGCGCGGGGACGTTCGGTCCCTGCACGCGCCCATAAAAAAAACGCGAAGTCGGTCGCAGCGGAAAGTCTACACCTTTTCTGTGCGCCGGCACGACCCGATTAACGAATTGGCCGTCCGCCGCAGCCTCTTGTCAGCGCGTGACTTCGATGCCGAGCGCGTTGTTGACCCGGTTGAAATAGTGAAAGAGCCCCGCGACCATCACGATTTCGAGAAGCCCCCGGTCTCCGAAAAATCCGCGGACGGCGCCGGCGGTCGCATCGGTGACGCCGTGGCCATCCTTTTCCATTTCGTCGGCGAGTGTGACCGCCGCCCGTTCCTCGGCCGTCAATAACGCGAAATCGCCGCGCGCGATTCCATCGATCAGTTCCGGGCTCGCGCCGAGTTTGCGCGCAATTTTAGTATGCGACGCAAGGCAATAATCGCATCGATTGCGGAATGAAACGCGGAGCGCCACGAGTTCTTTAATTTTCGCGGGCACGTCGCCAGGCGACATCACGGCTCTAAAATTAGCAAACGTGGTTTCCAATATCTCCGGACGGTGCGCCAGCGTCTTGAACATGTTTGGAATGTTGCCGCGCTCGCGCATGAAATCGTCAAATATCACTTTCGCGCGTCCCTGCGCGCCGGCTGGATCGATCGGTTGGATTCGAGGCATGCGCCGATTGTAATAAAAAAATCGGGCCGACGAAATGCGGGCTTTTCATTCGGGATACCCCCGTCGCCAATACCCCGCGGGAAGGAATTTCAGTGCGAAATCATTTCCGGCCGATGAAGCGCCGTCGGGTGCTCCCAATGCTCCCGTCCCCAACGTCCATGATGCGAATGCTTGTAGCGGGCTCACTTGCAGGCCTCGGTGCTTCGCTCGGAGAGTCACTACTTTTCCGACATCACGAAGTAACGTGGATCGAACGCGGCACGGAAAGGAACGCCGCGGCCGCGCGCGCATGGCTTCGTCAAAAGCATCGCGGGTGCGCCGTGCACTTGACCCCGACGGGCAAGATTCGCGCGCAAGTCGAATCCTGCATCGCATCGACGGACGCGATCATTAGCATCGGCGATCCGCGCGATCCGGCGGCCGATCTCGAATTGGCACTCGCGTTGGCGGACGCGGTCTCGCGCGCCGAGGTGCCGATTCCGATCATTCGCATTCCGGCGCTCCTGCCGAGCGACGGCTTCGATCAGGAATGGGTCGTGATGCGCGATCGACGCGCCGCGCTTCGCGATTTTCCGCACGGCATCCCCGAAGAACGAACGCGCCGCTGTTTCCGCGAAACCGACCGCGCGCTTTGTTTACTTTGCGACGCGAAGGCGCTCCAAATTGTATTCTTACGATTCGCCGAACCCGTGATGCCCGGGCGATTCGAATTCGATCCGGGCGAAATATTAACGAATCTGACATTACAATTCGTCCGCGGCGAGCGCGGCGACGATTCGTTCCACACCGCAACTTCCGTCGAAATTGTAGACGGCGAAGCCGCCGCGATCGCGATCGAGGCCGCCGTCGCGCGCATCGACAGGCTTTGCGGATCGGTTTTGCATATATCCGGCGGGCGCGCATCCACTTTACAAATCGAGGAAGCCTTGGAAATATTACAAAATCGCGACGGCTTCGCGGGCGAATCGGCGGTCGATGACTACACTTCGGCACAGCCGCGCGCGCGGTCCCTCGACGACCGCGTTTCGCGCCGGTTCGTTCCCGAATTGGTGCATACGTCCGCGCGCCATGCGCTCGAGCGATTCTATACATTCGCAAAACGGCATCACGCCACCGCCATCCAGCCGCGGGTTTTTGCATGAATTTTTCTTAAATTTACCAATCCCTGCCCCAACAAAAGAGAGAATCCAGTGTCTTCCCACAGCGGTCTTCATCGTTCCCCGTACGTTCGTGTCGTTGAACTTCCGGAAACGCGGGCGTGGCTCGATGCCGCGCTTGCCCATTGGCACGGCGGCACCATATTACAAATCGGGTTGAAGGATCCGGTCGTCGCCATCGAACTCGCGCGCCGCGGAGCGCGCGTGCACGGCATGGACGCGGACGCGTCGAACATTAAGAAAGCGCGGCAGTCCGCCGTCGCGGCGAATTTGAACGCCGTGTGCGACGAATTTATCTTTACATGCGCGTGCGTCACCAGCGAAAGCAAGGACACGCTGGATCCGTTTATACAAAACCCGGCCGACGTCGCCGTGGTCGAATCGCTGCCCGAGGGCGCCGCGATCACGGTCGTGCTCGAACGGCTCTCGCGGTGCGCCCGCGTGATCGTGCTCGGAAATGCAATGAAACCGCGCATGCCCGATCGATTCATGAAGAATTGCCTGCCGTGCGATAACAATTCCGCGGGCGATTTTGTAATATTACTTCGCGGCGGCGCGTACGTTAACGATCCGACCGCTCCGGAAACTGAAGCTTTCACAGGCCGCGTCGTCGCGAACGACGACAGATCCGCGGGCGAACGGCATTCCAATCGAAATTGCGCGCGCGCTCTCGACGAATGCGCGACGGAGAAGGCGGAACGCATCCTGGCGGTCGTCCGCGACGGCGGATTTGTTGCAACCGGCCTCGACGCCCCGACGCTCGCCATGCGCGAGCCCAATGCCAACGGCGCCGCCGTCGCGACCGCGACGCGCACCGACCGATTTTCGCGCGAGCACATTTCGAGTCTTCGCCCATTTGATGAAATCTGGGTTCCGAGCGCCGCGCAGCGCTCGGCCGCGATCGCGAGCGGACTCCCTCCCTCGCAGGTGCGCGTCGTCCCCGACGCCATTGATACATTACAATTTCAACCGCGTCCGAAGGTACAGCGTCAATTCCGCGTTCTCGCGATGGCTTCGAATCGGGCGCGCCTTCGCGAAGTCTCGACCGCGGCCCGCGCGTTTCATCGCGCCTGCGGCAATGCGCCGAATACAATATTAACAATTCTGTGCGGCGGCGACGTCGCGCCGGACTTATTACAAATGGAACTCGCGCGCGAACTCGGCGGCGAACTTCCGGCGAATCTCGAATTGCGCGCCGCCCTCGACCACGAGGACATGGCGGCTTTTTATTGTGAATTCGATCTATTCCTCCGCCCGTCGCGCGGCGAGCGGCGAGCCACGGCGATTCTCGAGGCCATGGCCTGCGGCGTTCCCGTCGCGGCCACGCGCTTCGGCATCGCCGGGGAAATTGTAAATATACAGACTGGTTATCCCATCGACGTCGAGCGCACGGAAATATGTAATCCCGCCGATGAATCCGTCGCGGCCGACGAAGCCGGCCACCGCCGCCCCGTCCCGTCCCTCGCTTCGGCCGTCGACGCCGTGTCGGCCGCATATGAAGACTGGCAGGGGCGTTTGCAGAGGTCCGGCGCGGCGCGCGCGTTTATTGTTGCAACGCGTTCTATCGACCGCGTCGCGACCGTGATTCGGAGCATTCCGTGGGAATTGGATATCAACAAAAGCAACGCGGCTGCACCGCACAATAGTAAATTATCGAATCCGAAGGCCGGCGCCGTCCATAACAATCATGCCACGCTCGCCGACGCGGCGGCCTCGACCGGCCATGCGATTTATTGTGATGAAGGCGGCCAGCCCGCTCCACGCGCCGAATCCCTCCCGGAGGCTTTCTCCGCGCGCGAATTGTGGTGTTACTCGCGTCTTTGCGCCGAGGGATGGATCGCCGCGGGCTATCCGTCCGGAAAAATACAATTCGCGCCTCCCTTGCCCCCCTCCGCGGACTTCAACACCAACGTCCGTCCGGCGGTGCTGCCGACCCGGCGCAAAATCCGCATTCTCGCGGACGCGCGCGGCGACCACATGAGCGGCGCCGATCTTGCGTTATTAGCATTCGCGCAAGCTAAGATTCAGAACAGCGCGCTTATATACATGGGGGCGCGGCCGGAAACGCGCGCTTCGCTCGAGAAACTCGCCGCGGCGCAGGAGTCCGCGGTCGAGGTCGTGTTTGTCGCCGAACCCAATAGTGATATTGCGCGAGCCTCGCTGATCGCGGCCTGCGATCTCGTATGCGATCTTTCGCGCGGACCCTCGAACGGCGCCTTTTTGTTAGAAACGGCCGCCTGCGGAAAAACGGCGGCGACGGTGGCGTTCGCGCAGCCCGCGGCGTTCGCATCGCATCCCGTATTTTATTATATTCCGTCGAAACTCAAAATATCGCTGATGGCGCCCGAATTGTTTGCTTCGCCGCCGATTCTTTGCGAAGCCATCGTCGACGAGGCCGCGCGCATCCTCGCCGCGGCCGTCGGCGACGCGCAGGGACGCCGCCGGCGCGGCGCCGCCGCGCGCGCGCTTTCGTTACAATTCAACGCCGGACGTTTGCAACAATTCGTCGACGAACGAGCCAATGCATTGAATGCCCCCGCTTCGGACGAAGTTACCATTGCCTTCGCGGCTCCGGCCGGGACGGAGGTGCCCGAACTTCCGACGGATTCCAAGATCTATCTATTCGAGGCGCCGGCGGCCCGAGGCGGCCTCGCCGGCGAGGCTAATGAAACGCTCTCGGCCACGGACCGGGATTTTGTTATCTTTGCAAGCGGCGGTTTCCGCGCGCAGAACATGCGCGGCGGCGAGTGGGCGCGGCCGCTCGTGGAACCGCTCGCGCAGGATCCAGGACTCGCGTGTTGCGTCGCCCGCGATCCGCGCGGCGCCGTGATCGCATTCCGCCCGGGAATTCTTCGAACGATATCCTTCGCCGGAGAATTTATATCTCCCGCGTTTTTGTTAGATTTTGCCCGCGCGCTCGCCGACCGGGGCGATCGCGTTCAGCCGCTCGGACACCTCGCCATCGCGTTCACGGGCGGGAACCACGCATTCGAATGCGAATCGAAGGCGGTCGAATTGTTCGCTCAAGCCAACGAATATTTACAAAACGGCGAAGTCGAGCACGGCCTCGATTCGCTCCTCGGAGTTGTGAATTCGTTCCCGCGCTACGCGGCGGCGCTCGATTGCGCGGCTTCGATATTCGAAGCATTGGGCGAACATGAACAATCGATCGAAGCGCGCCGCCGCCACGTGGAAGTTGTGCCGCGCGATCCGGTGTCCCACACGAAGCTCGGCGAATTGTACCTTTCGCACGGCGACGCGCTCGCGGCGTCCCGGCACTTGCGCGCCGCGCGCGCTCTGGCTCCCGGCGACGCGCATATTGAATATTCCTACGGGCGTTCGCTCATGCAATTGAAGCAATTCGCGGAAGCCGCGGACGTGTTCTTAAACGCGCTACAGATCGAACCGGACTTCATAGATGCCGCCGAAGCCGCCGCGGACGCGCTCCGGCAAATGGGCAAGGCGAGCGATGCGCTTACGCTGCTGAAAAGTTATGAAGTGCAGCCCGCCCTCCCGCGCACGCCCGCGGCCGCCGAAACGATGAAAGTTTAAGATCTTTCAACTGTAAAAAAATAGAATCCGACCGGCGCGAGCCGGCCGGATTCTTTTTTTTTGTCAATGACGCGGGGGAACGTTAAGGTTGAATCACGATCTCGAGGCCGTTCGAACTGCTGAGGTGGCTCCACGAGGGAACGCACGGCCAGCCCCAGACGAACAGCGCCTGCGCATAATAATGATTGCCGACGAGCGCCGGATTATTAGGAATCTCCGCCGGCGCGAGCGCGTAGCCCGTTCCGTCGGAAACCATGTCGAATGCCCACGCTTCGTTCGCGGCGAAAAGGTCGACCCATAAGTTAATTCCAAGAAAGAACGGATCGTTGCCCGTTCCCTGCGAATCGGAAATGAGCGCGAGGCCGAGCGAAACCGGCGGCGCCTTCGTGCACGTCAATTCAAAATTAGCAGCGCCGATTTTGGGCGAAACGTTGGCGCGCAGATCGTGCGGTCCGGAGCATCCGGGAGTGCCATTTCCGAATTGTGTCAAACCGGCGGGCAGCGACGGTTTTGTAACATTGATCACGATCGTCGCGAGATTCGAGTCGGTGAAGCCGTCGAACGCCGCGAATGTAAATGAATCCGAGCCCGCGAATCCGGCGTCCGGATAATAAACAGCCTGGCTGCCCGAGAGCGCGACCGTGCCGTGCGACGCCTGCGAGACGATCCGGTACGTCAGCGGATTATTATTAATATCCGTCGCGGCGAGCGCGATCGGCAGCGACGTGTCGGACGTGGAATTGTAAGTATGTCCCTGCGCGACCGCCGGAGTGTTCGGCGACGCGTTGTCGCTTCCGGGGCCGTTGTGGCAACTGTAACAAGTCACGGTGAATCCGCGCCAGAAATTCTTCGTGCCGTACTTTGTCGCAATTGTACGATTCGCCTGCGAGCGCGAGAGCACCGTTCCCTTGGAATCGTTGCCATGGCAAAGGCGGCATTGGGCGCTGCCCTGTATTTCAACAATATCAGGATGGCCGTCGACGAACGACTGCCCCACCGGGTGCATTCCGTGCGGGCCGCCCGTCACCGTGCTCGGCGTGGTCGCGTGGCATGCGTTGCATTCGACGAGCATTCCGTCGTGCCCTTGGATCTGATTTGTGTAAATATTATCGTTCGCGTGCGAACTCGGGAATTCCGCGTGCGTCGATCCGTGGCACGCTTCGCATCGCAGTCCGCCGTGTCCTGTGGAAAATCGATATAACGAAAAACCGGGCGCGGGCGTGTCCGGATTTGTAGCAAACGTCGAATCGACCGCGACGCGATACTGGCCGTTCGTATCGAACGCGTTATTGTAAAGAATCTGTCCGTTGTTATGCGTCGCCGTGCCGGTGTGGCAATTTTGACAATTCGGCTGATCGAGCCAGCCCGTGCGGTTCGCCGAACCGACGAACGACATGTTGCTGTGGCAGCTCTGGCATTGCATCGACATCGTGCCGTCGTGAGCGACGGCCTTTCCCATCGCCCCGCGCAGACATTTCGTCGTCGAGCCCGGATGGCAACGGTAGCATGCGGATCGATTATTAATATCATCCAGCGTGCCGCCGCCGATCGGATCGTAAACATTCGCGTGGAACGCGTGGACGGCCTGCGTGAGCGGTTGGATGCCGGCGATGCCGGTGCCGGGAAGCGCGTTCGACGCGTGGCACGAGGCGCACAGGATCGCTTTGTGATCGACGGTCGCATATGCGTAAAGACCGTTCGGATTATAACCTTTCGTCGCGAGCGCCTGCGCGTAGACCGGGTCGCCCGCCTGCTTGCTGTCGTGCAGTTTCAGTATATTTAAACGATAATCGATCACGGGATCCGGATCGAAAACCCAGCCGCCGCCCGGCTGCGCGTCGATGTTCACGCCGGAACTGTGGCATGAACTGCAATTCATTTCGTCGGATACGGGGAGGACGACGTCGGCGGTCGCGAGAATATTATTAGCGAGATCGCGCGCCGTGATGCGCATCATCGGATAATAATTCTTTTGTCCGGCGTCGTCGTACGGCGTGATCGGCACGCCCTCGGCGTTCCACCAGTTCCACGTCGGATCGAACGGTATATTTTGCGCAATGTTCGCGGCGCCCGGCATCGCGAAACCCGCGAGTCCCGAGTCGAGCGGAAGCGACACGCCGAAGAACTCCGGCACGTGCTGCCAGAAGTTATCTTTACCGATCGACGATTTATTGATAGATCCCGTCGGATCGGCGATCGCTTCATAAGTTAATTTAACATTCGCGCCGCTTTTGATAAGTTTACTCCCTTGGATGAACTGCGCGTCGACGACGTTGTACGGCGGCAGAATGGAGAACACCGAAAAATCGCCGTCGGTGCAGTGCATGCCGAGATTGTTCCATGCAACCAGTCGGGTGCCCGGAACGGCCGATGGATTTCCGGCGGCGTTCAGTCCCAGCCGGTCAAACGCGAACGCGCCGAGGAATGTTAACAATCCAAGGCCGCCGAAGATTTTGGCGCCGGTCCGAAAGCGTAGCCCGCGGACACAATGCTTGATATTTGTCGAGGGATCGTGATCCATGTGTGGCATGTTGATTCACCAGAGGGAAGAGACTGCCGGTTGATTCAATGTCCATACCAGCAGACAGCTATATAACTATATGCGCATATACGCAACAACTGAGCCGGCATGTTCCCTGAAAATGAGTCGAACCCCCCTTCGCGGAACGAATGCGCCAGTCGGCGCGCGCCGGCCTGGCCGCCGAATCGCGATTTGTTACTGCGAAATCGCCGACTTTCGAAGAATGACCGAGTCGGGCTTTTGGCCGGTGAGCGCCATTTGCGCTTCGCGCGTCCACACCATGTCGAGCGCCTCTTCATATGTTTTACAAATCGCGAGGCGCCCTTCGCGGTTTTCGATGCCGGCGTTCGCGAGCACTCGGGCGGGCTGATCGCGCAGCCCCGTAATGACGACGAACGCCCCCCCTTTCCAAAGACGGTTCAGCGCGGATTCGAGCGCGACGAGTCCCGTCACGTCCATCGTGGGCACCGATTCGATATTTAATATAACCGTTCGATTCTTCGAATTGACTTGCGAGAGCGCGCTCATGGCGCGCTGCGCGGCGCCGAAGAAAAGCGGTCCCGCGATTTCATAAATAACGACGCCCTTCGGCAATTGCTCCTTGTGCTCGTGGTGCTCGGCTTTTGTTAAACTCACTTCCGTCGACTCCGCCATGCGCTTCATAAACAAAAGCGCGGCGAATACGACGCCGAACGACACGGAGACGACCATGTCGAAAATAACAGTAAGAAAAAAGCAACTTAACAAAACGGCGACGTCGCTTTTCGGCGCGACTCGAACGATGTGAAAGAAGTGTTTCACTTCACTCATGTTCCAGGCGACGAGCATGAGCAATCCCGCGAGCGCCCCCATCGGCAGAAAACCGAGCCACGGCGCCAGTAATAATACGGCGATCAATACAAATATTCCGTGCCAGATCGCGCAGATCGGCGAAACGGCTCCGGCGCGGACGCCGGTCGCCGTGCGGGCGATCGCGCCCGTCGCGGCGATGCCGCCGAAAAACGGCGCGACAATATTACCGATCCCCTGCGCCATCAATTCGGCGTCGGGGCGGTGTTTGCGCGAAGTCATGCCGTCGGCGACGGATGCGGATAATAACGATTCGATCGCGCCGAGGAGCGCGATTGCGAACGCGCTCGGGAGCAGCGCGCGAAATGTAGCATAATCGAGCGCGAACGCCGCGCCGTCCGGCCCGTGCAGTTTCCAGGGCAGCATCGGCATCGGCGGCATTTGAGGTATTCCGGCGCGCGTCTCGCCGTCGATCGTATAGGAAAAACAATTGCCAATCGTCGCGACGCTAAAATTGCCGGTCGCCCGGCGCAGAATCTCGGCCGCGGCCGCGACGATCGCGAGCGCGAGCAACGGCGCGGGAATTTTGCGCGTCACTTTCGGTAATAATAACAAAAGCGCCAGCGTCGACCCTCCGACCGCGAAATCCTGCCAGTGAAGCCCGGGAAGCGCCGACGTGTATATTTGTATTTTCTCGAGAAAATGGCTCGAATCGTGTTCGACCTGCAGGCCGAGAAAATACTTCAATTGTCCTGTCGCGATCGTGACGCCGATGCCCGCCGTGAACCCGGTCATCACCGGATACGGTATGAATTCGATCGTTTTCCCCATTCGGAGAACGCCGATCGCGAACATGATGACGCCCGCCATCATTGTTGATAATAATAATCCGCCGAGCCCGAACTGCGCCGAAATGGGCGCGAGGATCACTACAAATGCGGCCGTCGGCCCCGAGACTTGATACCGTGAGCCGCCGAGGACGGCGATCAGGATTCCGGCGATGATCGATGTGTAAAGTCCCTGCTGCGGCGGGACTCCCGAGGCGATCGCGAGCGCCATAGCGAGCGGTAATGCTACAATTCCGACGATCGTGCCCGCGAGTATGTCCGCGATGAATTCCTTGCGGCCGTATCCTTCGCGAAACGCCTCGCGCATCGCGGCCGCGGGCTCCGTGCGGAGAGTGCCGAGGAGCGTCGTCGGACCTTTTTGCTGATAACGCATCATGGGGTTGAACCGGCAAGTTTAGCGTGCCGCCACCCCCGAAAAAAATTTAATACTTCAATTGTAGTATCGCGGCGATCCTCTGCGCGCGGTTTTTTGTGTTGTCCATCGAGTAAAACCACAAGTCTTCGATTTTCTCGCGAATGAACGCTTCGACTCCGGCGATCGCGGAATCGACCGCGTCGCGCAGCGCGGCATCGGGCTTTACAAAGAGTCCATGGACGACCGCGCGGCGGGCGCCGTCGTATTCGAAAGCGCCCGCGAGCCGCCCGTCGACCACAATTGCATGGAAATGCAAACTTTCGATCGTTTCGAGGGGCCGTTTGTCGCCGGACCAGCCTTCGAACGCCGAACGCCCCGCGTCCGGAGGAATCAACGGAGCGAGCGGACGGCGAAAATATACATAATTATCGCGAAACGGCAGCAGCGCGACGCGGCCGCGGTCCGCGCTTCGTTTTTTTTGTAAATATTCAATTGCCGCCGCATCGCAATAATAAACTCCCTTCAGACCGTCGATCGAACGCGCTTCGAGTCTTAGTTTTTCCGCGATTTCCGCCGCGCGGCGGATGCCGATCCCCGCCCAATTCGCGAATTCGGCCGCCGTCGCGGGCGCGGCCCATGCGAAGAAACGCGCGGCGAGCGCCTTTTCCAGCGCGTCGGCGTCGCTTTTATAACTTTCTGAATTGTAAGGTTCGAGTTCGCGCGCTTTCCACGGCGCCAAAGTATATACAAATTGATCGGTGTCCAGACGCCGCGACGCGCCAACCCGCGCGGCGAGCCCGCGAAACTGCAATTCTTTCAGCGCGAACGTCAGCGTCGAACTTTCGCCAAGTTTCCGGCCCGCTTCGCCAAACGGCCGGGCGGCCCCCGCCCCGATCGCGGCCTTGATCGCCGCGATGTCGAGCGGTCCGCGCGCGAGCGTTTTTGTAATTTTATCGCAGAGCGCGTCGAGTTCTCTATCGGTAATATCCGTCGTTTTGAATAATTTACTCTTCCGATCCGCGTGAAAATCCATCCCGGCCGCGATGGCGAGGGCGGCATCCTCGCGCGCCACGAGCATCGTGCATCCGCGCGCCGACGGCACTTCGACGAGCGTGTTTTTTTCGTATATTTCATTTTCGAGCGCGTCGCGGCCCCGCGTCGAGGCAGCGGCGCGCGCGGCGATCGCGAGATAGGGCGCCGACGACCCCGCGGTGTTCATCCATCCCGCGTTCTTAATAATATCCGCCGGATTCTTACTGTTCGCCGACGCGAGTCCCTGCCGATGCCACCAGCAGTCGAGCGCGCTGTCGAGCGTAATCGTAGTCATTTCGCGAAATCCTTCGATTGCACGACTCTCCAATTCAATTGTAGTCCTTCGCGCACGCCAACCGCGACTCGCGAGCCGTCGGCATCGATGCGCGGGCGGTCGATATAATCATATTCCGCGGCTTTGGCCGCGTCGCGGCCGTCGTCGCGAATATAAAGATTCCATTTCGCACCCGATTTCGCGCGCCAGACGAGGCGGTTTGTATTTCCCGCGAATCCTGGATCGGCGACGGCGTCGTACGGCCCGTACTCGTGCCCGCTCTCGATCACGAACCAGTTACCGCCTTCAATATTATATTTAGCGAAACGGCCCACCGCGACGCCGGGATCGATTTTCCCGCCGCGGTTGGCCGAAAACGCGGCGCGATTTCCGTCCGCGGAAAATGTAAGATCGGCGACCGCCTCGAACGGCGCGCCGAGATCTTTTTTCTTATGATCCGCGCCCTCGACGACGTAGTGAATCTTACCATTCTTCAGCGCGCGATACGCGAGCGACTTTCCGTCTTTTGTATATTGTGGCGACCCGCAGGAATCATAGCCTTCGCCGTATCGAATATATTCGCGATAAACGAGGGAATTCATTTTTCCCGAGGCGTCGGGCGAGAGAATCGCATAGGCGACTTCGCGTCCGTCGGGCGAAAATACAATATCGTCGATCGAGAATCCCGACGGGCCGCTTTTCTCGTTTCTTAATTTTCCGTCGATCATGACAAAACCCGAACCGCGCGACGCGTAGCCCCACGTCGCGACGTGTTTACCGTCGGGACTCCAGACGGGATAATCGAGGCCGAAGCCTTCTTTATAAACGTCGGTTTTCTTCGAACCATAATTAAAAATCCATGTGCCGCCGGTGTACGAACCGTCGTTCGCGATCGACGCGCCCGGATTACTCCAATAGGCCGCCTGTTTGCCGTCGCGCGAAAGGCCGACGAGACCGATCCAGTCGGACTCGGCGATTTTCTTAGTATCAAGATAAATTTTCCAATTCTCGTGCTTCGCATCGAGCCGCCGCCCGAGGCGCCACGCAACGACGTCCGCGTCCTCGGCCCATTCCGGCGCGTCGACGAATTCATACGATTCCATCGCTTTGTCCTGAATCATCGGAAATAACTTTTTTCCCTCATGCAACACATAGGCCGCCTTTTTTCCGCTCGGCGAAAACACGGGCGTGCCTTCGAGCGCGCCTCGCGCCGGAATGGTACAAACTGGGTGTTCCGTAAATATATTATCGCCGCCGCCGGCGGCAATAATAGTTAATATGAACGATACGACGGCGGCGCGAATCATCCTATTCGAGCGTGATCAGCCCCGCTTTCGCGCAGGATTTTAGATATTCGAGGACTTGGCCGGTTGTAACATTTCCGTAATACCACGGACCCGCCGACCGCGCCTCTGCGGCGACGATGTTATAGATATCGAGGCCGTTGAGGTTCTTCCCGTGGCGCGCCGAAACATCGCAAAGACAAAGTATCTCGTGGGAGAGTAGGCGGTGCAGGCCCGCCGGAACCGTAGCTTTGCCGAGATTCGTTTGATAGTCTTTTACGGAACCGACACGCGCGGGTCTTAATTTTAACAACTCGTCCATTTCGGCGGTCGGGAGAGCTCGTTTGCTATTGTTCATGTTTTTCGCCGTCAGCGACGAGGCGTCGAATAGGGCGATCGCGACGATCGACGTCGGTTGCGTTTTTTCTGGAGAGTTTCCCGGAATGCTTTCATTTGCCAGTCGTTCACGCCATGTGGCCGACGAAACGTGCGCAAGCGCGTCCCGCAGAGCCTCCGGCTTGTCGGCAGGCGCTGCATTGCCTATCATTTGTATTGCAATGGCCCGCGCCGTCCCGAGACGGCGAATTGCATGCGCGTCCAATAGAGTGGCCAACATATCCTTATCTTTATCATCAAATCCCGCCATCGCATAACCGATCGTCGCCGCCGCGAGCGCGTTTCGTTGTAATTGTGTCGGATCGATATTCCACAGATCGTCGTCGGTGCTGTGAATATAATCATCGGGCCAGTTGGTAAATGTAAATCCGGGAATGCCGACCGGCGGCGCGACGAAACATTGATGATCCGTGTTCGCGTGATACGGCACGAAGCGCGCATTGTAACGATGGCGCGTGCCGAGTTTCGATAACACCGGAAATGGATAGAACGGCACGCCCGATTGCAAACCGGCGAGTTGCGACGTGTTGCCGTCGACGAGGAATTGTACGACTTCCTCCGCGACATCTTGTAAATAATGCGCGCGCGACCACGGCAGTTCGGTAATATTCTGCACGCGCAGCGTGTCCTGCCCCTGATTCGCGCCGACCATGTCCTGATTGATATTACAATAAATCGTTTTGATCACTTCAGGATGATCGGCGAATAATTTATCTTCGGACGCGATTTCGGTCGTCCACCAGAATTTTAATGTTCGCCTCGGACGCGTGAGTTTGCCTTCGCGAATGCCCTTCGCGAGCGAGCGCGCGACCTCGAGGACGTTCGAACAACCGGAGCCGTCGTCGTTCGCGCTGAACCGCTCCTCCTGCAGATGGCCTGTATACAATACGCACGGCAGCGCGGGATCCGTTCCCGGAATGGTAGCTTCGACCATCACGAGCCAGCCGGGACCCATGTCGGCCTCGACGACGGCGCGCGCGCGAATTTTGTTATTTTTCATTTTCTGCGCGAACGCGACGCCGTTCCTGTGCGAAAGGTTAAATGCAAACGTTCCGGGCTTGCCGTCCTCGCTTTTTTCGGGAATCGACAGCCACCGCGTCTGGTCGGGATGCGCGAAGCCTTTCTCCGGATCGGGGCGTAACAATAATCCCGCGGCGCCGCGTTTCCAAACCGCCTCTTTCATAACGATCGGCGGCGCACCCCACGCGAATACAATCTTACCTTTCACGTCCTTTCCTTCATAATCGGCGTCCGCGACGCCCGCCCCCGCGTCGATCACTTCCGCGTCGACGTCGGCCGGACGGCTGCGGTCGAGAAGCGATAATTGTACGGATCCGATATCGCACAATTTCTCCGTCGATTCCGCGCCGTCTTTTGTAGTATATGTCGCCCAGAACTCGCCGCGCTTCGGCGTCCATTCCATGCCGTCGACGGGCGTTTTCGTTAATATTACATTTTCGAGGCCCATGGCTTTCGCCTGCTCTTCCGTATACTTCGCGGCGGCCATCAATCCCTCGCTCGCGAACGGGCGGTGATAATGCGTATACCAGCGATCGTGCTCGAACGCCCGGTCGCCCGAGACTTCGCCCGTCAGAAACTCCGATTCGCTTTTTGTTAAGAATGGAAGTTTCGCCGCGGCCGCGGGCTGCGTGCCCGCCTGCGGAACCGCTGCAGGAACCGACGCCGCCGATGCGGCGCCGAGGAAACAAATACTAAGAATCCACGCTGTCGATGGAGTGCGCATGGCGCGATGATACGTCCGACGCCCGCGAATCGCCCGCGGAACGTTCCTCCAGGAACCGCGTTACGAGCGCGGTCCAGCCGGTCTGGTGCGATGCGCCGAGGCCGCGGCCGTTGTCGCCGTGAAAATGCTCGAAAAATAACAATAAATCCTTCCAATTCGGATCGTTCGCGTAGCGCGGATCGCCGCCGTGGCACGGGCGTCGGCCGTCCGGCCCGGGCAGGAACAACGACGCGAGGCGGCGTTTCAAATCCTCCGCGATTTGTTGCAATGTCGCGCGGCGGCCGGAGCGCGCCGGGTATTCCATCGTAAACGAATCGCCGTAAAAGTGATGATAACGTTCAAGCGCCTCGATGATCAGATAATTTAACGGAAACCAGATCGGGCCGCGCCAGTTGGAATTGCCGCCGAACGCCGCGGTCGTCGATTCGCCGGGCGCGTAGTCGACGCGGTATTCGGTATTTTCCGCGCGAATAACATAAGGATTCGCCTCGTGAACGCGCGAAAGGCTGCGGATCCCGTACGGCGAAAGGAATTCGCGCTCGTCGACGACGTATTTTAATACTTTTTCGAGGCGTTCGCGCGACGGGATTGCTAATAATCTGTGGTCGTCCCCGGGTCGTTCGGACGCGACCATCCAACTGATGCGATCGTGAAGATCGCGGCGGTTTTCGAGAAACCAATTCATGCGTTTCGTAAAACCGGGCAGCCGGTCGAGCGTTTCCTTTTCCAACACTTCGACGGCGATGAGCGGCACCAGTCCGACCATCGAGCGCACGCGAAGCGGCAGCGTGTCGGAGCCGATGCGCAGGCGATCATAATAAAAACCGTCCTGATCGTCCCAGAGCCCGTCGCCGCCGAGCGTGTTCATCGCGTCGACGATCGAAACGAAGTGTTCAAAAAACTTCGACGCGACGTCCTCGTATGACGGATCGTCCTTCGCGAGCTCGATCGCGATTGATAACATCGTCGCGCAATAAAACGCCATCCACGCCGTGCCGTCGGCCTGTTCGAGCGCGCCGCCCGTCGGCAGCGGTTTGTTGCGGTCGAAAACTCCGATATTATCCAATCCGAGGAATCCGCCCGAAAAGATATGTTTACCGTCGGGATCCTTGCGGTTCACCCACCACGTGAAATTTATAATTAATTTATGAAATACGCGCCGGAGAAACCGCACGTCGCGGGCGCCCCGCGGACCCGTCATTTTGTAAACTCGCCAGCACGCCCACGCGTGGACGGGCGGATTCACGTCGGAGAACGCAAATTCGTACGCCGGGATCTGGCCGCTCGGATGCATGTACCATTCGCGCAATAGTAATAGCAATTGATGCTTTGAAAATTCCGGATCGACGGCCGCGAACGGTATCATATGAAACGCGAGATCCCATGCCGCGTACCAGGGAAACTCCCACTTGTCCGGCATCGAGATGACGTCGCGATTATATAAATGTTCCCAGTCGCGGTTGCGCTCGCCGCGCGCGCCCGCCGGAGGCGCGGGCTGGTCGGGATCGCCCTTGCGCCAGTCTTTGACGACGTAATGATAAAATTGCTTCGACCATAATAATCCGGCATAGGCCTGCCGCAGCGCGAGTTTCCGCTGCGGATCGGCGGAGGGACCGATCGCGCGGTCGTAGAATTGATTATTTTCGCGGATGCGCGCCTCGAAGACCGCGTCGAAATCCGGGCCGAGCGTCGTTTTCACGGGCGTCGTTTGATTATGAAGGCGCAGACGAAGAACCGACTCGCCGCCGGCGGGAATATTTAATTTATACAATGCCGCGCATTTGGTGCCGAATTCCCTCGGATTCACCGCCGCGGCGTTGCCACGGACGACAAAATCGTGAAATGCATCCTTAACAAACGGTTCGGCGCCCGGCGCGCCGAAAAGCCGCTGCGTATTGGTAACATTATCCGTAAATAACCATTTCGGAAGCGCGCCGTCGCCGCCGGGCGCGGCGTCGAAATGTAACGTTCCAAGCTCGTCGTGCACGGCATCGACGCGTTCGGCCGACGATTTTCGAATTTTAGGCTTGATGCCGCAGCCCTCCGTCGCGCAACCCCACGACCATGTGTTGCGAAACCAGATCGTCGGCAGCATGTGGATCGCCGCCGCGTCGGGACCGCGATTGGCGATCGTTATTTTAATACAAATATCGTCGGGCGCGTTTTTGGCATATTCGACAAAAACGTCGAAATACTTATTTTGATCGAAAATGCCCGTTTCGATAATTTCGAATTCGCGCTCCTCGATGCCGCGACCGCGGTTCCGACGCCGCAATTCTTCATAAGGAAACGCCGCCTGCGGATATTTATACAAACCCTTCATATATGAATGCGTCGGCGACGATTCCAAATAATAATAACATTCCTTCACGTCCTCTCCATGGTTGCCCTCGGGATTGGATAATCCAAAGATTCGCTCCTTCAGCATCGAATCGTTGCCATTCCACATGGCGACCGCAAAACAAATTCTGCATTCGCGATCGCTGATTCCTAATATTCCGTCTTCGCCCCAGCGGTACGCGCGCGAGGCCGCGTGTTCATAAGTAAACGCATCCCAAACAATCCCGTCGGCCGAGTAGTCCTCGCGCACGGTCCCCCACTGTCGCTCGGATAGGTACGGACCATAGCGTTTCCAGTTCTTCTGACGCTGCGCGTCCTCGTGGAGCCGCTGCGATTCGGCGTCGTCGTCAGAGTGTATTTTCATGGACAGTGGGGAATCCGTACCTGAGTCTTCGAGGCATCGACCAAACGCGCGTCAAAAAAGCCGTGTAAAAAACCACTGTAACCTTTCGAGGGATCACGGCATCCTATGATCCGCCCGAGGCGCGCGTGCGTTTTCGGGGAATCCGGTTCCAAATTACAAATTCTTTTTCGCAAAGGTGAACTTCGTGAATCGTCCAATCGGTATGATTGTGGCCGCGGCTGCGGCCGGTGTGCTCGGCGTCGGCGTCGTGGCGTGTAATTCAAGCAAGTCCGAGGGATCTTCGTCGGCCGTGAATGCGGCCACGGAGAAGCACGCGTGCAAAGCCATGAACGCTTGCTCCGGCAAGGGTGGCTGCAGCACCGGCGATAAGGGCTGCTCGGGCAAAAACTCCTGCAAGGGCAAGGGTGGCTGCGCGACCGCGGAGAAGCATTCGTGCAAAGGTATGAATGGCTGCTCCGGTCAGGGCGGCTGCAGCACGGGCGACAAGGGCTGCGCGGGCAAGAACACCTGCAAGGGCAAGGGCGGCTGCGCGGTTCCGGTCAAGATGAAGTAAGCGACGGCCTGGAATATACAGTTTGACTCGGCCCGGGTCGGCCTCCGATCCGGGCCGTTTTTCTTAATGTAACGAATTTGATTATATTTCGATTTTGAAATGCCAAGAAACTCGGTTGTAAATTTACCTTTCCTCGGCTTCGGACTCGGCCTGCGGTCGCGGCATTATGTCGATATTCTCGACAAATGGCCGGACGTCGATTTCTTTGAAATCGTTTCGGACAATTTCATGGATACCGAAGGGCGGCCAATGGACGTCCTCGAGCGCGTCGCCGAACATTATCCAATTATTTTGCACGGCGTTTCGATGTCGATCGGTTCGGTCGATCCGCTCGACGCGGCCTATTTGAAGCGATTGAAACGCCTCGCCGACCGGTTGAACAGTCCGTGGGTTTCGGATCACGTGTGCTGGAGTTCGGAGGGAAATGTACAATTGCACGATTTGTTGCCATTGCCGTACGACGAACCGACGCTTCGATATTTAATAAAACGCGCGCGCAGCGTTCAGAAGGCGCTCGACCGCCCGCTGATTCTCGAAAATCCGTCGACGTATTTACAATTTACATTTTCGACGATGCCGGAGTGGGAGTTCATCGCGCGGCTGCTCGAGGAGGCCGATTGCGGCATGCTCCTCGACGTGAATAACGTTTATGTCAGTTCGGAAAATCACGGATTCGATCCGTTCGCTTATATCGACGCGATTCCGCGCGACCGCGTCGTTTATTTTCATCTCGCGGGCCACACGCGATTCGAAACGCACATTCTCGACACGCACAGCGACCACGTCGTCGACGGCGTTTGGAAATTGTATACTCACGCGCAGCGTCGCTTCGGCGGGCGCTCGACGATTCTCGAATGGGACGAGGACATACCGGACTTTAAGATTGTCCACGCGGAGTTAAATAAAGCAAAAACCGCGCTGCGGCGCGCGGGAATCGCGATGCCGGGGAAATCTTTAATTACTAAACCGGCGGCGAAGCCGGCGCGCGCCCATGCCCGTTAAAGCAAATAAAAAACCGTCGCTTGCGCAATTACAACATTGGATGCGCGGTATCATCGAGCGCGGCGGACCCGGCGCGGCGGGAACTGCCGTGTCGGCGAATATCAACCGATGGATCGCGCCGTCGAGAACGCTTCAACCGGCGCAGCGGCTCGAAATCTATTCCGGAATGTATCTATTCCGGCTGCAGGAAGTCTTAACGAAGGACTTTCCCTGCGTCGCGTACGCGCTCGGCGATCACGCGTGGCACCACGCGACGCGCGATTACGTCGCGGCGCATCCGTCGCGCGACCCGAATCTAAACAATTTCAACGCCGATTTCGCGGATTATTTATATAAACGAAAGGATTTGAAACATGCGCGCTTTCTCGGCGATCTCGCGCGGCTCGAATGGGCCATGGTCGACGTCGTGTTCGCGCGCTCCGGCCGAAAACCCAACCTCGAACCGCTGCGCACGGTCGCGCCCGAGCGCTGGGAAGCCGTCACGTTCGCGCCGGCGCCAACGCTGCGAATATTAACATTTGATTATCCCGCGAACGATTATTTGCAAGAATTCCGCGACGGCAAACATCCGCGCATTCCGCGGCCGAAAGTTACTTATCTTGCCGTCCAGCGCGTGCATTATACAGTCTGGCGCATCACGCTCTCGGCCGCAATGTATACGATGCTCGGCTCGCTCGCCGCGGGCGACACGCTCCGCGCCGCCATCCGCAAAACGCTGCGCGCGCGCAAGATTTCATCGAAAGCCCTCGAAACCGCCGTCTTCCGCTGGTTCGCCTCGTGGGTCGGCGACGATTTCTTCGAATCCATCTCCGCCCCCGCCTCGAAAGTTAAATTATCCAATGCGCCGCTCTTCGGCAAAGACCGCGGCCCCGCGATCCAAGAGGAACGAATCATACAAAAACGAATCGGCTCGGAGGCCGCGATCGTTTCGAGGGGCGAGGCGGCGAGGGTGAGGAAGTAGGAAGGCGAAACTGGACGCCGGCAAGTCTATTTTACTTAGAATCGCGAGGCCGGAGAGTCGGCGGAGCGAGTTTTTCAATTTTCGGTAGGAGAATCGGAATCTCGATGGTTAACGTTTCCCATACAACTTGAACTTCGATTCGATCGTATTCGTGTACGAGGCGATTCCGCATGCCAATGATCTCTTTCCACGGAATCTCTGGATGCTGTTCGTGATATTCCTTTCCGAGACGCGCTGAAGCCTCGGCGAAAGTTCAATCGATTTTACGGACGCTAAAAAAAACACGCGGTCGTTCTGCAAGTTCTCGAAACTCTTCCCCTTGCAAATGTTTATGGCATCGCGCATGAAATCCCGCATGTCGCCAAGGGACACTTCAGGGCTTCGACGCATCATAAATTACCTCTACTTCTCTTAGTACCTCTTCGCGAAAGTCTGGATTCAATGCCCGAAATGTAGACAAATCTACCTTTCTTTCGAACAGCACTTCTAAATCATCAGCAATTGTAACAAACTTAAGTCCAATTACATGTCCCGGTTCGAACTCCACAAGAATATCAATATCACTTCTCGCGGGATCGAAATCGTCGCGCACCACGGATCCGTAAAGAGCCATCTTTCGGATGTGGTTTTTTACGCAGAATTCCGCGATCGTTTTGTAGTCAATGGGGATTGCGATCGTCATGTCAGGATGGATTGTAACCGGATGCCGCCGAATACGTCAAAACATGGAAATCGTCAGAGGAGGCCCGAGCAGAATTGATCGGCGCCGGCCCAAGCGGATCGTCTCACCCATTCGCCCACAACTTCGCGCCGCCCGACAATCCGGCCGAATTCGAAACAATCTTTACGTCGGCGGATGCTTCCAATTCGAGGTGCTTCGCATTTCCGCCGCCAATATATAACATATCGAAATGCAATAATTCGCGCAATTGTACGATGGCTTTCGAAACGCGGCGGTTCCAGCGTTCGTTGCCGATGTCCTTGCGGGCGGCGTTGCCGAGTTGTTCTTCATACGTTTCGCCTTTGCGGAACGGATGGTGCGCGAGTTCGAGATGCGGGCCGACGCTGCCGTTTAGATAAATTCCAGTGCCGAATCCCGTACCGAGCGTAATAACAATTTCGACGCCTTCGCCGCCGATGGCGCCGAGGCCCTGCAGATCGGCGTCGTTCATGACGCGCACGGGACAGCCGAGCACTTCGCGAAGCGCGACCGCGAGATCATAACCGATCCAGCCGTCGTGGCCGAGGTTCGCCGCAGTCTTAATAATACCGTTGCGCACGACGCCCGGAAAACCGACGGAAATGCAATCGTACGCCGGAAGTTGATGCGCGAGATCCGCGAGAATTCTAACAATTTCGCGCGGCGGCGCGCCGATGGGCGTCTCCACGCGCACGCGGTCGGCGAGAAATCCGCCGCTGGCGTCGATAACGGTCGCTTTCAATCCGGTGCCGCCGATATCGATCGCTAATATTGAATTTCGCAATGCCGTCCCGCCGTTCAACGCGCGCCTGCGCGGAAATGTCGCATGGGTCGTGAGTCGCGCCATGGCGTATACATTACGCCGGCCGCGCGCGCGTTCAACAGTTCGTTTCAATTTTTTTGTAATTTTGACAGTTCCGCTTGAAGCGCCAAATCGACGGATCGAAACTCCGATTCGATTTTTTCGACGCAAGCCCTTGCCGGTTCCACTTGGCCGCTTCGCCCGATTTGTTCCACTTCTTTACAAATCGCGGAGAGGTCCATCGCGCCGACCGTCGCGGCCGTCGATTTCAACGTATGCGCCGCTCGATCGAGCGATTTCGCGTCGTTATTTATGATCGCGCCTTGAATGGCGGCAACCTGTTTCGGCGCGTCGCGCAGAAAAGTCTCGACCACTTCCATCAATACGGCGCCGTCTTCATCCAATTCGCGCAATTGATCGAGCGCCGAAGCATCCAATAGAGCACGTGAATTTGACATTTGCATTAATCCCCTTCGTGAAAACTTCGAAAAACTCCCAGGGCCCTTTTTCGGCGGTCCGCGCCGCCCGGCTTGAGCCCGCTCCTTGTAGAGTCAGCCCGAACGACGCCCGAGAATTGCCGCGGCGACCGCCAGGAGCATCGCCGCGCACCAAAGCCCGTTGCGCCAACTGTGATCTTGCACGATTTCGCCGGCCGCGGGGCCGACGGACTCCGGATCGCGGCGGGTCGGCGCGGATTTTTTTAATAACTCCAATTCGCGCTCCGCATTCTTCATTTCCCGCGCGCGTCCGACCGCGCGCAAAGAACTCCGACATTCGCCGCCTTCCAAACGCCGCAACTCCCCTTCGAATTGGAGTCTTTCCGCTTCGGGATTCGTTGGGTCGTTCGTTAAATTCAATAAACCGAACGCGTCGTCGCCTTTTTTTAACAATACGCCGTCGCGCGCGACCGCTTCGAACGATTCCGCGCGCGCCGCGGACGCCGGACGTTGCGCGAGGAGCGTTGCCGCGCGCGACAGAAGGACGCGCAACCGCGGGTCGTCCGCCCAATGACCGAGTCCGTCCGGCGCGTCGTCGATCGCCATCTGCGCCGCGGTGCCCGCGGCGCAACGGCCGAATACAAATAGAGCGCCGCCCGTTTCGTTAGATTTTAACAAAACCGCCGCGCCCGCTTCGGGTTCGAGTTCACAAAAAGCTCCGACGGCCGGCAATCCGGCCAGATCGAGTCCGTCGGTGATGCGATTGCCGGGCACGGCGACCGCGGTCGCGACGATTTTCTTAGGAACGGGCCGATCCTTGGGTTTGGCCGCCGGTTTATTTGTTTTATTAGGATCCTTCTTCGGCAATGCGGGTTTCGGTGCGTCGGTTTTGGGATCGTTTGGTTTCGCCGGCGGATGATTGTTAGGATTCGCGTTCGGCGGCGGCCCCGGCGCCGCGCGCCGCGAACCGTCGTCCGGCAATCCCGCCACGCGGCGCACCTCGACCGCCACGAGCGCCGGGATTTGTTGGATCGACGCCGGATACGTCCGGCCGCGGCCCCACTTCGCGAGCAATCCGCAAAATTCCGGATCCGCGTCGCCTTCCCCAACTGTAAAAACCGTCGACAACGTGATCCCCGACGGCGCCATGACTTCCTCGACGAGACGGCGGTAGTCGGCCGTGAAGCGGTCATGCGTCGCCCCGTCGGTAATTAATACAATGTGGCGGATGGCCGCCGCGACGCTTTTTAACTGATTCGCGGCGTCGACGAGCGCGGGATAAAATAAAGTCCCGCCGTCGGGCGGGGCGATCCGCGAAACGACGGATTTGATCTTGTCGGGCGAACCGACGATGTCGGCGCGATAATCAATATTCGATTGATCGTTAAATGAAATGATCGAAATATAATCGTCGGCCGCGAGAATGTTCGCGGTCGCGATCGCCGACTGTTTTGCTAATTTGATTTTCTCGCCCGCCATCGAACCGGAGCGGTCGATCACGAGCGCCATCGCGACCACGGGCGCGCGATACGTTGTTTTTGTTAATTCCGGAGTACCCGCCGCTTTTGTAGGTTCGATTGGCGTCGCCGGCGGCGTTTCGTCGGGCGGCGGCCCTTGCGGAGTATGATCTTCAACCGTCGGCGCGTCCCCCGGCGATGGATCGGCGGGCGGCGGATCCTCGGGCGCGGCGGGGAGCGGCCGGGCGCGCGCGACCAGCGCGGACTCGAGCGCCGGCGCCGCCTGCGCGCGAAGCATGCCCGCTCCACCGATCCATAAGAATCCACATTCTTTACGAACGGCGCGTTCCGCCGCTTTGATGTCAAAGTCCGCGGAATTGATTAATATTAACGATGCCGCCTCGGGAATTTCCGTAACGAACGGCGCGACGCGAAAGCCCTGCGCCGCGAGCGCTTTTGCCGCGAATCCGCCGGGATTCGCCGCAAGCGCGAGCGGGGCGTCGCCCGATTCGATTCCCGCGCGGATCGCGGGCTCGCCGATGCCCGCGGTTATTTGTAATTTATGACGCCCGGCTTGCAACGGATCGAGCACGAGATCGACGGCGCCGCTGCCCGCGGGCTCGGTGCGCGGATGCACCCATTTTCCGCCGTCGGTCGAAATCATAAGATTCGCCGGATGCAGGTTTTCGCCAAAACAACGAATCCGGAATCCCCGCCCCCCTTCGGCGTATTCTATATAATGTATTTCGGATAATTCATATTTCGGCGCGGCGAATTCCGCGACCGGAATCGTTTCTCGGCCGAAGCCCGGCAGCGATCCCACGACCACGTCGGCGTCGCGGCCGATGAATTGTAATTTCGCGGCGACGCTTCCCGCGCTCGATTCGGAGATATCCAATACGCGGAACGGCCCGCCCGCCGCGCCCGCGCGGGCTTTCGCGAGCGCGGCCGCGAACGAAACGGGGTCGGCGCGCTCCGGCGCGGCGACGACGATGATTTTTTCCGCGGAGGCGCCGCGCGCGCTTTGATTCATATCATCTTTCGCGCTTCGTTTATCATTCTCCGGCGCGCCCGACAACGACGCCGACCATGCCGCGATCGCGCATCCGAGCGCGGCGAGGATGCAAAGAATCGGAGCGGCGGATTTCATTCATTTCCCCGGCGGAGGGGCCGGAGATCTTAATAATATCGCGTCGCACCAGTCGGCGCGATCGGCGATGTCGAATCCGTCGGCAAAATCCACTTCGAGCGTCAGCTTTTTCCTGTCGTGCAGATTGATATTTGTAATTTCGAGCGCGCGGTCGCCGGATCGCACGATCGGGCTTTCGTACTCTTTCCTGCCGTCGACGTGCACTCTGAAAATAACAGATCCTTTGCGCGCGAGCTGGATCGTCTCGTCGTCGAGTCCCGCGAACGCGCGGAAAGACTCATATTTTCCGCCGAGATCGTATGTTAACAAACAGCGCGAGTGCGCGCCGATGCCGCTATCATACAAAACGCCGCCGACCCGCAACGGTCCGCCTGTAACGTTACGATTGCGTTTCCAAGGATAGCGGACGGACGCGGCGCCGCCGAACCACGCCGATTCGTTCACTTCGACGGGATCGAGATCGGCGAGATCCGCGAATTGTGAGTTTCGAAAACGGATGCCCGAAACGGCGCGCGCCGGAATGTTACATTTGCCGATCGCGTTCGATTCGCCGATGAACGCGCCCGACGCGAGTTTCGTTAGTTTCATTTGCAGCCGCCCGTCCGGCGCGAACGTGACGACCGCGTCGGGCTCGACGCGCGTCTGCGCGGGCTTTCCGAGCGGGGTGATCAACACCGCCGCCAGGCTTTCATAAGCATAGGATTTCGACCCGAGCACGCCGTCGAATTGCAAAGACTTTTCGCCGAACGAAACGAGCGTTCCGTTGATCGGCTCCACCGTCGGATCGGCCGAGGCGTCGTTTCTGTGGATTTGATAGATCCGATCGCCGCCCGCGTTTGCCGCGAAATCGAGGATCTGCGCCGGCACGCGCGCCGGAAATGTCAATTTACGAATCGCGTCGACCGGCACCGACAGCGGCTGGCCGCCCAGCGACAATTGTAGTTTTTCTCCGCTACCCCCCGCCGCCACGCCGCACACGCCGTCGCCGCCGTCGAATTGAATATTTACAAAAAACGGATCCTTGCGATCGGCGTCGGCCTTGCTGTCCGATCGTTTCATTTGTATCGAAATACAATCGTGAATTTCGAGCACGCGCGCCGAGCCCGCCTCGTCAATGAATATCTTTCCGTTCTCGATCGATCGCAAATCGCCCGACACGATGCCCCCATTCAGGAGACGGACATCGCATGGTCCGCCCTGCGCGAGCGCGCCGCCCGCGGCCAGCGCGAGGATTAAGTTTACAATGATGAGTGAATGGGGCTTGGATCGCGGTCGGAGCATGCCTGCCTCTTTGACAGAATTGGCGCGCTGCTTCTTTCGACACTGCCAAGCGGGCAGAGCGTTCGAGAAGTGCGCTCGTTTGAGATTGTAGCGGCTGAACTTGCTACGACGGCCGCCCCTTCGACGCGCGATCTTACAGGTCGCGGTTGGCGGAGATTCCGCGTCCGCCGTGCGGCACTCAATTTGTCTCGTCTTTCATTCAACAACGTCAGCGTGGCGGTCGTCGACGTCCATTTGGACGTCCGATACGCAGGTCGCCGTTTCCCATTTGAAGCCATGGGTTGCGGGCCTCGCCGGCGCGCAAACTTCATATTCCCAATCAACATTCTTTTTTCCCAATTGAACTTCTTTAATTAAATTCCATGGCAAAACAGCTCGTATTTGACGCGGACGCGCGCGATGCACTTAAACGCGGCGTCGAAAAGCTCGCCCGGGCGGTCGTCAGCACTCTCGGACCTCGCGGCCGCAACGCGGTTCTCGACAAGGGTTGGGGCGGACCGACGGTTACTAAAGATGGCGTCACCGTCGCCGAGGAAATTCAACTCGACGATCCGTATGAAAACATGGGCGCGCAGTTGGTTAAGGAAGTCGCAAGTAAAACGAGCGACATCGCCGGCGACGGCACCACGACCGCGACGTTGCTCACGGAATCGTTATTCAAGAGCGGCCTCCGCTATTTGACGGCCGGCGCGAACGAAGCCGAGCTCATCCGCGGCATGCGCAAGGGCGCCGACGCCATTTATGAAGAGTTAAAGAAAAACTCAAAGAAAGTGGATTCTAACAAAGAGATCGAACAGGTCGCGACCATCGCGGCCAACAACGATACTGTCATCGGAAAGATCATCGCCGAAGCGATGGACAAAGTCGGCAAGGACGGCGTCATTACAGTTGAAGAAGGCAAGAGCCTCGATACGGAAGTGCGCGTCGTCGAAGGAATGCAATTCGATCGCGGATTCCTCTCGCCTCACTTTGTTACAGATCCCGACACGATGGAAGCCGTGCTGCAGGATGCGTATATACTTATTCACGAAGATAAGATTTCGAGTTTGACGAAACTTCTTCCGCTGCTCGAGAAAATCCGAAATTCGAGCAAACCTTTATTAATTATCGCCGAAGACGTCGAGGGCGAGGCGCTCGCGACGCTCGTCGTGAACAAACTGAAGGGCATTCTTAATGTTTGCGCGGTCAAAGCCCCCGGTTACGGCGACCGCCGCAAGGCGATGCTCGAGGATCTCGCGATTCTCACGGGCGGAAAAGCGCTCATGAAGGATCTCGGATTCGATCTCGCGATGACCCCGCTCTCCGATCTCGGACGCGCGAAGCGAATTGTAGTCGACGCGGACAATACGACTGTTGTGCAGGGCGGCGGTCCCGCGGCGGCGGTCTCCGGCCGAACCAAACAGATCCGAAAGGAAATCGAAATGACGACCTCGGATTACGATCGCGAGAAGTTGCAGGAACGCCTCGCGAAACTGACGGGCGGAATTGCAATGATCGACGTCGGCGCGGCGACCGAAACTGAAGTTAAAGAAAAGAAAGCCCGCATCGAGGACGCGATCCACGCGACCCGCGCGGCGGTCGAGGAAGGCGTGCTTCCGGGCGGCGGCGTCGCTCTCCTGCGCGCGCTTCCGGCGCTCGACAAAGTTAAAGTTAAACCCGAGGAAAAATTCGGGATCGACGCGTTGCGCGACGCGCTCAGCCGTCCGGTCGAGATGATTTCACAGAACGCGGGTTTCGACGGCACCGTCGTCGCGCGCAAGATTCTTAAAAATAAGAATTACGGCCACGGCTTCAACGCCATGACCGGCGAATATCAGGATATGTTTGCGGCTGGGGTCGTCGATCCCACAAAAGTGACGCGCACGGCGCTGCAGAACGCGGTCAGCGTGGCGACGCTTTTGTTAACTACCGATGCGATCATCACCGACAAGCCCAAGGAAGAAAGAGAAAAGGGCGGCGGCGGCGGCCACGACCACGGCATGGAAGGCATGGGTGGTATGGGCGGCATGGGCGGCGGCGACATGGATTTTTAAACATCCAGAATCGTTAATCTAAACAAAACATCCAAAACAACATCTCATTCACAATTTATCTTTACAAATTCTATTCATAACATGGTAAACCTGAAGCCCCTCGACGATCGTGTTGTAGTCAAGGTCCTCGACGCGGAGGAAAAGACCGCGGGAGGAATTCTCCTTCCCGACACCGCCAAGGAAAAACCGCAGCGCGGACGCGTGACTGCCATCGGTCTTGGCAAACTGACGAACGAAGGCAAGCGCATGTCGATGACCGTCGCCGTCGGAGACGAAGTCGTCTTCGGCAAGTATTCGGGATCGGATATTAAAATTAACGACGAAGACTACAAAGTGCTCCGCGAGAGCGACCTGCTCGCGAAAGTCGCGAAGTAACAAAAACACCATATTTACTAATATTTTATCAACATGACATCCAAACAAATCCTATTTGATGACACGGCCCGCCAGAAGATCAAGACGGGCGTTCAGAAACTCGCGAGATCCGTCAAAGTCACGCTCGGACCCGCGGGTCGAAATGTAATATTCGAACGCTCGTTCGGCGGCCCGATGGTCACGCGCGACGGCGTGACGGTTTCGAAGGAAATCGAATTGAGCGATCCGTTCGAAAACATGGGCGCCAAGCTCGTGAACGAAGTCGCGTCCAAGACTAACGATGTCGCGGGCGACGGCACGACGACGGCGACCGTGCTTGCCGAGGCGATTTATTGCGAAGGCCTTCGTTATCTTGCAAACGGCTGCAATCCCGTACAAGTAAAGTTCGGCATCGACGCGGCGGTGAACGCCATTGTCGAGAATCTCGAAAAGCAGTCGAAGAAAATTGATAGTTCCAACAAGGAGGAAATCTCCCAAGTCGGAACGATTTCGGCGAATCAGGATAAATTCATCGGCGATCTTCTCGCCGAGGCGATCGTTAAGGTTGGCAAGGACGGCGTCATCACGGTCGAGGAAGGCAAATCCGTCGAAACCGTTCTCGAAGTCGTCGACGGCATGCAATTCGACAAAGGTTACATTTCCCCCTACTTCATCACCGACGTCAATCGAATGACCGCGGTCATGAAAGACGTTTTCATTTTTATAACAGAAAAAAAGATCAGTAATGTCCGTGAAATTCTCCCGATGCTCGACAAAGTCGTGCAACAGGGCCGGCCTTTACTCATCATTGCCGAGGACGTCGAGGGAGAAGCTCTCGCGACGCTCGTCGTCAATAAACTAAAGGGTATTCTTAATGTTTGCGCCGTGAAGGCCCCCGGATTCGGCGACCGCCGCAAGGCGATGCTCGGCGATATCGCGACGCTCACGGGCGGAAAAGCGCTCACCGAGGATCTCGGCGTGAAATTCGAAAGCGTCGACACGACGTGGCTCGGTTCCGCGGAATCCATAACGATTGAAAAAGAGAAGACTACAATTGTCGGCGGCGCCGGTTCGAAAAAAGATATGAATGCGCGTGTCGCGCAGATCCGCGCGCAAATCGAGAAGACCACGTCCGATTACGATCGCGAGAAATTGCAGGAACGCCTCGCGAAACTCACGGGCGGCGTCGCGGTCATCCGCGTCGGCGCGACCACCGAATCGGAAATGAAAGAAAAGAAAATGCGCGTCGAAGACGCTCTCCACGCGACCCGCGCGGCCGTTGAAGAGGGCGTCGTCCCCGGCGGCGGCGTCGCGCTGCTCCGCGCGCAGGCGGCCCTCGACAAAGTTAAATTTACAGATGACCGCAAGTACGGCGTCGACATCATGCGCCGCGCCATCGAAGCCCCGTGCCGGCAGATCGCCGAAAACGCGGGCGAAGACGGAGCTGTGATTGTTGAAGAGACGCGCGAGCGCAGCGGTTCGGAGGGATTCAACGCCCTCACCGGCGAGTGGGTCGACCTTGTCAAGGAAGGCGTGCTCGATCCTACAAAAGTCGTGCGAACGGCGCTGCAAAACGCGGCTTCGATCGCGGGGTTAATGTTAACAACCGACACGCTTATCACCGGACTCAAGGATCGGAAATCCAAGATCGAAGGCGCGACGGTATAACAATTTCGGATTTGATTAATAACGATCGAATCCAAGAACTGATATCTAAAATTAGGGGGTGGACGGCAACGTCCGCCCCTTTCTTCAATTCAACGTCCTCCGCGAAATTGAAACATGGCTGCTCCTCGCGATTATTACGAAGTGCTCGGCGTCGCCCGCGAAGCGTCCGAGGAGGAAATCAAGAAAGCCTACAGAAAACAGGCTTTTGCGTTTCATCCCGACCGCAATCCGGGCAACAAGGACGCCGAATCGAAGTTTAAGGAAGCGGCGGAAGCTTACGATATCCTTTCGGATACGAAGAAGCGCGGCAACTACGACCGGTTCGGACACGCGGGAGTTTCGGGCGCGGCGGGCGCCGGACCCGAGGGACACGGATTCCAGAACGTCGACGACATTTTCCGCCATTTTAATGATATTTTCGGCGGCGGAGGCGGCGGCGGTTCGATATTTGAAGACTTATTTACCGGAGGCCGCGGCCGATCGCGCCAGCGGCAGGGCGACGCGCTGAAAGTCGATGTTACGATTACGCTCGAAGAGGTCGACACGGGCGTCGACAAGACGCTCGAAATCGAGCGCCGCGAGCCGTGTCCCACATGTAAAGGAACGGGAAGTAAAGATTCGAGCGGGCCGAAGACCTGCACGCTCTGCAAAGGCCACGGCGCGATCGTGCGCGGACAGGGTTTTGTTAGAATACAACAAACCTGCCCGCAGTGCCGCGGCGAAGGCAGGACGGTCGAGCGTAACTGCGCCCCCTGCCACGGCGAAGGTTTGCAACCGAAGCGCAGGACGCTGAATGTTCATATTCCGGGCGGGATCGAAGACGATACACAATTGCGTTTGAGCGGCCAGGGCGACGCGTCGCCCGACGGCGGGCCTTCCGGCGATCTGTATGTTGTCGTACACGTCAAGGAACACGGGATCTTTCAACGAAAGGGCGCGGACATTTACGGCGAGTATCCGATTTCGTTCGCCGATCTCGCGCTCGGAACGAAAATTGACATTCCTACGCTGCACGGCGGCCGCGCCACGGTGACGATTCCGAAGGGAACGGCGTCGGGCAAGATTTTTAGACTTAAGAATCAGGGAGTTACACAATTCCACCGCGAGGGGCGAGGCGACATGAACGTTCGCGTTTTTTGTGAAATTCCTAAAAAGTTGACGGCACGCCAGGAAGAATTATTAAAAGAATTCGCCGAAATCGAAAAAAAACAACAGGCCGGCAAGAACCGCGGGTTCTTCGACCGATTTAAAGATATGTTTTCCGAATAATTACAAATCCCGCAAACCCGTCCGTGTCCTCCATTTTTCAAAACCCCTTTCGAAAACAAAATCGCCCATCCATGCCGGAAGAAACCGATCATCCGACAAATCCCGACGACGCGGCGCAAGGCGGCGACGGCGATGCCGCGGGCACGCCCGGACTATTAGTTACAATCGACGCGGTGGAACTCGCGCGCCTCCGCGAGGACGCGGGAAAATTCGGCGAAACCCTCGATCAGTTACTTCGACTCACGGCGGATTATCAAAATTTAAGAAAACGCATGGAGCGCGACACGGAAGATCGCGCAAAGCGCAAGACCGAGAATTTGTTACGTTCCGTGTTGAATGGACTCGATGAACTCGACCGCGCGTGCGCGAATGCGCGGCAGGAGAGCCCGTTGATGCAGGGCGTTTTGATGATTCGCGAGAGTTTGTTGCAGGCGGCGGCGTCGGAGGGCGTCCGCGAGATTTCCTGTGTTGGTCTCGCGTTCGATCCAAAACTTCACGATGCCGTCTCAAGCGTGGAAAGTCCCCAGGCGCCGGGAACAGTCGTCGCGGAGCATCGCAAGGGTTATTTATGGGGCGAGCGCGTCCTGCGTCCGTCGCAGGTCGTGGTCTCGGCAAATTCATCCGCCGGCAATTCCGCCGGAACAAAAGAGACTCCCGCAAGTCCGCCGGCATCCGAAAACCAATAACTGTTCATGCCCAATTACGATTACGTCTGTGACGAGTGCGGACATCAGTTTGAAGAATTTCAATCGATGCTCGACAAAAATCTCGTCGACTGTCCCAAATGTAAGAAACCCAAGCTCCGAAGACTGATCGGCGCGGGTGCCGGAATTATTTTCAAAGGTTCGGGATTTTACTCAACGGATTATCGAAAGGGCGGAACAGCCAGCGACACGAATTCGAAGTCGACGGATTCGAAGCCGGCGGAGAAATCTCCGGCAAAAGAATCCGCGAAGGAAGCATCCAAGGAATCGTCCACACCGGATAAGTCCTGCGGTTCCTGCGGAAAAACGGGTCCCGACGTTTGCGACTAGGTAGATAGAGAGAGTCGGAACGGAAGGAATTAAAGAAAAACAGGGAAAGTTCGTTACGGAGCGCCATGAACAACTATTCGGTTGAGTACCCCCCAAGGACCCGGGTTCGCACCCGGTCCTTCAACCCCGAAACACCGATGCCCGCTCCCAGTAAAGTCGAACGCGAACTGCAGAATTTCGTTAAATCCGTGCGCAGCGTCGCCCGGCGAAATACAAAATTTCAACACGGCCCGTCGACGCTCGAATTTTCGCACACTTCCGCGTGCAACCTCCGCTGCGTGATGTGCAGCCAGAGCGATAATCTTCCAGTCGTGAAGGCGGATCCTGAAAAGGCCGCGAAATTCCTCGACAAGGCCTTCGAAAGTGTAGTTATCTGGAATCCATCGGCCACGAGCGAACCGCTCTTAAATGATATTGACGATATGGTTCGCACGTGCGTCGAGAAAGGCGCGTGGCTCGAACTTTATACAAATGCGACGCGACTCACGCCCGCCGTTTACGAAAAACTCGCGCCGCACATTCACCGCCTGACGATGTCGATCGACTCGCACGTGCCCGAAGTGCTCGAAACCGTTCGCTGGCCGGTCAAGGCTTCGAAACTGTTTCCTAATGTTGAATATGCATTGCGGCGCGGAGCGGAATTATCCATTCCGACGATTATTAATGCCGTTCTCATGAAGGAAACGGTTCCGCATTTCGCCGACCTCGTCGACTGGGTGGCCGATCGCGGCGGCAAGGAAATTACAGTTCTCGATCTGCTCGACAGCTCGAGCCAGGCCCGCGGACACGACGCCATCGAAGACCTCGGAATCGAGCGCGTCCAGGAATTGTTAGAAGACATGCGCGAACGCGCGGCGGAACGCGGATTAAATTTAACATTCCTTCTGCCGCCCCCTCTCGCCGGACGTTATACAAACGTAGAAAATCCGACGCGGATTCACGAAGCCAACGTCGTCGAAGCCGTTCAGGAAGCGCACGCCTCCGAAATGCCGGGCTTCTGCCCGATGGTCGCGAGTTATCTAAAAGTAATGCCCAACGGCGACGCATACCCGTGCTGCCGCGCGCCCCACGAACTCAAACTTGGCAATGTTTACGAACAGCCGTTCGAAGAAGTATGGAACGGCGCCAAAGCCCAATCTTTACGTTCGGCAATGTTTCAAAACAAACCGCCCGAACCCTGCAAGAATTGTCTTGTCCGCGCCAAGAATCTCGCCGACGTCGAACAAAAAATCGTCGAAAGCGGCGATTGGGTACCGCTCTAACGCCGCTCTGGCGCCGCATCGCGCTTGCGCTGCGCGCCGCGAGTTGTGTGCTCTGACGCCGCATGGCGTTTTCGCTCGCGCCGCATGGCGCTTGCGCTGCGCGCCGCGTGCCCTACGCGGGCGGCGAGTTGTGCGCTCGACGGGTTGGGTCGGCGGCTCAGACAAGTGCTCGGCAATAGTAAGAATGTCGGCCGCGACGCGGCCGACATTCTTACTATTGCCTGCGCAACTCGCCGCGACCCAACCCATCGAGCGCACAGCGGGGGGATTCATTCCGGCCCCAACTATAACAGTAGTGTGTGACAGGCCTGTAACAGATATAATATGATTAATCCATAACATATTCTAAACAAGTTCAGAGAAATGCTTGAGATTCCAAAAGTACCGGCACGTTACGTTTTTTTTGGGGTTATTCACCCGGAACGCGCAGTTGCGTCAGTCGCGCCGGAAGTCTTTTTTGAAGTCAACAACCCCAACGATGGCGTCAAAGGGGCACTTCGACTTCGTATTATACTCTCCAGAATTAGTGCACAGTTCTTTCCAATTGAGACCGTAACCAACATTTATACGCTCAAGAACGAAGTAGAAGCAAACATTCGTAGTGTCGTCGACTTGATTGGTTTCGTCGAGGGATGCGGATATGATGTTGAGATAATCCAAGTGTTGGATCTCGCCAACGGTGAAGCCACTGTATTTGGTGTCGATATTCCAGCTATTCGAAAGTTAATGAATGACAACAAGATAATTGCGGGAAAGGCGTTTCAACTTTACAATAAATCGGGTGGGCAATATCTTAGACGGTGCTTGGCTGATCTTCGAGAATCCATTCGGAATCCTCTCGACACAGGCACGTTCTGCTTTCGCGCGATGGAGTGTATTCGACAGTATTTTGTTGATACGTTCGATCTTGATACTAAGGCTTCGTGGCTTAAGATGCGCGAATCGTTAGGAATTGACCGCGATGAATTGGACTTCATAAATGAACAATTCGCAAAGCCTCGTCGGCATGGAGAAGCCCCAGATATTTCTGATCAGGACCGTGCACGAATACTCACGATTGCGTGGACAACCACAATGCAATTCATTGAATATCTGAATAACGATGAAAAAAGGGTGTGAATAAAAAAGCAGGTCTGGTCCACTTTCACAATCCCACTCTTCCAATCTGTTGCTTGTGTCATGTGGCTACAATCTTCGACCGCGAGGCGGTCGCGCGACGCGCGTGTGGCCGCGCTTGCGCGGGCACGCGCGCGCCGCGACGGCCGAGCAGCCGCGCATTTATTAGTGACGAGCTATCGTTAGTACTGGCGGGCGGCGGGTCCGTGGCGCTAGACAGCGGCGGCGAAGGCGACGCCCCGTCGCGTCGAGCGTGTGGTTCTCGCTGGCGTGTGGGTCGCGACAGGGCGTGGCCGGAGCATCGCCGCTGCGACGCGCCGCGGAGCCCGCCGTCCGCTTTGGCAACTTCCGTTATGGTCATTAATCAATAACGTTCATAACTCATCGTCCGCGTCGAGCGCGCCGCGGAGCCCGCCGCCCGCTATTACATTCTTATTGATTATAAACAAAAACGCCCGGTAGTGACCGGGCGTTTTCATTTATTTCTTACGATTTTCGCGTCTTTACTGATCGACGGTCATATCTTTCGTCGTCTCCACTCCTGCCTCAAGTGTGATCGGCACCGCCTTTGCGTCGTCGCCGCCGAATGTGAAGGATCCGCCCATGGCTTTGCTCGAAATCTTATAATCGCCGGGATCGAGCGAAGTGAATTTGTAGCGTCCCTCCGCGTCGGTGACCGCGACTTTGCCGGGACCGGGATCGTCCGCTTTTCTTAGTGAAACGAGGACGCTTTGGCGACCCGCGCCGCCGGGACCGGTCACGCGTCCGACGACCGAAGCCGCCTTTTCGAGAGCGACTTCGACGTCGGAAATCTTTTGATCCGCGCCCATTTCGACGACGTCGCTGCGCCCGTCGCGAAGGCCGGCGGCCATGGCTTTGACGCGGAATTTGCCGACGGGAAGATCCTCCAGTTTAAAATTACCTTTTGCGTCGGTTCTAACAGATGTTCGGCCGTCGAACGTCTTCACGTCGCCGCCGCTGCCGTCCAAGGTCATCGCGACCATGACGCGGTTCTGTTGTTTTCCGTCGGGCGCGTCGTCGACCAATTGTACAGTCGCATTCGCGACCGGCTCGTGGCCGTCGGCGCGGACGACGCGGCCCTCGATGACGCCGCGCGGAACGGTAATATCCACGGTTTCTTTTTCATTAACAACCTCGACTTCGCGCGACGCACCGCGGATCGCGCCCGTCTTGCGCGCGGAAAGTTTATATTTGCCGCTTTCGACGTCGGCGAATTTGTATTTTCCGTTCGCGTCGGTTGTCGCCGAGCGCGTTCCGGGCATTTCGAACATTGGATTGTCGAATTCCGGTCCCGCGCCGTCCGCCGACGCTAATGTTACTTTGGCGCCATGCACGGGAACGCCCGCCTGCGAGACCACGCCGCTGATCAGCGCGAGCGCCGGCGCGTTCAAGTGCAGTGTTGTCGTTTTTCCGTCCTCGATGGCAACGGGCGTGCCCTGAGTGTCGTTGCCGCCGACTCGAAAATTAATATTTCCGAATCCGCCCGTCCCGTCGTCTTTCTTTAACAAACTCACGTGGTACGCGCCGACGCGGAGATGTTCAATTGTATATTTGCCCGTCTCGTCGACGGCCGATCGCTGCGTCTTCATCTCGGGATCCGGACCGACGATCTGTATATTTGATCCCATCGCCGGCGAACCGTCGGGACGCAACACTTTGCCGGTCAGCGCGCCTCCCTCGGATAAGGATAATTGCGTTTCGCTCGGCTGGGCGACGGGCGCCGCTTTCAGATCGAGTTCCTTCGGACCCGACGGCGCCAGATCGTCCGCTTTCGCGGAGACTTCAAAATTCGAAAAAGGCAGACCTGTAAATTTAGCAATACCGTTTTCGTCCGATTTTACAGTTTGACGCACCGCATCGGGTTTGCCGTCTTCGTCGCCTCCCGGAATGCGCATTTTACCCGCACGGCCGCCTCGCATCGGGCCGCCTCGAACGGCGCCGCCCGACGACGCGCTCGAACTCGTGGATCGCACGGCACGAACGGCTTTCACCGCGCCGATCGCACCGCCGACGGAACCGCGCATCGGCGTCATCACCGGCCCGCCGCCGTCCTCGTCGTCGTCGCCGTTTCCGAACATGTTAAACATCGGGTCCTCGCCTTCGCGCTTCTCAACCAATCGAACCTTTGCGCCGACGACTGGCTCGCCGGTGCCGTGTTTCGCGACCTTTACAATTAAGACCGCGCCCTGCTGCGTTTGGATTTGTAAATTCTCAACGGGGCGATCGGCCGCGACGTCGACTTCCTGCGAAAGGGCAGGCGCGAGCGAATCTCCGGTCACATGAACGCGATATTTACCTTTCTCGAGGCCGCCGATTTCGAATTCTCCGTTCGGTTTTACGTGCGAATCGGTGCCGTCCGCGTCGTCGCGAATGACCATCGCGGACATCATCATTCCCGCCGATCGATTCGCCTCGACTTGTGTATGTTCGAACAACGCCGCGAGCGTCGCGGAATCGTTGACGCCCGTAACTGTAATTTTGCCTCGGATGACGCCGAGATCTTCCAATTGTATCACGAGATCGCGCGTACCTGGCACGACGTTGCGTTTCGTGGTGCTGCCCTTTCCGGACGCCACGACGTTAATCGATACATTGCGCTCGTCGAGTCCCCGAATCATAAAATTACCATTCGCATCGGTTTGAATGGCTTCGCTCAGCCGCGTGTCGAGGAAGAAATCCCCCGCGCCGCTCCTCCACGTCTGAATCATCGCCGCCGTCACGGGAGCGCCCGCGCGGTCGAGCACGCGACCCGTAATTTCTTTTCCTTCTCTTAATATCAAATCGGCGACGATGCGCGGCGTCCCGACTTTCGGTTCGATCGTATCTGTAGAATTCGGGATGTAACTCTTCGCCACGGCCGACAACGAGACGGGTTGATTGGGCGTAAATCCATCCATTAAATAATGTCCCGTCGAATCGGTCGTCGCTTCGAGATCGAGCGGCGCGCGAAACGAAACGACTTCCACCGACCCGGGCGCGGCGGCGCGCCGGGCGAGAACGGTGGCGCCGGCGATCGGCCCGCCCGCACTATCTGTAACTTTGCCTTCGAGCGCGCAGCCCTGCGCGAGCGGCAGTTCGCCTAATTGTCGCTTTTCTTTCGACGAGAGTTGCGGCACGTCCGCTTGATGGCGGATGCGCCCGGGAGCTTCGATTCGAATGACATAATCGCGACTCGCCGCGATCGACGGAATTGTAAATTCACCTTTCGAGTCCGTCGTCGCCGTCGGCGCGGGAAGCTCCGTCTTCCGCATCGAAAAGTAACGAAAAAGATCTCCCGACGATTCGAGCCAGATCCTCGCGCCGGCAATCGCCTGCCGCGACTCGCTTGTCACAACCCGGCCCGAGATGGCGTTGCCTGCGGATGTCGCGGAACCATCGATCTGTCCTTTTTTCGAATCAACCGCCTCGGGACCGGCGGCTTTCGTGCGATTGCTTCCCTCGCCGGTCTTGGCGATCGCGACTTCGCGATCCTTTTCTCCCGAAGCGTTCGATCGCTGTGCCTTGTCCTGTTCCGTAGTATTCGAGTTGTTGTCGTTGTTCCGAGTGTCGTTTTGTGAAAACGCGAACCAGACGACGAGGGCGATGGCAACGGCTGCCAGTAAAATGAGTATTCCAGAAATGCGGTTCATGGGCTTTTTGGGGGTAGGAATGGGTGCGGAACCATCACCGCGGCAAAGTCATCGATGTGGCCCATACAATCGGCGCTTTCCGCGGAAAAAGAGTGTCGCCTCCACGATACGGAAGTCGCTCACGTCGGTTTGCGTGTGATTTTGCACATTCGGCGGGCTATCGGGATCAAGTTTTGCCGGTCCGCGTCCAAATTCGCGCGTTCGACGGCTTTAATCACTAATGACATCGCGGCGAACCGCGTAAATTCAATTCGTCCACGAGAATCCAGAAACCGCTGGATCCTTGAAACTCTCGCGTCGTTTCTTCGTAATCGTTTCTTGGTTATCAAAGCTCAAGAAACAACAGATACTGCAGCATTCAATTCACCTGAAGGAAATCGTCCAATGACCTATCCTCGTAATTTCCTATTATTATTTGTAATGACCGCGTTTGCGGCGACTCCCGCGAATGCTTTTTGCCAGGGAAAGAAGCAACTCGGCGAGAAGGCGTACGAAGATAAGAAATGGGGATATTCCTTCGTCCCGCTCGATAAGTGGAATCTGGTCCCGCCGGAACCGACGGAAGCGTACATGACCGTGAAGTTCGTTTCCCCGGCACGCGTCTCGGACCCGAAGACCGGTGGCTATCTCACGCCGGAATGTCATGTTTACAGATTTGACCCCACGGGCAAGTCGGTCGCGCTACTCGACCAGGATAAGAGTAAGAAAGGGCCCGGCGACGGTCCTACAACAGGCGACGATGGATCTGATAAATTAAAGGAATTGCGCGAAAAGCTTGCATTCAAGAGCTTCGATCAAATGCTCGCGCAAGTACCCGGCGCACAAAGGATCGGATCCGCGGCAAAGAAAAAATATGGAAACATCGACGCGCAGGTTTTTGATTATAAAGAACAAACGGCCGCAAAATTCTTCAATCGCCACGTCGCCGTATCGTTTCAGAACGCGAAGGATAATTTTCAAATAGTGATGGATTTCGAAATGTTGGATTTGAAGTTCGACGAGTGGCGTCCGATTTTCGAAGATAGTTTTAAATCGTTTAAATTTATCAAAACGACGGAGATCGACCCTTCGGAGCTCGAAGGAAAGTCCCCGCTCGAAAAGGACGAGCTCAGACACAAGCAGGATTGCGAGCGGACGCACTGGCTTTTTGCAAAGACCGAACATTATTTCATTAAGTATGATACCGACAAGAAAGAATTTATCGATCAAGTCAAGGAGAGAATCGAGGCCATTCGCAAATATTATGTCGACGACTTCGGGAAACTCGACCAAACCGAATATCCGGTCCTGAGAATCTGCAAGTCCATGGACGAGTATCATCAATACGGCGGATCCGGAAGTTCGGCCGGATTCTTCAATTCGGCCACAAAAGAACTCGTGATTCCGAATTTACAGGATTTAAATATCAATTTGACCTGGGCGGTCATGAATCACGAGGCTTTCCACCAATTCATTCATTATAAATTCGGACAAGTGGATCCCCACTCGTGGTACAACGAGGGAACGGGCGATTATTACGCGGGCTATCGATACCAGCAGGGCGGCAAATATAAGCTTTCCACCCTCGGTCACTGGGCGGGCGGGCTCGACCGCGTGGAAATTATTAAAGATGCCGTCAAAAAAGGAATTTCCGTGCCGCTCGAAAAACTCCTCCGGTTCTCCCAGGGAGAGTATTATAACGGCCCGTCCACGGGCCAGTCTTATAGTTTCGGTCTTCTTTGCTATTCGGAAGGATGGTCGCTCATTTACTTCTTGAGGCAAGGGAAGGCCTTGGGACATACGCCGTGGAAACCGGAGTGGGAGAAAATTCTTAAAGATTACTTCGACGTTCTTAACGAAACGAAAGACCGCGACAAGGCCGTGGAAACGGCGTTCAAGGACATCAAGGGCGATTCGTTAAAAGTACTCGAGGATTCCTGGAAGGAATTCGTCCGAAAAATTAACTAAATAATCCGGAGAATCCATATGTTGAAGAATAACCTACGCCGCCGATGGCTCCCTTCGGCGGCCGGCGTCGCCGCGTTTCTGTTGTTTCAGTCTCCGGCGGCCATGGCCGACCGGATTATTACAAAAAACGGCCGCGTGCTCGAGGGCACCGTCGAAGACAAGGACGAATCGACCTATCACATCAAACTCGCGACAGCGGAATTGGACATTCCGAAATCGATGGTGAAGGAAATTCTCGTCGAAGGCGACATGTCCAAGTACAAGCCGAAGGACGATAAAGAAAAGGATATGCTCGAAAAGGGATTTGTAAGATATCAGAACCAGTGGATGCCGAAAGCCCAGTACGAGCAGTCGCTGAAGAAAGAAAAAGATAAAATAAAGAAACACCTCGACGAAGAGGCGAAGCATTTACAATTCGCCGACGGCTGGAAATTCGAAACCGCGCATTTTCAAATTCAAGGCAACTGCCCGAAGGAAAAACTCGACGATCTCGCGGCGCTGCTGGAGGAATATTATAAGTTTATGAATACGCAGATCGGCATGAAGGCGTCGGGGACGATTCAACGAAAGAAAATGGTCGTCAATGTCTATCGAGACGAGGAAGATTACTTAAAGTCCGGCGGCGCGCCGGGCGGAACGGCCGGCTATTTTTCGAACGAGCAGGAGACGCTGAACTTTTATTATGATTTCGAGGACGAGGGCTTCACTCGCCACGTCATGCTGCATGAAGGAACGCATTTATTGACGTATTTATGCAATCCGAAATTCGAACCGCCGTCGTGGATCAACGAAGGCATGGCCGAATACTTCGGTTCGTCGAAAACGGGCGAGACCGGAAAACGAAAAATGGAGCCGGGACAGATTCTCGACAATCGATTGTTAGTATTACAGGAAATGGAAAAGGGAACGGCGGGCACGGGGAAGGACGCGAGCATCACCGACGCTTATGTTCCGCTCGATAAGTGGCTTTCGTTTTCGGCGAGCTACCACGAAGCGAGCGCGGCCAAAGCCAGTGTTTATCAAATGTACTCTTACTGGTGGGCGTTCTGCCACTTCATGTGCACCCACAAGACGTACGGCAAGAAGTTTTTTAGTTATTTCAAGGATTTGTACGCGTTGCAGGGATTCAAAACGAAGACCGGCTACGGCGGCAACGACACGGGCGGAGTCGCGTTCAAAGTCGAGCCCAAGGAATATACAGAAAAACTGATGCAGACCCTCGGCGTCAAAGATATCAAAAAACTCGACGAAGAATTCCGGACGTGGATCAAGGCGCAGGAGCCCGTCGGCGCGCGCGGTTATTTCTATGTCGGCCGCGATCTGTGCATGCAGCGCAAGTATGACGAAGCGCTCGTCAAACTCGATCAGGCCATCGCGAAAGGTTATGACACCGCGGATACGTATATTTATCGCTCGCGCTGCTGGCGCGGTAAGAATCAACGCGACAAACAAGTCGAGGACTTACGCAAGGCGATTGTTAATAATCCCGTGGAGCCGACGTATCGTTCGGAACTCGCCAGCGCGCTGCGTTTCGACAAAGAGGGCCGGGCCGAAGCGATCCAACAAATAAAACTCGCGGTCGAACTCGATCCGCTCAATACGTGGTATCCGTTCATACTCAGCGAACTCGAGAAGAAAGACGACGACAAGTAAACCACAGGTGATTTCGTCCGCGTTTTCGGCATCGTTCTCCGCGCGGACGATCAAAAGGACTCTTTGCGTCCGCCCCCTCTGACCGATACATAGACGCAACCCATGTTCGGCCAACGGATGTTGATTCCCGCTCTCGCGCTGTCGCTGCTCGGCGCTTCGTGCGCATCGACGCCGTGGCCGCGTGGCGGAGTCATGGTCCAAACGGAACACGGCGTCGAGCAGGGCGTTTCGACGCCCTACGGCGTTCTTTTTCTCGGTAAAACCGCGTCCGCCGGCCCCTGTGAAATTGTAACATTCTTCGGCGACGGCCCGAGCATCGAGTCGGGGCGTATTCGCAACATCAGCGACCAACTGTATCAAGTCGAAGTCGATCTGCGGATTCCGACGTCGGAAGTATCGTTTACATATCCGTCGGAGGGCGACGACCTGATTCTCGGCGTGTCCGACGGTTCATCCACGCAATTTTACAATACGCGGATCGTTAACGATGCGACCGTGCGCGGCACGGCCGTCGAAATGCCGGGCGGGCTGACGATGCCCGCCGCCGCTGGCGCGCCGCTGTTTCGCCGCGAAGACGGCCGTTATCGCGTCGTGGGCCTCGTCAGCGGCGTCGCGCGCTATGAAACCGCGAACGGAAAACGCGAAGTATTAACCTATCTCGGACCGCGCGACCTCGTCCCCGCCGCGATGTTCGATCGCGAACGGCAGCGTCCGCGTCCGCAAGTGCATCGCGAAGATTCGATTCGGTAAGTAGCGCCATTTCATTTCGCGCCGCGATCGTTTAGTTTTTGGGGCCATCGCGGCCGCCGAACCGATTGTTACTTCTGATCGATAATTACGATTCGTTTACATTTAATCTGCTCCACGCCGTCGCGGCGTTCGAATCCGACGTCCGCGTGGTTCGCAATGATCGGATTTCCGTCGACGACATCGAGCGCATGGCGCCCGAAATTTTAGTAATCTCGCCGGGGCCCGGCTCCCCCGCCTCTGCCGGCGTCAGCGTCGACGCGATCCGAGCATCGCTCGGCCGCCGCCCCGTTCTCGGCGTTTGCCTCGGTCACCAATCGCTCGGCGTCGCGCTTGGCGCGCGCGTGCGACGCGCGCACGAGCTCGTCCACGGCAAGGCGCGGGCACTCGCGCACAACGGCGCGGGAATCTTTACAAATCTTCCGTCGCCGATCGACGTCGCCCGTTATCACTCGCTCGTTCTCGATCCGCCGAGCCTGCCGCCCGAACTCGAAACGCTCGCGTGGTCGCAGGACGGCGAAATCATGGCTCTGTCGCATCGTAAACATTGCGCGTTCGGCGTACAGTTCCACCCGGAGTCGTTTCTAACAAAAAACGGCCGCGAATTGCTCGCGAATTTTTTCGAACTCGCGCGAAAATAGTTACTATCGAATTTACCGATGATCCGCATCGAGAAACTAACCAAAACTTTCGGCGCTTTTCGCGCGCTCGACGGCGTCACGTTCGAAGTCAAGAAAGGCGAGACGTTCGGCCTCGTCGGTCCGAACGGCGCCGGAAAAACGACATTGTTAAAGGCCCTCGTCAGCGTCGTGATTCCGACGTCGGGGAATTGTTATATATCCGATATCTGCGTGCAGCGCGATCCCGTGGCGGCGCTGCGACAGGCGACTTACCTGCCGGGAGACGGGCATTTTTATGAATTCATGACGGCGCGGTCGTTTATTCGATTCGCCGTCTCCGGATACGGCGATATTGATATTCCCTTTCGCGACGAAATGATCGATTTGTTTCATATTCCGCTCGATAAGAAAATCCGCGCGTTTTCTCACGGAATGAAACGCAAACTCGGCATCGTGCAGGCGCTCGCGCCGAGGACGCCCGTCGCGATTCTCGACGAACCCGAGGAGGGACTCGACCCGACGGCGCGCATCCGTTTCGCGCAATGCGTCGAACGCTGCCGTGCGGCGGGCCGGACGATATTTTTATCATCGCACCAGCTCGACAGCGTCACGCAACTCTGCGGGCGCGTCGCGTTCATCGCCGCCGGAAAATTGTTAGATTGCGACAGCATGGAATCGATCCGCGCGCGCGCGAGCAAGCGCATCCGCGTGCGCCTGCGCAAGGGCGTCGATCCGGCGTGTTTACAATTCGACGGCGTGGCCTCCGTCCTCCCCGCCGGGGAGAATTTCATCGTCACGGCGGCCGTCGACGAATTCGATATATTACAAAAACTTTCGAGACTGCCGATCGACGGCCTCGAATTCCGGCAATTGCGCCTCGAGGATATTTATTCGGATCTATATCAAGTGGAGCGCGAATCGTGATATTAAGAAAATGCATTCGCGACGTATTTTGGAAGTCCGTGACTTTCGCGGCGTTGCTCGAGGTCCACATGATCCTTGTGGTCCTTTATTTTCCGGATTTCGAGCGCAACGCGTCGAATATAAAGAAAGCGATTCCCAGCGAATTTTTCAAACAATTCGTCGATCTGGCGTTGACGCGCGGATATGACAGTTACATAGGATTTCAACATTTCGCGAAAGCGATCGCGACGTTCGGCACGTTCGCGGCGATTTTCATGGCGAATTCGGCCGTCGCCGGCGAAGTGCACGACCGCACGGCCGAATTCTTGTTTTCGCGGCCGTGGTCGCGCACGCGCATTCTCGCGACAAAATATCTGACGGGCGCGCTTTTCTTAATATTACCGGTCTGGATCGTGTCGCCCACCGCGATTCCTCTCGCCCGTCTGATCGACGAACCGGTCGCGATCGCTCCCATTTTCCTCCAGACGATTCACAGTTCGGTTTTCATGATATTATTATATTCCATGACGTTCGTGATTTCGTCGTGGAGTTCGAACGCCATGTCGGTCGCGTTCGGCGCGCTCGGAATCGCGCTGCTCGAATTCGTATTATTAATTATCCAAGGCGTCTCGCACTCGTCGATATATAAACTTTCCGACATGGGCGTTTCCCTCGAAATCATGCGAACGGAACGGCTTCCTTTCGTTCTCGAGGTCTCCATGGCCGGGAGTTGCGCCGCGCTATTCGCGATTTCGCTCGCGATTTTCAAGCGGCGCGATTTCTAATTCCGGTCAAAAAAAAACCGCCGGCAAACGCCGGCGGCGCGATCCGAGAATTGTAATTTTAAAGTCTGCGCGTGACGATCTGAACCGTGTCGTCGCCGCCCGCTTCGCCGTCGCACATCTGCGTCGTGCTCGTGTCGAGAACGCCGTTCTCGCCGACGCAGATTAATACAATTCCACCCGCCGCGCCCATCGAACCCGCGCGGCCATAATAAAATATCTGATAGGCGCGGCCCCACGGGTCGACCAATCCGCGCGCGGTGGCGCCGCTGACGATCGCGATCTGCCACGCGGCCGCGCCGGGCGCGCGGACGCCCGTATTCAGATACGGTCCCGCCCAGCCTTTATAATTAAATGTATTTGTGAATAAACACGGGTATCCCGTCAACGGACCCGAGGAGGTCGTCGACGCGTTAAATGCCGCGCCCGTCGTGGGCCATTGTCCCGTGTGGGAATAGAAATGTGTAAACGCATCGGATGTCGCCTTCATATCCGTGCCGGCCCGCGCGGACCGCGCCTTGGACAACTCGTTGCTGACAATTGGAACGAGAACTCCCGCGAGCAGCACGAGGATCGTTACGACAACGACGACCTCGACGAGCGTGAAACCACGGCGGAGTTGAATGGACTTTTTCATAACATCCTGTTTTAGTAACAATGTAACGAACGCCCGGATTTACGAAAATGCGGGCTATCATTGGAGCCTTTCGTGAAGCTCGACCCCCCAACTTGAGATTTCTCCAACGGACGGTGACGCGGTCATTTTTTCCGGTCCATGGACAGAAGGCGCCGCGGCGACCCAAACCTCAAGCAGGGTCCCCGATCTGCCGAACCTGAGGCGGACGGAATGATCGAAAGTCGTACGGAGGGTCCATGCGGATTTTTATTAAAAAACAACCATTGGGATTTTCATTGCTGGAGGTCGTCCTCGTGATGGCCGTTTTCATCGGCGCCGCGGGCGTGGTGCTGCCGCTTCTATACGCGGAAATGCAAGATTCCAAAATCACGCGCGCCATCGACGACACGAGTCGGATCGCGCAGGCGATTTCACAATCGGCGCGCGCGACGGGCGCGATGCCCGGCGAAGACGAACCGAACATGCCGTGCGCCGCTTTATTATCATCCGGAACGCGGCCGGGCGGACTTCCGCTCGGAAGAAATCTAAATCTATTTACAATATTAAGTAAATCCGCGGCGGGCGCCGAATCGCAGCCCGCGCAAGGTCCGTATCTCGGCGACGTGGGCGCCGATCCGTTCAACCGGGCGTATGTCGTGCTCGTGCCCGCGAAAGGAAGTCCCGACCACTGTTGGGTGCTCTGCGCCGGGCGCGATGGAATCATTCAAACTACAGAAAAAGACTCGACGTTGCGCGGCGACGATATCGGCGTATGCCTTCGATGAAACGACGCGAATTATAATATATTAATTTGAGAACATTTTTGTTATCAGCCGTGAATCCATCATGATCCCCGCCTCCCCCGCCGCAGCCGAAGAAAAACGACTGCCGATCGGCGAGCGCCTCGTCCAGTCGGGGAGAATCACGCGCGCACAATTACAAATGGCGCTCTCGGAGCACCAGCGCACGCGCGAGCCGATCGGTAAAGTTCTCATTTCGCTCGGACTTGTCACCCAGGATCAGTTAAATGCGCTCGTTTTCGAAGACGCGCACATCGAGCGTGTGCAATTACGCGAGCGGCGCATCGACCGAACCCTCGTCGACGGCGTCGATTTACAACAATTACGCGAATGGACGGCGGTGCCGATTTCGCGCGAAGGCGACTGCTGGACGATCGCCGTGGCCGATCCTTCCGACATTCTCGTGGCCGATGCGCTGTCGGGCATCTTTCAAGGCTCGCGCCATATTGTAGGAGCCACGCGTTCGGAAATTCTGGAGACGCTGCGCGACCTCGCGGCGCAACCGGATGGCGCGGGCGCGCCCACCGATAGTACCAATGACGCGATTGTATCGTTAAATAACATCATGTCGGAGGCGCTCGCGCGCCGCGCGACCGATATTCATATTGAGCCCGAGGAGAAACTGACGCGCGTCCGCTATCGCGTCGACGGCGTTCTCGTTGCGGGACCCACGTATTCGATCAACGCCGCGAACTCCATCGTTTCGCGCCTGAAAATCGTTTCGTCTTTGGATATATCTATTAAAAGGATGCCGCAGGACGGACGTTATAGATACAACGGAAATTCGGGCGCGATCGACTGCCGCGTTTCTACAATTCCGACCATTCACGGCGAAAACGCGGTCGTGCGCCTGCTCGACGGATCGCACGGGACACCGAGGCTCGCCGAACTACAATTCGGACCGGAGATCGAATCGACGCTGCGCGCGGCGGCCGCGAAGCCGCACGGAATTGTATATGTCGTCGGCGCGACGGGCTCCGGCAAGACGACGACATTATATGCATTGCTCGGATCCATCGACGCAATGCAAAGAAAAGTCTGTACCGTCGAAGATCCCGTCGAATACCGGCTGCCGCTCGCGCGCCAGACGCAGGTGCAGCCCGAGATCGGTTTCGATTTCGCGACGGCCCTTCGATCGTTATTAAGACAGGATCCCGACGTCGTGCTCGTCGGCGAAACGCGCGACTCCGAAACGGCGCAAATCGGACTGCGCGCGGCGCTCACGGGCCACCTCGTTTTTAGCACACTTCACGCGAATCGCGCCGCGGGCGGCGCCGCGCGATTGATAGAAATGGGCGTCGATTCGTGTCTTCTCGCGTCGTCGCTCACGGGAATTCTCGCGCAGACGCTCGTCCGGCGCGTCTGCGGCTATTGTAAAGAATCCAAGCGGCCGGGGCCGGACGCCATTGGATTCTTTACATCGCAACAGATCTCCGCGCCCGCGGAAATTGTATATGGCGCCGGGTGCGAACGTTGCAATTTCATGGGCTACCTCGGCCGGCGCGCGGTCGCCGAATTGTTAATTCCAAACCGCCAGATCGCCGCAGCGATTCAATCGAAAGCGAGCGCGGTCGAAATTTATGAACTCGCTCTCGCGAACGGGCTCGTCCCGATCGAGCGCGTCGCGGCCGCGCACGCCGCCGACGGCGCCACGACGGTCGAGGAGGCCGCGCGCGTGAGCGGCTACGCGCTCGGCGGAAATTCGTGAGCGAGATTCGTTATATTGCAAAATTACAAAACGGCGCGGTCGTCGAGGGATCGGCGGCCGTCGCGAGCGTCGAAATATTAAAAACCAGGCTCGCCGAGTGCGGCGCCGAATTTATTAAAATTAAAGAATCCCGAGGATTCTTCCACGCGCGCCGGCGCGCCATGAATGCAAACGACGCCGCCGGATTCGCGCGCGATCTCGCGACCATTCTTTCGAGCGGCGTTCCGCTCGGCGACGGCCTGCGCGCGCTGTCGTTGCATACTACTGAAAAGCGCCGCCGCCTTTTTATGGGTATCGAGGGCGACGTCGAGGCGGGCAACAGCCTCGCGGACGCGCTCGACGCCCGCGCCGGAATCTTTACAACAGAATTCGTCTCCGCGGTGCGCGCCGGAGAAAAATCCGGCTCGCTCGACCAGACGCTGCCGCGGCTCGCGTCGAATCTCGAATGGCGCGCCGAAATGCACGCGCAAATCCGGCAGGCCGTCGCGTATCCATTAATATTAATTATGATGGCATTCGGGCTGATCGCGCTCGTCGCTTTGTATCTCGTGCCGCGCCTCGCCGAACCGTTAAAACACCTGGGCGGCGAGCTGCCGTGGATCACGCGCGTCGTCCTCGGCGCGACGGAATTCGCGCAAAATTATTATATCCATTGCATCGCGGCGGCCGCCGCCGCGATCGGACTATTCATACTTCTCCGAAGGACAATCCGCGGCCGGCTCGCGATCGACCGCGCGTTGCTAAATATTCCCGTCGCCGGATCGTTATTTATCAAAACCGCGGGCGCCGATTTCGCGTCCTCGCTCGGCACGCATTACAAAGCCGGCCTCCCGTTGAACGAATCGCTCGCGCTCCTCGAAAATTCGTGCGGCAACCGCGTGATTGGAATTCGTTTCGGTAAAGTGCGGGAAGCGGTGGTTCAGGGCGGCGGCCTCGCGGAAGCCGCGATTCGTTATTTACAATTTCCGCCGCTGGTCGGGCAATTATTAATTATCGGCGAAAAAACCGGCACGCTCGAGCAGTCGCTCGAGCGCATTACAAAACAACTGGAGGCCGAGGCGCGCGCCGCCGCCAAACGCCTCGTGGCCGTCGCGGAACCGGCGGCGATCGTGATCGCGGGAGCCGGAGTCGGCACGGCGATTTTCGCGGCGATTTTACCCATCTTGCGCATGGTCGAGGCCGTCAAGCGATGAAAAGTAATATTACGAATACCAGATCGGGGTTTTCGCTTGTCGAAGTCATCGTCGTGGTCGCGATTCTCGTATTGTTAACAGGCGCGCTCGCGCCGATGGCCGCGCAGGCGATTTCTTCGGCGCGCAACGAATCGACGCGCGGCGTCGTGAACGACATCGCGAATGCAAGTTATCGATTCGGCGAGGACACGCTTCGGCCGCCGCAGTCGATCGCGGAGTTGAAAACGAATATAAATAATGTCGCGGGATGGAACGGGCCGTATTGCGGCATCAGCAACGACAACGCGGGACCGGGGACGACGTCGGGCGGTTATGGCAACGACGCATTCGGCCACGCCGTTGCGATTCAGCTTCTGTCGGCGGTTTCGATTAAAATTTACAGTTATGGCGAGGACGGGTCGGTAAATACAAACGACGATATCGTTTCAACCGTGGACATCACTCCCGCCCTGCGCGAAAAAGCGTATACATATATCAAAACGATGAATAACGCCATTCAACTGTATAATGCGACGCACCTGCCCAACGCGCCTCTGTCGTCGACATGGCAAAACGCTTTTGCGACGCTCGTGGCGGGCGGTTATCTCCCTTCCACTCCGCATTATTTAATTGATCCGTGGGGCAGCCCCTACGTGCCGAACCCGCAGGGCGCATCCCCCGTTTCGGCCGTGACGTCGACGCATCTGGCTTCGTCGCCGTAATCCAACGAATCGCGAATTTTTTTCCGGTTGCGCGCGCGGCGCCGCCGTCCCACGCGCGCATCGGTTTGGAATGCGCGATTGCCGATACGCCATGTGACGTGCCCTTTCCCCGTCCCGGCGCCCGCATTCCCGATGCCGACATCGCGGTCATTTATACAAATGATCGCGCGCGATTATTTATAAAGAGCGCGGGCGGAATTGTAGAATCGGAAACGGCGGCCGGCGCCGCCGACATCCGCGCCGCGATCGACGCCGCGCGGCCTCGCTCGCGCCGGACGCTTTTCATTTATGGATATCAGGATTTATATACGCGCGCGATGCCGGCGCCGCCCGGGCTGAACCACGGCTACGCGAACTGGGCGCGATCAATCACATCGCATGCATTCGAGGAGCGGCCCGCGCACGCCGGCGTGTGGGTTTTCGGCGATCATGATAAACATCTCGCTCTCGCGTTCGCCGCGGAACGACAATACTTCGACTCGCGGCTCGAACAATTGTTATCGGCAAAACTAAACGTCGTCGCCTGCGTTCCATCGTTTATTTTGGGCGCAAACGCCGCGTTCGCCGCGCTCGAATCGAGAACGACGCACGAGGCGCTCGTCATCGATCTATTAGATCCGAGTTCCGTCGCGTTCACCGCGATCTCCTCCGGTCGCGTGCTCGTCGCGCGCGTGCTTCCGCGCCCGGCCGCGTCGACGCACGGCCCGCTGCTCGAGGAGGCGCGACGGACGATTAGTTATGTTCGCGAGCGCAATCGTGGACTCGCGCTCACGGAAGTATTCTTATGCAGCGATCGACCTGAGCTCGGCGCCGCGTTGGAGAGCGACGGACTTCTGCCCATTCCGGGCGCGCCGCCGACGCTCGCGGACGCGGTATTTGTATCGATCGCGCCGAATCTGTCGCGCGCGAAAGGTAATATTCTCGATCTGCTCCCCGCGTCGGCGCGCAACCGACCCGCGCGCCGCGGTGCATGGATCACGGTCGGCATGGCGGCCTGCGTGGCGATCTTTAGTATTGCTCAGACGGCGGCCGAGACGACCGCGTTCGCGAGCGCCATGGAAGCGTCGGAAACCGCGCTGCTTCCGCCCGGGGAATTCGAAAATCTCGCCGCGAATCTCGCCGAATTGAAACATCGGAGGGAACGCGCGAAATCGTTACAAACGATGCTCGAGAACGCGCACGCATCGTCGACGGCCCGCTGTCTCGAACATTTAAAATCAATCCTCGAACAAAAGCCGAATTCTTTACAATTGAGCGAATTCGAAAGCGACGGCGACAACGTCCATCTGTCCGGTTTCGCGCTCACGCGCCGCGATCGCACGGATTCGCCCATTGAAACATTTGCAATCGAAACCGCGCGGCGCGCCGGCGCGGAGTATCCAAAAATCTCGATCAACTCCGCGGTCGAACCGGGGATTGCAAAGGATCTCGAATCGTTATATCCGCCGGAGCTTTGGGCGCCCGAGGCGTTCACCGTGCGATTCCATTTCGGTAAAAACTAATGTCCGGAATATTTAATTTAATCAAAACGCCGCTTTTCCGCGTCGGCGGCGCGCTCGTGGTCGTCGCGGCGCTCGCGGGTGTCCCGGTCTGGTCGTCGTTGCACTTGTCCAAATTGCGTTCGCACTTGAACGAACGCGCAGCGTCGCTGATGGCGGAAATGGACGCCGTCTGCGAAATCTCGCACGCCGGGCGCGACGGCGAAATGGCGTCGCTCGACGCGACCATTCGCGATTTCGATATAAAGATTCCATTCGGCGCGCAGACGACGCATTTGAAGTATCTCCTCGAACGCGAGGCGCGGGAATGCGGCGTTCGAATCGTAACATTAACGATCGGCGAGCCCGAGCCTGTCCTTTTCGGCGAATCGGAGCCGGCTTTCCGTCTTTCGATTTCCATCGAGGCCGCCGGAGCGTCCGGCGACATGGGTCGTTTCCTCGACCGGATTCCGGCGATGCCGCGGCTCGTCGCCGTCCATTCAATCAAAGCGAACGCGGAGCGCGCGACGGCGACGGAAAACGCGGAAAATACAAAGGATGCATCCTCCCGCCCCGGGGGCGCGCGGACATCCGAAAATTATCATTGTCAATTGAAGGCTTCGGCCTACTTCCGCCAGCCGCCGGCGGCGGAACTCCGGAAATGATACGAATACCCTTTCAACAAAAACGCCGCATCGCGATCAGCGTTTGTTTTCTCGCGGTCGCGCTCGGATTCACGGGCTGGCGCATGCAATCGGCGTTCGCGGGACGAGCGCAGTCGGGCCCGTCCGGGGCGAACGCCGCCGATCAGAATTTACATTTCGATAAACTTACAAAAAACGACGCCCCCCTCGGCGTGAAGGATGCCGAGATAATTAATATTAAGAAAACCGCGGCCGCCGTCTTTTCGAACGTCGATCTCGCCTCCGAGAATCCGTTCGAACAAATCGCGCGGTTTCGCCGCGAGGCCGCCGAAGCGAAATTAGCATTACAAAAAACGCTCGAAGCCGGGAATCGCGCCGCGCCGGGGACGGATTCGCGGCCCTCGGAGTCGACGGCCGACCCGGAGCCCCGTCCGTCGATCATAAACATTCGCGCGCTCGTCGACGCGGGCGCGAAATCGGTCGTTTTGTATGACGACCGCGTGTTGCGCATCGGCGACGCGCTGCCGGACGGTTCGGCCGTATTCGAAAAAGTCGAAAACGGAAAGGCGTGGTTCCGCCGCGGCGCGGGCCTCGTCGCGGCCGCGCCGTCAAAGAAAAAATAACGATCGAATCATAATATAAATATTCAGAATATGATTACAATTCCGGCGCGTGCCATTTGCATCTTCATACTTCCCGCGGTTGCGGCCTGCCGCGTCACGCACGGACCCGAGCGTCCCGCGGGCATCGACGCGGCGCGCGACCGCGCCGAATCCGCGACGCCTTCTGTAATATTACCGGTCGACGAGCCCGAAACGGCGTCGCGGCCCGCCGCGGAATCGACGCGGGTCGTATTTGATAAATTACAAAACGAAGGAGCGCGCGACCCGCGCGAAATTCCGGCCGACGTGCTCGCCGTCGTGCCCGCCGATCGTAAGATTACACTCGAAGTCGCCGACGCGACCGCGACCGAACTCGCGCGCATGCTCGGCCACGCATGCGAATTGAACGTGATGGTCGACGACGCCATGGAAAAGCACGGTTCGCTCGAATTAAAGGATATTTCCGCGCGCGACGCGTTCCGCGCGTTCGCGCGCCGGTTCGACGTGCGCGTCGAGCGGCAGGGCGACGTTTTATTAATGAGCGATTCACATAAATCGCGCCGCGTTTCGAAAGTGTTACATTCGACGATCAGCGATCTCGGGCAGCTCGAGGAAAAGTTAAAACCGCTCGTCGGCGAGGACGGAACATTTACAATATCGCAGCAGGCGCGGACAGTCTACGTGGAGGCCGGCGAGGAGCGCGTCGCGCAGGTCGAACAGTTATTGGCAAATCTCGCGCTCGAGGAACGCCAGGTCGTGATCGAGGCGCGGATTTTCGAAATCGTATTCGACGACCGCCTCGAATTCGGCGTTTCGCACGATCATTTATTCGACGTCGGCGATTCCACGATGCACGTTTTGCAAACACTGCTTCCTCAAAGTAACAATTTCGGAATCACCGCCGCGAACCGGCCCGGGACGATCACGAGCACCATGCAGGCGCTGCGCACGCTCGGCACGATTGAATTGTTATCTTCGCCGCGGATCGCGACGTTGAACGGCAAGGATGCGACGATACAAGTGATTCAGGAAGTGCCGTACGTTCAAACGACCAATACGGTTTCGCAAACCAACGCGGGCGGCTCGACGAGCACGTTTCAACAGGTCGAATTCAAGGAAGCGGGAATTACACTGAAAGTCAAGCCAGCGATTCTTAACGATGGATCGGTCCGCCTCGACGTCAATACGACGGTTTCGCAAGTATCCGGTTATTTTCAAAGCGTTCCGATTATTGATAAAAGAACATTACAATCGATCGTGTTTCTATCCGACGGCGGCACGATTTTCCTCGGCGGCTTGATGCAAAGAAACGTGGTCGATAATGAAAAGAAAGTCCCGATTCTCGGCGACATTCCGATTATCGGTTATTTATTCAAAAGCATCGATCAGACCGTCAAACGGCGCGAGCTTTTGATGTTGCTCACGACGCGCGTCGTTCAGAATGCGGCCGACGAGCGGATTGCGAATGAGTACAGACTGCGCTACAGCAACGAAAAGGGCGCCATCGAGGACAAACGAGGCGGAACGCGCGTTTCGGGCGGCGATGTCCCCGACGCCAAATAATAAAGTCCGTTGACCGCGCGCGGGCGAAAACTATGATTTCGCCGTGCGAGGAACCCAAGCGCTGACCGCCCGATTTGTAATCATGCTGGCCGCGGCGGTCGGCGGCGCGACCGGCGCGTCGTCTGGCGCGACTCTTTCATTGAGATTCACGGTGCCGCGAACGCCGCGGCAGGCCGACCTCGACGTTGAACTCTCGCGCGTGCGCGACGAACTGAAGCGTTGCGACAGCGCCGTCGCGGCGTCCGAACGAAAAATTATTAGTGTTTATCGCGAATTCGAAAACCTCGTCGAGAATCTATCGAGCGATCCCCTCGCGCCCAAAATCGCGGAGGCCGCCCGCCGGGCGATCTCGTCGGTCCGCGACGACGAATCGATTCGAAAAATGGCGGCCGATCCGACGCAACGGCAGAACTTCACGGTCGAACTGCGCAAACGGTTCTCCCAAGAAATCGGCGCGGCGCTTCCCGAGTCGATCCGCGGCGCCGTTTCCGGCAGATTATCATTAAACTTATATTCCGCCGTTTCCGGCGAAAGCGACGCCGGTCCGGCCATTCAAAAAGCGGTCGCGGATATTTGTACAAAGTGGTTCGATTCCGCCGCGCCCGCGCACGAATTGTGGAATCGCGATTTGTTTAAAGAAGTCGCCGCCGCGCGCGAATACGCGGACGCGCGCGCCGCGCTCGCCTCCGCGAACGAGAAACTCTCGCGCCTCGAGCATCCCGAACGATTTCATCCGGCGTTCGCGGGCACGCCCGAGGGCATGGTGTTCGTCCTCGGCGGCGCGTACACGCTCGGCCCGGACGACGGGTACGATATTGATACAACAAAAAGAAAAGTAACTTTTCAGGTTTCGATCAAACCTTTTTATTTGGATAAAACAGAAGTTACAAATAAACAATATGCGGACTTTTTGAAGGCCGTCGGCCGCACGGAGGCCAAGGCGCGGCTGCCGCAGGGCTGGCAATGGGGAAAGGACGGCACGGCCGCCATGCCGGTCGCGCGCGAGGCGTATCCAGTGACGGGTATTGGTTATGAAGACGCCACGGCCTACGCGCTTTGGGCGAAAAAACGCCTCCCGACGGAAGACGAGTGGGAGACTGCGGCGCGCGGCGCGCGAAGTTATTTGTATCCTTGGGGCGCGCGTTACGAATCGAAACGCGCCAACGATTTGAACGGCGAACTCGGCGGCACCGGGCCTGTCGGCACGTTTCCGGGCGACGTTTCGCCGTTCGGCGCGCTCGACATGGCGGGAAATGTCATGGAGTGGACGGCGACGATCGAGGGCGGCAAACCGGCGCCCGCGAAGCTCGAGGGGCCGACGAATATTGTCATTCGCGGCGGCGCGTACGACCGCGACCCGAAGCGATGCTCGGCGACCTATCGATGGGTTTACGCCTCGACGACCAAAGTCGCGAATCTGGGATTCCGATGCGCCCGCGACGCATTTTAATTAAATTTACGAAGTTCAATCTAATTAACTTTAAGAGATTGCGCATCGCGTGCCGGATTTATTAGTTATACGGCGCGTCGTCGCCGAGGCCGCGGGCGCGCTCGTTTCGCCGCTCCGGTTGTTATTGTATGGTATGTTCGGCCGGCGGGCCGAAACGGAACGCGTCGCCCGCGCGCTCGCCGCCCCGCACGGACCGCCGCCTCCTCCTCGGCCGCGGCCCGCAATACCGCGCGAGGGCCGGCCGCTGAAATTATTGATATCCACCGGCGAGGCCTCGGGCGAAATCCATGCTTGCAATCTCGTTCGCGAACTCCGCGCTCGCCGGGCGAATATTGAATTTTACGGTTTCGGCGGCGACATGCTCGGAAAAGAGAATGTAAAGATTCTTCTTTCGCTCTCCGGCAAGGCGGGAATGGGACTGTTGCATGGGCTCGCGGCGATTCCGCGGCACGTCGGTTTCGCGGACGATTTTGTTAAATTTATCGATCGCGAACGGCCCGACGCCTGCGTTTTTATCGATAATCCCGGATTTCATCTCGTGCTCGCGACGCTCGCGCGGGAACGCGGGGTGCCGGCGATTCAATATGTTTGTCCGCAGACGTGGGCGTGGGCTCCATGGCGCAGGCGGCGCATGCGGCGCGATCTGGCCGCCGCGCTCGCGATCGCGCCGTTCGAAATTCCCTATTTTCAAAGTTATGGAATCGACGTCCGATACGTGGGGCATCCGCTGGCCGACGAATTCTTAAAGTATACGGATCCGCCGCGCGCGCCCGAAAAGTTATTATTATTTTTTCCGGGAAGCCGCTCCGCGGAAGTCCGGCGTAATTTTCCGGCGATGCTTCGGCTCGCCGTACGATTGTCGGCGCGCCTGCCGGAATTTCGATTTGTTGCATCCTTTCGCGACGCCGGGCGCGCCGCGCAGGCGCGTGAACTGTTATTACAATTTGGACCCGCGCCCGTCGAGATCCACGAGGGCGATCCGGGAATATTATTATCGAAAGCCGCGCTCGCCGTCGCGAAGTCGGGCACGGGAACGCTCGAAATCGCGCACGCGCGCGTGCCTCAGATTATTATTTATCGACTCGGCAGGAAATTCGACCAATGGCTGTCGCGGGCGCTGCTCGCGGTGCCGCATATTTCAATGCTAAATTTACTTTCGAATGCGCGGATCGTGCCAGAATTTATGGTTTCCGACGACGCCGGCGAGGACGATATATATAAAACGGCGCTCGAGTTCCTGGAGCAGCCCGCGCGCGCGCGCCGTCAAATCGTCGAACTCGCGCATGCGCTCGAGCGCGTCGAGGCGCCCGGCGCCTGCGCGCGCGCCGCCGAAATCACGCTTCAAATCGCCGAGCGAGCGCGTGTGGCGCCGTCCGATTCCAACCGTTAACAGCCTGTGGTAAAAGTGCTCCCCAATCCAAAAATAGGATTTTTTTGATAAATCGAGGAAAACCGATTGAGGCGTAGCAAAAAGTTACGTCGAAATCGGTTTGACGAAGAATTATCAAAAAAGGACATTTTTGGAATGGATGACTTTTGCCACGGGCCGTTAAGCTTTCGAATCCCGCCGCCCCCGCCACATGCCCTCACCCCGTCGAATTCTCATAAGACTGGCGCTCGTGCTCCTCGGCGTTTTTATTGCAATTGTCGCCGTTGAATTAGCATTACAAACCGCGTCGTGGTTTCACGTGCGCGCGTTGCGTCAGCGCGTCGCCGTTTCGGGCGCCGGAAAACCGCTCGTCGCGTTCGTCGGCGATTCGAATATTTACGGTCTTTATGTTAAAGATAACGAAACGATCGACTGCGCGCTCCAAACGCTCGCCGCGAAGGGCGGCGCGAGAGGAATTGCAACGATAAACAAAGGATATCCGGGCTCGGCGAGCTGGGCCGTCCTCGAACAGGCGAAAGAGGCGCTCGCGCTGCATCCCGTCGCGATCGTGGCGAGGACGGGAATTAATAATTTGTGGTCGTTGCCGACCGACACGAGTTTCGGCCCGCTCGCGAATCTTAGAATTGTAAAATTATGGAGAACCCTTTCATATAATTGGTCGTGGGAGAAAAAACAGGCCATCACCATCAACTCCGGCGAGGGCGGCGGAGAGCTCAAATCGGACGCGAGGAAAATAAATGAACAACTCGCCGTCGTGAAGGCCGTGAAGCGCGACGGCACGGAGGAATTGTTCGAATTGAACCGTTACGCGCGCGCGCGCGAATTCGCGATGATCGAGGATCGTTATGATTCCGATCTTCACAAAATCGCGGAATTGTGCGAAGCGGCGAATGTAAAGTGTATTTTCGCGACCTATCTCGCGAGTTCGCGGAGCGGCTTTTCGGATATTAAGGTTGGAATCTTAAAATTCGAGGGCTACCACGGCGCGCGCGTCGCCGACTGCTCGGGCATCGAAGCGGCCGTGACGAATCGGATCGCGGTTTCGGCCCCGGCGGACCGCCCCGGCATCGCGTCGATCGCGCTCGCGACGGCGTCGGGATTAATATTAACGAAAGACAGCCACCCGACGCCGATCGGTTATCAAATGGAAGCCTGCGTGATGCTGGATGTGCTCAAATCGGCCGGCATCGCCACGGACGCGCCGTCGACCGATCTATTAACATTCATTCCCAATCTTAAGGATGTCGTTCCGATCCTTCGCGCCGGCGGCACGGCCGCCGAGCCGGTTTTTCTTTATGAAGGAAATGCGAAGGATCGCGTGCAGGTACTTTTCGGCAGGGCGGGCAAATGTGAACATGAACACGTCCCCATTCCGCTCGATTTGTTTTCATGGCGTCCGAAGTCGAATCTGATGGAATCGGCGACGATCACGGTCGCCGACGCTTCCGGCCACGCACGCATCAGTTTCAACACGCCCTCGATGATAACATTACAGTCCGCCACGCACGCGATTGCATATGTTCACCGCGGCGGCATGGGCGGCGCCGCGCAGGTTGTGATTTCGGAGCCGCTCGAATTGAAGCGATAGAACGGACGTCTCCGGCGGGCGGCGAATCGGACACCGGCGCGGCGCGTTGACGCCGTATGCACGCGACATTCACGGGATCTTCACGGATGTGAACGATTGATTTCTTGTCGCGCGAAAGGCGCGCGATCGATGAAACGATGAATGTGGGAATTTCAGTTATGAACGTTTTCGACCTGACGGGACCGGAGTTTCTTGTATCTTATATTTTCCTCGCGACCGCGATTCTCGGCGCGCTTTGGTGGATTCTCGGAAACTTGGAGGGCGGCGGCGCCTGCTCGACGATCACAAACACGACGTGCCCGATCCCGTATATGAATTATTGAGCGAAGTCGCCGCGCTCGCGCCGCAATCGTTAATTATAACTATCGAGCGCGACGGCGCGTATCCGAATATGTTACAATTGCTCGCGCAACTCGACCGCGCGCGCGAGGCCGTCGCCGCCGGCCGCGCCCGCGCGCGGTCGATCGTGCCCCGCCCCGTGGGCGCGGTCGGAATCGCCGGCCGCGGCCTCGAGGCCGAACTGGCGCGCGTATTTACCAATGAATCCGTCCGCGCCGCATTCGCAACGGACGATCCGGCGGGACTCGCGATGGCCGCCGGGAGCTTCGGCAGGAAGCGGATCGCGGCGGGCGGCCCCTTTCCGTGAACCGCTGCCCACTGTTTTTCGTTTCACGGAATTGGATGATAACGCATCGGAACACCCGCCAACATCAACGGTTCGAACCCATTCGTATGAAATTCGCATTCCTAACATTCGTTTCGTTAACAACTGCATTTGTAACTAATACCGCGACCGCCCAGAACGCGCCCGCCGCGGCCGGGACCGCGACGCAGCGTCCGGCGGCGCCGCGGCCGCCGGATTTTCGCTCGCTCGGCAACAGCGCGGTGCATTTATTAAGAGCGGCGCAGGGCAAGGACGGATCCTACGGCGGCGACGCGGAGGCGACGGCGCTCGCGCTCTACGGATTTACCAAATGCGCGCGCCAGTACCGCGAAACGGACGGGCCGTTTATAACAAAAGCCGTCGAATATTTATTATCGAAGCGCGCGCCCGACGGCGCGTTCAAAGGCAATAATACGCTCAATGCGACGCTCGCGGCGGCCGTCGCGCTCGACGCCCTCGATAAGACTAAATATGCGGGCATTGTCGCCGACGCGATCAAGTCCGCGGAAACGGCCGCGAAAAAAACCGCGCCCGCGAAGGCCTCGGGCGCGGAATTGTTTAATTATGCGATGGACGCGGCGCCCGAATTGATAGGACGCCTTCCGGCGGATATCACCGATGCGTCGGAGTTTTCGCTGCCGGCCGCGGGCGCGGCGCAGGAACCCGCGGACGTCGCCAAGATCGCGCGCAAACTTGTATTGATAACGATGGCGGCGTCGCGCGTTCCGCCGCAGAAACCGCAGGAAATTCCGGCGACGCCGCTTCCGGCGTGGGATCCAAATGCAAAGGTCGATCTCGATGTTACGATTCGAAGCGGCATCGGATTTTTAGTAAAACGGCAGTCCCCCGACGGGAGTTTCGGAACGCCGGTTACTAAAGATCAGCTTATCGGCGTGACGGCGCTCGTGGCGCAGGCGATCTGGGGCTGGCCCGGCGAACGGCCCGCCGAAGTCGCGGCGGCAGCCTCGAAAGCTACAAAAGTCGTCGCGGGCGCCGCGCGTCCCGACGGTTCGATCCACGGCGGCGGCCTCGAGAATTATACAACTTCCGCCTCGGTCGGCGCGCTCGTCGCGTCGGGAAATCCCGAGTATCGCGATCTCGTCGCGCGCGCGAAAAAATATATTACAGATCTTCAGGCGGACGAGGGCGAAGGCGTTTCGCCCGAACACTGGTCGTACGGCGGCACCGGCTACGGCGACGAGGAGAGGCCTGACATGTCGAATACTAATTTTGCATTGGAGGCGCTCCGCAAGGCCGGAGTGAAATCGGACGATCCGGCCATGCAAAAAGCTTTGAAATTCCTCGAACGCTGCCAAAATCGAAGCGAAAGTAATACTACTGAAATTTCCCGCGACGGCGTGACCGCGGTTTCCGGGAACGACGGCGGCGGTATTTATTATCCCGGCAAGTCGCAGGCGGGCGCCGATAAGTCGGCCGACGGCAAACGCGAAACGCCGCGAAGCTACGGATCGATGACGTACGCGCTCGTGAAAGGATTCATTTTCGCGGGACTACAAAAGGACGATCCACGGCTGAAGGCCGCCTTCGAATGGTGCAAAAAGAATTATACTTTGGATCGCGTTCCCGGATATGAAGAAATGTCGAAAGTGTCTCCGCGGATCGCGTATCAGGGGTTGTTTTATTATTACTTAACGATGGCGACCGCGCTGCGCGCCTACGGCGAGGACGAAATAATAACACCCGATGGACAAAAACACGCGTGGCGCGTCGAGATGACGTCGCGGCTGGCATCACTACAAAAACCCGACGGATCGTTCGCTAATGAAAATTCTCCCCGTTGGTGGGAAGGCGACGAAATCATCGCGACGGCGTACGCCGTTTTGACGCTGGAAGCGTTGAAGAAATAATTATGATTGGAGTTGGGTGGAGGCGCGGGTGCGGTGTGCGGATATCCGGTTCCGCGCGCAGACGCGCACAACCCGCTAAGCAATTGTTACACGCCTGACCCGCGCGAATGCGCGCGGAACCGGACACCCGCACGCCGCCAAACGCTCATATTATTTATTGGTCGCATCGCAGAAGCGCCAAGCACCGCGCCGCGCGACGGGATTTCTATTGGTAGCGGGCCGGGTTGCGACCGACACGCTGGACAATTGTTATGCCGAGGCGAGAGTACTTGGCACGCGACGGGCGATTGTTATATATCATTTGGAGAGGGATGAGGTTGTGTATAATTATTCTTCGAGGACGGAGTTGATGCCCAAAGTCCATGGTAGAATTTCGACGCCATCGACGTTTCGGGGGCGGTCTTCGCGGGAAATGAAGAGGCTGCGGTCGGCGCGCAGGTCGCGCGCGTACGATCGCAGTTTGTTAATTTCGATGTCGCTCACGGTTTCTGAAGATTTGATTTCGACGGCGAGGAGTTTCCCGGCGCCGGTTTCACCATCAGGTCGACTTCCGCGCCGTCGGCAGTGCGAAAATATGTGTAACGTTGCCTGCGGCGACCATAAGAATTCAAACGTATCAATTCTAGAATTATGAAGTGTTCGAATTGCCTGCCGTATCCGTAATGATGCGGGGAGGGCGCCGAACGCAACTGCCGCCGCAACGCGTTCGCGACGCCAATATCGAAAAAGTAAAATTTGGAACGCTGGCTCTGGCGTTTGCGAATTGATGTGTGGAAAGGTTCTATAAAATTTCCGATCAGCGTGTCTTCGAGAATTTGATAGTAGCGCTCGACCATTTTGGAATCGACGCGGCACTCCCGTCCAATCGATGAATAGTTGATAGGCTCGCCGTTCATCTGCGCTGCGACTTCGATGAATCGCAGGAATGGATCGAGATTTCTTACAATTTGTTCGACTCGGATCTCTTCCTTAATGTAAGTCTGCACATACGCGTCGAGAAGTTCCTCGCGCTCCGCGTCGTTTTGTGCGGTGCACACTCTCGGTAGGGAGCCAAATTGTAATATTTTTTCGAGCGAAAACGAGGCGCCGAGTTCACGATGAGTCAACGGAAACATCCAATTTAACAATGCGCGTCCAGCCAGAAGGTTTCCCCCGCCGCGTTTTAGTTTTCGCGCGCTGGATCCGGTGAGCGCAAAGCGAAATTTACTTCTCGTCTCCGGCGATTCAATAATGTTCTGAATTTCATTTAAGAGTTCTGGTACGCGCTGAATCTCATCAATAATCACCAATGATCGCGCCGGCTTGTTTGTAGCTAACAATTCGCGCAGCAGGCCCGGCCGCCGACTGAATTTCAGAAATTCGGCGTCTTGCAGGAGGTTCACCCAGAGGACGTCGCGCCCCGCCGCCCATTGCTCCAAGAACCAGGTCTTGCCTGTACCTCTTGCCCCGAACAGGAAGAAGTCGTTGTTATCCAACGGTTTAAGATGTCTCTGGAACATGTGTCAAATTTTGCGCGCATTTTCGACAGATGCAAGCGGTTTTTTCGACGCTGTTGGATCAGGTATCCATTATCCATGAAAACATACACTTAAAATCTTCGAAGCATTTTTTACATATCCAATGGTATTCATCCAATGTGCAGTAGCCTTCGCGAAGGCTAACCTCAGAATTTGAAAACCTCTCCCAACAAAAGCTGCAATGATCGTGATCCCACGTCTCGCTCGGGGGCGCATACCTGCTCCACCGGAGCTTTACATTCTTAAGATACCGCTCCTGTCCGGTGAGTCGCCAGTCGTCGTTGGGATTCATTTCAATTAAATCCGTCAATCTATAAGATACTAGCGCCGTGACTCCCAGCGTCAAAGTATCGCAACACGCGGGATTCGGAGTTGTTAGTTCTTAGGAAATGATTCAGTGCGGAAAGTCATCTCGCCAAGCGGCAAAAAATTCCAGGACGAACAACTTCTTGCTCCCTCGGACGCCATCGACGTGTACGCCGCGGGCGCAGCGTCGATTTTGGGACGGCCAGGGCTTTAGCCCGCATTATTCATGAAGTCTACGAAGATGGCCGACGGATTGTACCGGAATGCGAGGCGCGACGACGGCGCGACCGTGTACGGTCTCGCCGGAGGCGCAACGATGCAGTTCGGTACAATCCGCGCGGCTAGATTCGTGGAAAAAATTGACAAGAGATCATTGAATTGAACTTCCGAACGCGCTTCGGCGGGCCAATGCTGATTCAAGTGTATCCAAGGTTCGCGCTTTGGTACATTTGCGCCGCGGTTGAAGGGTTGGTTTGTGGAATTGTGTATTCGGTGATGTTGATACAACGCGAGCGGGCATTCTCTTCGAGGGTCGCCAGCCTTGGGTTATTGGATGCATTCATCGGGCTCGCGAGGATTTCCTCGATCGCGGGTTTGATCGGTCTGGCGATCGGAGTCATCTGCGGGACTGCGCTGCTTCCAATCCTATTTCTGAGCCTCAGAACCGCGAAGCGTTATGGTATTCCGGCGGTCCTTATTGATAGCATCGGGACTCTCGATCCTATTCAATATTTGTTGTATTTTCTTTTCCGGCCCGGCGCCATCTCGATCCATACTCCTATTTTTGCCTCCCGTCGTGTTTGCCGCGATGATTCAGTTCTTGACACTTGTTTCGAGGTCAAAGCGCACGGGTCCAATTTCTGAATAAACAAAAAATAGAGTGCCCGTGTCAAGTGGCCGGGATCTCCAACGGCGAGGCGGTCGCGTGACGCGCGGTGTATCCGGGGCCGCATCCGTGGCCCCGGACATGCGCCCGCCGGCATGGCCGAGCAGCCGCGCTTATATTAGTGTTTGGTGCCATCATGGGAACTGGCGGGCGGCGGGTCCGCGGCGCAAGGCATCGGCGGCGAAGGCGACGCCCCGTCGCGTCGAGCCCGCGCCACGCCGCTGGCGTGTGGGTCGCGACAGGGCAACGGCCGGAGCATCGCCGATGCGCCGCGCCGCGGAGCCCGCCGCCCGCTTTGACCTGAATTAGTATCATTCCAAATAGACTCGGATCCCAATCAAGCTAGTCTCCACAGTTGAATTGCCACACCGCAACGCCGATTTTGTCGCTATGAAGTTTTTCGCGTTTCGACAGGGCGACCGCCGCCGTCTCGGATATTTCGATGGCAGCGCGCCGCGCGATCTCTCCTCCGCGCTGGATGCGGCGGGAGTCGTCGAGAGCGAGCATGATTTGTTAAGAAACGATTTTTTTCGCCCGCAGCGGATTACTGCGTTTTTGAAGCGTTTTAAACGATTCGCGCCGAAGATAGACGGCGAAATTGTATATTTGCCGCCGGTCCTGCCAAACAAAGTGCTCGCCGTCGGACGCAATTTTGCGGAACACGCGCGCGAACTCGGCAATCCCGTCGAGGAAGAATTGTTATTTTTCGCGAAGTTAACAGAATCGATCTCCGCGCACGGCGCGCCGATCGTCGTTCCGCGGCATCTCGACCGCGTCGATCACGAGGCCGAACTCGCAATTATCATTTCGCGCGACGGAAAGGACATTGCGCCCGCGAAGGCCTTCAGCCACGTCGCCGGTTACACCTGTCTCGTCGACGTCACGGCGCGCGAGGAGCAGGGCGCCGACAAAGCGCGCAAACGCCCGTGGACGCGCTCGAAAAGTTACGATTCGTTCTGTCCGATCGGTCCGGTGTGGGTGCCGATGGACGATATAACCAATCCGCAATCGTTACAGATCGTCTGCCGCGTGAACGGCGAAGTGAAACAATCGGGAAATACCGCCGACTGGGTCCACTCGATACCGAAAATGATTAGTTATATTTCGCGGCACACGACGCTGCGCGCGGGCGACGTGATCGCGACGGGCACGCCGCCGGGCGTCGGGCCGTTGAAACCGGGCGACGCGGTCGAGGTCGAAATTGATAAGATCGGCATTCTTAAGAATCCCGTCGTCTGGAAGGAGGAACCCGCGCCGTATGATAAACAAACGGCGCTCGCGGAACTATTTCCGCGCATCGAAGCGGCGATCGCGACCTCGCGCGACGGCGGCGAAGCGTTCGAGCGGACGATCGCGCTGATCGACACGCTGCAGCACTGCCATTGGAGCGGAATTTACCGCGTCGAACCCGACGGTTCTTTACAATTGGGACCGTTCCGCGGCAAGGCCACTGAACATGTAAAAATCGCCCCCGGAAAGGGCATCTGCGGCCGCGCAATTGTAAATAAAGAATCCGTGCTCGTCGACGATGTTACAAAAGATCCGGCCTATCTCGCGTGCTCGATCGAAACGCGCAGCGAGATCGTCGTTCCGATATTTTCGGCGGGCATGGCGGTGGCGGAAATTGATATTGACTCCGACCAGCCGGCCGCGTTCGACCGCCGCGATCGCGAATTCTTCGAAAGCGTCGCGAAACTGCTCGGCGACTATTTGGAAAAAACGCATCTGCCCCGCATGTGGGACGATCGTTAAATTTACTTATCTATTTTCCGATATATTACTTTCCGACGGTTACTTTCCGACGACGCGGCCGATGATCCGCGATTGCGGCACCGATCCGAACATGCGGCTGTCGAAACTGTGGTCGGTGTTGTCGCCCATGACAAAATAATGATCCGGCGGAACGATCCACCGGTGCGGGTCGGGCGCCGTGTGCGCGCGCGCGACCGGATGATTATTAACAAAAACGGTTCCGCTGTCCTCGCGCACGATGTCGCCCGGCAGCGCCACGATTCTTTTTACATATCGCTCGCCGTCGCCACCGGGCGGTTCGAGTACGACCACGTCGCCACGCGCGAGGGAACCGAGCCGCGGCGTCACGCATTCGACGAGGATGCGTTCGCCGTCGTGGAGCGCGGGAAACATCGATGCGCCGCGCACGATCGAAGGCTGCAAGACTTCAAATAACGCAACAAAAAACGCAAACGTCGCGCAGCCGAAAAGCGGCGCGCGCAGCCAACCCCAGACTCTCGAGACAGGTCCCCGCATATCGAAAGCATCGGCTCGGCGCGCGACGGCTTGAGTCGCGGGCGGCGGCCACTCATGCTGCCCCCTTCGTTGAAACGATTTTTCCACATCCTTCTCGTCGCGATCGCCGCGCTCGCGCCGTTTTGCGGCCTTGGCGCGCACGACCTGTGGGATCCGGACGAGGCCGACCACGCGCAAGCCGCGCGCGAACTGCTCGTCGACGGACGCTGGGCGCGCCCGACGATCGCGGGCGAATCGTTCGCCGAAAAACCACCGCTACAATTATGGGTTATTAAATGTTCTGCGCTCGCGCGCGGCACCGACGTCGACCCCTTCGACGCGCGCGTTCCGAGCGCGATCGGTAATATTCTGCTCGTTTATATTACGTATCTTTTCGGAAGGAAAGCCGGCGGGCCGTGGACGGGCGCGCTCGCGGCGCTCGCGGCCGCGACGACGGGCGAAATGTTACGAACGGCGCGATGGTGCCAGGTCGACGCGCTTTTCGCCGGGCTCTTCGCAGCCGCCGCCTACTTTACTTTTCGTTTATTAACGAAGCCAAATTTGTACCATTGCGCCGCCGCCGGCGCCGCGCTCGGACTCGCCGTTTTAACCAAAGGCCCGATCGCGATCGCGCTGCTCGTTGTAACCATTGCGTTCGACACGCTTTTCACGGCCGAACACCGCCGCCGCTGGCTCGGCCGCGCGGGAATTTATGTAACTGGTTCGTGCATCCTCGCCGTCGCGGTCGCGCTGCCTTGGTATTTCGCGCTCGCGGCCGACGATCCGGGCGGTCTCGGACGATCCATTGTTCACGAAAACATCGACCGGTTTTTGCATTCGCAGGACCATAACAATCCTTTTTATTATTATTTCGCCGGCGCGCTGTGGGGATCGTTCGCGCCGGTTTCGTTATTGTTGCCGCCGGCGATTTGTTTTGCATTTCATAGTTCGCGCGACGACGAAACGATTTGGACTCGCGACCGTTCGCCGCTCCGCTTCGCGCTCGCCGGCCTGATCGGCGGAATTGTATTATTATCGATCGCGTCGTCGAAACAGGGAAAGTATTTGTTACCGCTTTCGCCGTTTCTCGCGCTCATCGTCGCCGATTTCGCGCGCAACGTCGTACAATTCGGCGCGCGCTGGCACAAGGTCTGGTTCACGGCGGTTCTATCTGTTATCGCGCTCGTTTCTGTAATATTTACACTTTTTTCGACGGCCACGACGTTCTTCGGCCCGCGCGCCGACCTGGCATTTGCCGCGATCATCGCCGCTGTCGGCGGCCCCAAGGATCCGGTGGTTCATATCAAAACCGCGATCTGGGCGCTCGTTCCCGTTGGAATCGGCTCGTTCGCGCTCCTCGCGGTGGGGATCCATTCGCGGGCGTCGTTCCGGCTTGCGTGGTTTCTCGCTCCTCTTGCGCTCGCCGTGGGGATCGCCGGCGCTTGGGTCGTGCCGCAACTCGACCCGCTGAAATCGCCGCGCGAGGCCGTCGAGTTCGCCATGCAAAGACTACAAATCCGTGCGAGGGACCCCGGCGAGCCGCGCTACGCCGTGTATTTTCCGAATCGCACGGACGAAAAATCCGTCGCGAGCTGGACCGGCACATCGCCATTTGTGTATTACGCCGACGCATCGCACCGACGGCCGCTGATCCTGCGCGGCGCCGACGCTGTCGAGGAAGCGCTGAAGGATCCGCGCCCGCTCGTATTTGTAACGCGCGGCGACTACCTCGCCCGGCTGCGCGGCAGCCTGCGCGACCGGCTTCCCGTTTGCTTTCAGAAGACCGTCGGCAGCCGTACACTGGTCGTCGTCGACACGGGCAAATGAACGCCCGTTTTTTTGTTAATGCCCCCATCGCCCAACACTAACAAATCGCCGCGGCCGATCCCGGTTTCGCTCGTTATTCCTGTATATAACGAAAGCGGCAACATCGATCTGCTCATGGCGCGTCTGCGGCCGGTGATGGACGAAATCGCGCGAACGCGCGACGTCGAGGCGGTTTTTGTCAATGACGGATCGCGCGACGATTCTTTACAAAAACTGCTCGCGTACCACGATCGCGACGGGCGGATCAAGATCGTCGAATTTAACAGAAACTACGGACAGCACGCCGCGGTGTTCGCCGGATTTGAATACTCGACGGGCGACGTCGTCGTGACGCTCGACGCCGATCTGCAAAATCCGCCCGAGGAAATCGGACGCTTGCTCGAAAAAATCGACGCGGGGCACGACGTCGTCGGCACGCGGCGCATGCAGCGCCAGGATTCGGCATTTCGAACGTTTGCATCGCGTTTATCTGTAAAAATGACGCGGAACATGACGGGCATCGACTCGGGCGATTTCGGTTGTATGTTGCGCGCCTACCGACGCGAAGTCGTCGAGGCGATGTGCCACAGCCGCGAATTGTCGACGTTCATTCCCGCGCTTGCCGAATTGTATGCGGGCAATTCCGTCGTTATCGACGTGCGCCACGAAGAGCGCGCGCACGGCGAATCTAAATATTCACTTTGGAAATTGGTACGATTACAATTCGATCTCATCACGAGTTTTAGCATGGCGCCGCTGCGTCTGCTGATGAGCGCGGGCATTTTCGTCGCCGGCGTCGGATTTTTGTTATCAATACGAATTCTCGTCGCGCGCATTTTCATGACGACCCAGGAATATGAAGATTGGGGCAAGGGCGGCGTGTTCACGCTTTTCGCGATATTATATGTATTCGTCGGCGCGCAGTTCATCGCATTCGGCGTCCTCGGCGAATACATCGGCCGCATTTATGGCGAAGTGCGCAAGCGGCCTCGATTTGTAGTTAAGAAATTCCACGGCGAAACGCTGCCGCAGCGGACGGTGTTTCCCGCTGCGTCCGCCGCGCGCGCCGGCGAAATACTTCAGAAAACCAATCAAACAGATCCAACGACCGAGACACCCCGAGCATGAGCCAGAGCGGTAAACTTTGCATTTTAGCGGCGTATCACGAAATGGGCTACGTCGGCCTCGAGTGCATTCTGCGGCACGGCTGGGAGGTCGCCGCCGTGTATACACATCCCGACGCGCCGAACGAAAATATCTGGTGGCGCCGCATCGCCGACTACGCGAAGGAAAATAATATTCCCGTCGAATACGCGGATATTAGCGATCCGGCGCAGTTCGAAAAGTTAAAATCGTACGACGCCGATTATTTATTTTCGGTTTATTATCGAAAAATGATCGCTCCGGCGATATTGGAAATATTTCCGAAAGGAGCCTACAATTTGCACGGATCGCTGCTGCCGCACTACCGCGGACGCGCGCCGGTGAATTGGGTGCTCGTCGAGGGACAGATCGAGACGGGCGTCACGATGCATCACATGGTCGCGAAACCCGACGCGGGCGACCTCGTCGATCAGGAATGGGTGCCGATCGAAGACGACGAATCGGCCTCGACGTTATATCAAAAACTCGTCGACGCGTCCGTCAACGTCTGGGATCGCTGCCTTGGCTGGTTCGAGCGCGGCAAAGCGCCGCGCTTTACGCAGGATTTAACAAAAGGCTGTTACCGCGGGGGCCGCACGCCCGAAGACGGCAAAATTAACTTTGCATGGCCCGCGAAACGCTGCTTCGATTTGATCCGCGGCGTGACGCATCCCTATCCCGGCGCGTTCGCGATGGCGGGCCAGCAGAAATATTACATTTGGTGGGCGACGCCCTCCGCTTCGATCAAAAGCGGGCGGCGCGCGCCGGCCGGTTCGGTATTATTAGAAAATGGCCAGCCCGTCGTCGTCTGCGGCGACGGGTATCTGCGAATCGATAAGATTCAACCGCCGGGACGCGAAGAAATGGACGGCGCGGCGGCCGCGAAATCGGGCCAATTGCCGGAAGGACTCGCGTTTTTCGCCTCCGGCGCGAAATAAGCGTTTCTACAATTAAGAATAATTCTCGAATAATCCAATCCTCGAAAGATTCCATTCTGTAATATAATCTTAACATGCGAGTACTCATCACCGGCGGCACGGGTTTCATCGGTTCCCATCTTGCGCAGGCGTTTCTCGAGCGCGGCGACAGCGTGCTGGTCATCGACACCGCCAGCACGGCCAAGGTTCTCGATTTTCGTAATAATCCGGCGTACGCGGGACGCTTTCAATACGTCAAAGGGTCGGTCCTCGACTACACGCTCCTCGACGGAATGATGCGAAAAGCGGATCTTTGTTATCATCTCGCGGCCGTCGTCGGCGTTGAACATTATGTCGACGATCCGTTCGGCGTGCTCGATGTTAATATTAATGGAACGCAAAACGTGCTCCGCGCCGCGTTTCATAACGATACAAAAGTAGTATTCTCGTCGACGTCCGAAATTTACGGAAAATCGACGAAAGTTCCGTTCAAGGAATATGAAGAACGCGTCCTCGGCCCGACTTCGATCGACCGATGGTGCTATTCCACGTCGAAGGCCGCCGGCGAACACTTTGCGTTTGCCTATGCAAAATTCGGACTGCCGGTCGTCATCCTTCGTTATTTTAACGTTTACGGACCCAAACTCGACAAAATCGACCGCGGCCGCGTGCTCACGATCTTCATGGGCCAGTTGTTACGAGGCGAGCCTCTCACGATCGTTAATGAAGGGCGCCAGACGCGCGCGTTCACGTATGTCGACGACGCGATCCGCGCCACGATGGCGTGCGGCCTCGTCGAGCAGGCCGTCGGCGGAATCTTTAACATCGGCACCGACCGGGAAACGACGATTCTCGAGCTCGCGAAAGTGATGTTAAAGGAATTCGGAAAAAATCCCGAGGATCCGAAGAATATTGTATTTAAGAAACAGGAGGAAGTTTACGGAAAGAGTTATCAAGACATCGACCGCCGCGTTCCCGACGTGACGCGCATGAAGACGATCCTGAACGTCCAGCCGCAAATTTCCCTCGAAGAGGGCGTTCACAAGACATGCGAATGGTTCAAGCGGACGGAGAACTTCCGCGAGCCGTACGCCGCCGCAGCGCTCGAAAAGAAGTAACAAATATAACTGTAAAGTGAATCTCGGTCTGCGGATCGACGTCGACACCCACGACGGCATGCGCGACGGCGTGCCGTCGATCCGCCGGACGCTCGATAAGTATGGATTCCGCGGATCGTTTTTCTTTAGTTTCGGTCCCGACAATTCGGGCAAGGCGGTCCTGCGCGCGTTTACGAAGCCGGGCTTTGTTAGTAAAATGTTTCGAACCAACGCCGCGTCGATGTACGGCGTGCGGACCGCGCTTTCGGGAACGCTTTTGCCTGCGCGATGGATCGCAAAGAAATTTCCCGAACTCGCGCGCGAATGTAAACAAAGCGGCCACGAAGTTGGGGTTCACGCGTGGGACCACGTCGCGTGGCAGGATCATTTACATCAGTGGGACGTAACAAAAACGCGCGCCGAATTCGGCAAGGCGGCGGCGGCATTCGAGGAAATTTTCGGCGAACGGACGGCCGCGAGCGCCGCGCCCGCGTGGTTCGCGAGCCCCGAATCGATCGCGGTTCAGGACGAATTCGGATTGGATTATTGTAGCGACTGCCGCTCGACCGACCCCGGCGTCGACGGCGCGTTTCTGCCGGTTTGGAACGGTAAAAATTACAAAACGCCGCAGGTGCCCGCCGGCATTCCGACCCTCGACGAGGACCTCGGACGCGACGGCCGCACGCTCGAAATAATAACTAAAGAATGGCTCTTCGCCGCCGCGGCGCGCCCGCTCGCGGTCGCGACCATTCACGCCGAGGCCGAGGGGCGGATGTACGCTCCGTGGTTCGACGATCTTTGTAAACAAATGAAAGGTCGGAAACAGTCGTTCACGACGACGCGCGAAATCTTAAATTTATCGATTCTCAATGCAAAAAAAGCGGCGGGGGAACTCCCCCGCCGTGAAATGTCACTTGCAAACATTCCCGGCCGCGCCGGAAAAGTAGCATTCGTCGGATGATTATTTCCTGCTCGGCACGTCGGGAACGCCGTTCGACCAGAATGAATACTGGCCCTTGCGTCCGCCGCCCACCGATTGCGAAACGTTAACTTTCGACGCGAAGGATTCGTAATTTAATTTTCCTTCGCCGAACGCCGCGCAGTCGCCGCGCGTCGCGGAAAGCGTCATCGTGGTGGGCGATCCGCCTCCGTCGAACGCGAACGCGATGGAATCGCTCATAAGCGCGACGTCCTCCGCGGCATCCTTCTCGGAATCTGCAATATTCTTATCCGGCGCGTCCTTCGCGCGCAGCGCCACCATGCGCCCCGAGCCGCCTTTTAATATTAATGTTACGAGTTCGTTATACTTTAATTGCGTCATGTTGGCCGCATACTTGCCCATGGCGCGAATCGCGCGCTCTTTGACGTCGTCGGCCTGTTTCGGGTCGAAATGATAGGTTGCTTTGACGCGGCCGAGCGAGACCTGCCCGTCGACCTCCGCGCGAACTTCGTCCCAAAGCGACGGCTCTTTTTTCGCGCCGTCCTTTTCATTCTTATCATCCTTCGCGCTTCCCGCGAGCACGGCGTCGACGTGCGCGATATAAATAAAACCGTTGCCGGGCACGTGGTACGCCTCGGAATTGGACGCCGACGCGAGACTATAATAAATACGCTTCGATGCCTTTTGTTTGTCCTGCCTTTCGGAGGCGAGTTCGCGATCGAGAACGCGGCGCATGGTTTCGACGTCTCTCCTCATGACGTCGTCGCGCGTTCCGGAACCCTGCGCGGCCGGTTCCTGTTCCTGCGTGTGGCGCGCGCCGAGGCCGATCGAGCCGACGGCGCAGCTCGCGGCGAATAATCCAATAAAAGCGAGTCGTGGTATCATCGTTATATTTAGTGTTGGTGGAGTGATGTGAACGTGGAAAATTGCATATGTGTAGATTTGTTAAATGATCAATCCCGCAGTTTTTCCGCGACGCGGAGCACGGCGTTTTGTGTAAATTCCAAATGTTGTTTCGTGGTTTCGATTTCGCCCGCGAGATTTTCGGCGACGAATTGGTTCTGCCTTCCCATCGCACGGGCGAGAAACCGCAACGATTCTTGAACGCGGTTTTCGTGATCGTCGAGTTCGCCCGCCATGTCGCGAAGCGCGGGCGTGATCCACGCCTTCGTCGATTCGAGCACTCTCGGCGCGGTTCCCTCGAGAACGGCGACGCGATCCTTCAATTCCTTCATCTGGTCGCGAAGTTCCTTTTGCTGCGCGTTCGATCGGTAAAGAATCGGCGCGAACACGCTTATTAAGAATATGGCGGCGGCGAGCGGCGCGAATCGAATCAACGTCCGCCACCACGAATTGCCGGAGGCGGGCGCCAGGGCCGGGGCATTCGCCTTCTGTAATATCGCGCCGACGTCCGTTTTTCCGACCGGCGCGACCGCGTCGTCCGCCGCCATGTTTTGTATATTGATAATCGCGCCGCGAAGTTCGGCGAACCGCGCCGAGCAGGCCGCGCAATGTTCCAAATGCCGCGCAACGGCGCCGCGCTCGCGCTCCGGGAGGATTTCACCCGCGTGTTCCGCGAGTCGCACGCGCACCTTGTTGCAATGATCTTTCGATTTGTGAAATGTGTTGCCCATGATGATCGTTATCGTTTCGTATCGGTAAATTATTTATTCGAATTATTTTATTAAGTTACTTTTAGTAAGCGCGGGATTCGCGCGGGCGGGCTCGGCGCGGACAGTGTCGGTGCGGGCAACGTCGGTGCGGACAAGGTCGGACCGCACGCGTTCGAGCGCCTTCGCGAGCCGGTAACGCAACGTCGAGGGCGGTTTTTGTAATATTCTGGCCGCATGATCGAGAGCCAAACCCTCGACCACGCAAAGCCACAAAAGCGCGCGGTCCTCGGCGTCGAGTTTTTCATAAGATAAACGAACGGCGAATCGCTCCTCGTCGAGCGCCGCCGCCGCGTCGGGCGCGAGCCCGCGTGCCGGCAGCGCGTCGTCGGCGGTCGTCGTCGTGGCGCGGCGGTCGGCCCCGCCCTCGCGCAACAAATCCGCCGCGCAGCGCCACGCAATCTTAAATATCCACGATTTTACAGATCCGCCGCCGTACGTTCCGGCTTTTGTAAAAACCCGCAGAAAAGTAGTATTGCGCGCCTCGTGCACGCGGTCGGCCGGCAACACGCGCGCCAGAAATCGCCCGGTCGCGGCTTCGTTGCGCCGTACGAGGGTTTCAAAAGCGTCGCGGTCGCCGCGGGCCGTGCGTTCGAGAAGGTCGGTGTCGCTGCCGCTGAACATCGCGTCGATTCAAAGACACGGTCACGCCGCACTATCCGCGAAAGAAAAACCAGCGGTCGACCGCCCGCGCGTGCGGCGCGCCGCCGCATTCGTTATACATACGGCATGACCGAACTCTCCCTGCAGGAGCGATACGCGCCGCACAACGCGTGTTTTGGCTGCGGGCCCGCGAACGCGAAGGGCCTGCGGATTCGTAGTTTTCAGAAAGATAATGAAGTGGTCGCGACGTGGCAGCCGGAGCCGCACCACGAGGCGTTTCCCGGAATGTTAAACGGCGGCATCATCGGCTCGCTGCTCGATTGTCATAGCAATTGGACGGCGGCGGCGCATTTGATGCAAAAAAACGCCCTCGATTCGCCCCCGTGTACGGTGACGGCGGAATATGCGATTAAATTGTTACGTCCGACGCCGACCGCGGGGCCGATACTACTAAAAGCGCGCGTCGTCGACTCGACGGACGACCGCGCGAACATCGAAGCGACGCTCGAAGCCAACGGTAAGGTCTGCGCGACCTGCCGGGGTCTGTTCGTGGCCGTGAAACCGGGCCATCCCGCCTATCACCGCTGGTAGACCGCGGGCGCGAAACGCGATGTGCTATTCTTAGGCAGTGACGCCAAACGCAGCACCCCTTTCGATTCAACCGATTGATCCGCCGAAGCGGGTTTTCGGTTTCGAGTCCGTGCCGCTGCGCGTGCGCGTCGCCCGTAAACGCGAAGACGCCTCGGCGCCCTCTGGAAATGCTCCTGCCGCGGGGCCGCTGAAGGGCGCGATCGATTTGTATACATCGGAGGGCGCTTTCTACAGAAGGCTGCTCGAAATTCCGCTGCCGAAGGGCATCGCACCGGGCGCGGAACAGGAATTCGAAACGCCGATGTACGTGCGCGCGTTCGAGGGCGCGTACGACGTTAAAATTAAATTATTCAATGACGCCGGCGTCGCGGCGGAGAGCGCGCCGTTTCCGCTGCGAGTTCGCAATACGATATTCGACGCCTTCGTCGAACTCGTGAATGCTTGTAATTTCCGCTGCACGTTCTGCCCGCAGACGGATTTGCAACGTAAACAAAAACCGATGGAGTTCGATCTCGCGATGAAAATCGTCCGCGAACTCGCCGAAATGGAACATCATTATCCGATTCGCGTGCACTTGATGGGCGAGCCGCTTTTGTATCCTCGATTTTTCGATTTCGTCGAACAAACGCACGCGCTCGGCCAGCGCGTATTGTTAGCAACCAACGGATCGCGTTTCCAGCGCGACCGCGTGCAAAAAATCTTCGATTCGCGCCTCGACGAAATGGTTATATCGCTCAACACGCCCGAACGCGAAGCTTACGATGCGCAGCGCGGCACCGACATGCCCTACGAAACGTACATGGAGGGCATCGAACACATGGTCGCCGGAATCGTGCGACGCGGTCCGCCGCCCGCGACGCGCGTGAACGTTTTGTATGATCTCGCGAAAGTAAACGATCCCGCGGAACTCGAGCGCGTGAGAGTTATCATACAATACTGGGTCGACGTCGTGCGCCGCGTCGGCGGCGCCGTGCTCCCGGACGCGGCCGACGTCGTCACGCTCGATCCGACGGGGACGACATTATTAAAATTATGCGAAGGACTCGAATTGCAATGGACTCCGTACCACGGCTGGGGCGTCAACGCGACCGGCGGCGCCGGCGAAGCGAGCGCCATTCGTAATCACGTGCCCCTCGCACCCGTCTCGCGCGAGGCTTTTTGTAGTTTTCCATGGCGCCAGCTCGCATTCCTCGTCGACGGCAACGCGACCGCCTGCTGCGTCGACGCCGAAGGCGAAATCGTCCTCGGCAACGCTTATAAACAACGCGTCGACGAAATCTGGAACGGCACCGAGCTAACCAAACTTCGCGCCGGATTCATGCAATCTCGCGCATTCCACCCCGTATGCATCAAATGCCATATTCGACATGACAAAAAAGAATTCTTTCCAAATTAAGTAAACGAACAACCCATTCACAACATATATTCATCCCCCCGCTGTGCGCTCGATGGGTTGGGTCGCGGCGAGTTGCGCAGGCGAATGTTAAGATTGCAAACGCTCCGCGTTTGCAATCTTAACATTCGACGAGCACTTCCATGAGAAGGCCTCTGTGTCAAGGCCGCTGGTGCGGTTTTCCAATCTTTACATCCGACCGATCCGCCTCGCTTCCATTCGCACTCGTTGTTGAGCCCGCTTCTGGGGCCCGGTGCATGCTGA
>JACQFD010000033.1 GCA_016200225.1 Planctomycetota bacterium
CGGAACTCAGCATGCACCGGGCCCCAGAAGCGGGCTCAACAACGAGTGCGAATGGAAGCGAGGCGGATCGGTCGGATGTAAAGATTGGAAAACCGCACCAGCGGCCTTGACACAGAGGCCTTCTCATGGAAGTGCTCGTCGCGACCCAACCCATCGAGCGCACAGCGGGGGGATTATTATTAATAGCTTGGAAAAATTGGACCCGTTCCCATTCTTGCGCCCTTTCTTTCGCTGTGAATCAGGGCCCGGTACGCTTGGCCGTAAATGTAAGAAGCTCGATTTTGTTCGATTGTAAGGATGAGCCCGTGCCGTTGGCGCTATTGGCAAAGCCTGTTTTCTTATTCATCGCGGCGCTTCCGGCGAGTGTGATCTGCTCGGAGGCCAGCGGGTCCGAGTCGACGCGAAAAGCGTTGGCAATGCGTTTGCCCGTGAGCATGAATGGCGGGTCGCCTTCCGTCGGCGTGATCGTTATAGTTACATTACTATTCGACCCGAGCGAATCATCGGTAAACGTCGCGTCAACTGTTTGAACTTTATTCGCCGTTTTACTGCCGTCATCCATGTACTTCTTGCTATGCACGACAATTTTCCAAGTCCCCGAAAGCGGACCGTTGACCCCGCCGACGCGGGCGTGCGCGGGAACGAGGAGCAGGGAAACCAACGCGAAACCGGAAACTAAAGATAGTGAGATGCGATTCATACGCTAACTTTGCCGCATACCGCGATTTCGCGCAAGTGCGGAAAAATCGAAAAAAGGAATCGGAGAATGGGGACGGGTCCACTTTCATATTCAGAATTTCCCGCCAAGCGATTCAACGTATCCAGTCAACTCCATGAATCCGCTTCCGCGCGCATCGCCGCTTGACTGCACCGGCCCCTCCCAATACACGACTCCGGTCGTTCCGCGACTGTCCAATTCGCAATCTTTAACTTTAGCGCGCACTTCGAAGTTTAACTTTTCCGACGGTAAACTCACGCGCCAGCGAATGGGATAGCTTGCGCCGGTTTTACTACTTTTCCATGTTTCCAACACTTCCATACTGAAATCATTCTTCGTAAACACGCGCGTCGCGCCATTTCGGTCCACTAGCGTTCCGCCCGACTCCGCGATGTATCCGCCGCCGACTTTCCGAATACCGTAAATCATCAATTCGCGCCCGTCGTCCATTCGCAATCCGAACCAATCCCAGCCCGCCACGCCTTTGCCCAATTGACTCGTTCCGAATTCGTGGTCGAACCAGCTTTCGCCTTTCACGCTGAATTCCCTGCCATTTAAATTAATAATACCCTTCGTCGCGCAACGCGTAAAACTAACATAAACCGACGCATTGCCGACTTCGGGACCTTTCTTCGAATAACCGCCGCTGCCGTGCGCGACGAGCGCTTTCGCAGGGTCGAGATCCATTTGTATCATTGCGCCCGCGGCCGCGTCGGATGCCGCGACGCGAATCGGGCCTCCGTCATTTTTAATAATCTCCCAGTTCTCGAGAAACGCATGCATCGATCCCTCCGCCGCGTCGGCGAGTCCCGCGCCGCGGCGGCGCAGCCGTTCGGCGAATGTGAACTTACTATTTTTAATATCCGTAATTGCGAAGTGGCCGGCGAACACCTGCCGCGGGCGCAGCGCCGACTCGCCCGGTCGCGATTCGCCCGCGATCATGCCGCGCCGGAAAATTGTAAATTGATAACCGAACGATTCGCCGGTCGCGGCGGCGACCTCGCCCGTGACATACCACCATTCCGTCCGATGATCGAAATGCGCGCCGTGGTCGCGCGGATAGCTCAAATCCGGCGAGGGTTTGACAATTTTCCAATCGTCGCCGCGGGCGGCGATCGTTAATAAGCTCATGAGCGCGATTTTCTTAAACATCGTCCTGAAGCAGCTCCCGCGGAGCGCGCCGCGCGGCGAACCAAGCGGGCGGCAATGCGGCCGCGCCGCAGACAAATGTAACAGAACACGCGATCGATAGAATATTCGTCCACGGAGGGAGCAGGCGCATCGTCCAGCCGAAGGATTGTAAATTGATCACTTTCACGAGCACGACCCCGACGAGCAGGCCGAAAACGAAACCGCCGATGACACTAATGATTCCGAGGCAGATCCCTTCTGTAAAGACCATGCCGATCACCTGCAATTTCGATCCGCCGAGGGCGCGCACAAGCGCGAAGTCGTGGCGCCGTTCGTCGACGAGCGCGAACAGCACGGTCAGCACGGCTACGATGGCGACGATGCGCGACACGATCTCGAGGGCTTTTGTAATTTCAAACGATCGGTCGAACGCTTCCATCGCCTGTCCGCGCAGTTCGCGGTTCAGTAATATATCCACTTCGAATTTTCCGCCGAGCAATTCTATCAATTTCGAGCGTACGGCCGGCGCCTCGACCGCATTATTTAGAAAAAACGCGACTTCGCGCGGACCGTCGTCGGGATAAAGTTGCAAAAACTCCGCGCGGTCGAGCACGGCCATGCCCTGGCTTCGTGAATAATCATAAAAAACGCCCTCGACGCGCTTTCTTAATATTCCCGACGGCACGGCGATTTCGATCGTGTCGCCCGCGCGAATTCCAAAGCGGTTCGACAGCGGTTCGTTAATCATAATCGAATTATTAACAATGGCATCCGCAAACACGCGCTTTGGGTCGCGACCGTCGACGAACGGAAGCCCCGCCGCGCGCTGCACGACACGATATTCTCCGGCGCAGAGCGAAATCGGTTCGCCGCGCACGAACGCCGTCGTCTCGTGAAACGGGTCGACGACGTCGCCGCCGAATTCGCGCAATGCTATATTTACTATTTCCGGATCGAGGCGGCCGACATGCACGCCGGTCGACGCGGTGCGTGGGCGGATCCAAACGTCGGAGCGGATTGTTTGATTTACAAAATCGAACACCGTCTCGCGAAACGAGCCGACCATGGTTGTAATCGATATCGCGAGCGCGACGGCCATACCGACGGCGCCGGCGGCCCAGGCCGCGCGCGAGCGCCCCGCCGAGAGCGCGGCCAAACCCGCGCGCGCGATCATTGGAAAAGTAATGAATCGCCGCGACACTCCGAGGCGAGCCGCGGCGTCCAGCGCGGGAGATGCTACAACTACGACCGCCACGAGCAGCGCGAACGACGACGCCAGCGCCGCGTACGGAAGTCCGCCGAGCGCGGGCGCCAAAGCTAACAAATAAGACGCGATGCACAACGACACGAGCGACGCGGATGCGAGCAACCACGCTTTTTTACTTAAAAACGCGGGCCTTTCCCTGCGGAGCCCCTGCAGCGGCGGCGTCCGCATCGCTTCGCGCAACGGTAATATCGCGGCGACGGAAGAATTAAACAATCCGAGCGCGACGCCGCACGCGGCCGCCCACCACGGAATATACAATTCCGTCGCCGGCACGCCCGGCACCATCGAAGCGACTGTCGTACGCGCGCCTGCGAGCGAGGCGCGCGCGCCCGCAACGCCCGCGACGACGCCCAACGCGCCGCCGAGCAGACCGATCGCCGATGCTTCAAAAAAGACCGCCGTCGCGATTTGTAAATTCGAGGCGCCGAGCGATCGTAATAATGCAATAATCGAACGTCGCTGCACGACCGAAGTCGCGAGCGTCGTCGCCACCAGCATCGATCCCACGATCAGTGAAATTCCCGAGAGCGCGGTCAGATTGAATTGTAATGCCTGCACCATGCGGTCGGCCTGCTCCGCGCGCTCGTTCGGCCTTCCGACGCGCGCGCCCGGCGGCGCCGCTTCGCGCGCGCGCGATTCGAGATTGGTAATTTCCAAACCGGCGTCCTCGATGCTTAAATTATCAATTCTCGGCAGCAATTCGAGCCGGTCGATGCGGCCGATCCGGCCGAAAATTTCCTGCGCGTACGCGATGTCGATGACAATGGTCCGGTTCCACGCGCTCGCGACGGAGCGCGGCCGCAGTAATGCTAATATTGGTATTTCTACGGGTTTCGAGCGCGCGTGGATTGTTAATATTCCGCCCGCCTCGAGATTCAATTCTCGGGCAAGCGGTTCGGGCACGAGCGCGCCCGCTCCGGCGAGCGCGCGTTCGAGATTCCCGGCCGCGTACAGGGGATTGAATATGACATCGAGTTCGCGAATCTTACGATCGAGAAGCACGTCGACGCCGAGCACGCGAATTGTATCTTTAAGTTTCGGCGCGAGCGCGAATTCCTCGATCACGGGCGCGATCAGCGCGCGGTCCGCGAGCGGGCGAAATCTATACAATTCCGATTCCAGCAATCCGCCCGGTTGCGTCACTTCGACGCGCGCGCGCCCGGCGATTTCGACGGCCCCTTCGCGCATCGACGCGACGGCGGCGCGGCTCGACAGCCACGTCGCGAGAATCGACGCGACACCGACGGCGACGCCGATCACAGTTATGATAAATCGCCACGGCCTGCGGAGGACCGGCCGAATGACGAATGCGCGCAGGACGAGCGCGGGGACGTGCGGAAAGCGCGGCATCAGTTAATATTACGAATCACGCCTCGATGCGCCCGTCGTTCATATGGATAATGCGGTCCGCGCGCGCGGCGAGGCGCGCATCGTGAGTGACTAACAATACGGCGGCGCTCGCCTCGCGTCGGGATCCAAATAACAATTCCATCACGGCGTCGCCCGCGTGCGAATCGAGATTGCCCGTCGGTTCGTCCGCCAGTACGACGGGCGGACGGTGCACGAGCGCGCGCGCCACGGCGGCGCGCTGCTGCTCGCCGCCCGAGAGCTCCGACGGAAAATGATGCATTCGCTCGCGCAAACCGACGCGTTCGATCAATTCGCGCACGCGCTCGGGATCGCGTTTTCCGGCGAGCGCGAGCGGCAATATTATGTTTTCTTCGACGGTCAAATGCGGCATCAGGTGGAATTGTTGAAATACAATTCCGACGAGACCGCGACGAAGCGAATTCAACGACGCCTCCGTCGAATTTGTTATATCCAATCCGCGGACATGGATCGCGCCCCGGTCGCAGCGGTCGACGCCTGAAATTAAATTTAACGTTGTCGATTTGCCGCACCCCGACGGGCCGACGAGCGCCACCCGCTCTCCTTCGGCGATCGAAAACGAAACGTCCTCGAGCGCCGCCACGTCCGACGTGCCGCGCCGGTAGCGTTTGTGAACATGCGAAAGGACGACGGCGGGCACGGCGATTGTTCTACTCGGTCGCCTGCGACCGGACTACGTATGTTGCGCCTTGCGCGGAAAACCCGCGGGCGATGTCAGATTCGCGCGAAGGCCGCGCTTCAGTGACTGCACTCCATTTCCTTGCATAGAACTTCCTTGCACACCCAATTGGAAGTTCGCGGACTATTTGTAATTCAATGTCACGATCAAAATCGCTCTGGATCGGCATCTTCGCCGCTTTATTAATTATCGCACTCGGCATCGCCCTGTCGCCGTTTGGACAAGGCGATCGCGGAGACGGCGTCGCGAGCCGTGGCGGACAAGAATTGCTAGCGTCGTTGCCGGCCATCGGCGCCGATTCCAAAATCAACGATTCGGGCGGACGCGAGACCGCGTCCGCGCCGTCGCGTGACATGAATGTCGCAGCCACGCGCGAGGGATTCGGAAAAGTGATCGTCCTCGACGGGAAACCAAATTCCATTCCCCCCGGCACGCGCGTCGTCATTCGTTATGACAATCCCGATTTCATGTCGGCGATGTCGCTCGGCCAGATCATGCGGCTTTCATTTCAAAAAGGCCCGGCCGGACAGCGCGAACTTGTTCGTAATGCGCGGAAAAACCACCGCGAGGGCGCCGCTTTTTCCGTCGCCGCCGACGGAACGTTTAAGATCGACGCGCCGCGCGACCTCGATTTTTATTTAGATATCAAATCCGACGGATTGGTAAACGACACGTGGGAAGTCCATCACGCCGCCGACAATCCGCCATTCATCGTCCGCGCGCGGCGCGGCGTTTCGATTCGCGGAAAAGTACAATCCGCCGACGGCAAGGGCGTCGGCGGCGCGCAAATATCCTTTTTGGATCATCGCATGCCCGGCTCGGGCGGGCGCGTGACGACGCCGCGCGACATCCGCGCGGAATCGTCGTCCGACGGATTGTTTATATTAAATGCCGTTCCCTCAGGCGGCGCCGGCACGATCGTCGCACGCCACGGCGGCTTCGGCGCGAACTCCGCGAGTCTAAAATTAGTCGGCGAGATTCCTAATATTACAATAACGCTGACGCCGGCGGCGCGGCTCGTCGGAAAAATAGTCAGCGAAACGGGCGACCCGATCGAGGGAGCCTCTGTGTCGCCTCTTTTCGGCGATTTCGCGACTTATCAAATCGAGATCGAACGCGAACCTATCAAAACCAATCGCGAAGGCGCGTTCGAATTGAAGGATATTCCCGCCGTCCGCGTGCGCGCGCGCGCCGAAAAAACCGGCTGGCGTCCGGCGAATTCGGAATATGTAGATATTCGTCCGGGCGCGACCACGGATCTCGGAGTATTAATATTAAAAAACGGCAGCGTGATTTCGGGAGTCGTCGTGGATCCCGATGCCAAGGCCGTCGAAGGCGCGGTCGTGCGCCTCGAGTTTTCCACGCAAATGAGCCAGCTCGAATCGGGCGAAGGCGGCTCGACGGTTTACGATAATGGCGAGGCCGTGACCGACGCCGAAGGAAAGTTTAAGATCGAAGGCATGGGAAAAGGTCCGTACGACCTCGAGGCGACACACGCGGGATTCGCGCCCGGCCGGAAGAAGCGTCATAAAGACACGGGCGAACCGGTTTTATTAAAATTAAAGAAACCGGGATCGATCGCCGCCGCGCTCCATTGGCCCGAGAACTGCCCTGCCCCGACGGGCGGCGACATCGCGATCGAGATCAGCCGGCCCGTGGGACCCGGATTTAACCTTTCCGAAGTTGTTAAATCACAGCCGTTCGAAATCGCGGCCGCCGCGGCGAAAACGCCGGGTCCCGAGCGTTCGACAATTGTAATATTCGACGACGTCACGCCCGGAAGTTATACATTGACGATCCACGCGAAAGGTTTCGCGCGCGCAAAAGTTCCGAGCGTCGAAGTTAAACAATCGGCGCCCGCGGAAGTCGACGTCGCATTGACTCCGGGCGTCAACGTCTCGGGCCGCGTCGTCGACCGCGCGTCGCGCGCCGGATTGAACGGCGCGCGCGTCACCGTCACGGCGAGCATGCTCGATAGTTTCAGGTCCGATCTGCCGACGACGACCGCGGGCGACGACGGGAATTTTGAACTCGCCGATCTCGACGCGGGACCGATCACGCTCGCGGCGCAGTTCGCCGATCACGCGCGGCAAACGTTATCATTACAAAACCTCGCGCCGGGCGCGCATGCTACAAATGTCGAAATCGCGCTCAGCGCCGGCGGCGGCATCGAAGGACAGGCGTTCGACGAGGACGGACTGCCGATGGCGGGCGGCGTCGCGACCGTCAATGCTCCCGACCGCGGCGAATTCGAGCAAGTATTGTTAGATCGCGACGGGCGCTTCGCCGTCTACCGGTTGTCGCAGGGAGTGTTTCAAGTGAGCGTTCTGCGCGGTTCGTTTCTTAGCGATATGGGATCGGCCAATCCCGCGGAAATATTAAAAGGAATGCGATTCACGACCGCCGAAGTCAAGGAGGGCGAAATTACAAAACTTGTTCTCGGCGAAGATCGCGGCAATCTCGTCAAAGTCCGCGGAATCGTAAAATCGCGCAACGACGTGGTCGCGGGCGCGATCGTGAGCGCGATGTCGCAGGCCGGCGCGCTGAAAGGCGGCAATCCGCCGCGATTCAATTCAACCGATGCGCAGGGCGCGTTCGAAATGTCGCTGCCGCCCGGAAGAGTAGTATTTACAATTCAACGGATGTCGGGTTCGCAGTCGGGCGCGGAACTGCCCGTCGAGATCCCCGACCGCCCGACGTACGATCTTTTATTAAATTTACCGTTAGGTTCGATCGAAGGCATCGTGCGCGGACCGAAGAACGAGGGACTCTCCGGACAGCCCATCATGCTCGCGATCGAAACCGGACCCGTCGGATCGTTAATGGGCGCATTCGGGCAGGCGACGACCGACGAGGAAGGGCGGTTTCGTTTCGAGAATCTCGCGGCGGGAACATATTTAATATCCGCCGGCGGCGCGAACGCGTTCATGTCGGATCCGGGTTCGTCGCTTTACGGCCGCGTTTCGAAGAAAGTTAGCATTCAGGAGAGTGAACAGTTAAAAAACATGGAATTTAGCATTGGCGTCGCCGGAAGCATCGTCGGATCGGTGGTATCCGGCGGCCAGCCGGTTCCGAGCGCGTCGATATTCTTACAAATGCCGGACGGACAGCCCGTGACGCGCGTTTCCGACGTTTTTACAAATAGCGGCGGGCAGTTTCGCGCGCGCGGCGTCGCGGCGGGCCAGTATCGAATGCTGATTCGCGCGAAAGGCCTCGCATCGCGGTTCGTCGATCCGGTCGCCGTCGAGTCGGGACACGACACAGAATTGCAAATCGAGTTGACGGCTGGCGCGACGGTGATCGGGCACATCGCCGACGGCGAGGGCAAGCCGGTCACGGGATTCGCCGTCGTTCTTACAGATAGCGACGGCCGGCGCTACTCCGGTTTCGCGGGTGTAACCGAGTTCGCGCAATGGTTTGCGGACGGGCCGCCCGCGCCGGGCGATGTCCGGCTCGGCACGCTCGGACAAGGACACTATCGCGCGAACTTTACGAAATCCGGCTACAACCCCGCCGCCGTGGAATTTGACATTTCCGACGCGAACGGGAAGTCAATCGACGTTCGACTGAACAAACAGTAATCGGGTAGGCTTTGGGGGGCGCGTTTCGCGCGACCCTTGCAATTCCGCCTGTAATTCTCCCGCAGCGACATCATTTAATATAACAATGCGCCGATCACGGTCGAATCGATTCGTTAGTTTACAAATAGTGTTCGCCGGACTCGCGGCGTTCGTCGCGGCCGCCGGCGCCGCGCGCGCCGACTTGAAACCGAATCAAGTGCTTCTCGTGATCAACGATTCGTCGGCGATTTCGACGGCGGTCGGAAATTACTATACATCGATCCGTAACATTCCGGCGCAGAATATCCTGCACTTGCCCGCCGGGACGCCGTCGGCCGAGTATATTTCGCGGACGGATTATAATACTTATATTCGAAACGTCGTCAAAAATTATCTTCAGACGACCGTGCCTTCGCTAAAAACGCAGATCAAGTGCATTTTGCTAACGAAGGAAGTGCCGCTGATCGTCGCGAACACGACGGGCGGCGGCACGAGCCAGACGATCGCGTCCGTGGATTCGGAATTGACACAATTGTTCACGGGTCTCGTTCCCGACAACGGACAGGAGGGATGGCTCACGAATCCTTACTTCGGGCAGACGAAAGGAATCGATGAATTTACAAATGCCGGAATCAGTTATCTCGTCTGCCGCCTCGACGGATACGCCGACGCGATCGATCCGGGCACGGGCGTTCCCGTCGATGTTAAGAATCTGATCGATCGCGCGCAGACGCCCACGGGCACCGGCGTGTGGCTGCTCGACGGAGATCCTACAAAAACGGGCGGTTACGCGGCGGGCGAGACGTGGCTCAACAACGCGGCGACATATTTAACCAATATGGGCCTCGTCGTGTCGCACGACTCGACGACGACGTTTCAGAAAAATGTAAATAATATCATCGGTTATTCGTCGTGGGGCAGCAACGATTCCAATAATCTCGGCGTTCCTTATTATGGTACGAATATGAACGGCGGCCCCGATAATGTTCCGGGCACGTTCAAACCGGGTTCGCTCGCGACGGATTTTGTATCCACGTCCGGACGCACGTTCACCGGACCCAATATAGGTAATTATGGACAATCGCTGATCGCCGATTTGATAAGAATGGGCTGCACGGCCGCGAACGGGCACGTCGCGGAGCCGTACCTCACGGCGGTTTCCGAACCCGACCAAGTGTTTCCTAATTATGCGCGCGGAATGACCGTCGCCGAGGCTTTTTACACATCCATTCCGTTTCTCTCGTGGGAAAACGTCGTCGTCTGCGATCCGCTCATGCGAAAAATGCAAGTGACGTCGCAGATCACGGCTGTTTCTAACAATTTTGGGAAACAGGCCGGCAACATACAATTTACAATTACGGGAAAGAACTTCTCGACGCTCGGAGATACGGCCGTGACCGTCGGCGGCATTTCCGCGACCGTCACGAGCGTGAACGCGACGACGATTATTTGCAAATCGCCCGCGAGCGCCTCGCCCGGACCGAAGAGCATCGTCGTCGCCAATTCCAGCGGAAACTACAACGCGCCCGCGCCGTATTATTACACTCCCGCCATCGATTCCGCGATGGCGACCGTCGCGATCGGGCAGAATTATGTATTTACAATTTACGGCCAGCACTTCCAGGATTATTGGGATCTGATCGACGGCACCCTCGCGGCCTTTCCATACAATGCGCCGCCCTATGGCGACTTCTGGCTCGATTTGAATCTTCCGATTTCCGAAATCCTCATCGGACAGATGCCATTTACATTAAAAAACCAGACAATCACGATCGCCGTGCCGAACGACCCGAATCTGCAGGGCACACAGCACGATTTACAAGCGATCGTCGGCGGCGGTCTGCTCGGAACGAACGAATTTTTCTTTACGAACGTGATTCACATAAACGTTCAGTGATCAACATTCGGCGATTGCGTCCGAATGGACGCAATCGTCAAGCTCTCGCCGTAAGATACGTTAATATTGATTTGAAATCCTCCGGCAGCGGCGCCTCGTACGTCACGCGTTCCTGCGTCGCCGGATGCTCGAATTCCAAAGAATAAGCATGTAACAATTGCCGTTTGATCGGCGGCGCGTCGGGCGGCATTTCGAAGCGTTTGCGAATCTTATAAACCGTGTCGCCGACGACCGGATGGCCGAGCCAGGCGAGGTGGACGCGGATTTGATGGGTTCGTCCGGTTTTCGGCCGGCAAAGAACATATGTAAACCCGCGGAATCGTTGGATCACTTCGATGTACGTGCTGCTCTCTCGACCGCCTTCGAGTACGGACATTTTGCTCGGACGCAGCGGATTTCTAGCGATCGGCTGCTCGACCCATTCGGATTCGAATCTTAATTCTCCAAAAACGAGCGCGCGGTATTCTTTAGAAACGGTTCGATCGGCGAATTGTTTTCTCAATGCAAAGAAAGCCTCGGGCTGGCGCGCGAGCACCATCACGCCGCTCGTGTCCTTGTCGAGGCGGTGCACGATTCCGGGGCGGTTTTCGCCCTGCAGCGAAGGCAACGATCCGAAATCGCGCTGCGCGTAATCGGCGACGGAGCCGCGGCGCACGCCCTCGTTGCGGTGCGCGGCGAGTCCGGGCGGTTTATTAATAATTATGATCGAATCGTCCTGATGAAGAATTGTAAATTCCGGCGGCGGCGGTCCCGCGTCGGGCCGGCGCGGCGCGAGGCGCAGGACGACGACTTCGCCGGTTTTGCACAATTGGCTCGGCGCGCGCGCGGGTCGATCGTTTATCATTACAAAACCGTCGCGAATCAGTTCGCGCACGTATTCGCGCGAAAGATCCGTGAATGAATCGCGCAACGCCTTGTCGAGGCGCACTCCCGCCTGCGAATCGGGTATCGTTAGCGTTCGCTCGGGAATGTCGTCGGGAATGGTGGGTCGCGGCGGGCGGCGCATGTAATTATTATATTACGATTCGAGCCCTTCCAAGTTGCGGCGCAACATGGCGATTTCGCGCTCGAGATCGCCTCGCCGCGCGCGTTCGCCTGCAACAATTTCGGAATCGGCGCGCGATATAAACGATTCGTTCGAAAGTTTGGCGTCGATTCCCTTGATGCCGGATTCCACTTTGTCGATTTTCTTTTTGAGCTGGTCCACGCCGGCCGCGACGTCCACCTGGCCCTCGAGCGGAAGATAAAATACGCCGCCATCGAACACGTCGACGCCGCTTCTCCGCGGGCGCGGCAGATCGACGCCGACCTGCGCTTCGCCGAGGCGTCCGAGATCGCGAATTAATATAATATTTTCGCGGACGACTTTGGCCGCATTTGTTGAATTCGCCGAAAACACGGCGTTGTCGGGATTCGCGCCGATTGGATAATTAAATACCGCGCGCAGATTGCGCACGGCGCGCAGCGCGTCGCGCACGATTTCCGTTTCGCGTTCGGCGGCGGCTTCGCGCGCCTCCGGCCGGGGCGCGGGCCACGCCGATTCCATCAGCGTCGGCGCCGGATTCATTAATACCGGCACGAGCATCGATTGGTATATTTCCTCCGTCAGGAACGGAACGTACGGATGCAACAGTTTCACAATCGTTTGCAATGTTTCCAACAATACCGCGCGCGCCATTTCGCGGTCGGCGGTCTCCGCCTCGGCGCCGAGGCGCCCTTTGACGGATTCGAGATAATGATCGCAGAAATCGTTCCAAATGAATCGATACAATTCCTGCGCGGCGTCGTTGTATTTAAAATTATCGAGCGCTTTTGTAATATTATCGATCGCCGACGACGCCCGAGAACGGATAAATCGATCCTCGAGCCGCGTCGCTTTCGCGGCGTCCGCCCGCGGCGCGCCCTCGAGGTTCATACCGATGAATCGCGCGGCGTTCCAAACTTTATTACAGAAATTGCGGCCTTGAATGAACTTTTCCTTCGCGAGTTTCAGATCCTGGCCCTCCGACGACAGAATCGCGAGCGAATAACGCACGGCGTCGGCGCCGTATTCTTTAATCATATCGATCGGATCGATGCCGTTGCCGAGCGATTTGGACATTTTGCGTCCTTGCGCGTCGAGGACCGTTCCGTTTATGTAAACATGATGAAACGGAATCTTGTCCATGAACTCGAGTCCCGCCATCACCATGCGCGCGACCCAGAGAAATATGATTCCGCGATCGGTAACTAATAGATCGGTCGGATAATAATTTTCGAGATCGCTTGTTTTTTCCGGCCAACCCAATACTTCAAAAGGCCAGAGCCACGACGACATCCATGTATCGAATACGTCGTTGTCCTGTTCGATATTCTTCGAACCGCACGTCGCGCATTGTAAAGGATCCGTCGTCGCGTTCGTCGCCGGAGGCACGGTGATATGTTTATTTTCACACCACCACACGGGAACGCGGTGGCCCCACCAGATCTGCCGCGATACGCACCAGTCGCGCGCGTTGTCGAGCCAACTTAAATAAAAACTCTCCCAACGCTCGGGGTGAAACTTAATTTCACCGCGGCGCTGCGCGTCCGCCGCTTTTTTCGCGAGCACGGACATGCGCACGAACCACTGGTCCGAAAGGTAAGGTTCGACGATCGTGTCGCATCTGTAACATCGGCCGACGGCGTTTTCGTGGTCGTCGACGCCCGCTAACAATTCGCGCTCTTTCATCGCCTCGACGATGCGTTTCCGCGCCTCGAAACGGTCCACGCCTTCGAGCGTCGCGAGCGCGAAATCCGTTTTACCAATATAAGCTTTGATAGAATCGAGCGCGATCGCGCCCTCGGGATTCATGATGACCGTGCGCTCGCATCCATGGCGTTCGCCGATTTCATAATCCGTCTGATCGTGCGCGGGCGTCACTTTCACGGCTCCCGTGCCGAATTCGCGCTCGACGGCCTCATCTGTAATAACAGGAATCTCGCGGCCGACCAATGGTAATATTAACGTTTTGCCGACGAGATCCTTGTAACGCTCGTCCTTCGGGTTCACGGCCACCGCCACGTCGCCGAGCATCGTCTCGGGACGCGTCGTCGCGATCGTTACAAATTGGCCGGGCATTCCCTTCACGGGATACTTAAATTTCCACAAATTCCCCTTGCTCGCGTGCTTTTCGGCCTCCTCGTCGGAGAGCGCCGTCATGCACCGCGGACACCAATTTACAATTCGTTTTCCGCGATACACCAGATCGCGCTCCCAAAGAGTACAAAACGCCTTGCGCACGGCCGCCGAGCGCCGCGGATCCATCGTGAACGCGTAGCGCGACCAATCTAAAGACTGGCCGAGCGCGCGCATTTGTGTACAAATCCGTTTTTCGTATTGATCCTTCCATTTCCACACTTCCTGCACGAAACCCTCGCGGCCGAGTTCCTGACGGCGCCGTCCCTGCTTCTTTAATTCTTTTTCGACGACGTTTTGCGTCGCGATTCCGGCGTGGTCGGTGCCGGGCACCCAGAGCGCCGCGCGCCCGCGCATGCGTTCGAATCGAATACTAATATCCTGAAACGTTTGATTGAGCGCGTGCCCCATGTGGAGCGCGCCCGTCACGTTCGGCGGCGGAATTGTAACAACAAAGGGCTTCGCCCCGCGCGCGCGCGCGGAGTTGGGCGCGAAGGCGCCGCTCGATTCCCATAATTGATATATCCGGCCTTCGATCGTGGCCGGTTCGTAGCGGGGCGAAAGTGGTTCAGGCATAGGGGGAATCCGCAGAGACTCGCGGAGCGCGCGCGCCGGCGCAAGTATTGCGGAGAGTTTTCGAAGGAAACTGACGCGGCGATCGTCAACATTCACCCATCGTGCGACGCGTCCTTCTCATTGCGAATCCGATTTCCGGCGGCGGTCGCAATCTGCGGCGCGCGGATGTTCTTGCGCGCGCCCTGAAGATTCGAGGCATTGAGTCCGATCTAAAAACTACAAATCACCGCGGCCACGCCATCGAAATCGCCTCCGCCGCTTCGAAAGAGGGCGCTCACGAGACGGTCATCGGAATCGGCGGGGATGGCACGCTTCGAGAAATCGCCGAAGGTCTCGACGGAAAACTTCCGGCGGCAGTCTTTCCAAGCGGGACGGCCAATGTTCTCGCGCGCGAGCTTCGCATCCCATTTGCCGCCGAAGGATTCGCGCGAGTCGTCGAACAAAGGCGCGTCGCTCGAATCGACACTGCGCTTTGTAACGGCAGGCGGACCCTTTTCTCGATCGGCGTCGGCTTCGACGCAAACATCCTGCGCGAACTCGAGAGCGTCCGCCGCGGCGGAATATCATATTTGAATTACGCGCTTCCCATATTGAAAACATTACAAAAATTCAAACCGTCCCCGCTATTTGTTACGGCGGACGGATCGCCGCCGACGGATTGTGGATTTGTTATTATTTCGAACACAAGATATTACGCCGGACCGTGGATTCGATTCAAATCGGGGCCCCTTTTGGACGACGGCCTCTTCGAGATTTATTGTTTTCGCGCCAAGTCGGCCTTCGAACTCGTGCGCGCGCTGCTGCGCGGCGTCGCGGGCAGGCTGCCCGGAAAAAATGTAATATTTATGAAAGGCCGCGCGATTTCCGTAGAATCGGCCGAAGCCACTCCGATTCAAATCGACGGCGACGTCGCGGGAACGACCCCCGCGGCGGTTGCCGTGGAACGACGATCCATGCCGATTCTCGTCGGCTCCGATTCCCCCGCCGCCGCAGATCATTAAATTTAATAAAAATCGACAATGCTGCCCACTCCCAACCCCGTGCGCGCCGGCCGCTACACGCTTCCCGCGAGCGGAACGCCGTTTTTTCTTATCGCAGGCCCGTGCGCGATCGAAAGCCGCGCGCATGCCATGGAATGCGCGCAGGAGATCGTCGAAATCGCCGCGAAACGCAAAATTCCGATTATTTATAAAAGTAGTTATGACAAGGCGAATCGGACGTCCGGCAAGTCCTTCCGCGGCGTCGGATTGAAAAACGGCCTCGCGATACTCGCCGAAGTCCGCGAGAAGTATCAAATTCCGATTCTTACGGATGTCCATCTTCCCGAGGAGGCCGCCGAAGCGGGAAAAACCGTCGACGTGCTGCAGATTCCGGCGTTTCTCTGCCGACAGACGGATTTGTTAACGGCGTGCGCGCTCACCGGAAAATGTGTAAATATTAAGAAAGGACAGTTCCTGTCTCCCGCCGAAATGAAGGGCGCCGTCGAAAAAGTAAAATCCTCCGGAAATGTAAATATACTTTTAACAGAGCGCGGGACGTTTTTCGGTTATGGGCGCCTCGTCGTCGATTTCGCGGGTCTGCCGGACCTCGCGGCGCACGGCCAGCCCGTGGTCTTCGACGCCACGCATTCGGTGCAGCGTCCGGGTTCGCTCGGCGACCGGACCGGCGGTGATCGAGAGCGCGTGCCGTTCCTCGCGCGCGCGGCGGTGGCAGCGGGGTTTCACGGCCTTTTTATGGAGACGCATCCGGACCCGGACCACGCTCCCAGCGATGGCCCGAACATGGTGCGACTCGACGCCCTCGGCGCGCTCCTTGACGAGTGCGTCGCGATTGCGTCCGCGCTCGCAAAGTAAGCGCGTTCTTCGGAAGCACGATCCCCCTTCTTTCGTAACAAACGTCTGTGACGAGCAACGACTCCGAAGTCTTGGGAACGAATGGCGCCGGCGACAAGCCGAACGCGTCGGGGGGAATCGTTACTAATTTTGAAATGTCGGTCGAACAGGTCGGGCGCTGCCTTCCGGATTATGAAGTTTTGCGCGTAATTGGTTCGGGTGCGATGGGAGTCGTTTACGAAGCCAACCACCGGCCGCTGCAGCGCCGCGTCGCGTTGAAAGTGTTGCCGCCGGGACTCGCCTCGCGTGAAGCTACAATTCTTCGATTCTTAAGAGAAGCGGAAGTTGTAGCAAAAATCCATCATGAACATATCGTTCCGATTTATGATGTCGGATCGCGTTCGGGATTACATTATATAGCAATGCGGTTCGTTCCGGGCATATCGCTCGACCGCTCGATCATGGCGGCGCCGCTCTCGCCGCGCGAGTGCGGAGAAATCGGCCTCGCGGTTTCGCGGGCGCTCGCGTTCGCGCACCGTCAGGGCATCATTCATCGCGACGTCAAGCCTGCTAATATTCTTCGCGAACCGGACGGGCGCGTTTCGTTAACGGATTTCGGACTCGCGCGCGTCGACGGATCGGGAACGATGACCGAATCGGGCGCTCTCGTCGGCACGCCGAATTATATGAGTCCCGAACAGATACAAGGTTCGCGCGAATCCGTCGACGGACGTTCGGATTTGTATTCTTTGGGAGTTACATTATATGAATTGCTCACGCAGCGTCCGCCGTTTCAGGAAGCCACGACGGCGGCGACGTTGAAGGCAATATTAGAAAAACACCCGCCGCGCGTGCGCAAACTGCGGCCGGACTGTCCGAAGGAATTGGAAATCATCCTCGACAAGGCCATGCGGAAGAACACGGCGGATCGTTATGCGAACGGCGTCGCGCTCGCGGACGATTTGGAGCGATTTCTGAACGGCCGGCCGATTCTTGCAAAACGCGAGAGCGTTGCCGTCCGCGTTTTTCGATTTGTAAAGAATCGCCGCGGCGTTTTCGTCGCCGGTTCGATCGCGGCCATGCTCGGCATCGGAATCTTGAGTTTATATTTCAATACTCAGCATGAGAAGGCCCGCGGCTACATCACGGCGGCCAAGGCGGGCTGGGACGATCCGAAAGCCGTGGACGTCGTCAAACATAATCTTGAAGTCGCGCATGAATACAGTTCGACGCATCAGGAAGCGTGTCTGTTGCGAGCAAAGTTCGCGATTCGCGCGGGCGACCGCGACCCGGAATTGATTACACTCGCGCTGGCGGATTGTACTGAACTGCTCGCGAACGGCGGACTCGCGCCCGAAGAGGAGATTTATGTATTATATCTGCAAGGACGCTTTTCCCTGCAGAAAGGCGATCTCGCGACCGCGCAGGTGAGCGCCAATCGCGCCAAGTGGCTGGGAGAAGAGCACCCGAGAACGTTAATATTATATTCTATCATTAAGATCGGCGCAGGACGCAGTTTCGAAAAGCAGGGCGCCTCCGAAGAAGCCAAGAAAGAATTCAGCGAAGCGATCGGTAGTTTAACAAAAGCAGTGCGCGACGACGACAAGAACGCGGCGCCGGGCGCCCTCGATCCGACCGTCGCGGAAATGTGGTGCGAGGCCCATCTCGAACTCGGGACCGCGTATGCGCTGCTTGGCGAATACGACCAGGCGGAAACGCATTTCGCGCGCGCGAGCGCGCTCGATCCGAGAAATGCGGAGGTTCATCGCCGCCGCATGGAAAAGTTAAGATCCGAAGGAAAATCGGAAGCGGCGGGCATCGAAGAAGCGCTGGCGAAGGCCATCAATCCCTTCATGGATGTATCCAAAGCAGCCCCGGAAATCGGATCGGATATTAAGAATTCAATGATGAGTTTTACGAATACGTTTCGAAGTCTTCTGAAGCCCACCGACTCGCGCACGGCAAGCTCGCCCGCCGCCTCGCGGCCCGCGAAGTCGTTTTGACAATTAAAAACCGGCTGTAAAAAAACACGGCCCGGCACACATGTGCCGGGCCGGTGCGATCTATCCGGAGCTAACGATCGAGTGGGCCGAATACCCGATCGTTAGTCGATCGCACAGAGAGCGGATCCTTTCAGTTCTTTACCGATATATTGTGATGTAAAGAAAAGAAAGTGAGCGTTGATGATTATAAAATCGCGCGCGATTCGACCGAAAGACCGTGCGCGTTCACTCGGAAACGGATGATCTGCGGAGTGATGTAGCGAACGATCGTTTCGACGGACGGCATCTTGGACCAATCGACTTCGATGCCGGGCGCGATTTCTGTTTTATCCGAAGGCTTGCTTTGCAAATCATGGGCCGCGCGCTTTTGCGTCCGCTTACCCACCGCAGAAGCTAACATTGGCGCGAATTGCGCGATATTACCGTAAGCAAATTTTGTAATGGCGCCCCAGTCCGCCCAAACATACGCGGTGGCGGGCTCGTGGCCGAACGTATCCAATGATTGCGTGTAGTTCTTGGAACTTCCAAGACGCGCCGCGCCCGCGTCCTCGTGAAAATTAATCCAACGCTTTAATGAGAATAGAGTCGAACTGATGACGACGAGATCGCCCTGGACGACCATTGCGGGCGAGGGTCCCTCATCGGCCTGAGTCGTAACAATAGCGTGATTCTTATATTGTGTGGTCGAAAACCCGTTCTTCGGTTCCGCGTGGCGCGCAACGGTCTCGATGATGGTGCCGAGCCGCGCGGCGGCCTCGGCGGATTTGCCGCGAATCATAAGATAAATGTCCGGGATGATCCCTGCGTCGGGCGAAACCACGCCGATCGCGGCTTCGTCGCCGAGGAGTCCGAGGACTTCATCCGCATCGGTTCCGTGCTGTTGGCGCATCCGCTTCATCTGGCGGTCGTAGCGATCGGCGTTGTTCTCGGCTCGCGTTCCGAATTGTGATATTAATTTTCGAATCGCCTGACTCGTCGTCTCGCCGTTCAATGCCATTTGCGCGACAAAAATCGTCGACGCGGGCAACTCCTCCGCGAGATTGAATTTTTCTTTTTCTGTAAAGAGCGCGACGACGTTGGGATTGGCGTCCGCGCGAACTTCGAGGCGATGGCGCATGCATTCGCCGTCCGGCTCGAAACTAAATCCGATCCACTTCAACCGATCGAAGCCGAACGGCGCGAGCTCCTCGATTTTCGCCTGCGTGCTTTCGATCAGCGTCGGTCCGTCCATATAAATATACATGGAGCCCGGTCGTTTAGTAAAAAGCTCGCACGCTTCCTGAAAACTGGGATTATCCGAAAGACTCTTTTCGGGCGCCGGTCCCATGAGGCGCTCGATGGCCTCGGTGTGCGGACCGCCGAGAAATATATGATGTCCGCGGCGGCCGATTCGAACTCCCTCGGCGTCGCCTTGATTTTCGGATTCCACATTTCTGAATTCATAATAACTCATCGAATCCTCGGCGACTTTTCTCGCGGACGATTCGCCCTTGATCGATCTTACAAATCCGACGACCGAGTTCATCGTCGAGTCGAATTTATCTGTTACATCGGCGAGTTCGGCCGAAACGTAGATTTCAGGTTCCCGATAACCGCCCGCCGTTCGACGCACGGGCGCGGAGATGGCCGCCGCGATCTCGCCCTTGAAACCGTTGTGCGCAAGGTCGATCACCTGCGTCACCAGCTCGCGCGGCAGATTCGGAATCGCCGACTGCAACTGTAACATTGCCTGATCGATTTTCTTGCTCGGATCGCTGCCGAAAAAATCCTTCACTTCCTCATCTTCGAATAATTTACTAATCGAGAGTTCCTGGCAGCGGCGCGACCACTCGTGGATATCCGGACAACGCACCAAAAACATCGCGCCAGGAATTTGTTTGGCGAGCGCGGAGTCGCATGGTCCGTTCCCTTCGGTAGGTTTCGGTGCCGCATGTGCTTTAACGACCTCCTGCGCAGCCTTCAATTGAACGCCTCCACCCGATGTTTGAACAAACAAAACGGCGGGGACGATGAATACTGAACTGTAGATTGTTTGAATCATGTTCCGGTTCGACAAGTTGCACCGTCCGTCGACGGTGGCGTGGTTGCAGACGGGTCCTGCAGAACAAGCGCCATGCCGGACGGCGGTCGCGGCGTATGTCGAAAAAGAGCGGCGCGAACTCGGCTCCGCCCGCCCGTGTGTGCGGATTTCGCGCAGCGGGCAGTCGCCGCCGCGAAACGATCTAACGATTCTGCGGTTCAGCTTCGGGAGGCGCCTGGCCATCGATTCCAAGCGTGGCCAATCGCGAATAAAAGGTGCGTCGCGGAATCGCTAATATTCGCGCCGCTTCCGTTTTGTTGCCTCCGGTTTTTTGAAGCGTCGCGCGAATCAACGCCGATTCGATTTCCTCCAGTCGGCGTCCGACGAGCGCATGCACGGCCTCGTCGATGGGCATCGCGACCGTCGCCGATCGTTTCATTTCGACGAGGTCGGGCGTGATCGTGTCGCCCGAAAGCGCGAAAAGCCGCGTGACTTCGTTTTCGAGTTCGCGCACGTTGCCCGGCCAGTCGCGCGCCATGAGTTTGGCCATGGCTTCATTGGATATATTCTTTTCGGCGCCGATTCGTTTACATTCTTTTTGTAAGAATGTCGCGACGAGTTCGGGAATGTTCGCGCGATGCTCGCGAAGCGACGGCACGCGGATTTCGACGACGCGCAAACGAAAGAATAAATCCTGCCGGAACAGATTCTTAATAATCATGTCTTCAAGCGGCCGGTGCGTCGCGCTGATGATGCGGACGTTCATTAAAATCTCTTCCGTTCCGCCGACGCGCCGAACTTTATGATCCTGGAGAAATCTTAATAATTTCGATTGCAGCGCAAGGCTCATTTCCGCGACTTCGTCGAGAAAAAGCGTGCCGCCCGCCGCGACTTCGATGAGTCCCTTGCGATCCTCGTGCGCGCCCGTGAAAGCGCCGCGCTTCACTCCAAACAATTCGCTTTCGAGGAGCGATTCGTTAATTGAACTACAATTCACCGCCACGAACGGTTTCGCGCGGCGCGGGCCATTATCATGAATGGCGCGCGCGATCAGTTCTTTTCCGGTGCCGCTCTCGCCGCGGATCAAAACCGGATAATCGCCGTCCTTGACGCGGTCGACCAGTTTTAACACTTCCATCATTTGCGGTCCGCGCCCGACGATGGATTCGTAGCGTCCTTCGAGCGGATCGGGCCGCGCGACGACCGCTTCGCGCTGAATCCGTTCGAGTTCGGCGAGCGCGCGCGCCGCTTTATCCTCCAATTGTTTATTTAATTCTTCGAGGCGCGCGCGGACTTGCGCGTTTTCTTCATGGAGTCGCGCGTTCTCGATCGCGATCGCGGCATGCGCCGCGTACGCCTCCAAGAACTCGCGATCCGCTTCTGTAAATCGGCCGCGCGCGAAACGGTTGTCGAGACAGAGCGCGCCAATTGTTTTATTTCGAGTTTTCAGCGGAACGCACAAAACGCTTCTTAATCTTAAATCCATCACGGAGCGCGACGAAGAAAACGCGGAGTCCGCGGCGGCGTCGTCGGCGACGATCGCGACGCCGCTGCGCAGTACTTGATTCACAATCGACGACGATATCTTTTCGAGCGCTTTTCGTACATCTTCGCGGTCGACGTTGCGCGCCGACGGAACGTCGAGTTTGCCGTCGCGGTCGACAACTACAAATCCGCGTTCGGCGCCGAGGAGATCGACGGCGCGATCGACAATGAAATCGAGAAGCGGTTTGAACGTGCGTTCGGAATTCAGCGCGCGGCTTGCCTCGAGCAATGCCAACAATCGCTTGGGATCGACGCGCGGATCGTCGTCGCGGTTAAAGAACTGTCGGAGCACTTGGTTTCTTTGTTTGTAATTTACTATTCGACATCCGGACGCGCGCGGCCGGACCTTGAACGCGCAGAATGCCGAGCCGCGAGATCGCAAAATCATAACGAACGGGATCGTTAGCATCGAATCGGCGGAGACCCTCCGTGACGTGCTCGGCGTTGCGCCACGTCGCGAACGGGCTCGGGCAGAGGCCGTTCAAATAACAAATCCGCGTCGTGTGCGTGTCGAGCGGCATCACGAGTTCGCGGGCCAAAACTGTCTGCCAAAGCCCGAGATCGATGCCGTCGTCGGGACGGACGACCCACCTGAGAAACATACACAATCGCTTGCACGCCGAACCGTCGTTTGGATTTGTAAAGAAAAATCGGACGCCCGCGTCGTCGGGCAGCGCGCCATTTCCGTATAATTTACAATAATCGAGCGCAAGCGCGCGCGACGAAAACGCGGCGATCCGTTCGCGCAACGGAACCTGCCGCGGCGCCGATGTATCGAAAAAGGCCTCGATGGATCCGTGCGAGCGGAGGATTTGTTGTAAGAATAGAATTAAACAAACCGCGTCGCGCGCGTCGTTGAACCGGTGGTGGAAACCATCGAGTTTTCGCGAATCGCGTTCGATCGAAAAGTTAAGAATCGCCTCGTGGGGCGACGCCGAAATCGTTTCGAGCGCGCGGATGAAGCGACCGACGCTTCCGAGAATTTGTTTTACCGATCCGTACGCGAAAACGGCCGCGATGAATGCCGCGACTTCCCGGTCGCGCGGCGAAGTATAACGATGCGGAAATTGTATCGGATCGGATTGCAGAAATTTCCGGTCGTATCGACTCGCGAGTTCGTCGAGTTTTTGTTGCAAATGCGCGGGTTTGCGCATCATGTCACGCTCCGCAACGCGTCGTTCACCGCGCGTCCGACCATCGCGATCGCGTGGCGGCGCGTGCGATGCAATCCGCCCGCCGCCGCGACCAGTTGTTCGATATTCATATTTCGAGCGTCGTCGATTTGTTTATTTTCCAGATATTGCATGACCAAAGAGGCGACCGCGATCACGCTCGAACAACCCTGGGCCATGAATCGCGATTGTTCAATTCTTGCGGCACTCACAACAATTTCCACTTCTAACAGATCGCCGCACGACGGATTTTCGGCGCGCCCGCGCGCGGCCGGTGCGGCGGCGCGTCCGCGGCAACGCGGATGTTGGAAATGATCTTCAAGGACGGGTGGGAGACCCGGCATCGGAGCCAGTCTACACGCACCGCGATCCACGCCCGCGTCGGCGAGGAAAAGCCTTCGTTGGCTTTTTGCCTTTTTGCTCGGGGGCGTGTTTGCTTCTGAACCGTTTGCGTCAGCGGGACCTGTCGCAATCGGTAAGTGAGGGTCCGACCACCCTCGCTCGTCCGTAAAGGGACACACGGACGATGAGGCCGGGTGGCAGTTCGGAGTTTGCGCCTCTTTGGGGCCAAGCACCTCTTCAGGATCGACCTCCACCGAACTGCCACCCGCCTCGTTTTTGTTATTCGCCGCGCAACAGGTCGTCGAAGGTTTCGCGGCGTCGAATGACGCGTGCGTGCGCGCCGCTCACCAGAATTTCGGCGGGGCGCGGCCTCGAATTGTAATTGGACGCCATGCTGAAACCGTAGGCGCCGGCGTCGAGTATCGCGATCAAATCGCCGGGCTCGCAAATATCTAATTGTACGTTTCGGCCGAGGAAATCGCCGCTCTCGCAGACGGGTCCGGCGACGTCGACGGTTTCGGCCGCGCGCGATCCCGAATTGTTGATTTTAATTTTCTCCATCGGATGGACCGCGTCGTAAAGTGCGGGACGTATTAAATCGTTCATCGCGGCGTCGACGATGACGATCGTTCTTCCGCCCGATTGTTTACGATCGACCACTTTTGTAATAATGACTCCCGAGGGCGCCGCGATCCAACGTCCGGGTTCGAGAATCGGGCGCGCGCCGATTTTTATTAAAGACGGCGCGAGTTTCTCCGCGAGAACCCTCGGGTCCAGACCGGGCGCGGAAGCGCGGTCGATCGCGAATCCGCCGCCAAAATCGAACGTTTGTATCGGTCCCGGAAATACTGATATTAATTCCCGGACGGACTCGATCGCGTTCGCGTAGGGATCGCACGCGGAGAGCATCGAGCCGACGTGCACGTGAAGTCCGGCGAATTCGATATTTGTATATTGTTTATTCTGTCCGAGAATCGCCGCGGCGTCGGATTTGGACATTCCAAATTTCGACGCCGCCGCTCCTGTTTTGAGATGTTTGTGCGTATCGGCATCGACTTCCGGATTCACGCGCAGCGCGACGCGCGCGCGGGCGCCGCGTAAACGCGCGATCGTTTGCAATCGATCCAGCTCGCCCCGCGACTCGACGTTGATTTGTAATACTCCCGCGTCGATCGCGAGTTCCAATTCGTCGTCGCGTTTGCCGACGCCCGCGAAAATGATCCGCGAAGGATCGCCGCCGGCGCGCGCGACTCTTAACAATTCGCCGCCCGAGACGACATCGAAAGCCGATCCGCGCTCCGCAAGCAGACGAAGAATTGTTAGATTGGAGCACGCTTTGACGGAATAGGCGATGAGCGATTCACGCCCGGGAACGAGTTTCGCGAACGCATCGTAAATATACTGAAAACGCCCGGCGAACGACGCGGAACTGTAAACATACGCGGGAGTGCCGTATTCGCGCGCGACGTCCGCGAGCGGCGTCGATTCGGCGTGGAGCGCGCCGTCGATTCGCCGAAAGAACTGTAACTTATCGGTCATGGCCGATGAATGTCAGTATTTTTCGCTCGGCGCGCCGCATGCGCGCGCGATCCGCTTTCGCATGATCGTCGAAGCCCGACAAATGCAACATTCCGTGTATTAGATATAACTGAATTTCGCGTTCGAACGGCAATTTCCGATCGGAAGCCGCGCGGCGCGCCACTTCGACGCCGATCGCGATCTCGGCGTCGTAGGATCCGGGCGTTCCTTTCAAGTCGAATGTCAATACATCCGTCGTTCCCGGAATTTTCGAATACGATTCGTGCAATTGTGACATCGTCGCGTCGGTCAACAATGCAACAGAAACGCGCTTGGGCGCCCGCGCATGATGCAACAAAACGGCGCGCCAAGCCTCGCGCAGCGCGCGCGCGCGCACGACGGGCAATCCCCTCTCGCGGTGCATCGCAAGACACGGAACGTTAGCGTTTGTCAGTTTCGTAGGCGGCGACAATCCTCGTCACCAGCGGATGCCTTATAATATCGGCTTTTGTAAGTTCCACGAGCGCGACGCCCGGTTCGTTGGCGAGCCGCGCGCGCGCGTCGATCAGCCCCGACGCCGTGTAATTCGGCAAATCGATTTGTGTAACATCGCCTGTTACTACAATTTTTCCGTGTTCGCCGAGGCGGGTCAGGAACATTTGCATCTGTTTCGGCGTTGTGTTTTGCGCTTCGTCGAGAATGATAAACGCGCTATTTAGCGTTCGCCCGCGCATGTACGCGAGCGGACAAATTTCGATGACGTCGTTTTCTACATATCGGCGCGCGGCCGCCGGATCGAGAATATCGTTAAGCGCATCGTAGAGCGGCCGGAGGTAGGGATTAATCTTAGCCTGCAAATCGCCCGGCAAAAATCCGAGCCGTTCGCCGGCCTCGACCGCCGGACGCGCGAGCACGAGCCGCCGGAATTCGCCTCGCCGCAACGCTTCGACGGCCATCGCGACCGCGAGATAGGTTTTTCCCGAACCGGCGGGACCGCTCGCAATGGTTAAGACGTGCTCGCGGATCGCTTGCATATATTCCCCCTGCCCCGGCGTCCGCGGAAGCACTTCGTGCGACGCGCGATGCAACGAATGCGAGTCCTTCGCGGGAACGTCGCCGCGATTCGAGTCTCCCGCGGGCTGCGCGGGTTTTTTTGTAGTATTTTCCATGAATTCGGGAGGAAGACTCGCGAGCGATCGCAAAACATGCTGTTCGTCGAACGCATCGCCCGCGCGCGTGCGGCCGAGCAATGCTTCAATTCGCTCGCGCACGAGCCGAACCGACGACGCGTCTCCCATTAGTTTGAGACTTCCGTCGCGCGACACCAAATTGACCCGGTGAACTTCGCGCACCACGCGTGCGTGTCGATCGTAGGGGCCCAGAATCAACCGCTCCTCCTCGTAGCTTCGAAGGGGAATCCGTTCTTCGACGGCTTGTGTATCGTGGTCGTTCAGTTCGGTTTTTGGTGTCAAGTGGTTTTGTTAGGTGTGTTTGGAGAGATTGCGAACAGGGGAATCCGCGCGCGCGCCATCTTGTCTATAAACTTACAATGCGAAGGAAACCATGGAAAATCGGCGCCGCCAGAAAAAGCGAGTCGACAAGATCGAATGCGCCGCCGAACTGCGGCAGCCAATTGCCCGAATCCTTTACTCCGGCCGAGCGTTTGAGTAATGATTCGGCGAGGTCGCCGAATTGTGCGGCGATATTAATAACAATGCCGCCGGCGGCCGCGGTTTCGGCGGTGAGCGGGCCGGCGAAATGAAATATTCCAAATAGCGCGGCGACGCCGCAAGCCGCGACGAGCGACGCGAGCGCGCCCTCCCATGTTTTTCCCGGAGACACGGCCGGTATTAATTTATGCTTTCCGACGGCGGAGCCGACGATGAACGCGGCGATGTCGCCGACTTTGGAGACCGCCACGAGAAATATTAACAATTCGAGCCCGTCGAGCGTTGCCGATCCATTAAAATAACGGATGTCGATCATATATAATAAGCCCGTCGCCACGAGTATCACCACCGCGCCGGCGCCGAGCGTTTGAGCGGCGCCGCCGGTCTTTTGTCGCAATACACAAGCGGCGGCGAAGAACGCGAACGCTAATAATCCAAGTTCCGCGGTGCCGAACGCGCGGAAGATTACAAATGAAACGCGCGTCGTCATCGATTGGCCGAGCCGCGGGAGCGCGACGGCGCAGACAACGGCGGCGGCGAGACCGAGACTTATTTTCGAAAGCGGTTCGACGCCCGCCGCCTTGAACATCGCCGCGGTTTCGGCGGCGCAGGCAAATGCTAATATTCCGACGACGGTCGACGATAACGATCCCGGCAAGAGTTGCGCCTCGACGTACGCCGTGAGCGCGATAAACAGAATCAGTAAAATTCCGTATTTATAACGATCCACGCCGGCTTTCGAGTTTGCGCCCGCCACGATAATTATAGTTACGAGACCGTCACCCTTTCGAGACCGCCGAATTTCCGAACGCGCCTGCGATAATCGGCGAAGGCTTCATTCAATTCTCTTTCGCGAAAATCCGGCCAGCACACCGGCGTTACATATAATTCGGAATACGAGACCTGCCATAACAGAAAATTCGAAACGCGCATTTCGCCGGCGGTCCGTATTAACAAATCCGGATCGGGCAGCGACGGATCATACAAAAACGCGCGGATCGTCTCCTCGTCGATCGCATCGGGATCGAGACGCCCCGCCTTCACTTCGCGCGCGATCCGTTTTGTAGCATCTGCGAGCTCGGCGCGGCCTCCGTACGACAGCGCGAGCCGCAACACCATGCCCCGATTCTTCGCGCTCAACGCTTCGGTCGCGTTCAGTTCTTTTCGTACATCCGCGGACATGTCCTCGATCCGGCCGATCGACGTGAGGCGAATGTTATTCTTCATGATCGTCGGACGCTCGTCGATCAGAAATTTCTTCAGCAAATTCATTAATATTCGTATTTCCGCCTGCGGGCGTTTCCAGTTCTCGACGGAAAATGCATAAAGCGTCAGGCTGCCGACGCCGAGCCGCGCGCATTCGGTCGTCACGGCGCGCACCGAATCGACGCCCCGCCGGTGACCGCGCACGCGAATCAAACCTTTCTGCTGCGCCCAGCGGCCGTTGCCATCCATAATGATCGCCACGTGCGCGGGCGGCCTGCCGTCGTCGTTTTTGTTAAATTCGGCGGCGGACTTGCTCACCGCTGCGTTCTCCCCGCGCGCGAAACGACCTCGGCCCTTGTAATGATTTCAGATCTGTCGGGACCGATCGAAATCTTAACGATCGGAACCTTAATCATCGATTCGACCGCCTCGACGTACGTCTGCGCGTTTTTCGGTAAATCCTCGTACTTGCGACAATTCCGCAAGTCCTGATCGAAGCCGTTCATCGTTTCGAACACGGGTTCGACGCCGTCGAGCACGGCCAGCGCCGCCGGAAACTCACGATACGACTGCGATCCGAGGCGATAACCGGTGCAAATATTAATTTTCTCGAATGTTGATAATACATCGAGGCACATCAGCGAGAGTTCGTCGACACCGGAGATTTCGCAGGCGTAACGCACCGCGACCGCGTCGAACCAACCGCAGCGCCGCGGGCGGCCCGTCGTTGCGCCGAATTCGCGGCCCCGTTCGCGGATTTTGGCGCCCGTTTCGTTATTTTGTTCTGTAACAAACGGCCCTTCGCCGACGCGCGTCGAGTAGGCCTTGGCGACGCCCAGAAGTTTAGTTAACGCGCGCGGCGGCAATCCGGTTCCGGCCGCGAATCCGCCCGCGCACGTTGACGAAGATGTTACAAAAGGGTAGGTGCCGTGATCGAGATCGAGCATCGCCCCCTGCGCGCCTTCGAGCACGATGCGCTCGCCGCGCGCATTCGCCGCGCGGAGCAGCGCGCCTGTATCATGTACGAACGGTTTTAACTTTTCGCCGTATTCGCGCGCGGAGTCGATCGCGTTTTCTATATCAATGACGGGCCGGCCGTAAACGCGCGCGAGGTTCTCGTTTTTTTCTGTTAAAAGCGCGCGAAGACGCCTCGCCAGATGATCGCGATCGAGCAAGTCGCAAATCCGCAAGCCCGTGCGCGCCGCTTTGTCGGCATACGTGGGGCCGATGCCGCGGCCCGTGGTTCCGAGGCGCCCGGCGCCTTTCCACTTTTCCGCCGAAATATCCAATTCGCGGTGAACGGGAAAAATAACATGCGCGCGCGAACTTATAAATAATCTGTCGCGCAGCTCGATTCCGGCGGATTCGAGTTCGCGGATTTCTTTAAATAAATGTTCGGGATCGACGACGACGCCGTTGCCGATCACATTTTTAGTATTTGGATTCAGCGCGCCGCTCGGGACCAAATGTAATACAAACTTTTTTCCTTCGAAAACCACCGTGTGGCCCGCGTTATTGCCTCCGGCGAAACGCGCGACGATGTCGGCGTCGGCCGCGAGCATGTCGATAATCTTGCCTTTGCCTTCATCACCCCATTGAACGCCGACAACACCAATGATGGGCATGGAACGAAATGCGGATTCGAGGTTTGGGCGGGTCGTAATTGGGGACGCGCATAGGATAAACAGTCAGCGGTCGATTGTCGGCTGGGAACTCGCCGTGCCGCCGCCGCTCGACTCAACCGTTCCAAACACGGGCGCCGGATGCGCGAGCCAGTTCTCGATGGTTTCCACGAGGAAGGATTCCATCTCCAGGTCCCGGCCCATCGAAACCCACCGCGCGCCGGGATTCGCGATTGCAGCGCGGTCCGCGTCGAGTTGTTCGCGGAGAACTGTTATTTCCGCGGCCCAGCCGTGAGCGCCCGGCGTTAATACTAAATATGCGGATTCGCGGACGACGGGGTCGGCGGACTCGAGGCGGGCTTCCGTCGAGAGACATCCGCGTTCCGCATTTCGATAGTCGATGCGCGCGAATCTCGTCCGCAAAGCCTGTTCGCATCGGTGGAGCGCGTCGGACCGGTTCATTGTATTCAATTCGGCGACGCTTGGATGGTAGGCGCAAGCGATGCCGCCGAATATTATGATGAATCCGCAGATGTTTCTCGAACGTGCGTTGACGTTGCGCATTTCGCGGCGCGATGGATATATCAAATACTCAGAAACGCTTTTGTAAGATCGGAAACGATATCTTCCAAGGATTCGAGACCCACGGACAATCTTAACGATCCGTCGGAGATGCCCGCGCGGCGCCTTTCCTCGGGCGGAATCGACGCGTGCGAAGTGTGCATCGGCGGCGATATTAATGTTTCGACGCCGCCGAGACTCGGCGCGATGGCGATCAATTCGAGCGAATTCACGAATTTGCGCGCAGTCGGCTCGCCGCCGCGGACGTCGAATGCTAACATTCCGCCAAACCCGCTCATTTGGCTCCGCGCGAGTACATGATCGGGATGCGACGGAAGGCCGGGATAATAAACTTTTTCGATCTTCGGATGCGCGGATAGGAATTGTGCAATTTCAAATGCGCTTCGATTCTGGCGCTCGACGCGCACCGCGAGCGTTTTCAAACTGCGTTCGAGTCTCCACGCGAGTTGCGCGTCGGGAACGGCTCCCATACGGCGCCGGATGGTTTCAATGCGCGCGACGAGCGCCGCGGAACCGGCGACCGTGCCTCCGAGCAGATCGCTGTGGCCTCCGAGGTACTTCGTGGCGCTTTGAACGACCAAATCGGCGCCGAGCGCGAGCGTTTTTTGATTATAGGGCGACGCAAATGTAGCGTCGCACGCGTGCAACGCGCCCGCGCGAGCCGCTTGTTTTGATATATCTCTCAAATCGGCGATCCGGCAGAGCGGATTGGTCGGCGTTTCGGTAAATATCAAATCCGCCTTCCTGGAACAGGCGGATTCGAACGCGCCGCGTTCGTGAATCGATACAAATTCGACGGCGACCCCCCACGGGATCAGCACGTCGCGAACGAATGATAATGTTCCGCCGTAAATCTCGCGCTGTACGATCATGCGCGAACCCGGTCGCAGCAACGCGAACGCCACCGCGGAAATCGCGGCCATGCCGGACGCGAATAGTAAACTCGCTTCGGACCCTTCGAGCGCGCTCACGCGCTCCTCGACCGACGTCAGATTCGGACTTCCGTATCTTAAATAAAACCGGTCTTTTCTGATCTTGCCCGCGTTGGCGAGCGCGAGATCCTCGACCGAACTAAAACGAAACGTCGACGCGGTGACGATCGAAGGGGAAACCGGCCCCTCCCGCGCGCCACCGTCGCCGTGAATCGCGCTGGTTTCAAAACCGTGCCGCGGCTGCTCCATAAAAGTTAACTCTTTCGTCCGGAGTTAATATTAACGAAAATTCGGCCGGCCTGTCTTGGGATCGACGGGAAAGTCGCCGATCGTGACTTTTCTGTAATATCGTTCCTCGCGCACGGAAACCGGCAGGAGAACGCTGTCGCTCGTGCCGACGCGGCGCCAGACGGTTTGTCGAATTCGTTTAACAATTCCGCCGGGCATGTCGTCGGGGTCGTCCGAACCCGGCGCCGTCGTCACGACTCCGAATGCATCGACGTTCTGACCCGTCGACGCGCCGCGTCCCGTGGTCGGGCGCGCCGTGACATAAATTGTAAAAACATCGCTCTGGGTCGTGAGCAGTTTTAACAAATCTTTTTTCGCGGTGTCGTTTGGACAATTCTTCCATTCGTCGACTTTGTTTAAATCGTCGAGCGTCGCAAAATAATGCGTCGCGGGCGCCGTTTCGCCGACGCCCGCCGCGGTGCGGTCGACGATTTTTGTCGCGGCGTCAACGCCCGGCGGGAGTTCGTCGCCCATGAAATCGCCATTTTCGCGGGCTTGTTTTAGTTTGTCTTCGTCGAGCTGATTTCGATAACGAATAACCGCGTCCCAGACGTCGGCCGGAATATCAAAATTCGGCGCGAGCGCTTGTAATACAAATCGCGGCGCTGTGTTTATATTAATCTTGAGGCCGGCCGATTTTCCGGCGACGACCGCCGAGTCTTTAGGAGTGTCCGCCGTTCCCGCCGTCTGCCCCGTGGATCCCGGCGTGTTGGTCTGAACGTTGGCGCCGCTTGGATTATTTGTATTCGACCCCGGGGTTTGCGCGCCGCTCGTGCCCGAAGTCGGATCCGTGCCGGGGGCCGGCGTTCCCGAGAGTTCCTGCTGCGTAATCGGTCCCGCCTGCAAACTCGTAACAATTGTGAGCGCGGATTCGAGACCCGGATAAGTTACGCCGTTTATTTTTTGATCATAAAAAAGTCCCTCGTCGATCCCTTCGACAAGTAACAATTCATCGAGCGACAACGGCGCGGTAACGGTCGAGTCGGGTCGGTTCGAGGAAAGGACGGGGCGCTCCCAATTTTTGCGCTGCCCCTCCAGCCATTGTTGAATATTAGCGGCGATCGTTTCGGCCATGCCGCTGTCGACGTCCTTGTCGGATCCGTTAAATTCCCGAAGATAATCAATAATTCGAATCAGGCGTTCGCGCGACGCGCGCGCGTAATCCTGATCTTTGGAAACGAGCGCGAGAATATTAAATTTACGGTTTTCGTCTTCGACATGGACCCGCACCTGCACTTCGCCGACGGACGTTTCCTGGTCGTGCGACCATGCGTCGTTCAGCGTGTCCGCCGAGTCGCCCTGCGCATTCGGGTCCGATGGATTCGCGCCGCCCGGCGCGCCGCCGCCTCCTGACATCGCAGCGAGCGGTCCGCCGCCGCCGCCGCCGCTTCCGTTCGCGGCGTCCTGCGATTGCTGTGCATCGTCGAGCAGTGCTTTTCGCGCATCGACGAGGGCGATGTCGCAAGCGCTGTCGAGTAAGGAAGAAACCGATTCATTCGCGGAAACGGCGTATTCAGCGGTCGTCGTCATCGCGAGTTGCATGATGACCGCCGCCACGATGAGTACGATAAATAGCGTCATCAAAAGGGCGACGCCGCGTTGATTTCGACGCTCGTTATGTCGGTGTGGTCGAACTCGCATAATTTCAGAACCTCTAGATTGTCGTCATTCGACGGGCGCGCCTAGCGAAATCATCCCCGAAAGTTAACTCGACCGTGGCGTTTCGAAACCCCTCCGCGCGAATCGACGCATCATCCCCCGGGATTGGGAACAATCAGGCCTGCGGAACCTTGATCGCGAATCACGCGCGGCGTGATGAAAAACAAAACCTCGGTATAAGTCTTCTGCGTGAGCGTCGAACGAAAGAGAAATCCCAGTATTGGAATATCTCCAAGCAGCGGAATCTTATTAACCTGCTCCAGATTATTAGTAGATATCAATCCGCCGACGACGAATGTGTTGCCTTCGCGAATCTGTACATCCGTCTTTGCCGTCCGCGTCGCGATGATCGGATTCACCGTGGCGAGGGACGTTTCGGTAACATTCGTCGGAATGGAGGACTCGATTTCAAGATTGAGCGAGATCGTGTCCGAGCCGGCAAGGTACGGCGTCACGTATAATTTAATTCCCGTCTGTTTGTAACGAATCGTGGACGTCGGAATGCCGCCGACGATCGTGGTGATTTCGGCGTATGGAATTTCGTTACCATTTACGATTTCGGCGCGTCCGCCGTTTCGCACTGCAATCCGCGGCGTCGAGATGATGTCGACGTCGCGTCGCGACGCCAGCAGTTCGAGCGTCGCTTGAAATTGAATGGGCGATTGGACGGCGGTTAACGATAAAAACCCCTCGGATGTTAACGAAGCGTTCGGAAACTTCGGGTCCAACGATTGTATAAAATTGTGTTTCCCGGAGGAGATCATCGGCTTCTTCGGATCCGTCGACCGCACGCCCACGTCGACGACGTCGCTCGTTGTAACTTCCGCGATTCGCGCTTCAATTTCGATCTGCGGAATTGAAGTATAATAAAGATTGATGAAACGTTCAGCCCGATCGATTTCGTCGGCCGTGCCCGTGACCGTCACCCAGTCGGAAATCGGAACCGCCGTCGGCGCGGCGGGCTGCATATAAGTAGTAACGCGCGTATCTTCAATGTCCGCGGACGCGAGGACTTCGACCTGAGCCGCGGGGATGAATGCATATTTTACAACCAGATCCTGCATGAACTTTCCGCGCGCCGCGCGCACGGGAAAGAATTTTGTTATTTTTCCGTCGGGATGGACGACGATCTGGCGGCCAAACTTAATAAAAGCGTTTTGTTCGGCGGCGCTCAACACCGGCTGCGATGCAACCGCGGGCTGCGATGCAACTGCGGCCTGTGTTGTGACTGCCGGTTGCGATGTGGGCGGGGCGACGGGCGCAACCGCGGGTTGACTTGCGGGTTTCGATTGTACGGGAGCCGGCGAACTCTGTGGAGGCGTCGCGGGCACCGGCGTCGGAGGGTTTTGTAGCGATGCGACCGCGTTCACGCGGACGCCCGACAATGGCGTCGGCATGTCCCCGTTGGTCACGTCGCGAATTGTAGTAACCCTTCGCGCGCTCGCGGCATCCGTAGTAACTGTGGACGTCGCGCAACCGAAAAACGACAGGATAATAAGACTTGCGATAGTCCGTGGCGCTCGCGCGCGGAAACTTTGATTCATTCCTTTCTACTGACTAATTTTGGAAGCGGCCCACTCGGAAGCTGGGGCCGACCGCTTCTCAGTTTTTCGCCGCGGCAATAGCAAGATCGGTTGCGTCGGTGATGGCTTTGGGGCCTGTGACCGATCCAACTTCCGCCACAAGATCATAAGAATGTTCTTTGGCAACCGCCTTGAGGGCCTTCTGGAACTGTTGATTGGCCTCGTTGACAAGGATGAACCAGCGCGCCGAATCCTTCTTAACAGATTCGTCCTTGATGGTCTTCATCGCCGGCAGGATTTCCATCACCTTCGATGATTCGACAACGGCGGGAGATGTGAAAGCGTCGGCACTTCCGAGATAAACCTTTGTACGGTCCGTTACTTTGTAGGTTTCCGCGAAAGCAAAAAGGGTGGCGCTCGAAAGAACGAAAACGGCGATTATGCGGGGCGTGATCATTGGGAAATTCGGTTTGGGAGCGAATCTGGTGAGGGTCAAAGCACGGCTTGTGCCAACGACTCGAAGATTTCGACGCCTTGGCGATTAATTCGGCATCGACACAAGCTTGACATTGTAACATTATTATTTAAAGGCAGTTACAATGCTATTAGACATCAAATTTGGCGGCCGACGACAACGTGCCAAACAGACACATTCGTCGAAGTCCGGGTTTTCGCCGGATTCAATTTCCGCCATCGAAAAATAAAAGTCTGTCGGTAAATAGCGTAATCAATTTAGTTACAAAACTTTAAAGCTAGTTCCACGTTTTCTTCCTTCCTGGCGGAGCCTTCCCTTGCGAACGAGCTCAACCAAGTCGCGCAGACCCGTCCGGTTCGAGACGTTCATAAGGCGAACGTAGTCCGTGGTTGTGATTCGATCACCCTTCGCGAGCATCGCAAGCAATCGGGACTGGCGCTCATTCCAGACGTCCGCCGAACGCCGGTCCAAGTTTGGACGTGCTGAACGCAAGACGGTCGCCGGTTTCAGGTCTTCATCTTCTAAATCTGAAACGCGCCGGAGGGTTTGGAGTTTCGTGATCTCCAAGTCGTCGGCCGAAATTGTCGTCCGGTCACCCACGACAACAAGCGCGCGCATCAAAGCCGATCTTAATTCTGTGAGATTCCCAGGCCATGTGTGATTCAAGAGGCGCTCGGCAGCCTGCGGCGAAAGTGCCCGCGGCTGGCCCGGACTTTCGAGTTCGAGAAATCGCGCGCAAAGATTAATAATATCATCGCGCCTTTCTCGAACGGGCGGAATATGCAAAAGAGCGCCGCCGATTCTGTAGTAAAGGTCGGCGCGAAAGTTCCCCTTGCGCACGGCCTCGGAGAGGTCGATCGAGGAGGTCGCGAACCAGCGGATGTTGAGCGGAATGCTTTGATTGGAACCGAGGCGGCGGATGACTTTTTCCTGAATCGCGCGGAGGACCTTGGCTTGCACGTCCGCCGAACATTCTTGCAATTCGCTCAACACTAACGATCCACCGTTCGCCTGTTCGAAGATCCCGGGACGGGTTTTGTCGGCTCCCGAAAACGCGCCGGCCTGCACACCGAACAATTCCGCTTCGGCGAGCGCCGGAACCAACTGCCCGAGAGGACAAACTACAAATGGAGCCTCCGGCCGGGGACCCATTCGATGCATTTGACGCGCGAGAAATTCCTTTCCGACGTCCGGTTCGCCGTAAATCAAGATTGGAATATCAATATTTAATAATCGCGCCGCCCGCTGAAGCACGTCGAGCATTCCCTCCGAACGAATCTCCACCGCCCCCGCCAGCGCGAAAATCGTCGACGATGCCGGCGTCGGGGCGACTTCCTTTCTTACAGATCGAAGAAGCGAAGTAAGTCCGGGACCCTGATCGGGAAATAACACATGGCCGAGATCCGCGCCCGGCAGGTCCGCTTTGGCGCACATGCGCGCCGCGGTTTTATGAAAAACCGACGCGATGCGTTCGCGAACGTCCTCCCCGGGATCCTCCAAAGCTAAAATAAGTTCGCACGGCCCCATTCTGCCGATGAGCGCGCCGGTGCGTCGTTCTAAAAAGCGCCGCAGCCGTCCAGCAACTGTAATAATAATTCTCTCGGTCCAGTCGTGATGCCCCGACTCCGGAAGAGCAAATCTAGTAATCCAAACGCGCTTGCCGAGAGCTCGCGCGCGGTCGAGCGATTCGTTTAATTTCATTTCGAAGAAATGCGGCACGAGCGCCTGCGTCGCGGAGTCTTCGATGGCGAGGCCGTAGGCGCGCGCGTTCTCGAGCGCGATCGCGATCGCGCCCGCGGCGACGCGCGCGCTTTCGCGCTGGCCGAGATCGGCGAGCCGCTGAAATGCTAATATCAAAAAACCCTCGCTTCGGAGTCCGAGCCGGATGGGTCCCGCCCAGATCATTGCATAGGAACCGTCGAGCAATTCGCGCGCGCCGGCGAGGAAACCAAGCGCCTCGGGACCGTCATTTTGGAATAATAACCAATGATCGGCGGCGACTAATTGTTGTAATAACGGACTCGCATGCGCGGGTTTTTCGCGCCCGTTCGAACCGTAGGCCCTCCATCCCGATCCGCGCGGATCGGGAATCATGATCACGGCCGTCGACGCATTTGTAGCGTTCGCGGCAAACCGCGACGCTTCGCGCGCGACATCGGCGCGATTGAGGCGGCCTGCAAATGTTAACATTCCCTTGTGCAGTTCGTTCAAGTGCTCGATGCGGCGAACGAGGTCCGCCGAGAGCGAATGGAATCTCTCGGCGATTTCGCCGACCTCGTCGTTCATATCCATATCGAGCGGCATGATAACATTTCCGCCGCGAACGTTTTCTGTCGCAGACGCGAGGCTTTCGAGCGGACGGGCGAGTCGTTCTGTAAGAATGCGCGCGATCGACAGTGTCGCAAGCGCCGCGAACATCGCCACCGATCCCAGAAGTAATGTTAATGAAACGGGAATTCCGAAGAGCACGACCTGGCCGCTTCCGCCGGATTCGAATATTGCATACGCGAACGCCGGATTTGTATCCAAATCTCGAAAAACGCCGAGAATCGCCGCCGGATCGGCGTTATGGACGACCGAGCGGTTGCCGCGGACGGAATTTTCCGCGAGGTTCGCTACGATTTCACGCGTGATCCCGGCCGGATACTCCTGATGATCGAGCGGCGCGCCCGTCAAATCGAATAAACGTACGCGCCCGCCGGCCTCGGCCGTGGGCTGCACGCGCAATCCCAGAATCAACCGCGCGAGAATATTATCATGCGACCAGCGATCGACGCTCACGAGAAAGAGCGAATCTTGAATTTTATAATAATCCGCGCCCTGAACGTCGACGTTATCCAAGCTGTACGGCGGATCGAAATCGTCGATCGTTTTCCAACTATTCGTTCCGCCTCCTGGAATCTTTATTTCGAGTCTTACAAACGATGCGCGTTCGCCAAATGTAGCTGTTCGCGCGAGAGAGATCTCCCGCCGAAGCTGCGATTCCAAATCCGGCCGCGCGGGCGCGACGAAGTTCGGCGCGACGCGCGGATGTTCGCGCAGCGATTTGAAGAATTGTCCGGCCATCGAAAGCGCGTTCTCGCGGTCGCGCATGAATCGTTCGCGCATGAGCCGCAGTTCGGCGTCGAGCCGGCGCGCCGATGTATCGAATCGCGCGCGCTCGAACGAACCGGGCAGAATTAATAATAACGCTCCGGCCGGCACAAGCGCGCCCAGCGCCAGTGCGACCGCGATTTTCCGGCGGACGCTTTCGCCGCGGGAGAGCGATTCGGCGAATGCCGTCGCGAGCATCGGCGATATGAATAAGAAAAACAGCAGCGGAATGAATATAAATTTTCCGCGGCGGAACGCGCGATCGTCCTCCGGAGAAAATATAATAAGCGATCCGACGACCGTGTCGCGGTCGCGCACAGGAAGCAGCGTCAAATCTCCGTCGAGACCCGCGAGCGTTCCGCATCGCGCGGGCACGACGCGGCCAGAATTTACATCCGCGAGGTCGGGTTCGTCGATCGAGGCTCCGGAGAGTTGTAATGCATGCTTTCCGCGCGCGGCGCGCACCATGCCGCGCCGGTCGGCGAACGCAAATTCAAAATTGTCGAGCGCGTTGCGCAGCGGCTGCCGCAATTGCATCTTCTGGCCGAATATATTTAGGTTCGCCGGCAATTCGCGGTCGGGACCCTTCTGTTCGAGAAGCATGCCGGCGGTAATTCCTAACAATTCGACGGAATAACCGTAAATTCCGGAAATGTTGCGAATGCGGATTTTCTTAATTCTCCTAATTCCGTCGAACTCTACTTTTAACTGATCCGCGTGCCACGACGCGCCGTCGCGATCCCAAGTGAATGCCACGGAACTCGTCAAATCGTCCGCGTGCCGCGAGCGATCGAGGTTTCCCGAATGGATCTCTTCTCCGTGTCTCAGCGTACGCACGTCGGCGACGCGGCCGTCGGCATACTCCAGACGGAATTCAATAATATCCTCGCCATACCAATGGTAGTCGAGCGCCCGCGAGTCGGTGCTTGTATATATAAACCAAAGGCGGTCGGCATCGACCGGTTCGGAAAATTCGAAATCAACGTATGCGCCGCCGTTCGCTAATAATAATCCGCGCTCCCCGACCGACGCGGGCGCGCGCACGGGAAGCCCCGATCGCGTGATTTCCTCGCTCGTGAGCGCCGTGCCTTTGCCGTTCTCCACTTGGCAGAACCCCGCGATGCGCGCCGATTTGTTAGTTCTGAGTTCGATCGCCGAGGCGCCGACGGCCTTCGGCTGCACTTGCACGATTTCTACTTTTACGCGCTCGGATCCCTGCCCCCAACCGTGCAATCCGCGCACGTCGGAATCGACCACGAGGTTTCTTCGCGATGCGCCGGGTCCGACGATTGTAATTGTTATTTCCGACGTCTCCGCATCGGGCTGGTCGGGAATCGCGACCGCGAGTTGATCGATCGCGGGCGCCGCCGCGGGAAATCGTAACATTTCGCCCGTCCGGATTTCGCGATCGATGACAAAAAACGGAAGATTGCCTTCGGAAGACAAACGTTCCGCGCCGCGCGTGAGCAGATCAAGCGGTCGATATTGTATATTTTTCGCGCGCTCGATTTCGGCGCCCGCGAGAAGCGAGACGAGCGCCGTGCCCGGATTATTACCTTCGAGCGGACCGAGCGAACCGCGCGCGACCGCCGCGGCAATCGGTTCCACATCCGTGGCGACGTCCGCGAGGCGAGACTCCCGCATGCGATCGCTGATCGTCGCGAATACGATCGATAACGGCACAAACGATATCGATACAACAATTAGCCATAGTATGGCGCGTCTCGCGGCGCCCTGCCTCTCCAGCAAATTGTAAATTTTGCGCGCGGGCGCGAAAAGCGCCGCATAGACGACGCCGATCGCGAGGAGGCCGATGAATTGCCACACGACCTCAATATTCGGCGCACGCGACGTGGAAAAAAAGAGCCCGCGGTTCGCGGGCTCCTTTTTTTATCGCTGTCTAGGCGATTCTTCAGCGTGGAGCCGGCTGATTTTGACCTCGCGCGGAAAGCTTGATCTTGCCGGTGTCGTCGATGCTCATGACTTTAACATTAATCTGGTCGCCAACTTTAACAACGTCGGTCACTCGCTTGACGTAGCCGTCGGCGAGTTCGCTCACGTGACAGAGCCCTTCGACGCCCGCGAAGATTTCTACAAAAGCGCCGAAGTCCTTTACCGATTTCACGACGCCCTTGTACGTTCGTCCGATTTCGGGTTCGGCCGTCATCGAACGAATGCGTTCGAGCGCCGCCGTAACGTTTTCGTAGCGCGTTCCGGAGACGTGAACGAGACCCGTGTCGTCGACGACTTCAATTGTAACTTTGAATTCCTCCTGCATTTTCTTGATCACCGATCCCTTCGGGCCGATGAGCGCGCCGATTTTCGAAGGAGCAATCTTAATTTGCTCGAGTCGCGGCGCGTATTGTGATATTGCCGGGCGCGGCGCGCGCAATCCGCTCAATTGTAACATCGTTTTAAGAATATGAAGCCGGCCGCGTTTCGCCTGCGCGAGCGCTTTTTCGAGAATCGCGCGGTTGACTCCCTTAATCTTAATATCCATTTGAAGGCCGGTGATGCCGTGCTGCGTCCCCGCGACCTTGAAATCCATATCGCCGTTGTGGTCTTCGTTGCCGGCGATGTCGGAGAGAATCGCGTACGAGCCCTCCTCGAGCGAACCGCCGCGTGTAATGAGTCCCATGGCGATGCCCGCGACGGGCTGACGGATGGGAACACCCGCGTCCATCAATGCTAATGTTCCGCCGCACACGGACGCCATCGACGACGAACCGTTCGATTCCAGGATTTCGCTAACGACGCGAACTGTATATGGAAACGTTTCGTAAATCGGCAACATCGGCTCGAGCGATCGTTCCGCGAGCGCGCCGTGTCCCGTCTCCCGCCGCGACGTCCCGCGAATCGGCCGAACTTCGCCGACGCTGTACGGTGGAAAATTGTAATGTAACATAAACTTTCGACGCTCTTCCTGTTCGAAGAGACCTTCGATCATTTGCTCGTCGTCCGACGTTCCGAGCGTGACGGCGACCATCGCCTGTGTCTCGCCGCGCGTGAAAAGCGCAGAGCCGTGGACGCGCGGAAGAACGCTGACCTCGGATTCGATCGCGCGGATTTCATCGTGTTTGCGACCATCGATGCGCGTGCCGCCGAGAATCATTTCGCGCTCGAGATCGAATGCTAATTCTTCGAAGATCGCGCCGATTTCTTTCTCGTGCTTCGCTTTGATCTTTTCATCCGAATAGACGTCGCCCTTCAATGCCGGCGGATGATCGGCAATGATTTTTTTCTTTAATTCCGAAAGCGCGCTCGAACGTTCGTGTTTGCCGGACGTTTGAAGCGCCGCGCCGCACGCCGTTCGGTTTTTCTTAAAGATCGACGTGCGCAATTCGGTGTTTTGTTGAACTTCGGCGAATGCCTTCTTTTCGTTGCCGCATTTCTCGGCGAGTTCGTGAATGAGTTCGGCGATTTCAACCGCCGTCTTGTGTCCCAGTTCGAGCGCCTCAATCATTAATTCTTCCTCGAATTCCGTGGCTCCGGCTTCGACCATCACAATCGCCTCCCTGCTGCCGGCGACGACGAGTTCGAGACGCGAATCCGGACGCTTCAATTCCGACCGCGTCGGATTGATAACCAACTGGCCGCCGACATAACCGATGCGGCACGAGCCCATCGGCCCCGTAAATGGTATATTGGATATTTGTAATGCGGCGAAAGCGCCGATCATCGCAAGAATGTCCGGATCGTTTTCCTGATCCGCCGACATGGTCTGGCCGATGATCTGAACTTCTTCTTTATAGCCTTCCGGAAACAGCGGGCGAATGGCGCGGTCGACGAGTCGCATTGCTAATATTTCCTTCGTCGACGGCCTCCCTTCGCGCTTGAAGAATCCGCCCGGGACTTTGCCCGCGGCATAGGATTTTTCGCGATATTCGACCGTCAACGGGAAAAAATCGAGATCCGGTTTCGCCGGAGCCGCGCACACGGTCATTAAGACTGAAGAATCCGCGTATTGTACATATACGGCGGCGTTTGCCTGTTTGGCCATGCGGCCAGTTTCGAGGGTGAGCATCCGGCCGGCAATTTCCCGGGACACCCGTATGGGATTATTTAACATCTGCAAATTTCCTTTCGTTATCGTTTTTGTTAAGCTAATAAAAAATATAGTAAAGTTAAGTTATCTAAGTTGTTCCAATATTCGCGAACGGCCGCGTTCGAACGACGCGCGCACGCCTTCGAATGCACACCGCCGAAGGCACACGCTTGAAGTTACACCGTCGAATGCGCGCCGAATTCTCCAAACGCCCGAAAACGACAAAACGGGCGCAGGCCCGTTTTGTGGTCTCATTCGCGTTTGCATCAACCAGAACTTGGTTAATTTAGTGTCTCAAATCGAGCTTCTTAACGATCGCGCGATATCGATTCACATCTCTGCGCGCGAGAAATCGAAGAAGCTTCGAACGCCGGCCGACCATCGTTAGCAATCCACGGCGCGACGCGTAGTCTTTTTGATGCGATTTCAGGTGTTCCGTGAGGATTTTTACTTTTTCGGTGAGGAGCGCGATTTGAACTTCGGGGCTGCCGCTGTCGGTCGCGTCCTGACGGAAGTTTTCAACGATCGCACGCTTGTCTGCTTTCTCTAAAACCATGTTGGGTACCTTTTATTAGATGGAATTGGGCCCGCCTCGAGTTCTCCCGTCGAATTCCCGCACGTGCGCTGAGCGGGTTTCACGGGCACCCAAAATGGGTCCATTAGCTATGAATTCACCGACAAAGCACCTCGGGCCACTTAGCCGAAGATTGGCTTTGTCAATTGGGGCGAAGATCCTACTCGAAAGCGCCAACCCTTGAAAGGGCTCCCGACAAATACTGCTGCTACTTGCTCTCAGCCGGCTTCTCGGAGATGGCGCCCTTCGAATCGATGCGTCGATCCGGCATCAGCCGAAGCGAGCGTTCGATGAATCGCGACGTCGCGAGTCGGATGACTTCGTCTTTCGTCGAACCGCGCCGCTCCGCATCGGACAGGTCGATAAATTGATCGGAATTCACGGAAGCTAACAATTTGTCCGTTCCGACTTGATGAAACCGAAATTCGCCGACGACGTGCATCGAACGCGAGATTTCGTAACGTAAGTGATCGAACTCCTTGATCACGATTTGAAGTTTTGCGACGGCGCCGAATCCCGGCCCCGCCGAATCGCCATGCGTCGTGGTGAGTCCCGCGTTGACGGCGACGGGTGCGACCGGACTTCCGGCATCGATAAAATTCGAATCCAGCGTCGAATAACGGTGATTTCGAAGCTGCAACTGCGCCGTTTCCCGAACGTCATCGAGATGCACGTCCATTGAAATTTCGGAGCCTTGGACAGGCAATACTACAATATCCGTTGGATTGACGCTTTCGAATTCGGTCCACTCCGAATGCAAGAAATCCTTTGGCGGAGCCGCTTTGCATCCGGCGATCGCTAATAAACCAACCGCGAAAATGGCCGCCGGAAGCGCGGCCGCGCACAGCGTCGAAAATTGTACATTTCGGCGCGAATTTTTGGATTGAATGCCCATGATTTGTATCAAAAACTAATGCTTCGGAATTTTCAAATCCTACGGATCGCGCCGCGGATTTTCAACGGATCCGAATTTAATAAATGATCTCCAGTTTGCTTCCGCGCGCGAACGTCACGGGATCGGTTGTGCCCGGATTCGGATTCGCAGCGCGCAGATCTTCGAAGAAGAAATCATTGAAATCGATGCCCGACTGCGAAATGGCGTCCGCGATTTGATCGATGAGCGCGCCCGACGACGGAATCGGCGATCCGGCCAATGATCCAAATCCGACGAGCGACGGCAATTGCAACGAAACCTGTCCGCCAACGGTCAGGTTCGCGTCCGAGCGCCGCACGTAGATGCGCCATTCGCGAACCGGTGTCGCCTGTTTCATTTTCAATCGAATGATATAAAAACCGTCCGAGGTCGGGACCGCGTCGGTCCATGCAATTTTCGGCGAATTCTTGCCGAGTGTAACCGCCGACGTCGACGCCAGCGTGTCGGGAACCGACGGAAGTGTAATATCTCCAATGGGTCCCCCGCCGGTCGCCGATCGAACCAGCGCGCGCGACACGCGTCCACTTGCATCGTCGGCGCGCAGAAGGACGCGCGCATCTGTATCACTCGCATTCGGGTCCACGGGCGCGGGAACAACGGTGCCGAACGGCGGATTTTGATTCGGATCGACCGTAAAGAACCCACTGTTCGCCTTCGGATTGAAATTGATGCCAATCGCGGCGATGCCGCCCGAAATGTTACCATTGCGACCCTCGCCGATCGCAATCTGTCCGCTCACGCCGACGCGGGCGCCCGGAACGAGAAGTCCCGATTCGAGCGATGCCGTCGTGGAGTCGAACGGCGCGCCAGGAAGTGTAATATTGAGGCCGCCGATCGGCGGAACGAGCACGGGATCGTCGGATGTATCTGTAGTTTGCGAATAGGCTTGGCCAAACGTCGCCGTGACGGACGAAACTCCGTTCAACGCGATCGGCACCACCGGGAAATTGGAGGCATCGTTCAAATATGTAAAGTTTGTCGCGTTGCGCACGAATGCGACGAGATCGAGCGGCCGCAGTGCTCCGACGGCGGTCGTGGATATGATCGGAGAACCGCCGATGCCCGGAATGGATGTTACAGAAAAACGATCGCCGAGATCGGGGCGCGCACTGACAAACAAATCGATGGTCGAGCCCGCGGGCGCGCCGGAAAGTGAAACGGAAATGGTTGGATCAACGACCGCCGTCCCGCGAGTTTTACGAATCGGAATCGAAATGAAGCTGGCCGGCACGCCAATGACAGTTGTTATGTCGTATCCGGGCGCGGAGGCCGTGACCGTCAACGCGGGAGCGCCCGATGTGAAATCGGTTCCGGCGAGAAAACTCGCCTGCGTCGTTCCGGTCGCGCCGCTCAATGTTACAGATTTCACGGCCTGACTTCCGGAGGTGCCCGACGGCGTCGCCGCATCGACAAGCACGACCGCGTTCGCGACCGTCGCAAGCGTGTCTTCATCATAAACAACGACGGTGAGCGCGTCCTGCGACGCAATCGACGGTCCGCCGATGCGTCCGCGGGAAATGAATTGTATATCTTGCGCCGTGCTCGAATTGCCGACGGCGTCGCTCAACGTCACGCGCGCCTTTGCTTTCGGCTCGGCGGGCGGCGTCCCGGTCGCGGGTGTGTCGACAGGCGGCGCGTCGACGAGCGGAAGCGAGAAAAACAGGTTGCCGTTGGTTGATAACAAATGGACCTGCGCGCCGGCGGGAATCGGCGGCAATACTAACGTTCCGACGGGCGATTCGATTTGTGAAATCAACAACGACGCTACAGATTCGCTCGCCGTTCCATAAACGGCGGCGCGGCGAATTGTAGTAAGTATCGTCGCGCTGTCCGAAGGCGGTCCGATCGATTTGATCGTCGGCGCGACGGTGTCGATCAAGAGGGGCGGGCCCGAAACCCACGTCGATGCCACCGATCCGCGCTTCGTACGCGCGGAAATTGAAATGGCGCCCTGTCCAAGTTGCGCCTTTCCTTTACTATCAAATATCGAAAGATTATCGTAATTCGTCTGCCCTGCGCCCGCGCGGGCTTTTTGGGTAAACAATTTTGCGTTGATTCCCGCGAGATCGTGCAGTTGGATTTCAACCGTATCCGTCGCGAGCGACGAGGCATCGAATACGACGCCAACTGTAAATTTACCCGCGTACGTCGGATTCGGCGTGTTGTTCGGCAGTTGCGGAACATTATTTAAGAGCGCCGGAAGCGTGAGAATCTCGCTCGCAGTTGCCGGCGTAATATCAATATTAACGAATTGCGGCGGCGCGACGGATGCGACCGTGAACGACGACGAGAACACCGGAGACAGCGCGGTCGGCGTGACGGAGTCGCTCTTGATGCCAGGTCCGGCGGCAATGGTAACTTTGGAGCCAGGGTCGAGCGGCGCGATCGGCGTCGTCAACCAGACGCGATTTTCGTTAAAAGGTAATAAAAGCGCGCCGACGCCGGGAATTAATGGTTTGTTTTGAACCGGCTGCGGGCCCGTGCCGTCGGGATCGAATTGTTCAATAATCGTGAGGCCCACTTTGTCGGGCGTGAGCGGCGGCGTGAGATCTCCCAGGATCGTCGAGGCGCCGATCGAACGGCTAAAAACTGTAATAATCTGCGCCGGAACGCCGGGAAACGCCGACGCGCCCGTTCCGAAATTGGCCGAACCGGGGGAAACATTCTTAGCATTGTTCGCGGGGAACACGGCGACGACCGACGGGTTTGCGACCGCGTCGACGGTCGCCTCCGTTTTGAAACTACCAATCACGCCTCCCGTCGGGACAGTCAGCGGATTGCCGTCAATATCGTGAATGGCGTTCGACGCTACAATTTCGATTGTCTTGTTCGCGGGGAGCGGCCCGTTCGGCACCAAAATGAAAAACTGGCCGCCGCCGAAATTACTCATCGTCGATTGAATGGTCTGGCCCTGTTGCACGCGAAGGATCAACGTCGTGCTCGAAACCGTCGCCGTCTGCACCGACTCGCTAAATGTTACACATACGGGCGTGTGAACGCTTACATTCTGGCCGCTCGGCGAAACGTTTCCCACGGCGGGCGCGCCTGCGTTCGTTACGGATCCAGGCGGCGGCGCCGTGCTGGGGCCTTTTGTTATATTGGGTCCCGTCGACGGCCCGCCTCCCGGCGGCGTCGGATCGAAGATCGCGCCGGGATTGCTCGAACCTCCGCAGGCGGCGGCAAATACTAATAAAATCGAGGAGAGGAGTATCGGAAATCGTTGCATTCGAGGAAAGTCCGCGGGGGTCATGAACGGAGTTGGACCCAAGAACTGCGAATCCTATTCCGTTTGCCCCTCGGAACGCACGATGGAGTGGCGGCCGCCCTCGACAGTGACCGTTGCGGTGACGAAAGGGTTGTCGCTATCTAAAGGACGCGGCTAGTCTCCTCGCCGATGCTCCGCATGGAACGAATGATTCCTCTCCTCGCGCTTGCGACCTTCCTCGCGTCGTGCGCGGCCGTGTCGACAAGTTCGGATTCACCCCGTGCGGAAACGCCCATCCCCGCAGCGGTCGCATTGGCGCATGTTCAATTATCGGAGGGACAGGTCGAGGAGGCACAGGCCACGTTTGCGAAACTGACCTCGGACTTCCCGCGTTGCACGCAGGGGTGGAGCGGTTTTGGCGAAGCGTCGTTTCGGTTATATCAATTAGCAACCGCCGACCCGAAGCGGGGATCGAACGGCCTTTATTTACAAGATGCGGAAAACGGTTTTCGCAGAGCCGCTGAGATCGATCCCCAACACATCGGGGCATGGGGCGGATTGGCGCGCGTCGCGCGCGAGCGCGGGAACGCGGCGGCCTATGGCACATTCGCGCAACACGCGCGCGACGCGATCGCCAGGGACACCGACGATAATATTAAATATCAAGTCCTGCTCGAACTCGGCGACGCGCGCGCGTTCGAATTCTTAGAATCCGCCCGACGCTACGAATCGCCGCTGAAGCAGGCCGATTTGTATCAACGCGCGCGCGATGCTTATTTTTCCGCGAGAGCGATCCGGCGCGAAGATTCGGAGCCGATATTGCATTTTGTACAATTGGACGTCCGGCGCGGCGGAATCGCCGACGCGATGGAAACGCTTATAAAAGCCGCGCACGAGGCGCCCGAGGAATATCGTTATCAAGCGAAACTCGGCGAAATCGCCGTCGACGCGCAGTGGATTCCGAAACTCGTCGAATTGTATGAAGGCGCATTCGCGAAACAGGCGGAGACCTCCGCGACGACGCGGTGGTACGCGGGATTTGCAAGAATCCGCGAAGCCGAGAAATTCCGCGCCGATAAAGATTACGCCGCGTCGGCGAAAAGTTATATGATCGCCCGCGATGCGTTTCGAAAATCGTCGTCGATGAACGCGGAATTTACAAAACAGTCGAAAATTCAGGAAGCGCTGTGCCTCGCGGGCGAGGCGCGGATCCTCTTTGAAAATGAACAATTACCGGAGGCCGCGGCGTTATTAACAAAAGCTCTCGAAACGGACGCGTCGATCATATCCATTGCCGACGGACTGCAAATCACTCCCAAACTGACTTCGCTCGCGCTCGGCGGCGCTTGTTTCAATTCCGGAGATCTCGGGACGGGCGCGGAGTGGTTCGAGCGCTGGCTTTCGTTTTCGAACGACGACGTCGACTGGCTCAACAACGCCGGTCTCATGCGGCGCGACCTCGGCGAAAAACTCGCGAAAGACGGACGTGCCGCGGAGGCGATGGCGAGTTTCGAAGCCTCGTACGTTCACTACAAACGCGCCGCCGAACTCATGCCGGAAGAACCCCGGATTGTTAATGATGCCGCGCTGATTTTATTGTATCATTTGCACCGCGACCTCGACTTGGCGCAGGAAATGTTCCGCCGCGCGGCGCGACTCGGCGGGGAAAAACTCGACGCGCTCGGAGGCGAACGGCCCGAAGAGGACGAGAACGATCCGGAATCGCGCAAACGCGCCGCCGAATTCGACTATTTCGCCGAAGCCACGGGCGATGCGTGGCAGAATCTTGCGCTTCTGCTCTGGGAAAACCGGGGCGACTCGGCGGAAATTAGGAATTGCATTTCAAAAAGTTTACAATTGGACCCGCGCGGAACGCGCGCATGGCTCCGCGACGACATGAAAGAGCTGCCTCTTTCGGGTCCCGCGCCCAAGCGCACGAAGCCGCTTCGTTAATGTAAAGTCGCAACCGAACCAACGATGAAATCACGTTTTTCGATCATTCCATTCGGACTTCCCCTCGCATCCGTCCTCCTCGGTTCGCTTGCGTTCGCGCAGGATACGAAACCCGCTCCGGATACGAAGCCCGCCCAGGACGCGCCCGTGGATGCCGCCGCGCAAAAGGCGCTCGGCGCGGAATTGTTAAGAGCCGGCCGGAAATTCGAGGCGGCTTCGGCGTTCAAGAAAGCTTATGAAGCCGACGGAACGATCGAGTCGGGTCTGTCGTGGGCGCGCGCGCTGCTCGCCGACGAGCGATATAACGATTCGCTGGGCGCGCTCGATACCATTGCCGAAAAGTACAAAAAGAACCTGGAATTGTTTAAATTCTTCGCGGAGGCGCTCGAGACGCGCGCGCTCGCCCGATCGCGCGAAGGCGCCGACCGCATCACCGTCTGCGCGGAGTACGAATCGGCGGCGCGTTCGATCGAAGACGCGCTCGAACTGAAACCGGACGATCCGGAATTGTTATCGGCCGACATTCGTTATTTATTATATGCCGGCAAACTCGACGAGGCCGCCGAAGCCGCCGAAAAAGCGCGCAAAACGGCGCCGGGTTCGTGGGAAGTCGCGATGTGGAGCGGCGATTCTTTATATTACTCGATGGCGGCCGCCGGACTCGTTCAACCGAAAGACCGGGACGACGACGCGGCCGACGCGATTCGAAAGGAACGTAAAGAAAAAATCGCGGGCGTGCTCGCCGCCTATGGCGAGGCCGTCAAACTCGGAGCCGACCGCGCCGAACCGCAGGCGCGCATCGGCGCGTTTTTATTAGCCACGGGCGGAGATAAACAAAAAGCGCTCGCCGCGTTCGGACGCGCCGTCGCCCTCGACCCGACAAAAGTAGATTTGACGGCGGCCATCGACGAAAAAATCATGTCGCCTAAGGACGGACTCGAGTTTTTTACAAAAGCGCTGGGCGAATTTAAGAAGAATCATACAAAAACAGACGCGGCCGGCGAAAAAGGCGAGGCGTTGATTCAGTGGTTCGTCGGACGTTACAAATTTCTCGCCGACGATCGCAAAGGCGCGATCGAATCCTTCCGGGCGGCGCTCGCCAAGAATCCCGAAGAAATGAGCGCGCGTTACTGGCTCGGCCGTATTCATTATTTCGAAAAACAGTATAAAGAGGCGACGAAAGAATTCGAGACCATCGCCAGAAAATCTCCGAAGGATCTCGCGGCGCTCGGATCCACCGACGCCGGCGCGTTTTATCCAATGTTACAAAACCTCGTCGGCAGGCTGCTCGCGGGCGAAGTCGCGGGCGGCAGCGTCACCGGCGTTCAAAACAATGCAGGTCTACAAACGGCGATATTGTTTACTCGCGCGATGGTCGAGGTCGACCCAAAGAACGTCATCGAATGGAACAATCTCGGACTTTTCCATCGCGATAGCGGCAACGCCAAAGAATCGCTTTTTTGTTATAAAAAAGCGCTCGACATCACGCCGACCGATCCGAGATTATTAAACGATACGGGCGTCATTTATCATTATTATCTTCCGAAGAGCGCCGAAAACGACGCCGAGGCGAAACAATTGTATCAACGGTCGATCCAACTCGCGAAAGCCGTGCTCGACGATAAGAAAGCGGGTTCGACCGACAAAGAAAGCGCGCGCGGCGCGCTTCAGGACGCTACTACGAATCTGAAGCGCCTCGACAAGGGCGATCATACAAATAACTGATCAGGGGCGCATGTGATCCGGCGGACATTTCAACATTTTCCTGGCGTTCGTCAGCGCACGGAATCCACTCTCTGGGCAAGCGGAATCGACACGTGGGCGTCTCTTCGCGGTTACCACCCGCCGCGCGTCGAAATGGATGCGTTCAACGCGGCGATCGACGACAGCGAACGCGCGTATGCCGCCGGCGATATTGCTTATTTTGGGCGCGTGATCCCGTCGCGCGAATCGTGGCGCGTTTATCATGAATATCACGAATACGCAGGTTATCTGGACATCGAAACGACGGGCGAAGAACGCGACTCGAATTCGATCACATGCATCGCGCTCGCTACAAAACGCGACGGCGTGAAAACATTTGTAAAAGGCCGCAATCTCGCGGATTTCGAAGGAGCGCTTCGGGACGTTCCGCTATTGGTAACATTCAACGGCGCGGCGTTCGATTTATTATTCTTAGCAAAAACGTTCGGAAGCGAATTAATAGAAAGCCGCGCGCATTTCGACACGTGCACCGCGCTGCGGCGCCTCGGCCACGGCGGCGGGCTCAAGAAAATCGAAAAGGATCTCGGCGTGCCGCGCGAACGCGGTCTCGACGGATTGAACGGCGCCTCCGCGATCTGGCTCTGGTATTTGCATGAGATCGGCGACCCGCGCGCGCTTCCTACGCTCGAACGCTACTGTTCCGAAGACGTCCTCGGCCTGCCCGCGCTCGCGGCGATGGCCTGCAACGAACTTGTTAAAGATACGCCGTTCGCAAAATGCGTCGAACCGCTGTTCGTGCCGCGCCGCGTCGAGAGTTACCTCCCCTATTCGCGCGAACTCGTGCTCGAAATCATGGAAGACGTCGCGGCGCGCGACGAAAAGCGTCGCTGATCGTTTATATTAACGATCAGCGCACGACAAACCGGCCGCGATGCGCGAGCGCGTGCGCGAACCAGCGAGTGTCGTAAAGATAGTGAACGAGCAGGACTCCGAAACCGCTCAAATAGTATGTAATAAGTATCGAACCCGGCCGGTACTCGGGCTTGCCGCCCGCGCCGAGGGGAAGTTCGTGCGGCTCGAATCCAAACACTCGGTAACCGCCGTCGCTCAGATATTGAATGGCGTATCCGCCCGCGAAGAGACAACAAATCGCCCCCGCGGTCATGGCCACGCAGGTTTTGTAAAATTTCCATTGCGCGCCGGGCGCGGAGACGCCGCGAATCCATTCGCGCTGCGGATCCGAACGATCATACGATTGCCGATTTAACAACCAGGCGACATATAAATATTGAGTACAATGCCACGCGTTGAATCCCTGGAACGCGGAGTCGAGATTCGGAATCGTCGGCAGCAGCAAACCCGCGAGCCCTGTTAACAATACGAATTGCGCGCGCGTCGCGTTCAACGCGCCGTCGCGGCGTTCGCGCAGCGATTTCTTAATAAAAAGCGCGGCGCTTACAATCAACACGGCGCCCGCCGCCGCCGATAATAGCAACATCGGCAGAAACGACGGAATCACGGGCGTCGCGCGGCCGATTCTAAATACATAATCTTCGGTGAACGCGTCGCTTCCGCTCCACGCGCGGACCATTTGCGTCGCGAACGCATCGGAACGCGCCCGCAAACCGTCGGGATCGGACATGTCGGCCATCGACATGCGAAACAGCGAAATCGGATATAAACAAACGAGCACGACCCACGATTCGGAGCGTTTCCACCAGTCGCGGTACCACGCCTGCGCGTTCGACTGCTTCCCGTCGCGCCGATCGAGCATTTCTATACAATATAAAGTCTGCTGCGTTATGTGAAAACTCGCCCAAAAGAAAAATATAGTTAAAATCGCGCGCAACGGCGCGACTCCGGCGATTCGATAATTAAAGAATACGCTCAGAACGGTCGCTAACATTACAGTTCCGATGACGCCCGCCGCGGCGAGCAGCCACGGTTTTTCCTCGCGCACGAATCGCCCGTCGAACCAGCTTCGCAAAAACGTCGCGACGACGTGCGGGCCGCCGAGCGCGCCCATTACGATGAGCGTCACGATGTCCTCGGAGGCCGAAACCGGCAATCCGGCCGCGCGAAAAGTATAAAAAAGCGCCGGCGGCACGGGCACGATGAGCGCGCTTCCAATCAGAAGCGCGCGATCCCATTTTACGTATTCGGAGCTCATTGCTTTCACATAACCAGCCTGAGAATGTTAGCTGTCACCGAACGACCGCCAAGATCCAACTATCGTGAACTTCCGCTTTTCACCTCCGGGCAATATCCCGGACTACGACATTGAGAACGCCATCGGCTGCGACGGTCGGCCGCCGGCGGCGCTTTCGCTGTCTCACTGGCCTGATAATGATACCCCATCGGAGTTCCGGCATGACTTTTCGACGGGAAGCGCGCTGCTTTTCGCGCGGCGCGCCGCCAGGGATTCAGACGGGGAATTCGCTCGATTTGTAACGGTTGCCAACGATCATTTCGATACGGACGGCCTGCTTTCGGTGTTCGCTTGTCTGCAACCAAAGGATGCTCTGGCCCGCGAAGAATTCTTATTATTCGCGGCCGAGGCGGGAGATCTCTGGCGCGCGCCGACCGGACGCGCCGCCGCGTTCGACATGGCCGTGTCGGCGTCGACCGAGCCCGGCCGTTCGAAAATCGCTTCGTCGATCGGCGACGTGCATTCGCGCGAGGGAATGACGGCAATCTATCAATATTTTCTCGAACGGCTGCCCGGCGCGCTCGACGATCCGTTTTCGTTAGATATTGATATTCGAGACGAATATAACCATTGCATGGAAGACCTCGCGTCGCTGCGTTCGGGAAATATTATGATCGAGCGCGCGCCCGAATGTGATTTCGCGATTATAAATCTTCCGCGCGCCCACGACGCGCGTGCGATTTTCGAAATCGCGCGAACCGACCGCGTGCTCGAACTGCAACATTGCGCGGACGGCACGCTCGCGCAATTGCGTTTCACGTCGATGTCGTGGTTCGACGGAATGTCGCAGCGGCGGTTGCCGCGGCCGAATTTAATAAAACTCGCGGACCGATTGCAACAAAATGAACGCGGCGCCGGCGCATGGCAATCGCTCGATCCGGGCGCGCCATTCGCGGCGCTCGCGTTCGGCGCGCGCCGAAAATCCGGAATTCGAGACGATCATTTTGACCTCGCGCCGTCGTCGCAACCTCCTGAATCTATCAAAAAGACCATCTCACAATTTCTCCGGGAGAGCCGCCCATGAACCGCGCGTTTTGTTTAATAATATTACTATTCGCCTCCTGCGCCGCCGGCGGCGAAACCGCGACGCAGCCGGATTCGCGTTCGCGCCCGGCGGCCAATGGTACGATCGGCCTCCCCGTCCGCGAAACGCTCGAGGCGCTCGCGTTCGCGCCAAGTCTCGGCTGGCACCTCGGAGGTATTTATGCATTCATCGACGCGCCCGGGCGCCGCGTGCAAGTTTACGAATCGACCAACGGCGGCCCGTTCGAAGTCGCCGGGCTCATCGATCGCGCGGGACAGGTCTACGGCGCCGTCATGTGGAGTCCCGCCGACGGCTTCGCGTTGCAGGGCGGCGCGGACGGATCGGTATTGTATATAACAAGTCGCGGATTTCGCGAATTCCGCGTCGGCGCGAAACTCGAGGGTCGCTACGTACGGATCGTTCCCGCGAGCGAACCGAACGAAAAAGGCGAAAATGGATCCGTATTCATCGTCGGATCCGACAAGAGCGGGAAGGGTTCGATATTATTAACAAAAGACGGATCGACGCTCGAGGAAACATTCAAATTCGACGGCAAACAACCCAAGCATCTCGCGGATTTTACTTATTTTTCGACGCGCCGTTTCGCGGTCGGAGGATCGGACGGCAAGGGCGCTCTTTACCGATGCGACGACGGACACCATTATAAACAAATCGACGTCGGCGACGTGCCGAATTTACTAAGTATCCATTTCGACGCCGCGGGCCACGGTCTCGCCGTTGGCGACAACGGCGAATGTTTACGTTCGTCGGACGGCGGATTGTCGTGGAAGCCCGCGCTCTCGGGCACCGACCGGCCGCTCGCGTCGGTGGCGTTCGTTAGCGAACTGAAAGCTTATATTTGCGGACGCGACGGCGTTGTTTTGTATACTTCGAACGGCGGCGCGAGTTTCGAGCCTGTCGCGACCGGCCGCCGCGACGATTATTTTAAATTACAATTAGCGCCGGGCGGCGGCGCGTACGCGATCGGCGCGCGCGGCGTGGCGCCGTTCCTGCCGGGCAAGTGACGGGGCGGTCGGCGCCCGATTCGGCCCGCGCGCGTCGCACCGACTCCGCCGCGACGCCCGCTGCGATCGGTCGAATCTTGCGTTGAATCGCCAAAAAAACGATTGTTTCGCCACAGCAATGTCGCGGCGCAACCGACCCATCACCGGCACCGACCTTTTTCAACGGGAAAGGTGCCGGCGGTTCGTGTGGCTCGAGTTCCACGGCGAAACTACAAAAAAACTGCCGCCGGACGCGGCGACGCAGTCAGCGCTTCTCCGCGGTCGCGCGCACGAAAAAGCGATCGTCTCAAAATTAACGATCGTCGAACCGAAATATCCCGAGCGCGATTTCGAGGCGGGCGCGAGAGTAACGATCGAATTGATGCAATCGAAGACGCCGCAAATCTATCAGGGCGTCTTGAAATCGGCCGACCGCGTCGGCCTGCCCGATTTGTTACGATTCGACGCCGGGTCAAATAGTTATATCGTCGGCGACGTCAAGGCCTCCGCCGAGCCGAAAATGGAACACGCGATGCAGGTCGCGTTTTACACGGAATTATTAAATGAAATTCGACAACAAACGGCGCCGCGGGCATTCATCATTCTGGCCGACGGCAACGAAACGGCGATTCCGCTCGTCGACGTGGCGCCTTTTTATAAAGAAGCCATGGACGACGTGCGTCGCATGCGCGCCGGCGAGTGCGAGCCGCGCCCCGCGCATATCCATATGTGCGCGGGCTGCGCGTGGCGCGGCGTGTGCCTGCCCGAAATGACGGAATCGCGCGATTTGTCGCTCGTTTTCGGCATGACGCCCGCGCGTCGCGACGCGTTCGAGTCCGCCGGTATTCGTAATATTACAGATCTCGCCGCGATCGAGCCCGCCGTCGCCGCCGAGCGCATGGAATTGCCGCGCGAAACGCTCCGAAGACTAAAATTACAATCCGCCGCCCTGCTGGACGGCGAACCGAAAAACCTCGGCCGCTTTCCGATGAAAGCGGCGCGCATCGCGATCGCCGCCGCGATCGCGCGCGACCCGCGGGGCACGCACTTCGCGGAGTTTCTCGCGTGGCGTACTTGTAAAATTAATGAAAGACTCGAGGAGCGCTGGATCCACTTCGAAGCCGCGGCGCCGCAGGACGAGGAGCGCGCTTTTCGTAGCTTTCTGCGCGCGCTTTCGGAGGATCGGGATGCGCCGATTTATCATTATGGAAACGCCTTCGCCGACGCGCTCGCGTCGCTCGACGCGCGTTTCGGTAAATTAAACGATCCGATCGGCGGCGTTTTCGACCGGCTCGTCGACGTGCAGGCGGCGATTCGAACGGCGCTCGTGCTTCCGGTTCATCATTATGATCTCGCGAGCGTCGCCAGGGCGTTTGGAGTTTCGCTCGCCGAGCCGGACGAATTCCCGGGCAGCGAAGACGTCGAAACGTTAATATTAACACTGCGGCGCCGGACGGCGGCGGAAATCAAAACAATCCGCCACGTCCGCATCGCGGCTCAGCGGATTTGTAATGGCGCGCCCGAGACGCGGACGAACGGCGCCGCGAACGGACATTCGCAAAACGCGCCGGCATGAGAGATTCTTTACTTCGGTATCTCGAACGCGAGCGGCTCGCCGAGCTGCGCGCGTCGCGCGAATTGAAGAATTTACCGTTGAGCGAGCGCGTCGAATGCGGCGAAGCGCTCGACGGACTGACGATGCTCTCGCAGGGAAACGGCGCCTATGTCGTACGCGCCGCCGAGCATCTCGCCAAATTTCGCGAGGGCGATTTGTTATGGCTCGGCGACGGCCGCGACGTCGAAACGGGCGTGCCGGTGCGCCTCACGCGCTACGACGCGGTCGCGAAAACATTAAATTTAGATTATGATTTTCGCGACGGTTCGGCGCCATTATTACAATACGGAACGCTCGTCCTCGACCGCCGTTCGATGAACACCGGCGAGCGATTCGCAATGGCGGTTCATGAGATTTTCCGCGGCGACACGCATCCGATTGCGCGGTGCCTCGAAGGAAAGTTAATATCAGACGACGACGAAAAAACGCGGCGCGAAATGATGAAAATCGCGCGCGAGCGCGGCCTCGATCGTTCACAAACGGAGGCGTTCGCGCGCGCGCTCGCGCGACCCGCGATGCATTTGATACAAGGGCCGCCCGGTACCGGCAAGACGCGGCTCATTAGCGAAATTCTCGACGAATGCGTCGCCCGCGGCGAGCGCGTCGCCGTCGTCGCGTACACGCATCGCGCCGTCGATCAGGTTTTGTTAAAATTCGCGGAACGCTTCGCCACGAAGAAAACAGTTAAAATCGATTCGAGCCGGATGGAAGCGGCGGAACTCGCGGCGGCCGGGATTCGAAAAGTACCGTCCGTCGATCGGATCATTAATATTAAGGATTCGGGCGTCTTCGGCATGACCACGCACTCGGCGGCGCGCGCGGCCGAGCGCGGCGCGGCGTTCGACCGCGTCATTTTCGACGAGGCCGGCCAGATCCCGATTCCGCACGCGATCGCGTCGATGCGATGCGCGCCGAAATGGATCTTCGTCGGCGATCATGCACAATTACCGCCCGTCGTGTCCGGCGAACATCAGGACGAACATAAAATATCCATATTCCGACATTTGGTGGATCGTTATCCGTCGACAATGCTTGAAATTACTTATCGGATGAACGCCGGTATTTGTAATTTTCCGTCGCGGCAATTTTACGGCGCGCGGCTGCAGCCCTCGCCGGAGGCCGCCGAACGATTATTGAAATTAAAGAAAGGCGGCCGGTTCCGCGCGGCGCTCGATCCTAACAAACCGTGCGTCCTCGTCGACGTCGACCACCGCGGCGCCGCGATGCGTTCGCGCCGCGAAGCCGCCATCGCGGCCGAATTAATTATTGAAATGATCGTACACCACAAACTCGACCCCGCCGAGTGCGCCGCCGTCGCGCCGTTCCGCGCGCAAGTCATGGCCATCCGCGAGCAGCTCGAACAGCGCGCCGCAAAACGTAAAATTAAATTAACCGGCGCGACGATCATCGAAACCGTCGAGCGCATCCAGGGCCGCGAACGCGAATTTGTAATATTATCTCTCGCCTCCTCCGACCCCGACTGGCTCGCCTCGCAATCGGAATTTTATTATCTTCCGAACCGCCTCAACGTCGCCCTCACCCGCGCCCGCACGAAATGCATCATTCTCGCGAGTCCGCTCGCCTTCGCCGTGCGCGCCCGCACGCTTGCGGAATTGAAATCGATTCGCTTGTTCCAAGATCTCCGTGATTCGATCCCGCGGGTGGACGGCACGGGGATTGAGAGTGAGATTGAGAATTGAATCGCCCTTGCTGGCGAAAAACGTCGATCTTTGTCGCGCGTTTTTTGGCATCTGACACGTCCACATGAGCCGTCAACGACTCCATTTCATTTAAATCCGATCTCCCCATGCCCGCCGTCCTCGGCTTATTACTAACAAGCATTTTCTGCCGGCAGGCGCCGCCGCTGCAAAATTTTGGCGCGGGAATGCCCGGCTGCGGCGGGCCGCAGGTCTGCGGCGCGAATTCCGATCCCACAATCGGTAACTATACATTTGCGGTTACCTGCTCGAACGCGCCAAGTTCTTCGCTAGGTCTTGTGATTATCGGAAACGTCCCGTTGAATCCTGGAATTGATATTTACAACGCGGGAATCTTTATCGATGTCGATTTATACAGCTCGACGGAATCATATATTTTTGATATAATTAGCAATTCCATGGGAATCGGATCGGCCCCGATTGCCATACCGAACAGCCCTCAATTGCCAGGACGAACGTATTATGCACAGGTGATTTGGTACTGGGGGAACGCGTGCGCGCTTCCGCCGCTTGGCTTGAGCAGTTCGAACGGCCTCGCGATAACAATTCAGCCATTTTCACAAAACAACACTCCCATTTTTTCCGTTCCGCTATTTTCCGCCGGGCACAACCCGTCGTCCGTTGCGATCGGCGATTTGAACGCCGATGGCCAGTTGGATATTGCAATTGCGAATGCGGGAACCAATGATATATCTGTATCTTTGGGAAACGGTTCTGGAAATTTTGGGCCGGCGAATCAATATGCTGTCGGAGTCGAGCCGTTTTCAATAGTGATCGCCGATCTCAACAGCGATGGTTTTCCGGACATCGCCACGTCGAATGCCATCACTAACGATGCGACAGTTATTTACAATAATGGCACGGGGGGTTTTTCGGCATATGTTTCCTATGCAACCGGCGGTTCCCCCCTCGGAATCGCGTCGGACGACGTCAACGCCGACGGGCGCGCGGATCTTGTGACAGCGAATTCGGGTACTTATGATCTGACGGTTCTTGTTCAGGGTACAAACGGCGTTTTGATGAATTTTCAAAATTGTACGGTCGGAAGCGGACCGCGTGCCGTTGCGATCGCAGACTTGGATGGCGACGGAAAACCCGACCTTGCGGCGGCGGACACGTACTCGAATGATGTGGCTGTCCTAAAGAATATGGGAAATGGAGTATTTGCAAATGCGAGTCTCCACGCCACGGGAATGAATCCGGTCTCTTTAACGGTAATCGACGCGAATGGCGACGGGATGCCGGATATTGCGACGGCGAATTCGAATCCGGGCACAATATCAATATTAATTAATTCAGGAAACCTGCAGTTCATGTTTCCGAGCGCCATCTCCCTTTCCGGGATTCCGCACGCGATCATTACTAATGATCTCGATGTGGACGGATCGTCGGATCTGGCAACGGCCAATTTGTTTCCAGCCAATGTATTGGTTTTATTAAATTCCGGACCCGGCTCATTTCCATCCCCCCAAAAGTATGCATGCGGCAATGTTGCGTATGCGATTGCCCGCGGTGATTTGAACGACGACGGCTATCCGGATCTCACGACAGCTAATTTTGCTGGAAATAACTTTTCAATTCTCCTCAACAAAGGAGCTGGATTGTTTCAATCCGATTCCGAGTATACAACCGGCTCGACACCCGCGTCGGTTGCTCTTGCCGACGTGAATGGGGACTCAATGATTGACGCGATCGTGGCCAATTCCGGGTCCGGTTCCATATCGTTACTTATTAATAACGGAATCGGCACGTTCGCGAATGCAATCGATTTCTCCGTGGGCGGAAATCCGAGTTTCGTCGTCGTGGGCGATTTCAATGGCGACGGCCGAACCGACGCTGTCACGGCAAACGATAATACCAATACGATTTCCGTATTAATGAATAATACACACGGAGGATTTGTAAAAACAAAGAATTATAGTTCCGGCATTACGCCGCGCGCGGTTGCAATCGGAGATCTCAACGGGGACGGCCGGCTTGACGCGGCAACGGCAAACTACAATTCTAATAATATCTCCGTGTTCATGAACGCCGGGAACGGAACCTTAACGAACGCCATTTCGCTGGGCGCGGGAATAGGTCCTGGATTTATAGCAATTGGAGATCTTAACGGAGACGGCGCGGCCGATATGGCTGTATCCAATGCAGGCTCGAGCGATATCTCGCTACTTTGGAGCGTCGGCGGCGGGACATTCATGCCCGCGCAGAATCAAACCATGCCGACGCCGCCGGCGAAAATCATGATTCACGACGTGAATGCGGATGGACTCCAGGACGCGATTATTGGTACGAACGGACTGACGGTCTTTATTAATAATGGCGGCGGCATTTTCTCGAGCTTTCAAAGTCTTCCCGTTGGGGGCAGTGCGGTCACGATGGAAGATATCGACGGCGACGGAGTCTTCGATATTATTGCCGACTATGGTACATTTAGTAATATTTATGTCATGATCGGCATGGCGGGCGGAACCTTCGACGTTCCGCGGGCATACGCATTGGATTCATATGCAACCGGTGTCGCACTCGGCGACTTGAATGGAGACGGCTACAAAGACGCCGTTGTTACTCTTTACAGCGGCAATCCGGGTAGATTGACTATCCTATTGAGCCGGCTGCATTAGCCCGCATTATTCATGAAGTCTATGAAGATAGCCGACAGATTGTACCGAAATGCTAGGCGCGACGGCGGCGCGACCGGGAACGGTCTCGCCGCCGGAGCAACGACGCAGTTCGGTACAATCTGCGCGGTTAGATTCGTAGAATTCATGAATAATGCGGGTTAGTTTGACTTTGATTGTATAGTCTGCGTGGAGTTCAGAAGCTATTTGGAGATTTGGCCGGTTCTTTTCCATTTCGCGACCCAAATTGCCGCGAGAATCATCGGCACCGATGATGCTAATAATAATGGCCGCACGGTGACGCCGGCGGCGATGCATTCGCCGCCGATGACGGGGCCGATCGAGTTTGCGAGCGCGATCGACGAAAATGTTAATGAATACGAACTGCCGCGGCGCGTGACGGGCGTTTCTTCGGCGACCATACCGTACGCCGCCGGCACGACGCCGGCCATGAACGCGCCCGCGCAGAAACGGATTAAAAATAAACTAATCGTCTCGGGCGCGAACGCCTGCGGAGCATAAAATAAACCCGCGCCGCCGGCGGCGAGCGCGAGCGCGCGCCGGTATCCGCGCCGGTCGCCCGCGCGCCCCCACGCGGGCAACGCTAATAATGTTCCGAGCGGCGTCGCGGCCACGAGCGCGCCGTTGACGAACGCGAGATGATTTGTAATGAAACTCGAATCGTGCGCGAACGTCTTTACATAAATCGCGAAAAGCGGGTCGACGCACGACACGCCGAAACGAATCGCGAACAGCGCGATCAGTAATTTTAACACAACCGGTTCGCTCATCGTCGCGCGGACGTCGGTCCACGCGTGCGCGAGCGCCGAAATCGGCGACGTGGGCCGCGCGGGCATCGCGGGGCGCGACTCTTCGCGCGCGAAAATGGAAACTAACAATACAGAAACCGCCGCCGATCCGGATGCTATAAAAAACAACCGCGACGGTTCGCCGCCGTCGAGCAACCAGCCGCCGAGCGGCGGACCGGCGACGCCGCCCGCGAGCAGCGCCGCCTGCAGCAGCGCCGCCACGAAACCCTGCCGGTCGGACGGCGAATGCACCGAAACCAACGTTAACGAAGGCGCGATGAATCCGCTGAAGATTCCCTGTCCTATTCTTAAAAATAATAAAATCCACGGATCGCGGACGAACGCCATCAATCCAACAAATACGGCGAGTCCCGTCAACGCGCGCAACACCATGATTTTCCGGCCGACGCGGTCGCCGATCGCGCCCCAGATCGGCCCCGAAATCGCGGCGGCGAACGGCGCGGCGGCTGTTAATAATCCGGTCCAGATTCCGATGTCCGCCGCGTCGGTCATTCCCAATTTGGGAAGAATGATCGGAAACGCCGGCAGGAATCCCGCCATTCCCGTCGACGCGACGAGATTGGATATAAAAACTACGATGAGGTTGCGCCGGCCGGTGTCCACGCGCCGGACAAATTATCAGCAATGCCCTCCGCGGCGCGATCTTTACTTTTGCGTGTAAATGACGATCTCGATCGAATCGTCTCCAGCGGCGGGCGGCGTCGGTTCGGTGTAATCGGCGCGCGGCGGCGTCACGAGCACGTCGTTGACCGGAAGAAGCGTGTCGGAAAATCCGGCGAGGTGCGCGCGGGCCGAACCTTTGAATTTTTCGTCGAGCGAATGTAACAATTTTTCCGCGTCGGCGACGGGCAATTTAAACAAATGCGGATTGTAGTCTTTGACGACGGGCGGCTGCCAGTCGGTCGCGAACCCTTTCGCGGAGGCGAGTTCGGGCCCGCCGTCCTTCGCGTCGATCACTACATATACGCGGCGGTCGGCCGAACGCGGGAAACGTCCCGCGATCGTGCTCGGCGAAGTCTGGCCCGGACGGCCCTTGTCGCCGCCGACTTTCGCGGACGAGTGGTTGGGCGAATTCTTATTATTACCGTTTCCGGAACCGGCCTGAAGATCGTTTTTGAGATCTTCGACGGTCACGCGGTCGTTCTTTATATTATCAAATTTCGACGGCTTGATATTCTCGCCGGCGTTTTCTTTCGAACCCGCGTCGCCGCCGCCGCTCCTGCCGAATTCGTTCCCCAATTTGAATGCTATAATCAACACCACCGCGACCGCGCCGCAGACTCCTAACAATTTGCCGAATGAACCGCCGCGGCTGCCCGCGGACGCGCCGCCGGCGCGCTTTTCTAATAATAATGATTCCTCGCTCGCGATCGTGCCCATGACGCGGTCCGCGAATCCGTCGGGAGCGCTCGCGTCGCGCGCGTCGGCCGCGGCCTGCGACAGCAGCGCGTCGAGAGCGCGCTCGTCGAGAGGTGGGGTGGGGTTGGGATTTGTCACGTTACAATTCAGTGCTTATTTTTCAGTGCTTATTTTTTTAGTGCTTTTTTCTAGCGGCCGCGGTTCGTTCCGCGAAGTTTTTGCATCAATAATTCTCTGGCGCGGTGCAATCGCGATCGCACGGTGCCAATCGGTATATTTAACATCATGGCCGCGTCCTCGTATGAGTAGTCTTCCATGTTGACTAATATTACGAGACGCTTCAAATCTTCGTCGAGCGAATTGACGGCTTCATATACGCGCCGCATGCCTTCGCTGGCGACAACTTCCTGCTGCGGCGTGCGCGTGCGCGCGGCCACTTGACGCGGTTCTTCGCTCTGTTCGTCGACGGGTACGTCGAGCGAAAGAGCCGTCCCGCGTTTTTGCGCGCGTTCGCGCCGTTTTTGTGAAATCGCCACGTTCAACGTCACGCGGTGCAGCCATGTGCTGAATTTTGCATCAAATGCGAAACCCGCGAGACCGCGATACGCGCGCAAAAAAGTCTCCTGCGCGAGATCGGCGGCGCGTTCGCGATCGCCATTCGATAATTTCAGAGCCAGACGGAACACGTGATTTTGATAACGTTCGACAAGGATGCGAAACGAATCGACCCGACCCTTCAGCACGTCCTCGACGAGTTGGATATCGTCGGATTCGATGCTACTGCCGGGATCGATGCCGGACTCGTTGGAGCCGGCAGACGAAGTGAGACGCGTCACGCCCGGTTCGGTTCGGGGCGATTTCGGGGAATCCGCGCCCCGGGGCTCCGCGCCCGGTTTGGTGGGTGGTTGTGGTTCGACACCCTGGTTCATGGATGCACCCAGACTATCGGGTGCGCAGGCGGCAGTCGTTAGTTATGTTCGATCTTTCCGGTTACACCAAATGACGCCGCTCCCCATTGCACCGATTTTGACGCGCGCGCGCGCGGACGTTCGTTCGGCCGCGGCGCGGCCCGGCGCGATTCGTTAAATGCCAATAAACGGCGGCGAAACGCGGCGCGGACTCGCGGACAATCCATGGTTTGTTTTGTTATTATCCGTCGCCGGGGCGTTTATTGTATATTGGCCGTGCCTCGGAAATTTATGGTATAACGACGACGTCGTATTTCTGGTGGAGGCCGACGCGCTGCGCGCGCATCCGGAATCGATATTTAAGAATCTCGTGATGGGATTCTACCGGCCCATTTTCACCGGCTACGTCGCTATACTAAAGATATTCTTCGGCGCGCAACCGCTCGGATATTACATTTGCGGAATTCTGATTCACTCGCTCAACGTGTTCGCCGTTTGGGCGCTTGCGCGGCGCGTCGTGGGCGGCGTCGCGGGCCCGCTCGCGGCGGCGGCGGCGTTTTTAACGTTCTTTTCGCATTCCGAAGCGACGCTTTGGATGTCGTCGCACAATTCGTCGATGCTCGCGGGATTTTCGATCGCCGCAATATTGTTAAATTGGCGCGCGATGGAATCGCCGCAATGGACGGATCGGTTTTTTTACGGCGTTTGCACGGCTCTCGTCGTCGGATTGAATGTATTTACGAAAGAAACGGGTTTGACGGTGATCGGCTGGATCGGCATCGCCGAATTATTATATTACAACTGGCGGACGTGCATGAGCGCGAGGGGCGCGCGCGACTACCTCGCGTCGGCGATCGTGCGCTACGCGATGATCGGCGCCGTGGTTTTCGTTTATATCATGATGAATCCAGTACTCGCCAAGGGCATCGCCTCCCAGGCCGACGCGGCCGCGCTCGACGTGCGCGTGTCGTTTCGTAATATTACAGTTCAAAAAGCGCTCTGGGCCTACGGCTGGCTTTTTTCGCCGTGGATTCACACACATCGAGCCGCGGATCTCGGCATGAGCACCGAATACATCGCCGGAGGCATCGCGGCGCTCGCGGCGCCGCTAATCGTAATCATCGCGTTCGCGCGGCGAGCGTGGAGGGCGGTCCTGCTCGGAACGGTGCTCGCGCTGTCGGGACTCGCCGGCCCATGTTTATTTAAGAATCTTTCGACGAACAGTTCGCGTTTTTATTATTATTCGACGGTCGGCGCGGCGCTCGTAATCGGCGCGCTGGCCGGCCGTGCGACATTCGATAATTTAAGATTTCCAAAGTGGGCGAAGGCGGCGGTCGCGGCGGCCTTGATCGCGTACTTCGGTTATGAAACATATCAAATCAAACGGCTCAACGATCATTTCTACGATCCGATGTCGCACGATCAGGTGCGATTCATCCGAGACCTCGCGCCGTACATGACGAAACCGGGGAAAGATCATATATATATTATCGAACCGGAGATTCCAAACATGATTCATATACAAAACGCGCTGTTTCTGTTTTATGACATCGATCCGGAGCTCGTGACGATCAAACATGACATCCCGGCCGGCGAATTCGAACAATGGGCGCAGGGTCTCCGCCAGCGAAATGCGCATGCGCCCGACCAGGGGCGAATGTTTACAATCATTTCGTGGAATCGCGAGACCGGCGTTTTCGAACCGGCGAAGCGCGTGCCGACGCGGCCGACGCTCATGGAATACGCCTACGGCACCGAGGGCGACTGGCGCCCCGCGTCGCAAGTCAGTTACGCAGTGATCAAACCGCGCACGAATTAATCATGAATCGATACGGCACATTTATAATTTAACGCGCGCGACAAATAACATTTCGGAATCGCGGCGTTCGGCGGCCGTGAGCGCCATGACGGCGAGCGAACGGACGGGTTTGCCTTTGAATTTCTCCTGGCCGTTCAGTTTTATTGTAATCTCCTTGTCGAGATCGACGAGGCGTTCGTCGAGCAGCACCGAAAGCCCGGTCGGCGGTTCTTTGAGATTCTTAACTGTAATTTCGATCTCCGTTTTCGATTTCGCCTCGGCGACGACGATCGCGCTCGCATCGGGATCGTCCCACCAAAGCCAATAAAACATCCGCTTCCACCGGCGCAGCGGCTGCCATACGATTTTCGCGGGCCGCGGATCGCGCGCATGCTTGTGGACGAAATCGATCGCTATTTTCGGATCGGGAAACGCGTGGCCTTTGCCGTCGGTGGCGTCGAACTTATGTTCATATCCGCCGTATTCTTTTTGTAATTTATCCAATTCCTTGACGGCAAAATCGTTGGTTTCGAAATCGACGTTCGGATCGTCTTTACTATGATAAACATAGATCGGAACATTTCTCATATTCGGAAGGACGCCTTCCTGAATTCCTAAGATTTTCTTTTTGTCCGCGGGGTCGCGATAGGGAGTGGCGGCGCCGCAGAGCGCCATGAATCCGGCGAACAAGTCGGCGTTTCTTCCCCCGATCGTCCATGTTCCATAACCGCCCATGGAGTGGCCGCCGAGATAAATATGATTTGTATCGATTTTTTGCGTTCGTTTCGTCATTTCTATCAATTCGAGAACGAACTTTTCTGTAATTTCGTCGCCCCACGCGGCCTCGGTTTTTTCAATCACTTCCGGGAAAATCGCGGCCCAGCCCTCGCCCGTCACGGCGCCGTTCCACGGACTCTTCGCGGATTCCGCGTCGCCCGAACCGATGCCGCCGCCGTGCAAACCAAAAAATAACATATTCGCGCCCGACTTGCCGCCGAGAAGATACAAACCTTTCCTAGTCTTCTCGTCGTAAAGGTAATTTCTACCTTTTTCGCCGAGTTTCGGGCCTTTCGCGGCAAATGTTAATAATTTTTTCGCCCAGATTTTCTCCGACGCGGCCGTGAGCGGTTCGAAGTTTTCCAATTGATTCAAAACCTTCGCGCGCTCGGATTCGGGCGCGTCGAACAGGCGGGCGGCGAGTTTTTCGGCGTCGGCTGTGCCGAGCTTCTTATCGTCGGCGGCGCCGAGTTTTTTTCCCTGCGAAGCCGCGCTAAATGTAAGAACCGCCGCCGGAAGCGCCAGCGCCGCCAGCGCCGCGAGCGTTCGCAAACAAAATACGTTTTGGCAAATCATCGCGCGGGCGATGATACGCGCAGCCAACGATGCCGCCGATTCAAATCAAACGACTCCCCGAGGATTTTCGGGTCGAGGAACTGACCAACATTGCGCCGTCGCGCGGCGAATTCGCTCTCTACCAGCTCGCGAAACGATCGCTCACGACGCTCGACGTGCTGGAGTCGGTGGCGCGGCATTGGAATATTCCGCGGCGCGCGCTCAGCCACGCGGGAATGAAAGACCGGCACGCGACGACGATTCAATATATTACAATTCACAACGGCCCGCGCGGCCCGCTCGCGCTGCCAAACTTTACATTGGAATATCTCGGACAGGTGCCGCGCGAAATCAGCGCGAACGACACGCGCGGCAACCGGTTCGCGATCGTACTTCGTAATTTTAGCGAAGACGTCGTCGCGCCGATCGCGCGATCCATCGAGGAAATTCGTAAATATCATATTCCAAATTATTTCGACGATCAGCGTTTTCGTTCCGTCGGGCCGTCCGGCGAATTCATCGCCCGAGCGTGGTGCGAAACTAATTATGAACGCGCGCTCTGGCTCGCGCTGGCCGAGGAGAATTATTCGGACCGCGGACCTGAAAAACAACAAAAAGCCGCGCTCCGCGAATTGTGGGGAAACTGGGCGGAGGCAAATTCGCGGCTCGAAAAATCGCATCGAAGAAGTATTATTACTTATCTTGCGGATCATCCCGTCGACTTTCGCGGAGCCTTCGAGCGCGTGCGCGTCGAATTGCGAAGAATCTATCTGATCGCGTTCCAGAGTTATTTGTGGAATCGCGTGCTGCGCGGTTTTGTCGAGGAACGCGTCCCCGAGTCCGCCCGCGCAATGCTTCCGCATTCGCTCGGCGCGGTACCGGCGCCAAGAACGTTATCGAATGAAGATTTAACACTTTTTGAAAATTTACTAATTCCGCTGCCGGCGGCGCGCGCGAAAATCGAAGCGGGCGAGATGCGCGACCGCATCGAGCGTTCGCTCGCCGAAGTCGGTTTTTCGTTGGAAGCCATGAAAATTAAACATGGACGCGACGCGTGGTTTCCGGGAAGCCGGCGGCCCGCGATCAGTAGAATCGGCGCGCTCGTTTGGGGTTTCGACGACGACGAGCTGCATCCGCGGCGGAAGTTGCTGCGTCTCAGTTTCGAACTCGGCCGCGGTTCCTATGCAACGCTTTTTTTGAAGCGAATTCTCCTCGAATGTAAAGAATTCGACGAGGCCGCCATCGACGACGTCGAAGAATTATGATTTATTTTGAATGAACACATGGGCAAACTCGCTAACATAAAAAACATGGCGAAGCGCCTCGCCGGGCTTGGCACTCGACGGCGCGCGCGCAAAATCCGCAGCGGTTTTAATTTTGCAATTTCGGATTCGCTGGCGGCGCTCTCGGGCGAAGCGTGGGACGGCGTGACGCGCGACGGCGACGTCTGGATGCGCCGCGAGTATTTGTCGGTTCTCGAAAACCATCCTCCCGAAAACATTAAATTAGTTTTCGCGCTCGTCATGCGCGGGCGCGAACCCGTCGCGGCGGTCGCGGCTCAGATTGCAATCATCACCGGCGAGCGCGTGAACGCGAAAGCGATCCGCAAGAGAAAATCCAAAGTTATTATTTGCGGAAATTTACTTTCATGGGGACCGCACGGCGTCGCGTTCAAGCGCGGCGAGGATCCCGCGGAATTGTGGAAAGGCGTCGGCGAGTTGCTATATCGAATCCGACGCGCCGAGCGCCTCGCCGGCCAGCCGGCGATTCAAATTATTAAGGATGTCCCGATGTCGAATTCGGAGGATCTCGCGTCGATCCGCGCGCTCAGTTACAAACGCGTCGAAACGGATCCGGACATGGTCCTCGAAATCCGTCCGGCGTGGAAAAAATATGATGATTATCTGGCGAGTCTGAATTCCAAGTACCGCCGAAGCGTGCGCGATATTATTAAAGATACGGACGACGCGGGATTTCGAATCGAACGCGTCCGCGACGCCGCGGCGCACGCGGACGTCATTCATAATTTATATTTACAGATTCACGAACAGGCCGCCGTGCGCCCGGTGACCATCGTTAAAAATTACATTCCCGCGCTCGCCGAGGCCTTCGGCGCGGATTTTCGCTGCACGATAATTAGGAACGATCGCCAAATCGCCGGATTTATAACAACTCTTCGGAGCGGCGACACCGCGATCGGTTATTATGTCGGCGTGGATCGTGAAATTAATAATCGCGTTCCGATTTATCATCGGCTACTACACATCACGATCGCCGACGCGATCGAAATGGGCTGCGGCCGCCTGTCGCTCGGACGGACCGCGCTCGAAGCGAAGGCCCGCCTCGGCGCGCGCCCGGAGCCGCTCTGCGTGTGGGCGCGCCACCGCGTCGGCCCGCTGAACGCGCTGATCGGCCCTCTGCTGGGGGCGATTCCCCACGGCGTCGCGCCCGAGCGAAACCCGTTCAAGTAATTGTCAAGAATTTCAGGAATAGCGGGTATCAAAAACGGCGTCAATGGTTAAGAATTGACGCGCCGGCGCGCGCCGATCGCAATCTTGCGTTCGGCCGGCGGACCGGCGGCTGCAATCAATATGAATACTGATTTTACAAAAGCGGCGCATTTGTGGCGTCGCGCCGGATTCGGCGCCACGACCGCGCAAATTCATGAAACGGCGGAACGCGGCATCGATCGCGGGATCGATGAATTCCTCGATTTCGATCGCGAAGATCCCGAAATGGAGCGTTCGCTCGCCGAGTTCGCGGCCGACGCGCTCGATTTAAATAATAATATCGAAGATGTCCGCACGTGGTGGCTCTATCGATTTATACATTCGCGGAATCCGCTGCGCGAAAAACTGACGCTTTTCTGGCATGGACATTTCGCGACGTCGATCGCCAAAGTCGAACGCCCGCCGCTGATGTTACAACAAATCCGGACGCTGCGCGAAGTCGCGGTTTCGCCGTTCCGAGAGATCATCGACGCGATCAGCCACGATCCGGCCATGCTCATCTGGCTCGATAGCAATAATAATAGAAAGGGGAAGCCGAACGAAAACTACGCGCGCGAATTATTCGAATTGTTCACGCTCGGCATCGGTAATTATAATGAAAAGGACGTCCAGGAATCCGCGAGATCGTTCACCGGCTGGGGCGTCGCCGAGGGAGCGTATCGCTTCGATAAGAATCAGCACGATTCCGGAGAAAAAGTAGTATTTGGCGGACGCGGCAATTGGAACGGCTCGGACATCCTCGACGCCATTGTCGCGCATCCGGCGACGGCGAAATTCATCGCCGTCAAGTTATGTAAATTCTTCGTTAACGATAATCCGTCGGCGCAATACGTGGAACGCGTGGCGGAGGCCTTCCGGCGCTCGGGCGGACAGATGCGCGCGGTGGTCTCGGCGGTATTCAAGGATCCCGAATTTTTCGCCGAGGAAAACCGGCGCGCAATTGTTAAGAGTCCGGCGGAATTCGCGATCAGTTCGGTGCGCGCGCTGGATGTTAGAATCCCGATTCGTAATTTTATGAATCCGATGCGCCGGATGGGCCAGGTGTTGCTCGGCCCGCCGAGCGTCAAGGGCTGGGACGGCGGCGCCGCATGGCTTTCGAGCGCGGCCGTATTCGAAAGAATTAATTTTGCATTACAAGTGACCGGCACGCGCGGCATGCCCGAGGAGCCGCGGTATCAACCGCAAAAATGGGCCGCCGGCAAGACATTCAATTCGGTCGACGAACTCGCCGGCGCGCTCGCTTTTGATATATTACACATGGATCCGACGCCGGCGACGCTGGCGTCGCTCGTCGAATATTTAGGTCCGGAAAAACCCGGCGGCAAAAAAGCGGACGACAAACCGATGATGGAGGCGGCCGCACAAAAAGCCCCGGAGACGGCGCACTTCAAGTTCGACGCGAAAGCGATGGACGCGAGACTCCGCGGGGCGGCGCGGTTATTGTTGGCTTCTCCGGAATTTCAATTATCTTAATCGAATAATAATTAAATTAATAAAGGTGCAACGATGATTTCACGTCGCGGATTCTTACAAAACTCGGTGGGCGCGCTCGCGCTCGGCGGCACGCTGCCGACGATCATGGAAAAAGCCGTCGCCGCGCAGGCGGCCGGCGGCGGCTCGAAGAACGGCAGGATTCTGGTTGTAGTAACGCTCGCGGGCGGAAACGACGGACTGAACACGGTCGTGCCGTTCGAGCAGGATCCATATTATAAATTGCGTCCGACCATCGGACATCCGAAGGCCGACGTTCGGAAAATTAGCGATCAGATCGGATTACATCCGTTAATGAAAAAAACCGAGGCCGCGTTCAAGGATGGACACGTCGCGGTGATGCTCGGCGTCGGTTATCCCAATCCGAATCGTTCGCATTTTCACTCGATGGACGTCTGGCAGTCGGCGGATCCTGAATTGAACAATACGCGGACAGGCTGGCTCGGGCGAGTTGTAGATTCCGCGCCCGACGCACGCGAAAATGCAATGTTTGCATTCCATCTCGGCGAGGAAACACCGCGCATGCTGCTCGCGGAGAACCGGCGGATTACTACATTCAGTTCGCTGCAGGATTATAATCTTGTGGCGGACCGGTTCGCGCCGAATGATCGGACGCGCGTCGAGAGAGCGTGGGACGCGATGGCGCGCGACGGAGCGGCCGAAGCGGGCGGGAGCACGAGTTTACAGTTGGCGCGGCGCACGATGGCGCAGGCGCTCGTGTCCGCGAACGAACTGAAAGACGTGCTCGGCAAGAGCGCGACGAATGCAACGTATCCGCAGGGCGGACTGGCGCAGAATTTTAAACTCGCAGGACAGGTGATCGGCGCGGGACTTCCGGTCCACGTTGTATCGTTAACATTTGGCGGATTCGACACGCATGCTAACGAAAAGAATTCGCACGCCCAACTTTGGCAACAGATCGACGACGCCGTGGCCGCGTTCATTGACGATCTGGCCCAGCGCGGGCGCGCCGACGACGTCGCGATAATGTTATATTCTGAATTCGGCCGCCGCGTCGCGGAGAACGGCAGCGCCGGCACCGATCACGGCGCCGCGGCTCCGGTTTTCATTTATGGCAAGAGCGTCGGCGGCGGCATCTACGGCGAACAACCGAGCCTCGCGAACCTCGACGACGGCGATGTTAAATTTTCGACGGACTTCCGACGTATCTATTCGACCATTCTCGAAAACTGGCTTTCCGTCGATTCGCAGCCGATCCTCGGCGCCAAATTCGACAAAATGCCGTTTATGACAAAAAACAGTTAGCGCGTTTTTTGTTGATTCTCGAACGGTTCGAATTACGCGAGCAGCTCGGAGACGAGTTTGCCAGCCTTGTCGACCATCGTGATCGGCCGCGGGCCGGCGAAGTTCACTTGATTTGTATCGATTCCAAATGCCGCGCCGATCGATCTGTATAAATCCGGAATTGTTACGGGCTGATCCTTAACTTCCATTCCGTCCGGCGACGTCGAGCCGACGACCTGGCCGCCCTTGATGCCACCGCCCGCGAGGACGGCGCTCCACGCTTTCGGGAAGTGATCGCGGCCGCCGTTTCCATTAATTTTAGGAGTACGGCCGAACTCGCCCATGCAAACGATAAGCGTATCTTTTAGTAAATTACGCGAGCGCAGATCGCGCATCAATTGCGACATCGCCGTGTCGAGCACCGACGAGAGTTTCTGCACCTGCGGAAAATTATTTTGGTGCGTGTCCCAGCCGTTCAAACTCACGTGGACGCACGAAACGCCGACTTCGACGAGCCGACGCGCGAGGAGGACGCCCTGTCCGAATTCCTCCTTTCCATACGCATCGCGGACTTTCGGATCCTCTTTTGTAATATCAAATGCGGCGAGCAGCGGACTCTTCATGAGCCGGTCCGCCCGTTTATAAATATGTTCGTGCGGCTCGACGGCGGGCGAATTCGTTTTCTTTGCAAATCGCGTGTCGAGTTCCAACAGTAATTTTCTGCGGTCTTCGTAGCGATCCTTGGACACGCCGGCTGGAATTGCAACATCTTCGAGCGGCGACGACGCGCGCTGGATGTTAAATGGCGAATATTGCCCGCCGAAGTAGCCGCCGGTGCCCGCGCCGCCGCCGACGCTGACGAACGCCGGAAGATCGAATTCTTTATTCGCGATTTCATGCGAAAGAATCGAACCCCAGTCCGCGTGCTGCACGGCCGCCTGCGGCGCGTAGCCCGTATGTATCAAATAGCGCCCGCGGTCGTGGTTGCCTTCTTTTGTCGTCATCGAACGAATAATACAAATATCGCCCATTTCGCTCGCGAGACCCGGGAAATGCTCGGAAATTTGAATTCCCGAAACCGATGTATCGCGCGCTTTGAATTCGCCGCCATTCGGAGTGCCCGGCTTCGGATCGAATGTATCCAAATGGCTCGGTCCGCCCTGAAGATAAAGAAAAATGCAACGTTTGGCTTTTCCGACGGCCCGCGTCGCCTGCGCCTGCTGGATCAGCGACGGCACGGCGCCGAAGGCGTTTTCATACATGACAACCGACGCGCCGCCGAGCGCGGCGACTTTCAAAAACGCGCGGCGCGTGGAGCGGCTCGCGGATTCCTCGAGAACATCGACGAATGGATTGGTATACATGTTTCGATCGTTGGTGAGTATATTATTTTTTGTATAAATTTAATGAATCGCGGAGAATTCCGCGCTGTTGATCAACGCCCAGAGAATGTCTTCATAATTCTCGCGCTTTTCACCGTCGTGTTTTTGTAAATATGCCGTCGCTTTCGCTTTTTCGTCGGACGTCGGCTTGCGCGAGAGCGCCGAGAGATACAACCAATCGATCTTATCGTTGCCGCGCGCCATCGCGCGCTGGATCGTGAGTCCGCGCGAAATCGATTCCGTTGTGAATTTACCGTTCATCATGAGCAACGCCTGCGGAATCGTGCCTTCGAAATCGAGATCTTCGCCCGATTCGTCGTCGTCGAAAGTTGTAATAAATCGGCGGATCGCCTGGCGGCGAATATTACCGAACATTTTCGCCTCGCCCTCGCCGCCCATCATCATTTTACCTTTGCCTTTCTTGGGAAGGACCGCCGGCTTTTCGCTCTTGGCGGCCTGTTCGGCGAGTTCGTCGATTCCCGTCGCGCGGGCAATACTATCAAATAATTGCTCCGGCGACAGCGGGCGGGTCGTATATCTTGCAAATAACTTTTCGCGGGCTTCACGCGCCTCTTCTTTTTCTCGCGACTCGCCGTTTGACGCCAATGCAAACGCTTTCGTCTTTACTAAATTTCCGACGAGGCGCTTGTAATCGAACCCGCTCGATTCGAAATCGCGCGCGAGCGCTTCTAATAATTCGGGAACGGCCACGGTCGAATCGCTCCGGAAATCGTCGACCGGGTTGATGAGTCCGTAACCGAAAATCCGCGCGAATGTTGAATTAACAATTTCGCGCGCATAAAAGGGATTGCCGGGCGCGGTGATCCACGCCGCCAGTCGTTCGCGGCGCGTCATGTCGACTTGTGTATCTTGATTTTCGCCCTCGCCCTCTTTTGTAGAAACGTCCGCCACCGCGTTAACGATGGCAAGCGGTCCACTTTCGAGCGGACGCAGGCCGTGGGGTTCTTGAAATCCAAGCTCCACTTTTTCCATGATCTTTTGCGCCTGTTCGGGATTCTTCGCCGCCTTGGCACGATCCTCGAGTTGTTTCTTTGCAAATCGGCCGACTGTTTTGTTGCGTTTCTGCTCCGGCAAATCCGCCAACTCCGCGATGCGCATGCCGTCGACATTCGTTCGCTTCAATTGTGTCTTTCCGAAATACGCGGCAAAATTGTTAAATTCATCTTTCTTCCACTGCTGATCTTTATGATCGTGGCAGCGCGCGCATTGGATTTGAACGCCGAGAAAAACTTTCGCGGTCTGTCCCGCAAGATCCTTGGGTTCGGCTTCCCAACGTTCAATATAACCGACGGCGGGATTGTCGTCGGAGCGGCCCGTCGCCGTCAAAACGCTTTTTGTAAATTCATTGAACGGCATATTTTTATTAAATTGCTCTTCGACCCAATCCGTGAAACCCCTCCGATCGAAGCGCTGTTGCCGGCCGCCGCGTCCGATCAACGTCAGCGCCCATTCGCCGCCAAAGTGTTCGCCGAATTCCTTCCGCGCGATCAATTCATCAATTTTCTTCGAACGCTTAAATTGCGCGTGATCGCCGAGAAATTTATTTGTTTCATCCGCGGTCGGAATCACGCCGTCGAGCGCGAGCGACGCGCGGCGCAGCCACTCGGCGTCGTCGGTCGAAGCGTCGCCTTTCATCGCGTGCTGCGTCCACGCTTCGTCGAGCATGGCGTCGATCGCAGCCGGGTCGAGCGACTTCGCGGCGCGCGTTGCCGGCTTCGCCGAGGCGTCGTCCTGCATCGCAAGACCGAGCACCGAAGCGAGCGCAAGGCACGCTGCGACAGGACTTAAGGACCAGTTTGATAACATTGTGTGGTGCAGTTTCATATTCGTACGGCGTCGAAGTTGAACCGGCGACAGCTACAGACGGTCGCGGACATTTTTATTACGAGGACCCGGGGAGGGATTGTTCGTCGAAAGTTGCCTTTCGACTTTGCATGTATTCGTGTTTTTCGAGCGGAACCGGCGGCGCGGTGTCCGCGCACGGATGGCGAGTTGTTACTTCGCGCGCAGATATTTTGCCAACATCGGGTGCGGACCCGAAATTACAATTTCGTTCACTAACGTTCCTTTTTCGCGCGCGCTCGACGCGCCCGCGCCGACGGCCGTGCGAACATCGCCGACTTCGCCGACAAATGTTACAAATGCCTTTCCGCCGATCTGATTGGCGAGGCGCAACTCGACGGGGTTTACGATCGCCGTTTTAATTGCAATATCCGCGGAAAGAATCGTGCTCGCCACCGTCGATGTTTCAATAATTCCGATCGCGTCGAGCGGAGCCTGCGCGAAACGGCCGCAGAGCGCGTCATAAATGATCGGATCGAGATTCGGAATGATGATTTGATCCGTAAGATCGCTCCCCGCGACTTCCATTCCGCGTCGCAGTGATTGCGATACGCTCTCGACCTCGCCCGAAAATAATATTACAAATTTTCCGGGACTCGCCGGTTCGCAAAATAATATTTCAATTTCGGCCTGCCACAAAACCGCGTCGGCCGCCTGTACGCCGCGCGCGATCGACGACAATTCCAACAAACCGACGCACGGTTTGCGCGCGGCGTTGTTCGCGGGTGCGGGCGATGGCGAGCGCGGCATGTATTTAATAAATCAGGCGGACGGCCGGATTATAATTAATTCTTCCCTTCATTGGGCTGTCCCTCGATCTGATCCAGCGCCGTGTGAACGGCTTCGGCGGCGGCGCGAATATCAGCTTCTGTACCGCATAAATAAACGCGGCCGACGGCGCCGAACGGCGTCATGTCGACGAGGCCGATGGGAGATGCTTTCTCGGCCTCGTTCGCGGCAATGGTTACATAACCGGCGGGATGGACCTCCAAAACATATAAACTCTGGCCGGCGAGAATCATTTGTCCGAACCGCGTTCGATTGATGAGCATCGTCTGGTACGGATCGACATTGGTTATAATCTCGCTTGTTAATATTTTCGGCTTGAGGCGATCGCTCTCCTGGCGCCCCAGATGCGCGAGAATCTGCCGGCCCGCTTCGCGCACTTCGGATTGCGATTCGGAATGCACTTCTAACAATCCGAAACTCCGCTCCACGACCTGCATCGCCGGCACGACTTCAGTTGTTTTTAATGCAATGTCCGTGATCCGATTGATTGCAATTCCAGGTTGCACTTCCACGAACAGCGCGGCCTGCCCCGCGACCGGAAGATAGCCGCGCGCCGTCGTCGCGACAAACGACGCGAATTGAGGCTGCATCGAATCGAGAAAAACGTATGTGCGCAGCTGAACGGAGGGCGCCATGAATACTCCCGCTGTTATTATTAAATTTACAGAATGATCGGAAGTTTACGACACCGTTTCGGCGGAGTTCTCATCGCTCTTGCCGCCGCCCGGCAGGATTTGTTCGACTTCCGCGTGCGGGCGCGGAATGACGTGGACGGATACTAATTCTCCGACGCGGCGCGCGGCGGCCGCTCCGGCGTCGGTGGCCGCTTTGACGGCACCGACTTCGCCTCGGACCATGACCGTGACGTAACCGCCGCCGATCCGTTCCTTGCCGATTAATGTTACTTTTGCGGCCTTGACCATCGCGTCGGCGGCTTCAATGGCGCCGACGAGGCCTTTCGTTTCGATCATACCAAGTGCGATGTTGCTCATGAGTTTTGGAAGTCAGTCGCTAGTGAAAGAAGGGTGAAAAGTAAAATAAACTGTATTTGGCCGGTTAAATTATATTATATTTCGATCGTTTGTATATCAATAATTCGACGGGGGCGCCGCCGGAGCGCCGAGTTTGCCGAGCAGCGCGGCCGTCACGGCGTCGCTGTGCGAGATGGCGGCCTTCGGCGGCGTGGCGGCGGCCGGCGGCGCGGGCGCTTTTGTTATGAAACTTGCCGTGGACGAAGGCACGGGCGTCTGTGTCGGCGGCGAAGCGGATCGCGCCGGAGTCAGACGCGCGAACGACCACGCGGGAGGATCGTCGGGCGCATGCACGGCGGCGTTTCCCTGATAACCGCCGAGACGCGCGCCGTCGAAACTGTTATTTTTAAGATTCGACAACGCCGGCGCGGGCGCGGTGGATCGCGCAGGACGCGCGCACGCGTCCATCGTCGGCGTTTGTATATGTTGCGAATGCGGCACCGGAAAATCGACGCCGGAGCCCCCCGCCAAATATTTACGTTCGAGATCCCAATAATCGGGGCGAATCGCGGCGACGCGCTTCAAATTGACCAAATGTCTGGCTGTAATATTATCGCTGGAAATATTTCGTCCCATCGGGCCGCAGCCGAGCGTCATCGACGGTTCGAGGTTGGCCGCGAAACCGACGGCGCCCTGGCTCGTCGGACAGTTTATTAATATACGATTCGCGGGTTTTTCGAGCGCGAACGCGGTGACGACCTCCTCGCTTCGAGTGTGGACGCCCAGCGTGTGCCCGTCGCCGCCGAATTCCAGAATTTGAATGCACAGATCGCACCCGTCGTGCCAGTCTTTACTTGTATACCACGCGAGCAGCGGCGTCAGAATCTCGCGCGAGAGCGGAAACTTCGGCCCGATGCCCGCCTGCGGCGCGAGGAGAATCGTAGTATTCTCCGGGACGGCGAATCCCGCCTTCGCCGCGAGCCGCGAGGGCTGCATGCCGACGACTTCGGGATTCATCAATTCGCCTTTGATACAAATACGCTCCAGTTTGCGCGTTTCTTCTTCATTACAAAAATGCCCGCCTTGTCGCCGGAATTCCGCGAGCGTTTCCTTTGCAATCGAACCGTCGACGATCACGGCCTGCTCGCTCGCGCAGATGGTCCCCCAGTCGAACGTCTGCGATGAAACGATACATTTCACGGCGTGCGGAATGTCGGCCGTTTTTTCTATATAAACGGGCACGTTTCCGGGACCGACGCCGTACGCGGGCTTGCCCGACGAATAGGCCGCCTTGACGAGTGCCGAACCGCCGGTCGCGAGAATGACGTCGGTCAGCGAATGTGTCATTAATTCTCTTGTAGACTCCATCGTCGGCGACGAAATGCATAAAACGAGGCCGTCGGGCGCGCCCGCGCGCACGGCGGCATCATTAAGAATCCTGCACGACTCGCGAACGCATCGCACGGAGCGCGGATGCGGGGACATAACAGTTGCGTTGCGCGCTTTGACGCTAATAATCGCTTTGTAAAGCGCCGTCGACGTCGGATTCGTCGTCGGAATGATACTCGCTACAATTCCGTACGGCACCGCGACCTCCCAAAGCCCGTTCGCGTCGTCGCGGCGCACGATCCCGCAGGTCTTGAGTTCGCGAATCGACTCCCAGAGAATTTCTGTAGCAAACAGATTTTTAATAATTTTACTGTCGACGCGTCCGTATCCGGTCTCCTCGACCGCGATGCGCGCGAGCGCGGCGGCCGCGCGCGCGCCCGCGTCGACCATCGCTTTTGTAACACGATCGACCGCGTCCTGATCGAATTGTAAAAATAACTTCTGCGCGGCGGCGGCCCTGCGCAGGAGATCCCGCACTTCCTGCACAACGATTAGATCGCGGTCGAGTTCGGCCATGGTTCGGAAACGCGGAGCGGATTCTGCGCCCCCGCCCGCGGCGAGGGAAGCACGACCTCGGAGGACTTCGCCTCGGACATTGCGATTCGGACGGACAAAGCGTCAACGGCGCGGGCGGTCGAGGGCGGTGGCCTCTTCGCCGGGGCCGAAGGCTTCGGCGGCGAGCGCGGGTTCGGCGCTGGCGGCGAGCTGGAGCGCGGCGGCGAGGCTCGCGAGCGTCACCATCGCGGACGTTCCGCCGTACGAGACGAGCGGCAGGGCGATCCCGGTCGTGGGGAACGCGCCCGTCGCGACGCCCATATTAACAATAGCCTGCATGCCCGTCTGCGTCGCAATACAAATGATCGCGGTCCGCGCGAACGCGTCGCGGATGCGCATCGATAATATTATCAATCCGAACGGAATACATGATTCCAGAATTAAAATAATAATTCCGCCGACGAATCCGAATTCTTCGCAAATCACCGAAAATGCAAAATCCGTGTGCCGCTCGGGCAATAGATCGTTCTTGTTTTGCGGCCCTTCCGCGAATCCGTAACCCCAGAATCCACCCGAGCCGATGGCGATTTTCGATCGATGTAAATGATAGCCCTGCGCGAGTTTTTCCGACCGGGTGAGCTCGTTCTGCCGCCACCAAGTGTCGATTCGCTCTTTTTGATAACCGTGCAATCCGACGATGATAAGAATCGCGAGACCGGCGGCGGCGGCGCCGGCAAATAATAATAAATGCAGCCGGCGCGCGCCCGAAACCAGCAGCGCCGCCACGAGAATCGGAGCCAGATTCAGCGCCGTCCCGAGATCGGGTTCTTTAACAATCAGCGCCGCCGGGACGAGTACCAAAACGATTGCAAGTAAAACGCGCCAACCGTTGCGCGCGCGCTCCTTTCCGGCGAGCACGCCCGCCAGCATGAGGCAGACGGCAATCTTGGCGAGATCGCTCGGCTGGAATCGAAAACTACCAAAACCGATCCAGCGCCGCGCGCCGTTGATCACCGGTCCGACGAAAAGCACGAGCGCGAGCAACACGACTGAAAGTGTATAAATAATGATCGCATTCGCGCGGATCCAGCGCGGTTTCACGAAAAATACAAATCCACAAACCGGGATCGCCGCAAAGAGCCGCACGCCCTGTTTCAACGCATAACCCGTCCCTTTGTCCTCGGTGGCGTCGACGCTCGCGCACAATAACAATCCGGCGATACATAATAAAAACGCAGCGATGGCGACGACCGCGCCGGGAACGCCGAGACGTTCGCGCACGGCATGAAATCTGGATGGCGGAGGCATGGCGGTCGGTTAATTAGTAATTTAATTCTCGCGCAGATAGGGCGCCATCGCCTTGCTTTCGAGCAATGCCCGGACGAGCGGAGTCACGTCCTTGCCATGCAATTTTACTCTTTCGATGTATACTGCAAATGCGACCTTTGGATTTGTATACGGCGCGTAACCGCAAAACCATGCATGATTCAAATCGTTTCGCGGATCCACCTCGGCCGTGCCGGTCTTGCCCGCGACGCCGAGATCCGCGAGGCCGCTCAACCGCGCCGTGCCGTGCGCGCCCGCGACGACGTCGCGCAGCGAATCGCGAATCAGTTTTAACCATTCGGGTTTTATATTAATATCACCGATCTGTTCCACGGGAGCCGGCGCGCCGCCGACGGCGTTGACGACGCGCAGTTTCATTAACTTTCCACCGTTCGCGATCGCGGCATACGAGCGCGCCACCTGCAGCGGCGTGCAGTCGATCTGATAACCGACGCCGCACCTTCGTAACATATCCACGTCGGCGGTCTTGATGCCGAATCCTCCTTTGACCTCGAGCGAGTCGAAACCGGTTTTTTGCGAAAAACCGAAGCGCGTCGCGGCGTCCTCGAGCGCTTCGAGGCCGAGCCGTTCGCCGAGCCAGCCGAAATAACAGTTGCACGACTCCTCGATCGCTTCATGTAAATTTACTTCATTGTGTACATTGTCGCAATGCAACATTCCGATGCGCCCGTCGCATCGATGCATCGTTTCTGGAGTTATCAATTCGTGCTCGAGTGCCGCGAGCGCCGTCACGATCTTAAACGATGAACCGGGCGTCGGAGGAAGCCACGGACGGTAGCCGCGGTGATGCAGGGGATGCGCGGGATTCGATTTATCATTATCGATGTCCCGCAGGCGCGCGTACTTTTCTTTATCTTTCAAATCGTCGCGCGTGAAATCCGGCACGGCGGCGAGAGCGAGTACGTCGCCCGTGCGGACGTCGATCACGGCGAACGATCCGCGCACTTGCACTCCCGGCAGCGCGGGGACGCCGCCCGCGAGGAGGTCCTGCGCCGTTTTTTGCAATTCGACGTCGATCGTTAATGTTACATTTTTCCCGTTGATCGGCGGCAAAGTTTCGGGCCGCTCGAAACCGGCTCCGCGCTTCGACGTTTTTTCATAAATTCTTCCGCGCTCGCCGCGCAACTCGGCATCGTACGCGCGTTCGACCCCTTCGGCGCCCACGACTTCGCCGGGCTCGTAGGCGTGGCGCACGACGTATTGTTGCAATTGCGCGTACTCGCGCTCCTGCTCCTCCGTGCGGTCCAATTGCCGCGCAAGTTCGTCGAGCCGCGCATCCGCCTCCCTGAAATGTTGTATTTCTTCCGCCGACGGTTTTCTTAATGTTCCGACGACCCACGGCAGCAAACTCCGCGGGTATCGCCGCGCGGTCGTTTCCGCGACCGAGAATCCGGGAAATTCGTCCTCGCGAAATATAACTAATTCGGCGGCGGGGTAACCCACGTCGTCGGCTAATCGCTCGAGCCACGACTCGCGTTTTCGCCTCCGGTGGGCGCGCTCGGCCGAAACATTGTCAATATTATCGATGTTTCCGGATTCGTAGTTCTTCGAAAGTCCGGCCTCGACGTCCGCGATAATTTCATTGCGCACGCGCTCGACGGCGGCGAGCGTTTCGCCGGCCGGCCGTTTGAGCCGTTCGTCGAGTTTATCTAATAATTCCGCCGATTTTGATATCTTTCCGGAGATTCCGGAGCACGGCCCGGGTAACAATTCCGCGAGGCGCGTTCTCGACCGCGCGCGAATCGCGTCGCGAAACCTGGCGCGCGCGGCGCGGTTTTCGAGAGCGTCCAAATTTAATAATTTCTCGAGCCCTCCCCGCAGCGCGTCGCGCTCGGCGGCGGGCTCCGCCTCCGCGATCTGGCCGGGAGTAATATTACTGATCGCGAACTGGCTCCCCGCGGCGTCGCGCGCGATTTTGACGAGCGTCGGCAATTCCACGCCGCCCGAAGGCGACGCGCCCGCGATCGATTCCACTTGCAGCGCCTGCGCGATCGGATTCTTTAAATGAAACGAACGGTATTCGAAGTCGAGCGCATAGGTCGCCTCGTCGACCGCGATTTCCGTTCCTTTACGATCGAGAATCGCGCCGCGAAAATAAGGAATCGAACGCTGCCGTTCGGTGAGCCGCTCCGCCTCCGCGCGCCATTCGTCCGTGCTCGCGATTTGTAAATAACCGAGGCGCAATACAATCAATATCGCGAACGCGGCGAACGCCGCGATGATAAATATAATTCTGGCGCGTTCCATATCATTCACCGAATCGCTTTTCCATCAGATCGCGCGTCAAAAAAAAGCCGCGCATCGCCGGCGCCAACAAAACCGCGAAAACGGCAGTCGCCAGCGCCGCGGCCGCGAACCGCCATGGCTGCAAGACGGCGCCTCCTCTCGCGGCGGCGGCCGCGCGCTCCGCGATTTGAAATATTATATAAACCAATCCCGTTGTAATAAATATTACGATCGTCCCCTCGCGCGTCATGAACCTCCGCGAGGCGCGCGCGACCCACGCGCATGCGAGCATCGCCCCCGCGCCCGCGATCGGGTCGTCGAGCGTCGCGGGGACGCGGAGCAGCGCGAGAAAAATCGCGCACGGCATGACTATATTTACTTTTCCGCCCATCGACAGCACGACCAGCATCGCGATCGCCGGGTCCGGCAGCCAGTCGCCGAGTCCGGTCCGCGGCCTTGCCGCGTTGACGAGTTCGATCAGCAACAATGCACAGATAATCCGAAGTAAAAGATACATTTAAAATCCTCCTGTCGCGCCGGCGGCCACGAGCGCTTCCGTAAGGCGCGCGCCGTCGAGCGGCCGCGCCACGTAAATATTACCATTTCGATAGACGGCCGTGCCGATCCGGAGGCCTTTGGGCACGCCGTCGCCGCCCGGACCCGTCAGCAAAACGCCCGCCGCGCCCTCGGGGAGTAATATTAACTTATCGTCCGCGTGAAAAGACGCTTCGTCGCCCCCGCCCCCGATACAACGAATCCTGCCGAGCGGCAGCGGCGGCCCCTCCGCGGACATAAAGATTCCTTCGACTACAAATCCGGGTTCCTCCAAAAAACGGACGCGCCCGACCGGTCCCGCGGATCGTTCCACGATTCCGAGCAGCCATCCGTCCCGCGCGACGGCGGCTCCGGGCGCGACACGCGCCGCGCCCTGAATTTTTATTAAACTACTTTTCCGCCAGGAGCCCGCGTCGCCCGCCGGCGAAAGTCTTGCGCGCATCCAGCTTTCCTCCGGTGCGCGCGGCGCCGCCGCGATCGAACCGCCTCGTGTTCTTACAATAACGTGCAGGAACCGCTGGCTTCGGACGGACGCATCCGGCTCGACCCACGCGCCCACGCCGTTTTCCATAATTCGGACGCGCCCGAGCGCGAATCCCGCGGCGAGATCGAGCGCGTCGCCGTCGGGAGACGGCGCCAACTGTAATATAACTCCATCCGCGATTTCTCGCGGCCGCGAAACGTCGATTCTTAATAATCCTTCGCCGGCGCCGCGAACCACGGCTTGCGCGTCCGCGGCGCGCGCGCAAAATCGGGTCGCCTGGTGCCAAATGCAACGAACCGTCGCGTGCGTCGGCGCCGCCGATACTACAACTCCCGCCAGCTGATCTCCGAACGTCACCGGATCGCCCGCCGCGACTCCGTCGCGCAAACCGCGATTGATATCAAATGTCGATTTGAACGAATCGTGTTCGATCACGTCGGCCTCGATGCCAGGCCTCGATTTTAATTCTTCGGCGTTCGCGATCGACGCGGCGATCTCGCGGCGGCCGAGATCGAGACGGCTCTCCGACGCGAGCATGGCGCGCGCCGCATCGGGAGCTTCGCCGCTTCCGAGTATTAACTTTTCGCTCTCGCCGAGCCAATGATAGGGAACGGCGAGCCAGCCGACGATCGTTTGGGCCGCGCGGTCCGCCGCGTCGTTCGGCACGAAACCGAAGAACAGTAATATAAAAATAAGCGACGCGGCAGGAATGTTTTTGCGCCGCGTGAAAATCATATTAATAATCCCTCGCGTCCGCGGCCGCCCGCTTCATTTCGATAAAAATACTACTATTCTCCCGTTCCCAGTACTTTTCCGAACTCTTCCAAATTCTCGAGGAATATTAACGTTCCGCGCGCGACGGCCGTGAGCGGATCCTCCGCGACGCGCGTCGGAATTTGCGTTTCCTGCTGAATCGCCTTGTCGATGCCGCGCAGCAATGCGCCGCCGCCGGCAAGAGTGATTCCCGTTTCGCAAAGATCGGCGGAGATTTCGGGCGGGGCCTTTGCAAGCGTCGTTCGGATCGCGCTGATCATTTGTCGCACGGGAATGAGCAGCGCCTCGCGCACTTCCTCGCTCGTCAATTCCACTTGCCGCGGCATACCGGTCGTCGCATCGCTACCGCGGATGTCCATCGCCATTTCCTGTTCGAGCGGGAAGGCCGACCCGATTTTAATTTTAATTTTCTCGGCCCACTGCTCGCCGACTTGCAGATTGTGCTCGCGTTTACAATAAACAATGATCGCCTCGTCGAGCGAATCGCCCGCGACGCGCAGCGACGTCGACGCGACCATGCCGGCCAGCGAAAGCACGGCCACCTCGGTCGTGCCGCCGCCAATGTCAACAATCATCGAGCCGCGCGGCGCGGTGACGGGCAGTCGCACGCCGATGCCCGCGGCGAGCGGTTCTTCGATCAAATAGACCTTGCGTGCGCCCGCGCGCTCGGCCGAATTGATGACCGCGCGGCGCTCGACAGCCGTGATGCCGCTCGGAATGCTAATGACAACCTGCGGCGCCGCCCATGTCCGTCCCTCGTGAACTTTAGTAATAAAATAACGAAGCATCTTTTCTGTAATTTCAAAATCCGCGATGACTCCGTTGCGCAACGGCCGAATCGCTTCCATTCCAACCGGCGTCTTTCCTAACATTTCTTTCGCGGCCAATCCGACGGCGCGCCCGTCGAGAACCACTTCATTTGTGCCTTTGCGCACCGCGACCACGGAGGGTTCGTTTAATACAATTCCACGATCTTTAATACAAACGAGCGTGTTCGCGGTTCCAAGGTCGATTCCCATGTCGACGGAGAATTTGCCAACGATCCACTCGAATGGATTCTTAAAAAACTTAGCCACCTGGTATCACCTGGAGTTGACGGCTTAATGAGCGCCAATGCACGGAAGGAGCGGGAAGCATAGCTTTAGAAAGACCGAAATCGAACACGAACCCAATGCGCGTGCGCTCCGAGTAGCTTCGAGTACGTCCCAAAAACGAAACAGGCCGCCTGATGGCGGCCTGTTTTGGTTCTTGTGATGTTAAAATTAACTGCTCTTGAAAACGCCAGCGTTAAAGTGTTTACCAGCCGCCATGAGCATGATCACGATCGCAAGGATCAGGAAGATCACGGTTCCGGTCAGGTAGATTACTTCAAAGTTCGAAGCGGCGGGCGCGGCCGATTCCTCGGTTGTGTCGGCTTCCGCGGTGCTTGTCGGTTTTGTAGCCATGTTGTGGGGCTCCTTTTGTTAGGTGCGGCCGTTGATTAAAAGATTCCCGACTTCGCCTGATCGCCGACCGTGATCGGCTTCACCGCGTAACGAATGCGCGCGGTGGCGAACTTGGGTTGAACGTCTTCAACGATCACTTCGCCCTTGAATTCGGACCCGCGATAGATCGTGAATCCATAGCCCGGCTTCACCTGCGAATCCGAACCAACATTTAATTGAACGAGTTTCTGTTCGCCCGCGACCGTTACAACCAATCCGTCGATGGTCGGAGGCGCTTTGTAAACTTCACCGAGCGGAATGCCGGTGCGCTTGGCATAGGTCTCGAGCGCGAGTTGCTTGCTCGCGTTTTCTTCGCTCAAACCTGAAGTCTTGGTCTTGAGCATATTCACTTCGGCGGTGAGCTGTTTGCCGCTTTCTTCAGCCTGAGCGAGCTTGTTCTCCGCGTCGTCCTGCGCCTTCTTGGCGGCGTCGCGTTCGTCGCGATTCTTGTTCGCCTCGGCGCGGGAAGCTTCGACCGTCTTTTGCAATTCCTCGTTGCGCTTGCCGTAATTGTCGACTTCAGTCATCAGCTTATTCATATTTTCGCTGACGCTATTCTTAAAGTTGTCCGCGTCCTTGAGGTGTCCCGAAAGGGAGTCTTTTTCGGCCTGCAGCGTCGCGATTTGATTGTCACGATTGGCGACCGCGTCGGACTTTTGTTTCAATTCCGTCTCGCGCTTCGAAATCGTGTCGGTATCTGTCTTTTTGTCATTTTCGTGACTTAGCTTCTCTGATTCATATTTCCCCTTGTACGTCTCGCTCTGGTTCAGAACGAAGATCGAGGACGCTAAGAAAGCGACGGAGAGGATGAGAACAAAGAAAACGAGGACCTTGCCGATCGTGCTCATTGAACCTATTCCAACAGTTTTATAGAGGCCTTGTGGCGGTTTTTAATGATCCGTCTTGCAACTCAAGCACTTGCCCGGGCTGCGACGGTGTAAATTTATATTTTGGCGCGCGAATGTTCGCAGTTCGCGGGGTCGAATCTCGGCGAACGGTGCTGAACGTGATTATCTATCTTCAGTGTCATTGATCTTCAGTGTCATTGATCTTCAGTGTCATTGATTTAGTGTCACTGCTTCACTGTCACTGTCGTCGACGAATCACTTTCGTCGTCGACACATCACTTTCAGCCACGCCGCGAAGTTCGGCCCGAACTTCGAAGGGAGGCGGAGTCTATCGGGGGACGAGGTGCGGTCAACCCGCCGCTTTTGAAGTTCCCGCGCGTACGCGCAGAACCAATGCGAGAATCGTGCTGGCCGCGGCGATCAGGTAGAAGGGCAAGTCCCCCACGGTTACATAGAGAGTTTGTCCGTCCGCGACGGGCGGGCGGGTCACAAACGTACCGCCGATTTCGGAACGCCTCCCACCGCGCTCGAAAATCTCGCGCAGGGATCCATCGGGTCCGATGAGACAACTGATTCCAGTGTTGGTCGCGCGCAAAACCGCCCTGCGCGTCTCGATCGCTCGAATCGCGCTGAAACCGAGCATGGCCTCCATCTCGTTGGAACGGGTAAACCAACCTTCGTTCGAAAGCACGACGTGAAATTGGGCGCCGGCTTTCGCGGGCAGGCGAAACGGCGCGGGAAAAACGTTATCATAACAAATCGAGACGCCAAAATTTACAATTTCTCCGGTGGCCGCATTCTTAAATTCAAGATTCGGGCGGCGTTCGCCGGGAATCAGATTTGGAACCATTCCGTTCGTAAACGGATCGAGCAGGCGGCGGATCCAGCGCGTGACGACGCCTTCGGGGAGCAACGGGACGAGCTCGCCGCCCGGCACGAGATACATCTTATCATATCGGCCGACTTCCGTATTTTTTGTATCAAATAGAACCGCCGAGTTCTTCGCGAGCGGAAACTCCCCGTCGACCGGCTCGGTGTCGTGCACGATCGCGCCCGCGAGCAGCCACGGTTTCGGACCGATGATTTTACGAATCGTAAGCAGATCCTTCTTTTCCAATTGTATATAATGTTCGGCGCGGACGTCCGGGCCGAACGCCGTCGACGGCGCGAGACCGCGCACGAGCGGGCTCGGAAGCATGGTTTCCGGCAATACTATAATATCGGCGTTTTCGCGGCCCGCCGCGTCCATGCCTTCGACGATTTTTCTATAATAAGTATCGAGCGCCGTCGGATCTTCCTTGAGCTCCTGTTCGAGATTCGGCTGGATGCACGCGAAACGAGGACCCAAAGGAAGCGACGCCGGCACCGCGCGAAGCCGCGCGCCGGCAAACGCGCAGATGATAACGATCGAAATCGCCAACGCCGCTGGAGCGAGCCTGCGGACGGCGGTTTTTTGTACATATGCGTCGACGGCGGCGCCGTTCGCGAACGCGATCAACATCGTTAATATCCAAACGCCGCCGACGGAAGCCATTCCCGCGACGTCGAGCCAGCCCGCCGCGGCGTATCCTAACAAATCCCACGGAAACGAAAACGGCGGAATCGAACGCACGACGTCGGACGCGAGCCACGCGAGCGGCAGCGCGGCGGCGGCGGGCATGGCGCGGCGGAGTCTTCGATAAACAAACCCCGCGAATGCAATAAAAAACGGCGCGAGCACGACCACGGGAACGAAGTCGAGGAGCGTGACTCTCGCGAGCCAGAAAATGATAATACCGAAATAAACCGCGCCCCAGAGATAATTTAATAAAAATCGCGCGCGCCCCGAGAGTACACGTTCATTTACGATTGCCCACAGGCCGAGCGAAATGAACGCGGCAGGCCAGAGTCCCGGCCCCGGCATGGCCAACGCCGTCACGGCGGCGGATAAAATTATGAATATTATATTCAATTTCCGAGCTTACGGATCCGATTTTTCGAATTCTATCAAATCGCCAGCCACTCGATCGCCGAGCCGATTTCCGGGGCGGCGCCGATCGGCACGCGCGCGAGCGCGTTCGCGCGCGCGAGTTCGACGTGGTCGGCGCTGCTCGACCATGGAATAAATATAACTTTTCCGCCGGCGACGCGGGCGGGCAGAAATTGCTCTCGATCGCCCGCCGCGACGGGTCCGCCTTCGACGATTCCCGAACGGAAATCGGGACCCGGTTCGCGCCCGAGCCACCGGCGGATCGCCGGACGCACGAGCAGTTCAAATGTTACAAATGACGACACCGGATTGCCGGGCAGCCCGAATGCAAGAATATTTCCGCGGCGCCCGAACCAGATCGGTTTGCCCGGTTTCATCTTAATTTTATGAAACCCGCCCGCGAATCCTATTTTTTGTAGTATTCCAGGAACGTGGTCGCGCGCGCCCATCGAAACGCCGCCCGACATAATTAAGAAATCACACGCCGCCGAAACCGCGAGAATCGCTTTTTCGATGCGCGCGGGTTCGTCGATGACGACTTCGCGGGATACTAATTGTGCTCCCGCGCGCGCGGACTGCGCGGCGAGCATGATGCCGTTGCTGTCGCGAATCTGGCCGTGCGCGGGCGCGATCTCGGGCGCGACGAGTTCGTCGCCCGTCGAAAGTATACAAATCCTCGGACGCGGACGCGCAAGAACGCGCGCGGCGCCGAACGTCGCGCAGACGGCGATTTCCTGTGGGCGCAATTCGTCGCCGATTTTTAATAATAACTCGCCCTTCTTAACGTCCTCGCCGCGAAATCGTATATTTTCGCCCTTTTTAACAGATACAGAAACGGAGACGGCGCCGTTGTCGTTCGTCGTCCGTTCCACCATCACGACGGCGTCGGCGCCCGCGGGAATCGCCGCCCCCGTGTAAATGGCGGCGCACTCGCCCGCGGCTATCGCGCGAAGCGGCGTCCGCGCTCCCGCGCTCGCCTCGCCGATCTGTATCAATTTCGCGCCGGGCGTTTTTGTATCATCCGAGCGCACCGCATATCCGTCCATCGCCGACCGGTCGAACGAAGGCATGTCGTCGTCCGCGCGCACTTCGCGCGCGAGGGTCAGCCCGAGCGCGTCGGCAATCGCAAATTCTCGAGCATCGGACTCTGGAACGCTCGCGAGCACGAGTTCGAGCGCTTGATTGTAGAAAAGCATGGCGGGATTATTACGTCCGCCAATCTTAGATAATCGACGCGCGCGATCAAACGAATCCCGCGCGCGGCATCATGCATCCATGCGCGCGTGCATCAAAAACGAATCGTTAGCGCCGCGTAAACCGCGCGTTCCATGAGCGATGGCGTCTCGATCGTCGGCGTGCCGAATTCCCTGTGCGTCGTGTCGACGAGATTTACGGCGCCAAGAATTATTTCTATATTATCACTTGGATGCCACGCGATGCGCGCATCTAATTTAACATATCCGCGAATCGATTGTTCCGGGAGGCGATCGACATATTTCGCCATGACGTCGAATTCGACATTTCTCGCGACGTCCGCGCTGACGCGACCGAAAACTTGATTTTCGGGACTCGAGCCCTCGATCGTAAGATAACTCGTATCATTACTATTTGCCGAACGATGCAATTCGATGTTCAGGAAACTGTAACCTCCCTGAAAACGTAAACGTTCGGCCGGCGTCCAGTTGGCCGCGACCTCGATTCCATACGCATATCCGCTCAGATTATTCTGAAAAACGAGCGGAATGACCGAGTGCGCGGGCGCTGGCGTCGCCTCGGCGAAGGGCGCGCCCTGCTCGTTCGAACGCAGGTGATTATAAGAGTTGAAGAACGCCGCAATGTCTATAAACAGCGAGTCGGAGGGCTTCGTTCGATAACCGATTTCATAAGCTATCAATTCCTCGGCTTTGATATCCCGATTGCCGAACACGGCCGATTCGGCGACGCCGCCGCCAAATGGAAACGCCGACAGATTCACTCGCAGGTCGCGATCCACCGGCGCGGGCGTCCGCACGGCGCGCGAAACCGCGGCCCAAAGCGTGTTCTTTTCATTTACATTCCATGCAATGCGCGCGCTCGGCTGGACTTCGAGACCCGTGTATTCGTTAACTTCAAGTTTCGTGCCGATTGTTAATTTTAATTTTTCGCCCGAAAGATTTATAGTATCCTGAACAAAACCGCTCTCGAGGTTTTTCGATCGGTGCGTCGGGTGAAACGAAATTGGATTCACGCCGTCAAAAAATGTATCTTTTAAACGATAACCGAGACCCCAAAGAATGCTGTGATCGGTCAGGGGACGGATATGATGTTGAAAATCGAAGTCGAGCGTATTCTCGCGGACTTCATCCGCGCGCTCGGATCGCATCATCGTGTCATAATACATTTGCACTGCGAAATCCGACGTTTTCGAATTTGTATGTTCCCATCGCGCGAGAACATTTTCGCCCTCAACCGTCGTATTGTCTGTAAATGGAATCGCGAACGGCGGCGCGAGGACGGGCCTGCTTCCAAACACGCCTTCGCTGCCACGGTACATGTCGCCTTGCACGGTTAACGCATCCTCTTTTGATATATTAGTATCCGTGCGGAATCCGCCGCGGCCGAGGTGCCAGTCGTCGGGCGTCTCGCCACCCGTGATCAAACGCGATCCGTCCTTGTCGAAGTACTTTCCATATATTCGATAATAGGAATTTTCGCCGAGTTTGCCGCCGTATCGTAGCGTCCCGAAGCCGTGATCTTCGCTGCCGCCGCCGACCTGTACGAATCCGCCCTGAGTGTCGGCGGCTTTTTTTGTAATTATATTAATAACGCCGTTGACCGCGTTGGAGCCCCAGAGCGTTCCGCCCGGTCCGCGTATGACTTCGATTCTATCGATATCATTTAATGGATAATCCTGCACATCCCAATAAACTCCGGAGAAAAGGCCTGTGTATACAGTTCGACCGTCGACCAAAACGAGCATTTTATTCGAAAACTGATCGTTAAAACCGCGCGAACTGATCGCCCACGAATTTGCATTGATTCGCGCGAGGTCGAGGCCCGGAACCATGCGCAGCGCCTCGGGAATGCTTCGGACGCCGCTGCGCCGAAGATCTTCGTTTGTAATAACAAAAATGGCCGCGGCCGCGTCGGACAGTTTTTCTTTTTGTTTAGAAACGGAACTCACTTCCATCGTCATCAAATCCTCGAGCGAAACCTGTGTCATGTCCTCGGACTGCACGGGCTTTGCGGCACCGGCGCCGCCCGCGGGACGCGACGCGGCGGGTTCCTGCGCGGACGCCGCCCGGGCGAGCGGCATCGCGATTGCAAAGCAAATCGCGAGACAATAATATTTAGTATTGCGGGGGTTCATAACAAAACCTGGGGCTGAAAGTGAGAGTTGGGTTCGGTTTCTTGTAATATCTTGAGCATCGACGACGCGATCGCGTCGAGGCGCACGGGTTTTGTAATATGATCGTCCATTCCGACTTCGAGGCATCGTTCGCGATCGCCGTTGAGCGCATTCGCGGTCAATGCAATAATAGGAACACGGATGCCGTCTGCGCGGGCCGATTCGCGTTTCCGTATCTCGCGCGACGCCTCGAATCCGTCCATCACGGGCATTTGACAATCCATCAATATGAAATCGAATTGGCTCCGCGCGTGGCACTCGAGCGCCTCGGCTCCGTTGCCGGCGATGGTAATATTAATTTTCATTTTTTGTAACATTAACGAAGCGACTCGCTGATTGACGGCGTTGTCCTCGACAAGCAACACGCTCTTGCCGGCGAGCTTTCCGAGCGCGGCGGCCGCACCCGCGCGGACCGCGGAGCGGGTCGGTTTGACGGCCACGCCCAAAACGCCCGCGATCATCGTTAACATTTCCGATTCCACGATCGGTTTCGCAATATAATACGAATCCGCGACGGAGCCCTCGCGATCGACCGCGTGTTGCGATCCGCCTCCCATCAAGTAACAAATCGGAGTTTTTTCGAATCGCGGATTGGCGATTTTCAGACACGCGCGCGACGACTCCACGGCGCCGCACGTATCGCAGTCGAGCACGACAAAATCGATCGAATCCGTCGAATTCATACATTCCATGAACCGCGGATCGTCGGCGTCGAGCGCGGACAGACCCGTCGCGCGCATCCCGAATGTCCCAAACATTTTCATTAATGACTCAAGTTCGCGCGGATTTCCGTCCACGATCAGCACGCGGCGGTCGAGCGCCGAGACTCGCCCGATCGTGGCCGGCGTTTCGCTGTCGCGCGCACCCGCGCCGAGCGGAACGACAATATGAAACGTCGTTCCTTTGTTTACTTCGCTCGTGGCCCAGATCCGGCCGCCCATTTTTTGTATCAATTGTTTACAAATCGCGAGCCCGAGACCTGTGCCGCCGTATTTTCGCGTCGTGGTTCCGTCGGCCTGCGTGAATGGCTCGAATATCGAATCGAGCTTCGCCGACGGGATTCCGATGCCCGTGTCCGTGACTGTAATATAATATTCGTTCACTTCCGGCGCGGCGACGGCAACCGGGGATCGTCTTACCGCGACCGAGATTCCGCCCTGATGTGTAAATTTAACGGAATTGCCGGCGAGGTTGACTAATATCTGGCGCAGGCGCACGGGATCGCCGATTACTTTTTCGTAGGGCAGTGCGAACGCGTCCGCGGTCAGCGAAAGCCCTTTCTTGTAGGCGGAAACCGCGATGACCCGCAGCGATTCTGTAATATTCTGGCGCAGGTCGAATTCGATTTTCTCGAGTTCGAGTTTTCCGGCTTCGATTTTGGAGAAATCCAATATATCCGAAACGATGGTAACGAGCGCGCTCGCCGATGAATTTACAATTTCGAGATAGCCGCGCTGTTCCGAATCGAGTTTCGTTCCGAGCGCGATGTCGGTCATGCCGACGATGCCGTTCAACGGCGTGCGGATTTCGTGGCTCATATTCGCAAGAAATTCCGATTTGGCGCGCGTCGCCGCCTCGGCGCGTTCCTTTTCGACGACGAGCCTATTGTTTGTTTCAACCAACTCCGCCGTGCGTTCGCGAACGTCGTCCTCGAGGCTCTCTCGATGATTCTTAAGCTCCTCGTCGCGATATTCGATCTGCCCGAGCATTTCATTGAATCCGCTCACTAATAATCCAATCTCGTCCCGGCTCGTGGCCTGCGCACGAATGGTATAATCCTTGACATTGGATACTTTGCGAACGACCGCCGCGAGCTCGATGATCGGTTTTGATATAATTCTCTGAAGTTGTGAAGAAAGCCAGATCGCCAGCGCGGTCAGCATCATCAGCGCGCCCGCGGTCGTGATTATATAACTTTGAAATCGCTCCTGAATCACGCCGAGATCCGAGCGCACCGCCACGATCCCGATTTCCTCGCGATCCAGCATGATTTTCCGCGAAACATAAAGAAAGTTCGACCCAAAATAGTATGAATCGCCCGCGGGCGCGTCGATCCGTCCGACGGGCGCGCCGGATTTGATAAAATCACAAAAAAGCGATCCATTCGGTTTGAAAATTCCCGCCGCTTCGAAATGTTTGTTCGCCAAGAGGGCCTTTAGATTCGATTTCGCCGAATCCTGCTCGTCGAATTTCAACGCCGCGGCGCAGTTGAATCCGGTGACGTCCGCCAGAATTTGCAAGTCCTGCAACATCGACTTCCGCAATAAGTAAATATCGGTGATTACAAATGCGGAACTCGCAAGAATCAGCACCGCGAGCGAAACGCCGACCGTGGCGATCGTTAATTTCTTGCGGATTTTGAGATCGCGGAGCCGCCTCAAGGTTTCTTAACCTCCTTGACTTCCTTATCTTTTGCGGGCGCCGAGGCCGGCTTCGATTCGGGCGCGGCATCGGACTTCTTGACAACGCGGGCGAGTTTTAATAATTGCGCATTGATCTTTAGATTTGCATCGGCCGCGTTGTCGGTGTTTATTTCAAATCGTAATTTATTATTTTCAAGATAAAAACCGACGATGCCGCCGTGGCTCGCGAAATCTTCATGTTCACCGACAGTCAATACGGATTTTCCGCGGACCGCCGTTAGTATTTCCTTTAGATTCGCTTTTTCCGTCGCGGGGATGAACAATATGTCGCATGACTCCAGCGACTTGACGTTGGCAAATTGTTTTATAACGATTTTCCTGTCCTTCGCGACTTTCCCGTCGATCGCTTTTGTAGCATCTCCGAACGGATTCTGGCCGATGATTCCGATTGTTATCGAGTCCTTTTGCGCGGGCTCCAGGTTCTCCGGCCATTCGATGAACTTCACGAAGTTCATCATATATAATGCTTTAAATTCATATTCGTCTCCCTGCGATGAATCCCCCGCGCCGAATATGAACATTAATAATCCGGTCATCGCCAATAATAGTGGCGACGGAATTCCGGGCACGGGCTTCCATGCTGAGTGGTGGGTTTGCAACGGCGGGTTCGGGGCGTCGGCTGGCGCAATGATTTTTCGACGCTCTTAATGCGCCCGCTTTAAGGGCTTCAGCTCTTCGTGACATTCGTTCGACCGCGCTCTCGCCGAAGTCGCTGCTGGAGGCACCGGCCCGCGCGCTCTACAATGCAAAACCTGCGCGTGCTGGTTCCATGCGGCCGAATCGAGTGAATCAGACGTATCGAGCAGCATCGTTTCACCCCGCATGCTTCACGAATTGACTTTTAAGAAGGCCGCCCCGGTCGTTTTTGTTTTTTTTCTCGCCGCCTGCAATCCGTTTTCGTCGGATAGCGGCGCAACTTCAAGCAAAGCCGCATCGGTGCCCGCGACCTCGCGTGCCGTTTCCAACGAAACAATGTCGGCTGATCGGATCCGCGTTCATACCGAGAAACCGGTGCGCGATCAGATAGCTTCCTATCTTGAGACCACGTCGCCCGTCGAGGCCGTGAATGAAGCGGATCTTTATCCAAAAACGGGCGGCGTCGTCCGTTCCGTGCAGGCCGAAGAGGGCGACGTCGTCAAAGCGGGCCAGGTTCTCGCGGTCCTCGATCAGGTCGAGGCTCAAATACAACTAAAACAGGCCGAAATCGCGCTCGAGGAAAGTAAACGATCGGTTCTCGAGGCAAAATTAGCGTTCGATGAAGCGAAGAAACGGTTGCAATTGGCGACGTTCGACGCCGACCAGGCGAAGCGCGATTATGAGCGCGACGCAAAATTATCAACTTCCGAGGATGGATCGGGATTGAAAATCGTGGCGCCGAAAGTGCTCGAAGCGTCGAAGCTCGCGTGGGACCGCGCCGAAAATAATAGACAAGTCGCCGAATTTACTGTTCGGAAATCCGAATTGACCGTGACCGCGTCGGAAACCAATCAATCGAAATCCGACTGGTCCCTGCAATTATCGAAAGTGCGGCTTAACGACACTGAAATACGGTCGCACTTCGACGGCGTCGTGTCCGCAAGATATATTAAATTGGGCGAAACGGCGACCATGCAGACGCGAATCTTTAAAATTACAGATCTGGAACATTTACAAACGGTTTTTTATCGTCCACAGCACGATTTGCGCGTGCTCGCGGGAGGCGGACAGGACGTCGAAGCGACGTGCGAGGCGCTCGCGCCCGAGGCGACCGGCAAACCGGCCGTATTTCCGGGCCGGGTCGAGCGCATCGCGCCGGTCGTCGATCCCCTGAGCGGATCCTTTAAGATCACGGCATCCTTACAAAACCGAAATACACAGTTAAAGCCCGGACTGCTCGTACGCGTGCGCGTGACGCTCGGAAAGCGCGAGAATGCATATTTGATTCCAAAACGCGCGCGCGTGCTCGAAGGCGTACGCCCGTATGTATTCGTCGTTCGAGATAATTTAACGATCAAAGTTCCCATCGAAGAAGGCTATTCCGACGCCGATCGCGTCGAAGTCCGCAACATTGCGGGACCGGAAGCGCAGAGCGGTCTCCGGCCCGACGACGCCGTCGTCGTGATCGCCAACGTCGATTTGAAGGAGGGACTCAAGGTTTCGGTCGATAATAGTAATACTATCAAAACGGGGGGATAGCATGTCCGCCCAGAACGAACATGCCGGCGGCATTCCGGAACGCCGCGGTTTTTATGAATTTACAGTAATCAGGCCGGTCGCCATCACGATGGTGGCGATCACCGTGCTCGTCTTCGGCTGGGCATCGCTAAAGAAGTTACGGTTGAATTTGCTTCCGGATATTAGTTATCCGACGATTACAGTTCGAACGCAGTACCGCGGCGCGGCGCCCGAGGACGTCGAAGAGCGCGTGAGCGAAAAGTTACAGGAAGCGCTCGCGACGACTCCGAATCTCGTACGCATCTGGAGCGTTTCGCGCGCGGAAGTCTCCGACATCGTTCTGGAATTTACATGGGGAACGCGCGTGACGTTCGCGATGCAGGACGTCCGCGAAAAGTTAGATCGCGTTTTCCTGCCGCCCGACGCGGAGAAGCCGATTCTTCTTCGTTATGATCCAAATCTGGATCCGATCTTAAGAATCGGAGTTTCGGGCGAACCGAATTTGCGGCGATTGCGGCGCATGGCGCGCGATGATTTAAAACGCGAAATGGAAGGATTGCCGGGAGTCGCGGCGGTGCGCCTGCGCGGAGGTCTCGAGGACGAAGTGCGCGTCGCGGTGAACACGCAGGAGATCTCGAAAAGAAATATATCATTGGAACTTGTCGCGCGCCGGTTGCGCGAGGAAAACTTAAATTCGGCGCTGGGTAAGCTCGAGGAGGGCGACACCGAATTTCTCGTTCGCGCGCTCAATCAATTCCGCACGGTCGAGGATATATCCAATGTCGTGCTGACGAGCGTCGGGGGCGCGGACGTGCGGTTAAAAGAGGTGGCGTCCATCGAACCGTATTATCGCGACCGCGACGTGATTGTTAGAATCGACGGGGCGGAGACCGTCGAATTGGATATATTCCGCGAGGCGGATGCCAACATCGTCGAACTCGCCGAGCGCGTGAAGGACCGCATTTTCGGCTCCTCCGAGCAGCAGAAGTTCATTAGCGACATGGAGTCGGGCGAACTCGATAAGAAGTATAAGAAAGAGGACGCGACGTTCGCCGAAATCGATTCGCCGACGAAGAAACAGACCGAGGAGCACGACGCGGCGGTTCGCAAACGCAAAGCCGACAAGGACGCGAATACGTCGTTTCTCGCGCGTAAAATCGACCCGAAACTGAAGTTAACCATTCTTTCGGATCAATCGCGTTTTATCAAAGACGCGCTCGAGGATGTTAATAATTCAGGCATGATCGGCGGCGTGCTCGCGGTTCTCATTATTTATTTATATTTGCGCCGCGTGTCGGAAACGTCGATCATCGGTCTGTCGATTCCGATCTCCGTGCTCGCGACGTTCGCGCCGATGTATTTGATGAAAGTCTCGCTGAACGTCATGAGTCTCGGCGGGCTCGCGCTCGGCATCGGTATGATCGTCGACGACGCAATTGTAGTATTAGAATCGATTTCCCGCTGCCACGACGAAGGCGATTCCCGCGTGCGCGCCGCCGTGCGCGGCGTGAGCGAAGTGGCGGGCGCTGTGACGGCGTCGACGCTGACCGCGATCGCGGTGTTTTTCCCAATTGTATTCGTCGAAGGCATCGCCGGACAATTGTTCGGAGACCAGGCGCTGACGGTCGTCGTGAGCCGGCTCATTTCATTAATATTTGCATTGTTTTTCATTCCAATGCTCGCGTCACGCAGCATGAAGGATGCCGGCGCGCGTTCGTCATTATTTGCAAATCCGGCCGCCGGGCTTTCGTGGAAATGGACGCAGTGGCCGTCGAATTTATTGATTGTCCCCGGACGCATCGTGCTGGCCGCGCTCACGGCGTCGACGCGGATCAGTATATTGATCATGGGCGGCGCCTGGTGGGTTTTTCTTAAATTATTCTTTCCGTTTCAATATATATTCAACGTCGCGACGCACGCCATCGAACGCGCCTATCCGCGCGTGCTGCGCGCCGCTTTGCGCGCGCCGTGGATCGTCATCGCGGCCGCGGTCATATTAATGATCTGGGCGGGCTCGCGCGCGACGTCTCTCGGAAGCCAGCTGCTTCCGGACGTTCACCAGGGCGAATTTTCGGCGGAAGTGCATTTGAATGTCGGAACGCCCGTCGAGAAAACCGACGCGTTCCTCCAGCCGTTCGCCGCCGAAATCAGTAAATTTAACGATATCGAACAGGTCATTCTCGCGAGCGGCGTCGAACGCGACGCGCTCACGAGCACCGACGAAGGCGACCACACCGGAAAAATTACTGTAAGAATCAAGTCCGGCGACAACATTCCGGCGCGCGAAGAGGCCGTGATCGAACGCGTGCGGCAATTCTTGTCGCAACGGCCGGAGATCCGGCAGGTTCGCTTCAAAAAACCGACGCTCTTTTCTTTATCGACCCCGGTCGAAATCGAAATCCGCGGACGCGACCTTGGAATCTTAGCAAACCTCAGTTCCGAGGTCGAAAAAGTGTTAGCATCGGAACCGACGCTCGGAGACGTACGGTCGACGCTCCGCCGCGGCAATCCCGAGGTCGCCGTGCGCTTCCGCCGCGACGAAATGTTAAGATACGGATTCGATGGATCCAACATCGCGACGTTGCTCCGCGGCGCCGTCCTCGGCGATGTCGCGACGACGTTTATCGAAGGCGACCAAAGAATCGATATACGCGTCCGCGCATCGCAAATTGAAGTATCCGGTTTGGGAAAACTGGGCGAATTTATAATTAATCCGGGGCAGGCGACGCCGATTCCACTGAAGGCCATCGCATCGCTCGAAGTGCGCGAAGGACCGGCCGAAATTCGTAGAATCGGCAATACGCGCGCCGCAATTGTTACTGCAAATTCCACCGGACTCGACCTCGGCGGACTTAGCGAGCGTCTCGCCGGAAAATTAGCATCCATTCCGCGCCCCGCCGGATACGACGTCGAATTCGGCGGGCAAAAGAAAGAAATGGATCGCGCGTTGCAATCGATGGTATTCGCGCTTTTATTAGCATTATTTCTTGTATACATCGTCATGGCCGCACAGTTCGAATCGGTGGCCCAGCCGCTCGTGATCCTCGTCACCGTGCCGCTCTCCATCGTGGGTCTCGTGCCGACGCTTGAACTAACAAAAACTTCGTTGAGCGTCGTCGCGCTGCTCGGCGCGATTCTGCTGGGCGGCATCGTCGTCGCGAACGCGATCGTGCTACTCGACCGCGCGAATCAAAACCGCGCGAAAGGAATGGGCGAAACCGAAGCGCTCGTCAACGCCGGCAGCGTTCGCCTTCGTCCAATATTAATGACGGCGCTTGCTACAATTCTTGGATTATTACCGATGACCGGCTGGCTGCATTTCATACCGATCATCGGCAAACTCGGCTCCGGCGAAGGCGCCGAATTGCGCGCGCCAATGGCGATCGTGGTCGTGGCCGGACTCGCGAGCAGCACGGTATTGACATTAGTGGTGATTCCCGTCATCGATTCGGCGGTTTATAAACTGTTGCATCGGGGAGCGCGCGCATGAGCGCGGCCCACGATTCGCGCGGCGCCATCGCCCTGTTCGTGGCGCGACCCGTCGCGACGCTGACGCTGCTCGCCGTCCTCATCGCGCTCGGATTCATCGCTTATTTGCGGATTCCAATTCAATTATTACCGAAGGGCTGGGGCAGCCAGAACCTTACTGTAATTATTCCAAATCCGAATTCGAATCCGCGCGAGACCGAGGACCGCGTGACGCGCGTCGCCGAGGAACAGATACGAACGATTCCCGGCGTGCGGCACGTCCGCTCGCAATCCCGGTCCAGCGAGGCGAATATTCATATTGAATTCGCGGGCGATCAGGACATGGACGTCGCGTACGCCGAAGTGCACGACCGCCTCGAAAAAGTAAGATCGCAACTTCCCCGCGGCTCGGACCGTTATATAATATTCCGCTTCAGTCTCGACGAGAGCGCGCCGATTTTCTTCGGCGGGTTATTATTTAACTCAGATCCTTATGATTCGAAAGTTAATGATCTTTGCGAAAATGTATTGAGACGCCGCATCGAGGGCGTTCCCGGCGTCGCGCGCATGAATATCATGGGCATGCTCGAGGAGTCGATCCGCATTCTGCTCAACGTCGACAGCGTCCGCGCACACCGCGTCAATCTCGCCGAACTCGTTCAAAGACTCGCTAAAGATAATTTTGCCTCCCCCGCCGGAAAAATGGAGGAAGGCGGAACGAAATATTTATTAAGAGTGGATTCGCGGTTTCAGGATTTGGATGAAATCCGCAATATACCGATCGGCAACGGCCTGCGAATCCGCGACATCGGGGAAGTCAAGCGAGTTCAGGCGATCCGCGAATCGTTGACGCGCGTCAGTGATCTTAAGGAAAAGAAAATGAAGTATGCGCTTGTATGCGCTATATCAAAAGTGTCGGGCGCGAATACGGTCGAGACCTGTAAACACGTTCTCGAGGCAATGAAAGAACTCGAAGCGCGACCCGACATGCAGGGATTTCGGTTCGATCCCTGGTTCAACCAGGGCGAGATGATCGCGCAGAGTTTAAGAAAACTGCAGGACGCATCGAAAGATGGCGCGTGGTTTTCGATCGCTATATTATTTTTCTTTTTGCGCCGGATTCGATTGACATTACTGATCGCGCTCGCGATCCCCGTTTCGTTATTGGTAACTCTTGTTTCATTATATTTCACGGGATCGTCGTTCAATATCATTTCGATGGCGGGCATCACGCTCGCGATCGGATCACTCGTCGACAACGCGGTCGTCGTCGTCGAGAACATCCATCGAAAAAAGGAACTCGGCGAATCGTTACATCAGAGCGTCATCGACGGCGCGGGCGAAGTCGCGGTCGCGATCACGCTCGCGACGCTCACGTCTATTGTTGTATTCGTTCCGCTCATATTCTTCGGCGAGGAGCGATCGTTAAAGATCGCGATGGCGGCGCTCGGATATCCGTTCGCCGTGTCGCTGCTCGCATCGCTGATGGCCGCGCTCGTGTTCATTCCGGTCGCGCTCTACCGCCTCGAGCGCGCGCACGATTCGCGTTTTGAACAATTCCTGCGCAAGTCGCGAACTGTATTATTCGCTCCCGCGGCAATTATTTCGAGCATTCCGGGACGGATATTGCGCCGCGGAAAAGTAAGTTCCGCCGCTCCGGCCGCCGGCGCGCGCGGCGAAATCGAGTCGGTGACGGAGAGTTCGTTTGTATTGAGAAATCTTAAGAAATTTAACGAATGGCTTCTCCGCTGGAGTTTACAACACCGGCTGATGGCGACACTTCTGGCGTTCGGATTCATGGCGTCGACGCAATTTCCGCAAGAAAGAGTCGAAGTCAGCGGCGGCGGCGGCGGCGATGGCGGCGGCGTTGGGATCCGCGTCGATCTTCCGCAGAATACTACACTTGAACAGGCCTCCGCCGAAATGGAGGTTTATGAAAATCTCCTGCTCGCTCATTATGATGAATTTAAATTTTTCGATCTCGCGTCGGATTTCACGCGCACGAGCGGAAATGTAACAATCTGGTTCAGCCGCGCGTTTACAAAAACGGAACACGACGATTTGCGAAGACGCATTCGCGAGATTCTGCCGGCGCGCGCGTCGTCGCTGGCGCGCCTCGAGGAGAGCGGCGGCGGCGGCGAGAGGTCCGGCGTCCGATTTGTATTAATCGGCCGCGATTCGGATCAGCTCGCGTCCATCGGAGAAAATGTAAAGAAAACGCTGCAGTCGGTGCCGGAACTTACGAATGTCCGAAGCGAGCTCGAGCGCGGGCGCCCCGAAGTGCGCGTGCGCATCGACCGCGAACGCGCGCAAAAAATGTCGCTGAATCCGCTCGCGATTTCGGGCGCGATCGAATGGGGTCTGCGCGGATATATGATATCGCGCATGCAGGATCGCGACGTCGAACGCCAGGTGATTATACAATACAAAGGCGCCGAGGATTCGACGATGGGCGATCTCGCGGATACTAAAATTTATAACGACAAAGGCGTCGAAATGCCGCTCGCTACATTTGCGAAATTCGAAGTCGGCAAGGGTTACGGCGAGATTTTCCGCCGCGATGGGCGGACCTCGCTCGCGATTTCCGCGGATGTGTTATCCGGCGACGCAAAAACCGCATTCGCGAAATCGCGCGAAGCGCTCGCGCCATTATTATTAGAATTGCCCCGCGAAGTCACGCTCGACGAGGAGGGCGCGCTTCAAGACTACGAAAAAGACGCGAAGGAGATCCTGATCGCGCTAATGCTTTCGATTCTCCTCGTTTATGTAGTCATGGCCGTGATGTTCGAGGATTTCGTCCTGCCGTTTTCCATTATTGTAACAATTCCATTCGCGTTTTTTGGAGCGTACTGGACTCTTTATTTAACAAAAACGCCGATGGACCAGCTCGGATTGCTGGGAATGATCGTGCTGGTCGGCGTCGTCGTGAACCACGGCGTCGTGCTCGTCGATCATATTAATTTTCTGCGCGTCCGCGAAAAACTCGATCGGACCACGGCGGTCGTCCGCGGTTCGCGCGACCGGCTTCGCCCCGTATTGATGACATCGCTGGCGACGATCGTCGGACTCGTTCCGATGGCGCTCGCCGACGACAGTTCCGGCCAGGGGATTTCTTATAAAGTGCTCGCGATCGCGGTCTGCGGCGGTCTTGCGACCTGCACATTCTTTACATTATGGGTCGTGCCGCTCAGTTATACATTATTCGACGATCTGAGCGTCGCGATTGGCCGCAGTTTGAAAGCCGCGGTCGCGCCATTGATAAAGAACACCGCGACGAATGCAAATATAGCTATTTCTTCTCGCGCGGTTGATCCGGTATGAGAGTTAAATTATCCGGCAGCGAGAGTTCTATTTGATCGACGCCCTTGTCGGTGATGCGCTTCCAAACGCTCGAGACGTCCTTCCATGGAACGACCGACGAACTAATAGAAAACGTCGCGACGCGCTCGGAACCTTTTGGCGGAATGTTCTTCTTCCAAATTTGATCGACGCGATTCACGACTTCGTCCTCCGTCGAAACTTCGCGAAGTTCCGGCTTGTCGGGAGCCCGGCTGACCGCCCGAACGACGCCGTGCCCTTCGACAAACGTTAACAAAAGTCGAACCGTGTCGAGTCTGTCGACTTTCTTTACATGTTCGAGCGTCGGAACGGAATATGAAAAAGTTGCCGCGCCGGTAAATTCGAAATTATGAAACTTGGCGACGACGAACGCTTCGATGATCGTATGAATAAATCCAAACGGCGCGCCCGGATCCGCGTCGACCAAGATCGTCGTTTCGCAAATGGCTTCGTCGAATTTCGGAGCCTTTGGCGCGAGACCGAGAACGTTTAACTTATATTCGGCCTCCTTTTCCTTGGCATAGTTCCGGATCTGCACGCTTCCATATTTCAATTCGCCGGAACTGACGTTCCAAATCGGTTTTTTTTCCTCGCCGGTGCGGAATATCTTGAATGCGATCGCCGGATGCGAATCGGGCTTGCTCGCAGGCGGCGCCGCCTGCGCGAAAAGCGCGGAATTCATAAGTAATATAATAAAAAAGCCGGCGGCTGGTCTTTGTAAATTCATAAATAAGTCGGGATGGTCGCGGTCGGCGCTGTTTCTGGAATTAATATGGGAGTCGGTAATATTGCGCACCAGTAATATTGCGCGCAAGTTGCGGACGTCAATGCACGGGAATTTCGATTCGGCTCCAATTTAGAATCGGATCGAGGCCGTATCGGGCGTCCATCAACTCGACGCGCGTCGCGTGGCCGTCAGGAGTTCGGGATACGAATGCCACGGGGTGGCGCGCGAACCTGCGCCAGACCGTACCTTCGAAGCCCTGCGCGGCGACGACGACTTCTGGCAATTTCGTGTTTTTCACGACGCGCGATTGAGTCCAGTCCGGCGAACCCAAGCGAAGCCTGCGCAGAATTACCGACGACTCGGTTTCCACGAAGACATCCCAGGCAAGCGGTTGCGCCGCCACCGGGTTTCGGGAACTCCGCAAGACGTGTTCATCGCCCTCGATGTGCGCCGCGACGCTGGCAACGGTCTCCGACTCCGCGCGGTGTCCGAGCGCCGCCATTGCCGCGATATAAATAAAGAACAGGACGCCCATTGCGGCGATCACCGAATTTGCGCGGTTCGCGCCGAACCGGCACCGGCGTAATGCATAGATTTCGATCAGTGTGAATGGCCAATATAATAATAACGGGACAGGCGCGCGGCTCGAGAAATAAATAATCGCCGTCGTCGATGCGGCGATTATCATTAGAATCCAGCGCTCCAGCCGCGAGACTTCGCCCGCGACGGCCGCGGCGCCTCCGAAGAGAATCCATAAATACGGATCGATAATAAAAACCATGTCTCCGTAATAACAATGATCCGAAAACGGCAGCCACGGCCGGATTCCGTAGCTATTTAAATAATCGAGCGCGGGGTGCGAGAGGAGTCCGACGGACGCGGCCAGCCAGATCGCCGGACGCACGCCGCGGGCGGAACCGATGACTAACAATGCGCCGAGCACGAGCCACTCGACCGCGATGCCGGCCAGCGAATGCGAAATCCCGCGATGTTGGAGCATGTACGTCGGGGTCCCCATGGCGAGCGTCACGGCGTCGAGATCCGGCAAGTTTGCGCCGATGAGCAGCGCCCATTTCGCGCGCGGCGACGTATTTCCAAGACGCGTCTTCGAGAGCGCGAGCCCAAGGAGGGTGTGCGTGAAGTTGTCCACGGGCGGATCTTTTTACCAAAAACCGATGGGGGTTCCGGTTCGCCGTTGTCGCGGACCGAGCCCCCCGTGTAATCTCCGTGACCGTTTCTTCTGCTCATTCATACAAACGTGCCAACGATTTTCCGAGGTGACCACGACGGACGCGACCGGCGATTCGGCATCGTCGTCAGCCTTTTCAGTAAAGCTCTGAAGGAGGGAAAGCCAATCGGCGAAGTGCTGCTCGAAGGCTGTGTGACGCGCCTCCTCGAGGCGGGCGTCGATGACGAGAATATTCATATTGCATATGTTCCGGGCGCGTTTGAGATTCCGCTCGCGGCGAAAGCGATGGCGGAGCACGGGTTCGAAATCGAGGTCGATGACGACGGCGGGACGATTTCGCAATCTCAATTGGATCAAATTAAGGAAATCGGCGCGCATTTTACAAATGGCAACGGCCATAACATCGGCGACGACGAATCGGACGAAAATGAAATTACAATCGAAGGCGAAATCGTCGAACACGAGCACCTCGACGCGATTATTACACTTGGATGTATCATTCGCGGCGAGACGCCGCATTTTGAGTATGTCGCGGGCGCGGCGGCGCGCGGCGTCGCGAATGTTAGTTTAACGACGGGCGTTCCCGTGATTTTCGGCGTGCTGACTTGCGACACCGCGGATCAGGCGCTCGCGCGCTCCGGCGGCGCGGCCGGACACGCGGGAATCGAATGCGCCGAAGCGGCTCTGGAAACGGCATCGTTGCATTGGAAGATTCAGGACTGGGATTCTGAATATTAATTCAAGAACGGAAGAACGATCCCATGCGTAAACGAACCCGCGCGCGCGAACTGGCGTTGCAATTTTTGTATCAAGTCGACTTATGCGGCGAAGAAACGCTCAAGTCGATCAACGATTTTTTCGCGAACGAAACCAAGGATCAAGACGTCATCCGATTCGCGGGCGCGCTCGCGCGCGGCACGTGGGAATACCGCAAACACGCCGACGAGTTGATTTGTAATATTGCAAAAAACTGGGATTTGAAGCGCATGGCCGTCATCGATCGCAACATTTTGCGCATGGGCGTATATGAAATGCACGCGTACACGTCGACTCCCGCGAAAGTTATTATTAACGAAGCGATCGAGCTCGGCAAACGATATTCGACGCAACACTCCGGAAAGTTTATCAATGGAATCCTCGACCGGGCGATGGAGTCGGTCCGCGAAACGGCGCGGCCGGCCGGCGACGCGCCCGCCGCCGCCGATGTCCCGGCGCTCGATCAGGAGGAGGAATCGCAGCCGCAAACCGGCGTCGCGGGCGAATCGATGGAAGACGATCCGCTCCCGCGGGAATCGAATAGTTAATTTAAGATAACGTGGGGCTTTTTGACAAATTCAAGCAGGCGCTCGCGAAGACCAGCGAGAAAATCTCGGTTGGAATCCGCACGATTTTGTCCGTCGGGCGCAATCTTGACGACACGACCATCGATCACCTCGAAGAAATATTATATGGCGCCGATCTCGGCCCGACGACCGCGTTCGTCATCGACGAAGCGCGAAAGTCTTATAAATTAAGATATCTGACGCGCGTCGACCAGATTCCTGAATTCTTACATAAACAGCTCGTCGGCCGGCTCGAAGGCTGCGGCGGGATTCTTAAGATCGCGCCATCCAAACCGACGGTCATTCTCGTCTGCGGCGTGAACGGATCGGGAAAGACGACCTCGATCGCGAAACTCGCGAATTATCTTAAAAAACAGGGCCATTCGATCGTGCTCGGCGCGGGAGACACATTTCGCGCGGCGGCCGTCGAACAATTAACAATTTGGGCCGAGCGCGCCGGCGTTCCGATCATTAAACGTCCGATGGGCGCCGATCCTGCGTCCGTCGCGTACGACGCGGTCGACGCCGGCTGCGCGCGCGGCGCCGATTTTGTTATCATCGACACGGCGGGCCGGCTCCACACACAACAACACTTGATGGCCGAATTGGAAAAAATCACGCGCGTTGTTAAGAAAAGGGTCGAAGGAGCGCCGCACGAAGTTTTATTAGTTTTAGATTCCACGACCGGCCAGAACATGGCGTCGCAGGCCGAATTGTTCTCGAAAGCCGCGCCGGTCACGGGACTCGTGCTCGCGAAACTCGACGGCACGGCGAAGGGCGGCGCGGTTTTCGGACTCCGCGAGAAAGTTAAGATTCCGGTAAAATTCATCGGGCTCGGCGAGAAAATCGACGATCTGGAAGCGTTCGATCCGAAGACGTTCGTCGACGCGATCGTGGAGCCGTTTCTGGAATTGCAGAATCAGAAGTAATGAATGCGCGGGCCGCCGGGAATGAACCCGGCGAAGGCGCGTCGAATCCGCGCCGCGCCGCCGCGGCACCCATCATGACCCTCGCGACGAACGCGAAATTCGAGATTCCGAAAGGACGCGATGCGAATATTTATGATCGCATCGCCGCGGGATGCGTTGTTTTCTTAGTGATCGCGGGCGCGTTTACATTTTCCCCTGCCGCGCCGTATCCCCTCGCGCTCCAGCAGCACGCGGCCGCGCTCGCCGGAATCGTATTATTCATCATCGTCGGATTTTGCGCCTCGGCCGGGCGCGGATTTCCGGTGCCGCCGCTCGCGCAGGGGACGCTTGCGATCGCCGGCGCATTTTTCGCGTCCGCGCTTTTATGTAAATTCGTCGCGATCGGCTATTCGCCGGCGCGGGCGTTTTCAGCGGCGGCGTGCGCCGCGGGACTCGTCATCGTCGCCGCCGCGGCGCGTTCGGCGGCGCGCGCGCATCTGGGAAACGTATTGTTATATTCGATGTGCGCCTCCGGATTTGTTATCATAACGATCGGTCTGCTCGAGGCGGCCGGTTTCGATCCGCTCTCGACGGCGGGATTCTATAATTCACAGATGTCCCCCGTCGCCACGTTCGGCAATCCCGATGCGGTCGTCGATTTCGTCGCGCCCGTGACCGCGGTCGCGGCCGCGCTCGCGTGCGCGCGCGGCGGAGCTTCGCGGATCATTCTTATCATTGTCGCGACCGGCGGCGCCGCTTATCTCGGCCGGCTGGGAGTCCTCTTTGGCGCGGCCGCGTTCGCGGCGGGAATCGCGGCGGCATTGATTCTTACAATTCGCCGCGTCGCGGCGTCCGGCGCATCCGTTAAGAGCGCGGTTCAACCGACGATCATTAGTTTACTGATCCCGGCGGTTGTTTTTATAATATTCTTTCTTTCCCGCCCGCGCGAGAGCGAGCCGGCGCCGCCCGCGAGCGCGCCGGCCGCGAGCGCCGCGCATTGGCCCGTGCCCGCTTCGCTCGAAGTCCGCCTGCGCGTCTGGGGAAGTTGTATACAAGTCATCCGCGCGTTCGCGCCGTTCGGAACGGCCGTCGGCAATTTTTCGATTCCGTTCGCGGGCTATCGCGATCCGCGCGAAATCGCGATTTCATCCAACTACCGGCGCGACCCGGCCGAGACGACCGTCGATTCCGCGCACAACGAGCCTTTGCAATTCATAACAGAAGCGGGCGCCCTCGGCATCGTCGCGCTCGGCGCGTTCGCGGTTGCATTATTTAAATTCTCGCGGCGCGGCGCGCTGCGCGCGACGCCCAACACGGTCGCGGCGGCTTCGGGCCTCGCCGCATTGTTTATTTGTTCGTTGTTTCATTCGCCGTTTTATGAGCAACCTTCCGCGGCGATCGCCGGATTTATATTATTAGGAATCGCGGGCGCGGCCGACAACGGCACGCCGGAGCGCGTCGGCGGCGCGACGGGACGCATGATCGGCGTCGTGTTGTTACTTTGCGCGCCGTGGGCGGCGATCGTCTCCGGCGGCGCCGCCGCCGCGGATATTTATATCATCGCGGAGCGCATGGATCCACAACCGGGCGGCGGCAGGCTTTTGAAGGCGGTGGAATATAATACTACAGACGAGCACATTCCGCTCGCGCTCGCCGAAAAATTACAAAAAAACGGCGAGTGGAGCGCGGCGATCGCGGCCTACGCGAACGCGCTGGATCGCAGACCATTCCTCGTCGAATGTTTAATTCAGTCGGGGACGCTTCTCGCCAAAATGGGTAAATTTAAAGAAGCGTCGAATGCATTCGAATCGTGCATGGCTTTCGATCCCGAACATCCGGCGCTTGCCTACAATCGGGCGTGCGCCGCGCGCGACCTCGACGACGACCTTTCGGCCATCGCGCGGCTGAAAGAAGCCGTCCGTTTCGGGACGGATCCCGGGATCGTTCGACAATGGGGCGTTTGGTTTAACGAGGGTAAAAACTACAAAAAAGCGCGGCCCTACCTCGACGCGTGGGCCGCCGAACACCCCGCCGACGGCGACACGTGGTCCATGCTCGGAAACATATCGTTAAAATTAAACGATCGCGCGTCCGCGGAAATCGAGTTTGCAAAAGCGCACCGGATTTATGCTCTCGATTATTTGCAAAAAGGAAACCTCGAGTCGGCGGCGCGCTCGTCGCGCCAGTACCGGCGCTGGGCCGCGGCCGGTTCGGCCGGTCCGGACATCCTCGACGCCGCGATCGCATATGCGGACGGCAAATTCGAAGACGCTCGCGCCGCGCTGAAACACGCGGCTGAATCAAATTTAACAATCGCGGCCTCGGAACTCGAAACCGCCGAATACTCGAAAATGCTCGCCGATCCCGCCTTCGGCGCGGCTGCGCGCGCATTGATCGTCAAAAACTAACATTGAACGAAAGGTCGTTGGATCAGCCGCCGGAAATGACGATGCCCCCGCCTGCGTTCCCGCCGCCGCGTGCGCGGCGATTTTTGTAATTATTCATAAAAAACGGTCCGCCTCAACGCGTCGACGGTCGACGCAGTCAGTCGCGGGTAAAATTGTAATATCAAATTTTGAATGCGCCCTTCGGCGAAGCGGCGGCTATCGAGCGATGGAGCGGTCGCGCGCGCGGCCTCCACATTCTTATGAAATGCAACGCCGTCGCCCGTCTGGATCGCAAGCGCCGCGCGATTTAACCAAATACAATTAGTAAGTTCTCCGTCATACGCGGCGGCGTCGACGTCGAGAAGATCGCGCGCTTCATGATACTTACTTTCGTCCAGCGCCAGCGCCGCGAGATTGGAACGGCACATTGCCGCGAGTCGATGCGGCGACGGCGCGGCCGCGCAATGTACTAATATTTGCCGCCAGATCGAGCGCGCTCGCCCGCGCCTCCCGGATGCGTATTGCGCGACGGCGACGTTCTCGAATCCGAACCCGGGCGAACCCTCGGCCGCGGCGGCGACGCGGAAACACTCCATTGCCATCGCGAAAGCATCCATTCCTGATTCCACGCGCCGGTCGGCAAGGGCGCCGAGCCGCCGGGCCTGTTCGCTTTTATATACAATTGCCGCGGCGCGCGCCGAGGCTTCCGCAATGGTTATGTCCGGCGCCTCGCGCTCGCATCGCAGCCAGCCGGGCGCGCCGTTTTTTGTTAGAAATGCGCGGCCGAGATCGATCGCTTTCGACGCGAGCACGTGCGCGCGCGCGACGCCAAGGTATCGGCGAAACGCGCTCTTCGACGGCCGGTCGAGTTTCACGAGCGCCCTGCGGGCGGCTTCGAGCACTTCCATCGTCGCAGCGTCGGCGTTATTTGTCATATAACCGAAAACGGCACCGCCGCGCGGCTGTTGTTTTGTAATATGTTCTTTCATCGTGTGTGTCTCTAATTTTGTGAATTCCCGCGGGACGGACGGCGCCGCGCGGATTTTTTTGTTTTTGTTTCCATTTCGCGCATCGACTTCCACTTTTCGAACCATTCATCCGCGCGCGACCGTGCCGCGCGCGCGACGCGTGCGAGTACCGCGCGGACTTCCGCAAGCGCGACGCCCGTTGCGGCGGCGATGGTCTCCGGCGAACGCGAGCGGCGAATATAATGAAAAACGATCCTGCGCTCGGCGCGCGACAGTTGTAATGTTACTTCCACCATTCCCGCGACGCGCGCCTGCTGGCGGGCGGAGAGCCCCCGCTCCTCGAGCACCCAGCGGTCCACGTAGGCGTGCTGCAATCTAAATAATTCAAATGTAATATCGATTTGCTCGAGAAATAATTTATAAAACCGCGTCGTCGGCCGGCGCACGCCCTCCAGAATCGTGAATTCGACGGCCTGCCCGGCGATTAAATACTCCCCAAACGGCAGCCCCTCTTCGTACATGCGACGCAGCGTGACTTCGAGCAGACCGGGCTGCATTTGTTTACAAACGGAAAGCACCACGTCGGGGTTGCCGTCGTGCGACGCGAGCCAGACAAGGCGGCGCCCAAGTTCGTCGATTTTCGCGACAACCGCCGGCGGATCGGCATCGACCGCCGGGCGCGCGGGAGTCCTTCGAGGCTCCTGTTCATTATTTATAAGTTCAAGATCGGCCATGATTTCGAATGATGGGCACCGCCTTCGAACGGCAGCGCGCACACGCGGTGACAAGCTGAATAATCCAATTGGGAACGACATATTCCCCGCGTCCCCCGACGGCGTCAAGGTGTCCGGAGAATACTTCTTTTCACCGCCTTGCGCACGCGCGCGACCCTCCGATCGGGTGCGACAAAACTGTCACATCGACGGTTATTTCAATACAACGGACGGATCCAGCAGGTCCATGATGAAGATTCCTTTTTGTAGATTTACGGAGGAGGCATCGCCGTCAATCGGCGGATTCTTTTCAAAAATCCCGCGGCGCGCGTCGACGGCCCCCGAGCGGATCGTTCGATGATAACGAAGTCCGGATCGAACGCTGCCGTCGCCGAGGCTGCGTTCGGTCAGCGTCACAGTGATTTCCTGCCCACCGAACGTCCGATCGACTTGAACGCCGGCATCCTCCACGGAGGGTTGGACGCGCGCGAACGCCAAATCGTCGCGGAGTATTTGTAAGATTGCGTGTTTATAATATATCTTTTCCGAACGGTCGGCAATCGGGCCTTTTCCATGAATCGCCCCGTCGTCCGGTTCCGGCAGAATCGCCGATTCGACACGCGGGGCCGCGCACGCGCCCGAAAAAGATAATGTAATTATCAAAAACTGCGGCGACAGGCGCTTCATATCGATTTTATTTAATAATTTTGTGTTTCCGGCTCGTCCGCCGCTTGCGGAAATGCGAACGTTTCGAGGACGGGACGTCCGATGTTAAATTTTCCAAGCCACGGCGTCAGCTCTTCGAGCAACACGGGAACGACGGGAAAATCCCCGCGCACGAGCAAACGCTGCGGTTCGTGGCCGCCGACCTGTCGAAGAGCGACGTCGAGTTCCAAGTGTAGTATCGCATCGCCCGCGCCGCGCGTCGAAAATGCAACATTTCCGGAGACGCGTTCGGCGACGCGGCCGACCGAGAGGTCCGGACTCAACTCCGTGATCGCGACCGAAACGCCTTTCGCGGGCAGCGCGATCCGCCCCGGCTTGTTGTCGGGAAGTCCGACCGAGATTCGAATCGATCCGCCGTTCGCGTCGGCGAAGCGAACGCTTGCTACAATTCCATTCCCCGCTTCGAACCGATGGCCGCGCATGAATCGGCGCGGGCGATCGCCGGCGCCGGCGATCGAGAGTCCGTTCCCGCTGAGTAGCGCTTCGGAGGCAACGCGGGCGTCGCGAACATAATAAGCATCGAAGCGCGAGCCGTCGTCGCCGATCGGAAAAACGCTTCCGATTCTTTCTGTAGTCATCGGTCTCGACGCCGCGCCCGAATCGGCGCGTTTGCCGCGTTCGAGATAAACGAACCATCGTAACAGTTCGGATCGTTGCATTTCCGCGCGTCCGAGCGCGAGCGCGGAGCGGCGGTCGAGATTCATTATATTTAACGATCCCGCCTCGGCGCGTTCGCCGTTCACGTCGATCGTCCAGCCGCGTTCGGCGGTCGGCTGCGCGGGTTGTCCGATCGGAAGCTCCGCGTCAATTGTTATGAGACCCCGGCTGTTTCCCGGCGCGCGAAACGGAAACGCCGCGCGAAACACCTGCCCGTCGGCCCCGCCGCTCGCAGCTCGCGACGGGCGCGACGTCAGCGAAATCGCATCGCCCGACGAGAGCGATTCGCGCGACGCGGGCGCCGATTCGCTTTGGGCAGCAGCGCCTGTCGAATCGCCGGAACCGATACAACAAAAGGCCGCGGTCGCGAGCGCAATTGATAAGAAGGGCTTTTGCAGAACGTCCATTTCGCTTTGGGGGTTATATTTTGCGAACACCGTGCACCAGGGACTCCGCGTCACCATCGTCGTCCCCGCCTACAACGAAGCCGCAACGATTGCGGCCGTCGTAGACGATTTTCGAGCGCACCCGTCGGTCGACGAAGTGCTCGTAATCGATAATCGGTCAAAAGACACCACCGGCTCCATTGCCCGCGAACGCGGCGCCCGCGTCGTCCATGAAGAACAGCCCGGATACGGATTTGCCTGTCGTCGTGGTTTCGACGAAGCGCAGGGAGAAATCGTGGTGCTCACCGAGGCCGACGGATCGTTCCGCGCGTTCGATTTGGATAAATTTCTGGCATATATCAATTCGGCGCCGTTCGTGCTCGGAACGCGCACGACGCGGCAGATGGTCCAGCAGGGCGCGAACATGGGTTTTCTCGTCCGCTGGTGCAACGTCGCGATGGCTAAGATTCTCGAATTGTTATGGTTCTATCCGCACGAACCGCGGCTCACGGACGTCGGCTGTTCGTACCGCGCGATTCGTAAAGATGCGTGGATGCGCATTCGCGGCGGTTGTTCGCATCCGGGGCCCGCGTTTTCGCCGGAAATGATTTGCGAAGGCTACCGCCACGGACTTCGCGTCGTCGAAATTCCGGTTCATTATTATGCGCGCCTCGGCGGCGAATCGAAACATTCGGATTCGTTCATGAAACTCGCGAAAACGGCGGCGAAAATGTTTCAAATAATCATACGCAAACGGCTCGAAACCGCTCCGCGCCCCGCCGTCGCGAACGCGCCCGCGACGCAGAATTAAAGTAATTTTTACAATTACTGATTATAATTGATCTGAAAGACGCGGAACCAGCGCGGCCATTCGTATTTTTCCGAGTCGGTCCCGGAGACTTTCATGATCTGGTTCCGTTCCTCGATCGTGTCGAGCGTGAATATGTTTTGATAACGTTCCGGGGGAATGCCGTGGAATTCCAGCCAGGTTCCGAAGGCCGGGTCCCTTTCGTCCTTCGACTCCGATAACGCCCGCGGCTGGCGCGTTATGATATATTTAATTTTCTTGTCCTTGAAAAAATCGTAGGTCGGCCGCGGCGCGCGGATCGGCTGGCCGTCCGGGCCGACGGGCACCGTTTCTCTTTTCTTATATTCCGCGTCGCCCCAGAAATTAACGAACGGATAACCGAGAATCACAGGTCGCGGGCGCAGGCCGTAGGCGAGCTGCGGCCACGGACCCTCCAGCGCGACGCCGTCTTCGCGCTTGGAATTTGGATTATTAGGATCGCTTTGGAATCTTCGCGAAAGGCGGCGCGCCGCGAGAACGCATACATCTCCGCCCTCCACGGGATACCATTGCAAATCCATTTCGTGTTGCAGGCGTTGCGTTTCCAATTCGTCGCGATACGTGTGCGTCGCATTTTCGGGAACGCGTTCCAGTTTATGATAATGTAAATAACTCTCCGTCGAGCGCCCGACCCAGAATAATACAAGCGTCAAACCGACGATCGACCAGACGCGCCCTTGCTTTAGCATCCATTCCGCGCCGAGCGCGAGCGCCGCGAACGCGATCGGCAATCCGGTGATTAAAAATCGATCGTACGGATAATACCAAAAGGATCTGAATACAATAAAACCGACGAACGCGATGGCGAATCGCTGCGCCTGTTTTCCGACGAGATCGAGCGCGGCCGCGAGGATGCCAAATCCGAAGAATATGATCCATACCGCGCGGATGGCCATGCTCTCGGGTCGCGCTTGAATGAACGGCACGCGGCCCCAGTTATAAGTAATATGCATCCACGAACGCGCAAAATTATCAATAACGCCGCCGCGCGATTGATCGTCGTTCGCGACGTCGCGCCACGAGAACATTTCGAAGAATTCGTTAACATAATGGAGCCGCGACTGGCCCGCGACGGTCGACGGCGGCAGCGAACTCACCCAATACGCGAATGGCGCGATGCCCATGAACATTCCCGCGCCCGCGGCGATCAGCCAGCCCGGTTTTTTATAAAAAGCCGCGAGGCCGAGGAGCCCGATGCAGGCCGCCGGATAACTCGCTTCCGCGCGGCAGAGAATCGCCATGCCGCCGAGAAGACAGGATATTAAGAATCGAGGATACGCGATCTTTATATCGTCGTCGCGTACCGGCAGCGCGATGGCGGCGAGACATAAATAAAAAAGCGCGCCCCCCTCCGCCATCGGCATCGACATCCAGCGGATCGGAACGGGGTGCGAGACAAACATCGCTGTGGCGGCGCACGCCGCGAAAAAACTGAGGCCGATGCGACGCAGCGCAAAACCCAACAAGATGGAATCTAATAATACAAACAAAACGCTCGCGGAGCGCCAGACGCGGTCGGGCTGGCTTCCAAGCGAAAGCCAATGTAACAAAAGCGGATAGCCGGGAAAGAATTTACGATCGACGCCCTCGAGGCCCCAGTTGATACGAGTGTCTTTCAGCGAAAGGCCGTCGTTCAACGCCGCCGCGCGAGCGAAATAATAATAACTATCGACGGTGCCCGTGCGCGTCGAGAGCACGAGGCGCGCCACCGTCAGTGTCGCGACCACCGTGCAAGCGACGGCGACAAGGAACATGATCTGGTCGGCGACGGTTTTTTTGTTTGTATACAAATTTGCGTTCGTGTTGGCAGTCTCCATCTTAGAATCCCATCGGCTCGAGGCCGGTGACGCGAGCTGTCATGCTGTAGGCAACTTTCCGCACGGCTTTAATAGTATCCGACAGCCTCGTTCGGTCCGCATTGCTGATCAAGTGCGCAGTCTCCATCGCCGCATTGCCGACTCCAAGCACCATCCAATACGCGGCGGGCGACGTGTGGTGTTGTTTATCGATAACGTTGAGCAAACTTTGAAATATAATAAACACTTTGTCGCCGCAACTCTGGCCGATGTCGTGTCCGAGGGCCAGAATTTTCTCGCGATCGAGTTCGGCCCAGTCCATTTCGCCGGATGCGTCGCAGGCGAATGCGAAATAGTTATTTAACAAATCGAGATATCCGGCGTTCTGCGATTGTCGATAACCGCGAATCGCCGAAACGCACGCGTTCATTTCGATTCGAATGCGATCGACGCTGCCGTCTTCGTAACGCGCCGCCAAAGTAAACAATTCCGCGGATTTGCGATATTGTCCATTCGTCTGCTCGGAGAATGCGATTCGCGAAAGGTTATCGCGCAACTGCGAACGTAAAGAAAGCACGTCCATCGGCGAATCTACAAATTTCTGCGACTCCGCGATGGCCTCCTTCTGCCGCGACATGCCCTCGAGCGCGCGCGAACGCAGGCCCGACATAAATGGATAGCCTCCGCCGCCGTTCGCGATCGCGCGATCGATGTCGACGAGCGCATCTTCATATTTGCCGGCGGCGAGTTTTGCCTGACCCAACGCGCTCGGGAGATTCATACGTTTCGCAGGCGCGTGTTTTTCGATTTCTTGGTATAACGAAATCGCCAGATCGGCGCGAGAAATATTAATATAACATTCCGCGAGGCGGGCGAGCGGACCCCAGACCGTGTCGAAATCGCTCGCGAGTTTCGGCGTCAGTTTGTCGACGCCCGCGCGGATCGCCGCGAGCACGGAAATCTTATTGGGTCCTCCCAGCACGTAGTGAACATCCCGATGGCCCTCGGCGTCGGTCGCGAGTTTGAATCCAAATGTATACAAAGGCATCGACGGCGACATTTGTAATGCCATCGTCATCGCGTCGATCGCCTCATCGGGTTTGTTGAGCGCCGCAAAGCAGCGCGCGATGCCAAGATTCGCCCTCGCCCGCTCGTCGGGATTGCCGAGCCGCGATGCGCGATGATAGAGATCCAGCGCGCGATTGTAGTGTTTATCGTAGTCGCCAAGTATGTTATTTGTATAAAACGCGGCCGCATTTTGTAATACGTCAGAATTGAACGGAGCGTCGTCGACGGCCCGCTCGACGTTTTGTATTGAAAATTGAAGATTGCGCTCGCGATCCTCCGCTTTGGGCGCTTCGCGCGAGAGCGCGACGGTGGCATACGTGATTCGAATATCCGAGCGCGAAGGTGCGAGTTTTAGTAATATCTCCAGCCTTCCGAGCTGCCCGCCCGCGTCGCGGAACGTGTCGTATTTTGCGAATGCGTTGTTCCAGAAATGAATCCATTTGATGGATTGTTCGATCTCGCTCACGACGAGCGGTACGGCGGCTCCGATCAACAGAACGACGGTCGTTCCGATACTTAATATTAGATAAGTAAATTTACGAATCCCGCCGGAGGCGCCGACGGTTCCCGATGCTCCGACGGCATCGTCGCGCGGCGATCCGATCGCAATCCACGCGAGCGCAAACCACAGTGCGTCGGGGAGAATTGCAAATTCCGCGAATCCGTGATCGACGAAACCATCGGCGAGCACGGCCCAAAGCACGCCGAATCCCGTGGCCACGAGCATGGGGTCGCCCGACGCGTCGTTTGCGGCGAGCGTCTTTCTTACAAGAAAGCCGGCGGATCCTAATATTACCAAAAGCGACAACAACCCGGGAATTCCAATCGTCTCCGCGATTTCCATTAATATATTATGCGGATGATTCGACCAGTCGATGTTGGCTTCGACGGTTTCTCTATTATAAATCGCGTGCGCTTCGACGTTCTTGGGGCCGAGGCCCGTGATCGGATGCTCCAATACGGCCTGGCGCGCCGCGAGCCAGAATTCGACGCGCGTCGCAACGTTAATTTTCCCCGACTCGCCGCCGCCTTTGAGTCTCGGCGCGAAACTCGGCAGAACCACGGCGGCGATTATCAGTAAACTCGGGATGACGACCAATCCGCCGCCGACGACGGTCGAAAACGCGCGCGATCTCCATTTCGCGGCAAGGGCGCAAATGACGATCGCGGCGACTCCCACGAGGCAGCCCGCCGTGGCGCCGCCGGATTTATGTAAATATAATGATAAAAAGCAGGCGGCCGCGCCGACCAGCGCGGCACCGCGACCGGCGAGCGTGCGCGCGCAGAGCACGGCGCCGACGCAGACCGCCGTTCCAGCCATCGAGAACGGAGCGGAAAGATTCGGGTGGATTCCAAACGATTCGAGCCGCGTCTGGCGTGCGTTATCGAATCCGACCAGTGCCGTGAATCGTTGATATATAAATAATTCCGAAAACGCGACGACGGACGCGACCGAGGCCGCCATATATACAAATCTTCGGCCTCCGCCTTCGCGTCGAAAATAAAGAATAGCGCCGACGAACATCGCAATTTGCAAACCGGTCCGTCCGAACGCTGGCCACGCCGTTTGCGGCATTAACGAAAAGAGGCTTGATAACAAAACCGCGGCGAGAAACGCGAACGCCGCCTTCGCGAGCGGAGGCCACCGGAAATCGACATTGGCGCGGAATTCCTCGTGCGCCACGGCAGCCATCGCGAGACCGATCGGCGCGACTTCGAATCCTTCCGGATACCATCTTAACAATACGCGGGTCGCGGGCGTCGCAAACGCGAGCGCAAGTAACAAAAACGCCTCGACGGGGCGCACGGGCGCGATCCAACTCACCGCGGCGGAAAGCGCGGCCGTTCCGCCGAGATACCAATAATACAATTCCGGGGGCCGGCCCATTTTGCCGACGGTCGAGACGACCGGCAGCCTCCCGCAAAAATAAGTAAAAACGAGCGCCAATGCGGCGACCGAGACCGCCGCGCGGGCGTCGGGAAGCGGCCGTTTTCTTAATATTGCAAAAAACGTCGCCGCCGAAATGCCCGCGAGCGCCGCGAGGCCGAACATCGGTATATTTTGCGATGACGCGCGGTCGATCCGAAGTTCGGTGACCACTTGATGAAGCGCGCAAAGAAACACCAGCCCCGCGACGACGGCATCGAGCGGAATGCCGAGCCACGCGGCCGTTCGGCGCGCGGCGTTGCTGAATATTTGTGTCACCGTTTTGATTGTGTCGGCAATTCGGGGTTGCGGAGTGTGAAATCTACGGAGACAGTGGGCAAGTAGATGACATCGAAAGATCGTGCGCGTGCTGATGCAAGCGGCCATCCGCGCACGTTGGAGTGCAAAAATTGAGGACCTTCGTCCGTTCGAGGCGGCTTGACGGACTGGGCGTTGGTTTTGCCACTCCGCGCATGAAGTGCGCGGGTCATCTGTCATGCGACATTTCCATCCGTAAAACGGCTTCGCTCGTAGACGGTCCGGATTTCAGCGCGCGCGTACGTCGGGAATGCGAGGAGAGACGACGCCTGGCGAAATGCGCGGCGGAAATCCACCGCGCGGCCCGCACCTTGGAGATTGAACGGTTCCACGGCCTTTATTAAATTTAACGAAACACGCGGATTCACCGTCCAAGGCCGGGATTGCCGAAAGGCGAACCGGTCGTCCGCGTCGCAGATTTCACCGTCCAGCCATATGGCCGCATGCGCTCCGGAAACTAACTTTCGATCCAATTCCTACAATTTTTTTCGATAATTATCCATGGCGAATACGCAACCCTACACCTGGCTGGACGGCGAAATTATCGACAGTTCGCGCGCCACGTTTCCCGTCCTGACACATGCGCTTCACTACGGATTTGGAGTATTCGAGGGCATCCGCTGTTACAAGCAGGCCTCGGGCGGAGGCGCGATTTTTCGCCTCGACACGCATCTCCGGAGATTATACGAATCCGCGAAGATCCTTAAATTAACGATTCCGTATAATTACGATCAGGTTTTCGACGCCTGCAAACAACTATTGACGGCCAACAAGCTCGCGGAGGCCTACATCCGGCCGATCGCGTGGCTCGGCGAAGGCGAAATGGGCGTCGGCGCATTCGATAATAAAGTGCATCTTAGCATTTCGGTCTGGGTCTGGGGCGCCTATCTCGGCGAGAAAGGATTGCGCGACGGCATTCGCGCAAAAATTTCATCTTTCACGCGCGCGCACCCCAACAACGCGATGGTGCGGGGCAAAGTCACCGGACAATATGTCAATTCGGTTCTCGCGAAACGCGAAGCCAAGGATCTCGGTTTCGAAGAAGCCATCCTTTTGGATCATCAGGGATTTGTAGCCGAGGGCTCGGGCGAGAATATATTTATTGTTCGCAACGGCCGCGTGATCACGCCTTCGCTCGCGGCGCCCATTCTCCGCGGCGTCACGCGCGACAGCGTCATCGACATCGCCCGCGATCTTAAGATAGAGGTTCATGAAAATTCGTTTCACAGAGATACTCTTTATGTTGCCGAGGAGGCGTTTTTCACCGGGACGGCCGCCGAAATTACTCCTATTCGCGAAGTCGATCATCGCGACATCGGCAGCCCGCCCAACTGGCCCGTCACACAGCGACTGCAGGCCGCGTTCCGAGACGCGGTCACGGGTAAGAATAAGAATTACGCGGGCTGGCTGACTCCCGTTTAATTTTTAGATTCCAAGAAATTAATAATTTCCGGCTTTGATCGCCGCGTCGACGGCGGCGCCGCCGGAACATTTGTAATTTTGTTCCGTAAGCGCGGAGGCGAGCGCGCCCAGGACGGCGACGACGTTCGCGGGCCGCGACGCGTGTCCCATGAGGCCGATGCGAATAATGCGGCCCTTCAGTTTTCCAAGCCCGGCGCCGATTTCGATTTTATTATGATTACGGAGCCGCGCGCGAATCTTAGCTTCGTCCACGCCGTCGGGAACGGCGATGGCGTTCAACATGGGCGTCCGCAGCCCTTCGCGCACGAACATCTTCAATCCGAGCGCCTCGACGCCCGCAACGAGCGCGCGATGATTGCGCGAATGGCGCTCGAAAACCGCGGGCGCGGTTTCTGTATGATGTAGAATGCGCAGCGCCTCGAGCAGCGCGTAATGTAAACTATTGCTCGGAGTATGATGATAAGACTGCGGCGAAGAAATATAATATTTTTCGAGCAGCGAAATATCATGATACCACGACGTCACGGGCTGCTTGCGCGCGCGCACGCGTTCGACGGCTTTCTTCGAAAACGTCACCGGCGAGAGCCCGGGGGGCGCGCCAAGGCATTTCTGCGATCCGGCGTACGCGGCGTCGATATGTTGCAAATCCGCCTCGATCGGAACGCCGCCGATCGATGTCACGCAATCTGTAATAAAGAGCGAATTGTGATTTTTAGCGATCTGCGAAAACGGCGCGAGCGGCTGAAGGCATCCCGTCGACGTTTCGGCGTGCACGACGGCGATCGCGTGCGGATGCGATTCGCGCGCTTTCGCGTCGAGAACCGCGGGGTCGACCGCCTCGCCCCATGGCGCGTCGACACGATAAACTACAATTCCATGCCGGGCGGCGACATCGCAAATTCGATCGCCAAAGAACCCGTTCACGCCGACGAGCAACCGCTCGCCGGGCTCCAGAAGATTACTTAAAACGCACTCCATGCCCGCCATTCCGGTGCCCGAGAGCGCAAATGTCAGTTCATTCGCGGTTCCATAACTATTCCGCAAGAGTTGGCATTCTTCATCGAGAACTTTACGAAAATCGGCGTCGAGATATCCGAGCAGCGGGCGCGCCATCGCTTGAAGCACTCTCGGAGACACCGTGGAAGGGCCGGGGCCGAGCAGTACGACCGGGTCGGAATCGTTTGCAACGAGAGGATCTTGTTTTTCGTTCATTTTAATTATCAATAGCTGTAATAATTAGTCTTCGACGCGGCCGGCGCATCTTAGATATTCGATTTTCGATTCCAGAGGGGAGCCCATTCCGCGGCGCGGCGGATCGCCTCGATCATATTTGTAGCATCGGCGCGATTTTGGCCCGCGCGGTCGAATCCCGCGCCGTGGATGACAGATACACGCAAGTGGGGTGCGCCGGCAATGACCGTCACCGCGGTATTGTGTGCAACAATTTTGGGCGCGATCAAACCCTGATCGTGATAAAGCGCGAGAACGCCGTCGAACTCGCCGCGAAACGCGCGCCCAAATAACGAATCGGCGGGGAGCGGATCACAAACGTTAAGACCCGCCGCTCGCGCGGCCGACGCCGCCGGATATAATAATTCCAAATCCTCGCGTCCGAAGAGGCCGCCTTCGCCCGCGTGCGGGTTCAGCCCCGCCAACGCGATGCGCGGCGCCTCGATTCCCAGTTTTATTAGCGATTCGTTCAGTAATTTTAAATGATCGAGCGTCGAGGCCGTCGTGATGCGCGAAAGCGCTTCGCGCAGCGACATGTGCCGTGTTAATAACAAAATCCGCAGCGCGCCGGCGACGACGAGCATTCCGTAAATTCCGCCGCCCCAGAATTCGCCTAACAATTCGGTCTGGCCTTCCGCATCGCATCCCGCCGCGCGAAGCGACGTCTTATTTGTGGGCGCCGTAACCAATGCTTCAATTTCACCCGCGGCCGCCGCACGCGCGCCCGCGAGAAGCGACGCATGCGCCAGTTTTCCGGCGTCCCTTCCGACGCGGCCGGGAGCGAAATCTACAATTCCTTCAAGTGTCTCGATGACGTGGACGCGCTTCGCCGCCGCCGACGCTTCCGACGGTTTGCGAATCGTCGTCACCTGCAGCGGCAGCGAATATTTCTTAATATAATATTCAAACACCTGCCGCGAACCGAACACGGCGAGCCGCGCGACCTCGGGGACGCGCGGGTCGAGGTGCGCCTTCAGAACGACCTCGGGACCGACGCCCGCCGCGTCGCCGATGGTCAAACCTAACAATTGCATGGCGGTTATTTTACACGCCGCGCGCCGCGCGATGATCTGAATTCAATCCATAATTCCGCGGCCACGGACGATTCGTTAATAAAACAACGCGGGGCGCTTTCGCGCCCCCGTTTCTAACAATTCAATCCGCCACGGGATTATTGCATTAATTTCTTAATATCGACGATGGCAATCGGGGCGCCATCCTGTGCGTAGAATACGAGATATGCCGAAGCGCTCGACAAGGCCGCACTCTTCAGATCGACGGTCGGAAACGCAACCACGGGACCGATCTGATTGAGCGAGCCGCCGAAAATCTGGACGCCGTTTACTACCCATCCATAACCGGAAACGAAATTCTTCGGCGGGCCGGCGACGACCGTCATCGGACCTGTATAGTTCCACGAGCTCGAACCAAAATTAAAGAGACTCGGAGGAAGCGTCGGAATTGCGGGAGTCGACGCCGTCAATGTTGGCAGTGAACCAATGGTTCCACCGGTTCCGCCACCAGGAGCCATGGGGGGCGCGGGAGCTTTTGTCTTATCTTTTGTATCGTCGGAATCGCTCGTCCCGGTGCAGGATCCCGTGCCACCGCCGGTGGCCGTAGAACCACCGTCGCTGGGAAGCACCTGCCCCGGCATGATCATTAAACTTGCCATCGCCGTGAGCATCAAAGCTCGTAATTTGGCACAGATCATCATTTGTAAACTCCAGGCCCGTTAGTTAGTGTCCGCGAACAACGCCGGAATCCGACGCTCGACGTTTGCTCGAAACTCCGGGGAGTTACGAAAAGCTTCCCGCAAAGGTTCACTTTGCGCAAGCTTTGCTCGTATCTCACCCATGCGTTCCGGAAAACGTCGTGCGAGAGTCGTCAGTGCGTCCGCCGCCAATGGAAGCTCGTTTCGCAACGAACGCACGACGGCAAGATTGAAATACGTAAAATAGAAACGAGAGTCATGTTCCGGCAGTCTTCGCGCGAGCATTCGCTCGATAACCACCAGGGCACGCTCAAAATTCCCTCGCGCCTCATGAACCGTGACAAGCTGCGTTCCAGCGTGGCCACGATTTTCGACGCTTCGGGCAGATTCGAATACTTGGCTGAATTCGCGCTCTGCGGAATCTAGGTTGCCGCAAAGCTTGTAATAGAAGCCCAAATATAGACGTGCTTCGGCGAACTTAGGTTTCAACCTGAGTGCTTCTTCGAGCAAAACTCGCGCGCGCTCGCGAAGGTCGTCATCCGAATCGAGCGCTTCGCGCAAAAGTCGGCCCGCTTGGACCCAGTCATAGCCGGCAAATCGACCTTCGCCCTTGGCAAGAACCCTATTCAAGATCTGCTGGCCGCGCAACGCCTCGACATCCAATGCAACCGGCTGGCGAAATACTTCAATTCGATAGCTTCGGTCGGCGGTAATTAACAAATACGATTTTGCGATTCGATACAGAACCGCGGCAAAGCGTCGGAAGACCCTGCGGCCGACGATGCGTTGAATTCGAAGGCGCGCGGCACGTTCGCGATTGGTTTCATCCGCGTATTCGCGCGACTTCTGTGAATTTCCTTTAACTTTATCCGCGATCGCGGCCGCGTCGCGATGGGTGGCGGCCATTTGCCGCATCGAAACAAAAAACTCTCTGCACCGATTGCAAACTTCGAGATGAACCACAAGCCGTCGGGCAACGGTTTCATCGACTTCACGGTCGACGAGCGCCGAGAGATCGGCGGCAAACGGCGCGCACGGCTCGCTTGCATCGTTCGGATTGTTTTGGTTGCGCTTGTTTGGAGACAACGGAGTTCTCGGCAGGCCCGGTGGTTGTAAACTTTCTAAATATTACGAAAAATTAATAAAGCTCCGAACTCGCGGAGATGCCTGCCGCCGCAAAGCGACGCCTCATTTGTCGATACATTTTTCGACGCGCGCGGAAAATGACCATTTTCAGATTCTCGATTTTCATTTCCAGCGCGCCGGAAGCCTCTCGATAACAAAGGCCTTCGACTTCAACGAGTTCGAGCGCCTGCTTTTCGCGCTCCGACAACCGGTCAAATGCTTCTATATACAAAGTGAGCGTTAACAAATACGCTCGCGACGCGTCGCCCTCGCCTTCTGTATCAATGGTCTCGTGTAGTGGATTCTCGGACCGATCGTCGGCGTGCTCCGCGAATTCCTCTCCAACATATTCGAATCGAACCGGCCGCCCCGACTGCCGAAGATGCTTCAATACGGTGTTGCGAATAATAGTATTCGCCCAGTGGCGGAACGCTTCGGGTTTCTCTCCGTCGAACCGGTGCGGATACCTGTAAATATTAAAAAAGACTTCCTGCAATACGTCGCATGCTTCCAAGACGCCGCGATATGCCCGAATTCTACTTTGAATCGCACACAGGAAGCCGTGTTGGTTCAACTCGTATAAGAGCGAAAACGTCTCCGGGTTGCCGGTCGACTTGAAGGCATCCATCAGCCGCGTATTAATGAAATCGCGGGCTTCGTCGTAGGGCTTTCCTGCGAGGGCGGTTGAAGCATCGCCGAGTCCAGGAAATTGCGTCTCCTCAGCTAGTGTGCGGAGGCGAGATGCGATGGTGTCTTGTGCTGGGAAGGTGTGTGCGTACGCGTCCATGGGGGGGCTCCAAGGCGACTGCGCCAGAGCGGCCTTCGGGGGTCGGTCGCCGAGACACACGACATTTAATTGCTGTTGTCAGAGGGAAGTATATCCCGCTGACATCAATAATAAATCAATCGTCGGATGTCACCACTCCGCGGATGGCGCCGCATGAGTTAGAGGCCATTAGAAAATGCCTGTAACCGGGTAACCGAATTTTTCTGAAAAACTTTTTTGTGGTGACTTCCATGGTTTCGGAACTCGTTCCGGAGGAATTAATTTGTTAGTATTTCGAGAAGCCGTGGCCACCCAAATTCGCGAGACTATCGAAAGACTTGCACGCATGGAAGGCTTTGATTTAATTGGAGTTGCGCCAATTGATACATCGACCGATGCCGAGCGGTTCGGGGCATGGCTCGACGCAGGCATGCATGGCGAAATGCAATATTTGGAACGCTATCGGGATCGCATCCGATACCCCTCGCGCGTGCTGCAAGGCGCACGATCCATTCTTTCCCTCGGTGTCAACTTCGCAAGGAAACCCGGCGGATTCGCCGGAGGCGGACGTGTCGCTCGCTACGCTCTCGGTCGCGACTACCACCACGTCATCGAGAACATGGCAAGGCGATTCATTACAAAACTGCGCGGGGAAGGAATCGGCGGCTCCTACAGAACCATCGTCGATGCCGGGCCGGCGTTGGAAAGATCACTCGGCGCCTACGCCGGCCACGGCTTTGCATCAAAAAGCGCGAATTTGTTAAATTATAAATACGGGCCTTGGTTTTTTCTGGCCGAGATCTTTATTGATGTAGAACTTCCCGCGCCGCCCGTCAAAGCGCCCGGCTCCTGCGGAACATGCAACCTATGCATCGAACGATGCCCGACGGGCGCGATCGTCTCTCCCGGACGCGTCGACGCGAGAATTTGCATATCCTATCTGACGATCGAATATAAAGGAAAGATTCCGGCGGCGCTGCGGCCGCAAATGCAAGATTGGGTTTTCGGTTGCGATGTGTGTTCGGAAGTCTGCCCATTTGGAGACGGGGCGCCCGACGCCGCGGCGCGTTTTGGGACACACGACGCGTTTTCATTAACACTCGAGGATTTACTAAAAATCGACGAGGCGCGATTTATACAGTTATTCGCGGGTTCGCCGCTTCGCCGCGCGAAACGCGAGGGCTTGGCGAGAAATGCGGCCATCGTCCTCGGAAACCTGAAAAGAACGGATGCGGCATCACTACTAAAAACCACGGCGGCCGAAGATCCGTCGGAAGTCGTACGCGATGCCGCGGAGTGGGCTTTACAACAATTCGAGACACGCTCTTCGGGATGAGGCGATCATAAACTACAATTACATGTCGCGAATTGACGACCTGTGTATGCAGTCGTCAACACCCTCCTAAGTTGCCGAGCCATCGTAACTTGCTTGCAAATTAACGACTTCGAAGGAACTCGGATTGGCTTTTTTGCAGTGTGCTGTCTATAATTAACGACAATCCGCGTCCGACCCGTCCCGCGTCGGAAACGCGAATCGGTTTGTTCTTTAATACTTGCAAGATCATTGCTTAAGGCAGCACTAGGTCCCGGAAGCTGCCTTGGTCCCTCGATTGCTTGAGGGATCGCGCCAGCCTTCATACACCCTGACCCGCACCTACTGCTCTTCACCAATGTCCGAATATCTCGATTTCTACGCCGAGAAGAAGTTCTGCGCCAACTGCCATCAGTACGTCCCCTACCTCGCTTCGATGAGCCGGTCGTACTGCGCGATTTGTGGACAGCAAGTCAACTTGTTTTCAAAAGAGGACTGGCAGAAATTCCGGCGCGGCTCCGTGAAAACGCAAAAGAAAACTACATTTATCGTTTCGAAGAAGAGTATTCGCTCGTTGGAGGAGGATCATTAATATTATCCTCGAAACGTTGTAAACCTAACGCGCCGGCGAGGACGCCGGTTGCGATTCGACCGGCGGCAACGCCGCGATCGGATTCGCGGGATCGCGATTTGTTATTTGTTTGAAACGCATGGCGGCCTCGTCGGAGCCTTTCTTGTCGCCGCGCTCTTTGAGGACGAACCATAATGATTCCCAAAGCGAGGGATCGTTGGGACGTCCTTTCAGGCCGCTCTTTAATAATTCCTCGGAAGTCCGCAGGTCTCCATTCGTATACATCGACCATGCCTGCGAAATAATAACTTTCGGATCGTCGCGCGCGATTTGCCGCGCTTTATCCCATGCGCCCTTTGCGTGGACGACGTCGCCGATGGCATCGTACTGCGCGCCCAATTGCATAATAACCGTGACGTCCGACGGATCGACCTGCAGCCGCTTTTTTAGTTTATTAATAACCTCGCGGCGGTCGCGCAATTGATCGCTCCTCTCCTTGGCGGCCTTCGCTTTTGTATTCTCGGAGAGCGCTGCGTAAACCCGCGAAAGCTCAAATTGAACCTCCCAATCGAATGGATCGATTCGCTGCGCCTGCTCAAGATATGGAATCGCGGCGCCCGGTTGCTTCTTTTTCGTTAGAACGCGCGCGAGCCACAGATGGGCCGACGCGGATTTTGTATTGGTGTTCACGGCAACGGCCTTTCGGAGCGAATCCTCGGCTTCGTCGTACTTTCCAAGTTTCTCGAGACAAAGCCCCTTTCCGCGCAGCGCTTCGTAACCGGCCGGACTCCTTTCGAGAACCTTATTATAACATTCGAGCGCTTCGTCGATCTTGCCGAGCTCATAATTACAATGGCCGAGGATCTGTAAACTTCCAAGGATCGATTTATCCAATTCGAGCGATTTCTTCAAACTCGCCGCGGCGTCGCCCCAGTGCTGGAGTTTGTATAATACAATTCCAAGCCGCATGTGGATTTCCGCGCGGTTCGGCTCGAGTTCGAGCGCGGCGCGCAGCTCGCGTTCGGCGCGTGGATAATCATTCATGTTGTACGCTTTCGCGGCAACTTGCATGCGCGCGTCGGCGGGCGTGGGAGCGCGTCGCGACGCCGGCTGGGTCGCCGGGCCCGACTGCGAGGCCGGCTGCGACGAGGGGTCGACCGGAAAATCGTCGCCTTGAGAAAACACCGGCGGCGCGATGCAGGCTAACATTACAATTATGAGTCTTAATTTTATCATTTAGTTATGTGATTTAAATATTATTTCTTCGGTTCACGTTATTTGGCAATTGTTGCTTTCTCGGCGCCTTCCACGATCCGATGGACGCGGTTGGCCTGCAGGTTTTTATAATGTTCCACGGTCCCGGAAGGCCAACGCAATTCCACTTCGTCCACGCGGTCCGCGCGTCCCAAGCCGAATCGCACGCGTGGGTCGTTGGAGCATTGAAACGACGAGCCCGGTTGGCACTCCGCGATCCACGAGCGGGACCCGCACGTGACTTTCACAATCGTCCCGTAGGCGCTCCGATTCGACTTCGTGCCCTGAAGTTCAAAGGCGACCCAAGCGCCCGATTTAACTATATCATTTCGCAACACTCTCGGAGGCCCGTTCATTACTAGAATCGCGACGTCGATGTCGCCGTCGCCATCGAGGTCGCCAAATGCCGCGCCGCGGTGCACGCGCGCATCCGCAAGTCCGATCGTCGACGAGATTTCATTAAATTTACCGTTGCCTATGTTTTTGAAAAATTGACAATTCTGAGCGTACGACGTGTCCGTGGCCGAAAGATCCGCCTCCGGATACACGTGTCCGTTTGTAATCATTAAATCCGGCAGACCGTCCTGATCGGCGTCGAAGAATTGGCACCCCCATCCGAGTTTGGGAACGCTCGGTCCGCCCATTCCGGATGGAAATGAAAAATCCGACCATGCATCGCCGTTCGGCCGGAAAAGATTGTTCGCTTGAGCCGAAAAATTAGTAACAACGATACTGAAGCGCCCGTCGCCCGCGTAATCTCCCGCGCAAACGCCCATTCCGGAACCGACGCGGCCGTAGTCGTCCACCGAAACGCCGAGCAGATCGCCCGATCTCTCGAATGTTCCGTTTTTTTTGTTATGATACATTTCGTTCGGTTCGGAATCGTTTGCAACATAAATGTCGTCGAAACCGTCAAGGTCATAATCGATCGCGATGCAGCCGAGCGCGAAAGAAGGCGGCGCGGCGCCGATGCCGCTTTTCACGGTGACATCGTTAAACTTAGCAATTCCATCGACCGTTCCGCCATTATGATACAAAAGCGGAATCTCCTTCTCGAGTCCTCGCGGCCCGCGCATCACGGGATGCCCGCGCCATGTTGAATCGGCTCCGCCGAACGGCGGCGGAGAATTTAGATTAAATTTAAGATAATTGCAGACAAACAAGTCGAGCATTCCATCTTTATCGTAATCCAGAAACGTCGCCGAGGAGCTCCAGCGCGGATCCACAAGCCCCGCAGCGCCGCCGATTTCCTTAAAATGCGCTTTTCCGTCGTTTAGATATAAACAATCGGGGCCGAATTCGGAGACGAACACGTCGAGATCGCCATCGTTGTCGACATCGCCGACCGCGACGCCGTTCCCGAATCGCGAACCGCCAATATTTGCATCCTTCGTTGCATCTGTAAAATGCGCCGCGCCATCGTTCAGCCAGAGCGTGTTGCCGGCTCCGGGTTTTCCATCGCGCAAATTTTCGAGCGTCGAGCCGTTGGTCATCCAAACATCGAGATCGCCGTCTCCGTCGGCATCGAATAACGCGATGCCGCCTCCGTTGACTTCCAAAATATATTTTTTCGACGACAACTCGGCGCCGCACAAGCTGATCGCCTTGATGCCCGCGCTTTCTGTAATATCTACGAATCCGCCCGCCGGTTGGGAGGCGGGCTTTTCGGGCGCGGGAACCGACTGTGCCAAGGCGGCAAATACCGCCGTCGGCAGCCATGATCGAATCATTGTGTGAAAGGTACGGTTCTCGCGGGTGTTTATAACGAAAATGGCCGGTCGGGGTTCGCCCGGCCGGCCATTAATGTTATAGTTCAGCGCCGATCAGGGAATGATCGTCGCTTCGATGCCGTTTGAGAAATTCGCTGTCGAAAACGGAGTCAAGCAGAGCGACTGCAGATCGAATCGACGGCCGATCAGCGTCGGATCGCTCGGAACCGTGATCATGATGGTCATCACGCCACTTCCGTCCGAGCTGCCGAGCGCGCCTTCGCCGAGCGAGGGAATGTCCAGGAGAAACGTCTCGCCAAATCCAAAGAGGTTGAACGCGCTGCCGCGACCCTCGGACCAAAGGATGCCGCCGACTTGACTGGCGTAGCAACCAGTGGTTGTCCATGTTGCAACTGCGCCGCTTTGTAACACACCGACTCCGGTGAGCGAGAGAGCGTTACCGGGCGAACCGACTCCATAGTTTAAATAACCGGCGACTTGAAACACCTTGGGCGGACCGGTGACGGCGTTCCCAACGCGGTCGTTCGCTTTCGGCGTATAAGTAACAAGTGCGCCGGGAACGGAGGCGCCCATGCCCGCAACGTCGATCGAACCGCGGAAAAGATGGCCGCCCATGCGCTTCATGGCAACGTTGCTCGCGTTGAAGGTCCCATTGTTAGCTTCGACGCTCACGTCGAATTTTGCCGTAATGTAGTCTTGACCGTCGTCGTATGAGCCGTCCTGAATCATATTTCTGAAAATGAACGGACCCGAACCGAGCTGATAATTAGCGAGCGACTGCGTCCGCAAAATCTTCGGCGCCTGCGTATCCACGGGGCCGGTATTATTCTTAAATAACTTATTGCCCGTTCCGGACTCGCCGACCGCGGTCACGTAGTCCATTTTACCATCATTATCGAAATCGCCCGCGGCGCCGTCGAGCGTGGGATCGCTTGTGACGGTGAACGCGCTCACCTGCTTCACAAATGTGAATCCAGGCGCGGTCAAATATAACTTTTCGGCCGACCCGAGGGACCCGACAATGACGTCGAGGCGTCCGTCATTATTGAAATCGATGAAGGTAATTTCATTGTCGTCGTCTCCGTTGCCTCCGGAGACGTTCGAAGACGCTGTATTGTGATTGAAGCCGAGCGTTCCGCCGCTTTCGATCAAAGTGTTCAGCGTCGTGCCTTCGTTCAAGCTTGCGATCGACACCCAGAACCCGTCGACGTCGCCGTCGTTGTCGAGATCGGCCCATTCCGATTCGTAGTTATTGCCGGAACCATTGTATGCAAATATCGAGCTCGCGTCCGTGAAAACGCCGGCGCCGTTGTTTAAATACATTTTCTGGCCCGTGGTCGTCTTCGCCGTGCTGATGATGTCGAGATCGAAATCGTTATCGATATCGACCAGCGAAACGTCCTGCGCGTTTGTAATATTAATCGAAGGCATGTTCGTAGTTGTAATATCGGTGAACATGCCCGTTCCGTCGTTGCGGAACATGCGGATCGGTTTGCCTTGGTCGCACAAGGCCACGTCAAGGTCGCCATCATTATCAATGTCGCCGAACTGCGCGCACGGCGAAATCATCAATACCACCGGAAAATTGGTCGTGGTGATATCTGTAAAAACGCCCGCGCCATTGTTGCGAAGTAACAGCGGCTGGCGTCCGCTCCCTGTGCCCATTTGTGCAAATACGAGATCCGCGTCTCCGTCGCCGTCGACATCGAATGCGGAACATCCGCCTGCTTGCACGGCGAATCCGGCGGGAAGCCTCGTCAGCGCCTCGTCCGTAAATGTAAACGATCCGGCTCCAGTCGATTTGTTCATTTGGATTTGCGGGATATGGGGGCTCATGCTGCCCGGCGATAGTACAAATCCAGTCGAGGCGACGATGTCAAGTTTGCCGTCGAGATCGAGGTCGGCAACTTCGACACCTTCGCATTTTGTCGAATAACTGGGACCGCCGAGTGCGCCGGAGACATTGACAAATGATTGTGCCGAGGCAAATCCGGAAACTACAAAAACACCGGCCGCACCGGTGAATAATGACAGCGATCGTTGGATCATAAGTATCGAGATAGGCTATGGATCAGGGAAAGCGATATGAAACAAACCGGCCGGACGGAGATTTCCGGCCGGCCGTCGATGTTTACTTATCAAAGCGAGAATCAGGGGATGATCGTCGCTTCGATGCCATTGGAGAATGCCGCGGTCGAGAACGGCGTGAGGCAAAGCGATTGTAAATCAAAACGCCGGCCGATCAGGGTCGGATCGCTTGGAACCGTAAGATTGATGGTCATGACGCCGCTTCCGTCCGAGCTGCCGAGCGCGCCTTCGCCGAGGCTCGGTATGTCGAGAAGGAACGTCTCGCCAAATCCAAACAAATTAAACGCGCTGCCGCGACCTTCCGACCAAAGGATGCCGCCAGCCTGGCTGGCGAAGCAGCCGGTGGTCGTCCATGTCGCAACCGCGCCGCTCTTTAATACTCCAACGCCCGTGAGCGTCAGGAAGTTACCGGGCGAACCGACACCATAATTAAGATAGCCGTCGACTTGGAACTTCACGGGCGCGCCGGTTACGGCGTTGCCAACTCGATCGTTAGCTTTCGGCGTATAAGTAACAAGTGCGCCGGGGGCGCTTGCGCCCAACGCCGCGAGATCGATCGACCCGCGGAATAGGTGGCCGCCCATGCGTTTCATGGCAACATTGCTCGCGCTGAAAGTGCCATTGTTGGCTTCAACGCTAACATCGTATTTCGCGGTAATGTAATCCTGGCCGTCATCGTAGGAGCCATCTTGAATCATCAAATGGAATACAAACGGTCCCGATCCGCTTTGGTGAGTTGCGAGCGATTGCGTTCGCAAAATCTTCGGCGGCTGCGTGTCGGCCGCTCCCGTATTCTTAAATAACTTGTTGCCCGTTCCGGATTCGCCGACGGCCGTCACGTAATCCATTTTTCCGTCATTATCAAAATCGCCCGCGGCGCCGTCGAGCGACGGGTCGTTTGTAACTGTAAACGCGTTCGCTACTTTGGAAAAAGCGAACCCGGGGGTCGTCAAATATAATTTTTCCGCCGATGCGAGGGACGCGACGATCACATCGAGGCGACCGTCGTTATTTGTATCAATAAATGTGATTTCGTTATCGTCGTCTCCGTTGCCGCCGGTCACGTTCGTCGTGGCGGTGTTATGAGTGAAGCTTAACACTCCGCTCGGAACCAAGTTGTTCAGCGTGGAACCTTCATTAAAGCTCGATATCGAAATCCAGAATCCGTCGACGTCGCCGTCATTATCCAAATCGGCCCATTCCGATTCGTAATTATTACCGGATCCCGAATAATTTAACGTCGCCGTCGCGTCCGTGAACATCCCGGTGCCGTCGTTTAGATACATTTTCTCGCCGTTCGTCACTTTTGCCGTGCTAATGATATCAAGATCGAAATCATTATCGATATCGACGAAGGAAATATCCTGCGCGCCTGAAATCGTAAGATTCGGCATGTTCGTGCCCGTTATATCCGTAAACACGCCGGTCCCGTCGTTGCGGAACATGCGGATTTTTCCGTTTTGATCGTTCAGCGCGACGTCCAAGTCGCCGTCATTATCAATATCGCCAAATTGCGCGCACGGCGAGGAAAGCAGGATTACCGGAAAATTGGTCGTTGTAATATCTGTAAAAACCCCGGCGCCGTTGTTTCGAAGCAATTGCGGCTGGCGGCCGCCCATTTGTGCAAATATCAGATCCGCATCGCCGTCGCCGTCGATATCGAACGCGCTGCAGCCGCCCGCAAGGGTGGTGAATCCGGCTGGAAGTCGCGTAACGGCCTCGTCCGTGAATGTAAAGGATCCCACACCCGTCGATTTGTTCATTTGGATCTGCGGAATGTGCGGCGTAACCGCGCCGGGCGAAAAAACCTCTCCCGTCGATGCAACAATATCAAGGCGACCGTCGAGGTCGAGGTCCGCGACTTCAACGCCTTCGCATTTTATCGCATAAGTTGGACCGCCGAGGGCGCCGACGACATATTGGAATTGTTGCGCCGAGGCGAATCCTGAAACTACAAAAATTCCGGAGAGGCCGGAGAATATTAACTTCGAGCGATGAATCATTAGGAGTGATACGGGCTGTGGGTCAGGGAAGGCGATGGTGGAGGTCCGGGGGGTGCGGGGTGGCTCACGTCTACGTGGATCAGGCCACGAAACACCGTGAAACCGGGCGATTTGCACGTGGTGCCGCGCAATTCAAAGCACACACCACATCGCAACTTGGGTCAACGTGGAATATGGGGCTTTCCGTTCCATTTAAATACGGATAACCAAGACAAAACCATTCGAATGAGGGCGAAGAGCGGCGCACTTGTCAATTGCAGCAGTTCTCAAATCCCAATTTCGCCGTCGCGATCGGTCTGAAATTCGTCTAAGTCCTTAAGAATCGCCGTGGACCCACGCAATCAACTACAAGCATCGCGACTCATGTTGTTATGGCGTCCTCGCGACTGTGCAGGCGATGCCATCGAGATCCTCGAATTGGCAATTTCCGGCGGCGTCGACGCCGTTCAAGTGCGCGACAAGGAGGCAAATGCGCGCGAGCTTTATGAAACGGCAATCCGGGCCCGTCCGATTGCCCGCGATCGAAGGGTTCTTTTTTTTGTTAATGATCGAATCGACGTCGCGCTTGCCTGCCTCGCGGACGGCGTCCATTTCGGGCAGGAAGATTTAACAATTGAGGACGCCCGATCGTTCGCGCCTTCCGGTTTTATCATTGGCATTTCAACGCATTCGATCGCGCAGGCGGGGCAGGCGCGCGCGCGGGGAGCCGATTTGATAGGTTTTGGACCGATGTTTCCGACATTAACAAAACCGCAAGAAGCCGCCATTGGTCCTGACGAGCTGCGTACGGTCGAGGACGCCGGCGCTTGTCCGACGTATGCAATCGGCGGCCTGAACGCGGAGCGTATTTTAAACATTCGCGCGCGCCGCGCGGCGGTCTCGTCGGCGATCCTCGCATCCGGCGATCCAATGCGGGCCGCGCGGGAGATCCGCGAAGCATTAATACAGAACGGGCCGATCCCACGCTCGGGAAAATAATTAATATTAAATAAAAAACGTCGCGTCGCCGTAGGAATAGAATCGATATTGTTCGCGAACCGCCTCTTTATATAATTCCATGACCGTTTCGGTGCCGGCGAAAGCGCAAACGAGCATGAATAATGTCGATTTCGGCAGATGAAAATTCGTCATGAGCGAATCGACAACTTTGAATTTGTAACCGGGCCGGATGAACAAATCCGACGAACCGGAACCCGCGCCGACGCGGCCCGAGGCGTCGCTCGCGAATTCCAACGTTCGCACGACGGTCGTGCCGACGGCGACAACCCTGAAACCGCCGTTCTTCGCCTTATTGATAATTTCCGCCGATTCGGCGCCGATCGAAAACGCCTCGGGCTCGATCTTGTGTCCCGAAATGTTATCGTCGCGGATCGGCGCGAAAGTCCCGGGCCCCACATCGAGTCGAATTGTAACAATTCGCGCGCCCCGCGATTTTATTGTATTTAATAGTTCTTCGGTGAAGTGGAGTCCGGCCGTCGGCGCCGCGACGGCAGCGCCCGACGACGCGAAAACTGTTTGATAACGTTCGCGGTCCTCGGATTCGAGAGCGGAATCTGATTCGCCTGCATGCCGGCGCGACTTACGAATATAGGGAGGCAGCGGCACCCTTCCGAGACGCGCGAGCCAATCCGGACCTCCCCCATCGATCCGTGCGCGCCAGACCGACCCGACCTTCTCGCCGAGTTTCAGTGTCGTTTTTGTATCATTTTCGAACGAGAGCACGTCTGCAGGCCTCAACCGGCCTCCCCCGTCGGAGAGCAGTTCCAGATCGTCGCCGTCCACGCGCACGACAAGTCCCTCAACTGCACCGCCGGTTTGACGACGAAGGAGGATTCGAGCCGGAATTACGCGAGTGTCGTTCAACACGAGCACGTCGCCGGATCTCAGAAAATCAGGGAAATTCCGAATGCCTCGATGTTCGCGCGAAGCGTGTGCGCGGTCGTATACAAGCAAGCGCGCGTCGTCGCGGTTTGCGGCGGGCCTGCGTGCAATGCATGTTTGCGGTAAGTCGAAGTCGAATTCGTCGAGCGTCACGAACTAAATTTTATGAGCGGAACAACCGGGCGCGGCAGGAATGACTTATGAAATCAATTCCAGTAGCATCCTTCCACCAACATGAGCCTGATTGAGGCAATAATCTTTGTTTTGTACTTCGGGACGCTTGCCGCGTTGTCGGTTTATGGCGTTCACCGATGCTGCATGCTCTGGTGGTTCTTTCGGAACCGCGGAAAGGGGATTCAGTCGCCGGCAAATGTTCTGAAGCCTCTGCGCGACGAGGACTTGCCTGCTGTAACGTTACAATTGCCGATTTACAATGAGCGTTATGTCGTCGAGAGGGTGATCAATCAGGCGGCGCGCCTCGATTATCCTCGCGACCGCCTCGAAATTCAGGTCTTGGACGACTCGACGGACGACACGACCGCGATCGCGGAGCGCCTCGTGCATCAGTGGCGCGCGCGTGGACTGAATATTGTTCATATTCACCGCGTCGACCGCACGGGTTACAAGGCCGGCGCGCTCAAGAACGGCCTTTCGAAAACTAAGAATCCGTTTGTTGCTATTCTGGACGCGGATTTCGTTCCGGCGCCGGAGTTCTTAAGACAAATAATGCCCGGTTTCACTCACGATCGCGTCGGCGTCGTGCAGGCGAGGTGGGGGCACTTGAATCGTAACTATTCCGTACTGACGCGGGCGCAATCCATTCTGCTCGACGGGCACTTTGTCATTGAACACACCGCGCGCAACCGGACGGGCCGCTTTTTTAACTTTAATGGCACCGCCGGCGTGTGGCGCCGTTCGTGCCTCGAAGACGCGGGGGGTTGGGAACACGACACGCTTACCGAAGATCTCGATTTATCCTATCGCGCGCAATTGAAGGGTTGGAATTTTGTATATTTGCCCGACATCGTCGTACCCGCGGAATTGCCGGCCGAGATCCATGGTTTCAAATCGCAACAGCACCGCTGGGCCAAGGGATCGATTCAAACCGCGATCAAATTGACGGGACGCATCCTCGGAGCCTCGATTCCGCTGAAGGCGAAGGTCGAGGCGATTTCGCACTTGTCGGCGAATCTTTGTTATCCTTTATTATTATTGTTAAGTCTGCTGCTCATGCCCGGGCTTTGGATCCGCACGCACGTGCTCGACCCCGGCAGCGGCGCTGTATTTGATATTTCACTATTCGCGGCGGCGTCGCTTTCGATCGTCGTTTTTTATCTCGCCGCGCAGCGTGAAATCGAACAAAAGAACTGGTGGCGGAGTTTTTTCGAACTCCCGGTCGTTTTCGCTCTTGGGATCGGGTTGTCCGTGAATAACTCGGCCGCCGTACTCGAAGCGTTGATCGGCCACGAAACGCCGTTCGTCCGGACACCCAAACATGCAATTACAGGCAGAACCGGAACGTGGCGCGGAAAGTCTTATTTTAACAAGAAGACCCTCTCGTCGATGCTCGAAGTGATATTTGGAATTTACTTATCGGCAACCGTCGTTTACATGGTTTCCGAGCGATTTTACGTGCCCTCGTTATTTGTAACTTTATTCGCGTTCGGTTATCTTTATATCGGCTTCACGTCGCTCGCTCAGGCCGGCTGGCGGGCGCTGCTGCCGCGTCGCGTACGCGAGGTGCGAGTCCTGCCGGCGGCGATCGCTTGATAGTTATAGACTGACGGACTTCGCGTATTCCTGAAGCATTTGGTTTTGTTTATGAAAGTCGTGCTCGGGCACGCCAAGCGGCGATTTGAAAAATGGCGCAGCGTGTTTCATGGCGCCGGATTCGCCGCGACGATGTGACAATTCGGCCAATCGTATCAAGTCGATGACGAGCGGCGCGGCGAGGGCCGAATCGCTTCCACCCCATGTGAATTGTAATGTCATCCGCGTGCCGAAAAATCCGGCGAAGTGTATAAAATCCCACGCGGTTTTCCAGTCGCCGAGCGACGGAACATAATCAATCGACACGCGCGTGTGCAAATCGGGCCTTTCGCCGAGCAACTGTCGCAAAGCCCGATCTTTGTTCGCGATTTTTGCCGCCTTGTGCGCCGGATCGACAAGCGTCCTTCCGTCGCTGTTGCCGAGCATATTGTAGCCTTCCCAGCCGAGAACTTTAAGATTTCGGTCGCGGAACAACGGCGCCAGAACGGTTTTCATGAGCGTTTCGCCGGTCTTGCCGTCGCAACCCGCATGGGGAACTCCGTTTTTCTTTGCAAACTCTTCGAGCGCCGGCGGCCGCGCGCCGAGCGAGGGTGTAAAATTAATATAAGCAAAACCGCATCCGATCGCGGCGTACGCGTAGAGCGTGCTCGCGGGAATTTTAGTATTTTTACTCTTTGACTCGAGCGCGCGCTCGAATTGTTGCAATGTTGCCCAGCCGACGCCGCCGGTGCGCGCGGCTTCCGTGCTCGCAAGGTTGACCACGACGACATCGCTGACGCGCGCCATTTTCTTGAATTCTAATAATTTTTGCCGGATCACCGCGACCACTTCGAGCGCGCTCGACGAGCGCAACTTTAACGATTCCCTTTCATACAATTCGCCCGCCGGATCGCCGTCGGGCGCATCCAGAATTCCCGGAACGATGCGGCGGTCGATGGCCGATAGTTCGGCGCGTTCCGATTGAACAATTCCCGCGGGAATCACTCCTTCGGCCGCCATCCGCATCGCGGCATCGAACAAATTCCCACGGCGCACTTCGGCGCCTCCCAATACAAAACTCGCCGGACTCACGAGCGGCACGCGATCGAACAGCGATCGCGCAGTGACGAGACCCGTTGTATCGATTCGCCGATGCCGTAACGCAGTAATTCCAGTGGCAACGCACGACGCGACCGCGCCGCGGGCACCAATGATAAAAACGCCGATCCGACGCGGCGGACTGGTTGAACGTGAAGCGGTCACCGGCTCGAGGGTCGGGTTTCCGGTTTCGGTTGGCTCACTGCGGATGCGAAATAACGACGCACGATCCAATCGTACCGCTCCGGCCATGATTGTGCCTGAATCGTTACCCCGAAGTCGCTGCCGACGCCCGCGTTCGACGGGGCCCGGTCTGGACTCGCCGTTTGGCCGTTTGATTTGTCCGGGGCCGCCGAAGCTCCCGGACTCTGTTCAGGATTCGCACCGTTTGGATCCTTGGAGACCGCGCCGTTGCGCCCCGTTCCGGTCTCGGCGCCTGTTATGGATCTCGACTCGATTTTTTGTAATAAATCGCGGGCCAGATCCTCGCGGGATTCGGCCGCCCCGGATTTACGCGGCTGCGCGAAGGCGTTTTCTTTGTTATTTATTTGTAATAATAACTGTTCGAGTTTTCGCTCGATGTCGCGCCGGTCGGTCTCGGACGCGGATTGCCAGCGCTGCGATAAAGTTAAGATTTCCGAGGATGCGGACGCCGAATCATCGCCAGCCGCGGATTTTTGTAATATCGCCCTCGCCACCCGCGCCGATAATTGAACATATTTCAGCGAATCGGACGCCCCGCCCACGCCTGAAGCGCCCGCCGGAAGTAACAAAAACCAAACGGCGATGCCGAGCAGCGGACCGGCCGTAGCCCTTGCGACTCCTGTAATTGTTAATTTGAACGCGCTGATTCCCGAGAGCCGTTCCAGAGCTTCGCGAATGCACAGATCCGTCATGCGCGTCGTACGCGCCAGCGATGCGCCAAATACTTCAGTTCCAAGCGCGCGATCCATCGACTGCGCCGCGGATTGATAAGAAACGCGTCGGAAGAGGAGTCCTGCGCTCGCGAATGCGACGCAAAGCGCGGCCGCAATCGATTCGGCGCCTCCCGCGCCAAGTCGGCGCGAAATTGTTGCAAACGCGATGGCGGCGCCCGCGCCCGATCCGAAAGCCCACGCCGACTGTCTCAGAATCAATCCGGTACGCGCGCCGGAGAAATGGGCGTCCAACGATGCCTTATCAATGCCGGCGGACATATCTATTTTTCCGAGCGGGACTCCGGCCGGCTCGCGGGCGCGCTCGTCGGCGGTGGCGCGATGGCCGGAATGAGAGGTTGTAACAATTCCTCGGCGCTTAATATCAATGTCACGGGCAATTGTTCGGAAGGCACGAGCGTCCAATTGGGTTGGTAAACGTCAAAATCGCCCTCCATCGCGTACGGGTGCGGTTTTGGATAGGTCAACACCGATCCGCGGTTGAACCCGCACGTGCAGAAATTGCCGCTAATATTAGCGTCATACATCGGGACATCGCGCTTCGACTGCGGCTCCGTCATCACGGAATTGATAAATATGAATTTTGCGTTCGGAATCGTGCGTCCTTCGGGCCGTTCGAAAACCAAATCTTCGATTCGGTGTCTGTGGAATCCGCGATCGTCGTTCCATTCAATATAAATAAAAACGCCGCCACCGAATCCCGACGTCACGTCGTAAATCGTCGCGCCATTCTTTAACTCGTCTTCCGTGGGTTTTGGGTTCTTTAGTTTTCGCTCCGGCGCGGAACCTTCGTCTATATTGAGCGAAATGAGCGATGCCGCGATATTGCTCGGTCGCGCGTCGATGGAAATAAGCGATTCGTAATGGGATCCGTGCGGCGCCGTAATCAGATACTCGAGCGACTGTTTGGGCGCGTTAAATCGCCCGCGAATCGCGGCGAGTTTACGCGATCGATCGATAACAATTCCCTGTTTTTCCATGTCGCGATCGAACTGTATGCGAAGCTCGTCCGTCGATGCTTTTTCCTTAACAACGGCCTTTGGCGGTTGATCGGGGACCGGCGCGGGCCGGCTCGGCGATTGTTGGTTTGGAACGGACCACGATGCGGTCGAGATCAGTAATAACGCCGCGCAGCGCATTGTGGATCCAGCGGGCAAAGTGAATCCAACGGAAGGAATGTATTTCATTTATTTATTATTGGAACGTGGATGCCCAGGTGCCGGTTCAATCGCAATTTGAGGATTCAGCGTTCGGCATCGTCGGGTTCGGCATCGGAAAACGCAGGACGCGACGCCGTCAGGGTCGTTTCGAGCGCTTTTTGTACCTTGGGAAGATAGGAACTATGCCGAATGATCTCGACAAACTCGGGATCGTCATGAATCAGCCACCGAGCGATGCCGAGGGCTTCCTCCATTCGACCGAGCGCGTCCAAGGCGGCCATTTGTCCAAAACGCGCACTTCGAATGGAGTTTCCGTCGTCATCCAATGTCTCCGCGAGGCGGAATCGTTCGCGCGCCAACTCGGCATCTCCGCAGTTCAAGCAGAGCCATGCATAGGAGTCGACGAGTACATGGTCCGAAGGCGCTAGTTGAACTGCCTGGGCCATGACGTCGCGCGCGCGAATCGCCATTCCGTGCGCATGGAACGACGATGCGACGTCGACAAGAGTGCGCGTGTCGCCGCGGCTATTTCGAATGGCATCGTCGAGAAATCGCACACCCTCGTCGGCCTTGGACTCCGCAAACGCTGCGTCGGCTCTGGAAATCAATCTTGCACATCGAAGCCAGACACGCGGTCTTCGCGCCCACTGCACTTCCGCGCTTCCGAGTATTCGGGCGAATGCGGCATCTACTGCCCCAGACGATGCCAGCGCATGTGCCGAATCATACAATTGTGCGGCGCTTCGGCGGTCTTTGGCAATTTGCGCGCGGTGAATGTGAGATCGAAATCTCGGCTCCAAGTCTTGCCCAAATGTTCCCGCCGCCGCTGCAAGGAGATCCGAAGCTTCCGGAAGTGTCTCAGTCCACTCTTCGGCAAGGTCCAGTAGAAACGTAGGATCGAAGTATTGTAATAAACCGGTGTCGCGGAGTCTTCGGAGCCAGTCGACAACAGCCTGGCCCGCGGTCGTGCCCAACTTCCCGAGACCGCGCGCGGCGGCATGTTCACGATCATAGAGTCTGCGACGTTCGAATACTTGACGCACAGAGTCAGGATCCAACAGATGTTTTTGTAGATCGTGCAACGGCCGTTCGAACAGATGGGAAAGCAAGTGCTCCACACCCACGGCGGATCGAGAGTCTCCAAGCGCTGTTGCGACGGCCTGTAGTTGCAATTCACGCTCATCCGTCGGCGGCTCAGATAACAATTGATCTCCGACGCGGACCAACTGCTCCGCGGATTCATCTCCGCCTCGATGTCCAAGCGCGCGAATGGCTTCAATTCGGGAATCTACACTTCGGTCCCTGCCCGCGATTTCTACCAATGTGCTTAGCGATTCAGGACCTTCAACGAAGGCCAGATCGCGAATTGCATCGGCGCGATTTTCGTCGCCAAAGCGCGCCTGTTCATCCAACGCGAGGAGTTTGAGAAACCCCCGTCGCAGTTCAGTACTATGTCCTCTGGAGAGTGCATTGAGCGCTCTGCGACGCATGTCGCCGTCCAGTGATTGCACGTCTCGCGCTAGTGCACGAAGTCCCTGTCCCCTGCCGCGTTCCGCTGCGGCAATTGCAGATTCCACTCGGACGGCAGGAAGCGACGGCGGATCTAACAAATCCAACAAGAGCGGATCGTCGGGAGAAATCCGCGCGAGACCGCGCACGGCTTCTGTTGCAAGAGCACCGTCCAAAGCGCGCTCCGATCTTGCGCGGATTCTTAAGAATTCGATCGCGGAGGGTCCGCCGACTCTTGATATTGTACGAATCGCGGCGCGACGTACACGCCATGCGAAATCGGCATCGTCGCTGCCATGTTCCAGTTGTTTTCTGTATGCGAGATCGTGCTGTGCGGCAAGTGCGCGGACAACCTCTTCATCGCCGGTGAATACATCGAGCGCGGCAGTGAGGCTTTCGAACAATTCGGAGTCCGCTTCGTGCAACAGCCCAAGCAGAAATCCACGCGAATCGTTGTCGGGTCGTTCACGAGTCAACATCTCCAAGAACTCGGAGTACTGGGACGGCTGTGTTTCGTTGCAGACGGCTTCGATGCAACGATTCGTACTCAATTCCGGAGTTTTTAGCGCGAGTTCAAACGCCGCTCTTCGTACTTCCGGCGAATCGTCGGGAAGTGCAATTTCGCAGATGCTCGCAGTATCGTCGCTTCGTGCTCGAAATACTCGAACTGCTTCGCGACGGGATGTGGCGCCCATCTGCGCCCAATGGTTCACAAAGTAGTCGGCAAGACCCTCGGGCGCGAATCGACCTAGTGCTTGTACTATGGACGCTCGTTCGTTGTCTCGATCCGCACCGGAAAGCGCATCGAATAGCGACTCCAGTTCTTTCGTTGCGTCCTTGCGCGCCATCGCGGGAAGTGCACTCAAGAGTCTGTTGAATGTGTACTGCGGCACAGATCGCTCAACGAGCGACTTTCGAACGGCGGTGGCCGCCGTCGGACCGAGCGACACCAATCCATCGATGGCGGCACTCTGGTGTTCAAGATCATTGGACGAGAGTGCTATCGGCAAAAGTAACAACACCGCTTCCGGCGGATCGAACGTCGCCCCTACTCCGAGCGCGAGCGCCAACGCAAGCGCGCGTAACTCGGCGTTCTCGTCATGTCGTTTTACGATTGTTAACAAAGACTCCCCAAGACCCCCCGCTGTGCCTTCGCTGCGCAGGGCTCGCAGTGCACGGAACCTCAGATCGACCGGTTGCGACATGTCTTCAAGAAACGGCGCGAGCGCCTGTGCGCCGCCCGACCCAAGTCTGGGGAGTACATCGACCGCCAATTCGGCTACCTGGCGATCTTGATCGCCGAGGCGTTCCGCAATCCATGGAATCGTGTCGGTGGATCCGCCGCGCACGAGCGCACGAATGGCCTCCATCCGAACATCGTAGAAGGGATCGTTTACTAGACTCTTGAGTGCGGGAGTTGATGCATCTCCAACCTCCGCGAGAAGTCGCGCGGCGTTTCTACGAACCATACGAATCGGATCCGTAGATCCGGTCAGTGCGAGTTCTCGGAGTCGAGTTCGATCACGCGGTTCGACGGCAAGAGGTGCGCCGCGTACTGCGGCATCGAGACCCAGTGCTCGAAGTCTCCAGCGTGGAGACTTGCTCAATTGTTCAATCGCGCCAATCGCAACCGGGATGTCGAGCGCAAGTACACGCGTCGCCGCCTCCACTGTCGCTTCATCGTTCTTGTCGAATACCCACTGTGCAGCCCATTGTGCGCGAGCCATTGGTTCGATTGGGGGTAGTAGATTCCCCGGCACTTGGGAGCAAAGTCGCGCGAATTCATCTGTAGCATTGCCCGCGGCCTGGACCGCCCCGAGAAGCAGAATCGCTGCGAGTCGAATAGTCACTGTATTTCAGACACGGACCCCGCGCGTTCGTTCGCGCAGCGCGACGGGAATTTGTTCGAGTAGATCGGTCGCGATCATTCCTAATTCGCCGATTCGGACAGCGGCGAGGTCGCCCGCACGTCCATGAATGTATACGGACAAAATCGCGGCCTCGAATGGCGCCATCTTCCGCGCCAGGAACGAGGCCACAATGCCTGCGAGAACGTCGCCGGAACCGCCTGTCGCGAGTCCTGGGTTTCCTGTTTTGTTAATAAACACACGCGAGCCATCGGTAACAATCGTCCCCGCGCCCTTTAACACAGCGACGGCGCCAAATCGCCTGGCGATTGCCACGGCGCTCCCGACGCGGTCGCGCTGGATGTGGACGCAATCGGTCGAAAGCAGTCGCGCGGCCTCGCCGGGATGGGGCGTCAGCACCCGGGGCGCGTCCGATCTAATTATTAATTTCGACGCCGCCGCCATCGCGTTCAATCCATCCGCGTCCACGACAAGCGGAATCGGACATTTCTTAATAAATGCGTTCGCGAATCTTACAGATCCTAGATTTAGCGAAAGGCCCGGGCCGATCACGGCCGCGTCAAACGAATCGCACAATTCGATCGCGCGCCGCAGTGCGCCGAACGTAACAAATCCATCGCGAGTCGAAGGAAGCGGTTGTAACGTTTGAACGATCGTCTTGGCCGCGAGCGCAACGAGCGCGGACTCCGCGGTCGCGATCGTGACGAGGCCCGCGCCCGCTCGCGAAGCGCCCTGCGCCGCGAGCCACGGCGCGCCGGGCATCTGTAAACAACCTCCCAATACCAGCACCCGCCCGCGATCGCCTTTGTGCGTTTCCCGGCCGAGCGGCGCGAGCGTTGGAATATTACTATATCTGCGCAACGATTTCCTCGCGGCCGACGACGCGGCCCGCCGCATTGAAAACTCTCGGGTCCGCGAATTTCATTAAATTTACAGTTTGTGAACCGTCTACAAATCCGTGCCGAAGGAGCGTGTCGACGACAATCGGCTCATAACCGCGCGCGGAACCGTCTTCAACTTTGATAGCAAACCCGGAACGCCGGCCGCGCACGCCAAATGCATAAACGCCTTCGGCGCCGTTTTTCGGAATCACGCGTCCCTCCGACGAACGCAAAATTGCCTCGCAGAGGCGCCCGCGGCCAGAGTGTTCGATCGGGTGTTTCACAATCGCATCCCGCAGTCTTGTCAAGTGCGGCTGCAGCGCCGACGGACCGAGTTCGGGATTTGCAAATCTTGCGAATCCCAATGCTAACGATTGAAGCGGTGGCCGAAACGTCGGAGCGGAACACCCATCGACGTAAATTCCAAGATCCGCTTCCGTAACCGACATCGTTTTCGCGACGAGTTCGCGGACGAGTTTTTGTAATGGCGAGTCCGGCTCAAGATAATTCTCCGGCGCGCCGCCGAGGTGAATTTGAGTTAACAAAAACGCGGCGTGCTTGCCGGAACAATTGTGAATTCCCGGCGATGCGGATTGTCCTTTTTGTATAAATTCCCGTTGTTCAAATTTTCCGTAAGGGTCGGAACTGCCACACTGGAGATTGTTTTCGGACAGCCCGGCTTTTGCCAGCATTCCCAACGCGAGTTCGCGATGCAGCTTCGAGCCGTTGTGCGAAGAACAAGCGAGAGCGAGTTCCTGATCGGTCAAAGCAAAACGATGTGCCGCACCCGAGACAAGACACGCAAGCGCCTGAAACGGCTTGGTCGCCGAGCGCGTGAACACGCGCACGTCGGGATCCCCCTTTGAACGAATTCGCCCATCTTCCCAAATCGTCATCCAACCCCGATGCACCGTCTCCAAATCGCCTCCGCGAAATCGATACAACAATGCGGGAGGAACTTCGGGATCGGTGGAGTTCATGATTGATTTTCCATATTCGAACACGCGCATCGGAAAAAGGCTAAAATGAAGATTGAATGCGCCTGGCAATCTTACTTTTGGAGCGCGCCTTGACTCTGGAGCCCGTGTGCGCGACTTTCGTTCGATGAAAGCCGCATCGACAAGGCTGCGCCCATGATCGAAATGGAACTTTGCAAAGTCATCTACCGCGAAAACGGCGATGATCAATTTGTATTTCTCCGCGAGAAAGCGGGGAAACAGCGTTCTTTTCCAATTGTCATAGGCCGCGCCGAAGTGCGAGAGATCTGGAATTTAATTACAAAATTCGAACCGCCGCGGCCGCTGACGCATCAATTGTTAAAAGACGCGATTCAAGCTTTGGGAGCGACGGTTGAGCGCATCGTTGTTAATAATCTCGAAAAGGGCACGTACTACGCGCGCATTATTTTGTCGCGCAACGGCGAAACCATCGAACTCGACGCGCGGCCAAGCGACGCTCTCGCGCTTGCGACGCGACTCAACGCCCCCATTTTTGCGTCCGAGCACGTCGTCGACCGCGCGACAAGTTGAGCTACCTCGAAAACTCATTCAGGAACCGGACCGCCTCTCTTGCTAATCTCTCGCGCGCCAGTGCACGTCGCGCGATTTTTGAATTTGGCAACGTCTCGAATTGCGCGCGGCCGGCCCGCGGCGGGTTGCCTGAGCGGCCGAAAGGGACCGTCTTGAAAACGGTTAGGCCCGATAAGGGTCTCGTGAGTTCGAATCTCACACCCGCCGCCAGATTTTTATTAACATTGCAAATCGCGGCTTCCCCGATCCCACGCCATCGGGTAAAAGCGCGCGCCCTTTTGTTGCGGGGTGGCCAAGAGACTCGCTTTCTGGTGAATCCTGACTCTCTCGAAAACACGGTCGGTGAGGTGGCAGAGTGGCCGAATGCGGCGGCTTGCTAAGCCGTTGAGGTGGAAAATCCGCCTCCGAGGGTTCGAATCCCTCCCTCACCGCCAATTTTGGCGATGTTTTCTATTAGAATCCGCGCCGCGACCGGCGCACGCATGCCGCCCGCGATCCCCATGTCCCACGCGAGCCAGATTTCCGCAAAAATTATTATGACCGTCGCCGTCGCCGCAATCGCGGCCTGCGGCGTCGACCGGCGCCTGCGCATTCATAGCAATCCTGACGATTGTGAAGTTTCCGTCGACGGAAAAATGATCGGAAAGGCTCCGATCGAATATCACTTTACACATTACGGCAGCCATCGAATTTACCTATCGAAGAAAGGCTACAAATCCGTGGAACGGGATATCGACGTGGACGCGCCGTGGTACGGAGAATTTCCATTTGATATATTTAGCGAAGTGCTGATTCCGATCTGGCGGCGCGATTTCCGCGATGTCGAATTCGGGCTCGCGCTACAAAACGAGGCGCAGACTGAGGCGGAGCGGGTCGCGTTGGAGACCGAGAATCGTCGACTTGAAGAGGACGCGGTGGCGCACGTCAAACAATTCCGCCGATGGGCCCCGGGCGAGCCCCCGCCCGAAATTCGCAAGCCCGCTTCCGCTCCCGCCAAACCATGAGCCGCGATCTTCGCGGCGTTCGCGCAACGGTCATGGGTCTCGGCCTTTTTGGCGGAGGCGTCGCAACGGCCCGTTTTCTTACAAAACGCGGGGCCGACGTGCTTGTAACAGATCTGCGCGACGCGGCGACGCTCCGCGAATCCGTCGAAGCGCTCGCGGATCTTACAATTCGTTATCGACTGGGCGAACATCGCGACGAGGACTTTAAGAATGCGGATTTGGTGGTCGCCAACCCCGCCGTTTCGCCGGAATCGCATTTCTTAACGATCGCCCGCGGCCACGGCGTCCCGATCACGAGCGAATTGGAGTTATTTCTTCACGCCTGCCCTTCCCGCGACGTGATCGCGATCACGGGTACGAATGGAAAAACGACAACGACGTCGCTCGCGGGAGAAATATTAAAATTAACAAAACCGAGGGTTTTTGTCGGCGGCAACATCGGCAAATCGCTGCTCGATTGCCTCGATGAACTCCGCCCCGACGACACGATCGTGCTCGAGGTTTCCTCTTTTCAACTCGAGGCGCTCCATCCACCGCGCGGCTGGCCCAGTGTCGCGGTTATTACCAATATCACGCCCGACCACCTCGACCGCCACGGTCGCATGGAAGCGTACGTGGCGGCCAAACGCCGGATCCTCGAATTTCAAGATTCGGAGTGCGACGCAATCTTAAATTTAAACGATCCGATCAGTTCGAAAGTCATAAACGATTCGGGCGCGCGCAGGCTGACGTTTTCGAGAAACGATTCGAAAGCGCGTTACACCGTCTCGGATTCGGGCGGCGCGAAATACCTCGTCGAACGGGATCGCGGCGTGGAAACGCGTCTCTGTCCGGTTGAATATCTACAAATACCCGGAGAATTTAATATTGATAACGCTCTCGCAGCGGCGGCGGTCGGGCGCGCCCGCGGCGCAACGCCCGAGGCGATCGAGAAAGCAATTTCACAATTTCGCGGCGTCGCTCACCGCCTGCAATTCGTCGGAACGATTCATAATATTCGATTTTATGATAATTCGGTTTCGACGGTCCCCGAATCCACGATTTCGGCGCTCGAAGCCGTCGCTCCGCCGATTCGATGGATCGCGGGAGGCAAAAGTAAAGGTCTCGATCTCCGCGCGCTCGCCGAATCGTCGCGGGATCGCGCGGTCGGAATTTATGTATACGGCGAGGCGGCCGGTGAGCTCGCTTCAGAACTGCGCCGCGCCGGCGCGACAGCTCGGGTTTTCACAAACCTCTCGCAGGCCTTCGAAGCGGCCGCGTCGGAAGCCCGGCCCGGCGAAGCAGTTGTATATTCGCCGGCGTTTCCATCGTTTGACCAATATCGCAATTACAAAGAGCGCGGTGCGGAGTTTCTGAATCTCGCGGATCGGTTTCGATGCCGCACAAGTAAAGGATTGCCGCCGCGCGCGGAAACCGCCGAATGAATTGAAACCGGGCTCCAACACGCTATTATTAAATTACAGTCGTCCAATGCCAAACTGCAGCCACTGCTCGAAGAACCCCATAACCATTCGCGTCGCCGAAATCGTCGAACGCGAGGGTGAAATGGTTTGGGATTTCCAGCATTTGTGCGACACGTGCGCGCAAATGCTTGGAATTACACAAACCAAATCGGTGGATCCGCTTGCGCTACTACAGTTGCACGCATTTCCGACGCCCGTCGCGCCCATCAAAGAGATTATTTGTTCTCAATGCGGCCTCAAGCTCTCCGAATTCCGGCGAGCCGGTCGTTTGGGTTGCGATAAGTGTTATGAAGCATTCAAGGAACCTATGAATGATGTCATTGCGCGGGCGCACGGAGGAAAATCGCTTCACGTCGGACGCAAACCGGGAATGTCCGGCGAGGAGACCTCCCGGCAGGAAGAAGTCGCTGCGTTAAACCGACGCCTTAGGAAGGCCATTGAATCCGAGGCATACGAGGAGGCGGCGCGCATGCGCGACCGAATCAAATCACTGGAGTCCGGACAGGTGCCGTAACGTCGTATCTTTGCCGGCATCCCGTTGAATTCGAAGCGGTTCGGTGGAACGGGCCATGAACGCCACCAAAATCTGGTTTACTCTCCGGCACCGCAAAAGGTTCCCGGTTGTAGCGGTCGCCTCCGCAATGACGAATGATGTTAGGTTCGCGGCGGTTTCCGCGTCGATCCCGCATTACAAATTTACAGATACAAGTCACCACCCAAGGACGGCAAGAGATGTTTGACCGATTCACAGACCGCGCAAAGAAAGTCATGGCACTCGCTCGAAGCGAGGCGCAGCGCTTCAATCATGAATATATCGGCACGGAACACATGCTCCTCGGTCTCATACAGGAAGGATCCGGAGTGGCCGCGAGCGTTTTAAAACAAATGAACGTCGATCTCGATCGCATACGACAGGAGATCGAGAAAATTGTAAAGACTGGGCCGCCGTCCACGCCGACATCCAATAATTTACCATTCACGCCGCGAGCGAAGAAAGTGCTCGAGCTGTCGATGGAAGAAGCCAGCACGCTCGGACATAATTATATTGGAACGGAACATTTGTTACTTGGATTGATTCGCGAACAGGAAGGCATCGCCGCCCAAGTATTGATGAATTTAAGCATTAAACTGGAGGACGTCCGCCAGGAAGTGCTCGAGTTCCTCGGCGCCGACGAACAACAGGAAAATAATGAAGAACGCGAGGAGCCGAGTTCGAGCGGCGCTTCGAATCCCGGAACGCCGCGCGGCGAAGGCGGCGCGCAAGCCAAGAGCAAGACTCCGGCCCTCGATGCGTTCGGCCGCGATTTAACAGATCTCGCGCGCGAAAACAAACTCGACCCTGTCATTGGACGGAAAAACGAAATCGAGCGCGTCGTACAAATTCTCTCGCGCCGATCGAAGAACAACCCCGTCCTTCTCGGAGAGGCGGGCGTCGGAAAGACTGCAATTGTCGAAGGCCTCGCTCAATTAATCATTAAGAGCCAGGTGCCGGAGACGCTTCGCAATCGACGAATTGTTGCATTGGACCTCGCCTTGATGGTCGCGGGTACGAAATACCGCGGCCAATTCGAGGAACGCATCAAGGCCGTGATGACCGAAGTGCGCAGGGCGAAAGATGTAATATTATTTATCGACGAATTGCATACATTGGTCGGCGCTGGCGGCGCGGAAGGCGCGATCGACGCGAGCAACGTATTAAAACCGGCGCTTTCGCGAGGCGAAATTCAATGCATCGGCGCCACGACGCTCGATGAATATCGTAAATATATAGAAAAAGACGGCGCGCTCGAGCGCCGGTTCCAGACCATCATGGTCGAGCCTCCCGCGAAACCGGAAGCGCTCGAAATATTAAAAGGGTTGCGCGATCGTTATGAAGCGCACCACAGAGTTAAAATTACAGATCAAGCGCTCGAACAGGCGATCGAGCTCGCGAGCCGTTATATCACCGGCCGGTTTCTCCCGGACAAGGCGATCGACGTCATCGACGAAGCGGGCGCGCGCGTTCGCATTCGCTCGATGGCCGCTCCGGTCGATTTGAAGGAAATGGACGGCGAAATCGCGCGGTTCGATCGCGAAAAAGAAGAAGCAGTCGCGGCGCAGGATTTCGAACGCGCGGCGATGCTGCGCGACAAAGCGTTCAAACTCCGCAAGCGCAAGGAAGATCTGTTAAAACAACATAAGCGAAAGGAACAATCGCGCGAATACGACGGCGTCGTCAACGAAGAAGTCGTCGCCGAAACCGTTTCCAAAATGACGGGCATCCCGCTCACGCGCCTCGAGAAGGGCGAAGCGGAACGTTTGTTACAAATGGAAGCGGAATTGATGAAACACGTGATCCATCAGGAAGACGCGATCAAGGCGATTTCGAAGGCGATTCGCCGCGCGCGCTCCGGATTGAAGGATCCGCGCCGCCCGATGGGATCGTTTGTATTCCTCGGACCGTCCGGCGTCGGAAAGACGCATTTGTCGAAAGCGCTCGCTTCGTTCATGTTCGGCGACGAGAGCGCGATCGTTCAAATTGATATGTCCGAATATATGGAAAAACACAACGCGTCGAGACTTGTCGGCGCGCCTCCGGGATACGTCGGTTACGAGGAGGGCGGACAATTGACGGAGAAAATCCGCCGCCGTCCGTATTCAGTCGTGCTGCTCGACGAAATCGAAAAAGCGCACCCGGACGTTTTCAATATGTTATTACAAATCATGGAGGAGGGCCGGCTCACGGATTCGTTCGGCCGCCACATCGATTTTACAAATACAATATTGATTATGACGTCGAATATCGGCGCCGACCTGGTCAAGAACTCGGGCGGCCTCGGATTTAGCAAATCCTCCGACGTGTTGTCGCGCGACAAAGTCAAGGCGATGCTCATGCGCGAGGTCGAGCGATTCTTCCGGCCGGAATTCATCAACCGCCTCGACGAAGTGATTATCTTCAATCAACTCGGCAAGGAGGATCTCCGCCGCATCATCGACGTCGAACTCGTGAAAGTCACGGCGCGCCTCAAGGAAAAGAATATTAAACTCGAGCTGTCGCCCGAGGCAACGGAGTTCCTTATCGAGAAGGGATTCAACGTCGATTTCGGCGCGCGACCGTTGCGCCGCGCGATCGAACGATTTGTTGAAGATCCGCTGGCCGAAGAATTGTTACGAGCCGGAATCGGTACGGAAATCCAATCCCTGCGCGCGATCATTAAAGACGGATCGATCGCCTTCGAACCGATCGTCGCGCCGCCGAAGGAAGAAGCCCTCGCCGGAGTCGCGGCGCCCGCCGTGCCGTCCGAAAATCCGGCCGCGCCCGTCGACGCGCCGAAGACCGAATAATACAATTCGACAAAACGTTAATGAAACGGCCGCGGAGACGCGGCCGTTTTTCTTTAACTCTTACCCGCGGCATATTTTCGCGCCGCGGCGCCGGTTTTCGAGGTCTCCGGAAAGATCATTGCAAAATCGCGGACCGACGAAAGCGCTTTTTTGTCGTCGGGACCCTTCGAAATCCAATCGTTCACGATCGCGAGCGCGGCGTCGTCGACTTCGTCGAATTGTTGTTTTGCGAGCGCTTCGCAACCGGCGACGCCCTTCGACTGATCGTGCATGATCTTTAAATCTAATATTGATTTTCGCCAGTCTTTCTTTTCAAACGCGGACGCCGCCGCGGCGCGGGCGTCGTAAAACTTCTTGACCGCGTCGCCGACGAGACCCTTGCCAAGTTTCTTCTGAGCCGTCTCGATCGCCTCCTTCAGCGGAGTAATGCCGCACGAATCCTCCGGATGCATCCATAATATATTCATATCGCCGTCGACCAAATACGTCGATGGACAACCTCTGCGATCGAATTTCCCGGCCAAATACAAATCCCGGATCTCGCGGCCCGTCGCGAGATGATCGGCGCAATTCAAGTTTTTGAAATATTTACATCGCTTGATTTTGACTCCCGTCTTTGGATCTTCGATTTCGATTTCGCCGTGAGTATCTGTAAAAAACGCGAGCGCGCAGGCGACGTGCGACGCCGCGTATTCGATAAATTGTGAGTTGCCGAAAGTACCCGACTCCAGCGCGCGTCCGGGTACTCAGGTGGGTATCCCGTCCTTGCCGAGATATAATACAATTGGAATATTTCTTAATTTTGCCTCGTCCCGCGCCTCCTTTAACGATCGTTTCCACGGAAGCGTCGAGTCGGGAACGGGCGCAAAGGCGGCCGCGGCGACGACGGAAGCAAGAGCGATAGTGACGATTCGCATGGGATCTTACCGCCGGGAATAGTAGATTCTGTCGAAACCGTGGGCAACGGAGAAATTCGGATTGATAATTGTCGCCCCCGTTCAGTCGGCGCGGCCGCGGCGCTCGCGATGGAGCCGGCGCTCCATGGACGCCATGTCGAGCGGAAGGTACTTCGCGCAAATTAATAAAACGACGCCGCCGAGAAACATGACGGGCGGAGCCAGTTGCACGGCCCATCGGAGCGAATCGGAATGATCAAATCCCCGGCTCTTCTCGAGATAATCGCTCGTGCGACCGATCAACCATGGAGACGACGCGTCGCCGAGCACATGTATTGTAAATATCATGATCGCGAACGCGGTCGCGCGCACGGCGGGCATCGAAACATTCGAAACGGCCGCGTTCAACGGCCCGCTGTTGCAGAACATTAAGAATACGGAAGCGGAACAAAATCCCCAGAAAAGGCTCTTATCCGTTGTATATAATCCGAGAAATAGGAAAATCGCGCTGAGAATCAGCGTGATCGCGGGAACGACGAAATGCGCGGCGCGCGTGTATTTGCGCGCCCAATCCGAAACCGTTCCCCCCGCCGCCGTCCCGAGCGACCCCGCGATTGCAATGATGATTCCAAAGTAAGTTCCGGCTTCGGTCGAAGTATAATGATGAATATCTTGCAGATACGTGGGAGCCCACTGGGCGAGTCCGCCGATGGCGAACGTCATTGCCGTCGTGGCGAAAACATTCGCGAGAAAACTCTTTGTTTTTAATAATTCCCTCACCTGTTGCCAGTCGATTTTGCCCGACACGATCGGCCCTTCGGCGGCTTCCATCGCGCCGCGTTGCGGTTCGCGGAGAAAAATCGTTAATATGCACAAAACAATGCCGGGAAACCCGCCGATTAGAAATGCGTGGCGCCAGCCCTCGTGGATGCCGACCGAACACAAGAAAGAATTGTGCGGTTGCAAAGCCGTGTGTCCCGTGTGCTGGCCGACGTAGCCTCCGAGCGCATATCCCGCGGCCGTCCCGACGGGCAATGCTACATAAAACCAAGCGAGCGTCCGCGCGCGCCGTTCTTTCGAAAAAAGATCCGATAAAAACGCGGGCGCGATGATTCCATAACAAAGTTCGCCGACGCCCGTCGCCGCGCGCGCGATCCAAAGATGCCAGAAATCGCTCGCGATCGCGCTCCAAAGCGTGGCGATCGACCATAAGAATACGCCGACCGCGAGCAGGCCCCGGCGCGCGATCCGGTCGCCGAGATAACCAATCAGAGGACTTAATAAATACGGCAGAAAAAACGCGGATTGTAATAACCCGATCTGCGTCCGATTCAGATTGAACGAGATCTCGACGTCTTTCGCGCACGATGCAAAAATATACCGGTCGACATAATTTATGAAATTGATGAACGTGAGGACCGTCAGGACGTACCACGCATAGCGCGCGGCCGATTCGCGCGGATTGCGGACTTTCGCGGACATGTTCACAATTCAGGCCGATGGATAATTAATATACATTTAACGCGGCTTCCTGCGGATCTTCGACGCGCGGGGCGCGGACGATCGCTTGCGCGGCGGCGCCGGCGTTTCTTCCGAGATGGATTTCTCCGCGTGAACGTCGAGTTTCGCGGGCGCGACCGCGGGCGCGGCCTGCGACGCGGGCGGCACTTCAAAATAAAGAACGCCCAGCGGCGGAAGCGTCAATTCGACCGAATATTCCCTTTGATGTTTCGGTACGGCCTCGGCTACGACGCCGCCCAAATTACCGATACCGGAACCTGAATATTCAATTCCGTCCGTATTTAATATTTCTTTATAAAAGCCGGGACGCGGCACGCCGATGCGATAATGTCCGCGCTCGACCGGCGTCAAATTCGCCACGATCAACACGGCCGTTTCGCGGCGCGGACCATGTCGCAACCATGAATAGGTGGATTGATCGACGTCGCGGAAATCGACCCATTCGAACCCGTCCGGATGTTCGTCGAGCGCGTGCAATTCGGGACGATTCTTATATAAATGATTCAATTCGCGGACCAGACGGGTCATCCCCGCGTGCATCGGATAATCTAATAAATTCCATTCGAGCCCGCGTTCGTGGTTCCATTCGGTCCACGGCGCGAGCTCGCTTCCCATAAATAATAATTTTCCGCCCGGATGCGCGTACATCAAGGCGACGAGCGCGCGCAGGTTGGCGGCTTTTTGAGCGGCTTCGCCCGGCATTTTGTTGAGCAGACTGCCTTTCATATGCACGACCTCGTCGTGCCCGAGATTTAATATAAATTTCTCCGAATACGCGTACCACATCGAAAACGTTATCAAGCCCGAATGATACTTTCGCGCGATGGGATCCTTCGAAAAGAAATCGAGCCAGTCGTGCATCCAGCCGAGATTCCATTTATAATTATATCCGAGGCCGCCGACGTGGACGGAACGCGTGATTCCCGCGAACGTCGTCGACTCTTCGGCGATCATCATCACGCCGGGGTGCTGTTCGTTAATCGTAGTATTCACGGAACGAAGAAACTCGATGGCCTCGAGATTCTCGCGGCCGCCGTATTTATTAGGAACCCATTCGCCTTCCTTCCGCGAGTAGTCGAGATACAACATCGACGACACCGCGTCAACGCGCAATCCGTCGATATGATATTTTTCGATCCAGAACAACGCGTTCGCGAGGAGAAAGTTCGCGACTTCGTTTCTTCCATAATTAAATATATACGTTTTCCAGTCTTGATGAAATCCCTTGCGCGGATCGATATGCTCATAAAGCCCGGTTCCGTCGAAGCGAGCGAGTCCGTATGCATCCGTCGGAAAATGCGCCGGCACCCAATCTAATAATACGCCGATGCCTTTTCGATGAAATGCATCGATCAGCGCCATCAATTCGTGCGGAGTTCCGAATCTCGAAGTCGGCGCGTACATTCCCGTTTGTTGATATCCCCAGGATCCGTAGTAAGGATGCTCGGCGACAGGCATGAATTCGACGTGGGTGAATCCCATGTCCGCGACGTAGTCCGGCAGCACGGACGCGAGTTCGCGATAATTTAAGAATGTACCGTCGGGCCGACGGCGCCAGGAGCCGAGGTGAAGTTCATAAATCGAAAACGGTTTTCCAATTGATGAATCCGCTCCCGCCGCCGGCCGCGCCCGCGCCGACAGCCAATCATGGTCTTTCCATTCATAGCCGGCCAAGTCATAAACAATCGACGCGCTCTCCGGCGGAGTCTCCATCCGAAATCCAAGCGGGTCGCAGTGCGCGATGCCGTGGCCGTCGCTTCTGATGATTTCGTATTTGTAAAGAGCGCCGGGCGCGACATTTTCAATGAACAATTCCCACACGCCGGATTCCCTTCTGAAATTCATCGCGTTTTTCGACGGATTCCAGTTATTAAAATCGCCGACGACGCTCACGCTTCGGGCGTTGGGCGCCCACACCGCGAATCGAACGCCTTTTCGGCCGCCCTGCGCAGCTGGATGCGCGCCGAAATGATCGAACAAGCGCAGGCACTTGCCCTCGCCGAAAAGATACAAATCGTATTCGGGAATCGTCGGCGCCTGCATCGGCCGGGTTAATCAATAATTATAATGTTTACGGTACAAATCTCGGAAGATGCTCGCGCCAGTAGGGCCAGTCGTGGCCAAAAACGCCCGGCCAGATTTCGCCGTGCGCGGGAATTCCTTTGTTGGCGAGTATGCCGAGGAATTCGCGATTGACGTTTACCAATGTATCCTGTTCGCCCGTCGCGATCACGAATTCCGTCTGTCGCAGGCGATTGCAGGCGTTTTCGTCCATGTTCGGCACGTAAGCCGTCGGACAATTAAAATAACAGTTGTCATTCCACTGGCCGTCGAGCACGCGGTGAATATCGTAAATTCCGGAAAAACAAATGACTTTCTTTACCAATTCCGGATAGCGGCAGCCGAAGTTCATGGCGTGGTACGCGCCGAACGACGCTCCATAAGTTATTAAATCTTTTCTTTGCGAACGGTGTTGTATCATCGGAACCGCCTCGTCGCGCAGGTATGCGTCATATTGCATGTGGCGCTCGACGCGCAACAGCGGCGGCAGACTTTTGTTATGCCAGCTTTCTGTATTGACCGAATCGACGCAACAAACTTGCAATTCGCCGTTCTCGATTTTCGGCGCGAGCGCTCTTATTAATAAAAAATCCTCGGCTTCGTAAAACCGGGATGCGGCCGTCGGAAATATCATCAACGGACGGCCGGAATGGCCGAACCATAACATTTCCATGCGGCGGTTGAGTCGCGGACTGTCCCAGGCAATGAATTCGCGGTGCATGCGTTGCGTGCGGGTGGTTGGTTGAAAACGGGCGGACTTGTATACCGTGCCGCGCGCGCCCGCGGGAGGCGCGGCCCGCAATAGCGCGGTTTTTCGCACGCTTCCCGATCGTGGACGTGAATGGAGGACGACGCATTCGCGGATCCGCCGAGTCTTGGGTCCGCGGCCGGCGGATCAAAGGGGTCGGAAATGGCGCGAGGATTTGCGCGAAGGAACAAAGCCGCGACGATGATGATTGCAGTTCGCGATCCGGGCAGCCATTCTGCGTTCCCCGAAGCGAATTCTAATTTACAAAACGCCGCCCCGAAAATGCCCGCACCGTTCCCGCATCATTACCATACGCAGCTCGCTTGGACTGGAAACGATTATTGTAATATGAGCGCGCCGCCGCGGGCGTCGATTACAGGCGGTTCGCCTCCGGAATTCGACGGCAACGACAAACATTGGGCGCCGGAACATTTGTTTACATCCTCCGTCGCGCTTTGCCTGATGTTAACATTTCAGTCGATCTCCAAGAAATCGAAACTAACATTACAGAGTTATAAAGCCGAATGTACGTGCACCGTGGATCGCGGCGACGGAGGACTTCAGGTGACGGCCGTTCACATGCATATTGATATTACAGTCGGCCATGTCGACGAAGTGGAACGCGTACGGCCGCTGCTCGAAACCGCGAAGAAGTACTGTCTCATTTCTAATAGTATTAAAGCGCCCGTCACGATCGCCGCAACCGTGACCGCAGTTTCACAAGACTAAGAAAATTCCGGCGCGGCGGCCGCCGCACTCCGCCGCATCGATCCCTCGCTTGCGCGACCCAGCGGAATCGCGGATCCTTGGGTGGCAATTCCAGCGCGACCGCCGCGGGAAATCTCAAAAAGCAATTTCGTTGTAAGTTTATTTAACTATCCGTGTTGCGATCATATTCAATGGCGTACTCGCCGCGGAGTCGCCGGTTCGCAGGCCAAGACGCTCGCGGATTGGGGGCGCGAATGTTAGTCTCTCTCGCCAATTTTGCGCGGCGCCCCACGGACTGCTTTTCGCCGATTTTCGCGGCGATTCGTGAGCGCTTTTAACAATAATTTATACAAATCTCCCGTTCGATTCCCATTGCTCTCATGAATCCCAAGAAAATAGGCCTCCTTTTTGGAATGGAGCGCGCGTTTCCCCAAGCGCTCGTCAAAAGAATTAACGAACTCGGCAGCAATAACCTCGGCGGCGGTAAAGTTGTAGCCGAAAATTTGCTGATCGACGTCATTCGCCTCGACCAGCCGCTTCCTTACGATCTGATCCTCGACCGGATCAGTCAGGATATTCCCGTATACAGAACACTACTAAAATACGCCGCGCTCCGGGGAACCGAAGTTATCAATAATCCGTACTGGTGGACCGCTGAAGATAAGTTCTCGGCGAACGCGATCGGCATTGCGGCCGGAGTCGCGATTCCGAAGACCGTCCTGTTGCCCCACAACTCGCACCCGCCCGGAACGAAGCCCGAGTCGTTTTCCAATTTGAAGTTTCCGCTGAGTTGGGACAAGATTTTTAGTTATCTCGGTTTTCCGATATTTTTGAAGCCCGCGCTCGGCGGCGGTTGGAAAAATGTTTACAAAGTTAATAATTCCGAGGAATTCTTCGAAAAATACAATTTGACGGGCGATCTCACGATGATCGCGCAGGAAGCGATCGATTTTGAATCGTACTATCGTTGCTATGTGATCGGCCGCGAGCGCGTCCACATCATGCGTTACGATCCGAAAAAGCCATATTTACAAAATTACGTGCCCGACGAACCGGCGGCGTCGCCCGAGTTGAAGGCGCGCATGGAACGCGATGCCCGCGCGATCTGCCACGCACTTGGCCACGACTTTAATACAGTTGAATTCGCCGTGCGGAAGGGCGTGCCCGTCGCGATTGACTTTACCAATCCGGCTCCCGACGCCGATGTCAATTCTGTCGGGAAAGCTAATTTTGAATGGGTCGTGCAGAACGCCGCGGAGTTTCTAATGGATCGCGTTCAGCACCCGCGGCCATTCTCAATGAGCGGCAACTGGCCGACGCTTTTCCCGATGCTCTCGGCTCGCCCCCAAACGATCGCGTCGCCCGCGACCGAGCAGGTGCGGCCCGCGGCTCCGCAGCCGCCGAAAACTGAAATTAGCATTTCCGCGGCCGCTTCCGCGAGTCCGGCTCCCGAGACATCCAAAAAGAAAGGCCGAAAGTAATCCACGGCCGCGCATCAACAATAGCATCAGCATCCGTTCGTCGCCGGCGTACGATATTTAATAATAAGAATCGCGCGCCGGCGAAGTTATAATATATAATACCAAATGTCTCACGAACCCGCGTTCTCGCTCGGCATCGAGGAGGAATTTCAGGTCATCGATCCGGAGACGCGCCACCTACGGGCGCACGTCGAGCAAATTTTCGAGGCCGGCAAGAAAGTCCTCAAGGAACGGCTCAAACCCGAACTGCATCAATCCGTCGTCGAAATCGCCACGGGTATTTGTAAAAACATTCAGGAGGTCCGGCGCGACGTCGTCGACACGCGGACGAAGATCATTAAACTCGCCCGCGAGCAGGGCCTCGCGATCGCTGCGGCCGGAACGCATCCGTTTTCGCATTGGGCCGACGTGCCGATTACAGATAATCCGCGCTACGCGCAGTTGATTAATGATTTTCAGACGGTTGCGCGCGGAAATTTAATATTCGGCCTTCACGTACACGTCGGCATCGAGGATCGCGATCTGGCCATCGGGATCATGAATGAAGTTCGTTATTTTCTGCCGCACATTCTGGCGTTGAGCGCCAATTCGCCGTTCTGGCTGGGCCGCGACACCGGCTGGGCGAGTTATCGTTGCAAAGTCTTCGATAAATTTCCGCGGACAAACATTCCGGATTACTTCAATTCGTACAGCGATTTTGAAGAATACGTCACAATACTATTAAAAACCAATTGTATCGCCGACGCGAAGCAGGTCTGGTGGGACGTGCGCCCGCATCCGTTCTTTCCGACCATCGAATATCGGATTACCGATATTCCAATGCGCGCCGACGAAACGATCGCGATCGCGGCGCTGCTTCAGGCCATCACGGTGAAATTGTATCGTCTGCGCATCAAGAACCTCGGCTGGCGCAATTACCGCCGCGCGCTGATCATGGAGAACAAGTGGCGCGCGTCGCGCTGGGGCCTGAACGGCAAGATGATTGATTTCGGTAAAGAACAGGAGTTTCCGACTCCCCTTCTGATCGGCGAATTGCTTGAGTTTGTCGACGACGTGGTTGACGAACTCGGTTCGCGAACGGAGCTTGAAACGATCCGTTGGATCCTGCAGAACGGAACGGGCGCCGATCGCCAGCTTCGCGTGTGGCGCGAAACGCGCGACCTGAAAAAAGTGGTAGATTACATCGTCCACGAAACCACCATCGGTCTGCCGATATAACGGCAGGCTCCAACCCACGAGCGGCCGTCTCTGGCCGGAACACACTTGGCTACGCTCGGCGCGACAGATCTAACAAAAGTCAAATACGACCCCGATTTCGTGCAGGGCGCGAAGAACGCGGCGTTTACATGCCTCAACATTCAGCCGGGCGAAAAGACCGTTCTTATAACAGATCGGGACAGTATACAAATTGGAGCCGCGCTTGCCGAACAATTCATCAATGCCGGCGCCGATCTCACTTCATTTGTAATCGAAGACGTGGCCGAGCGGCCGCTGCGCGCGTTTCCCGGCGTGATCGCCGAAGCGATGGAATCGGCGAGCGTTTCGTGTTTTGCCGCCGGCGCGCAGACCGGAGAATTAAAATCACGCATTGAAATGACACAAATCGTGAACCGCCAGGGAATCCGGCACGCGCACATGGTGACGATCACGCCGCGGATCATGAAAGAAGGCATGCTCGCCGATTATAAGAAAATCGATTTGTTATCTTCGTGGGTTTTGGAACGATGCAAGAAAACGCAACTTCTCACGGCGACGACGCCGACCGGGACCCATCTCAAGGCGACGTTCGACCCTTCGATCAAGTGGCTCAAGACCTCGGGAATCGTGAGCCCCGAGAAATGGTGTAATCTGCCCGGAGGAGAAGTATTAACAAGTCCGGCGCGCGTCGACGGCGTATTTGTAGTCGACGGCGTTCTCGGCGACTGGATGTCGCAAAAATACGGCGATATCGAATCGACACCGCTTAGAATTGATATTGAGAATTCGCGAATCGTAGGATGTTCGTGTTCGCGCCACGAAATCCTCCGGGATTTCATGGGATACATTACAACAGATGAAAATAGCAATCGCGTCGGCGAACTCGCGCTCGGCACGAATATTTGGGTCAAGACCGTGATCGGACACATGCTGCAGGACGAGAAAATTCCGGGGCTTCACCTCGCGTTCGGACATCCCTATTCCGAACACACGGGCGCCAAGTGGCGGAGCACGACGCACCTCGACGTCGTGTCGCGGCATTTCGACGTCGAACTCGACGGAGTCGCGATCATGCGCGACAGCAAGTATCTTACGAATGGTGAAGTTTAATTATAATCGCCTTCTGAATTGTAAATTATCTTAATGGATTCCCGACTTCGCAAGGCGTTCAACGCGTCGTTCGGCGAATCTGTATACACGGACCTCGTCCACGACCTCGAGCGCCGGTTGGAATGTAAATTCGGCTTCCGCCTCGCCGAGACGCCCGTGTTTTTGCCGGTCGATTTTCGAAGAAAGCTCGAAATCGCCGCGACGGAAGTCGTTCGTCAATTGTGCGAACCGTCGCGCATTCAAAAAATGGAGCGCGATCTTCCACAACGCTACAATACGCCGCGGCGCACGAATCTGCCCGGCGTGGCAATTGTAGATTTTGCCGTCACACGCGACGCGCGGGGCGCGCTCGAGCCGAAAGTCGTCGAACTTCAGGGTTTTCCCTCGCTTTTCGCGCTGACGGCGTTCCATGCGAACGCGTGGGGTTCCGTCTGCGGCAAGATGAACGGGATGCCGCGCGAATGGACGTCTTTTTTCTCCGGTCTCGACGAAAATAAATATTTCAATTTACTAAAGAAATCGATTCTCGGCGCGCACGAACCCGAAAATGTAATATTAATGGACTTGGATCCGGCCAAACAAAAAACGTCGTCGGATTTTCATGCGACGGAAAAAGCCACGGGCGTCGAGGCGGTGTGCCCGACCACGCTCGCTCGCGACGGACGAAAATTGTATCGAATGCGAAATGGCAAGAAAACGGAAGTTCGGAGAATTTATCATCGCGTCGTATTCGACGAATTGGAAAAGTCGGGAACGAAGATTCCGTTTTGTTATGACGAAGATCTCGACGTCGAGTGGTTTCCGCATCCGGCCTGGTATTTTCTTTGGTCGAAGAGTTCCATGCCGCACCTCGACCACCCGTCGGTCCCCAAAACCTATCGATTGTCGGAAATGGCTTCGATTCCGCGCGATCTCTCGCGATTTGTATTAAAACCGTTCCACTCGTTCGCCGGCGGCGGCGTCAACGTCGATCCGACGGAAAAAGATATATATCAAATACGCTCATCCGACCGGGCCGAGTGGTGCCTTCAGGAAAAAGTAGACTACGCGCCGGTGATCGAAGCTGTCGACGGCGGCGGCGTCAAAGTCGAAATTCGCACGATGTTTCTGCGCCCCGACGACGCCCCGGATTTTACATTAGCGACCAATCTTTGCCGTTTGTCCCGCGGCAAAATGCTCGGCGTCGATTTTAATAAGAACTTCACCTGGGTCGGCGGCTCCGTCGCGATCTGGCCAAAATAGTAATATTGGCAGGATAAGTTAGTTTCGCTTCTTGTCGATTCGGTAATCGAGGGATCGCCGGGAGAGGCCGAGTCTCCGCGCGGCTTCCGTTTCATTACCATTCGAAATTCGCAGCGCCTCCTCGAGCATTGCGCGCTCCATTTCGGCGATTTGTATACCGTGGCGAAGCGCCATCGCCGCGATCTCTCGCGACCGTCCCTCGCGGACTTCAAACAGAAACTCGAAGTTCTCAAGCACGAGTTCGTCGGTCGACGCCAACGCGCGCGCCCTCAGGACCGAATTCTCCAATTCGCGAACGTTTCCCGGCCACGGATAATGAATTAACTTATCCATAGCCTCGGGCGAAATCGTACACGCGCGCAGTTTTTCGATTTCGACTTTCGCAAAATGCGATGCTAATAATTCAATATCGCCGCTCCGCGCGCGGAGCGGCGGAAGCTCGACCGGAATCACGGACAATCTAAATAACAAATCGGGCCTGAACGCGCCGCTCGACGCCATGGCATGCAAATCCCGATGCGTGGCGGCGATGACGCGAACATTTACAAATTCTTCCTGTTCGGAACCGAGCGGTTCGATCGATCCGCGTTCGATGGCTCTTAACAATTTCGCCTGCACGCCGGCCGGAATGTCGCCGATCTCGTCGAGAAAAAGCGTTCCGCCATCGGAGCGACGGAATCTCCCTTCGCGCGTGGACATCGCGCCCGTGAACGCACCGGCGACGTGACCGAACAGCTCATCCTCGACAAGCGACGACGGCAAAGCGGCGAGATTGACGGCGACGAAGGGCGACTTGCGCCGACTCGAGTGATCGTGAAGCGCGCGCGCGACGAGCTCTTTTCCGGTTCCGGACTCTCCAAGAATCAAGACCGGAAGCTCCGCATCCGCAACACGCGCAATGAGTTCGATCACATCACGCATGGCCGCGGACTTACCGAGAAGCATCAACCTTGACACGGCCACACCCCCCTTAGGATTGACAAAACGACCCCTTTTCCCTTATTCTCCCCGCCCACCACGGATTCCATTCTGTGTGCGCAACTTGTGCGGCCGCTTAGGTTTGCGACAGTTGACGGCGTCGGATGAACTTTATTAATAATCCGCGCGCCGGCTAACTGTAGTTCTCCGCAATCCGGCGTCATCACAAGCTTCAATCCGCGTTGCAATTGTAGTTTTTCAACGATGGCACAATGAAACCATCGTTGGAATCGTTCAATTGCGATCGTTAATGGAGTTGTTGTTTGCACCTGAATACTCCGGGGTCCGAGCACACCACTCGATCCGGTCATCGCATCCTTCCGCTGGGCCTAATCTCCCAGCGAAATGCAGGACCGGGTGGAGTGGTGTTCTCGTGAATCGGCACTCATTTTCGCGCAGCATGCGAATCGAAGGATTTCCTTTGGTTTGAATTCGCGCGAAAAGAAGTAATGAACGGTCGATTGGTTGAATCCAATCCGCCGTTGGACGGACCGCGCAGCGTTACTAAACAAAAGGCCGAAAGCTAATGCCAACGGCCACGTCAAGTATCCCGCGCGGCGAGCCAAAGCAAAAGTCCAAATCAAACGCGCACAACCACCAAACCCCAAGTGCAATCGTGAATTCCGAGCTCCTCGCGTACGTCGATGTGATCGCCCAGGAAAAGGGCGTTGAGCGGGAACTCGTTTTTCAAGCAATCGAAGGCGCCATGGCAAGCGCCATCCGTAAGAAAATCGGCGCGGGCGACGACCTCGTCGTTCGAATTGATCGAAAGGACGGCGAGTTTAATATTCAAGATTCGGAAGGCGAATATGACCTTCCTCCCGCGGAATTGGGACGCATCGCGGCACAAGCTACTAAACAGGGAATTATCCAAAAACTGCGCGAAGCGGAACGCGACGTCGTCTTTGATGATTTCGACAAACGCGTTACAAAAATCGTCAGCGGCAAGATCCAACGCTTCGAAGGCGAAAATCTTGTCATCAATCTCGGAAAAACGGAGGCCATTTTGCCGCGCGAAGAGCGCGTGCGAGGCGAGAATTTACATATCGGACAGACGGTGCGCCTCCTCGTCACCGATGTTAAAAAAGTCGGTACGCGCGTTCGAATTGTAGTTTCTCGCGCCAGCGCCGATCTCGTCAAGGAGCTGTTCCGTCTCGAAGTTCCCGAAATCGCCGACGGCATTATTGAAGTAAAGCGCATCGTTCGCGATCCGGGGTACAGAACGAAAGTCGCCGTCCTGTCCCACGACGGCAAAATCGATTGCCAAGGCGCCTGCGTCGGCGTTCGCGGTTCCCGAATCCGCGCCATTACCGACGAAATGAACGGCGAAAAAGTAGACATCGTCAAATGGAGCGATTCGCTCGAAGAACTCGTCGTCAACGCGCTGAAACCTGCCGAAATCGATATTGATAATATCTATCCCGACGAGGAGACGCGGAGCGTTCTCGTGCTCGTCGATGAAAAACAATTATCGCTCGCGATCGGAAAGCGGGGACAAAACGTCCGGCTCGCGTCGCGTCTTTGCGGCTGGAATATTGATATTAAGACTCGCGCCGAATACGAATCCGAAGAACTGACCATGCGCGAGCGCGAAGAGCGCCTGCAGGCCGGCGAGGATCCCGCGGACGTCGAAGCCTGGTTTGAAGGCGAACTCGAACGCATCAAACAACAGCGCCGCGCGACCACGGGCGACGAAGACCTGGGCGATGGACACGGCGACGCCGGTGTTCCCCCGACGGATCCCAAACAAGATCCAAAGGCTTTGGATAACACCGTCGAGGGCGCACAGTAATTCAATTCTAAGAAATCACAAATTCTGAAAATTACAAATCCCGGAAATCCGGCTGCCCTCTTTAATAATACCGCATAACAATAATCATCGATTCAATTTCCCGCAAATGGCTCTTGATGCTTCGAATTCATCAAGAATGTTTCAAGAGCCGGCTGATTCATCAACACAAAACGCTGACCGCTTGACTCATCAACAATCCTTGATTCTGACCGGGGCTTCCGTTTCGTCGAACGGTTCGCCTTGGGAGATGTCGTTGCTCCGCTCGGTTCGCCCTTTAATTGTATCTTTCTGCTCTTGCGCGATTTGCACACAAATGAATCGGGGGAATCGCCATGACTAAGAAACGCGTTTTTGAAATCGCCAAGGAATACGGCATGAAGGGTGTCGATCTTGTCAAGAAGCTGCAGGAACTGGGCTTCGAGAAAGTTCGTAATCCGATGTCGGCGCTCGACGAATTCGAACTATTACAAATACAGGCGCGGCTCGAGCTTTCTGGAATCATTCCGGAGACCTCCGCGCCGGCCGAACAGCCTGAAGCGAAGACTCAAACTTTTCGACGAAAACCCAAGAAGGCCGCGCCCGCCACGGCGGCCGAAACGGCTATTCATCCGACGGTCGCCGATGAAACCCCGGCGGCGCCGATTGTCGAAAGCGCACATGCTCACGCGATCGAAACGGTGCGTGCGCCGAAGTCCGCGCCGGAATTGATACATCATGAGGCGGCATCGCCGGAGACCGCGCCGGAAACTACGCATCCACTGCCGGCATCCGTTCATTACGAATCGCCGGAAACGGCCGAAGCCGAAGTCCAAAGAGAAGCCGCTGCCGACGAAATGCCGCAGGCGCCGCCCGCGGAGTTTGAAGTCGAAGTCGCGACGGAGCCCGCGGGTGAAATTGTAGATTCTACAATTGAGGCCGGAGCCGAGGCCGCCGTATCGACGGTTATTACAGAAAGTGTCGAGGTTGCCACGACGCCGGAGGCTGTGCTGGACGCGGCCGCGTCGGCTCCAGCGCACGAATCGGTTGATAAAGAAAAGAGCAGTGTCTCCGCCGCTCCGCGTCCGACGAATACTGAATTGCGGCCGAGGCGCCCGCCGCTCCGGCCCGCGGCGAAGATCGTCGGCAAGATCGATTTAACATTACTGAAACAAAAGCAATCCGCGCAGACGGCGGCACGGCAGGCGGCGCAGCAACAACAACAACCGGCCGCCGCGCAGCAGGCGCCCGGGAGCAACGCTACACAAGGTGGAATTAATGTTTCGGGCAGCGAGGCCGACGTTCGGCCGATGTTTAAACATAATCGTCAGCGCGTTTTGACGCGTTCGGACGTTTCGCAATCGCGCGACCGGCTCACAGCCGCGCAAATGCGAGAAAAGGAGCAACAGCGCGTGCGACGTTTGACCGGACCGCAAAAAGGCGGCCTCGGAACGATGTCGAACCGTACGCCGACCAGCGGAGGAGGAGGCGGCGGCGGCGGATCCAATCAATCGACTTCGGCACCGCGCGAGAAGATCGTGCGCCGGTCTCAAATTGTATTAAATCCTCCTGTTACTATTCGCTCGCTATCGGAAGCGTTGGGACTCAAAGTCGGCGACTTGACGAAGACGCTCATGATGACGTTCAAGCGCGTGCAGCTGAATCCGAATATTACACTTACGGACGAGGACGCGAAACTGCTCGCGCTGGAACACGGATTTGATATTGAAATTCACGCCGCCGCGACCGCCGAAGAGGCCATCCGAGCCGAACGCACGCGCGTCGATTTGGAAGATTCGCCCAACATGGAGCCGCGTGCGCCGGTCATCGCGTTCCTCGGACACGTCGACCACGGCAAGACATCGTTAATCGACGCGATCCGCCAGACAAACGTCGCGGCCGGCGAAGCGGGCGGCATCACACAACACATCGGCGCCTATCGAGTTACTACAAAAAGCGGCCGGCCGATAACAATTCTGGACACGCCCGGCCACGAAGCGTTTACGGAAATGCGCAAACGCGGCGCGCAAGCGACGGATATTGTTATATTAGTCGTCGCGGCCGACGACGGCGTCATGCCGCAAACCGAGGAAGCGCATGCGCACGCGAAAGCCGCCGGCGTGCCGATTATTGTTGCATTAAACAAATCCGACAAGGCGACCGACCAACAAAAGGAAAAGACGATTGGACAACTCGCGAGCATCGGTCTCGCGCCCGAAATCTGGCATGGTAACAACTGGGGCGGACACACCGCCGTCATTGAGACTTCCGCGACCAAGAAAATCGGCGTCGAAGATTTGTTAGAACGCGTCGCGCTCGAAGCCGAGGTGCTCGATCTCAAAGCCAACCCCGAACGAAATCCCGAGGGTCTCGTCATCGAAGCGCAAAAAAGCGGGCAGCGCGGAATTGTTGCAACGCTTTTGGTACAAAAAGGCACGCTGCGTCCCGGCGACATCATCCTCGCGGGCGCCGGCTACGGCCGCGTACGCAATATTTATGATGACCGCGGCCGCCCTCTCGAATTGGCGGGACCGTCGATCCCCGCGGAGGTCACGGGTCTTTCGGAATTGCCTTCGGCCGGCGATCATTTCGTTATCGTCGACGAACTTTCGCAGGCGCAGGAAGCCGCCGAAGACCGCGCGCGCAAAATGCGCGAGCGCGACCGCGCGGGCCAGATGCGCGACGTCAGCATTGCGGGTCTCTTCAGTAGAATCAAGGAAGGCCAGGCAAAAGAACTGAAGATTGTACTAAAAGCCGACGTGGGCGGTTCGCTCGAAGTATTAAAGAAACAACTCGACTCCATCGCATCGAAAGATCCGCTGGGGAACGAGATCCACGTAAAAGTTATATTCGCGGCCGTAGGCGCGATCACCGAAGCCGACGTCAATCTCGCGGCGGCATCGAACGGCATGGTCGTCGGATTCCACGTACTCGCGCCCGATTCTGTAAAGAAGCTCGGACAGCGCGAAGGCGTCGAGGTTCGGGTGTATCAAATTCTGTATGAACTCAGTAATGATATTAAGAAACTCATGGAGGGCCTCGTTTCCCTCGTCGAGCGCGAAGTTGTCATCGGCCACGCCGACGTTCGGCAGACTTTCCGTTCGTCGAAATTCGGAACCATCGCGGGTTGCATGGTCTCCGACGGCCAGATCAACCGGTCGTCGAGCGTTCGCGTCATGCGCAACGGCGCGGCGGTATATAAAGGAAAAATCGACTCGTTACGCCGCCTCAAGGACGACGTTCGCGAAGTAAAGACCGGCTTCGAGTGCGGTGTTAAGATTGGCGGCTACGACGACATAAAAACGGGCGACGTTCTCGAATTCTTTGAAATAAAAGAAGAGAAACCCGAATTGACCGATATTTAACAGCCCGTGGCAAAAGTCATCCATTCCAAAAATGTCTTTTTCTGATAACTCTTCGTCAAACCGAACTCGACGTAACTCTTGGCTACGCCTCGCTCGGTTTTCCTCGATTTATCAAAAAAATACTATTTTTGGATTGAGGAGCACTTTTGCCACAGGCTGTTAATGTTACGTCAGAGCCGGCATGAACCTCGGCATTCTTCAATTGGAGCTGGAAATTCCCGGCTCAAGTTCCCTCAAGGAAAAACGCGGAGTTGTAAAATCGCTGAAGCAGCGAATTCGACAACGATTCAACGTTTCGGCCGCCGAAGTGGACGAACACGATGTTTGGGATCGGGCGTTGCTCGGAATCGCCTGCGTCTCGATCGACCCGCGTTCGGCGCGCGAAACGCTCGATAATGTTGTGCGTTTTGCCGAGGAGCACGACGGCGCGATCGTTTCCGACTATCAAATTGAAATTTTATAAAATGATCTTGCCGCGAGCCGGCACACGACCCAACCGACAAATATGACATCCGAACGGAGCGTGCAGCGAATCGCATCGTGGGTCCATCGCAAAGTGGCCACGCTGTTGTTGCGTGACATTCGCGATCCGCGCATGGGCTTTCTTACCATTACACGAGTAAAAGTCTCGCGCGATCTCGAAACGGCTACTATTTATTATTCCGTGCTGGGAAATGATAAAGAAAAACGGCAGGCCGCGCGGCTCCTCGACCATGCCGCGGCGTACATTCAGCGCGAAATAGGATCCGGACTCCATACGCGCGTCACTCCGAAGATCCACTTTGAATTTGATGAATCCGTCGAAGGCGGAGTTCGTATGTCCAAGTTGCTAAACAAAATCTCCGACGACCGGTCGAAGCGCGATTCGGCGGGCGGCGAGGAACCGAAGAATATTAAAAATAAAGAATAACCATGACAGAGTCCGCCATCGTCCTAGAGAACGTTACAAAAAGATTCGGATCGTTTACGGCGGTTCAGGATATGAATCTTGTCATTCCAAAGGGGCTCGTCTACGGGTTTCTCGGGCCGAATGGCGCCGGAAAAACGACGACGATCCGGATGATTCTCTCGATTTTCGAGCCGTCCGAAGGGCGCATTGAGATTCTCGGACACAAATCGGCGATCGAAGTCCGCGAGCGCATCGGTTATCTGCCCGAAGAAAAAGGACTTTATAAGAAAATGAAAGTCTGGGCGATGATCGCTTATTTTGGAGCGCTGAAGGGCATGACGCGCGCGAACGCCCGCGCACGCGCGCTCGAACTTCTCGAAACGTACGGTCTCGGCAAGTTTTCTAATTACAAATGCGACGCGCTCTCGAAGGGAATGCAACAAAAAGTGCAATTGCTCGCGTCGATCGTTCACAATCCGGAATTGGTCATTCTCGACGAGCCGTTCTCCGGACTCGACCCCGTGAATCAGGAAGTCATGGAAGGCGCGATCGCCGATTTAAAGAAAAATGGCCAAACTGTAATTTTCTCGACGCACATCATGGATCACGCCGAGCGCCTATGCGACCGAATATTACTGATCGCGGGCGGTCGGAAAATCCTCGACGGCACTTTGGCGGAAGCCAAGAAATCGATTCCGCGCCGCATGCGCATCGAAACGGAGGGCAGCGCCGACATACTGAGGCGCGTGCCCGGCGTGAAAGAGCTGAATCCGATTGGAGGCGAGACTTCGGCACATAAGTATGAATTGATGCTCGAAGACGACGCCGACCCCGACAGCATCCTAAAGGCGTGCTTTCAGAATAATATTATGCTTCGGAGCTTCGACCGCAGCGATCCAAGCCTGCGCGAAGTGTTCATGACGCTCGTAAAAGCACAAGGGGCCGAAGCAATAACACAATAACTGAATAATCAACATTAACTAATAAAATGAAATACGTCTGGCTTGTCGCATTGCGGGAATACGCGGAAAACGCAAAAACGAAGGGATTCTGGCTTGGAATCTTAATGTTGCCGATCATGCTCTTCGCCGGCTTGAAGATTCCAACTTTACTGAACGAGCAGGTATCGACGCGGTATTTCGTTCTGGTCGACCAGTCCGGACAATACGAAAAATCGATCCAGGCCGCGATCGAAGCGAGCCATCAAAATCGAGTTGCTAAAGAAAAGGAGCACTGGACGGGTTCCGCAATCGACGCCGCGCACAAGGACATCGAACCGCTCGAGGACGCAATCGAAAAGAAACTCGGAAAGGACATCCGCCTCGCGTTCGAAGAAACTACAAAAAAATCCATCATCGCGGCGATCGTCCGCGGAAGAAACGAATTGAAGCCCGAGGACATGGCGTCGATGTCGAAGGTTCCCAAAGATAAACAAATGGAACTGAGCATGGTTGCCATGGATTGGTATTCGAGGGCGATCGCGATCGGCGAAAAGAAAATTAAGAAATTCGAGGAACCGCGGCGGCGATTTAAACAAATCGACGCGCCCGCCGACACGAAACCGGACGCGCTCGTCGTCGAAACCGGGGATTCGGAGGGCGACGCCGCCAAGAGTACGAACGACGGCATCGGAAGTTTCCGACCCTACATTTCCGGCGAGAAGAAAATCAGCGTCGAAGACAAGAAAGAAAATCTGTTTGCGCTCGTCATCATTCCCGCGAATATTACAAATGTGAAGCAGGCGCAGGTTTTCAAGGGCGCCGAATATTGGTGTTCGAATTTGACGGACGCCGATTTGAAGGAGGAAATCGAACGCGCGCTCGAAAATGAAATTCACAAGCGAATGTTCGAAAAGAGCGGAATCACGCCCGACGCGGTTTCGTCGATTCAAAAAACAAGCGTCGCGCTCGCGGGAAAAGATCCAAAGAAAGCCGCCGGAAGCGAAAAAGTCACAGACGAGGACACGATCCGGCAATGGGCGCCTGTCGGCGCGGTTTATTTATTATGGGTCGCAATATTTACAGTTGCGCAAATGTTGCTGAACAACACCACCGAAGAAAAACAATCGCGCGTCATTGAAGTGTTGCTTTCGTCGGTGACGCCCACGGAATTGATGTTCGGCAAATTGATCGGCATCGCCGCCGTCGGCCTCACGATGGTCGGAGCGTGGATCGGATCGTTTATTTTTATATTAAAATCCGGAATGGCCGTCGATAGCAAGTTCATCACGGCGCTCACCGACGTCATTGGCACGCCCGAATTGCTTCTCGCGTTCGCCGGATATTTCGTGCTCGGTTATTTATTATACGCGGGCGCTTTCCTCGCCGTCGGCGCAGTCGTCAACACGCTCAAGGAGGCCCAAAACCTCATGGCCCCGATCATGCTCGTCATGTCGGTGCCTTTATTTACAATGGTTTTTATTGCAAAAGAGCCGAACGGTACGCTCGCGAAGGTCCTGTCGTGGGTGCCGCTTTACACGCCGTTCGTCATGATGAACCGCGCGGCCGCCTCGCCGCCCATGGCCGACGTCGTGGGAACGCTTATTTTACTATTCCTTTCCGTAGTCTTCTCGATCTGGTTTTCCGGCAAGATCTTCAGAATCGGAATCCTGCGGACGGGCCAGCCGCCGAAATTTATGGAACTGCTCGGCTGGCTCGTGAAGAAATCGACATGACACGAACCTACTGGCCAATCGTTAATTGTAAACCGTTCGTTTGTACGATCAGTCCGGGCACGTTTGCATCGTAAGCATACCCTTGTAAATAATACGTATTGCCGGCGATCTGCGGCGTCACCATGACTGGAAACACGACGGTTCCGGCCCCAGGCGATCCAAGCGATCCGGACGCATCGGCGAGCGCATAATCGATCCACGGATCGGCGTAGGACGTAAGCCCGATCAGCGGATAATTAATATTACTCGTCTCCGCGAGGCCGACGACGAGGAGAACGCCCGTGCCTCCGACCGCGCCGGTCAACCGCAATTCCATCGTGTCGCCACTTGTAAACGGTCCGGCGACGCCGAGCGTCGGAGCGCATCCGCCGGTGCCGACCGTCGAAACGCCGAACTGCCTGCGCAGGCCCCCGGAGGGCTTTATGTAGTGTCTATTCAATATGATTCGCGTCGAGGTATCGAAACTATCGGTTCGACTGCCGAGAATATCAATAAATCCGTCGCCGTCGAAATCCGCCGTCGCCGTGAGCGTGCCCGATTGTAGCAATGGCGGCGTCCATCCCGGACCGCTCGCGTAGGAAATGCCGAATCCCACAGAAGCGGAATTCGAAGCCGTATATAACAAATCCGCCGAACCGTTGTTGTCGACGTCGTCGCCGAAGACCGCCAGCGGCGCGTCGATGCCGGGATATGCCACCAGCACTTTTTGCGCGCTGAAGTTTCCGTTCCCGGAATTCGACAGGATCGTTAAAAAGTAATTATAAGGAATGTACGAAATGTCGGGCAGGCCGTTGCCGTCGAAATCGGCGACCGCGATCTGTCCCCGGTTGACGTCGACCGCGTCGGGACCGAATGACGGACCCAGCGTGAATGTATTATTTCCGTTATTGAAATAAACTCCGAGCGTGGCCTGCGAGGTGAGATACGTTTGTTGCGTTCCGGCAACGACGTCCATGAATCCGTCCATATTGAAATCGCCGATGCCGGCCGCCTGCGCGGAGAAATACTGTCCGCCGAAGAACTTGCCGTGTCCATTGTTTACGAACTCGTAGCTACTCATCGTCGGTCCGTAATGTGAGTGAACGAGCAGTTCGTTGAATCCGTCATTATTAAAGTCCGCGACGAACTCCGCCAGCGGACTATTACGATAGACAGCCGGATTTTGATTCGGATTGAAGTCGACGCCGGAGGATCCCGCCGCGCCGTTGTCCTGGAGCGCGCCGCCGCCGGAATTTGTTAACATTCGCATTTCGACGAACGGTCCGCTAAAAGTCCCCTGCCGCAGGGAAACGACCAGATCGGGCACGCCATCATTTGTAAAATCGCCGATGAAGCCGGGTCCTTCATAAACATAACCCGCGGGCGGCGCGGGCATCACGACCGGCACGGACGAAAGCGCGCCGAGTCCGTCGTTTCGATACGTGCCGCCGATGCTAAATTTGACATCGGGATCGCCGTCGCCGTCGAAATCACAAATCGAGCGCGCGTCGATTTCTCCAAGACCGACCGACTTTGGAATAATCTCGGATTTGATGGAACCATTACTATAAAAAACGTCCCGGCCCGCGACGAGATCGACATCGCCGTCGTGTTCCATGTCGACCGCTCCCGCGAGGTGAAACGCGCCGAGTCCCGGGATTTCGTACGCCTCCGTGAACACGCCTCCTTTATTTAATGATACTCGAAATATCGAAACGCCCGAATTCACCGGCGGCGTGTAACCACCTCCGCCACCGCCGCCGCAGCATACGCCGTCGAGGTCGCCGTCATTATCAATATCCGCGAAGTCGGTCGCGGGGCCGCCCATCACGAGCGGCTCCAATACAAATGTCGCGGCTCCGGTCCGGCGCAAAACCGAATAATCAATCATGAAAAACGAAACGATGTCCGTGTCGCCATCATTATCAATATCGCCCGCCGCGAGCATCGCTTCATAAGTATACGGAAGACCGAAGTGCGACTGCGTCTGGCCGACGCCGTTTACAATTGGCACGATGTCGATGCTGTCGTATCGCGCAACCGCGAGATCCGCCCGGCCGTCGCCGTTGGCGTCGAGCGTCACCGAGTCGAACGGAGATCCGACAGGCGAAATGGAGATGGTCGAACTTGTAACAAATGCGTGCGGACCGTTGAAATAAATCCTGATCGTGCCCTGCATGATCACAGCGATGTCGTTGAACGAATCATTATTAAAATCGGCGATCTGCACGCCGTACACGCCGGCCGACTGCGACAGTTTCTTAAACATCGTCGCGCCGCCGGTTCCGTTCGACATGAATACAAATACGTCGTTCTGGATCGAGAACACGAAGTCATCATAATTATCCGCGTTCAGTTGCCCCTTGGCGGCGGACTGGATCGACGACTGCGAACCGGTCGTGATAATATCCGAATTCCACGACGGGACGAGGTTGCCCTGCGTATCGTTGAGCCAGCATTGAAAATTAATAGCTCCGGAAGTGTTCTTCGAGGGCCACCAGCCGACCGCGTCGGCGTACCCGTCGCCGTTCAGATCGAGCGTTTTTAGTATCCTGTTATATTCTCCCGTCACGACCGTCGCCGCATGGAATGGAGGCGAGTTCCCCGTCTGCTGAGCCGCGGCGAGTCCGGCGAAAATAACTACAAAAATCGTGGCGAGAGTCTTCATATTAATTACCTCGGAGATTGGAGTTGCTCGATCCATGCAAAAATCGACCGGCGTCGGACTAATAGCAATAATACGCCCCGCGGACGCGCGCAAGTTTTTGTAAACATACGCGCGCGACCCGAATTACTATAATTCTGCTCAAAATTCTGCGCGGGCGAAACGGGGACCAACGCTGTTGCCGCGCGGAGCGATCCGCGCGCCTCGGGTGATTTGCGCCGATTCTAGGCGCCGGCGTTCGCGGCGCGCAACGTGTCACGTAAAAATTTTGTTCCGTGAAAATTTCGCGGCGACTTTACACCCTGCGCCAGCGAACACCTTCCTTGGTGTCTTCTACTACGACACGACGGGCGGCGAGCTTTGTTCGAATTTCGTCGCTCCGCGCAAAATCGCGGTTTTGACGCGCGGTTTGTCGTTCCGCCACAAGACGATCGATCTCTGCGCGTTCTTCCGGCGCGAGTTCCTCCGGAGTCAACACATCGAAGATCGCGTCGAACTCGCCAAGGAATGCCAATATCAATTCGATTTGTTCTTTTGTTAATTTCAACGACGCGCCGCCAGCGGTTCTGACATTATTTAAGAGTCCGAAAACCGCGGCCGTGGCTTCCGCGGCATTCATGTCGTCGTCGAGCGCCGCGTCGAAGGCTGCGCGCGTTTTTTGTAACATCTCATCGACGGCGACCGCCGCCGCCGCCGCCGGACGCAGCGTTTTCAAATCGACGACGAACGCGTCGAGCCGTTCGATCGCGCCCTTCGCGTCGCGCATCGAGTCCCACGTGAAGTTGAGCGGCGTTCTGTAATGAGCGCGTTGTAACAAAAACCGCAAATGCCGCGGCTCGAACCCTCGCGCGACGACGTCGTCGACGGAATATACATTTCCGAGGCTTTTCGACATTTTGCCGCCGTCGACCTGCAGGAACTTCACGTGCATCCAATAATTTACAAATGGCTTGCCCGTCGCCGCCTCGCTCTGCGCGATTTCGCATTCGTGATGCGGGAATATCAAATCCTCGCCGCCGGTGTGGATGTCGAGAGTATCGCCGAGGTATTTGCGGGCCATGGCCGAGCATTCGATATGCCAGCCGGGAAAACCGTGCTCTCCAAAGCGCGATTTCCATTTCATGATATGTTTAGAATCGCTTTTCCAGAGCGCGAAATCCGCCGGATGCTTCTTTTCCGGATTGATATCGATTCGCGCGCCGGCCTCGAGCGCGTCGACGCGGTTTCCCGAGAGTCCGCCGTAGTTTTCGAACCGGCTTACTTCATAATAAATATTAGCATTCTCCGGTCCCGACCGGTAGGCGGCGCCGCGTTTTAGTAATAATTCGATAATCTCGAGCATTTCCGCGATGTGATCGCTCGCGCGCGGCCGGTGCTCGGGCGGTTTCGCGCGCAAACGCTTCATATCGCCCTCGAACATATTTGTAATTTCGCGCGCCACCTGCCACGGATCGAGTCCGCGATTTCGCGCTTCCATTTCCATGCGATCCTCGCCGTGATCCTCGTCCTCCTGCGTGAAATGTCCGACGTCGGTCAGATTCATCACCTGCGTCACGCGAAGTCCGCGCCGTTCGAGCACGCGACGTAACAAATCCGCGAACAGGAACGCGCGGTAGTTTCCGACGTGCGGCCGCCGGTAAACGGTCGGACCGCAATGATACATTTTCACGCGGCCGGATTCGGCGGGTTTGAATACTTCGATCTTGCGTGTCGCGGTATTATAAAATTGTAGCGGCAATGGATGAATTTCCTCGAGAATCGATTCGACGGCGACGCAGTCTAAACGCCGGCCGCGCCGCTTGGAAAACCAAGTCCAGTTCCTACGCTCGCGACCCATTTCCGCTCCAATTCAAATCGCCTCGATTTTTGTCGGAAATTACATCCCGTGCCTCGTTGATACCGCAGCACCCATGAAGGTCCCCTGTCTCGTCGTGCTTGCCCTCGCCGGTTTCTTACAAAACCCCGCGGACAAGCCCGGACTCCCTTACAATGTTGAACTCCTCGATAAATTGAAGGAGCCGGCTGCGTCGTCGCGCCGCGAAGCCGCGCTCGAACTTGCAAAGATGGGAGCGGATGCCCGCGCCGCGGTTCCTGACCTTGGAAAACTCCTCGTCGACGCCGATGGAGGCGTGCGCGCAGCCGCGACATTCGCGCTCGGCGAAATCGGACTCGGCGCCGTCGATACCGTGCCGACGCTCGGCCGCAATTTGACCGCCGACAAGGATGTTAATGTTCGAAAGGAAAGCGCGGCCGCGATCGGTAAGATCGGGCCAAAGGGAATCAAAGCGCTGCCAATATTATTAAAATCGTTCCGGCAGGAAGGCGACGCCGACGTGCGGGCGGCGATTTCGACGGCGATCGCGCGCGTCGGTCCCCAAGTTAAAGAAACGCACGCCGCGCTCGCCGACGCGATCGGCGATCCGTCGCCCGAAATTCGCGAATTAGCATTAATAACATTGGGAAAAATCGGCCCCGCCGCCCGCCCGGCGCTCCCCGCGATCGAAAAAGCGGCGAAGGATACTAATGAAAAGATCGCGCTGGCCGCGCAAACTGCGCAATTGCGCGTCAACGGCGAAGTCGAGGAACCCGCGCCCGTGAACGACGCCGCGGCAAAGTTCGAATTGCCCGAATGGAATGCATTTTCGATTCCCGAATTAATAAATTTACTAAAAAGCCCGACGCCTTCGACGCGAATCAAGGCGATATATCAATTATTGAAGCATAAGAAAGATTCCGATACTTCGAAACCGTGGCAGTCGCTGCCGGGCGCGTTCGCGCTCCTGCTGAAGGAAGACCCCGAACCGGCGGTGCGCGCGGCGGCGGCGTACGGAATCGGACAGATCGGCCAGTTCAACGCGGAATTGACCCGCGCGCTCGGCGATTTTGATACGAATGTTCGCGTCGAGGCCGCGCGCGCGTTCGGCACGCTCGGAGTCAAAGCTAAAGAAGGCGCGAAGGCTCTCGCGCAAAGTCATATTTCCGACATCGCCGGACCGGTGCGAAAAGCGAGCTCGGAAGCGCTCCGAACGATGGAAAAGGAATTGATTAAAATAAACAAAACCGCCGGCGTGTCGGGTTTTTATCAAGATGTCGTGGCGGCGCTGCTCGACGGAACGCGCAAAGCCGACGAAGAAATCCGCGCGCGCGCGGCGCTCGCGCTCGGCGAGTACGGGCCGAATGCAAAGGATGCCGTGACGCCGCTTTGCCAATTGTTAAAAGACCCTTACAATTACGTCCGCGTGACCGCCGCGAGCGCCCTCGGAGAACTCGGCGGCGATGCGCAACAAAAAGCCACGGGGCCGCTTGAGGAATTGTTAAATGATAAGGATCCGCGCGTCAAGCGCCGCGCGCACGAATCGTTAGTAAAACTCGGCAGGATTCAAATCCCAAAACCCGTCGCCGTCGCGCCGCCTGTTTCAACGGCTCCCACCGCGGCTCCTCCGACGACCGTCGATCCAAAGCCTGCGACGCCGCCCGAGTCTCAACCAACGGCGCCCGATCCGGGTAAAGTCGCCGTCGCGAAACCGATGCCGGGAACGCTCGAAGCTGCCGTCGCCGAACTTCTCGACGGCGAGGGCGGCATCACGGAGCCGTCGTCAAAGATCGAAAACGGAAAAGTGTTGCTAAATTTACAACTGGCCCACGACCGTTTCGACGAAGGCATGGCCCACGGCGACGCCGTCCGTCTTTCGTTAAAGTTACTGATGGGGATTGACAAAATCGACGAGCTCTATATACATTTCATCGCCAAAAATGGCCGCCTGCTCCGCTCGTACAAAGTCACGCGCGCGAAAGCCGCGCCTTTCTTTGAAAAAGCCGACGATCCATTCGAACGCCGGCGGGCCCGCGAGTGGTGGGGCGAGATGTCTGAACGGATTTGATATTAATTATTAATGATGAACGCCCATTTCGATCGATGGTTGTTTCGATGCCTCCCGGCGGCGATGTTGACGCTTGGAACGATCGCGCCGCCGCATGCGAACTTCGATCATTATCAAGACACGAAATTCGGATTCCGCTTCGAACCGCCGAACAACTGGAAACAACAGGCCGTTTCGCTGAACGAGCCTTGGATTATTGCAAAATTTCAGTGCGACAAGATCGATGTTTCGTTCGAAACGGCATGGGGAACCGAACACCGCGCGGAATTGTTAATTTTTGGATTTCCGGCGGGCGGCGGCGAAAAGAACCCGTTCAAGGCCGAACTTAAGAATCCGCAGGCAAATTATACTGAATATCTACAAAAGCGTTTCGGCATCGATTTTCATTATGAAGTCGAGAATCGCGAGACGCCGCTCGGAAGCACGACGGCCATTGTAAACGATGTCGCGGTACCCGTGAACGATACGTATCCGCGCCACGGCGCGCTCCGGATCGTGAGCTGGACTTATCATTTGCAAGACGTCGACATCGTTATACAGATCGAAGTCGTCGCAAATGCGCTCGCGAAGCGGCGGCCGGACATGGATGCATCGTTTAAATCGTTCAAGTCCATTCCGCGCGCCGAGGCCGCGAAAAATGCGCCCAAGACCGCCATCAGTTCGTTCGAAGAACTACAAAAGCTCACTCCCGAGGAGCGCAAGTCGCGGCGCGTCGCGATGGCGGAAGCCGCTTATGCAAAAGTAAAGGCGGGCATGCCGCAGGGCTGGACCGCGAGTTTCGAGGGGCGTTTTTATGTATTGAGCCACACCGATCAGAAGTTCGTCGCCAAGATCACCGGCCTCGGAACGGCCATATTCGACTGGCTCGATAAGAATCTCGAATTTATTGGAAAGGGCGAATTTGTTAGAAAGCCTATTCTTAGAATCTGCGCCGAATCGGTCGAGTATCAGGGTCTCCGCCGTTCGGAATTCTGGTGGGGCGGAACCAATCTCGAAATTGTGACTTACAAAGACGAGGACGACGGCTCGGCGAGCAGCGCGTTTCATGATTTTAACAAAGCCGCGCTCCGCCACTGGCTCTCGGAGCGCGACGCCGAATTCGAAATGTCGATGCCGCCGTGGCTCGCGGAGGGTTTATATCAACTTTTCGAATATTCGCGAATCAAGGAAGGAAATTTAATATTTCCCGTGAACGTGCGCGAATTGGACAATCTCCGCGACGTGATTCGCGCGCACAAAGCCGTTCGGGCGCGCGAAATGTTAACAAGCACGGATCCCGGACCCATTCATAACAATCCCGACCGCGACCAGCACGCGGCGCTCGCGCGGTTTTTTCTGGCCGGACTCGGTTCGAAAGACGCCAAATACCGCGATCTTTTCCATAATTATATTAAGTCATACCGGTGGGCGATCGGTGAAATTAAGAAAGAAGGCGCGGCGCCGATCGCCGAAGAGGGCGAGGCCGGTAACAAGAACCGGCGCGAATTCTGGAATTCCAGAGTGAATAAGATCTCCGACAAAGCGGCCGAACGCGCATTTGCGTCGATGCGCGAGCCTGACTGGAAGGCGCTCGAACTCGATTATTATAATAGTATAACGATCCAGTAAAGTCTCCGGCATTTGAAAAGTAGTATCGTTCGCGTTAAGTTGGCCGCTTGCCACCGCCTTCTCCATCGTCGACCGGATTTTCCGGAGAGCCGCGTCCGAATTTGCGCGGCCTCGCCGGATTCGAGCTCCAACAAGAAATCGGGAGCGGTTCGACCGGCACTGTTTATTTAGCAACGCTTCGCAAGGCGCTGCGCGGGCTTTCCGCGGGCGATCGCGTGGCGATCAAATTCCTGCACCAGCATCTGCTTGACGATCCGGCGGCGCGAAGCCGGTTTTTAAGGGAGGCCCGCGCCGGTCTGAATGTTCGAAACCCGAATCTCGTCCGCGTGTTCGCGGCCGACGAAGCGCAAGTGCTCGGTTCGCCCGTTTTGTATATTGTGATGGAACTCGTCGAGGGGTCGACGCTGCGCGATCTTCTAAAGGATGGGCCGCTGCCGGAACCGCTCGTGCGTTCGATCGGCGAACAGGTTTCGCGCGGAATCGCCGCATTGCACTCGACCGGAACTGTGCATTTGGATATCAAGCCGGAAAATGTAGTATTCGCGCCGGGCGGCCGCGCCGTTGTGATGGATCTCGGTTTCGCGCGCTCGCTTTCGCCCGCGACCGAATCCGAGCATGTGGAAATGCGCGCGTTCGCGGGCTCCGTCGCCTACGCTTCGCCCGAGCGCCTCCGCGGGCAGCTCCCGGCCGCGCAATCGGATGTATATTCCATCGGAATATTATTATTTGAAATCGCGACCGGCGACCGGCCGTTTCCCGGGAACGATCCTACAACTGTATTGCACGGACACTTGGAGAATCCGGCGCCCGCCGTTTCGAGCAAGAATCCGCGAGTCTCGCCGTTTCTCGACGCGGTCGTAGCCAAATGTTTGGAAAAAACGCCAACATTAAGATTCGCCGACGCGGACGAACTGGCGCAGGTTCTTAATAAAGCCGAGAGCTCGGCGTTCTGGCAGGAAAAGCTCGCCGAACGCGCGCGCCTCGGCGCGCCGGGACTTTTGCGCCGCACGCACTTGACTCCATTTCAGGGACGCGAAACCGAATTGCACGAACTCGAGGCGGCCTACGCACGCTGCGCCGCGGGCGCGTTCCGCACGGTCGAAATCATCGGCGAAACCGGAATCGGCAAGACTCGCCTCGTCGACGAATTTGTAGCAAGAGCGCAATTATCCGACGATCCTCCCGTCGCGTTTTACGGCCGCTGCCGGAAAAGTGAAGAATCGCAGCCCGCGGAAGCATTTGTATCGATGCTCGAACGCTACCTCGGCGCTCCGGCGGGTTCGGCTTCCGACGTCCACACGGCGCGGCGCTTTCGCGGACTCATTCCGACCGCGCAGGCGAATATTATTATTGATTTTCTGCGCGGCCGGCGCGGCGAGGATGCAATATTACAATTCTCGCGCGCCGTCGCGGATTTTTTCGAAGCTCTGGCGAAAGAACATCCGATCATTGCATTTCTCGACGGCGCGGACGAAGGCGACGCGCCTTCCGCGCGGATTGCGAATGCCATCATCGAGCGCGCGCCGGCCGGCGCATGTTTCGTTATCGGCCACCGGCCGGTCGCGGCTCCGGTCGACGCCTCGATCGAGAGCGCGCGGCAGAGGAAATGTTTAATTACAATTGCGCTCGGCACGCTGTCCGCTTCGGACATCGCGGCGATCATCGATCAATTGATCGCGCCCGGTGAGGATCGCCTCGCGCTGCGCGACGTGCTGACGCGCGTGACGGCGGGCAATCCCGGACACCTCTCCGAATCGCTCCGGACGCTGCGGGCTTCGGGCGCGCTCGAGCAGACCGAACCCGCGACCGCATTGCAATCATTAAGAATCGCGAAGCCGATCAGTAGCATACCAATTCCGGAGTCGCTCGCTGAGGCGATTCGCACGCGCTTGAACGCGCTCGATCCGATCGAACGGCAGGCGCTCTCGCTCGTCGCGGCCGCGGGCGATCGTTGCGACGCGGAATTGTTAGTCGCAGCGTTCGGCGGCGACGAAATGTCATGGTTGCGGACGCTCTCGCGCCTCGAGACGCAGCACAGTTTATTATCATCCGTCGCGGGAACGTTTCGATTCGCCCGCCCGATCGTCCGCGAGGTTATTTACAATTCGCTCGATCGCGAGGAACGGCGGAAAACGCACGGCGCGTTCGCGATCGCGCTCGAAAAGCGCCTCGGAGCCAATTCTACAGATCGCGACCGCCTGCGCGTCGCCGAGCATGCGCGCCGCTCGTCGAACACGATGTTAGCGTTAAAATATCTACCAAAGCTCGCCGACAATTTCCGCCGCCGCGGACTTTTCGAGCGCGCCCTCGTCCTGGCGCGGTCGGCGATCGAATTGTTAAATACACTTCCGCGTAAACAAAAACCGCTGCTCGAGTCGAGATTCGACGCGCTGTCGACGATCGCCGAGTGCGCGTCGCGCATGGGGAATCGCATGTTGGAGCGGCGGACGCTCGAAAAGTGCGCCCGCATTGCTACGTATCTTCAAGACACGTCGCGTCTCGCGCGTACGCTGCTTTCGCTCGGCCGATTATCCTATTCCACGGGGCGCTACCTCGTTGCGGCATCCTATCTGAATCGCGCGATCGAACGCGCCGCGGAGGCCGGCGACCGGCGCACCGAATCGGAGGCATTATTAGCTAAGTCTATTGTAATATCCTATTCCGGCGACCCGGGACAGGCGGGCCCGCTGCTCGACCGCGCGCTCGAACTCGCGAACGATGCCGACCTGCGGGCGCGTATTTTATTACAATTGGGACTCCGGGGCATGAACCTCGACCGCCCCGATCTCGCAATGCCACAAATCGAGCAGGCGCAGGCCGCGTTCAAAGAATTAAAGATGCCGGCGGCGCTCGCCGCCGCGCATTTTCAACTCGGCCGGTGCCGCGCCGACGTCGGACAGCTCGCGCAGGCGCGCCGCGATTTGGATAAAGCGTTCACGCTCGCGCGCGAGACGGGCGAGCGGCGCACGGAGGCAATGACGCTCAGTTTGCGCGGCGCGATCCGCTCGTGGCAGCGCGATTATGAAGGTTCCGAAAAGGATCTGCGCGCGGCGCTCGCCATCTCCGACGAGATCGGCGACAAGTTTACAGAATGCCACACGGCGCTGCACCTCGCCAACACATTGTTATCATCGCGCAATCCGCGCCGCAATTTGCGCGAAGCGATGCGTCTCGCGCGGCTTGCGCTCACGCTCGGCGAAGAATTATCATTAACGCGGCTTCGCGCGCTCGCGCACGCCGTGCGCGCCCGCACGCACTTGCGCGCGAGCCGGCTCGCCGACGCGCTCGCCGAATCGAAGCGCGCGCTCGCGGTGCTCGACGAAGGCCCGCGCGATCGCCGCCGCGCCGTTTCCGTATTATTTACACATGGACTCGTGCTGAAGGAGTCCGGGCGCACCGCGGAAGCACAATTATACTTAAACGAAGCCGCGTCGATTATTAAGAATTCGGCGGAGGCGATGACCGACGTGAAATTGAAAAACGCGTTCCTGAACGATGAACCGTTTCACCGGAAAGTCATCGAAACCGCGTCGGCCACGTGACCGGGCACCGCCAAAAAATTTGCGCTCCGCGACGCACCGCCCGCCCGGCATCGGACTCGCGGCGCGACGCGACTTCTGCGAGAATACCGGCTCGGCCTCCCCGAACCATCAGCACGCCACCATGACTCGCATCTCTGTTTTTGTAGACGCCGCCAATTTATTTTATGTGCAGCATCGCCTCGGATGGCATGTGAATCCCCAGCGTTTGCTCGATCACATCGTCGGTTACGATCAATTGGCCGACGCGTTTTGGTATACAGGCGTGCGCGTCGGCGCGCCCGGCGAAAACGATCAGGAAAAATTCTTAAAATGGCTCACGCACGTCGGCTACACGGTGCGCCGGAAATCTGTTAAATCGTTCGTCAACGTCGAACGCGGCGCAACGGTGGAGAAGGCGAATCTCGACGTCGAGATCGTCATGGATATGTTAACAACCGCGGATACTTATGATGTCGCGGCGCTCGTAAGCGGCGATGGCGATTTCGAGAGAATCGTCGAATACTTACGATCGCGCGGAAAGCGCGTCCGCGTTTATTCGATAGATTCGGTGATCGCGTTCGAACTTCGCAATACCGTCGGAACGCATTATGTAGATTTCTGGACGATTCGCGCCGACGTCGAGCGACTCGAAGACGCGCCGGCAATTCCGCCGCTCGTTCCGACGGCCAATCCCCCGATTCACGTTCCGCTGCACAACGCCGCCGCGATGCTGGCGCAGGTTCAGGCGACGCCTCCGGAGCCACCCGTTGGTTTAGTTAATATAATTATTCCGGAAACGACGGCGTCGGGCGTCGAAGCCGCGCCTGAAATTACAATTCCCGCCGAACCCGCGCCGCCGGACGCGGACGCCATTACAATTGTAGAAACCGCGGCGCCCGCCGCGCCGCCGCTCGAAAGTTAAGAATATCGCGCGTCATCTCATACCAGTCCCGCGAGAAATGTCTCGACGTTCATGACGCGCACGCCCGAAGCGGCATAATAACGATCGTATCCCGGACTGTCCGCGAGTTGAATTGTATGTTTTGGTTTCAAGATCGACGCGAATCGCTCGATTGCCGCGGTTGGTTCCGTCGATCGGGATTTGCATTCGACGAGCATCCACGGATTGCCGTCGCGAAGTAATAGAAAGTCGACCTCGCGTTTTTCCTTATCGCGCACGAATCGAAGATCGAATTCGCCATGCGCGAGGTCCGTCCAGTATTGACAGGCTTTTACTAAATGAAGGGCCACCAGATTTTCGCGACGTCGGCCCGTCTCTTCCTTTGGAATGCGCAAGATATCGTACAAATACATTTTTGGTTCGGCGCGAATTGCGCGCTGGAGGCGCTTTGCGTAGGGTCTCACGAGGAAACAGTAATACAATGTGTCGAGAACCGCGAACCACGATCGAATGGTGGCGTAAGCCTTGCCGACGTCTTCCTTAAGTGAATTTAACGATAGCAAAGAACCGACCTGCCGCGGCAGTATATCTATCAATATTCGAAATGCAGTCAGATCGGAAATATTTAGAAAATCGCGGGAATCTTCATATACAATTCGATCCAGCCTCAACCGGCTCCAGCGAATCGCTTCCGCTTCATTTCCATGCAAGAGCGGCTCGGGAAATCCGCCAAGTCGTACGAGGTCCTTCCATCGATATCGAGGAGTTTTTATTGTAAATACAGCATCCGGAGTTATTGTTATTGCCTTCTCCGCGACTGTAAATGGATGTAAACGATATGGCAAATATCGTCCGAGAAGGCTGTCGCTCCCCTTTCGAAAATGATCAAGCCGCGCGCTGCCAGTTACAAGAATCGGAAACTCATGCCCGCTGATGTCGTAGATTCCCTTCAATCGGCGCTTCCATTGGCGATCTTTATGAATTTCATCGAAAATTACCGCGCCTTTGTTACGTTCGGCTATCGATTCGCGGGGCGATCGTATCCAATTGCGTCGAAAGGGCTCGTCGTCGAAAAGAAAATAATTCTCGCGGGCGGAAATGAGGTTTCTTGCGAGCGTCGTCTTGCCGACTTGACGCGGACCCGAAAGAAAAGCCATCTTTCGCTTTGCGAAAGCGTCATTCTCAATCGCGGCCGATAGGTATCTAGTTTCCATCGAAAAGGCAGGCCATTGACCACCGAACATGGACATGACCAGTTATCGGTCAAATGATAACCGGTCGCGACCAGTTATCAATCCGCTGATACTTGGTCGGCCGCGAAAACCGGACGGAAACCGCGCTCGAAAAGTCCAGATTAACGATCTATGTCCCGACGGGCGCTTCGCGGATGCGGGCGCCGGCTTCGGCGAGTCGGCCGATGATTTCGGCGGTGACCCCGTGATTCGATCGGGCTGCGCGCATGGCGGCCTCGAAGCGATCGTCGCGTTTCGCAACAAAACTCGAGAGCGGATCGGCAACCGGAACGCGCGTGCGTAATTTAAACAAAAATGATCGAATTCTGTCGCGCGCGCGAATGAGCGACGGGCGCGCGTCGGCGGCGCCGGCGCCGCGCGAACCCACCACGACGTCCGTTTCGCCAGCCGTGAGATCGAGCGCTTCTGTAAGAAATCGCGCGTCGAGCGCCGCCGAACATGTAACTACAATTCGCCCGCCGCGCGCCGCGCGGATTCCCGCGCGCCACGCGCCGCCGTCGTCTTCGAATGCGAACGCAAGGAATCTTAAGTTTGGAGTTTCGAGCGACAGCACGCGCAAATCGTTCAAACCGCGCCCGTCCTGGGCGACGCCGATGATTTCGAAATCGCGCACTCCGGCCGTTTCCGCGGATTCGAAGATTCGATCGAGCGTCGCTCGCGCGCCGTCCCGGCCGCGTGCCGTGAATATAAATGAAATTTTCGGCTGGAGCGGCGCGGGCGCGCCGCGTTTTTGTGAATGTATAATTGCGCGGGTGATCGCGGCCGCCGATTGCGACTTCGGACGCCAGATCCAGCCGATTCGATGCATCCAGCGCGTGCGAAGGAATGCGCGCCGCACGTCGCGGTGCGTCCGGCGCCACGCATCGCCTTCGATCATTCGTATAAACCGCCCGACGTCGGCGCGCGACATCGCGCGTCCGCCGTCGTCGGCGTGTCGCTCGAGAAATCTTACAAATCGTACGAGCGCCGCCGCGCGGACCGTCGGCGGCAGCGAGCCTTTTTGTATCACCGCGCCGTCGAGATCGACGAGATAACATTCGAGCGACGGCGTTTCTGTAATTAACAAATTTCGCGGATGCAAGTCGATGGGTTCGATTCCGGAATCGAACGCTTTTTGTACAGTTCCTGCCGCCCGCGCGAGCACCGCGAGGCGCTCCGCGCGGCCGCGATGCGGATCGTTCAAGAAATCTAATAATTCGACGGCTCCCGCGAGTTTGACGGTGACGAGATAATGTCTATAAAAACCGAGTCCCGCGGCCGTCGCGACCGCCGCCACGGGTTCGACCGAGGGCACGCCCCGCGCGCGCGCCGCGACGAGCGCCGCCACTTCCCGCTGGGAGCGCAAGTCGTCGAACATTCGGTCCTTCCATAACAATCGAGGAATGCCGCCCCGGCGGTAGATTCTTAATATTAAATCTTCCCCGCCGATCGTTATTTCATAGGTTCCGCCGCGCCCGCCGCCGCGCGCACGCGCAGCCGCGATCAGTAACGACGGCCGCGCCAGACCCTCGGCGAACATGCGATCGCGCCGCGCCGCGTCGACGACGACGCGCGACGGCCCGAACGTTTCGATTACAAATCCGCTTGGGATTTCGCTGGCGGCCATGATTGATAAATTTATCGTTCGCGTCGCGCGGGATTCGCGGCGCGGACGATGACGACTCCATCTTGAGCCCGCGCGGCCCGCGGATCAAGTTCGCGGGGCGAATTACGGGCCTAATTGGATCGTTTGCTGATCCATGGCGACCGGCGCGCTCATCCCCGTGGCGGCCCAGAGCTGCTGCGCCTGCCGGCCTGCATTATTTGTATAATTTTCGTTACGAAGGAAATCGATATATTCTTTCGAACTCGTTTGATAATAAAGCGTCGCCGTCGCCCTGACCGCGCCCGCCGGAATTGCATAAAGCGTGTCGTCCCAATACTGCCCGTCGGCATAGGTTGCGTTCACGGGCTGCGCCTGCGCCGCTTCGAAGGCAAGATTATTAAATCCGCGCGGCGGAATGCGGTTGTCCTTGAAAATTTTATTAACCACCGCGAAATGAAACGACGGCCCCGTCGGGTAACCCGTCGTCTGCGCCATGTTTTCGTCGAGGCCGAGCGCGATTTCATATATTTTCGTGTCGTCGCCATAAAGTTGCGCGCGTTTGGAATTATAAAACCCGCGTTCCGCGACCAGCGCGTTGTTCGTATCGTAAAATTTAATATTGATCCACATCCGCCGGCCCTCGCCGTATCCCGTCGGAAGTTTGTGGCCGGTTTGATTAATAATCCGAACGTTGATCGCGTCGCCGATCTTTGTCAATTCCATGTCCGACGCTTTTTGTAAGAAATCGACGTTCGCCGCGATCGCTTCGTCCGCCATTACTTGCGTCAATCCCGATACCTCGTTCACTCCGTAAAGCGCGAGCGACTTGTCGAGTATTAATACAGCATTCAAAACCCAACTGTTCGCGCCGCGAAAGCCGTGATAGGGAAGGTCGTCGCGGTACGTTCCCGAATAGCCCGGCGCGCACGCCGTGCCGCTTGTCGCGGGCATGTGGCAATCCTGACACGTGCTGACGAGTGATTTGTTACCTCCGAATTTGCCTTTCATATCAATCGGCGCGACCGCGAATGCGCTGTTTTCCCATTCGCTGAACGTGCGCTCGAGCGGGAATTCATCCGTCTTCAATTGCGTCGGATGCGGCGTGTTCGGATCGTTAAGAACATAACTATCGGCCGCCGCCGGTTGCGCGCCTCCGACGCGCGAGAAGGCCGGATTGCTAACATCGTGGCACGTGCCGCACAATTTTGCTTTTAAATGAAACGGCGACTGCCGCCATTCGTGCCAGAAAAAGTCGTAGCCGAGATCGAACGGTCCGCGGCGCCGGTCGAACGGATCGACGACGAAATTGCCGCTGTTATGATCGGCGGGTATCTGTTGTAAACCCTTCAAGATCGCGAAATCGTCGTCGGGGCTTGCGTTCTCCTCATAATTAGGATTCACCATCCGATGGCAGAAATGACACGTGACGCCGTCGTAATCTTTATCTTTCATCGCCGATCCGTCGGTCGGCGTGCTGTGGCCCGAGAGCCAGCCGCCGGGCGAATGGCATCGAAGGCACAAATCGCCGACGAATTTCGCGTCCTGTTCGGCGACGGCGAGGCACGCGTGAAACAGCGGATCGCGCATCGCGTTCGCCATCATGCTCGTCTGCCACGGATAATACATTTCCGTCGAGGAATCGAAATTGCCGTGACAATAACTACAATAAAGCGCCGGTTGAATTTCGTTAGCAAGCTCCCCCGGCTGCGTGCCCGGGAGTTTGAAATCCGTGACGGTGAGTCCCCCGTCCTTCGATTTGCCGCGCGCCATCGAATGAATTGCGCGCGGCGTAGCGTTCGAATTTGATACAATCGCGACTCCAAAAATCGACGCGCCTGCAATCGCAAGAAGTACGGTTTTCGCAAGGTTGCGAACGAGTGGCATCAGATGTTTTTGCATGTTGTCGGGCTGGGCGCCGAAGTTTACTCCATAGAATGGCGTGCGCGGTTCGTAACGGCCCGCAGTTGATTAAAATCGAGAACGCTTGAGCGACTATCTAATCATCCGGCTTTCGGCCCTCGGCGATGTCCTGTTCGCGCTTTCGGTCGCAGAACGGCTCCGTCGCGCGCAACCCGCGTCCGGCATTGCATTTTTGGTGGAAGACCGATTTGCGTCCATCGTCGCCGCACATCCGGCCGTGAGTGAAACGATCGCGTTTCCGCGACGCGAGGGAATTGGATCCATTTGGCGAACGGTCCGGCAACTCGGAACGCGAAAATTTGACGCCGTCCTTGACCTGCAGTCGAACGCGAAGTCCGCGATGTTCCTCGCCGCGATGCGCGGATTATTAAAAATAGGATTCGACCGCGGCGCGGGGCGCGAAGGCAATTATTTATTTTTAACAAAACGCGTGGTGCCGCCCGACTCGGCGGTCCACCGCGTCGACCGGTTCCTGAGTCTGCTCGCTCCGCTTGGAATCGAAATGACGCGCGAGTCGCCGAGCGCATTTCGACTGTCCGATGCGGCCTACGATCGCGCGCGCGCACTGCTCGCACGGGCCGGCGACAGGCTAAAAGTAATCATGCATCCGGGAACGTCGACATTCGGATTATTAAAACGTTGGGAACCGGAACGCTTCGGCAGACTCGCGAAACAAATTGCAGTCATTCCCGGCGCGGCAACATTTGTAACATGCGGACCGGGCGAGGAGCCTCTCGCGCGCGCCGCGGAGGAGGCGTCGTGCGGATCGGCGATGGCGCTGCCGCCCGCGAGGGATTTATTAGATTTGACCGCGCTGCTCGCGGGGGCGGACCTCGTCGTCGCGGCCGACACGGGTCCTCTCCATCTCGCAAATCGCATGGGCACGCCCGTCGTCGCGCTTTTCGGACCCAAAGATTACAAAAAATACGGCCCCGCTTTCGACCCGCACGCGATCGTCCGCCGCGAAGATGTGCCCTGTTCGCCGTGCGCGCGGCGGTGGTGCGACGCGCCCGCGTGCATGGCGTCGATCACCGTGGAAGAAGTCGCGTTCGCCGCGCGCGGAATGTTAACAAAAAAGCGGGCGATGGTTTTTTAAATTTAATGATCCGAAAATAACTATTTCTCCGATTCGGCGATCACGACGCCGGAACGCGGATCGACGAGAATGAATTTCGAACGGCCCGCCCGCACCGAAAATTTAAGTTCCGCGCCGCCGACGATCGCGGATCGCTCCAAATCCCCCGGTGTTTCGTTGACGGCGATCACGAGCGAGGCGCGCGGCATTTTTAGTATTTGAAGCGTCAGGGGCGACGCCGTTCTGCGCGATTCGACTCCCGCATTCTTGAGCGCGATGGATAATAATCCGCGGAGCGCCTGCGGTTCGCGCGCAAATTCGAGCGGCAACGGTTCGTGCCAGACCGATTGTTTAAAATCGAGCGGATCGCGACCCGCGCCCGCGCGCAGCCACTGGCCGCGATTGTCGTCGAAAGTAATAAAAGCATCGTTTGTGAATTCGCGATAATTATTATGTTCATGCAGCGCCACCGGGCGCCCCGCGTCGCAAACGCCGAGCGCGGCAAACGGCGAAGTGACGCGTCCGTACGGATTGCCTTCCATCCATCCTGTAAATAATATTTTTTTGCTATCGCGCGCGGCGGCCTGCAGCACGACGGCCGCCTGGTCCTCCAGCATTTCGGCGCACGGAACGATCACTAACTTCGCCGGGACCAACCGTTCCGACGTGAGACGGAGTTCGGATATTACATTTGGAACAATGCCGAAATTCTCCGTGAGGGAACGAACGATTTCCTTCACCGCGTCCACGCCTTTCTGGCGTCCGGCGAACATGCGCGTATGCGGAATCACGACGCACACTTCCTCCGGCGCGAAATCGTCGAGATATTCCGCGATCTTACTAAAAAAAACTCCGAATCTTTTTAATACAAATAATTCCGGTTTCGCGGTGCCGTCGGGGCGCCAGATGCCGATCACCGACTCGTTATCGATCGGCATGTAAGGATTGATATTCCACGCCCACTCGACGCCCCCGGCGCCGCGCGCGGCGAACGCGAATGCAAATTTTCGCTCGAGCAATTTTGCGGCGTCCTCGGGCGATCGCCACGGGAAACCGTCGATGTCTTCGAGGCGCATGAGGCCCGTCTCTTGTATCAAATTCGGTTTCTCCGGCGTTTTCGTAATAATACAATCCCATAACAGATCGTCGTTGTTCCACCATGAATGAATCGCCGTATAATCGACGGCGGAAGCGTATAATTGTTGCGAGGGCCGCAGCCACGCGCCGCCCTCGTCCTGTCCGAGCGTCACGAGCGTGTCGCCGCCCGCCGCGCGAATCGCCGCGCGCATTTCCGCGGCCCAGCCGGCGACCATATCGTTTGAAAATTTATGAAAATCGGCGGCTTTGCGCGGACGCCGCGTTTCGCGGATGCCGGAATAATTAAGATCGTCCAGTTTTGGCATCGCTAATACTTCGCCCCACGGCTCGCGCCAGCGGTCGCGAATCGCCACGAGATCCTCGCCGTGGCGGTTCGCCACCCATTTCGCCCATTCTTTCTTTTCGAAATCGTCGCCGATGGGCCGGTTGCTCCATAAATTCTCCGGCGGACAGTACGATGGTTCATTAATTAAATCGTAATGTATCCAATTGCAGTCGCGGAAACGGCCGGCGATCAGTCCGAGCAGCGCTTTTTGCCCCTCCAACGCGCGCGGATCGAGAAACGGATTGCTCCCGCCGAACGCGGGCGGCTGAAATGCAAAGAAATTAAAGCAAACTACAATTCCATTTTTCGCCGCCGATAGAACATAAGCTTCCAACGCGCGCAGAATCGAATCGTCGATCGCGCCCGAGTCGAGCATCGTCCGCTGCCAGCCCGTCCACAAACCGGTCCGGACGAAATTGACACCGTTCGCGCGCATCGTCGCGAAATCGCGATCCCACAAATACGGATTCGGTTCGAACAGAAACTTCCGATGGACGTCGGAGGCCATATACGTCGTTCCGATGACCGGAAACACTTTGTTATCTTTATGCAACCAATCGGCAGACACGCTCATTTTTGGGCCTGAATTTAATAATTTCGCGTCGCGCACCCAAAACCCCGTGGTCATTCGGTATGATTCTCCGTCGACGCCCGTGGCGCCGACCTCCACGGTGTAGAGTCCCGGTTTTTGTATATTTAAGAATTCCCCCTCGCCGACGCGGAATTCCGCCGCGCCGTTGAGAGTGACTTGCGCGACGCCGGTCCACGCGCGCGTTCCGTTCGGCCCAAAGGCGTTTAACTGTACGGATTGGAGGGAGACCGCGCCCTTTCTTACAAATGGCTTTCGATATAATACGCGGATGACCGCCGTCGCGCCGGGCTCGATGCAAGCGGCGGCGGGGCGCGCTTCAAGTTCGCACGCGCCTTCGAGCGCGCGCGTCGCGCAACGCCGGATCGTCTCCGCGTCGAGCACGGCGTCGGATGTTACAAAAACCCAGCGCGCGCCGGCTTCGCTGCCGCGAATTCTATCGATTTCGATGAGCGGACAGCCGACGGGAATTCCGTCCTGTTCGCGCACCATATGAACCACGGGGCGCGCGATCGCGTCGCGGGGGCCCGACGTGCCGTCCTCTTTATCAAAGTCTTTTTTAGTAGTAAACCGGAGCGTCAGCGCGTACGTCGCCGTGATTTTTTGAAGTACCGGCCCGCTCCAACCCGCATCGGGCAGGATCTGTTGCTTTTCATTTGTAATATTTATTTTCTCGGCCGGTCCGATGAGAAGTTCGTGCGCGAACGTGGGCTGGCGCGTGCCCGGAATCCAGAGTCCCGCCGCCAGTTTGCTTTCGGTGTCTTTTTTCGCTTCATAACGAACCGGCTGATGAAATGGCGCGCCGCCCAAGACTACCAATCCGCCGCCGTGCTCGACGAACGAACGTAAATGTGTCCACGGCCCCGACGGAAACGCGCTCCCGTATGGAAGTATTAAAACATCATAATCGCGAATCTTTAGTTTATTCTTTATATCGTCCGCGCTCGCGAGGATGTCCACCGGCAGTCCCGCGAGCGCTTTGTCGAGCACCGACGCGTCGATTTCGGGCGCGTCGACCGTCGGAAATCCGGGCGATCGGAACAGCGCGATTTTCGGCGGGCGCGCGGGATCGCGGACGTCGGGCAATTCCAATTGCAATTCCGGGTCCGGCGGTTTTTGGGCCGACGCGCGCGCCGATGCGAACAATTCAATAAAAACGACGCCAACAATACATACCGGGAGCTGGAATCTTCGCATCATGGAATTTGGAACGCCGGGTTGCGGGAACCCGCATAAAGTAACAAGCGCGCGCCGATAATTTGTTTTCTTTTCGCGCCGAAATGTTAGATTCGCGCGTCTCACGCGGAGTTCGAAATCACGAAGCCATGACGAAATTCGAGGAATCAAATGATGCGATGCGCGCGAGCGAACGCGGCGAGGCCGCGCCGGTTTCGCCGGTCTGCTGCGGCGACAGCGCGACGTGGCGGCTGCCGGGACTGAAGATTCCGCAAGTGATGCTTGCGGCGAATTTCGGCGGCGGCGCGAATGTTCAACCGGCCGATCTTGCGGGCGATCTGCCCATCGCATTCATCGGCGTCGGCAGCGGTCAGGACGCGCTGCAGTTTGCGTATTTTCGACGCCGTCGCGGCGGCGTGATCGCGATCGAGCCCATTGCGGAAATGCGCGAAACGGCCGAGCGATACTTGGAGATCGCGGCGCGCGAAAATCCGTGGTTCGACCCAACATTTGTAATAATTACAGATGGCGCTGCCGACGCGATGCCGATCGAATCGGCGTCGCTCGGTCTTTTCGCGCAGAATTGTTTATTTAGTATTTTCGATGAACCGGAATTGCGCGCCGCGCATGCCGAGGTCGTGCGCGTGCTCGCGCCGGGCGGACTTTTCGCGACGAGCGACGCCGTCGCGCAGCGGCAACTGCCGGAATCATTTATAAACAATCCGTCGTTGCGCGCGCGTTGCTTTTCGCGTTGCGCGACGTTGGAACAGTATCTTTTAAATCTCGCGGACGCCGGATTCGGACAATTGGTCGTCCGGCGGCGCGCGCCGCATCGTTTATTATCAAATACAGAATTCGCGGAACTGGAGTCTTCCATTCTTCTGGAAAATGCGGACGTGCTCGCCATAAAGTCTCCGCGCGCGCGCGCGGAGGTCTTTACCGGACGCCACGCGATCAACACCGGACCGGATGCGATGCCGTTCGGCGATCGATTCGCTTTTATTCCTAATATTCCTTATCCGGTGTCCGACGAAACCGCGCAAGTCCTCGCCGCGCGGCGCGATTTTATCGTTACGGCGCCCACGTATGACGCGCGGACGCCCGGCTGTTGTTAAATCATCGATCCATGGACCCGGCGAATTCAAAAACGGTTTTTTGTATCGTCGGCGGTTTTCTCGGAGCCGGCAAGACGACCGCTGTGTTACAGCTCGCGCGCCGTCTTCAATCCACGGGACGGCGCGTCGGCGTGATTACAAACGATCAGGCCCCCGGCCTCGTCGACACGGCGGTGTTTCGGTCGAACGGCTTCCGCGCGGAGGAGGTCGCGGGCGCGTGTTTTTGTTGTCATTTCGAGGAACTCGCGCGTTGCGCCGATGTGTTACAAAAGGAGCACGGCCCCGATTGGATTTTCGCGGAACCGGTCGGAAGCTGCACCGACATCGCGGCAACGGTTGTCCGGCCGCTTCGAAAAATGTTTAATTTACAATACGAACTGACGCCCTTCTCCGTGCTCGTGGATCCGGTGCGCGCGCGTCAGTTCCTGCTCGAACGAAACTTCGGCGGATTCTCCTCGAAAGTTGCGTATATTTATTTCAAACAATTGGAGGAGGCGGATATCATTTGTTTAAATAAAACCGACGCGATCGACGCGGAATCGAAGACATCGCTCGCCGGCGCGCTGGCGCGGGAGTGTCCGCGGGCGCGGGTGATCTCCATTTCCGCGAAAACGGGCGAGGGCTTCGAATCGTGGATACAACTTCTACAGGATCGCGCCCAAACGCCGGGGACGAATGTCATGGATGTCGATTATGATATTTATGCGGAGGGCGAAGCCGCGCTCGGCTGGGTCAATGTTACTTTTGAAATCGCGTCGCCGTCGCCGTTCGCGGCGGACGATTTTATAGTAAATATACTCGAATTCGCGCGCGACCGCCTCGCCGAAACCGGCGGCGAATCCGCGCACATCAAGGCTCTGGCCGAAACTTCGGAAGGCGCGGCCGCCGCCGCGTTCACCGGCGCGAGTTCGAAAATACAAATATCACAAAAGCCGCGGGCAACCGTCCGTTCGGCGGCGCTGACCGTCAACGCGCGCGTCCACATGTCGCCGGACACATTGAAACAAATCGTGCTCGCCGCGGTCGAGCGCGCGGCGGCCCGCTCGCAGGCGGCGGCGCGCGTCGTGGAATCTTATCATTTCAAACCGGCGAGACCCGTTCCGACTTTTCGTTATCATAACGAATCGTGACCCGCCCGCGTCGCGGCGGCGGTCGTTGAATTTACACTCCGCGGCGCAATTTTCGGTCGAGATATTGATAAACGCGATCGTTATTTTGTAATTTCCAATTCGCTTTTGCGCCGAGATACTGCGCGGCGTTTTCGAGAAATGCATACGGCAGCGAAACGAACGTCCATCGCATCCGGTCGCGCGCCGACATTCCGGGGATTTCCTTGAGCATTTTTCTGTATTCGCGAAACCGGTTTTTGAAGCATTGAAACAGGAACTTCTTCGACGGAATCGTTTGTATTCCGAAAAGATCGTTTAAATTGCAATGATCCAGATACGTCCGCTTCGTTTGATACCACATCCTGAATTCATGGCTGTGGATCACGGGCGCCTCGGGTTCATAAACGATCGCCCAGCCGTTCAACAATGCCGTCCGGCCCCAGGCGACGTCCTCGCCGAAGCGCGCCTCGGGAAACGGAATCTGTTCCCACGTTTTTCGGCGAATGCTCGATGCAACATTATCGAAGGCGCATCGTTGTAATCTTTGGATCGGCGGCGTCAGCTCCCACTCGCCGGGTTTGAACGGCGCTTGCGTCGTGCGCACGGGCCGGCACGCCGCCCATGATAACAATTGATGTTTCATCACCGGGTCGCACTCGGGCCGCGGAAACTGCCGCGTGTAAACGCCGCCGACGACGGGGTCGGCGTAATTTCTAACCATTTTTGCCAGCCAATTCTTGTCGGCCGGGAGCGCGTCTTGTGTTAATAATGCAATCACGTCGCCCGCCGACGCCGCGATTCCCTGATTGCGAGTTCGTCCGTGGTTGAAAGTCTTTTTATCAATTTCGACGACTTTTGTAGCAAACTTTTTCGCGGCGTCGAGCGTGCCGTCGGTCGAGCCGGAATCAATAATTACAATTTCCGGGCGCGGCCGATAATCCTGCTCGGCGAGGCGCTCGAGCACGTCGCGGAATATGGGTCCGCCGTTCAGCGTGGGGATGACGATCGATGCGCGCACAGGTGGGTTTGCGAATATATATTAAACGAGGCGCCGTCCGCTTTTCGATTCTTCGACAAGCCGGTCGGCCAGCGCGAACGCGCGCGAAACGCATTGATCGGAATTAATATATTCGAACCTGCCGAATCTGCCGAGCGATTCGATTCCGAGCGCCTCGACGCCGCGGAGCGCCGCGTCGATTTTCTTGCGAAAATCGTGATCGAAAATAACATAAGCATATTTTACCGTCGACGCATGCTTCATAACGACGTCGGACTTATTCATTAATCCGGCGTGCGCGAGTCCGTCGACGATTTCATCGACAAATTCCGGATCTTTTCTCGGAACGCCGACGCACGTCGCCTCCGCGAGAATGAGGCTCTTCCCGGGCGGCGCCACGTTCGGCGAATAGTTATTCAAATACGTGATCCGATTCGCCGGCCCCTGCTCGGGGTGGGGAAGGTAAATCCAACTATATTCCGGCGTTTTATCGTGATTTAACCCTACGGCCACGGAAGTCAGCGAATTGAATTGCAACTTCAGAACGGCGTCGCGCGCCGCGGGATCCAGATCGGGCGTGAATTTAATAAAATCCGGCAGCGGAATCGTATTGACGACGCGGTCGAAAAACTCGCCGTTCACACGATACTGATCGCCGACGCGCCGGATTTCGCGCACGGGAGTATTTAAACGAATCGCGTCGCGGATCGGGCGCGCGATGCCGCGCGGGATCGCTTCAAATCCGCCGTTCAATGGATAATAAAATATCGATTGATGCGTGTATCCCTCCGTGCGGATTCCGATCGCGGCGCGCACGACGTCCTCGACGGGCGCGTCGGGCACGCGGCCCTCCACCCACTCGGTCGACAGCGTCTCGAGGGCGCGTTTCCAGATTTTTTCATTATAAGGTTTCATAAAGATTCGCTCGATGCCCTCGCCGAATCTGTAATGTATCCAATCGCCAAAATTCCGCGGCGCCGCCGCGCCCGACTTGCGCGCGTCGGCCGCGCGCAAATATCCAATTAAACAATCGAACGTCTGTTTCTTATCGAGATCGCCGATTCCGTTCTCGAACGGATAATGAATAAAACGATCGCCGATTCTTATTTTAGTCGAACGCGCGCGTTGCGCGCAGCCGCCGTCGGTGTTTTCGGCCATCCAATCGAGAACCGCCTTCTCTTTCGAATATAATATATGTCCGCCCGCCACATCATAAGTAAAGCCCTCGACCGTCTCGCTGCCGCAGAGCCCGCCGACTTTGGGCGCCGCCTCGAACACGACGGACTCGAGGCCGGCTTCGCGGAGTCGCCGCGCGAGTGTGAGGCCGGAGATGCCGCCGCCGAGGATGGCTGTCTTCATGATGAATGCCGGGTAAAACGGTTGAGTTTACCGGATCGCATTTGGAGGTTTGTCATTTTCAAAACGATCGTGAAAAAAACGTCACTTTCGCGCGGCGGTCCTTCGTCACACTGCGCTGCGATTCCCCCGTGAAAACCGTTCTCATCGCCGCGTCATTATTATCGCTCCTCGCGCTCGTGACGCCGGGTTGCTCGCGTGTCGATGCCGCGTCGACGAGTCAAAAACTTGTCGTCTACACTTCGCTCGACGATGGGACACGCACGCCGGTCGGTCGAGCGTTCGAAACGGTCAATCCGGGCTGGGAGGTCGAATTCGTCGAACTCGAATCGGGCGTCGCGCTCGCGCGCATTCGCGCTGAAGCGGCCGCGCGACCGCCCTCGCACGCGATCGCATCCGTTTGGTGGGGCGCCGACGATTCCACGTTGGAACGCGCATCGCGCGAAGGACTCCTCGCCGAATCGACGCCTGCGTGGTCGCGAACGCTCGGGACGTCGTTTCATGATGATAAGAATCGGTGGCAGGGCGAATTCTTACAATCTTTTTCATTAGTGTCTCGCCGCGGCGCCGCGAATGTTCCCGACAAGATCGGCGAACTCGCCGATCCGAAATACCGCGGACGTTTAATATTAATCGCGCCGTCCGGCGTCAACGCGGGCGCGATGTTTCTCGCGGAAATATTAGCATCGCGCGGCGCGTGGCAGGCCGGAGCGGTCGATCGCGCGTTCGATTGGATTTGGATGCTCGACGGAAACCGCGGTTCCGAGTTTGCCGCCGACGAGAATACCGCCATCGACCGCGTGATCGCCGGCGAGGGCGATTCGAATATTCAATATATAACGATCGTGCCGACGCACACCGCCGTTCGCGCGCGCGACCTGTTCGGCAAATCGATCGATATTAAGATTCCCGCCGACGGCGTGGCGTACGTCGCGGGAATTGCAAAATTAGCGGCCTCACCCGCGCCGGAGCCGGCCGGACGATTCATGGAATTCGTCGGGCGCGACGATCTCGTGGCGCACTTCTTACAGCACGGATTATTACCATTGCCCCACGATCGCATCGATGCCGCCTCGCTTCCGGGATGGGCCTCCGACAGCGTACGGCGCGGCAATGTTTACGATCGCGGGATTATTACGGATGAATTGAGCAATTGGATCACGAGATTCGAATCGCGCGCAATTTCCGGCGCTCCGCTTTTGCCGTCGGAAGAGACGGGCGTCTGGTGGATGGGGATCGTCGACGTCATCGGGACATTCGCGATTCTCGCCGTTTTAGTATTATTAATGAAACGCGGAGCCTGGAACTCCGCCGCGCGGCCGGCGGTTGGACAATACAAATCGGAGAACGCGGGATCGTAAGCCGTGAAACCGATTCTTAGTCATCTCGAGTGCGCGGCCTGCGGCGCGACCGGCGACGCGTTCGCCCCCGCGACGGTTTGCGTAAAATGTAATAAACCGCTCCTCGTTCGCTACGATCTCGAACGCGCGCGCGCGGCGCTGCGGCCGGATCGCCTTTCGGGACGCAGGTCCGATTTGTGGCGTTATCGCGAAGTCCTCCCCGTTTGCGCCGAGAACGAAATTGTAAGTCTCGGCGAGGGCTGGACTCCCCTGCTCGCCGCGCCGAGACTGGCCGCGCGGGCGGGACTTCGACGCGTTTTTATTAAAGAAGAAGGACAGAATCCCACGGGCTCTTTCAAAGCGCGCGGCATGGCAGCGGCCGTTTCGGCGCTCGTGCGATTACAAATAAAGAATGCGTATGTTCCGTCCGCCGGAAACGCCGCGGGCGCTCTCGCGGCGTACGGTGCGCGCGCGGGAATAAATATTACCATTGCAATGCCGAGGGACACGCCCGAGCCTAACATTCTCGAATGCCGGGCCGCGGGCGCGTCGGTTCATTTGATAGAAGGTCTGATCGGCGATTGCGGAAAATTTCTGCGCGAGAGGTTCGCGGGCGCGCGCGACGCGATGGAACTTTCGACGCTGCGCGAACCGTACCGCGTCGAGGGCAAGAAAACGATGCTATATGAATTGTACGAACAATTACAATTCGATCTTCCGGACGTTATCATATATCCGACGGGCGGCGGCACCGGAATCGTTGGAATGGCGAAAGCTTATGACGAGATGACGGCGCTGCGATTCGCGCCGCCGAAACGCCCGCGTTTTGTCGTCGTGCAGTCGGAGGGCTGCGCGCCGATCGTCCGCGCGTTTCAATCGGGCGCAACGGAGGCGAAACCGATCGCAAACGCGCAAACGATCGCGAGCGGCTTGCGCGTGCCGTCGGCGATCGGCGATTTCATAATTCTTCGCGCGCTGCGCGAGAGCGGCGGAACGGCTCTTACAGTTACCGACGATGAAATATTAAGAGAAATGGGAGTCGCGACGCGCGACACGGGCGTTTTGTTTTCGCCCGAAGGCGCCGCGGCCTCGGTCGCCGCGCGTACGCTCGCGAAAAACGGATGGATTGCGCCCGACGATCGCGTCGTGATATTTAATACCGGATCGGGTCTCAAGTATCCCGAGGCCGCGCGAGCGGCGATCGAATTCAAATAAGAATATTTACATCAAAACGCTGTTAACTATAATATTAATACAATGTCCAACGAACGCGCGCAGTTTATTGAAAAATACAAAACCGGTTATAAAGCGGTCGTCGACGCTCTCGCGGGCGCGACGCCCGCGCAGCTCGAGCATCGGCCCGGACCGGGAAAGTGGTCGGCGAAAGAGGTCGTGCATCATCTCGCCGACAGCGAAATGATGTCGGCGATGCGGCTTCGCCTCGCCGTCGCGGCGGATCGCCCGATCATCATGGGATACGATCAGGATCGATTCGCGCAAAAGTTTAATTATCAATCCCGGCCGATCGAGTCCGCATTGCAGTCGTTCAAATGCGCTCGGGAGTCGACGCTCGAAATATTTCCATTATTAAACGAAGAGGACTGGAAGCGCGAATCGTGGCACACCGAGTCCGGACTGTATACACCGGCGAAATGGCTCTCGACGTATGCAAAACACGCGCACGATCACGCGGACCAGATCCGGCGCGCGATCGCATCGGCAAAGACTTCAGAAAAGAAGTAAATTTAACGATTCCGCATCAACGAACGCGGATCGATGCCCGCCGCGCGCAGCGAACCGCCGGCTTCCGCGAGGTAGCGCCGCGCATCCGTATAATATCCCGCCGTGGGCCGGACGCCCGGCGCGATTGTTATGAAATAACGATTCCAACGGTTCATCGCGAGTTCGCGCGCGTATTTTGCGATGCACGACGCGAGCGCGCACGTGAACGAGCGCCGCTCCCCTTTTTCGGCGAAAACCACGCGGACGCGACCGCCGTCCGTTTTTATCGAATATAATGATTCGCGTTTCGCCTCGCGCACGATGCGCACCCACGAACCGTCGAACGCTTTGGATAATAACGGAGCATACGATGCGCGCGCGCCGTGGCGATCGCAGACGACGACGGGTTCGCGATCGGCGAATTCGGCGGCGCGATACAATAACGGCGCCGTCGATTCGAAAAGCGCGACCGATTTATTATTAGTTTTATCGAATAGCGCGTTGAGTTCGAATTCGGGAATCACGCGCGCGCCGATGCCCGCGATCTTAATTTTCTGCGCCGCGCAGGTTCTTAAGATTCGATCGCGAGAGCGACGCACCGCACCCGCGTCGGCGGCGATCGGCAGCGCGGCGTCGAGGTCGCGATACCACGGATGTTCGACGAGCACCGCTTCCGGCGTCACGGCCGCGAGAACGTCGCGAATCGTTAAATTATCTTTACCGCCGCGCGCCGCCGAGAGAAACGCGAGCGCGGTCCGTTCCAATTGTTCGAATTTGTGCGCTCCGCGATGTAATAATTTACTGTCGCAAACGCGCACGCGCGGATCTCGTTTTGTTAATTTCGATTCGGCGCCCGCGCACGCCCCTCGAAGCGATCGACGCGGCATTTCGTCGCCGGGGGGTAATTCTAATATTACAAATCCGATGCACAACGGCCCGAAGAGCGGCCCGAGGCCGGCCTCGTCGATCCCTGCGAATACGCGGTTTGCGTTCATTTCACCGGTGGCGATTCAAGTTCCGACGCGTACACAGCCGAAAACGACACCGGGGAATGCTTTTATTATGGAATCGCTCGTATTGATCGAGGACGCGTCGCTGCGCGACATCGTGTTCACCGGACTTGTTAATGTTCCGGGCGTCAAGGCCGAATGTCCGTCGGGATTTCCCGACGTCGACCGCGCGCGCCGCCGAAAGTATGACGTTATTTTTGTCGACCACGACCCGAATCGCGGCGCGTCCGTAAACCGGCTCACGCGTCTGCGCGAACTCGCGCCGCAGTCTGAAATTGTAGTTGTCACCGAAGAACGCGCCGCCCGGGCTCTGCACGCCCAGCGCGCAAAATTAAATATTAGTTCTTTTCTCGAGCTTCCCATGGACGTCCGGGAGTTTTTTCTGCTTGCCACGCGCCTGCGCAAGCGCCTCGAAACCCGCCGGCGGTAATAATAGTTACGAAGCGTCCGGCTCGGGATTCGACTTCGACTGCTGCCATAACCAATAGAGCATGAGCAGCGAAACGGGCAGGACCACAATACTTACTTTCATGCTCGTAAACAATTTGAAACGCTCGCCGAATAGCATAATGCCAGTCTCGGTATAACCGCGCGCCGTGTCGTCGCCGCGAAAATACTCAATAATGAATCGTGTGATCGAATAGATCGCGGCCATGATGAAGGTTGCCTGGCCGGAAAATTTGCGATTCTTAAATATAAACCATCCGAACGCGGCAATGCCGAATCCGTTCACCATCATCCAGATCTGCGTCGCGTAGAGCGTATATCCTTCATATTTCGGATCGAAGAGCGACCCCAGCGGAAGAGGCTTCGGCACGTGCAGCGCGATCGGAAACGGTAACGATTCGGCGCAGGGCCTGCCGTGGTCGTCGCCGATTAGAAAACAACCGATGCGACCGATTCCAAGTCCGAAAAAACCGGCGATCATGACGAGATCGGCCGTGTGCCACGTTCGCAATTTGTATTGTTTTACTTTAAATAATCCAATCAAGAACGCGCCGATGAATCCGCCGTAAAATACGAGTCCGCCCTTCCACACCGATATTACATTCCAAACCACGCCGACGACGCTCGTGGTTTCGCCGTCGGTGGTTGCCGTCATTTCCTCGGGATGAATCGCGCAATACATCAATCGCGCGCCGATGACGACTCCAAACAATAGCCAGAGTGATAAATTAGCGAATGCCTGCGGGTCGGTTTCGGGATGGTCGCCGTATTTTCTCGCGAGCCGTTCGAGTAGTAAGGAACCGAGAAAGAACGCGAGCGCGAACATCAACCCAAATGTATAAATGGGCCGATCGATCAGCGGGATGGTAAATAGGATCGGGTGCACGTTTGTTTATATTCGTAGTATGTCGGAAATCGCGGATCGAATCGGCCGAATCCGACGTTCAAAAACGCATCCTTGCGCAACTTGTCTCTTGTGCGAATGGAATTTGGGGAGTTTCCTCTTCGCCCCAATTTTCCATGGACCCCAAAACCGTTTCCAAGACGAGCCGACGCCGCGGTTTTCCCACTCGGAAAACGCTCGTGGCCGTCGCCGCGGGCGCGGTTCTTTTTTGGGGGCCCCCGGTGCTTTTGAGTCTGCGCATTGAACCGGGCGAGAGATTTCACGGGGCAATCGCTATCTTCGGAGTCCTCGAACCGGCCGCCCTGTTTTTCGCATGGCGAGCATGGTTCGACGCGCCCACGCGGGCCGAACGACTCGGTCGTTGGGTCCGGCTTGCTCTCGCGGGTCCGTTCATCGGAGCCGTCGCGATCGGTGCGATCACTTTCTTCGCGAGCGATGAGTTTGCGGCTTGGAGCCGCAATCCGCAAACTCCCGCGGCATCCGGTTTTGTGCTACCCCTTGCATTATTAACGGTTCGTCCGTGCCAGATGTTTCTGCGTTATTATACATTCGCCGCCGCGCCGATTTTGATAATTTTAACATTACTGATTCCAAAGGGCGCGCACAGGCCGCTCGATAATAATTAATCATATATTACCAATAACGTGAGTTCAACACAGCCGCCGACCGAACAGCACGTCGAGGACCCGACGCCCGAAATGCGCGCCGAAGCGCCCGCGCCTGGCCAGCCGGCCGAACAAAAACAACAAAACCGCATGCAGGCGCGGCCGAAAATTCGTTTATTCGTCGAAGGGCGTTACGAGAAATTCGTCCGCGATCTGCCGCAAACGGTTTTCTTTTGTCCCGAATGCAAAGGGCGGCGGAAAATCAAAGGCAAGCCGTGCACGCGCTGCAACGGTTTTGGTAAATTAACAAAAGATTCCGTTCAGGAATTGATAGAAAAATTCGCGCTCCCCCGCTTTCGCTGCTGGAATTCGAAATTCCACGGCGCGGGCCGCGAAGACATCGACGTGCGCATGCTCGGCACGGGCCGTCCGTTCATTTTGGAATTGATCAATCCAAAAATGCCGATGCTCGACTTGCGCGAATTGGAAGAAGCGATCAATAAAGAATGCGCGGGCCGCATCGCCGTCCACGATCTGCGCCTCGTCGCGCGCAACCGCGTCGCCGAATTGAAAGAAGCGAAGCATCCCAAGGAATATAGTATTAGAGTCCACCCGGCGAATCCCGTTTCGCCCGAAAAGTTACAATCGCTTCTCGCGGACCGCCTGCAGGTTCGCCAGCGTACTCCCGAGCGCGTCGCCCACCGCCGCGCCGATCTGGACCGCCACCGATGGGTGCATTTGTTATCATTCGAAATGCTCGACGACGGCGACCTTCGTTTACATGTCCGCTGCGAACACGGAACGTATGTTAAAGAATTCGTCTCCGGCGAGAGCGGCCGCACCGAACCTAGCCTCTCGGCATTATTACAAATACCCTGCGCCTGCGTCGAACTCGACGTCACGGCGATTCTGGCGCCGGAGGCGAAAACAGAGGAGACCGGCGGCGGCTCAAAATAATAAATACAAGAAAAGCGTGGCTGTCGCGGGGCCGGTCATGATTAAAATTCGACAATTTTTTTTATAACCCTGTCGGCGGATGGAGCAACGCGCCGACGTCGCGCGCGCCGTGAATGAGGCGGATGATTTGTAGCGGTTTCGTGTTGGGGCGATAAATAATAAGATAGGGGTAAGGCCGAACCGCAAACACGCGCAATGTTTCGTCGCCGAGGTCGTCGCGCCGATGGCCAAGTCCGGGCGATTCACCGACGCGTCGCATCGCGGCTTGCATCGTGTCAAGAACGTGAATGGCGGCTGTACGATTTTTTTTAGCAATAAAAATTACAATTTCGTCGCGATCGCACTCCGCCTCCGGCGTGAGGACAAATCCACTCATGACGGCTATTGGATCTTCTTAGCTTTACCGAGGCGAGCCCGAGCTCGCGCAAAAGATTCCTCGCCGTCAACCAGGCGGCCTGCGCGCGCAGAGGCCAGGCCAACGGCAATTTTTTTCTTAATGTCCGTCAGACGCGCTTGATGCAGTTGGTCGTGCGCTTCCAAGAGCCGAAGCGCCTCCCGTACGACCTCACTCGCAGATGAATACCGGCCCGTGACGACTTTCTGCTGGACGAGCTTTTCAAGCTCCTTGGTGAGGGAAATATTCATGGCATTGTTAGATTAAACACGATAACAGACTTTGTCAAGTCCTGTTATATTCGCTAACAATCAACGCATTGCGCACGTCGCCCCACCCCCCGAATTCACCCTCCCGCCTTCGATAACAATTCCGCCGCGAGTACGCCCGACGAAACGAGGGCGGCGCCGATCCATTGAGCGAAGGTGAAGCGTTCGCCGTTGACGATGAAGGCGAGAACGGTGGCGAAAACCGGTTCCAACATAAAGATCAACGCGGCGCGCGTCGCCGATGTGTAGCGTTGGGCCCACGCTTGAATCAACAGGCAAACGCCGGTCGCAAGCGCGCCGAGGAATAGTATTCTCCATGTGGTTTGTAATAATCCTCCGGGCAACGCCGGCGCGCGGGCCAGTTCGCCGAAAACGGGCGCGAAGGCGAAACCTACGATCGCCGCGGTCGCGAATTGTATAATGACGAGCGACATCAACGGCGTCTTGGGCGACAGGCTTTCCGTCGCTAAAATTTGCATTGCGAAAAACACAGCGCAACCGATCGTCAGCAGATCGCCGAATAGATAATTCTGCGATCCGGCCTCGGCGGCAGGCGCGGCGTCCCAAGGAAATTCCAATAAATAGAGTCCCATGAACGCGACGACGCATCCCGCCCACAATGCGCGCCCCGGGCGCGCGCGGCCGAGGACGAGGCCGAAGATCGGCACCAATAATAACGAAACATTTGTAATGAACGCCGACCGCGACGACGTCGTGTAGCGGAGGCCGAGCGTTTGGAATGCGAATCCGCCGGTTGTAATCAATCCGAGGATGACGCCGTTGCGCAGAGCCGCGCGTTCGACGCGGATGCCGCGCGCGAGCGCGATCGCGACCATGAGCGCGGTCGCGAGGGCGAAACGAATCGATAATAACAAAAATGGCGGGAAACCCGCGCTCTCGCCGCTCTCCGCGACGAGGTCGCGAACAATGACAAACGTCGACCCCCAGGCGAGCGTCGTCGCCGCGAGCGCCAGCGCGGCGCGGCGCGAATCGTTCATCGATCGTACAATTTCACGCGCCGCGCGGCCGGCCGTCAAACGGCGCCGCCGGTGAACGATCCGTGAAAAGCGATTTCACCGTTTACAATTCCCTGAAAATCAAATGTAGCAAACTTGAGTTTCTGTTGCATCAGCCTTCCGACGAGAAACAGCACGCCCGGCGGTTCCATGGGCCGCACGTACCGGACTTCGCCGATCTTGGCGAGCCCCATGCGGAGACCGTGCGAGTATTCATGAAAATAAATACTACATAACTGGCCGATCGATTCGAGGCCGAGCACGCCCGGAAGCATCGCCCGGTCGGGGAAGTGTCCTTTCGCCCACCACGAATCCTTCTCGAGTTTGTAAAATCCTATAATTAGCTTCTTTTCGCGATCGAATTCGAGAATGCCATCGAGCAATTCCATTTCATATCGCTGCGAATTGTGTTCACGAATCTTCTTTTTGTCGAATAGAGGTTTTGTAATATCAAATTGACGAACGTCGGCGAGAAGTTCGGGCAACATGAAGTATGGGCGTTTGCTGCTTTTGAGGGCTTAGGAGGATGTCGGGGTACAACAAGATCTTTACTGAACGAGGTTCATCAAAAGTAACGCTAACTTAAACTAATTATTTCGGGGGCTTCGGCGGATTCGGCTCGATGGGCGGATTCTGGTCGGCGGGAACGGGCGGTCCTTGCGGAGGAAAATTAGTCTCCGGCGCGGGCTCGGGCGGCACCGTTTGATCCAATTGTGCGATGAGATCGTCCAAAAGCGGCATTAACGATAGAGTGACGCGTTCCGTTTCGCCGGAATCGATATAAAACGTGGCCTGGCTGGGCATGAAATACTCGCGCGACGCCCGCACGACGTATTGTCCGGCGGGAAGATTCTTAAATATTACTTTTCCATCGGTGCCGGAAATCGCATTTTCGGGCACGGCCTCGGCGCTCTTCGCGCGCGAGATTACGACCAACACTCCGTCGAGCGGAAAATCGTAACCGGGAACCGTGGTCCGCACTTCGACGGTGGCGACTTTCGGAATATCAATAAGCACCGTCGGCGCGATTCCCTCGCGGACCTGTATGACCAGCGGCGGGCGCAGCGGATTGCCGATCGGCCCCGCTTTAACTGTATATTCTCCGTCGGCGACGGATTTAAATATAAAGGATCCGTCGGACGCGGTGGCCGACTCTTCATAAATATTCGCGCCGGTCTCGCTGCGGCCCGAAAAAACGACGCGCACGGCTTCGACCGGCTGGCGCGTCTGATCGCGAATGAAACCCGAGAGATCGGGACATTTAAAGATTCGAATCGTTATATCTACAAATGTAGCGTCCGGCGAAACGATGACGTCCGAGGGAATTCCCGACCAGCCCGCGGCGACGGCGCGCGCTTCATAGGATGCGTATTTCAAACCGTCGGTTTGAAAGGCGCCTTTTCCATCGACGGCGAGATCCCTCGATTCGGCGCCCTTCGCGCCCGAATGAAATCGCGACGGCCGCAGCCATACCACGAGATCGTGCGGCTGTTCGGAGTCGGCCGGCACGAGCTTCACGTGTCCGCGAATCGTTCCGCCCTTCGCGACCAATTCGGCCGATGGCGGAATATGAGGTACGACCGGAAAAATCGCGCCGTTCTTAACAGTTGCTTCGACCGGTCCGGAGTCCATCGGTCGCGAGGCCGATTTGAGAGGATTTCCAAATGTAAAAAACTCGGTCGACGGACTGGCGATCCAATAGACACCGCCCGCGACAATGGCGGCGAAGGCGATCAGCCAAACAAGAAATCGTGGCGAGGGGCGCATGATGCCGAAAGGGTAGAGTAACGTCGATTAGCCATTGTTGGCACACGGTTCGTCGGCCAACACACATACGTATCTAGCTGACCCATGTTCATTAGTTCCATAGCTCCCTTTCTGTTCATCGCTCTGCAGGCCGCCGGCCAACACGTTCCGGATAAATCGTCCGGCGGCGTCGTGGCGCCTGGGACTTTCATCGATGGAAAGAAGAGCGAAGTTCTCGACGCATCCTACGACCGCAAACTCGATTCGGCCTACATGACCGTCGAACGCCGGACTGCCGCGGGTGACACGCGGCTCGTCTTGATTGGATTCGATGGAGCCGACTTGCGCATCATTAGGAAACTCCTCGATGAAAAGCAGCTTCCGAATTTTCAGAAATTGAGCGAGACGGGATCGTTCTATCCGCTGAAGACGACCAACCCGGCGCAGTCGCCCGTTTCTTGGGCGGCCTTCAACACCGGTATGGGGCCCGACACGACGAATATTTATGATTTCGTCTGCCGCGAATGCGAAAACCGGGAAACCGGCGTCAAGCTACTAAAACCGACGCCCGCGAATTCCATGGCTTTCCGCGTCGACGAGGACGCGGATTTGTATCTTCCTATTTTATTAAGATCAAATTATCGCATTCCGCTCGTCGCCGCCGTCGGTTTTTCGTTATTTATATTATTTTTCGCTCTCTTTAAGTTTGGCGCAAAGTTCCCGCTGCTCGCCGCGGCGATATTATCCTTCGTACTCGGCGGCGTCGGCGGAGGCGCCGCGGTCGCTATGTTGCGATATTTACCGAAGAAACTCCCCGTCGCGAAAGCAGAGCGGCGCGGGACTCCGTTTTGGAAGTATTTGGACGACAGCGGCGTCAACTCCGTCGGACTTTCAATTCCGATGGTGTTTCCGTTCGCACCCGAGCCGATGCCGCATACTAAAATTCTTGGCGGACTCGGCATTCCCGACGCGCGCCAATCGCCGGGCGACTGGTGGTTGATGTCCGATAGTAAGGAAAGACTTGAGTATTTAACAAAAGTTGGGCAAATGGCCGGATTGCCGCTTCTGCTTGAACGACAAATCGAGCGTGATCGCGACGGCATGAAAGCTTATAAAGCAACCGTCGAAGGTCCGGAGAATTTCTGGCTCGTCGGCATGCTCCGCGACGAGATCGCGGATATTGCCAAGACGAAGTCCACCGGTCCGGGAGTCGACAAGATTCGTGCCTTATCGAAGCGGGAGGACGAGATTAATTCGATACTCCAACATCCGCATGCGGAAGTATTGTTGGAAGCGCGCGTCTCGGAGGACGGCCGGCGGGTCGCGATCGAACTCGATCACAAGCCGATTCTTAAACAAGACGGGTCCGAACTCGCGGTCGGCGACTGGAGTCCGCTCACGCGCGTGACATTTCAATTCAATCCGATATTAAAATTGTCGACGGTCGCGCGCTTCCGCGTTCTTTCGGTCAATCCGTTTGAAATATATCTAAAACCGCTCAATCTCGATCCCAAAGCGCCGCCGATCACGGCGCCGATTTCGACGCCCAGGGAATTCTCGGCGGAACTCGCTAATGATCGAGAAATCATGGATTTCGAGTCGCTCGGCTGGGCCTGCGCGACGAACGCGCTCAAGGATCAGGCGATCGACGATACTACTTTTCTTCAAGACATCGAAAAGATACTACAACAGCGCGAGCGACTTTTGTACGGACGGCTCTCGAAGGGCGACTGGCGGTTTATGTACATGGTTTTCGGCGAAACCGACCGCGTCGCGCATTTGATGTTTCGTTATTATGACGAACAGCACCCTCTTTACAAAAAGGAGGACGCGGAAAAGCAGGTGACGTTCTTCGGCAAGTCGATGGCGTTGAAAGATACGGTTCCCGAAATCTATCGACAGGCCGACCGCATCGTCGGCGAAGTGTTAAAACGAACGGCCGACGGCAAAACGCAACTTATTGTTACATCCGATCACGGATTTTCCTCGTTCCGCCAACAAGTTCACACGAATAGTTGGCTTTGCAAGAATGGATATCTTGCCGTCCGCGAGATGACGGATCAGGAAAAGGAAGATCTCAAGGACGGCCACATGTCCATTCAAGATTTTAAGGAACCAAAACGTGTTTTTGCCTGGGTCGATTGGTCAAAAACGCGCGCGTATTCTCTCGGTCTCGGAAAAATATATATTAACGTAAAAGGCCGCGAACCGAAGGGCATCGTCGAACCGGCCGAACAGGAAAAACTCGAACGCGAAATTGCCAAGAAACTCGAAGCCGACGTCGATCCCGGCACGGGCAAGCCTTTTATAAAACAAGCTTACCTTGCTCGCGAAATCTATCCCGAACGCGGCAAAAATCTCGGCAAAGGCGAACGCGACAACTCCGAAGACATCGTCATCGGATTCAATGAAGGTTACCGCGTGTCGTGGGACTCTTCGCTCGGCGGCATCCGACTCGCGCTCAGTGATAACAAAGAACTTTTTATTGATAAATTCATCGAACCCAATCTCGAAAAATGGAGCGGCGATCACTGTTCGATCGATCCCTCCATCGTGACGGGAATATTCTTTTCGTCGATGAAATTACAATTGCCGGCCGACGCGCCGATCCCGAGCGTGCAGCACTGCGCGCCGACGATCTTACAATATTTCGGCGTCCCGATTCCGCAGGGGCTCAAGGCTCCATTGATGCCGGCAAAATAGACGATCAGCGGGGCGTTCTTATGAATACAAATCTCAGGGACGAAAGCACGGGGCCGCAATCCGCGGCGGAGCGCGTCGAACGCGCTCTCGCGCCGCAGTTGATATATTTTAATGAAACGCTCGATCTCGCGCTCCCGCGCGAACGCGAGTCCGATCAGGCGCGCCAGATCGTCGTCGCGATGCGCGCGGCCTGCTCCGGGGGCAAGCGACTGCGGCCAATGTTAGCGTTCTGCGCGGGCGGTATATTTAATGTTCCGCGCGAGTCGCTCGCGGGACTCGCGGTGTGCGTCGAATTGTTGCATTCAGCGTCGATTGTCCTCGACGACCTGCCATCGATGGACGACGCGGTGCTTCGCCGCGGCGCGCCGCCGATCCACCGCATGTTCGACGAAGCGACCGCGATCCTCGCCGCCAACGGTTTGATCATGCTCGCGTTCGAATCGTTAGTCAACAAATCGCCGAATGTTAAGAACGAAGTATTGTTAAATCTCGTGTCGGACGCCGCGAAAACCGCCGGCCACGCGGGGATGATCGGCGGCCAGCACGCCGACCTCACGCGCTTGCGCAAGAAAAACCCGTCGCGCAAATCCGTCGAATTCGTTCATGAACATAAAACGGGTAAATTGTTTGAATTCGCCGCGCGCGGCGCAGCCGAAATCGGAGGCGCGTCGCACGCCGAAGCCGACGATATGACACAATTCGCGCGCAATCTCGGCATCGCGTTTCAACTGAGCGACGATCTGCTCGCCGCGACGCGAACGCGCGAAGAACTCGGCAAGGAGTCGCGTACCGATACCGGAAAAGCGATTCTCTCTACGCCTTTTGATCGCGCGTGGGCTCGCGGGGCGATCGATCGTTTGATCGATGATGCGAAAGCGTCTCTGGCTCGTTTTGGCGCTCGTGGACAGAACTGTCTCGACTTGGCGGAATCCGTGCGCGAACGCGCACGCGAATAACACGAGCGACGGCCAAAAGTAGCCGTCGCCTACCTTGACCACGGAGGGTTGCCCGCTACCATGGCCGGCCCTTTTTTCAAAACCAGTCCAGTTTCCTGCAAAGTTAACAATTCTCGTTCCCACCGCGCGGCGGACCGCGCCCTACTGCCTTGGTAGAACCTGTCTCAGTTGAAGCATTAATCGATGCCGGAGTGCACTTTGGGTGCCGTGCGAGCCGTTGGAACCCCAAAATGCGTCCGTACATTTACGGACGGCGCAGTCAGATCCACATCATTGACCTTCGGCAGACGGTGCGCGGACTGCTTCGCGCGACGCACTTTCTGGCGGGCCTCACGGCGACGGGCGCGCAGATTTTATTTGTAGGAACGAAGCGCCAGATCAAAACGGTCGTCGAGGAACAGGCGCGCCGTTGCCAGATGCCTTATGTTAGTGAACGCTGGATCGGCGGAACGTTAACAAACTTTACGGTTATCAAACCGCGCCTCGAGAAGCTCAAGGAACTCGAGGAAATCGAAACGAGCGGCGCGCTTCAGGCGATGCCGAAGAAACAGCAATCCAATTATCGCCGCGAACGCCGCAAGCTAACGCGCAACCTCGACGGCATTCGCACTTTGACGGGTCTGCCCGGCGCGGTCGTTGTCGTCGATCCGCGCCGCGAAGATATTGCTATGAAAGAAGCGCATCGGATGGGCATCCCGACGGTGTGCATTCTTGATACAGATTGCGATCCCGAACTCGCCGATATTGTTATTCCGGCGAACGATGATGCGATGACGTCCATTAATTTACTAATGGGCAAACTCGCCGACGCCGTCATCGAAGGGCGCGCGAACTTCGCGGCAACCGCGATGATTGCAGATAAACAAAAAGCCGCCGAGGGCGGCGACGATCCGAAGCCGCGCGCGTCGCGCCGACCCGGCACGGGACCTGGCGGTGGCGGCGGCGGAGATCGCTCGCGTCCGCGTCGCGGACCGGGCGGTGGTCGCGGCGGTCCACGACGTGATTCGTCGGATCGTTCGGGTGGCGGCGATCGCGGAGCTTCGACCGAGCGATCGACCGGTGACAAAACCGACAGCGCGGAAGGCGACAAGAAGTAGTTCGGAATCGGTCGCAACCGGCGAAACGGCATGGGTCGACGCGCCACGAAATGTAATTTTGGCCTCGCGCGTCGAAATCGATTTATTGTTCAGTTCGCGTTCCGATGATAAAAATCGGACGCCGCTGAATTTACAACCGTTTTAATTTATACTACCAAAAGCATTCACTAACAAAGGACTCGAAAATCATGGACATTTCCGCCGATGACGTTCGCAAACTCCGTGACATGACGGGCGGCAAAATGATGGATTGCAAGAATGCCCTCGTCGAAGCGACGGGGAACATGGAAAAAGCGGTCGAGGTGCTTCGCAAGAAGGGTCTCGCGGCCGCCGAAAAGAAAACTTCGCGCGACGCGAAGGAAGGGCGCGTTTTTGCTTATGTTCATCACAATCAAAAAGTCGGCACCTTCGTCGAAGTCGCGTGCGAGACGGATTTCGTCGCGCGCAACGAAGAGTTCAACGCATTCGTCAAGACTCTCGCGATGCACATCACCGCCGCGGTTCCGCGCGCCGAATTTGTAACAGCCGACCAAGTCCCGGCCGCCGTGATCGAGAATGAACGCCGCATCGCCCGCGAAAGCGACGCGCTGAAGGGCAAACCGGCGAACATGATCGAGAAAATCGTCGACGGAAAGATCGAGGCCTATTTGAAAGGTTGCGTTTTATTGAAGCAACCGTGGATCCACGACGATTCGAAAAACGTCGAGCAGATTGTCAAGGAATTGATTGCGAAGCTCGGCGAGAATATCGTCATCCGCAAGTTCGCGCGTTTTGAGATCGGCGCATAGTTCAAGTTCCCGTGGCGCCGGTCGATCCGCGAACTTAAATATCGGCCGCGATGTAACAAATCGGAGCGAAGCGTGGTTTATCATCGAATCCTATTAAAACTATCCGGCGAATCTTTTTGTGATGAGTCGGTGGGCGGACTCGATACAAATCAAATCGCGTCGATCGCGCGGCAGATCAAGGCCGTCACCGAACAGGGCGTCGAAGTCGGCATCGTCGTCGGCGGCGGCAATCTCGTGCGCGGCCATGAGCTCGAAAAAGTCGGCCTCAACCGCGTCACCGCCGACCACATGGGCATGCTCGCAACCGTTATCAACGCGCTCGCGCTTTCGGACGCGATCGAAAAGTGCGGCCATCCGACGCGCGTCATGTCCGCGCTCGAAATGCGCGCCGTATGCGAGCCGTTCATCCGGCGCCGCGCGGTTCGACACTTCGAAAAAGGCCGCGTCGTGATCTTTGCGGGCGGCACGGGCAATCCGTATTTTACAACCGATACGTGCGCCGCGCTGCGCGCCACCGAAATCGGCGCCGACGTTTTGTTAAAAGCAACGAAAGTCGACGGAGTTTACGATTCCGATCCTAAGAAAAACCCGGCGGCAAAACGTTACGATAGAGTTCGCTTTCAGGAGGCGGTCGAAAAGCGCCTCGGCGTGATGGATCTCACCGCCATCACGATGTGCATGGAAAACAAACTTCCGATTATTGTATTCAACGGCCTCGTGCCGGGCAATCTCGAAAAAGTTATCAAAGGATTGCCGATTGGAACCCGGGTCGAATGACCCATCGGATTCGATAAACCGCCGCCAGTCACAGGAGTCTAAACAATGTCCGCAGTCCCTGAAATCTATACAATGGTCCTCCTCGAAATGGAGGACGGGCTCGAAAAGTCAGTTTCGTTTCTTAATGAACAATTGCAGGGATTGCGAACGGGACGCGCGTCAACGGCGCTCGTCGACCGCATGATGGTCGATTATTATGGAACGCCGACGCCGATGAAACAATTGGCGCAAATCGGCGTCCCCGAGCCGCGCACGATCGCGATCAAACCGTTCGACGCCGGGGCGCTCAAGGACATCATGCGCGCGATTCAAACGAGCGATCTCGGCGTGAATCCTAATAATGACGGAAAAGTCGTACGTATCAATTTGCCGCCACTCTCCGAGGAGCAACGCAAGAAACTCGCGGCGAAAGCGAAGGACTTTGCTAATAATACGATGATCGCGATGCGCAATCTCCGCCGCGACGCGAGCAAAGCGAAGGAAGAAGGCAATAAAGGAGGCGACCTCACCGACGACTTCTCCGAACAGCTCCAAGGCGAAATTGATAATAAACTGAAGGAGTTCGAGGTGAAAGTTAACGATGTCGTCAAGAAGAAAACCGAAGAAATCATGACAATTTAATCCACTGCGGCGGAGGCCGCGCGTTCCCATCATGAAGATTGCTATCATTATCATCGTCGTGCTCGCCGCGTTGATCGTACTGATCGCAATCGTCGGCGCGATGCTCCCGAGGGAACACCGCGCCACGCGCGCCGCGAACTTCCCGCTGAAGCCGGACGAGTTGTTTTCGATCATTAGCGATCACGCGGGCCAGACCGCGTGGCGCGAGGGATTGAAAACCGTCGAGATCCTGCCGCCGTCCGGCGGACGCGTTTTGATAAAAGAGACGTCGTCGTTCGGCCCGATGACAATAGAAGTGATCGAGAAGTCGCCGCCCCAACGTTATGTTACAAAAATCGCCGATCCCGATCTCGCATTCGGCGGCACGTGGACGTTTGAAATCGAAGCCGCGCTCGGCGGCAGCCGCCTGCGAATCACCGAGGACGGATTTGTTAAGAATATTTTCTTTCGATTCATGTCGAAATTTATATTCAGCCAGACGGCGACGATCGAAAGTTACTTAAAGTCCCTCGGCACGAAATGCGGCCGGGAAATCAAATCGGAACCGTAACAGGACCGTCGTCCCGGCGTCGCCAACGTCACCTGGCTTTTTGAGCAAACGAACCGCTCGCCTCGGCGCCCGTCCGACGCTATCTTTTCCGCCCCAATTTGCCCAAACGGGAGCGTAGCTCAGCTGGTAGAGCAGCGGCCTTTTAAGCCGTTGGTCGTGGGTTCGATCCCCACCGCTCCCACCATGTGGTCCTGTCGCGAGATTCGTGGCGACCCTCACCTACTGCACCAACCTATTCCCGGCCGAATCGCTCGCTGACGTACGGTCGGTGCTCACGCGATTTGCGCACGGCATGCGCGCGCGACTCGGCGGGATCGATCGCATTCCCGTCGGTCTTTACTTATCCGCCCGCGCTTGCGAGGAGCTGGAGGCGCCGGACGCGCTCGACGCATTCGAAAACGAATTGCGCTCGCTTGCGATCCGCGCCGTGACCGTGAACGCGTTTCCGTTCGGCGGATTCCACGACGCGATTGTTAAGGAAAGAGTTTTCGTTCCGGCTTGGGACGATCCGGCGCGAAGGAAATATACAGAAAGCGCCTGCCGGATTCTGGCGCGACTGCTCCCGCGCGGCGCGACCGGCTCCGTTTCCACGCATTCCGGTTATTATAAAAACCCTGGCGTCGATCCGGCCCGCGACGAACGCGTCGCGCGCGCATGGCTTCGGACGGCCGTCGAATTGTCAAGAATCGAGGAGGAGACGGGGCGGCGAATTATTTTATCGATCGAACCCGAACCGTTTTCGCGGCTTGAAACAGTTGCGGAAATATTAGCATTTCTGGAATTTACATTTGGGCCGATGCTGCGGCGCATGTGCGCCGAATGGAGCGTCACGCAGGGCTGGCTCGAAGCCGCGGCGCGGCGGCACCTGGGCGTCTGTTTCGATTGTTGCCATCAGGCGGTCGAATTCGATGACGGCGTCGGCGCGATTTCCCGGCTGCGCGCCGCCGGAATCCAGATTGGTAAGATTCAAGCTTCGATCGCGCCCGCGCTGACGGCGGGCACGGGCGACGCCGCATCCCGCGCTGCAGGACTCGCGCGGCTCGCGGCGTTCGACGAGCCGCGTTATTTGCATCAAACATTCGGGCGCGGCGACGACGGTTCGATTGTTAAATTTACCGATCTCGCGCCCGCGCTCGCCGACCGCGAGTTTCTAACAAAAGCCCGCGAAATCCGAACGCATTTTCACCTGCCGATTTTTCTCGAAAACGCGGGCGACCCTTCGCTCGGCACCACGCGCGGCGAACTCGAACGCGTACTTCTGAATTGTAGCAATTCCGTCGATTGTATAGAAATCGAAACGTACACCCTGTCGGCCCTGCCGACGCCCCCCACCGGCGACGCCGCGATCTTCGACACCATCGCCGCCGAATGGAGTTACGCCGAGAAGCTGCTCGCGCGCGCCCCGAAGCCGCCGGGGTGATGAAACTTTTTGTTCGAACCGCTAAACTCCCCGGCTTCCCATCGCGTCCCTGTCGTCTAGCCCGGCCTAGGACATTGCCCTTTCAAGGCAGTAACACGGGTTCAAATCCCGTCAGGGACGCCACACCGATGTGAAATATTGTATTCGCGCATGACCGCCTGTTTTGTAGTCATTTACTACGCGCTTTGATTCCTGGGAACGCGCCACAATGGGCCTGCGTTGCGCGTGGTTCGCCCTTAGCGAATCCGCGAAAGGCGCCTTTCCCTAACCGATTGCGTCGCGCCTGAAAGCCCTCATGCGCCCGAATACTCACGATAGTCCCGTGAACGGAGAGCCAACAATTAAGCATACAGTTGCGTTGGAGAGGCGTTATTCTCCGAGAGCGTTCAGTAAGTTTCGTTGAACACTTTTTTGTAGAGACCCACGTTTTTTCGACGGTGCGGGTTCCGGAAACTCTGGCGGGGTGAATTCCGGAAACTCTGACGGCAATAATCCAACGCCGCCGCCCTGATTGCCGCCGATCGCTTTGTTCCCCCGCGTTTCCTCGACCTCGACAGCTTGACGTTATGACGTCATGACGCTATACTCACGCGATGATCGCTACAAAACGTGCTACGGTTTACTTTGACGCCGCGGTTCACAAAGCCCTTCGACTCAAGGCCGCGACGCTTGAGCGCTCGATCTCCGACATCGTCAACGACGCCGTGCGCGCGCAATTGTCCGACGACGCCGACGATCTTGATGCCATCCAAAAGCGCACCGCCGAGCCCCGCCAGTCGTTTGAGTCATTTGTAAAGAATCTCAAACGAAGTGGAAAAATATAAACTCTTTCTGAAGCCATCGGCCGGCAGGGAGATCGAGGAGCTTCCTACAAAAACGGATCGCGCCCGCGTCATCGCGCGCCTTGAGACACTGGCCGCCGATCCACGCCCGCCGGGCTCCGAAAAACTCGCGGGTCGCGACGGGTTCTTTCGGGTAAGGCAGGGAAACTATCGGGTGATTTACGAAGTCGACGACACTGCACGGGAGATAACGATTATTAAGGTCGGTCATCGGCGGGACGCGTATCGCTGAACGGATTGTCATACCAAAAAGAAAAGTAAAACTAACGGAACATGCGCGGTCGGCGGGGTGGCGCCTTCAAATTCGATCAAGGGACGGCAAAGGAAATGGGTAAATCCCACTATCCCACTTGTCCGAATTGGGCATGCGCCCTATCCTTTCGCCATGACGAATCCACCTATACAAACGCGGCATGCCGACTCCAAGGGGCGGATTACCCTCGGCGAGGCCTACGCGAATCGCACGCTGATCGTTGAAAAGCGCGGCGATGAGTTGGTGCTGCACGTCGCGCGCGTGGTGCCCGAACGCGAATCCTGGCTTTATGAGAATCCAAAGGCCCTCAAGGCGGTGCGGACGGGATTAAGGCAGGCGAAGGAACGGCAATTCTCCAAGAACCCGCCTGACCTCAAATCGGCAGAACGATTCGCTAAGGATCTTGAGGATAACTAATGGCGTTCGTTCCGAGATGGACCGACGAAGCAGAAGTTACATATAACGAACTCCTGTCGGCCGCGAAAATATCCTTAGTAAACCGCCGGAAAAGCAAGAAGGCGAAGGCGGAAGGACTATTCAAGCAAGTCGAGAAGTGCATTCGGCTGCTGCTTGAAAACCCGCGACATCCCGGGCTTCAAACTTATGAGTACCATTCGATCGAGAATCCGTTTGATCCAAATCAGAAGGTCCTTGAAGCGTATGCACAGAATCAAACGCCCGGCGCGTACCGCGTTTTTTGGTGCTATGGCCGCGGCAAGGAAATCACGGTCGTCGCGATCACTCCACATCTGTAGGTTTCAACCCGACAGATGGCCGCGGCTCTCTGCTGAACACTTATCAAACGCGGCGTCAATTCGAATTTGCTCGCGGAACAAAGACCGCGGCGGCGGCAATCTCACTCACGCTTAGCAAAGGCGCCAATACAAGCAAGTGACCGTTCCGCCACGGATTTTTATGAGGTGGTTCGCGCGCGAGGCAGCTCCGTGCGCATTACAATGAACGCGACGGCGGGCGAGAGGACACAGTTCAATTCCGCAACATTTCGGTGGTGCGCATGAAGCGTTTAACCGAAGATTTGACGCATGCGCATTGCGATCCCGTTCTCCCTGCAGAAGCTGATTATTTGGCTGGCCGCGTTCGTTAGCCCAACCGCATTCTTCCTGCTTCTAATTGTTGCCGACAGCTATCACGTGCCGCCGCCGCCCGAGGCCGTCGTCGCATCGTTATTTTGTATCATTCCCGTCGCCGCGCTGATCGTTTGCGAGTCGATCGTGTGGAAGTCGAACATGACGACCGCGAGCAAGATTGGTTGGATGCTTTTCACGCTGTTCGCATTGGCCGTTCAAATAGGCCTTTTGTTTGTCATCATCATTTCGGCGATTGGTGCGGCGATTGCGTATTAGTTATTTTTTTTTGTTGCGAGCGGCCTCGCGCAACATTGGAATTTTCGACGCTCCGCCTGCCGAGAACGCAAGCGGCGAGAGCCCTCAATTATCTCTCGCAACATTTCATTGGTGCGTGGTTGGCGTGTGACGGAAGATTTGGCGTATGCAAATTGCGATTCCACTCTCCCGGCCAAGATCGGCCCTCTGGCTGCTCGTGTTCTTTTACCCTAGCGTTCTCCTTTTATCATTAAATTTCTGCCAGACGATTCTCCACATATACCCTTCGGGAATTGTCACCTTGGCGCTCTTTTCTCCGGCACCACTGAAGGCCCTCGTCGTTTGTGGAATTTTGGTAAGGAAGTCGGAAAATGCTGCGTCGGTGAAGTTGAATTGGATGTTATACACTGAGATTGCGATGTTAATCCAAACGCTTGGGCTTCTCTTTATTATGCCGTCGTTTGTATTTGCTCGCGCTCATTAGTGAAATTCGCGACCGTCGGAAACGTAATGCAAACGGTGGCCGTGGAAGGAACGCCGGCGCCGGGATCAAACAATTCCCTTCCGCGGCATGCTTCCGTCACCTTCTCAAAAGTAAACAAAAAGATGCTCCACGGTTTACCATAATTCAGTGTTGCGCGCATCGGGCAAGGCTTACGCTTTCTAAATGAAATCAACGCCTGACGCGCGCCCGCAACCTTAACGATCCGACGCGCCGCCCTCGAAACGATAGGACAGGCCGAACTATTAATTCTGCGGGCGTCGACGAAAATGATTGTCGGCGGCAACTTGCGCGCGCAAGTGATGAAGGACTTCGGCTGGAAAGAAGTTGATACAGTTGAACTCGACCTTGCCGATTCGCAGCGCGGCTCGCTACGCTTCGCTCGCCGCGCATTGGCCCGCACCCGCATTCCCGGTGATTGCCACAAATTCATTTCTTTTCCCGTCCCGGGTGTAAAGTTATGTGTGGACCAAAAATTGCGGGCTGACCACGGCCGGGAAATCGGTGGCGACCGTCGAAATTTGATATTGAGCGATCACCAAAACGCGGCAAAGTGAAAAGCGCGATCGGTCAACCCGGCCCGAAACGAACGCATCTTACAGAAGTTTTCGGTTCTTTAGTATCGCCTTCAGCCGCGCGTTCGCTGTATCAACGTTGAAGTCGGCCGCGTTGAAATCTGCATCCGGGTGTTCCTCCTTGGCAGCCTCGCCTGTTTTGATCATTTCTAACAATTCTTCGAAGCCGGGAATTCCGCCAACGTCCTCCGGCGGGCAGTTGCGTTCGCCGGCAAAGACGCTCGGAACGAGCATGCGTGAATAGTCGGGCAGAACTTCCAACAGTTTAATCTTATGAATCCACGAGTCCCCGAAATCATACTCATAGATCATCGATTCGCACGGCCGGCGCAGGACGCTCGACAGCTTGGTTTTTCGCTCGTCCGTACAATAAAAGTCCTCGTCGGGAATGCCGAAATCCTCGTCGCCTTTCGTGAACCGGTGGAGGTGCGAGTTCGTCCATCCCATCGCGGCCTGAATGACCCGATGGAGCGTCGATAATGTTATGGAATTCGCAACGCAAACAACCCGTCGGATCGGCGGTTTGGTTTCTGCGAGCGTGATTTCCAAAACGTACGCGGTGCAGCCTTTTCCAAGGTTGGCGGGGATTCTCATCATTGGAATTGATATGAATGCGAACGTGTCGGGCGTTGAAGGCGATCACGATCACGCCGACGACAGTGGGGCGTCAATCATAATTGTGATCGTTCCCGCATGGAATCGGCTGCGCGTAGTCAACTGATGCCTCCCGTTCGCGTTCACACGCCGGCGCGCGGACATGTTGCGGAAAAAAAAGGAATCCCTGCATGGCGGGTTACAATGACCCGGTGTGAAAAAGCCTTCGCCGACTCCCCGACGCAAGAAGCCGTCCAGTGTTGTCGAACCCGACCCGCGCCGGACCATTGATCGCGAGGCGGTTCGCGGCCTTTATGTTAACAATGGGCTCGGTTGCAAGGAGATTGCCAACAGACTCGGATTCAGCGAGTTTTCGATCCACCGAGTCCTGCGAAATTTAAAGGTCGCAAGGCACAAGCCCGATCCTCCGCTCAATGCGAAATGGCGTTCGGCGATTTACGCCGTTTGGAAGTCGATTCGCAACCGCTGTCGAAATAGTCGCCACCGAAGCTTCAAATACTACGGCGCACGCGGGATTGGTATCTGTAACGAATGGCATGACTCTTTCTCTTTATTTTACAGATGGGCGCGCTCGTCGGGTTATGAGCCGCGACTTAGCATCGAACTTGTGAACCCGAAGAAAGGTTATATATCCACAAATTGCAAATGGATTGGCGCCGATGAACAGGCCGAGCGGCGTTTTGAGTTAGGAGGCAAGCCCGCGGAACAGGCGATTACTGCATTTGGCGAGACGAAGGGGCTGAATGCGTGGGTGAATGATGCCCGGTGCATGGTCTCCGTTAATACGCTCTTACATCGACTTGAAAACGGCTACCCGCCGGAGGTGGCGCTGAAAACCTTGCCATACCAGACTCTTGACATTCGTACTAATCCGCGCCGATCTAAACAATCCTATAAAGTACGGAAGTTACAGAGAATCGATTGGAACGAGGCGTTGCGACTTTACAAGCATGAAGGATTGTCACTCCCGGAAGTCGCCGTCCGCGTCGGCGCCAACTATAGTAGCATCTTGACAGGTATGAAAAGTCGTGGAGTTTATTGTCCAACGGCGCCGTCGATTTTGAACTCCAAGCAAGCCGCGCCGCTCGCTCGAATCTGGAGACACGTTTTTGAGCGTTGTACCAATCCGCGCGACCACGCTTACAAATATTACGGCGCCAAGGGAGTCACAATCTGCGCGAGCTGGCGTACGTTTAATAACTTCTTCGAGTGGGCCAAAGCATCAAATTTCAAGCGCGGCATGTGCCTCGCGCGAATGGATACAAACAAAGGATACTCGCCCAAGAATTGCCACTGGCTTCGTCGTGGCGACACCACGCGACTCTCCGACCACCCGAGTTCTTACGTCAGACCCCGGTGGATTATTACTGCATTTGACGAAACAAAGGGTGCCTCGGCTTGGGCGCGCGATCCGCGATGCACGGTTCGTCTGATGTCGCTCATCGCGAGACTCAAGCGGCGAATGCCTCCCGAAGAAGCAATCACCCTTCCGCGGCGCAATAGCGGCAGAACCGCAAAGAATTTAATTCAAATATTCGGCGAATCTAAAGGTTTGGCCTCGTGGGCGAAGGATTCCCGATGCAAAGTTTCAATTACAACGCTTCAAGAGCGCCTTCACGAGGGATTCAGCGCAGAGGTCGCGATTAAGACTCGACCGTTCAAACTGTATCTAAGGAAAAGTAATAATGAGAATATGTCGAAGACAACCAAACAATGATTCGATAGTAAAATGAAATTTAACATCCCCGACCGAATTCCTCCGATCGACGAAGTCGCGGTTCGTAAACTGCACCGGAAGGGACTCTCGGGCGCGGAGATTGCGAGGAGGCTCGGCTACAGCCCGCTCAGCATGCGGAATTTCCTGAGACGTGCGAACCTAAAGTTAGTTCGGGCCGATCCGCCGATGAACGCGCCGCACAGATCACAAGTATACACGGTCTGGAAACGTATGAAGAAAAATGCGCGGAAGTTACAAAAACACTCGAAGGGACGACGCGCGGGAACTGGCGGCGTTTGGGATTCGGCTTGGGATAAATTTAGTGGATTCTATCGTTGGGCAATGCGATCTGGATTCGTTCCCGGAATGGTTCTTTACTTTTCGGGGCGTGGCAATTGTTATAAACCGTCAAACTGCCAGTGGATTGGTCGAGGGGAAAACCGCGAGAGACTCAACGCGAAAGGGAGCGGTAGAAAGCAACCGACGAGCTTTCGACATTACGACACGCAGAAAATTATCAAAATGCATACAGAAAAGGGTATGACGCCAACGGAAATCGCGCGCCGCATTCGGGGCCGGATGACGTCGATTCGCCATTTACTAATTCGCAACGGTGTTTATGAAAGGCGAAAGCCCGAAGTTCCCGTCAATCGCACGAGCAATCTCCTGCGCGGCGTGTACAAATTCACGCGTCGCCACTGTGAAAACCCAAAGGATCCCGCATATCAATATTACGGCGCCAAAGGCATCCGCGTCTGTCGTGAGTGGCGGGAGTTCAAGGATTTTTATGAATGGGCGATGTCGTCTGGCTACAAAAAAGGGGTTTGCCTCTCAAGGAAGGATCGGCTGAAAGACTACACTCCGAAGAATTGCATTTGGGTCACGCGCGCGCGGGCAGCCAAGGCGTCGCGACATCTAAACGTTAAGGGACGACCCCGTTGGCTCGTTCCAGCATTCGGTGAACTGAAGGGGCCAACGCAGTGGTCTCGCGACCGACGGTGTTCCGTTTCACTTCGAACATTAATATTACGGTTGCGCGGAAAGTGGGAACCTGAGGAGGCCATTGAAACGCCAGCGATGCACGATTCGAAAGCGCCCGATAAGATTATTATTTCCGCATTCGACGAGAGAAAAAGCGTGTCAAATTGGTCGCGTGATCCCAGATGCAAAGTGACGTTGGTTTCGTTAGTTCGGCGACTGCGGCGCGGTCTTTCGCCAAAACTCGCCATTACAAGTCCCCCGTTTCAGGTGCCAGAAATAAAGAATAGCCGCGCCGCAAATCCGCAACGGCGATCGAAATAGCAAATGTAACCTGACGTCGAGAATGCTTTCTTAAAAACATCGGGAGTGTCCGTTTCTATTCGTTCAATTCGTTCAAAGCAATTTTGTATTAATTAGCCTCTACGACTCGCGCGCTGGCTGCAAAATTTGCACACTTGCCGCACGAATGGTCGGGTCACACTCGATGTTCTTGTAGGGGGACACGTTCGTTGTTCGGTGGCTGGCGCCCGCACAACGACGCCCGCCGGCAGACCGCAGCGGTTTCGCGGATCGCCGCGGGACGGTTTTGTTTCTGCGATGCGTACTGGAGCCTCGACGGCGTTAATGTGGAGCATCATCTGCAACGCGTGAATTCATGACATCCAACGCCCCCGCCTTCGATCCTAACAAATACAAAACTACAACACGTGAGCAGTGGCAGACGGCAGCGGAGGCATGGGATCGCTGGGGGCCAACCCTGAACAAGTGGCTGGGCGCGGCAACGGACACGATGCTTGATATGGCCGGAATTGAGTCTGGCCAGCATGTGCTCGACGTTGCCGCGGGTGCCGGTGAGCAAACGATTGTGACGGCCCGTCGCTTGGGTCCAACGGGTTCGATCTTGGCGACAGACATCTCACCCAACATACTAATGTTTGCCGAGAATGCTGCAATTCGGGCAGGATTGAAGAATGTTAAGACTCAAGTAATGGACGGCGAAAATTTGGAATTGCCGGATAATACATTTGACGCGGTGTTGTCGCGCGTTGGCTTGATCTATTTTCCCGACCAACAACGGGCACTCACCGGGATGAAGCGCGTTCTCAAGCCCGGCGGGAGGGTTGGCGCGATTACCTATTCGACGCCCGATAAGAATGAATTCTTCTCCGTGCCGGTTTCGATTATTAGACAGCGCGCAAACTTGCCGCCGCCACTTCCCGGCCAGCCCGGTCCCTTTAGTTTGGGTGGTCGGGGCGTGCTTGAGGCTGCATTAAACAAAGCTGGTTTTCGTGATATTCGAGTCCAGTTGGTGTCTTCGCCTCTCAGACTGGCATCCGCCGAGGAATGCGTCCGTTTCGAGCGGGAATCATTTGGAGCACTGCACCAGATGTTGGCAGGCGTGCCTGAATCGGAACGTCCATCCGTATGGGACGAGATACTACAGAAACTAAGAAGTTTCGAAAGCGCGGAGGGATTTATTGGTCCGTGCGAAATGGTGGTTGCGATAGGAATCAAGTAACCAATCCATTATCGTCAATGCGATATTTACATTGAAATGCACAAATGCGCCCGCCAACTCGCTCGCCGGCCGCACGTATTACGCGCAGGCCGTCTGGGCGCGGGCGATTAATGTTTGCTTTAACTTTCCGCTGGGATTGAGCTCGTCGAATGGGCTGGCGATTACGATACAGCCTTGAAGATAAATATATAATTACGACCCCCTTTCAAGGAACGTGGTACAGAAAGGCCGGGCGGGTCAGCGGGCCGTGCAGTTATTGATAAGTCTTTCCGAAGGCTGCGTTATTTCTTTGGGCTCGATTCCAATTCAGCTTCCCACTCAAGATGGCCTTCGGAATAGTGAATGCGTCCGACGAAACCATGGTTGCGCGACTTCTTGAATCGCGGAAATTGTGGGGATGAATGCACCACGACACATCCAAGGCCCAATCGGCGCCGGACGAAAACAATATATTTTAAGCCTTCTCCGCAAATTTAAGCA
>JACQFD010000032.1 GCA_016200225.1 Planctomycetota bacterium
GAAAGGATATTTGTGGGTTCGCCAGAATCTTCGCGGCGAAGTGCTCTTTCGTTATCATCCCTCCAGGGGATCGGCGGCGGCCGCGGAGTATTTAAGTGAATTCGACGGCTGGCTCCAGGTCGACGGCTACGCCGGTTACGATTTTTTATTTAGAAAACCCGGAGGTCCCGTCGAGGTGGGATGTTGGGCGCACGCAAGACGCAAATTTTATGACACAAAAGACGATCACCCTCTGGAAACGGATTATGTATTAAAGAGAATTCAGGAACTCTATGAAGTCGAGCAATCGATCCGGGAGCGAAAGTTGAAGCGAAAAGCGATCGAAAAAGAAAGAAAGGAAAAAAGCGCGCCGATTCTAAAGAATCTCCACGACTGGATGCTGCAACATGAAGGAAAACTGTCCCCCGACGACAAGCTGGAGGAGGCGATTTTCTATACTCTATCACGGTGGACCGCGCTGAATCAGTATGTTTCCGAGGGCGCGCTCGACATGGATAATAATCCAATCGAGCGATCCATCCGGCAGGTGGCCGTCGGCCGCAAAAACTGGCTCTTCGCCGGCAGCGAGAACGGCGCCCACAACTGCGCGTTCATGTATAGTTTAATTATTACTTGTAGAAACCTGAAGATTAATCCTTACGAATATCTAAAGGATGTCATCGCCCGCGTGAAGGACCACCCCGCCGACCGAATGGTCGATCTCACGCCGCGGTTCTGGATCCGCTCGCACCCGGGAGCGGTCGTCGCGTAGATTCGCGGCAGCGTTTGTGAATGAAAGATTCTTTCCGCTGGAAGGATTGGGATGGAATGGTCGGACGGGTTCTCTCCATCTTATCCCATGCCTTTGCATTGCTTAGGTTCTTCGCGGGCGTGACACCCCACACCGCAACGCTTTCGCCAAATGCTCGATGCAATAGGTCGAAGTCTTGCACAGACAAAATGGGCCGAAGCCGTTCTGTCGGAACTTTGTTCTGAATTGTATCTACAAAATGTTCTCTGGCGTCCGAGTCTCCGCAAGGCTGAAGTACAAGGTGCATAATGGAGTAGTTTTCCTAAGATTCGTTATATTTCCTTGCTGAATTCTTGAATTTATCTACTGGATATTTCTCTGCATTACGCTCTATTTTGTTCAGAATCGCTTGCTCAAGATCGATTCCTGTATTGTCACAAAACTCAATCAAATAGACCGCAATGTCAGCGACTTCGCCGCCGATTTCATCCTTCGCTTCCGTCGCGTGAGCCACACTCTGTTCTAGTGTTCTCCACTGGAAATGCTCAAGTAGTTCTGCCGCCTCTATGGAAATCGAGATTGCCATATTCTTTGGATTATGGAATTGCATCCAATTGCGATCGTCACGAAATTTACGGATTTTTTCTTTAATGAAGTCAAGGTCCATTTGCGATTTCATTGTTTGGTTAGAGTGACGGTCCACCTGAATTCAATTGATGGAGTTAACGCGCCGTTCCCCCATCCTCATATTCTGCAGGAGAAAACGCGTTTACAGTCAATTGAACATGCTTTCCTTTAAGCAAGTTTTCGTTTACCACAACGATTGAGATCGATCCTGAATCGACCGTAACCAATCCGCTCGCTGTCCCTTTGTGTACGCCTGACGAATATACATGTGCGCCATTTCGCAAGACTTTGAATTCAATATTATCGCCAAAAGACTCAATCACTTCTACTTTTAACGTGGTGCGCTCTTCGATCCTTAATATCTTAACAGTTTGTTGGCTAGAGCCAATTGATATAGTTTGGCCGTCAATTAGCGTTCGCTTGCTGGCCGTCAAATTGAGCTTTGAGCAAGAGAGCGTTAATATCGCCACTGCGAGAACTGCATAGACTGAGAATGATCTTTCTGGTCGGAACTTTGTCATATAGGTAAACGCGTCCAGAGAATGGATATTATTGATATTTCTTGCTATTTAATCAACTACCGAGGCCAAGCGCAATTCACTCGAGGTACCCGTTGAAGGCGCATTGGATCCTACATTCCGACGATCAAGCAGGCAACCGGCCGCTTGTTGGTGGCTGGTCCTCAATTTACCGGCACCATGGTGCCCGCGTGCATCCGACGCTTTTGTCGTACTAGCGTCTCGAATGTGGTTCCCGCACATCGAAGGCGTGATTCAAGTCGCTCGCGAAGCATTCTGACTGTGAGATTGAGGGAACTTACTCCTTGGTGTGCTCCAAAGCTCGTGATGCACCCTTGAAAGGTCCGAATTATGCGTTCTTCGTCGAGCGCGCGAGAACGCGCGCGCATCAGTTCGCCACCACTAGTTATAAATCCTGCGTCGCGCAGGGCAAGCCATGCAGGATCGGTCGGCCATCGTTCGCGCCGTGGTTGATCGTCAGGAATCGCAAGACGGAGCCACTTTAGTAATAGATATTGCCAAAGTTGCCCGAGCTTCTTTTCAAGAAGTGTAATATTATTAATTCCAAGTTCGCGGAGCCACTCGCGGCGTAATTGATATTCAAGGCGCCAAACGGGAAGTGCCGGATTGTATTGTTCTTTTTCCCAAACCGCGCGAAACCACCCTTTTTGGCTATTTACTATTTCAAGAGTCTTATCATAAATACGGGCAGTAACTAGTCCCCTTCCAAATGAAAAACCACTCAAGCTTGTTCCGCTCAAATGCGTTGCCCTATAATTTGCACGAGTTACAAATCGGCCGAGGTCATTGATTTCGGGAATCCAACCTTGAAAGTCTACACAAATATCAACGCGGCTTACGATCGGATTATTAACCTCCGCGACGTCGCCGAGCATCTCACGCGCGAGAGCGCAAGTGAGTTGCGCGGCGCGCTTCCAGCCCTCGCGCCACAGAAACGCGGATCGCAATTGCGCAATTACGGTTGGCGCGGAGCCGGGCGCCTTGGGATTGATAAGTAAAGTTGCGTCGGCATTGCTTAAACGGTACTTATAACCGTGCGCAGCGTGGGGTCTAATTGTAAAAATAGTTTTGCCAATCTTAAATTCACCTTCGACCGATCCGTCCCACGCGGCGCGTGCGGCTTCGGATTGTGAAAGTAAGAGTTGTCGCTTTGCTTCGAGTGCAGTAAGGACGGGTTCGAGCAGAGACGCGCGGAATCCTAGGTAAAGAGTATCGATGCCGCTCGCAACGATTTTGGTGTTTGGCGGGTGGGTGTTACTAAGCTCCCACCCGCGAACACCGGACTTGCCCGCACCACGGGGCGCGGGCTCGTCGGGAGGACGTGAACCGTCCATAACAATTGCGCTCGTTTTGCAGCCTACGCTTTTTGCGCCGCGCCTTTTTGTTGTGTCGGGTCTTCTTTACTAAACGCTTGAAGTTCGGAAAACGTCCGACCACCGTACGTGCGCGAACCAACACGGCCCCAAATGAACGCGAGGTCGTCAAAGTTGGCCCGTGCCGCGATTTCGCTTGGTCGCGAGTCTCCAAAGCCAAGGCTCGCAAGATCGCGCTTGGAGAAGGGAATTGCGGCCGGAGAGAGCCAGAAGTATCGATTAATAATCTCTCCCGTGTGGTCGCCGTCGAGAATTACGAATTCGAGCTTCAAGAATGGCTTGGCATTGGAGCTTTGTGATAGTTCGGCCGAAAATACTTTGATTCGATACCAACCGGGTGGAAGGCTCAAATCACTTGCGGGAGTTGCGTTTTCGTAGGCGTCGTCGAGGGAATCCAAAGTATCCATTTTATTTCCTCTTGCGGTTCGCAGCAAAAGGCATTGCGCACGTTGGCGATGCCTGTATAATTTGCGAACCGCATAATTAGTGTTGTTAACGAAATTATTGCGGTGAATTCACGGGCACCGATGGCAGTCGGTGCCCGTTTTGTTTGCCGGAAAGGCATTTCATCAATTGCGCAACAGCTCAATTCTGTATCGCGAGACCTAAATAAAAGGCGGCGGCCGGCGCGCGGAATTGATGCAACAAAACCCCTCCCCCTCCGCCCCCTCCCCAAGCGCTTTGCGCTTGGGGAGGGGGAACGCCAATTTTGCGCATGGACCCCTTGGGGTATTTGGGGGAATAGCAAGGAAGCTCCCCGAGGGGCCGTGAGAGCGCCTCCGGTCGTCATTGGCGAGACGTTGCCGGGTTACTCCCCCACGGGGAGCTTCCTTGGAATTATAAAAATAATCGAAATGAGGATTTACCCGGACCCTTGTTGATATTTCTGGAAATACCATTTTGCGCGGGAAAATGGCCCTTCGAGGATTGGAGGGAAATCCCCGCTTTGAAAAAGAAGGCCTTCCTGAATTTAATTCCGAAAATCCAGTTCTTGGATAATCCCGAATAATCAAAAAAGGGAAAAAGCAATCACCCGGATTATTCCCGAATATAAAAGTCCGGCCCCTGCGGAAATGTATTTCGCAATTCGGGGCGGTAAAGGGCGCGGGAAAAGCCCTTTTGCAGAAAATCGAGTATTTCACAGAAGGGGCCTTCTTCCGCGGCTGGGAGGCATATTCGCGGCAAAGAATTTCTCGACTTCTGAAAGCTCGAATCGCTTCGCGCGACCGATGGAAACAGGATATACCCCGGCCGCGCGGAGGCGCCGCTCAACCGTCGAACGATGCACGCGCCAGCGTTCTGCGAGTGCTTCGGAACTAATGTATTGCTTAAGGCAGAGAAGTTCTGATTTGGAGTTTTTGTGCATTGTATTGCGCTCAAATTTGAGGCCGGGGCCCGAAAGCCCCGACCCCAAATCAACCTAAAAGACGCAGAGTCGCGTCAGTCGCATTACTAGCACTGCAGGTGAGGCACCTATTGGGCCCTCCTCTGGCGAACGCCTTTCTAACTCACTTAAATGCAGGTATTTACGGAATTATCGACAATCTTGAACACGTGTAACAACACTGTTCAGACCAATTTGAGCCTAACGCCGACATGAAATTCGAAATCGCCATTTTCGGATGGCTTAATATTATTTAGGCCGACTTTTGTAAGTATCTTATTTGTTCGTGTGATTATCATTCGAATATTATCATATTTCAGGAGACCACTTGCCCTTGTCGCGCCCGATGAACCCCTCATATTTAACAGCATTTCAATACCAACCTTCGCCCTCGTCGTGCCGACTGCCCTCGAAAAGAACACCTTCAGCAAGGAGAATTGTGCTTTTGACAGATATGCAACGACTCCTTTGCCTGTTTCTCTTTGCACAATCAGCAACCCAAAAGTTGCCTCGGGCGGCCAAGCAAGCAGTGCAACATTCGGGTCTGGTTCAGAAATATTCAATAGCTCGCACGCCATTTGAACTGTTAGTACCGGCCGCCGCGCCGTGCGCACGCGATTGATTGCGCGTGATTTCAACAATTCCTTTGCTTCCAATTCTTTCAATTCAAGGCGGAACTTGGCAAATCCGGCTTGTGTCTCAAAAGTTTCAGTTCCTGCATTGGATCCCGTGGCAACGGCGACTCTGAATTCCTCGACATACTTAGAATCTCCGCGAAATGCCTTCGCGAGGTTGAAGAGCATTTCCGATGATAAAGGATACATACTAATTCGATTTTGTGCATACTCGGCTGAAAATTGCTTAACAGCGTCGCGACCCGTCAGATTGGGATAACAAATCGCCTTAACGCGTTGCCATGGCTGCATTAAATCTTTCTTATACATCAATGCCATTGTTAGGGCATGCAATGCGCTACTCGGACCCTCGTCAATTTCAGCCTGAATCTCGGGTGGGTAGCCGAATTGTGGAACGGACGCTTGTGCCTCTTCCTTAGCGTTCGTGCTATTTGAATTGTCGGGCATGTTGGAATTAGGCTTCTTTTTAGAACGCGACATCTTCTTTAGTTTCCTCCACGATAAACGCGGCATAGTGGCGACGTACCATTTGTTCACTGTTGCCCATCAAATGAGCGACCTTGAATGTTGGAATTCCCTTCATTGCGAGCATCGTTCCAAACGTATGGCGCAATGTTAATAAATTGAATTGCATTCCAGAGTTTTTCAAGACGCCCCGGATGCGTTGCGAAAGGTTGTCTTCGTCCCAGCGAAGGCCTTGGGGACTTGGAAACGCCCACGGCGAAGCGCTTGGCGTCCTGAACGCTTCTTTAAGAATCTCGCGAAGCAATGGCGAGATCGGCACCGCGCGGTTGCGTCGGGTCTTCGGTTGCCAAGAATCATCGCCCACGCGCTTCGCGAGCACGCGGACGTATCCCGCTTGAATATCAATATTCTCGCGAACTAACCAAATCGCCTCCGCGCGGCGCAGTCCCGCGTAGAGGCACGTCGCAATCAATGGTAACAATTGCGGTCCTCTCGCTCGAAAGAGATTGATCGCGCGCGACTGTTCCTCTTTTGATAAATATCGAATCTCGGGCGCCGGCTCCGGGTAGCGCTCGACGCGCGCGATTGGATTATTGAAAAGATAACTTTCCTTCATCGCCCAATGACAGAAGCAATGCAATACTTCGCGGTAGCGGTTGATCGTCTTCGCTTTGTAGTCGTCCGCGCGCATCGCCATGAATTGTGCCCGCACGCCCTCGCTTGTGACATTGGTTAAATCATCGACGCCCATCTTCGCGAGCGTGCGGCGCAAGTAACCTTCGTCGATTTTCAGTCCCTTTGGCGTCCGACGTCCCTTCTGATAGTTAATAAAAGCGTCGATTGCAGCTTCGAGTGGAATCTCGCGCGGTAACTGTAAGATTCGATTGCGAAGCTTATATTCGAGATCGGCTCGAATGGCGGCCGCCGCGCGGCGGTCGCTCGTCTTCAACGCTTGGAAAACACGTTTTCCGTTGTGCGTGAAGGAAACCTCGAACGTCGTGCGTCCGGGTTTTTTTCGAAGATGAACACGGTCCATGGGTCGCGACTTCTGGCAGTGCGACTCCTTCCGCCCGAAAAAAAGTGTGGCCAAATCGTGGCCATACTAACAATCGGTCGAAAAGCGTCGCGGTAGTAAGTGCGCGACTCCACGCCTTTTAGGTTGGTAGCGGGGGAAGGATTCGAACCTCCGACCTCCGGGTTATGAGCCCGACGAGCTGCCAGCTGCTCCACCCCGCGTTGAGGGCCGAACAAACTAGCCGCGCGGGGCACGAAGTCAAGGCTGCCGGGACAAGTTTGTCGCGCGATTTTGTGACATTCCTGTCGCGGTTCACTGGGGAAGCGACCAATTTCGCGCCCGCGGCGCGTGCATAGATGTACACGCGTGCGTCGGCCGGCGATGGCGAGCGGGTTTCAGGTGCGCCCCGCTCGAAATCGTTATCACTCGAATTTGACGGCTCGGGTGAACGGCCGCGCACGCGGGTGCTGAGTGGTGTTGTAGGGAAGGTCGGGGGACGTCCGGGCGCCCGGACTCCCCCGCCCGTTTCCTATTGTTCTTTGACAACGAGGCGAACGTTAAATTTAACAATCTTCGCGGCCGAGCGCCGGTCATGACGGCAAACGCAGCGTCGGGTCTCCGAAAAGCATGAATTTCATTCCCTGAAAAAAAATGCTCGGAGGATACCAGTCGTCGTTCGGTTTGAGTTGGGCGAGACGCTCCTTTTGGTAATAATACTTAACGGCGTCGGCCCAACAATCGCCGAGGCGCGCGCGCCCTTCGCGCGTCTTCGCGATGGAGAGCGCGAATCCCTCCATCAACGACAGCGCGCAAGGCTGGCTACCCGTGTTGCATCCGATGTACGCGACAGCGCCTGCGTCCTTCGCGCGCACGAGTGACTCGCCGAGGCCGGTCAAATTGTAACGTCCGCGCGCGTATATCGCGGGCGACGGCGGCGGTTCTGTAAAGATTTCGCCCGCGTTGCTTCCTTTATGATCCTTTCCGTAAATATCACAATAGGGTTCGTACGGAGGCAGCGTGGCGAATCGCGCGGTCGAACAGCCCGCCGACATGACGATGGGATAGTGTCCATTGTTATGTAACGATTTGATGTTGCCCGTTTGGATGGACCCTTCCCAGCCGTTATCGTGGCCGTGACCGGCATGTAACAAAAGACCTCCGCCCGCTTGAATCCACGCCAGAATCTGCGCGGCTCCGGGCGCCGTTTTTCCTTCGAAAAACAGCGTCGATTGGTATCGCGGCGCGAGCACTGCGGACAGCTTTTCCATGTATGCGCGGCAATCGACCCATCCGCCGATGGTTACAAATCCGGCGCGGTGCGCGGCGCTATCCGCAAGCACAGCATCCTTCTCATAATCGATGGATTTATTAGCAACGTCCGCGGCCTGTTCGGGCGTCGAAACGGGCCAGCGGCCGATGGCGATGTCGGGTTGATAATCGATTCTGTCGAAATTGATATCATCGTGTTTGTTGGCCTCTCCGTGGACTTCGCCGAAATAGCCCGCATGAAATCCCTCGCGGACGCCGTTCCAACTTTCGAACGCGCCGTCGGCCTTCGCGAGATCGCTATAATACAAATCGCTCGGGTAGAAAGCGACATTAAACGCTTCCTTCGTCACCCGGTCGAGGCACATGTAGCGAACAGGAATTATGTCGGCGTCGCCGACGAGGAGAACGAAACGTGCGCCGCCGGATTTGTATTTTTCATATAAAAATCGTTTCAGCCGTTCGGCATCGTCGTCGCCTGGGAATTGTTTAATAACAGTCTCCAGCGACACGAGCGCCGTCGGCAGATCCGTTTGTTTATATTTAATATAAGGCTGCAACGCCGCGTGAAACGCGTCGGGCGCGACGACGAGATACCGGGCATCGCCGGGTCCGGAACGGATGGGTCCCGAACGGCACGCGGCGAGCGCGTGGAAAATGATACAACAAATCGAGGCGAACAAGGAATTCGAGCCGTGTATTCGAACACTCACGAAGATTCCTCGTCGCCGCCGCCCCAGCCGCCGGCCGAGGAGACCTGTTCGGGAGTGACCTTGTCGATATTAAATTTAAGCGCGGCCGCCTTCATTTTTTTGATAAGTTCTTCGGCGCTGATCGTCACTTCCTTCGCAAAACGAATCGGATTGATCCGGGCGGTTACAAACGATCGAAGATACGGCGATTGGAGGCCGCGCTCCTTCAGTTTTTGTATCACTTGCGTGACGGTTTCGTCGAGGTCGAGCAGCGCGGCGCCGCGCTCCTCGCGCTCGGCGAGCGCTTTCTTCATATTAAGATCGAAAAAACTCTCGACGCGTTTCAGCGCCGGGCGATAGGCGCCGCCCGAGAATCGGCCGTTCTTTTCGTAACAAACGCCGAGTGTTAGCAAAATGGGTTCTTCGAATTCGAGTGTGAATTCGCTTTCTTTACGATCGCTGTCGATCGCGAGCGCGCGGGCCATTCGGATGACTTCGAGGGATTTTTCTCTTAAATTATGCGATTTCTCGGTGTTCAACGCGAGGATTCGATACGCGATCTCGCGATCGGGAACCACAAGTGCGGTGACGGATTTCGCCCCGAGTTTGCCGAGCGCCGCGCGGCGATGATTACCGTTGGGAGTCCAATACTTCTTATCGCCCTCGCGGGTCGCGATAATCGGGTCGAGAAAAACGCCGACTTTCTCGATGACGTTCGTGAGACGCTTCAAATGCGCTTCCGACAAATCCCGCTGGTAAGGCGTCGGCTCCACTTGCGCGAGCGGTAGCGCGCAGAGGAGCAGCCAACGCCCGTCGAGCGGTTCGCGATAGCAGCCGAGCGCGACGCCGCCGTCGCGTTCGACGTCTTTCTGTAAAGTTACAATTTCGTCCGGCGGATCGCCCGCCATGTCGGCGGGCGTGAGTCCGCGCGATGCCGGTTCGACTTTTTTGCGCCGTGGGGCTCGTTTTTTCGCTGCCATGCTAATGATTCGATCGGGTTGATTGGATAATAAATATTAATCCGGAAATTCGTTCAGCGTATACCAGGCCTCGGGATGTATCAGTTTCTCGCCGTCCCGCGACGCGACGTTGCGCAGTCGAATTTCACAAATGCGGTCGGTCGTCATTTCCGCGACCTTGAATTGTAATTTCATGCCGTCGTCGCTCAATTTGATATCGGTAACTTTGCAGGGCTTTCGGTCGATCTCGGGCGAACCGTACGTGGCCCAGTAATGGTAATGGAACTGTTCGACGGTCGCGGAAATTGCGGCATTTTCGGACGATTGCGCGGTGCCGGCCGGCGAGCGCGGCGCTGCGACCGGTTTTGTAAATTCGATTTCAAAACCGTCTTTCTGTAAATGCACCGATTTCATCTCGAACGGAACTTTTTCACTGTAAGAAACGCGTTCGAGCGCGAAGAGATTCGGACCGACGGCGCCCCAGCCGCCGGTGGTCTGCGCGACGTACAATTTGTCGTCGGGTCCCCACGCGATGCGCTCGACGCCCGAACTGAAGCCGCGGCGGAAAATCCAGCATGTGCCCTGCTGCCGGCCCTTTACAGTTTCGAGTTGCACGCGCATCAGTAGCGAATCCGTCATCTCGCCGACGATCAATTGGCCTGCGAACGGGCCGAATTTACCGTTCCGATCTTCATAAATAATATCGGAGGAACTGTGGCTCATTTTTCCGTACGGAAACCAGCAGACCGGCGGCGTGACCGTGGCTTTCTCTTCGCGATTTTTTAATGCAAATCGTTGGCCGTAGAACTCACCTTTCTTAACTTCAACGATTTTGCACGCGGGAATGTAGTCGCCCTGGTTGTCGGAATAGTAAAATTCACCGTTCGGACCCATGCCGGTGCCGTTCGGCGTGCGGCAACCCAGGCCCAGGACTTCGAATTGCCGGTCGTGATTCACGCGCCACGCGCTGCCGCGCGCGAACACCTGTTCGGGCCGCGTCGCGCCGCCGGGAATGATGGCGAGGCCGAGCGTGCCGTAGAACGAACCTTTGTAATATTCGAGGCCGAACGCAAATTCGTGAAAATTCGTCGAAAGCTCCCAGCCGGCGTTATAGCAAATATACTGATCTGCGACGCCGTCGCGGTCCGAATCGACGAGTTTTGTCAATTCCGGTTTTTGTAAAACATACAATTCCCCGTTGACGATCTTGAGTCCGAGCGGTTCGTGCAGACCGTGCGCGAACCGGCGCCATTTGTGTTGATCGGGCGTTTTAGTAGCATTTTCGAGAATCCATACTTCTCCGCGCCGCGTGCAGATCGCTAACGATCCGTCGGGGAAGAAATCGAGTCCGCCGCCCTGAAGCACCGTCTCCTCGGGAACGGGAATTCTCTCGATTGGATAACTTGCGGCTTCGCGCTCGATCGGGTTGTCGGGCGAAAGGACTTCGCCCTCCCAACTCGGCGCGACGCGCGGCGCGTCGGCGAAGAAGTCCTGTTTCGTATTGTTAAATTTGTCCGGCAGCGGCGCCGGCGAAGGATTTTTCGACCACGATATTGTCAGGCGGGCATCCATCGGCTGGTCGCCGGCCGGGTCCATTTGTATCGAATAAATCGTCGCCGTATCCGAAGTGGACGTCGACACGGAAACCGACCCGCGTTCCGCTTTCGTCGAAACGCGCGGAACGACGGCTCCCGCGGTCGCGTTTCTGTAAATATCACAAACCAATGAGGTCCCCGCCGCGGCTCCGCTCGCGCTGACATAACAATCCACCTGAGCGCCGTCGCCGCCGTTGCCGGCGACGAATCGTTGTTTTACGGTAATTGGTCTTCCGTTGGGAACGGGCACTTCGATCTCAAATGTATAATTACCGTTCTTTTCTTCGTAACCTTTATAAACGGGCTTCGGCGCCTTCGAGAAATCGATATTTTGCCCTTGGGCGACCGCGTACCAGACGCCGGCGAGTTCGGTGCCTGTCCACAAGACGGTTCCCTCGGGAGCCGGATAGGGACCGTGCTGGCCGGTCCACTGCGTGCCGTTCATTCTTAAGAATCCTCCCTCCCAAATCTTAAACAATCGGCCCGATGCGAGATCGAGCGCGAGCGACACTCCGCCCGGAAATCCCAAACAAATCGTGCGCGGCGACTCGTTGAACGGAGTTCGCAAAATCGCCGGGCGCCCTTCGGCGATCCAGCTCCAGCCGTTATTATTAGCGAGCCCGGCCGGCAGCGGTGCTTTCGATCCGAGCGCGAGATAATCATATAACAAATCGACCTGTGCGTCCGTGTCGAGGCCGTGACGGCCGGCGAGTGTGCTCTTGCCGTTTGGAAAGAATGTCGGCATTTTCGTTCCGGGGGCGAGCGCCTGCGGATCCAACAACCAGCGCCGGTACCAGGATTCGCGAATGCGGCGCGGCGTGAGCGTGAGATCGGGGCCGCGCGCGTCGACGAACGCGACGCTGGCCTCCCAGCCCGCGAGATCGTGGCACGCAATGCAATTAAAACCCTTCTTACCGATCAGATCCTGTCCCGCGATGCCGGTGTTTTTGTTTGTTAAACGATTCGGCATCGGACTCGACAATTCCTCGCCCTCGGCCGCGGCAAGGCCGTTTGCTAACATTTCGGCCGGAGCCCCGAAATGTGGCATTTTCAACTCGAACCATGGACGCGAGCGCGTGTCGGATGTAAACATTTCCTTCAACCACTCGGGTCGCACGCGCGAACCGGCGCGGGAAAGATCCGGCGGCGCGATTTGTTCAATTTCCTGATCGTGTCCTTCGCCGAGCGCGGTTTTTTGTAACTCCGCGATGCCGCCGCCGATGCCGTCGCGCACGTGACATTGTAAACATCCAAATCGGTCGATCGCGCGCGGCGTTTCGTACGCAAACGAAGGCGTCGCGCGCGCGCGCGAGGGCTTGTTCAGATATATAAATAAATCGCCGACGTCGGCGTCGGACAGACCGTACGCGGGCGCGGCTCCGTGCGGAGCCGGTCCGCGCGCGCATCCCATTTTTTCTTTATTAATAATACCGCCGTCGAGCGAAGGTCCCGCGACGGCGCGGCTCTGGTCGCCGAGCGCGTGGCACGCGAGGCACCCGCGTTTTTTCATAAGTTCCAATCCGCGGGACATCGCGTCGGCCGATCCGCCCGGCTCGGGCGCCGGCAGTTCCAACTCATATTGCGCGTCGCGCGCTTTCATTAAGAATGTCGCCATGTCGAGACATTCCTCGCGCGAAATAAACAATTGCGGCATTGTTCCCGCGGGATGGGACTGCAAAGGATGTTGTATGAAATCGGCGAGCGCGGTTTCGTTTATATATTTCGAACCCGTCGCGTACAGCGGCGCGCGCGGCGCCGTCTCGGGCGCGTTCGAACCCTCCGGGGAATTGTGACATGCGACGCACCCGCGTTTTGCGAAGACCCGCTTTCCGTTTTCCACATTCGCTTTGTGCTCGTTTTTTCCCGGCTTGGCGCCGTCCTTCAAAGTTATCAAATAACGCGCGAGATCCGCGCGCGCCGCGGCGCCGTCCGCGTTGTTATCGAATACGGCGGGCATCTCGATACCGAATCGATGGGCCTGCGGATCGCCGAGAAATGTATAAATCCACGGGCCGTTCAATTTGGATCCTACTTTTGATAAATCCGGGCCGGGGAGCGGCGCCGCGGCGTCGGCGCGGGCGTGGCACTGCCCGCATCGCTGCTTTTCAAACAAAAACCGGCCGCGCTCGCCGGCGGCCAATGTTAATAATTCCGGATTCTCGTCGGCGGCGTCGTGGCTGAATGCGGTGGCGGCCGCGGGCACGGGGCCGAAATCGTCGGACTCCCATATCAGTTGTATTCTCGCGTCCTTCGTGGATTTTTGAAATTCACAAATCAACGGCGTGGGACCGGCCTTCAATTCCATCCAATCGCCCGGGACCGCGACGGCCTCGGCGCCCGCGCCCGCCGCGTGGTCGGCGGCTTCGGGGCCAATGACAATTTTACCGTCGATCGTTAATTTTACTTTTCCGCGCGCCATGAGCGTGAATCGATACTTTCCGTCGCGAGGAATCTCGATGAAACCCTTCCACTGCATCGTAAACATTCCGGCCGGCAGCGACGGGTGCGGCATCTGATCTTCCGGCCACGTTCCGGCAACGCGGGAAATAATCCAATTCGCCGAATGGCCCCCCGCGGTCGCCGTGGCGGCGAGACCGCGCGGACGCTCCGCCTGAAACGCGAAGCAACAGTGAACAACAATTGTTAAGAACGTTATCGAGGCCGCGAGTATTCGCATTCGCGGATCCTAAATCATGGAGTCTCCGGACGAACAGGCCGTCTTTCGCGGAACGCAAATCGCGGAGGCGCCGACGGCGACGGCGGAACGATTCGAGCCGTCAATCGTTACAATTCCGCCGGATCCGGACCGCCCGCGAGTTGGGCGGCGTGCTGAATGAGCCGCGGCGCCACCGCGAACTGTGCATTCGGACGCTCGGCGGTCTTCGGTAGCTCCCGCAGCATCGACTTTCGAATCATCGACTTGATGAGATCGCGAATCGCGACCGCGTCGAGTCCGAGCGCGGCCGCGATCGCGGTCGAATCGGCGCGGTGTTCCGGCGACTTGTAGACGAACCACAAAACGCGCTGCTCGTCGACGGCCGCATTCAAGCCTCCGCGAGCGGCGCCGGCCCCGGCCACGTTACCGTGGAGCGATGTCGCCTTCGGCTGTGCCGCGTCTTTTTCGCGCAATGACCAGCTACTATTGGGTTTCATACTCTGTGTAAATGTAATGAACCTCGCGGCCGTGCGCAACGCGCGATCCGCCGCTATCCATAAATTTACTATTCGCGACGCGCGGGCGGGCCGGCCATCGAGCCAGCGAAACGCGCCATCGTTTTGCGCGCGACCCGCGTAAGCTCGCAGGCTTCGAAACCAACCTTTTCCCCGATGAGAAACCATCCGTGAACGACGTTCTTGCCGTCGCCGAACGCATCAAATCCGAAAGCGCGTTCCTGCGCGACATTCTCCGTGAGGTCGAGTCGGTCATCGTCGGTCAGCGCTCGCTGCTCGATGGAATGCTGATCGGCATCCTCGCCGACGGTCACGTGCTGCTCGAGGGTCTGCCCGGCCTTGCGAAGTCGCTCGCCGTCTCAACCCTCGCGGCAACGGTCGGCGGGACTTTTCGCCGCATCCAATTCACACCCGATTTGTTGCCAAGCGATCTGGTCGGTACCCAAGTTTACAATCCCAAGACGGGCGACTGGACCGTTCGCGAAGGACCGGTTTTCGCGAATTTCGTCCTCGCCGACGAAATCAACCGCGCGCCGGCAAAAGTTCAGTCGGCTTTGCTCGAGGCGATGCAAGAACGGCAGGTGACGCTCGCCGGTGAAACGCGCCCCCTGCCGTCGCCGTTCCTCGTGCTTGCTACACAAAATCCGATCGAGCAGGAGGGCACCTATCCGCTGCCGGAGGCGCAGCTCGACCGGTTTATGTTAAAAATCGTCGTCGGCTATCCCAGCAAACAAGAGGAGCGCGCGATTCTCGACCGCATGGCGACGTCGGCCGCGAAACCGCATGCGCGAAAAGTAGTATCGACCGAACAGTTGTTAATGGCGCGCCGATTATTGGATACAATATATGTCGACGAGAAAGTTAAAAATTACATCGTCGACGTCGTGTTCGCGACGCGCAAGCCGGCCGATTACGGAATGAAAGACCTCGCGCCATTAATACAATACGGCGCCTCGCCGCGCGCGACGATCGCGCTCACGCAGGCGGCGCGCGCCCGCGCGTTCCTCGAGGGCCGCGGATTTGTAACACCGCAGGACGTGAAATCCGTCGGCATGTCCGTGTTGCGCCACCGCGTCATCACGACGTACGAGGCCGAGGCCGAGGGGCTCACTTCGACGGATGTTATACAAAAAACGTTTGATACAGTTCCGGTTCCATAAATGAACGCCGGTTTATGATCGATCCGGAGATTCTCAAACAGGTCCGCCGCATTCAGGTCCACACGAGCCGGCTCGTAACGGACGTGATGGCCGGAGGCTACAGTTCCGTTTTTCGCGGATCCGGAATCGAATTCGACGAGGTGCGCGAATACAGCGACGGCGACGATCCGCGCTCGGTCGATTGGAACGTCACCGCGCGGACGGGCCGCCCTTATATCAAAAAATTCGTCGAGGAGCGCGAACTCACGGTCGTTTTTTTATTAGATTTATCGTTATCAATGCGCGCCGGTTTTCTGAGACGTTCGGCGCGCGAAGCCGCCGCCGAATTCTGCGCGTGCCTCGCACTTTCGGCGATTCGTAATAACGACAAAGTCGGTTTTGTAGCATTCACCGACCGCGTCGAACATTATACTCCGCCCAAAAAGGGAATCGGCCACGTGCTCCGCATCGTCCGCGACTGCCTCGCGCTCGAGGCGAAAGGCCGGGCAACCGACGTCGTGCCGGCGCTCGAATTCATCGGCCACGTGCTTCGGCGCCGCGCGATTGTATTCTTAGTATCCGATTTCATGGGCGGCGGATTTGTACAAAACGCCGAATTCGATCACGCGCTCGCGCTTGTCCGCCGGCGTCACGATCTGATCGCGGCGAGATTCTTAACATCCGAACTCGACCTCGCGAATCGCCCGCGCGCCCGCGGGCTCCTTCGCGTGCGCGATTACGAAAGCGGCCGCGAAATTTTGTGCGATTTTTCGTCGGCCGCCGTCCGTGAAAGTTATCAAAAAAGCGTCGCCGCGTGGAATCGCGCGCTCGACGAACGCATGCGCCGCGCGCGCGTCGATTCGATTCGCGTTCCCGTCGCGCAACCCGTGGTCGAACCGATATTACAGTTCTTCCGCGGCCGCGAATTGAAGTCGGTGCTTCATTCATGATCGCCGCGGCCGCAATTTTGTTTATATATTCTCAAAGCGCGCCCGCGTCGGGGCCTGCGTCCAATCTCGCAAGTGTCGAAATCGAGGCGCGCGCGCCGGACAACGCGGTGAAATTCGGGGCGCCGTTTCCGCTCGAAATCGTGCGCACGTGGGACGAACGCGACCCCGCGCCGCCGTGGCGCGATTCGGCGCTGGCGCCGCTCGTCGTGACCGCCCGCGATGTTAAACAATCGGCCGCGAATCATAAAATTACAGAAACGCGCTCGTTCGAAGCGCGCGCGTTCGCCCGCGACGAATTGAATATTCCCGAATTGCATTTACATGTAAAAATCGCGAGCGCGCTCGACGATCCCGCGGGCGCCGTCGAGGAACCGCCGGGTCCGCTGCCCGCGCCGTTTCCGTGGCGGACGATTATAATCATTTCGGCGATCGCCGCCGCGGCGGCGGCCTTGGGTTATTACATTTACACAATTCTAAAGAAACGCGCCGCGATGGTCCCGGCTGCGCCGGCGGCCCCGCGCATTCCGGCGCCCGACCGCGCGCTCGCGCGGCTCGCGCAGCTCCGCAAGATGCAACTGTTCGACGACGAAAGCGTCCAGCGTTTTTACGTGGAGGCTTCGTCCATCGTGCGCGAATACCTCGAGGAACAGCTCGGCGTTCGCGCTCCCGAAATGACGACGGAGGAATTCCTGACCGCGCCGCAGACGAGCCGATTATTACAATCGCAGCATCGCGCGCTTTTGTCGGATTATTTGATGCATTGCGATTTGGTAAAATTCGCGCGGCAATCGTCGTCGGCGGCCGAACGCGATCGATTGATCGGTTGCGCCGAACGGCTCGTGCAGGAAACGCGCCAGGCGAATTTTTCGAGCGCCGAGGCCGCCGTGGCTTCCGAAACCGCCGCCGCGAGTATTGTTGAAACGGATTCCGCGCGCGTCGCCGCGGGAACGGGTGGCGCGCGATGAACGAATGGCTCGAAAAAAGTTTCGGATTCCTGCTCGCCGATCCGTGGATGCTATTATTTATATTACTGATCCCGCCGGCGCTCTGGTGGCGTTCGCGCCGCCGCGAACCGGCCGCGCTCGTCGGCAACGGCGCGATGTTCGCGTCGCTCCCGGGCACCTGGCGCGTCACGTTCGCGCCGCTGCCGCGAATATTACAAATCGGATCGATTCTCTGCGCCATTTTCGCGCTCGCGCGCCCCGTCGTGCGCGAGCGCGTGCCGCTCAAGACCGAAGGAATCGATATATTACTTTGCATCGATCTTTCGTCGTCGATGCAGGCGACCGACATGGACGAAAACGGACAGCTCTCGCGCCTCGATTTGGTGAAGGCGAAAGCCCGGAATTTCGTCGAGGCGCGCGTCAACGACCGCATCGGTTTATTAACTTTTGCGGCATTTCCGGAATTGCGGTGTCCGCTCACGCTCGACCACGACGCATTGCTAAGATTCATCCGCGACACGGAATTGGTAAAACGCGGCAGCGAATTCGACCGCACCGGCATCGGTCTCGCGCTCGCCCGCGGATCGCAAATCATGAAGAATAGCGAGTCGCGATCGCGCGTCGTCGTTTTGTTGACGGACGGCCAGGAAAACGTCCGCGAAATCGAACCCGTCGAGGCGGCAAGACTCGCGAAACAATTTAATATACGGGTTTATACCATTGGCGCCGGACGCGGGGACGAGACGTTTTTCGGCATGCAGCCGATCGATTTCGGCGAATTGAAGGAAGTCGCGCGGGAGGCCGACGGAAAGTTTTTTCTCGCGCGCGACGCCGGAGCGCTGGATGAAACATATAAAGCGATCGACGCGCTCGAAAAAGTACAATTATCCGATCCGCGGTATCGTTATGAAGAGAAATTCCAGTGGATCTTCGCCCCCGGCATCGCCTGCTTTGCGCTCGCGCTCGCGCTCCGGTGGACGCTGTTCGCGGCGACGCCCTGATTTCGATTCATAATATTTAATGATCTCCATGATCGCATCCCCCGCCGAATGGTTCGAGCGCCCGCAGTGGTGGCCCGTCCTCGCGGCGGTGCCGGTTTTTATTATTTTAGCATTGTGGTTGAACGGCCGGCGGCGCGCAAATATTGAATACTTCATGAGCGCCGGCCGCGCCGCCGCCGTCTGCGGCGACGTGTCGAATCGGATTCGCGCCGTCCGGATTTTTGTCGCAGGCGCCGCGCTCTTGTTCGCGGGCATCGCGCTGCTCGATCCGGTGTTCGGCGACGAGTTTCGCGTCGTCGAGAGCCGTGGAATTGATATATTACTTTGCGTCGACGTTTCCCGGTCGATGCTCGCGCGCGATCTTCCGCCGTCGCGTCTCGAGCGCGCGAAACGCGACATGCAGGCGCTCGCCGATCACGTGCGCGGCGACCGCCTCGGATGTGTAGCATTCGCCGGCGAAGCGAAACTAACCATTCCGCTGACGCAGGATATGGATACGTTTCGCGGACTTGTCGATCCGCTCGATCCCGCCGCCGTGCGCAAGGGCGGCACCGATCTCGGCAAGGCCGTCGACGCCGCCGTCGAGGCCCTCGATTCGAATATTAAAGTTAAGGATCCGGCGCTCGGCGCGCACGAGGTCATATTATTATTAACCGACGGCGAGGATCTCGAGGGGCAGGGGCTCGCCGCCGCGAAACGCGCGTCCGCGCGCGGCATCACGGTGCATTGCATCGGTTTCGGCGACACGCGCGGAAGTAAAATTACACTTCAGGAGGACGGTTCCGAATCGTTTCTTAAGAATGAACGCGGCGACGAAGTCGTGAGCGCGATGGACGCCGACAGTTTGAGAAAACTGGCGGCCGCGACGGGCGGCGAATTCATACGCGCCGACGCGATGCCGCTTCCGTTGATCGAATTATATGAAAAGCGAATCGTTCCGAAGGCCAAGAAAACCTTCGAGTCCGAAGAAAAGCGCGAAAAGAAACATCGGTTCCAGTGGCCCCTCATGGCGGCGCTCGCGCTCGCGCTGATCGATCTCGGCCTCACCGACAGAAATGGTATATTTACTAAACAGTCCCGGACGGCGTAACATGATTCCAAGATCGCTCCTCATTCTCGCGCCCTTGATGCTGGCCTCCGCCGCCGCCGGCGAAGATCCGTTCGAAACGGGCTTGAAATTGTATAAAGAAGGCAAGTTCGCCGAAGCTCTCGAAAGCTTCAAAAAAGCCGAGGCGGAGTCGAAGGAGGGCTTCCCTGAATTGTATTATAACAAAGCGGTCGCGGCTTACCGCGCGGGCGACGATCACGAAGCCGAGGCGTCGGCCGAACGCGCGGCGGCGGGCGGCGGCGACGATTACATTTCGGCGCGCGACTTCCTCCGCGGGAATATTGCCTTTCGGCGCGCCGAGAATTTAGAAAAGGAGGCGGAGGCGCCTCCTCCGGCCGGCCCGGTTCCGCCGAGTTTACAAAACGGCGCGGCCGCGCCGCCGGCGCCCGATCCCGTCGCGATCTACACGCGCGCGATCGGACAGGCCGAGGCCGCGCGCGACGCGTGGATCGCGTCCGCCACGAAGCGCGCGGCGTCCCTGGCGTCGGCGGCGCCCGGCGCCGCGGAGCGCAACGTCGAGCGGGCTATTCTTAAAATCGAAGAGTTGAATAGAAAGAAGGAGGAGGCCGAAAAGAAACAAAAAGAACAGAAAAAAGACGATCAGAAAAAGAAAGATGATAATAAAAAGGACGATAAACAAAAACCGGAGTCGCGTCCCGAGAGCCGCCCGCAGGACGGTTCCGAGTCGCGTCCGGAAAGCAAGCCGTCGCAGGATCAAGACCCACAAAAAGACAAGCAGGATCCCAGGGATCCCAAGGACAATCCGGAGGATCAAAATAAAGATCAGAAGAATGAAGATAAACAAAAACCCGAGGAACAGGATCCGAACAAGCTGACGCAGGCGCAGATACAGAAAATGCTCGACAAGCTCGACGACAAGGAAAAGCAGCGTCTGAATCTTATGAAAGCGAAGGCCCGCGTCATTCGCGTCGCCAAGGATTGGTAAATTTTAAAATAATCGACTTGAACGTGATCCGCGCTTTTCTAATCGGTTTATTATTTTTACAAAATCCGGCCGCCCGCCAGACGGATGCGGGCATTTCCGTGCAAGGTCCCGACCCGGGCGTCGTCCGGCTCGGCGATTCCGCGAACGTCACCGTCGAAGTCGAAGGCACGAAAGATTGTGAAATTACAGATGTTCCGAAGGTCGCCGGCCTCGAGGTCCGCGTCGGCGGAAGACAAACGAAACAATCCTCGATTTACGACGGCAAGCAGGTGCGTGTTCGCGTGGTCACCGAATTCGGCATGTCGCTGCACCCGCTCAAGGAAGGCGTGTTCGAAATTCCGTCCATCACGCTGCGCGTCGGCTCGGAAACGAAGAAAACGCGCTCCGTTCGCGTCGAGTGCGTCAAGGACATCACCGGGACGAAGTATGCAATTCTAGATGTTACTATTCCGAAAAATAGTTATTTCGTCAACGAACCGGTCAACGTCAGGATTCGATTCGGAATCGACGCGGCGATTATTCGTAATTTAATACAAATGTTCGCCTCGCAGGTGCATCTCGACATGCCGATCCAGATCGAGGCCCCGTGGCTCGAGGCGATTCCCGGAAGCGTCGCGCTCGACAATCATTCAAAAAACCGCGGCGAACAATTGGTAACGATGGTTTCGAATCGCTCCGTCGACCACGCGCGATCCGTCGGCAGCCTCGAACGCGGCGGACGGACGTTTACGATGTTCGAAATCGAGCGGTCATGGATTCCCGGGCGCATCGGCGATCTTACACTTTCGGCGGCAATGTTACGATTCCAATTCGCGAGCCGGATCTCGAAGAATATTTTCGGCGATCCGATCGCGCAGGACAGGCAGGACGCATTTGTATACGCGGAACCCGTGAAAATCACCGTCAAAGCCCTTCCCGAGGACGGCCGCCCCGCGACATTCACGGGCGCAGTCGGTAAATTTACTATTTCCGCCGACGCGACTCCGCACGATTTGAAAGTCGGCGAAAGTCTTAAATTTAAGGTTCGCATCGCCGGCGAGGGCAATCTCGAGTATCTCGAGCCGCCCGCGCTTGAAGGCCTCGACGGTTTTCACGTTTACGGCCACATCGACGATAAGAATCGCGAGGAGCGGATTATTACTTATGATTTGTCGCCGCTCAACGAGAACGTCCGCGAAATTCCATCGATACCGTTTACTTATTTCGACACGGAGGGAGCCGGATCGTTTAAAACTATCAAAACAGAGTCGGTGGGAATCCGCGTGCGCGCGCTGCCGCCCGGCGAGGGTCTCGCGCCGCTGACGGACGACGCCGGAAAACGCGTGATCCCCGGCGTCGACGATATATTCGATATGCAGCCCGCATTGGGATTTCACAATTCGAAGGAAAATCCGGGAGCCGCGACGGCGGCACTCGCGTTCGCGGCTCCCGCCATCGCCGCCGCGGCGCTATTTGTAGCTTTGCGGCGCCGCGAACGCCTGCTCGCGAATCCCGCGCTCGCGCGCGCTTTCGCCGCGCGCGCGAAGTTTACAAAAGCCGTCGACGCCGGCTCCGACCCCGTCGCGGCGCTGACGACGTATCTCGCCGACCGCTGCGGCTGCGCCGAGGCCGCGATCGTGAGCCACGATCTCGACGCGCGCCTCGTGTCGCGCGGAGTCCCCGAGGAACTCGCGACGCGCGCGTCGGCGGTTTTATTACAATCGCTCGAATCGCGTTACGGCGGCGCCGCGGCCTCCGCTTCCGCGTCGATCGCGGGACTCGCCGCCGAACTCGAAAATTCATTTTTACAAATCGAGGGCCGCGCGTGATATTACAGTTCATTCTGGCGGCGATGCTTACACTTGTGCCCGCGCCTCGCGTCGTCGTTCATATTGATCTCGGCGCCGCCGAAAAGTATTATCGCGACGGAAAGTACGATCTCGCGCTCGGCGAATACGAAGCGGCGATCGCGCAAAAGAATCCGGCGAACGACGAATCGGACAATCCCCGCGTTTATTATAATGCAGGCAATTGCGCGTTCCGATTGCAGAGGTATCCGCTCGCCGCGCTTTATTATCATCGCTCGCTGCTTCGCGATCCGCGCGACGCGCAGGCGCGATTCAATTTACGCCTCACGGAACGCAAACTCGCGATGGCGCCGCCCCCCGCCGAGAGCGTCGTCGAGACCGTCCTGCGCGCGTTCGACGCGGCCTCGCCGGGACAGTTGTTATTTTACACCGCCGCCGTCGAGTCCGCCGCGCTCGCGTTGATCGTACTATTTAGAAAACGCCGCGGCGCCATCGGATCCGGATTTGTATTATTAATCATCGCCGGCGCGACCGGCTATGGATATATTCACAAAACAATGTCGGTTCCGCCGCCGCGCGCCCTCGTCATGGCCCCCGAAATTAAAGTCTATTCCGAGCCGCGCGACGACCTTCCGGTGCTTGTAACATTAAAAACCGGCGAAGTCCTCGACGTTCTCGAATCCACCGACCGCTGGCTCCGCGTCCGCAGCGCCGATCGAGGAGGCTATGGCGAACGCGGCGGCTGGACGCCGAGCGCGGGCGTGGGGATGATATATTAATATTCCTGAATTGTCAGCTTTAGAATTTATTATTGAATCGTGATCGCCAGTCCGCGCGACGAGCTGACGGCGCTCGCAAGGACGGGACAGTCCTGCCAAATCCAAAGCGCCTGCATGAAGAATGTTTGCGACGCCAAAGTGGGGTCGTTCGGAATCGGCGCGCCCACGATACCAACGCCGGGATGATTGCTATAAAAATCAAAGGTATAGACAGCCGTCGCTGATAGAAAGTCGACGTGGAGCAGGAATCCGAGACCGAACACATCGGTGCCCGCGAAATCCTGTGAATCTGTAACAATGCACAAGCCGAGCGAATCGCGCGGCGCGCCGGTACACTCGACGGCAAAGGCCGGATTATTAACAAATGGCGGACTCGTCGCGGCCAAACCATGGATTCCCTCACAACCCGGCGTTCCGTTTCCGTAGAGCGCGAGTCCCGCCGCGAGCGGCGTTTGATTCATAAACACTGATATTGAATATGTATTATTGTTCGCTCCCGAGTTCACCGTCACGGCATCGAGCCGCCCGTCGCCGTTGAGGTCGCCAAGTTGTACGTATCCGCAGAAATGCGGAACGGCATAATTTATCTGACTCTGAATTCCGCCCGCGCCGTCGCCGATCATTACTGAAACGCCGGTGATCTCCGTCGCGATGACATCGAGATTTCCATCCGTATTGATATCGGCAACCGCCACCCATTCATACGGATAGTGAATCCCGAGAGCATTCACGGGACCAAGATTACCCTGTCCATCGCCAAAATGCGCCGCGACAAACTCGCTCATATAATTAATACAAACAATGTCGACAAACCCGTCGTTATTGAGGTCACCGGGAGCGATGGCGGTCGGAAAGAGCCCCGTCGAAAAGCTCACCGGGGGTCCAAGCGCGCCGGCGCCTGTTCCCAGTCGCACGACCAGAGCACTATTGTTTACATCCGAAGCCACGATATCGACAATTCCATCACTATTAAGATCCGTGACGGCCGCCCATATTGGATAGGATCCCATGGAATATACAATAGGCGGCGCAAAGTTTCCGTTTCCATTTCCAAAGACGATCGAAAGCGGTGTGCCGATGTAACTATACGTCAAGGCGATTACGTCGGGCGCGCTGTCGGCGTTCAAATCGGCCACGTCCACAAAAATCGGCTGGTTGGCGACGTCAAGCAAAGTAAAATTACCAAAACCCCCCGCGCCATTCCCCATCCCGATCCATAACGCATTCGAGGACGACACGGCGACCACAATATCCAGATTGCCATCATGATCGAGGTCGCCGGACGCCGCGAGAGTCGGAGAAGCGCCGATCGCCGATATTACAGAAGCCCCGAGGGCGCCGCTCCCATTGCCCAAGCGAACTGTAATATTCTTGGAGTCGTTGCCTCCCGTGAGAACGTCAAGGTTGCCATCTGTATTGAAGTCTCCAATGATACTATTCGTTGGATTGGAGTCAATGGGGTAGCTCGGAGCAACCTCGAATGTACCGTCGCCCACGCCGGCAAGCGCGTACACTTTGTTATAACTACCGCACAGGAGATCGAGCTTATTGTCACCATTGATATCGAGAAGATGGATAGACTTCGGTTCGGACCCGACAGGAAAATTAGCCTGCGCCCCGAATCCTCCCAATCCGTCGCCCAGGCGCAGGTGGCCCGAATAGTCGGCGTAGGATGTAACAACAACATCGGGCGTGCCGTCGCCATTGAGATCGCCCAATCCAATCGAATAGTTTCCGTCGCCCATGGAATAATCAATATGCGGCGCGAATCCATGTCCGGTTCCGAGGCAGACGGAAATGGAGTAAGTACTAGCTGTAACCATGTCGGGGATCATGTCGCCGTTCAGATCTCCGACCGCGACGCCGCCGTATAATGTTCCGCCGATCGGTACAATCGTTGGCGCCGTGAAGCCGCCGGCGCCATTTCCGAGGAAGACTGCGACGGCGCCCGCCGGCGCACCCGTCGCGCCGTTTGTTATCAAATCAATATTGCCATCGGCATTCAATTCCGCGGCCACGGCAATTCCGGGCGGAATCGGCGTATTCTTTCCAAACGTGGCTCCAAATCCTCCTGTGCCATCGCCAAGCCGCCCGACAAACTTATTCAAATATCCAAATGGACACACCACGTCTTGATTGCCATCATTATTAAAGTCGGCGATCGCAAGCCCGTTTCCATGCCCGATTATGAAACTCTGGAGCGGGGAGTAAGTTCCAGGGCCGGTATTTAATAAAACACCGACAAAACCGTTGGTTGACGTTGTACTGAACGTTACAAGATCGAGCGTTCCGTCGTGATTCAGGTCTGCGGCGGAAACAAATGTAGTTTCCGGCGCGGCGGAAATGTTAAAGATCGGCGCGAAACGACCCTGTCCATCGCCGAGGCTGATGGAGAGTTTATCTGTGTTATTGGCTGCTACAAAATCAATCTTTCCGTCGCCATCGAGATCGGCGGCGTCAACGCTATACACATAACTGTCGCCCGGAACGGGATAGGAGGGCCCGAGGAAGACCTGCGAGCCTTGGGCGTCGCCAATATTTGTAAATAGGGCCAACGCCACCGCCGTCGAACCCGTCGACGCGGCACGCCGCGTGATTCCGGTGAACATGCGTTTCACGATACCCGGGGACCGCGCGCGGGTCCATGTCAAAGAATCAAAAAATGCGCGGGGACGCGGCGTCGTTTCGCAATCAAACGAATTGCCGCGCGCGGACGTGGGGTGATTAATTAATTAATTATCAATTCGCCAGCACATCCGCAGAAACGAAATCGATCGATTGTACAAATGCGGCGCGCGCTTCGTTCGTGACGCGCACGCGGAGGAGGCCGTTTTTGAGATAAACGCCCGGCGCGCTCGCGATGGAGACGCGGCGCGCGGCGGCGGCGGGGCGCGCGTTGGATTTGTCGACGATTTCGTAACGATCGCGCGCCCAATTATATAATGATATCATTTGTGAAGTGTACGCCGATGTTTTCGATAGAATCGAGACGTCGAAGGAGGCCGCGATGCCGTCGAGACTGTCGATGTCGAGATCGACTTCCGCGGTTCGCACACCGCCCGCGGCCTGCGCCGTGTCGTCGAACGTTTGATCGTCGGCCGCGCGCACGGAGGAGACGTCGCCGTGTTTCCAGCGCCCGAGATGAATACTAATACTTCGGACGGTCCCCTGCCGGATCGTCGCGGGCGACGACGCGCGCTCGAGAGCGAGACCCGCGTCGACGCGTCCATTTGTAGTATACGATTTCGCGATCGGATCGGCCGTGGCTTCGAGAATGCCGCGGACTTTCGCGGGCGTCGCGCCCGCGCCAAGATAACTGTAAAGCAGTCCGGCGACGCCTGAAACGACCGGCGCGGCCATCGACGTCCCCGAAAGTGTTTGATAACCATTCGCGCCCCCGCCGAGCGTCACGGCGTTGATCGGAAACGTCGATACAATTGCGGTGCCCGGAGCGGCGATGTCGACCCACGAACCATAATTACTAAAAGGTGCGCGTACGTCCGTCGGCGTCGAGGCGGCGACGGACACGGCCTCGACGTACGCGGCCGGGTACATTTCATTTGTAGTATGTTCGTTTCCGGCCGCGGCGACGACGAGCGCGCCCGACTGGACGGCGGATTGCACGGCGGCGTGCAACGCCTGCGAGACCGCGGTCCCGGCCAGACTTAAATTAATAACTCTTGCGCCGTTCCGCGCGGCGAATCCGATGCCAGATGCTACAGTTGCATAACTTCCCGTGCCCGTCGAATCGAGTACTTTCACCGGCATGAGCGCGCACCGGTATCCGACGCCCGCGACGCCCGCGCCATTGTCGGTCGCCGCGCCCGCGATGCCCGCGACGTGCGTGCCGTGTCCGTGGTCGTCGTTCGCGTCGTTCGTGTGCGCGATGAAATTGTAGCCTTGTACGATCTTTTCTTTAAGATCGGGATGATCCAGATCGATTCCAGTATCTACAATTGCGATGATAATATTCGAATAGCCGGTGCAGACGTTCCACGCGCGCGGCGCGCCGATTTTCGGGAGGTGCCATTGCGCGGGATATTGCGAATCGTTGGGAATGAAATCGGCGTGGACAACGGTGTCGGCTTCGCAAAAATCCACTTCGTCGAGCTGGCGGAAGCACTCCGCGATGTAGTCGGGCGGCGCGACGGGCGGAACGTCGAGAACTTCGACGCCGCCGTCGAGCGACTCATGGTACAAAACTCCGTTTTGTTGTAATGCGAGGCGCAGGTCGCGCGGCAGCGGTTTGCGCAGGCGGATCAACACGCGCCCCGACACCACTTCGTCGCCGTTCATCGCCGTTTCGATTTCGAACGAGGGAGATCCTACACTTCGCGCCCGCGCCGCCGCGCGCGCGAAAACGGCGCCCGTGCCCGCGCACGCTAATAATCCGAATATAAGTAATCCACGCCGGAACAAATCGATTCCCCCGATGACTCCCATTGCCGATGAACGGGGGATTGTTCGTCCGGAGGCGCACTGAAAATGAAGATTTCCCGTGCAAATCGCAGCGTCCGGGAAATTTTTTCGTTAACTTGCGCGCGCCGCGTGAGACGGGGCCCGGTTACTTGCCGGCGGGCCGGCTCGCGACCTCGGGTTCGACGGTATGGACGATCGAAATATTATCATTCGCGCTTGTGTCAGTTTTGTTTATAAGCGTCCAGCGTTTCGAGGGCGCGTCGCCGCCGATCGAGACTCCAATATCGTAGCCGCGCGCGGGCAGGCGCGGCGGCATCGCGCCCTCGAGATCGAATATATATTTTGCACGGCGGCGATCCGTCGGACGTAACAAATCCGCCGGCCGCCGCAGTTCGGGAACGGTCCGCGAGGATACAAATGTTCCGTCGCGCTCGAATATATGAATATAGATTTCGGGGAGCCGCGCGACGGCGTCGCTCATGTCGATTGTCACTTCAAAATGAAATTCATTATTCCGCACAGATCCATTCGCATCCGACGTCGTCTCCCTGCTCATTCCGGTGGTCATGACCTGAATGGTGGCATTCGCGTTCGCGGGATCGCGAAAATCCGGATGATTCGCGACTCGGAAATCGACATCGACCCATTCAATATCCGGGACGCGAATGTACATTTCCAAAGGCCATATCTTATCCAACGGCGCCGAAGCCGGGTAGAACCACGGACGAAGGCGACTCTCGTGATAATGCATCAAATATTCGACCATCTCGTCGTACCGGCTTTTGTTCACGTCCGGCGTCGCGCGATGAATAATAACATTTGCGCCTGCGAGGAGTTTTTGAAGTTCGGGTTCCCTTTGTTTTACGATCTCAGGCGGCATCCACGCGAGCGTCTGCACCCACCAGTCGTGACCGCGCAGAACCGCTTCCAATTGTAAATTATTCGATTGGAAAAACGCATTATCTGTTAATAAATAAATCGCGGCCTTCGGCGGCAGGGGCGCGCGTTCGAGTTCGTCGCACAAATCCCGCATGCGCCGCGGCCACGCGGGATCGGGCGACGCTTTGCCGGCGAGTGCTACAAATAGATTGCGATGATTCCAGAGCGGAAAGGCCTCGCCGAAAGGACCGACTCCCCCGCGCGACCGCCCGTTCAATTCGAACGAAAATGTAAGATCGTACGCGGAGTGCGCGCCGCAGGCGCCGAGCAAGATCATAAATAATATCCGAAGCGCGCGCGTCCGCACCGCGGCGGCCGCGAGCCAGACCAGCATGGCCTGAACAGCCATCACGGATATTAATAATGTGCCTCCTTTTCGCTGCGATGCGAGCGATACGAGCGCGAAATCGATTAAATAAACGAAACAGAGCGCGAGCGCGAGTTTTGATATATATAATCGGCGGCGCTCCGCAAATGCGACCGCCCCCGCGATCAAACCGATCGAAGCCGCCGGCACGCCCGCGCCGTCGTAAATGCTCCAGAGCATCGTTAATTTAATATTTTCCCACGAGAACGAGCCGCCTGCGCCTGCGTAGAGCGACGAGCGGTCGCCGTAGGTCACCGAATAGAAGTATCCGGACAACTCGCGCAGATTCGGACCGTACCACGAGAGCGCGAGAGCCGCCGCGATCGCGCCGCCGATCAGTATATTGATTATTTTCGCGGCGCGCGGCCCGTGCCGGCGCGCGTGCGCGAAAACGACGAGCGCCGGACCGGCCAGCAGAACGGCTCCCCCCGCGCGCGCGACGCACGCGAGGCCGGCGACGGCGCCGAATAGCAATGTTCGTCCGGCGCGCGTGAATTGTTGTGTCGCAAGCGCGGCCCACGATGCGGCGGCGACCATCGCGGCGAGCGGAAATTCGTAAACATACATCCGCGACAGATTCAGCGCCGCCGGAAATGTAACAAGATGGGCCGCGATCGCGTACGGCAGCCAGCGCGGAATGTCTTCGCGATCCTTAAATATTAATTTTGCGGCGCGCACCGTCGATAATACAAATATAAACATAAAAACCGGCAGCACGCTCTCGGCGACGGCGCGCGATTCGCCGAATAGAAACATCCATATCGCCGACGCCATCGGCACGAGCGGCGCGTGCGTTCCCGACGTGTGCATCCACGCGTTTACGAATCCGCCGATGCCGTTCGCCGCGATTTCGCGTTTCATCGTGATCGCTTGTGTAACGAATGCGGCGCTGTCCCACGTCAACATCGCGTCGCGAGAACCGTCGCGCGCCGCCGCGCACGCCGCTAGAATTGTTAGTATCGCCGCGACCGCCGCCGCGAATATCAAATCGATCGCCGCCGCGCGCCGCGCCGGATTCATTATATTAAATTTAACGAATCATCCATGTCCCGGTCGCGCGCGCGTGCACGGTGCCGTCGTCGCCCGTGCATTCGCCCTCGAGAAATGCAATTCTGCGCCCGCGCTTCTGCACCCAACCCTCGGCGCAAAGCGTTCCGGTGCGCGCCGCCGTCAAATATTGAATCGAAAGGTGAATCGTCGCGCACGTTTCATTATTAGCAAGCGTGCGCGCCGTCGCGCGTCCCATCGCGCCATCTAACAATATCGCCATCGCGCCGCCGTGAATGAGACCGACTTCATTTCGCCACTCGGGACCGCACACCATGCAGAGGCGCACGCGGCCGTTCTCGAGGTCTTCCGAAGTAATATTCAGATGGGCGTTCAGCGCGGAGACGAGCATGCCTCCATTGTGACATTGAATAGTCGACGCTAGAAGTGCGCGTCGAATTTCGTTACAAATTTCGTCATGCTTCTACAAGACAAGCGTGGAATCGTGTTCGGGATCGCCAATCGGCGCTCCATTGCGTGGGCCATCGCGAAGGCCGCCGCCGCGGAAGGGGCGCGGATGGTTTTTACTTATCAAACGGAGCGCCTTGGCGAGAGCGTGCGCGAACTCGCCGCGACGTTGCCGGGCGAGACTCCATGCGTCGAGTGCGACCTCGCGAACGATCACGCGATCGATAACGCGATCCAATTCACGCGCGAACGCTTCGGCCACCTCGACTTCCTCGTTCACGCAGTCGCATTCGCGCGCAAGGAGGAACTCGAGGGAGATTATATGCAAACGACGCGCGAGGGTTTTCGCCTCGCGCACGACATCAGTGCCTACACGTTCACTGCCGTCGCCAAAGCGGCGCGGCCGCTGTTCGAAGGACGCTCGGGAAGCCTCATTACGCTAACGTATATGGGCGCCGAACGAGTGATTCCTAATTATAACGTCATGGGCGTCGCCAAGGCCGCCCTGGAGGCAAGCGTTCGTTATCTTGCTAATGATCTCGGACCGGTTAATATTCGAGTCAACGCCATCAGCGCCGGACCTATCAAAACGCTCGCTGCGGCGGGGATCAGTGAATTCTCAAAAATTCTCGATCATCATAAATCGAAGGCCCCGATGCGTAAAAATACAGATGTCGACGAAGTGGCCGACACGGCGGTATTCTTACTTTCGGAAAAATCGCGCGGAATCACCGGCGAAGTGATTCATGTCGATAACGGGTTTCATGTGTTAGGAGTGTAGACGCTCTCGCGCCGCTGGGCGCGCTTGCTCCGGCGCCGCATGGCGCTTTAGCTCCCCGCCGCACGGCGCTTGCGCTCTGACGCCGCGGGGCGCATTCACTTTCGTTAATAATTATTATTTATTATTTTTTTATATAATATTTAATATTTTCTACGATCGCCGGCAGCGGTTCCGGCGCTCAGACAGGTCCTCGCCGTTTATGTTACAAACGCAAAGCGTTTGTAACATAAACGGCTGCGGAACTCGCGCGGAACCGCTGCCGGCGATCGCTGGGGAATTTGGGGGGAGCCGATTTTGGGAGGAAGGCGCGTGCTGGTCTCAATTGTTAATTTCCAATCGTTAGCACGACGGAATTCGACCAGGCTGCGGAGAACGGCGCGGAGGTGGAGACGATGGCGGCTTGGAATGTAAAGGATCGGCCGGAGAGGGCGGGTTTGTTTGGAATCGGTATATTTACAATTCCACCGGGAGGGTGGGATTGCGCGTCGACCGTGGCGTAGCGGAACATGTGCGCGGTGTCGAGGTCGAGTTGGCCGGCGGAGGTCCAACTTGGATTCGCGACGGGACCGCCGCGAGTGGCGAAGACCGCGGCGCGCGCGCCGGCGGAGCCGAATACGGCCAGTTGCGCGGTTCCGCCGGGGCTCGCGCCGACGACGAGTTCGAGCGTCTCGAATTCATACGCGCCGAGGTCGGACAACTGTAATGTGTCGAGATTTCCATCGTATTTGTGCGGATGTCCGTCAATATCATTAATATCCGGAGGCGGGACAAGATCGATGCACGGGCTTCCGTAAACTAAACGATAATCGGATGCGCCGACATTTCGAAACTTCGGGTCGGAAGAGAAATTGCCGGATACGCCGGCCTGGTCGCCGTCTTGAATATCGTTATTACTTAGAGTCTCGGAAATGGACGGCGGAACGTTAATATATAAATCGTCGTGGTTCAGCCAGAGAATGCTGCTGCTGACGCCGAGCGCGATCGCCGCCGAGCCGCCCGGCGATGCGACGCGAACGCCCTCCTGTCCATTATTTACAATCGTCGATCGTTTAATTGAAAAATCGGCCGAAGAGCCATAGTTGCTCGTGAATCCGCCGCGAATTCCCGCGCCCGCGTTCTCCGCGACGAGGCAGTCGCTCATTTCGAAACTGTAAGTTCCAGAGTATGTTTCGATTCTCGCGCCGTCGCCGGTATTGTTCATTAATTTACAGCGATCGACCCAGCCGTAGACCCAACCGTCGCCCGCGTACGCGACGCCGCCCATGTCGTGTCCCGAAAATATACAATCGCGCGCGAGTACATATGTAATCGCCGGCTGGCCGTAAAAGCTCGACGCCGACGCGCCGACGCCCACGTGAGCCGAATCCGTGCATACATGATTTAAATCCACCAATGCGACGGAGTCTTGATAAGGCCCCGTCAATACCTCGACGCACGCGCTCGAAAACTGTGTAATTTCCACATCGTCGGCGAAACCATTGCATTCGCCCCATTCGGCCTGCACGCGGAATCCTATATATCCATTTTGTAATGTTAGATGACGCAAACCTCCTGCGTCGGGATTTGCGGTGCCCGAATAATTATCGAACCAGACAACGGGAACCCACGGCGCGCCGCCGCCGTCGATCACTGTTTTCGACGCGCCGGCCGGCCCCTCGAGGATCTGGCCGAGGCCGGGCCGGATCGGAATCGTCTCGCCGGAGGCCGGCGAGTACGTCCCCGCCGCGAGATGCATCGTTTGCACGCCGGGCGGGACCGCGGCGACCGCATATGTAATCGTTTTCCACGCCGTGAGCGGCGACTTTCCATCGTTAGTGTTGGATCCGTTCGCCGCATCGACGTACCAATCGCCAGCGCGCGCGACCGACGGAAACATAACAAAAATCAATGCAAACAAACGCGTTCGGGCAATAAATGGCATATTCAATTCTCTTCGGATGGAACCGCGGGAAACACACTCTCAACGATCAGCAAGAGTCCTGCCATTTGTGAAGGGGGCGGGTCCAATTATTCATACGAAAATTGGCCCCGCCACCCCCTCTATCCCCAAACCACCCATTCCCCAACGATCGCCGGCCGTGGTTCCGCGCGAGTTCCGCAGCCGTTTATGTTACAAACGCTTCGCGTTTGTAACATAAACGGCGAGGATCTTCCATGAGAAGGCCGTGTTGGTCAAGACTTTCTTCGAATCATTACAATCGAAAAAACCGATCCATCCGCCACGCTTCCATTCGCACTGTTGGTGAGCCCGTATTGTATGGAGCTCCGTGCACGTTGGGGTC
>JACQFD010000037.1 GCA_016200225.1 Planctomycetota bacterium
CGACTTGAAAACACTGCTTGGCCTGGCTCGCCGCGGTCGCGAACGCCTGCGGCGACACCCTTCGATTCTGTGGGGACTCCTCGCAAAGGCGGGACTTTCCTTTTAGATGGAATGTTACTATATTATGCGAGAGTCTCTAGCATTACACTTCATTTACTTTCTTAAGAATTTCTACCGCCCCCTTCCCCTTCTCCCCGGCCGGCTCGTGGGCAGCGGCGGACCGGATTGGTCGTTTTCGAACGAGGGCGGTAATAACAATACCGGATCTAAATTCTTCAACGCCGCGTCGAGTTTTGAATATAAATCGTCGCGTTTTACTTCCTTCAATTTCGAAAGTAACATTTGCGCGGTCGATACGGGCGAGCGGTTGAGGCCGTCTTCGGTTGCGGCGGAGTCGGCGCGGCGTTCGAAGGACGCGAGCATGTGCGCGACGGATTGTTCATAATCGGCGCGTTCATAATAAATGCGCGACTTGCCCGAGAGCGCGAGCGCGATGAAGTGATCGGAGGATTCGCGGGTGGCCGGATTGGCCTCGATACTATGTTCATAATGCGCGATCGCGCGGTCATAGGCGGCGAGCGCCTGCGCGTCGCGGCCCGCTTGTTTATGAAATTCCGCGGCCATGTGCGTCGCGTAGCCGGCGAACCACACCCAGCTCGGCCGCGCGTCTTTTTGTTGCAACATTGAATTGTAAACAGACTCGAGTCCGTCGCCGCCCTTTTCTTCGAGTGTGCGCGCGCGGAGGCGCTCGTGGAGGAACGCGGAGTCCGGGAAATGTTGCAATCCCGCGTCCAACACCTGCGATGCCTGTCCGCCGGCGCCCATCTGCCTCAGAAAATCGTAGTGTGCGAGAACATTAACATCGGTGCCGAGCGGATGTTTCTCGAGAAGATTATAAGTAGCATGTACATCCGCCATCCACTTCGGCGGCCATTCTTTATGTTCGCGCACGGCTTTCGCGATCGACAGTTGCCGCGACTGCGCGAATAATGTCAATACCGAATACGACGTCAGTCCGCGCGCGTCCGCCGGCACGGGTTCCGTCATGGCGGCCTCCGCGCGTTTGAGTGCTTCCTCCATGTTGCCGAGATACCACGCGCACACGGCGAGTACACCGTTCACGCGCCAGCCTTTTACTCCGCGATTCTCCGCTTCCAGCGCCGCGCGCTGCACATCCTCGAATGAGAGTCTCCAATATTTTCGCGCCGTTTTTTGTTGTATCGAGAATTCGAGATTCGCCTCCGCGTACTCCAGCCTCGACTGCGCGTACTCCGGACGCTTCGAATCGACTTTATACTGTTCGGCCATCTTCGATTCGAGCGCCCATGTATCGCGCAACTCCGCCAGATTCTTATCTTCGTCGATCAGTTTATTCCAATGTTGCAGATCGACCGTCGCGTCGGAACCGGCGAGGCCCTTGTGCACCGCCGCGAGCGTCCGCGCGCGCGGCGATTTTTCGCCGATCGACTGCAGCGCCGCGATCAGCGCGTCGCGCTCGCCGTTTTCCATCGATGCGCGCAGCGCATTGTTAATCAACTCGACCGCCGACTCCGAGCGCAGCTGCGCGAGCGCCCTGCGCGCGAGTTGATTCAATTCGACGTCGAGATCGCGCATCGCGAGTCTTAACAAGTCGGGCGACGCCGCGGAGCGCTGCAGAATCGACGCGTTCAGAATCGCGCGTTTCGCGTCGCGGTCGCCGCGGATGTACGCCTCCTCGACTGCGTTGCGATCCTCCGCGTCTCGGCTCTTGATGCGTTCGACGATCGGCTGGTCGCCGTGAACTGTTATAATACTATTCGTCGAACGACCGGCGACGCCGTCCTTGATCGCCTTGAACACGCTGTCGGTGTCCCAGGCATAAAATACATCGAATCCCTTCTTGGTATCCACTTCGACGAGGATGTGCCGCGGTGCGACGCGCTTGCCCTCGAAGTACTGGTCGAACAGACCCGGCTCGATATTGATATGTTCGCCGCATGTTACAGTTCCAAAACGCGGACAGGGAACGCGGCGCCCGTTTTCGTCGTAGTCGCGCGGCGTGTGCCGGTACACCGACGTTATAATACAAATATACGGTTCATACAGTTTCGCGATCTCGGGCTGCCGGTAGCGCACTCCCGCGTAGTGTTCGCTCGCGATTTCGCCGTCCATGTTGACGCACACGAGAATCGGCTTGCCCGTCTCCTTCGACAGTGCGACCGCGTCCTCCCACGAACGCTGCCAGTGGATGAGACACGGCTTTTTCCAGTCTTCGGCGGTCGGCGGAAACCACATCGCCGTGCGGCTGTCCTGCGCGCGCACGAAGGACGCGAACGCGAAAAGCGCCGCGGTAATTGTTAATAGTGACGCGATTCCAGAGCGCGCGAAGCGTGTATGTATGCGGTTCATCGAGGATTTCGTAAAGAGTGTACGCACGGCCAGGTTTCGCGCGGACTCAAAACCGACCGATCCGCGGCGTCGCGTTGCGTCTCTATCCGACGCCGGCGGGGAGTTGCAGCGAATCTTAACTAATTATCGATCTTTCACTTCGGGCTTGTTCCAGCTTCCGAAGACATATCCGCGGTCGGCCGCGTTCGCATGACACTGGACGCAATTTGCGATCTTTCCGCTCTCGATCCGGCCGGGCTTTTCGAAATAGAAATATTCCCAATCGCCGTGTTCCGTGTCGTAGCCCGGCGCGCGTTTGATCATTCCGCCGACGCCGTGCGTCGCAAGTTCGCTGCGCGGATATAACTTATCTTCGATTTGTATCATCGGACCCTTCGAAGCAGGCCGGCTTGCGGGTTTTGTATGATCCACTTTCATGTACTGTTTTTCTTTAATAATAATGGAGCCGATCGGGTACTCGGGTTTGTCCGTTCGAAATGCCAGGGCCGCCTGAGTGTTCATGTACATCATCGCGACACAAAACGTGTGGGGTCCGTCCGCGTTGGACCAGCGTCTCACGTTTTCAAAACTTGGTCCGGCGCACAATTCGAACAGCGACTTGCTTACGTTTACGCCCTTCGGCGTCATCAATTCGAACATTGTATAACTCTTCGCCGCCACGGCGACGTCCTCGGGCGGAGGCGGCATCGGCGGTTTTATGAACGAACTCTCCGGCGACGTCTTGGCGGGCGCGGACGACGGAATGGACGCCGGCGCCGTCTCCGTTTTCTGTAAATTTACAACACGCGGATGCTCCGACGCGCACGCGGCCGCGAGCAATAGTACAAAAAACGCCCGGGAATTATATTTCATATAAAAATACTTGACGTCCGACTGTCTTTGCAGCCGAAGCGCATTGTCCAAATCACTCTACGAACGACTCGTTGGTTTCGCTAGACTTTCCCGATGCTCGAACTGAATCGCGCGCAAGACAACTGTTCCGCCATTGAACATCTCTACTCCCGCCGCGATGCGCTCGCTCTCGCGGGCGCCGCGATCGTCGCTGGCGCGCTTTCGTGCGCATCGCGCGGGAGTGTGCGCGACACCGCGAGCGCGCCGACGAACTTGAGCCCCTCACTCGCGCGCGCCCGCGCGACGTTGATCGAAATGCAAAGAACACTGCTCTTAAAAGCGCGCGCGGACTTCGGCGGCGGACTTGTTACCTATCTTCCGGCCGCGAGTTCGACCTACATCGGCATCTGGCCCGACGATTATATATATCCATTGATCGGCGATCCCGCGTCCGCGAATCCCGCGGAATTGCAACAAGTGGCCGAATTCTTAACTCCGGCGATCGTGGATTTGGAGTATGTGCCCGACCGCGTCGAGCCGGGCGGTCTGCCGATACTATCCCCCGGCGGCGGCGAAGCGATGTCGTGGCGCATGCCGATGCACATGCCGGCGGCGTGGGTCCGATTATTAAATATATTCGAATCGCACGGCGTGCGCTGGCCGCGCCGCGCCGAACTCGCGCGCGTCGTTGCGCGCAGTTTCGAGCGCGTGCCGTTCGCGAACGGACTCGTTTATATCGATCCGCAGCGGCCGTCCGTCGGATTCGGTTTTAACGATAGTATCTGGATCACCGGGATGGAGTTGATGAGTAGTTTAACGTTATTGCGCGGTTTCGAGCGCGGCGCGGAATTATTTAAGAACGATCTGCCCGTCGAAACGATACACAACTGGCGCGAACGCGCCGCATCGATTCGTAAGAATATCCATCGATTGTACGATTCCGCGCTCGGCGGCTACATGGGCGGTTCGCGCGACGGCCGGCAGTTCAGCGTCTGGGGTTCGGCGCTCGCGCGTCCGCTCTCGGGCGCGGAGGAGAATGCAAATATTATCAAAACGCTCGGGTCGAAGGCCGCCGCGATCTTTAAACTCGGCTGCACTCGCCACATCGCCGAACCCGGCGGCTGGACGCGGACGTACGGCGGCGGAAATGGTAATATCGGATATCAAAACGGCGGATTCTGGCCCACCGGAACGGGCTACGCGCTCCCGACGCTCGCGGCGGCCGATCTTAAATTTACAGAAACGCTCGCGACCGATCTCGTTAACAATATCGAGCGCCTCGAATTCGCCGAATGGATCGACGCGGCTGGAAATCCGCAGGGCGCGCGCAACTACCTCGCGAGCACGGCGCTTCCGCTGATGGGCCTGCGCGCGATCGCCGAAGGCCGGGATCTATTATCTTATTTTTAGTTTATTATTCCGGCGTCAGGGCGCGATCTTAATTTTCATGCCCTTCGCCGAAAGGAGACCGTACGCCGACGCGGGATGGCAATCGGGCATCGTTTCGATCCAGACGGATTGTATAAAATAGTCCCTTCCCGCGAGCGTCGGATTATTTGGAATCGGCGCCGCCGCGGCCGCCGCGCCCGCGTAATCGCTGTACATGTCGAAAACCTGAATATCACCGGCGCCGGCGATCGAAATATGCAACAAAAAGCCGAGGCCGAATGCGCCGCCGCCCAAGCCGGGGCGATAGTAAATATAAGGAAACGTCGTGGAATTTCCGAACGCGAGATCCGCGATGCCGTCATCGTTATAATCGGCGACCGCGGCCGCGCGGAGGACCGCCCGATCCGGCCCTGATCGCGTTTGTAATATTTCCAGCGCCGTTGCCGAAACCGATCCGGATCCGGCCGCCCGACGGCTGCGTGGATGAAACGACGAGATCCGGCTTTCCATCATTATTTAGATCGCCCGTGCGGACGTCCGTTCCGTTCAGATCGTTGGTCCCGTAAATTATCGGAATTCCCGCTCCGAATCCGCCGGATCCATTGCAAAGAAAAATCGACGTGGGGTTTGAAATGTTATTATAAGCGATCGCAATGTCCCTGAAGCCGTCGCCGTTGAAATCGGCGGCGTCCATGTCTTTCGCGCCGGCCATCGTCGGCGTGAATGCCGGGGCGCCGAACGAACCGTGGCTGCCTCCGATCAGCGTTGCATAAGTTCCGGAGTTGAGCAGCGCGACGAGATCGCGGATTCCATCGTTATTAATATCGAAAAATTCGAACGTTAATATCCCCGGCGACGCGATCGGCGTGATCGACGGACCGAAACCGATATTAAACTTCGGCGTCGTCTGCGCGAGAAATCCCTTCGACGAGCCCGTGAACACGACCGCCGGTCCCCCAACATAAAGAACGCAGGCGTCGTCGACGCCGTCTTTATTAAAGTCGCCGCGGATTCGTCCGCGACGCGATAGAGGCTAGCGGGCGAATCGATTTTCGCCAAGCGGATTCGAACGCCCGTCCGAATCGCCGCCCGGCTATGCGTTGGATTGCCCGCCGTTTCCCGTGACTTCCTTCAGAATTGCGTCCTTCGCCGCCGCGGACACGGCGTCGTCGCACATTGGATATAATATTTGTTCTTCTTTATCGTTATGCTCCCGCAGCGTCGCCCCGAGCGCCGACGCGATGGTAAAGATCGGGTCGTTTGCCGCGGGCGGCGCTTTCAACTCCGCGATGCGCGCGCCCAGCGTCGATTTCAATTCGCGAATCTGGCGATGTTCCTCGAGCATCGCGCGCGTCGGGCCGCCGCAACCGCCGCTCTCGCCAATCGCGACCTCGAACGCGGGAAATAACAATTTTTCCTCCCACTCAATGTGGCGTTCGAGACGGCGGTCGTATTCTTTAAAACTACGAATCGCCGCCGCGGCGTCTCCGGCGCGCGCGGATTGCAGCGCCGATTTGTAGAGAGCGTCGATTTCACCGTGGTCGGATCTAAAGAAATCGCTGATGGTCAATACTGGGATGTTCATATTTGCTTGTACTCAAGAGCGCGGCGGTCGCGTGGCCGGCGTCGGAAAGAGGATTTATCAAATGTGCCGTTTCGCAAAGGTATACTGCACCCGGCGGTCCCAATTTGCCGTCACTTTGATTCGCGTCAAGCCGCGCGATTGGTCGTTGATAACGATCAATGAATCGCGCGCGCCGCGGCACATCGCGTGATGCGCGTCAAATTGCATGAAAGACTCCTTCGGACGGGAGCTCACGTACTTAAGGCTTTCGGTCACCGACCGGTGCAATCTATATTGTTTATATTGTAGAGTTCCCGAACTGCCGCGGCGCGAAAACATGACGACCGCGGAACTCGCGCACATCGTTAACATTGCGTCGCTTGCCGGCATCACCAAAGTGCGTCTCACCGGAGGCGAGCCCGCGTTGCGCCATGATATCGTTAACATTACAAAAACGACCGCGTCGACGCCCGGAATCGCTAAAGTCGTGATGACGACGAACGGACTCGCGCTCGCGCGGCTCGCGCGTCCGCTCGCGGAGGCGGGTCTGCGCGGCGTGAACGTCTCCTGCGACTCGCTCGACGCGGAACTGTTTCGTAATATTACCAAAGGCGGAGAACTCGCGAGAGTACTCGACGGTTTGCGCGCTGCGCGCGAAGCCGGTCTATATGTAAAAATCAACTGTGTCGTGATGCGCGGCCGAAACGACCACGAAATCGAATCGATGACGGAGTTCGCCTGCGCGCGCGGCATGGACATCCGATTTATTGAATATATGCCGGCCGCCCGCGGAGACGGGAGCGGCATCGAGAGCTCGATCCACGGTCTGCCGGGCGACATCGTGCGCGCCATCGTCGCGCAACGCTACGAATTGATTCCCGCGGATGCACTGCCCGGGGACGGTCCGGCGCAAACATATCAAATCGCTGGAACGCGGACGACGGTCGGTTTCATTTCCGCGATGAGCAATCCATTTTGCGAGTCTTGTAATCGCGTGCGCGTGACGTCCGCCGGGAAAATCCGCTCCTGTCTACTCACCGGCGGCGAAGCCGACCTTCTCGGATCGATCCGCGCCGGGGCATCGGACGCCGCATTATTACAGATGTTTCAGAATGCGATCGATGCGCGGCCGCCGGTTTATCAATTATATCAATCGGCCCCGATCGACATGCGCGCGATCGGCGGTTGAATCTGATCGCCGTTCGAAAATGGGCACTTTTTGCAATTATTGACCGAACTCAAGCCGCCTCCTTTATGCGGACCAATACTTGAGACACCGTTTCCCGGCGCGCAAAACGATGCGCTGTCGGCGAATTTATGAATATCATAACAACCTTGTTGGTCGGCGCCGGAGTGGTGGGTTCGGTTATTCTTATCGTTCCGCACGCAAGACCGCGCGCGAAGCAGGAGCCATCGACGGTCCAATCGAAGGGGCAGTCGCTTTATATACAAAACTGCGCGGGCTGCCATGGCAACGACGGACGCGGCGACGGCCCCGCGGCGAAATATTTAAATCCAAAACCACGCGATTTTTCGACGGGATTATTTAAATTAACATCGACGCCGCAGAGCGAATTGCCGACCGACGAGGATCTGTTGCGAACGATCACGAACGGCATGCCCGGCTCGGCGATGCCCTCGTGGGAACTCCTCTCCGATCCCGACCGGCGCGAAGTCGTTACTTATATCAAAACACTCGTTAAATTCTACGACGAAGACGAGCAGAAGTGGATCAATCGTTATGAAATGGGCGATGTCGCCAAGCCCGTCGCGATTCCGGAGGAAACGCAGAGATCGCTGGAGTCGACCGCGCGCGGAAAATTAGCGTTTCGAAAGGCGGAATGTTTCAAATGTCACGGAAACGACGGGCGCGGCGACGGCCAGCAGGCCGCTTCGCTCAAAGATACGCTTGGATTTCCGATCCGGCCGCGCGATTTTACAGCTGGAATCTTCAAGGGCGGCAACGAGCCGAAAGATATATTTAAGAGAATCTCGACGGGCTTGAACGGAACTCCCATGCCCGCCCACGATCAGGCGCTCACGGTCGCCGAGCGGTGGGATCTCGTACATTTTATATTATCGCTCGGACGGCCGGGCGCGCAGGAAATGGCCAAACAAACGCGGCGGAACATAACAGTTCACAAAATGCCGCCGTCGACCGACTGGTCCAATCCGAAGGGCGCGGCATGGGACCGCGTTCCGGACCTATATATTGCGCTCATGCCGCTCTGGTGGCGCGAGCACCGCACCGAGGGTCTGCTCGTCAAGGCCGCGCACGACGGAACTAATATATATATTCGGATCGCGTGGGAGGATGCGACCATGAACAATACCGCCGTGCGTTCGGAGGATTTCCGCGACGGCGTCGCGATACAGTTCGCCCGAACGCCCGACGCGCCTTTTATTGCAATGGGCGCCGGAGTCGAGGATGTTAATATTTGGCTCTGGAAAGCGGAACGCAACGGCGGTCCCGAGGCGCTCGCGGAAGTGGAAACGCAGTATCCAAATTATGACGTTCTCGATTATCCGGAAATGCAAGACTGGAAACCGGGAACGGCGAATGCATCCAAACGGCGTCTGCGCGACATGGGCCCGAAGTTCGCGGCCGGTTGGGCGGCCGGGAATCCCGTGTCGGATCCAAATGTTAAATCTCCGGTCGAGAACCTCGCCGCGCACGGATTCTCTACATTAACACACTTAAAATCGGCGATGGAACACGTGAGCGGCAAAGGTCTGCACGCGACCGGTTCGTGGACTGTCGTGATGTCGCGTCCGATCGCGGCCGCGGATACTACAGAAGCGGCGCTGGATCCTGGCCGCCACATTCCGGTGGCGTTCGCGGTCTGGGACGGCGACGCCGGCGACCGCAACGGACAGAAGTCTATAACAATCTGGCACGATCTCGAAATTCAACGCTGAGGCAACAAAATGACGCTCAACCCCTCCGGTCTCAATCCGACGCGCCGTAATTTTGTATTTGGCGGTTCCGCGATCTGCGCGGCCTACGGCCTCGGCGGTTCGATGTCGATGTTTCACTCCCTGACGCCGGTTCAAGACATAGATAATCCGCTCGAGTATTATCCGAATCGCGATTGGGAGAAAGTGTATAGAGATCAATATGGTTATGATTCGACGTTTACCTGGGTGTGCTCGCCGAACGACACGCATGCGTGCCGCGTGAAAGCTTATGTTCGCAACGGCGTCATCACGCGCATGGGCAACGATTACACTTATCAGACATACAAGGATCTGTATGGAAATCACGCGACCGCCAATTGGAATCCGCGGCAGTGCGCGAAGGGTTATACATTTCACCGCAGAGTTTACGGACCCGCCCGTTTGAAATATCCACTGATGCGCCAGGGGTGGAAAGACTGGGCCGACGCCGGATTTCCGGCGCTCACTCCGGAATTGCGCGAACAATATAAATTTAATTCCCGCGGATCCGACCGGCTCGTCAAGACCGACTGGGACACCGCGTTCGACTACATCGCCCGCGGAACTGTAAATATTGCAAAAACCTACAGCGGCGCGGAAGGCACGAAACGCCTGCTCGACGCGGGCTACGCGCCCGAAATGGTAAAAGCGACCGGCGGCGCCGGAACGCGAACATTAAAATTCCGCGGCGGCATGGGTCTGCTCGGCGTGTTCGGCAAGTACGGCGCGTACCGTCTCTCGAACACGATGGCGCTGCTCGATCAAAAGATTCGCGGCGTCGAACCGAAGGACGCGCGCGGCGGACGCAAGTGGTCGAACTACACGTGGCACGGCGATCAGGCCCCGGGCCAGCCGTGGGTGCACGGTCTGCAGGCGAGCGATTGTGATTTTAACGATCTTCGCTTCTCGCGACTAATAATCATGGACGGCAAGAATCTCGTCGAAAATAAAATGACGGATTCGCACTGGTTCGTCGAGTGCATGGAGCGCGGTGCAAAAGTAGTGGTCATCACTCCCGAGTACGGAGCGCCCGCGACCAAAGCGGATTATTGGATTCCGATCCGGCCCGCCACGGACGCGGCTCTATTCCTCGGTATTACTAAAATCATGATGGACCGGGGATGGTACAAGGAGTCGTTCGTCAAGGAGTTTACCGATTTTCCGCTGTTGATGCGGAGCGACAATCTAAAACTCCTGCGCGCGGCCGATGTATTTACAAATTATAAATCGAGATTGGCCGACGACGGCGCGAGCATCAAGCAACAGAACTTCACGCGCGAACAACATAACAAACTCGGCGATTTCGTAGTCTGGGATCGTAAACAAAACGGCCCCGCCGCCGTGACGCGCGACGAAGTCGGCGCGCACATGAACGCCGCGGGCGTCGATCCTGAACTCGACTGCAAGAAAGAGATCAAACTCGCGGACGGCAAGACCGTCGAATGTTTAACGATCTGGACGGCCTATAAACAACATCTCGCGGACTACGATCTCGCGACCGTTCATGAAATTACAAATACTCCGATCGATATGATCGAGCGGCTCGCGAAGGACATCGCGACGATGGAGCCGGTCGCCATCCATCAGGGCGAGGGAATTAATCACTGGTTCCATGCTACAGAAATGAACCGCGCCGCGCACTTGCCGCTCATGTTGACGGGCAACATCGGAAAACCCGGCGCCGGATGCCACACATGGGCCGGCAACTACAAAGCCGCTCTTTTTCAAGGATCGCCGTGGACCGGACCCGGATTTAAAGGTTGGATCGCGGAGGATCCGTTCGAACCGAATCTTAATGAATCCGCGCACGGCAAGGAAATCCACGCGCACGATTATGCTAAAGACGAGGAGCCGGCGTACTGGAACCACCGCGACCGGCCGCTCATCGTCGAGACTCCGAAGGACGGCAGAAAAGTCTTTACGGGCGATACGCACATGCCGACGCCCACGAAGATGATTTTCTGTTCGAATGTTAATTTATTCAATAACGCGAAGTGGGCGTACGAAATGTTTAAAAACGTCAACCCGAAGATCGATCTGATCGTGACGGTGGACATCAACATGACGGCGACCGTCGAGTACGCGGATTTCGCTCTTCCGGCGAACTCGTGGGTCGAGTTCGAAGGCTTGGAGATGACCGCGTCGTGCAGCAATCCATTCTTACAAATATGGAAGGGCGGGATCAAACCGATATTCGATACAAAAGACGATCTGATGATTCTCGCGGGAATTGCAAAGAAAATCGGCGAAGTCGTCGACGACAAACGATTTTATGATTATTGGAAATTCGCGATCGAGAACAAACGCGAAATTTACATGCAGCGTCTGCTCGACACGTGTACGACGACGGCGGGATACAAACTCGAGGACATCATGGCCGGCAAGTACGGTCCGTCGGGCGGCGCGCTCATGTTGTTCCGTACGTATCCGCGCATTCCGTTCTGGGAACAGATACATGACAGTCTACCGTTTCATACGGAACACGGCCGGCTGCGCGCGTACACCGACGTGCCGGAAGCAATCGAATACGGCGAGAATTTTATTGTTCACCGCGAAAGTCCGGAGGCCACTCCCTATCTGCCGAATGTTATTGTTACAAGCAATCCGCTCGTGCGGCCGCGGGATTATGGAATTTCCCGCGACGCCGAGGACGCCGACGAGCGGACGGTGCGAAATATTAAGATGCCGTGGAGCGAAGCGCGGACCACGGATAATTTTCTTTGGAAGAAAGGTTATCAATTCTGGTGCATGACGCCCAAGACGCGCCACCGCGTTCATTCGCAGTGGAGCGACGTCGACTGGCACGCTCTTTACGATTCGAATTTCGGCGATCCGTTCCGCATCGACAAGCGCTCGCCCGGCGTGGGCGAACATCAGATGCATATCAATCCGATCGCCGCGCGCGATCTCGGAATCGAAGACGGCGATTATGTTTATGTCGACGCAAATCCCGCCGACCGCCCCTACGTGGGCGCGACGCCCGACGATCCGTTTTATAAGGTTGCGCGGTGCATGGTGCGCGTGATGTTCAATCCCGCGTATCCTTACAATATAGTAATGATGAAGCACGCTCCTTACATTTCGACGGAGCGCAGCGTGAAAGCGCACGAGTCGCGGCCCGACGGACTGGCGCGATCCGAGGACACCGGCTATCAGGCCAATCTTCGTTATGGATCGCAGCAGAGTCTCACGCGCAACTGGCACATGCCGATGCACCAGACCGACACGCTGTTCCACAAGGCGAAGGCCGGCGTATCGTTTATATTCGGCGGCGAGGCCGACAACCACGCGATCAATACAGTTCCGAAAGAGACGCTCGTGAGAATCACCAAAGCCGAAGACGGCGGCATCGGCGGCAAAGGCGCGTGGGCGACGTCGATGACGGGCCGCACGCCGGGAAAGGAAAACAGCGGATTCCAAAAATACATGCGCGGCGGTTTTATACAAAACTCCTGAGCGATTATTATTAAATAAACCATACGAAGCACGAACATGCCCAAAGACGATCCCGATCCCGAAGATCCGAACGAATTGGTATGGATGGCCGTTCCGGTGAGCGACGCGGCGAAAGCGCGGCAGGAACTCGCGCGCGGCCTCGTCGAGGAATATGTGCGATTCGGTTTCGACGGAAATCACATCGTCGGAATCTTTAAGAATCCATTTTACGCGGGAGCGCACGCTGCGTTCAACGCGCTCGGCGAGGAGTTTGTCCGCAAAGCCATTTTCGAGGCATGTCAGATCTACCGTCCGATGTCCACGGGAGCGACAAAATGAATATTCTCAAGCGAACTTTGAATAAAGTCTTCAATTGGCAGCTCGGCCGCGAGATGGATTATCCGTACGCGGCCGCGTATCCGAATAAACAATTCGCATTTGTATTTAATACGAATCGTTGTCTCGGCTGCCAGACCTGCACGATGGCATGCAAGTCCACTTGGACGTTTGGCAAAGGCCAGGAGACGATGTGGTGGGCGAACGTGGAAACGAAACCCTACGGCGGCTACCCGCGCAACTGGGATGCTAAAATTTTGGAATTGATGGAAGAGGCGAATCCCGACGGCATGGAGTGGCGGGACAATATTTATAAAGGAAAAACGATCTTCGAAGGCGCCGAAAAGCACAGCGCGACGTCGCAACAAGTGGCCCTCGGATATCTGCCGACGGATGAAGAGTGGAAGACTCCGAATTTATATGAAGACGTCCCCTCCGGCGGCTCGCGGAACAATTCGGCGCTATATTCGAAAGGCGAACAGCTTCCAACGCACCGGACGTGGTTTTTTTATCTCGCGCGCATCTGTAATCATTGTTCGTACCCGGCGTGTCTCGCGGCCTGTCCGCGCAAGGCGATTTATAAACGAAAGGAGGATGGAATCGTACTGATCGACCAGGAGCGGTGCCGAGGCTACAGAAAATGCGTCGAGGCCTGTCCTTACAAAAAATCGATGTACCGCGGCACGACGCGCGTGAGCGAAAAGTGCATCGCATGTTATCCGCGCGTCGAAGGAAGCGATCCGCAGAGCGGCGGGAAACCGATGGAGACACGCTGCATGGCCGCGTGCATCGGACAAATCCGGTTGCAGGGGCTCGTGCCGATCGGAGCGAACGGCGAGTGGACCGTCGATCGTCAGAATCCGATATATTATTTAGTCAAAGTCGCAAAAGTGGCGCTTCCGTTATATCCACAATTCGGAACGCAACCGAACGGTTACTACATTCCGCCGCGCTGGGTGCCGCGCGATTATTTAAGACAGATGTACGGCCCGGGCGTCGACCACGCCATCGATGCCTACACGTACCCCGACCGCGAATTGCTGGCCGTATTACAATTATTCCGAAAGTCGAACATGATCGTTTTTCGTTATGAAATCGAAAAGGGTCCGAAAGTCTGGGAAACCGACAGCCCCAAGGGCAAATTCGAACTCTACGACGACACTGTGATCGCGTTCGGCAACGACGGCAGGGAGCTTTTCCGCACGAAAGTCGAGGAACCGGTGTACGTGCGTCCGCCGCAACATTTAAATACTATTTGATATATTAAAATGAACACAAGCATTCAGAAACCGGAGGAGCGCGCGGTCGCCCGCGGCATTCTTTGGAAACTCGCGGCCGAATTGTTTCATTATCCGTCGAAGGATGCGATGCATACGCTTTCCGACGACAGTCTTTGGAATGCCGCGCTCGTCGCGGCGGGCAATCTAAATTATGACGAAACCCGGCGGAAGGCGGCCGAGGCGCGGGTCGAATTCAAACTGAACGACGCGCGCTCGATCGAACATCATTATATTAATACATTCGGCCACAGCGTGCGCGCCGCCGCGCCGCTCTACGACACCGAATGGGGCATTCAAGAGGGTCTGCTCGCGCCGCACATGATCGCCGACGTGGCCGCGTTTTATCGCGCGCATGGAGTCGAGACCGGGCCGGGCGGCGAGCGCGCCGACCATCTGGCGGTGGAATGTGAATTTTTACATTTCCTCGCGTTCAAGGAGGCGCACGCACTGACTACAGATCGTCCGCCGCTGGCCGAAACCTGCGCGGACGCTACAAAAAAATTCCTCGCCGAACATGTCGCGAGGTTTGCGCCCGCCTTCGCGCGAAAACTCCCCTCCGCGGGCAACGCGGGTCCTTATGTTGCATTCGGAGAATTCCTTCGGGCGTTCGTGCTCGCCGAATGTCAATCGCTTGGCGTGCGTTCGGGCGAGGAGGAATTGCCGCAGCGCGCACTCTCATTCGAAGACGAAAACCCATGTATCAGTTGTTCTTTGAACAAGGAACCTGACACGCATCCGTAAATTTGCAATTCAAATTGCAGGAGCAGAGTCCATGGCGGTTTTTGATTATGATTCCGCGCTCGCGGAATCCGCCGTATTCGCCGAAGTCCGCGCGATGGAGTCGTCGGGCGGATCGCGCCTCGCGGCTCGTTACAGAAAGGAACTGGAGAATATTTATACATTAACGGCCGGCGACGCCCGCGACGACGCCGCGAAGAAAATACATCGCGAATGGTTCGCGGAACTCGGCTTCGATCGGATCGCTCCGTCGGCCGCGCGCGACGTCGTCCTGTCGTTTCATAATGTATCGCGCGTTTTCATGCACGGCGCGGACTCTCCCGGAAACGAGAGCGCTGATGTTCATGAAAGAAACGACGCAAAGACAATTGTAATCTCGATATTGCCCGGCCGATTCATGGACCGGGCGGAACTTAAACAATATTTGCGCCACGAGTTATTGTTAATTTCCGACATTCTGAGCCCTTCGTTCGGCCTCCGCGCCGCGGATGCGGACGCGTCCCGCCGCGCGCCCGGATCGACCCCCATCGTACTTGTCAAGGATCGCTATCGATTGTGCTGGAAGATATCCTGCGACGGCCGACTTTCGCGGATGGGGTTCAAGGGGCCGATCGGCCGCGACGCGTGGAAGGAATTGTTTGATCGCGGTTTCAATTTTCTCCCGGAGGATCGCCGGGAGCGCGGATTTGATATGTTATGGAACGGGCCGCGTTTGACTCACGAAATATTATGGAAATTTGCCGGCGAACCGCGATCGGGCCTCGCGGAAACCGAGGGCGCTGGATCTAACAGTTCAAACGCGTACTCGCCCGGCTCGCGCTGCCCCCTTTGCAAGTTTCCGACTTTCGAATGGTTTCCCGAATTGGATACAATTGCGGAGAGTGCAATTCTGGCGATTCAATCGCGCTTTCCAGAGTGGACTCGCTCACATGGCGCGTGCCGCGAGTGCGTGGAGAGAATGATATTGATAGGAAAGGCGTCGTGAGACGGAGAAAGTGGAAGGCTTACGTTTATTTATAAACTCTACGGCAGTTTAAACTGACCTGCTTTCTTACTCTTCCATGTCTTCACGCTCGAACCGGTGTTACTGCCAATCTCCAAAGCTAATTGAAGGTCGTTTTGTTGCGTTCCGGAGAAGTTAAATTTGGAAACCGTCACCGAAATTTTCTCTTTCGGCAGGTCGATCGTCAAAGCTACTTTTGGAACCGCATTTTTGGCGGAGGCCCACGTAAGTTTGTCTTGCTTCGTTTTCTTCCATCCGGGCGAACCGGCCGGGATGGAAATCACAAGCGGATTTGTGAGATCGCCGAGAATTAGTCTTACGCCGTCGGCCATGGGATCCGGCGCGCCATTGATGGCAGTACCGTTCAATTGAATCGTCCCCGAGGCGCTAAATAGATCTTTGCCCGCTTTTGTCGAGTCGGTCATGCTCCCTTTCTGGGCCGCAATATCGATGGACTGTACGAGCACGGGGACGAACGCGCCATTCCCAATTCCTAACAATATGGCGACATTGCCATAGCTTTCATTCGATGTCACGACGTCCGGAAAAGTGTCGCCGTTGAAATCGCCGATCGCCACAAAAGTGGGAGAAAAAGCCTGGCCGAAACTCGCCGCGGCCGGAAACGTTCCATTTCCGTTGCCTAAGAATACTGAAATGGTGCCGGTGGTGAAATTTGCGGTTATTAGATCCTTCACTCCATTTGCGTTGACGTCGCCGATGGCTACAGAAGTGGGATTCTTGCCTGTGGGGTAATTCACTTGGGCCGCGAACGCGCCGCTCAAATCATTGATCAATACGGAGACATCGCTGTCGCTATAATTCGGAACAACAATATCGGGAGCGCCATCGCCGTTGAGGTCTCCCAGCGCTTCACTAACATTAGTAAATCCAATCTTGTACAGCGCGCCGGCGCCAAATGTGCCATTTCCATTTCCTAATAATACGTTCACAAAACCGGTGCTCTGGATCGTAACGGCGGCGTCGAGTTTGCTGTCCGCATTGAGATCGACAAGGGCGACCGAAGTTGGATTCGTTCCGACGGCGACCGACGTCGCGGCGGCAAATGTTCCATTCCCGATTCCTATTAGTAGTGAGATCGTGTTGGGGGCGAAATTTGCCGTTACGAGATCGGGCACGCCGCCCCCGTTAAGATCGCCAATCGCTACAGAACGGGGTTGGACCCCCACGGCGAAAGGCACGGCCGCGGCAAACGATCCACTTCCATTTCCTAATAATACAGAAACGTTATTAGAACCTAGATTCGACGTCACGATGTCGAGCTTGCCGTCCGCGTTGAGATCGCCGATTGCCAATCCGAATGGGGAGGGGCCGACACCAAAATTCGCCGCCGCGGCAAATGTGTCATCTCCGTTACCTAATAAAACAGAGACGTTACTGGAACCGGAGTTCGCGGTGACAATATCAAGCTTGGTATCGCCATTGAAGTCGCCAATCGCAACAGCTTCAGGACTTGTGCCCACCGGAAACAACTGACAGGGGCCGGCAAATGCACCGGCGGTGCTGACGCCGAACGCAAGGATGAATACCAATCTCAACCACAATTTGCCGGGGAATGTTTTCATAAGAGGGGTTTCTCGAGCGAACTGCCTCTTTGAAGGCTGCAGGACCGGGAACCGAACATTGGGAGAGTTCGGGTTTTTTGTCAAGATGCGCGATTTTTCGCGGAGCGTGGAGATCCCTTGCCTTCGAACGCGCGTTGGATGGAGATCAACGTCCGTGCGAGGTCGGCCGGCAACTTGGCGCCGAACTTAAGCAATATTTGCGGCGCGAACTTTGTTAATTTTGACATCTTGAGCCCTGCGTTCGGCCCGCGAATTTCTGGTCTGGACGCGTCGCATTGTATGCCCGGACCGGCGGCGGCGTGGATTTGATATGTTACTGAACGGACTGCGCGCGTTCGAAAGTCTGAGACCCTTGAATCGTAGTGTTCGACTGCCGCCAAATGCTTTGCGGCATTTGCGTGGGTATTACTATTTTTGGTATCGCTGCTTGAACTCAAGCGCGGCTTTTGCTCGTGCGGCGGCCTTCTCAGGATCCATTTTTCCGAGAAACCACTTGTGGTCTTCGGAATTCAGAACTTCGTTGAGGCGGGCGTCCAGTTTCTTCGCGGCCCCGGCCTTGGCCGCGTCCGGCGAATTCATATATTTCTCGGCGAGATCCTGCAATTGTGGCACGTACTCGGAATAGAAGTTCCGAGCCACTTCGTAAGTTCCGTGCCAATGTGTATAATCCGGCCCCATCATCGCGGCCGCGTGGCGCGCGCGCCGCCCTTCGTGATGCCACAATTCAAACCACGTGAAATCGAGTTTATTTGCAAACTCGACGGGACGCAGCAGCGGCTTCGCGAGAGCATACAATTCCGCGCCGGGCTTCGCGAACTTCGAATCATACAGTTCCACGAGTCCGTCGTATTGTTGATAAAAATTATCGACCCACGGCTGGCCGTGGCAGGCGAGGCAGACGTTTTGCATATTCTTCCGGCGCGTTTCCCACGATATATCTTTTCCAGGAAGGCCCATCTTGGCGTCGGAGACCTCGGGACGAATGGATATCGCCGGACGATTATTCCAACTAATCCGCATGCCGACGTCGTGAGTGACCGGCTGCGTGCGCGTCGCGGACATGTGGCACGTCGCGCACGTCGGCGCTTGTGAATAATCTTCGCCGACAATCCATTTCGGCGACGCCATGTTCATCGATGCTACATTTGCGAAAAAAGCGATGCCGTGTTTGGATTCTTCATATATTTCTTTTTGCGGGTGATCGGGCCCAAGGTGGCATTTGCCGCACGTGTCGGGATGGCGCGCTTGAGCGGCGGAGAATTCATGTCTTGCATGGCAGGCGCCGCACGATCCCTCCGAACCGTCGGGATTGATGCGGCCAATACCACTATTCGGCCAGGTCGCCGGATCGAGGTGGCCGTCGTCGTTTGATTTAACTTCGCCCCCGTGGCATTGCCAACAACCATTCACCGCCGCCGCGGAAACCCCCTTCGGAAAGGCGGGAGTAATCATAGCATTATTTCCTTCGACAACTTCCGCCAGCACGTTGTCGAGCGAGCCGAGAATCCGCGCCGCTTTTGAATGATGCGACGCCGTGAATTGTGTAACTTCGTTCGGATGGCAGCGCCCGCAATCGGTGGGGCTCACAATCACAGATATCAAGTAATCGCCGTGTTCGACCGCGTCGGGATCTCCCTTTTCCGCGCGATGGCATTCATAACAACCGACATTCGCGCGGTAATGCTTACTATTTCCCCATTGTTGATAAATCGCCGGCTGGTCTTTTTGATGACATTTGAGACACGCCTTCGTTTCGACGCTCATTTGCGCCGGCATTTGCGGCGGGCCCTGGGCCTGCGGCGCGATCCTGGCCGTTGCTTTCAGCCACGCGGACGGAATGAATACAGCTAGAAACGCAAGGACAACCGCGAATATTTTCATTTGTATATATTGATAATTTGCCCGATCGGACCTTGCGTAACCTATGCTCGCTCTCGCAGCGAATCAACGCTTCGGATTATATGTAATTGACAACGATCAATGTTCCTCGGTCATGTTTTCTTGCGCCCGCCGCACGCTCTCCTCGCGGTAGGCATCGCGAAACGGTGTGCCGGCGCGGGCGCTGTCGAGGGCGCGTTCCGTCGCGCGGAGCGAGGGGTCCGCACAAGCGGCGCGCAGCGCGTTTTCGTTCCATTCGATTTTTTGTAGTGTCGTCGCGAGGAGCGGCAGCATCGCGGCAACGCGATCATGCGCTCGAAAAAGCGGTCCTTTTAACAATTGAAAATCGCGGTGGTACCCGTGCGGGAGGTCGCGGAGCGCGTCGAGCAACGCGGCGCGGTCCGCGATCGTCTGGCGGCTCTGCGCGCGCAGCAATTCTAACAAATCGGGATTTCGTTTTTGCGGCATCATCGAGGAACCGGTCGTCAACTCTACCGGCAATTGCGCGAATCCGAATTCTTTAGTAGTAAATAGCCACAGATCGAATGCTACTTTTCCGATGTTCAACGAAATGCCTTCGAGCTCCGTGAGGTAGGCGAGTTCGGCGCGCCCGCGCGTCCACTGGACCGCCGTGACGGGCGACTCGGGACCGTCGAATCCGAGTTTCTTCGCTACAAATTCGCGATCGAGCACTCCCGGCACCCCATATCCGGCGCCGCTTCCGAGCGGACAGAATCGAATCCGATCGCGAACTGTAGAAAACGCACGCACGTCTTCTTCGAACGCGAACGCGAGCGACTCCGCCCAAGCCCCGACAGTCGAAGGCATCGCGCGACGCAAATGGGTGTACCCGGGCAACGGCAATGTGGCGTGTCTTGACGCCAATGCGCGCGCGGTGGCGATGCAGATGTCCATTTTTTTGTGTACTTCACCCAGCGCATCGCGCAACCAGAGTCTGACATCGACGGCGATCTGCTCGTTTCGGCTCCGGCATGTGTGCAGTCTCTTGCCCGCGTCGCCGATGCTTTCGATCAAGCGACGCTCGACGGCAGAGTGTACGTCTTCATCGGTTGCTTCGACTGTCCAACCACCCTTGCGAAAGGACTCTTGAAGCGCCAGTAGACCTGTCCGAATACTAGCATAAGCCGCATCCGTGATCCAACCCGACCGCAAGAGACCTTCCGCGTGTGCAAGCGAACCTTGGAGATCCTGCTCCACGAGCCGCCGATCCAGAATAGGGTCGTCGCCGGTTGTGAACGCCAACATCGCGGGATCGATCGGATCGCCGCGGTCCCAGACCGGTCGCGCTGGTGTACTCATGCCTGCCACGCGCCCGCTTCGATCATCTCGCCGGGAACTTTCTCCGGCTCCAGCGTGACGAGAGTACCACAGCCTTGAGTTGTGTACAGTTCGCGCAGGAGTGCATCGGGTTCAGTACCAGAGACCACATGAACTCTCGGCACACCGGCTAACAACGCGGAACGAATCGCTGTCGCTTTCACACGCATGCCATCGCGCAGGGCGCCGCACGCGGCAAGACCATCCAACTCCGCAACCGAGAGTGTCGATACGACCGAGTGTGCATCGTTCGGATCGCGGAGTATGCCTTCGGCGCCGGTTGCCATTATTAACTTTGACGCTTCGAGCGCGGTCGCAAGACATGCCGCCAACAGATCGGCATTGACGTTGAGGAAACCGCCCGCACCATCGGACACAGGCGGCGCCACAACCGGTATGTACCCGGCGTCGAGCAACACCCGCAGTGGTCTCGCATCCGCGCGCGCAGGGTCGCCGACAAGCCCAAAATCAATGGTCCCCGCCGAAGTCTCCATGGGCGGTCGCCGTTTTGCGACGACGATATCGGCACTGGCGGCACACAGTCCGACGGCGGGCGCACCCTGTGCATTCAGCGCCGATGTGAGAAGACCGTTCAAGTCGCCCGATGTTGCCATGCGCAGAGCGCGAAGCGCCAGTTCGGAAGTGACTCGACGCCCCTCGATGCGGCGAGGTTCCTCGCCGAGCGTTTTTTGTAGCGTATCGGTCTGCGGACCCCCGCCATGCAACAGAACTACACGCGCGCCCAGAGAGTGGATGACCGAAATCTGGCGGGCCAGTTGATGCATCCAGTGGGGTCTGCTGAGCGGCGCGCCACCGACTTTGATGACCATGGTGCGGCCGCGGTGGAGCTTGACATACGGAGCTGCTCGAAATAGATCGTTCATTTTGCTTTTCTGGATTCAAGTATGGATTCGAGTACTGCAATTTGCGCATGCAGGCGATTCTCGGCCTGCTCGAGTACTGACGATGCGGAGGAGTCGATGACTTCGTCGGCAACGACGACATTGCGGCGCACGGGCAGACAGTGGAAAAAGCGCGCGCGCGGCCCGGCGGCCTCCATCCATTTGCGCGTCACTTGCCAGGAACGTAGTGGCGCGCGGTTCTGCGCTTCAGCAACCGGTTTTCCGTAGTAATCGAGACTGCCCCATGACTTGGCGTAGACTACATCCGCACCGTGTAGAGAGTCGAGTTTATCCGATACCGTGATGGATCCGCCGGACGCCGCCGCCAGGCGTTCGACGTCTTCCATGACCGACGGGAGTAGATCGAATCCCTTGGGTCGATGGACTACAACCTCCATGCCTCGCTGTGCCGCCATTGTTAATGTTGAGTGTGGAACCGCGAGCGGAAGCGACTTGGGATGCCAGGCCCACGTCAAGACGAACTTCGCCTTTCGTGGAATCTCCAATTGATTCATTGTCGTCCAGTCGGCAAGTGCCTGACATGGATGGTAGAGTACGCTCTCCATGTTGATCACGGGCACACCCGCGTATCGACGAAATCCGTTCAAGAGCGGATCTGCTCTATCCACATCGATGTCAAGACCCTGCGCAAACGCGCGCACCGCAAGGATGTCGACGAAACGGCCAAGTACACCTGCCGCTTCGCGTACATGTTCGGCGTTGGTGGAGTCCATGACGACTCCTTCGCGAGTCTCGATTCCCCACACTCCGCCCGCGCCGCCGGACAACTGTACGAGATCCAGACCCATCTTGCCTCCCGCGCGCTGAAACGACGCTTGTGTGCGTAGCGACGGATTGAAGAACAGTAGTCCCAGCGCCCTTCCTGGAAAACGCTTCGCGGGTGCGCCAAGACGGAGTTCAAGCGCGCGCGCCACGAGACGCTCGACGATCGGCGTCGGAATTTCGGCGAGGTGATACAGTCCGTTCACTGAATTGCACCAGCGGTGGCGGTATCGAAGGACGCGAGTGCATTGGCCAACGGAGCGACCTCCGAAGCACGCAGCGTGAGCGACGGCGACAGTCGAAGCACTCTTGGATCGTCACTTGTTCCGACCAACACACCCTGTTGAAGGAGTGTGTCGCGGACCTCTGCACCCTTGAATCCGTTCTTCAGCACGAGTCCGAGCAAGAGTCCGGCTCCACGGACCGACGCGACGGGTCCATTCAGCGAGGCGCGACGGAGCGCCGCACTCGTGTCGCGAACTTGTTCGAGAAAACCGGCGGCCCCGACTCTACGGGCTACTTCCGCGGCGGCCGCGAGTACCAGTGGTCCGCCTCCAAATGTGGACCCGAAGAGTGTGCCCGGAACCGCCGACGCAATCGTGGATCTGGCAACCGTGAGCCCAATTGGAAGTCCACCCGCCGCCCCTTTTGCAGTCGTAAAAAGATCCGGGATGACTCCGAAGTACTGGGAAGCCCAAGGTGTACCGAGGCGACCGTTGCCGGTCTGTACTTCATCGAAAATGAGATGCGCGCCGACTCGATCGCACTGTACTCGCAGTCCCTCTAGAAATCCGGGCGGCGGTTCGGTGACACCCGCGAGCGACTGAATGGGTTCGAGAATCACGGCAGCCGTCTGTGCGTCGATCTGCTTTACCGCCTGTGCAAGATCCCCCCAGGGCACTCGCAGTACGTCGAACGGCGCCGAAGGGAATTGTTGTTTCTTGGTGTCGCTCAGCGCGGCTGCCCCCGCCGTCCGACCATGAAACGCGCCACCGAAGCACAACACACGCCGGCGTCCTGTTGCAGCCAGGGCCGCCTTGAGTGCGTTTTCGTTTGCCTCCGCTCCACTATTCGAACAGAAGATCGTCCAGCTCCCCTCCGGCAAGTTCTTCTCGAATGCCGAAAGAAATTTTCGACGCGGCCAGTGGTCCAGCAGGTTGGTCGCGAACGACCATGTACTCCACTGGTGCGCCAGCGCTTCGCCGAGCAGTGCATCGCCCGCGCCAAGCGTGTTCACACAGTGTCCACCGTACAGATCGAGTACACGGCGTCCATCCCTCAACACGAGCGTGGAACCATGCGCGGAAACAACATCGAGAGGCACCCGCGTGTATGCGGGCCATTCCTGAAGCGACATCAAACGACTCCCATGCCGGCACGCGGCAATCCAAGGGTTTCGGGCCAGCCCATTGAAAGATTGAGCGCCTGGAGGGCCTGACCCACGGCGCCTTTGATTAAATTATCAATAACGACGAATACGCTCAAAACGCCGCCGCGCACGGACACGGCGATGTCGGCTCGATTGGAGCCGATGACATGTCGCAGCTCGGGCAATCCGCTCGCAAGCACGCGCGCGAACGGCGCGTTTTTATAACAATTCTGAAAAATGGATCGCGCATCCTCAACTGTAGTATTCTTGACAAGCGGCAACGCCGCAGTCATGTGAATGCCGCGGACGAAGGGACCGGAGTGCGCGATGAAATGCACGTCCGCGCGACCCGGATTGTTAGCGATCGCTTGTAACAATTCCACTTCGTGGCGATGGCCCTGCGCAGCATAGGCGTACAGGTTTCCTTCGCGGAAAGGGTGGTGTGTGTTGGCTCTCAGCTGGTTGCCGCTGCCGCTCGATCCCGTGACTCCGTTGAAAATCCACGGACGGTTTGTGTCGAGAATGCCGGCGCGGGCCGCCGGCACCGCCGCTAATTGTAGTGCAGTCGCGAAACAGCCCGGCGCCGCGAGACGCGATTTGCCTTGCAGTGGCTCCGCGGCCAACTCGGGAAGTGCATAACAGAAACGGCCGACTTCGGAGGGATCCGGATGTCGTTCGTTGTAGGTTTTTTCGTAGACATCAGCGCTGGCAATTCTGTAGTCCGCCGCGAGATCGACCACACAGACTCTACTCGCAGCGGAGGCAAGAGTCGCGCGCAGTCGCGGCCAGATCTTGGACGACTCTCCATGCGGCATTGCAAAGAATGCGACGACCTGTTCGTTCGAGTGCGCAAGCGACGCGACGGCGTCCAACACAGACTCGATCTCCATTCCGGATCCCAGTTCCGCCAAATGCGGGTGTGCACCCGCCAACGCCAAGGGTTCGCGCGTGGCAAGCCAACGCGGCGTCAATCGCGGGTGCGACGCGCACAGTCGCAAGAGTTCGCCGGCCAACATGCCGCCCGAGCCGAATACTGCAACTGGAATTGTTGTATCGTGGCTCATGTTCAACGACAGAGCGCCGATGTCGCGCGCACAGCGTCGAGCAAGACTGCCGCGAGCGACTTGCCGTCGCGCAGCGCGTTGAATGCAGGAATGCCGAGACGTTCACTACAGAACCGGCTGCCCACGGGTGTATCCGTCACGCGCCCCGCGATGGCGGTCGCCGAGAGTCCATATCGATCGTGAAGGAGTTGAACTCCGCCCCAGGCGCCAACGGGATCCTGCGCGCAGAGTACTACGGCCGTAATAGCGCCCCGAAGGCCCGTATCCTCGAGGATCGAGTGCACTCCGTATGTGCCGAGCAAACCGTCTCCCATTTCCAATACTAATAAATCCGGCTCCGACTCGGCAAGGTGCGCAACGAGCGAACGCGCCGCGGGAACGGACGTATGTTCGCTCGTCGTTACAACTCCAAAATCTGTAAAAACCGCGACGGGCGAGGCTCCGCTGTCGGCCATCTGTAGTACATCCCGTCGAAGAGAAACGCCCGTCAACTTACCCGCGGCAACGCGTAGGCCGCCGCGTGTGAACTCTTGAATGAGCACACTCGCCGCTGTGGTCTTGCCCGCGTCCATGCAAGTCCCTACCAACGCGATGACCGGCGGCAACGATCTCGGGAGTGCGCGCCCCGGGAGCGACGCGCGCTGAATGTTGGCCGGTTTGCCAATTCGCGCCTCGACAAATGGGAACTCCAACACCGAACCCAGTATCTCAAGTTTGAACGGTTCGCCAATCCCCGGTGCGGATTCGGCTCCCGTGCCAATGACGCCGCCCAAATTTAACAATTGCAACTCGTCCCCCGGCCGCACGGATTCCGGCACATGGCCTGAGTAACCATAGAGTGCGTCGCGATGTCCAAGAGCACCTGCGATGATGTCGCCGGGGTGCAGCGCCACCATGCGTCCGTGGACATCTTCCAGAGTGTTGTACTGTGTTTTCGCGTTCTTGACGCGCGCCGCCACGACAGTACCTTCAACCGCGGGAATCTCTTCGCCAAGGACTGCGTCTCGCGCCAGTTCAAGCCGCCGAGTTACAGATGCGATCTTGTCAAGTCTACAACGCGTCATGAGGTTGCCTCTCCCGCTGCAAGCGCACCGGCACGCAAATGGAGTCGCGCCGGGCGAGCGAGCGCATGGGCAAGTCCCAGTGCTCCCTGTGGACTCATTCCAGTACCCACCATTTCGCCGTACTTCGCATCGCTCGCACTCATGAGACTGTAGGGCGAACTCACACCTTCGACGAGAACAGCGCCATGGCGCAGGCGCAGAGTGACTTCACCGCTGACGCGCGCCTGACTCGATGTGAAGAACGCTTCCAGATCGCGCTGGAACGGATCATGAAAGAGTCCCTGGTGGAGTCGGCGTCCATAGACTTCGCCCAAGTGGTCTTTCCAGAATCTCTGCTCTTCGGTCAAGACCAGTTTCTCAAGTTCGCGATGTGCGGCGATCAAGACTTCAGCGGCCGGCGCTTCGAAGGCAATGCGCCCTTTGATACCAATAACCGTGTCGCCGAGGTGGTAGCCGCGGCCGACACCAAGACGCCCGGCCTCGCGATTGATCCGTTCCACCAGAGTCACCGCATCATAGGTCTTGCCATCCATTTCAACGGGCACACCCTCTTCGAATCTTAATTTTACAATTTTTTCGCCGTGGCCGCCGCGAGTCCACTGCCAGACATCTTCCGGAAGCGAAAGCGAACTGTCGTGGAGTTCGCCTCCGCCGATGGTGAGACCCCAGAGACCCGCATTGATCGAGTAGCGACCGCCCGCGGCCGGAACCGGTAGATCGTGTTCCAACAACCACGCGCGCTCGGCCTCCCGCGAGACGCGCGCGTCGCGCACGGGGGCCCACACTTCAAGACCCGGCGCAATTGTAGAAAGCGCTGCTTCGAATCGCACTTGGTCGTTGCCGGCCGCAGTACATCCATGCACGACCGCGCGAAAATCGTTTTCCCTGGCGACCCGCGCGAGCATTTCGGCCTGAAGTCCACGCTCCGCGCCGACGCACAGCGGATACACGCCGCCGCGACGCACGTTCGCGGCAATCAGCCAGCGCAGCACTCGATCGAACATTTCGCGCCTCGAATCTACAAATCGATGGGCAACGGCCCCGAGCGCGACGGCGCGCGCGGCAATGGCAAGTTTGTCATCCTGATCGAAGCCCCCGCAATCCACGGTGAGCGCCGTGACCTCGCATCCCCGCTCGCGCGTCAGCCACGCGACCAGATAGGAAGTGTCGAGACCGCCTGAATATGCTAATAAAACACGCATGCTTCGCCGACTCCTTTTTTGTTAAATTACAGATATTCCGAAATGTGATGATGAATTTTGCGCGCCGCCGCCCGGCTTGCGACGGCAATGAAAATCGTGTCGTCGCCCGCGACGGTGCCCGCGACGCCCGGGAGGTCTTCGGCGTCGATCGCGCGCGCGACCGCGCTCGCGGCGCCGGGTTCGCAACGAACGATTACGAGATGCGCCGCGCGGTCGACATCGCGCAGCAATGGCTGCAGCGTCGCGAGCGGCGTCGCGGGCGCATCGTTCAGAATTTGATATTGTCCGCCGTGCTTCGCGACGCCGATCGCCCGAAGATCGCGGGAGAGCACGGGCTGCGAAATGTTAAGTCCATGGCGGTGCAGCTCCGCGCGAAGCTCCTTTTGATTGCGCACGGGATTCTCCCCGAGCAATTCGCGGATTTTGTGCCGGCGCTGCGAAGTCGATTCCACGCGTTCAATTTACGGCTACGAATAATTATTCACTCAAGTAAAATTTTTATTCGTATCTTTCGCAACTTTCGCGAATAAAACCTCCGGCGGCCGCGAATCGCCTTCCGGAGTGAATAGCGCCGCCGTCCGAATTCCGCGCCGGCCGCCCGATGCGGGTTGCGGAAAGACTTATTTTACGGGAGGATTCTTCCGAATCATCGCTTCGATCGACTCGATCAGATCGTCGCCGTATCCGATCACGCGATCGATAATATTACCGTTTCGATCGATGAAGAAATTCGTCGGGAAGGCCGTCACATTCAATTTTTCGTTAATGTTCGCGCAATCGAGAACCACGGGCCACGCGATTTCCTTTTTCCTGGCGTGGGCGATTTCCTTCGCATGATCGGTTTCTTTGTCGAAGCCGATGACGACGACGCCGTCGTTCGCGTGCTTTTTTAACAATTCCTGCAGGTGCGGAATTTCCTGATTGCACGGCCCGCACCACGACGCGTAAAAGTTCATAATAATAAACTTCCCCTTGTAATCCGATAATTTAATATCGGCTCCGCTCATGTCCCTGCCGAGCGCGTCGCCAAGCAGTTCCGCGACGGATTTCCCTTTGATCGCGGCGAGGCTCTCGCGAAACTTCTCTTCGTTTTTCGCCGCTTCCCGGCGGCCTTCGAAAATTCCGCCCAGGCGGCCCACGCCCGCCGCGAGCGGAGATCCGGCTTTTACGAGTCTATTATGAAACTCGCGATAGGGCGTTTCGAGCGAGTCGAGGTCGGCGTCCCGTTTGTACAGATCCATACGCATCTTTTTCCAGACATCGAGATCGGCGGCGATCGCCGCGAGTCCGGAAGACGGGATTTTCTTAATATTCGAAACCTCGAGCCGAATGTCGCCCGTTTCGTCGGACCGATTTCCGTCGACTTCACGCGCGATTTTGCAATGATACTGAAACGATCGGAGCGCTCCGTCCTTGAGATCGACGCCGTAGGTTTCTGTAAACTCCTCGATCGTGCCGCCGCCGCCGCCTTTCGCTTCGATCGGAAGCGTCTTGGGAGCCGCCGAAATCCGCGCGACGTCATCCTCAATTTTTACTTTCCAAACGAGCGGAACACCGAGATTATTATCAAACGGTCCGCTCGCCATTCCCTGCACCGACTCGCCGTTCGTTAATAATACCGATCCGCGCGGGAGCGGCGAACGCGACACGAGACTGTGCGCCGGGTTTTCCATACTCATCCCCATATTCATCATCATGGCATTCCCCTCGGGCCGGAACGTCGGGCCGTGCGAGAATTCGCGAAACTCGCCCTTCCCCGAGGTCGCGCGGTGCTTTTCGCCTTGAATCACAGAACCCGCGCCCGGATTGGTAAATATAAGATACTCGATGCCGCCGCCCTTTGCGCGATTCATGACGAGCAAGTCGCACTCGAAATTCGCCGATGCGCTCGAACTGTCTCCAAATTGCAATGACGCTTTGCCGGAATAATGAAGATTCGTCCCCGCGTCGAGTCTTAATGATTCCCGAACCGTCGGACTCGACGCGGTTCGCGCGGCGGCCGTCGGCGGATCTTGGGGGCCGGCGGACTTCGCGGCGCACGACGGCGCGCCGGCGAGAATTATAATAAAAACAAATTGCGATAACTGGCGGCGATGTGTTATATTCATTGAATCGATGGCGATGCGCGCGCACCCGCGCGATGCGGGCGGCGAACGTGATTTGTAGCCTATTCTAGCCGCGCGCATCGGCCGATTCGCGCGCGTTCAACAGCCGCATGCGCGTTCGCAGCGCAGCCGTCGAAAACCGAGGATACCGCGCCCTCGATTTGTCGCATGCACGTCCGCTTGATTTTTGTCGCCCGCCCACTTGCGCCGTCGCCGCGTCCACGGATACTGGGGCGCGATTCCGTCCTTTCCACGGCGTCCGTTTAATATTATGAAACACCCCAATCTGTATATTTGTATTTCCGGTCTTTCATGGATGTTGTCCTCCGCCGGCTGCCGCACCGCCGGCTACGGCCCCGATCGCGCGGCATTGTCGGGCGCGCCGAGCAAGGAGACGATCGCGGCGATGCAGGCGATCAAGAGCCTCGCTGGAAATTGGACGGGCAAAGGACCCGCGGATTTTGGCGATCGGGCGCTGAAGAGCACGTTCGCAGTCTCGTCGATGGGCAGCGCCGTACGCGAAGTGATGGCCCCCGGCGAGCAACACGAGATGACGAATATGTATCATCTCGACGGCGATCGTATTATATTAACACATTATTGCGGCGCCGGAAACCAGCCGCGCATGGCGGCCGCGCATCCTACAAATCCGAAGAGAATCGTATTCGAATTGGAAAGTGTTACGAATTATTCGGCGACCGACGAAGGCTTCATGGGCCGCGTCGTGATCGAGATTCCCGACGACAAGCACATGGTTCAGAATTGGACTCAATATAAAGATATGAGCGGCGCAATCAACGGCGGCGAATTCGCATTCGCATATAAGAAGGATTAATATCAGCAATCCTGATACTTCCGCGCGAGCTCGGCGATGCGCCGCGAAACGCGGCTCTTGACATTGTAAACGACGGTCGTCGAAACGCCGGAACGCGCGGCCACTTCGTCGGCCGAAATCCCGCCGGTAATTAATAATTTAAAGATTTCCATCGATTGGGCCGTGACTTCATTTCGCACTTGATCGAGGCATCGCTCGTAAACGGCCCGTTCCCATTCGTCCTCCCACCACGCGACGTGAGCGGCGTCGGGAACGTCGAATATTGCATTCGATTCGGAGGCCGACGAGCCCGCGCCTCCGGCGTCGAATTGTAACATCCGGCTTTTTCTCGCTTGTAACATTTGATTGCGCGCGATTCCGAATAACCAATCCTTCAACCGGCCCTTGGTTCGATCATAACGATTCAACCGGTAATTTCGCGCGAACGCCATCATCGTTTCCTGCGCGACGTCCTCGGCGTCGGAAGCCGACAATCCGTTGCGCATGACAAATCGAACGATCGGCGCGCGAAAATGGCCGACGAAATCCGTCCACGCGGTCTGATCCGCATGGTCATGCAACTTATCGAGCACCGTCGATGTCGTTTTCCATTCCATAATAATTTACCGGTTCAGTTGCCGCTTCACCCATTCGCGGGTGCGGTCGAGCGAGGACGTATGCGCGTCGCTCAGGCCGAGCAGGGTTTCCTGATATAACAAATTTCCGGCGATGTGGCGGTCGTAATATGTTAGATCGAGTTTATTGACAAGATTGTCCTCGCCGCTCGAATAGATATACTTGCCGTCGCCGCTCCAACGCATGCTGAAAACGGCGCCCTCGTGAACGAGAAAGCGGGCGAGTTGTTCGCGCGTTCGCGTATTCCATATTTGTATATATCCCGCGGCGTCGCCCGCCGCGAACAGGCCGCCGTCGGGACTGAATCGAACGGCAAAAACGCGTCCCCCCGTGCTTTTTACAGTTGCCAGACACTCGCCGTCAGCGGCCGACCAAAGACGGAGTCCTTCATCGTCGTCGCCCGCGCCCGTGACGAGCGTCGAACCGTCGCCGCTCCAATCGATACAATAAATCCGCCCCGTGTGGCCGCGGAGCCGCCTCGGAGGAGCGTTTCCATCGACCGGCCAGATAATAATAGTCCTGTCGACGCTCGTCGAGGCTACAAATCGGCCGTCGGGGCTCCACGCGAGCGCGCTCACTCTTTCGTCGTGCAAACTTTTCGTGGCGATCGGATCGCCCGAGGAAGTCCATAATTTAATGGATCGGTCGCTGTCGCCGGCGCTCGCGAGCATTTTGCCGTCCGGACGGAATGCTAAATAACTGATCGTTCTTTCGTGCGCGGATCTTTCCCAAAGTATTTTTTCCTTCTTCTCCGAGAAATCCCACATTTTAATTGTTCCCGAATTGCGTTCGCTGGTCGCGAAACGCGAGGGATCGTTAGGATCCAACGCGGCCGCATAAATGTAAGATTCGGACGCCTTCACGGAGCGGGGTTCCGGACTCTCGTCCAAATTCCAATAACTCAAGATGCCGTCTTTCGTTCCCGAACTGATAATTCGGCGACCCTTCCGTTCCACGTCGATGACGTGAATCGTTTCCCTTTTCCTGGCATTCGCCGGAGAAACTAATTGTATATGGCGCGGATTTTCGACTTCCCAAATTTTCAGCGCGCCGCTCTTGTCGCTCGCGAGAAACGTTCCGTCGGGCCCGGGAACGAGTTTATTAATAACATTCCGATGTCCGAGAAGCAGCGACTCCCCGGAATTAAGCGCGGCCTTCGACGGCACGACCAGCGTCGTCGTGTGGATCGCGCTCGGCGCCTCGGAGGTTTGCATGATCGAATTTCCGCTGTGCGAGAGCGCAAAACTATTAAATTTTGTTAGTGAAAGCCGCCGAAGCGAGCTGTGTTCGTTCGTCGGACACATATAAATTTTATTCTCGGTGGCGCCGACGTGGACGAGCACCATCGAGCCGTCGGGCGTGAAAAGTAAACGTTGCGTGTCCGTGTCCGCCGACGGAATCGGAAGATCGCGCCCGTCCGTAAGTTCGCCGTTCGCGGATAATTGATATAACTTCGGGCGCGCGTTCGACGATCCGATCGCGATTCGATCCTGTTTGAATTCGCCGACGGCGCGCGACACGTCGAAGCGAAGATTCGGCCCGGGGATTTCGTTCAATACGAATGACGCCTTTCGTTCGCGCCAGTCCCAAATATGCAATTGAGAGGACATTTCCGTGGCGATTACAAATCGATCGTCGCCCGAAATTTCGATCTGTTCGATCGCGCTCTTGCATCCGTCGAGCGTTCCGATTTCTTTATGTTCCGCCGTATTTAATATATGAACGACGCCGTTTCTGTCGCCGCAAAACACGACGCGATTCTTCGCGAAGGCGCAACATCGGTACATCGCGTCGCGCAACTCCCACTCGAGCGCTCCGTCGGAGTAGCGGCGCAGTTGAAACCTTCCGTCGAATACACAAATCCCGATTTGATTCGTTTCGTCGCAATATTGAAAATTGACCGGTCCGCCCGGAGGAATTTGTGTACTTCGGAGACACGGATGGGATGCATACAATTCCGAAAGCGCCCAGTGCGTGCGTTCGGGCCCGGAGAGTTCGGCGCCGCCGAGCGCACCGACGGCTTCGAATTCGGGCGGCGGCGACAGATGCGCGCGCCAGAGCAGATCCTCCGCCTGCGGCACGCGGCCCGCCAGCACCTCGACTCTGCCGCGCTCCAGATTACTAAAATACAAATCCCTTCGAAGTTCCGCGGCGGCGACGCGCTTCGTCTCCGCGTAAAATGATAATATAGCGATCGCTCCGACGACGACCGTGGCCGTGGCCGTCGAAAGCACGGGATGCCTCTTCGCGGCCCTTCGTAACAGATGCCAGCGGCTGTTCTGGCTCGCGGCGATCGGCTCCCCCGCCAGATAATGTTTCAAATCGTCGATCAAGCCGCCCACCGATTGATAACGATTTTCGCGGCTCTTCGCGAGCATCGTCAATACAATCGCGTCGAGATCGCGCGACACCGGCTCGAACATTCCGGAATCGGCGCGCGGCCGCTGATTTCCGCGCGTTCCGCCGCCCGCCTGGATCGCGCTCGGCGCCTCCGGATCCTTTGTAATGATATTATGAATAATACTCGCGATCGCGACGTCCGTCGGGAACGGCAGGCGTCCCGTGATTAATTCATATAATATCATTCCGAGCGCATAGATGTCGGTGCGCACGTCGAGTTCGCCTGGCTCGCCGCGAAACTGTTCCGGCGCGGCATAAATATAACTTCCGGCAAAATCCCCCGACTGCGTCAGCCGGTCGCGCCCGCCGCGCGATTCCGGCGCGATCTCTTTTGCGAGGCCGAAATCGAGAATATGCGGATCGCCCGACGGGTCGATCAGTATATTCGAAGGCTTCAGATCGCGGTGGATGACTCCTTTCTGATGCGCGTGCTGGAGCGCGAGACAAATTGTAATAAACTGCCCGACGATTTCGGACGTCTTGAGCGGCCCGCGCGCGAGACGCTGGCGCTGCCAGTGGACGTCGAGCGGCACGCCGTCGATGAACTCCATTGCAAAATATAACGATCCGTCGTCCGCGACTCCGCTTTGATATAAATTTACAATATTCGGATGCCGCAATTCCGAAACGATTTCGATTTCGCGTTCGAAACGCCGCAATTGCCTCGGCGAAACGTCGCCTTCGGGGATTAGCGTTTTCAACGCCACGCGCCGGCCGCCCGGCGTCTCGCGCGCTTCGTATACAATTCCCTGTCCGCCGCGGCGAATTTCGCGCAGAACTTCGTAACCGGCGATCCGCACACCCGGCCGCAACGCGCCGTCGAAGTCCGAATTCGCGGCGCCGGTCTTTTTTAATCTTCCGATCAGTAAATTTGCCGAGCACGCGTCGCGCCATGCCGCGGAGCACGCATCGCAATCCTTGAAATGCGACTGGGCCTCCGCCGTGAGCGGCACGCCGTCCGCGAAACGGTGTATTTCGTCCAGTGGAAGACAGGCCGCCATGCCAACCGTTATAAACGGGCGGCTCTCGCGCCGTCAATGATACGGCCGGCTCGGAAACGATCCGAACCGGCCGATTCGAGACTTGCGGTCGCGACGCGCCGCATCCGCGGATTCTACGGGGCGATCGTAAACGATAACAATGCGGACGATACAATTCCGAACAGCGACGGTTTGCACTGCGCCGACGCGGGCTCGACCCAGATCGTTTGTAAATAATACTGATTTCCGATCAGTCCGCCGTCGTTTGGAATCGCCACGGGCGCGGACGCGCCGGTCGCGGTGTCGCTGATGAAGTCGACGATGTAAATTTCGCTGGCATTGAACAGATCGACGTACAGCGTCGCATACAGAAAGAAAGGATCGCTCCCGACGAAATCGGCGGCATTGGTAACGATTCCGAGGCCGAGAGCGCGAACCGGCGCGCCCGTCGCCGTGAATGCAAAATTCGGAGCGTTAATATGCGCGGAATCGTTCGCGGAAAGCGCGATCCTGCCGTGGCAACCGGTCGTGCCATAATTGTAAAGAGCGAGATTGCCCGGCTGCGCGCGCTGATTATTATAAATGGAACAGAACAGTCCGTTCGCGGTCACGAGATCCATTTGGCCGTTTCCGTTCATGTCGACCGCGAGCACTTCGTTTTTGTAAAATGACTGCCGGCTGTACATCGCAAACGTCGTCATCGCGCCGAACGCGCCCGTTCCGTCATTCACTAATATTCCGACGTCGCGCCACGCGGCATCGTGATGCACTGTGACGAGGTCGGCGCGACCGTCGCCCGAGACGTCCGCGAGAATGACGTGCGTCGGTTCGCCGCCGACGGAATAATTATCATTTGTAATCCAAGCGCCGGAGCCGTCTCCGCGCCTCACCGTCACGGTCGCGTCATAACTATTCGCGGCCGCCACGTCGAGGTGGATGTCGCCGTCGACGTCGCCGAGCGCGACGGAAAACGTGCCCGCGCCCGCCGCGGAATCGATATTCGCGGAGAGCGCGCCGCCCGGCATTCCGAAGCAGGTCGAAATCGTGCCCGCGGATCGATTCGCCGTCACGACGTCGGGCATTCCATCTTCATTGATATCGCCGACGGCCATTCCCATCGGTTCGGCGCCCGTCGAATACGTAAGATTCGACGTCCAGCCGCCCGCGCCGTCGCCGAGAAGCACGGAAACATTATTATTCACCGAATTGGAAACAACAATATCGTCGATGCCGTTCAGGTCGAAATCGGCGACGACGACGTATGTGGGCTGTCCGAATCCGTACGAATACGTCGGATTATTAAACATGCCCGTGCCGTCGTTCAGTAACATCGCGACGGAATCGTTATCTTTGTTCGCGGTGACGACGTCGGGAACTCCGTCGGAATTGAAGTCTCCGGCGTCGATGTGCCACGGGCTGCCGACCACCGACGGCGCGTCGCCGAAGAATACAAATCCGGTTCCGCCGTCGCCGTAGGACAATAAGATTCGACCGAAAAGCGTGTCGGCCGAAATGATATCTACGAATCCGTCGCGATTGAAATCGCCGGCGACGATCGACGCCGTCACGGGCGAACCGTAGGCCGAACCCGGAACTTGAAATTGTCCGGCCCCTTCGCCGCGCACGAGCGTCACGCCCGCCGCGCCGCTCGACGGCGCGGCAACGTCATTGTTACCATCGCCGTCGAAGTCCGCGAAAACGAATCCTGCGTTGCCGGTGCCCGTCGCGAGCCACTTTTCGTCCGAGCCGCCGCCGTACACGCCGGGCGTCGTTTGATAATAAAGATGGACCTCGACATCGTTAGTATACGAAACGCCGAGGTCGAGTTTGCCGTCGGCGCTGAAATCGCCGACGATCAGTTTCCACGTATCCTGAAGCGTCCCGTCGGAGAGGGCCTGCACGGCGGTGGTTACTACAGTTCCGTTGCCGTTGCCGTGAAATGTTACAAGTATCTGGACGCCGTTTTCATTAACAAACAGATCGGCCGATCCGTCATTATCATAATCGCCGATCGCGACCGCTTTCGCCGACGTGCCGGCGCCGAGGACGAGGTATTGCGATTGTACTAACGATCCGGCTCCGTTGCTTTTGGCAATCCAAACGCGGTTGCGGACGGAATCGCAGACCGCGACGTCCATCATCCCGTCATTATTAAGATCGCCGGTCGCGAGATCCTCGAAGACGCTGTTCGCAACCGACGGCGGCGCGACGGTCGCGCTGCCAAGAATGCCGCCCGTCCCGTTGCCGCGAAGCACCCAGACGTTTTTGCTTGTCTGGCAGAGCACGACGATGTCGGGATGATTATCTGTAGAATCCATTTTTCCGGCTGCGATCCGGATCGCGCCCTGCCCCACCGCAAAATTTGTCGAATGTACAAATTGGTTCGACGGCGCGCCGAGCCAGATTTCGACTTGGTCCGGACTCTGACTCGCGATCGCGAGGTCGGCGCGTCCGTCATGATTAAAATCGGCCGAACAAATCGCCATTGGGGAGCCGCCGCCGCTCAGCGCAAAACTCGTCGGCGCGGAAAAACCGACGCCGTTTTGGCCGAACATTACAGATACAAGACCCGTCGCGCCGTCGGCCGTCGCGATGTCGGGCCTGCCATCATTATTAAAATCGCCGGTGCAAATTCCCTGGCTGGACTTGGGTCCGCTGAATTGCCGGTCGACGAAAAGGTCTTGTGCGGGCGTCAAACTGGACAAAAACGCGAACGCCGGAATAACAAAGGGGAGGAATCGAAGGTGGTTGTAGTTGGGTCGCATGCAAGCGGATTGGCGGCCCGGCCCGACAATGGACAAAAAAAACAAAAAGCCGGACGTCCGTTGGACGGCGCGCGCAAAGTGTCGCTAATTTGCATCTGTGAGCGACGATGCAATGCGCAGCCGCGGCAACGATGACGAAGTGCTCGTCGAGCGCGAGAAAAGCGAGTTTTTGGCGTCGTACGCGATCGATCAGTTGGAATCGACTCCGCGCTCCGCCGGGGAATACGCCCGGAATTTTCCGCGCATCGCCGCGTGGATCGCGAACGAAATCGGCGATGCTACTAAAAGCAAGGCGAGCGCGTTCGGCGATTTCGACGCCGGTCGGGAATTGTTAAATACAACCGTCGGCAATTATAAGATTCTTTCGGAACTCGGGCGCGGCGGCCAGGGCGTCGTGTATCTCGCGCAGGACGTCCGGCTGCAGCGCCGCGTCGCGCTCAAGGTTTTAACGGAAACATGGTCGCTTTTTTCGGGCGAGACGCGCGCGCGGTTTCAACGGGAGGCCGCGACGCTCGCGAAATTGCAGCATCCTGGGATTTGTACACTTTACGACGCGGGAACGGCGCGCGACGCGTCGGGAATTCCGATCGCTTATATCGCGATGCGCTATCTCGAAGGCGAAACGCTTGCAAAAGTCCTTTCCGAAAAACGTCGCGAAGGAAGAAAACCTCCGTCGGAGCGGCCGGAAATATTACAAATCGCCGAAGTCGTCGAGCAGACGGCGCGCGCGATCCACACCGCGCACGAAGCGGGGATCCATCACCGCGACTTGAAGCCGGGGAATATTATGATTACAAAAAACGCCGGTCCGGTCGTGCTCGATTTCGGCCTCGCGCGGGAGGAGGACAATTCAATATTACCGATGACGCGCACCGGCGATTTCATCGGAACTCCGGCGTACATGGCGCCCGAACAGTTGGATCCGCGCCTCGGCCGAGTGGACGCGCGCGCCGACGTGTGGGCGCTCGGCGCGACGCTTTTCGAATGTTTAACTCTGATCCGGCCGTTCGACGGGCCCACGCGCGACGCAATCGTACAAAAAGTACTGCGCGGCGACTCGCCCGACGCGCGACGCGCGAACCGGAGGATTCCGCGCGATCTATCTATTATATTACAAACGGCGCTCGAACGGGAACCGGCGAGACGCTACCGTTCGGCGCTCGAATTCGCGGAGGATTTGAAGTGTTTTCGCGAGCACGAACCGATCGCGGCGCGCGCGGCGGGACCGATATTAAGATTGCGGCGTTGGACGCAGCGGCAGCCCGCGCTCGCGGCCAGTCTCGGCGGATTGTTGTTCGTGCTCCTGACGGGACTTTCGGGCGTTTCGTTATTATATCTAAAATCCCAATCCGCGCTCGCCGATCTCGGACGGCTTTCGGACGCCAGAATTCTCCGCGATTTATTAGAACGCGAACAATTATTATATCCGGAAATTCCCGAACGCGTCGGCGGGAGCGGGGGATTCGACGCGTGGATCGCGGAGGCGCGCGCGCTGCTCGGGCGCGAGGACGATCATCAATCGTCGTTGAAACGCGTCGCGGCGCAATTACAAAGTTTCCGCGCCGACGGCCGGGGCGGCCGCGAAGAAAACGGCCGCACGCTCGCGTGGTGGAACGAACAATTAACACAACTTGTCGCCGATCTCGGAAAGTTTCCCGAAACCGTCAAGCGCGTCGAGGCGCGGCGGAATTTCGCCGCCGAAGTCGATTTATTGTCGATTGAAAATTACAAATCGGAATGGACCGCGGCAATCGACGCGATCCGGCGCGATCCTAAATATAACGGATTGATCATGAAACCGCGGCGCGGATTGGTTCCCGCCGGACGCGATCCCGTCTCGGGTCTATATGAGTTTTCACATTTGGAAACGGGCGCGGTCGCCGCGCGCGATGCGACGACGAAATTATTAAATATGAACGGCGCGTGCGGAATTGTATTTATACTATTGCCCGGACGAACGGTTCGCATCGGCGCGGACGCGCCGACGGAATCGCGCCCGGCCGGGTCGCCGCACGTCGACGGCGAATTGGAAAAATGGGAGGGACCGTCCGGCGAAATCGCGCTCGATCCTTTCTTTATATCGAAATACGAAATGACGCAGGGCCAGTGGTCGCGTTTTTGCGGCGCGAATCCCTCCGACCGGCTTCCGGGAGGCCCGGGCGTCGATACTAAGGATCCGTTGCGGCATCCCGTCGAACAAATATCGTGGAACGATTGTAATCAAACGATGTCGCGCCTCGGATTGATGCTGCCGACGGAGGCTCAATGGGAATACGCCGCGCGCGGCGGCACGACGACCCCCTACTGGGCCGGCCAATCGGCGCTGGCGTTGAATGGTAAAGAAAACATCGCGGATCGGTATGCTAAAGAAAACGGCGGCGGCGCGAACTGGCGTTATCAGTTGGATTTTTACGACGGCTGGCTCGCCACCGCGCCGGTCGGATCGTTCGGAGCCAACGGATTCGGTTTTTATGATATTGGCGGAAATGTACAAGAATGGATTCGCGAGACGTGGGAGGATTATTCCGATCATCCGGCGCGCCCCGGCGACGGATTCCGCAACGGGGATTTTCGTTATCGAGTCGTGCGCGGCGGCGATTTTTCGAGCGGCATTTCATTCATGAGAGTCGCGCGCAGGTCGGGTCTGCCCCCCACCGCGCGGATGCCCACCGCCGGCGTGCGCCCGGCGCGCGCTCTCGACCGGTGAATAATTAATTTACTGAATTATAAAATGAACCGAACGTATTCTTAATTTAACTATCCGACCAGCACCGCGCGCGCCGTTTCGTCGCACGCGAGTTCCTCGCGCAGACGTTGCCATCGTTTCGCGGCCGCGTCCGCGGTGACGGCGAGCAGTTCCGCGACTTGCGCGTGCGAGAGTCCCTCGATCCCGCGCCACAAGACGAGCCGGCGATCCTCTTCGTTTAATTGTTCAATTCGCGCGAGAAAACTACGAATCGCCTCGTCGCGCGCGACGCGGCGGCTGACCGTCGTCGCGGACGCCGGAAAATCGCGTAGAAGTTCGGAGGGATTCGAAACGGCGGCGCCGCGGCTGACCGAGCGCAACGCTTCTTGTAGTACGCGATGGGCAATGCCAAAAACCCACGAGCGAAATGTAGCAATCGACGGATCGAATCCGCTGAAACCGCGCCATGCGCGAAAACCGATTTCCTGAAGAAGGTCCTCCGGATCGAGGCGCGATCGCAAGGAAGCGCGCACCCGCAGACTCGCCCACGCATAGAGCGCGGGCGCGACCTCGGGAAAGAGAGTCTCGAATTGAAGATCGGCGCGGGCGGCTTCCATCGGCGATTGCAGAGAGCATACGCCCACCGCGCGGGCTCTGCTGTTCACGTCCCGATTCTCCGCTTCCGAGAACCTCTCCTTCGAGGTCCGCGCATCCGACGCACGATGGCATTGCGACATTTTGTTGAAGCGAGCGTTCGAAAATGCATCATTTACTAATCTTTGCCTTGGAGACTCCCGTGACTACACATGCAATCGTCTATTTTTCCGGCATTGTTGCAAACCCCAAAAGATCGGATCCGCTCGTCCTCGCGGATGCGCTGGCGGCGTCGATGCGGCCGCGCGCTTCGGCGCCGAATGTACAATTTACGACGGAGAAACTCGAACCGATCGCGTACGGCGAGAACCGGACGGCGCGCGCGGCGAGGGTCATAAAGGAAACGCCCGGCGCTCCGCGGGCACAATTGGATATTTACGTTCTTCCCTACCTCGAAACGGCCATGCAAAAGAAAAGGAGCTCGACGCTCTGGAAACAAATGCTGAGCCTTCTCGGAACCGTGATATTGAATACGCCGGCGCTCGGCCGGATGTTCAAATTGGGAACGGCCGGTTCGCGCGTGAAACTCATACACGTGTTCTGGATTATTACGATGTCGAGCGCTCTCGCCGCGTACTTCTTTTTATTATCATTACTCATCATGGCCGCCGTCGCGGGAAACGTCGGCGCCGACGCGTTAAAAACCGCGAGCGGGCCCGTCGGCGGCGCGCTCGCGGATATTCAGGAAAAAATACGACAATACGTATCGCCCTATTTTTATTATATTCTTTCGGCGCACTTCATCGCCCCGGCGCTCGCGTCCGCGAAAGTCCGCGCCGCCGTCGTCGATGCCGGCCTCTCGGCCCTGCTCCTGCTCGGTTACATGGGTTCGGGACGCGAAAGGCCGGAACTTACCAATCATCTCGAATCGCTCGCCGCAAAATTAGATTCGAGCGGACATCATTACGATGCCATTCACGTCATTGGCTACAGTTTCGGCGCGGTCGCGGCCGTCGACTCCATTTTTCAAACCGGCAAACCTCCCGCCGCGCTGAGTCGCGTCGCGTCGATGACTACCATTGGGTTTCCTTACGAATCCTTCGCCGAGTTCTGGCCGGAGCATTTCAAACACCGCGCGCCCGCCCCGAATGTACAATTGAAATGGATTAATGTTCATAATGCGCTCGACCCGCTCGGATCCGATTTTAATAATCCGAAAAAACCGCGCCTCGTCGGAATCGGCGGCGCCGGGATCGTTCCGAATGTTCATATTGAGAGCGCCGCGTGGGGCGTGACAAGCGACGCGGGCTGGCTGCGCCGGTTCGCCGGCGCAATATTACTTTTCGGACTCGACGTTCACGCCTCCTACTGGGATCCCGACAACGTCGAGGAGAAAAACTGTTTCGGTCCCATCGTCGAAAACCTTCTCGTGGGATCGTTTATTTAACAACAAGGCGGCCGAAACCCGCGAATTCGAGTGCTGCGTCGCAAGGATTTACGTCGGTGGAGGTTAAAAAATCCCGTCCATTCTTAACTTTTGGGCCAACATCGCGGTTCAGGGGTATTTTTGAATAATTCCGTCCCTCCCTCGCACTTTCTTCCACGCGCCTTCCAAAATTGCACGCGCAGCATTGCGCCCATTCACACTTCCGAGCGACAATGGCCGTTTCCACCCCGTCGGAACCTCGAAACCTCAACGTCCGCAGTTCGGTCCGCCGTCCGCTCGCCTTGTATTCAACGCAGAGGTTCAACATGTCAATGTCAGCTTGCCTCCCCGTGCCACACAAATCCCACCTCGCCGCGCTCGCTTCAACGATCTTCATCCTCGCCGCGCCCTCGGTTTCGCGCGCACAATCCGAGCTGCTCCCCGCGCAAACGAAAATCGTCGGCAAAACTCTCGTTCAAGCTTCGATCGCCGATTTTAATAATGATACTAAGAATGATATTGTTGTCGTCAGCCGCGACGAGCAATTTGTAGCCATTCTTCGCGGTCTGGGCCAGGGATCCTTCTCCAACCCGACGACGTTCAAAGTCGGCCGCCTTCCGATCGCGTTCGCGATTTTCGACGCGGACGCCGACGGAAAACTCGACATTGCGACGGCCAACGACGGTAATCCTCTTCCGGACGGGCCGTCCGTTTCCATTTGTTTGGGCGACGGGCTCGGCGGTTTTCCTAATATTACTACCATTTCCATTGCCGGAGCGGCGGCGTTCCCCACCGGCATCGCGGCCGGCGATCTCGACGGCGACGGCCTCGTCGATCTGATTATTTCAAATGGCAAGAGCACTTCGGCCACGTGGCTGCGCGGACTTGGAAATGCACAATTCGACGTCCCACAGTCGATCGACATGGGCGGCCGGCAGAGCGCGATCCTTTTAAATGATTACAATAGCGACGGCCGGCTCGACATCGCGTGCGTGCTTTCGCTTGTTAATAAAATTTCCGTGCGGCTCGGCGTTCATGGCGGATTTTTCCCCCCCGTGCTTTATCAAAATACGGCGCAGACGGCGCTGCGCGGTTTCGCGCAGGGAAATATTAATAATGCCGGCGGCGTGGATTTGTATACGGCCGATCCGGACGGCAACGGCTGGCTCTTCGCCAACGACGGACAGGGCGTTTTCACGCCGCAGACGATCGCCGCGCACGGACCGAACGTCAGCCAGGTCGCGATCGGAGACTGCGACGGCGACGGAAAACCCGATCTGCTCGCGTCCCACGGCGGCGCGCCAACGCCGCAACCGCACATTTCATATTGTAAGTATTCCGGCGACGGCTCCGCGGACGCGCCGATTCAATTTCATACATCGGCCCCGCCCATATCGTTAGTAACCGGCAATCTCGACGGCTTGAACGCCGCCGACGTCGTGACGTGCGATCCCGACACGCTTTCCATTTCCATTTTTCTCGCGTCGTCAAAAATTACAATTCCATCGGGTCCGCCGATTTTCGCGGGAACGCAATATTTGACCGGCGGATCGGGTCCGCGATCCGTAGTCATGGCCGATTTCACGGGCGACGGCAATCCCGACATCATGGCCGCGAACGAGTTTACAAATACGATCGGTTTCATGAAGGGCCGCGGCCTCGACGGACTCGACGACGCGATCCAGTTGCCCGTCAATTCGAAACCGCGCCTTCTCGCGCAAGCCGACCTGAACGGCGACGGCATTCCCGATATTGTATTTTCGCATCTCGGGCCCGGCGCCGAAGTTTATTATGGATTGGGCAACGGTAATATTGTCGCGGGACAGTCTTTATTTTCGGGATCGCAGCTCGGTTCGATCGCGATCGGCGAAGTAAACAATGACGGCCGCCTCGACATCGTCGGCGTCGAACAGTGGCAAATGGACATCTGGCTCAACGACGGAAACGGAAATTTCACGCCGGCTCCGTCACAATTTATTTCGGGCGTCGATCCGCGCGGTCTCGCGCTCGGTGATTTCGACACCGACGGCGCGAACGACGCGGGAATTGTATTTTTCGCGTCCGATGCGGGCGCCATTCTCTTCGGCGACGACGCGGGCGGTTTCGGTAAAGTTCCGCCTCTTACGTTTTCGGCCGGCCCCGCTCCGACGGCGATTTTATTTGGACACTTCAATCAGGACGCGTCCGTCGACGTTGCGTACACTTCCTCCGGCTCCGGCGATATAACAGTTCGATACGGCGACGGCGCGGGCGGTTTTTGGAACGATCCGGTGGTCGTTCACAATCAGGGCATGCCAAGCGATTTGAAAGCGATCGACCTCCGCGCGGCGGGCGTCGACGATTTGATAGCTAATGATCCGTTGGGCGGCAAGCTGCGCGTGAATCTTAAGGATCTGAACGGATACGGATTCCTCGGGCCGAATATGTATCCGTCGAAATCATACAATTCCCCGTCCGAACTCGGACAGGGCGCTCTCGCGATCGGCGACTTCGATTCGAACATGTACGCGGACGTCGTCGTGTGCGACGCGACGCCGTGGGCGGGCAATATTTCGATCTATCTAAACCGGGGCGACGGAACGTTCGGATTCGGCGACACGGGCACGAACGGCGGCGCGCGCGTGCTCGGAGCGGCCGACTTCGATCAGGATAGTCGCATCGATTTCGCCGTCGGCGGTTACGAAGGGAATTTGATCATTTATAAAAGCGGCGACGCGGCCTTTACCGAAATGACGAGCGTCTCGCTTTTGAGTCCGATCGCGGCGCTCGCCATCGCCGATCTCGATCTCGACGGATCTCTCGACGTCATGTGCGGTTTGCAGGACGGGACGCTCATGGTCCTCCGCGGCCACCTCGCGGGCGGACAATTTTCATTCACGGATGTTCATTCTTTTGCGGTGGGCAGCATCCGATCTATTGTAGCTTACGATTTGAACGGCGACGGCCGCGCCGACATTGCGTTCAGCGGCGAAAATGCACAAATCGGCGTGATGCTTGCCGTGACCGGTGCGAACGGCCCGCAGTTTCACGATCCGGTTTATATCGATTCCGCCGGCGGTTCGGATGCGCTCGCGGCCGCGGATTTCGATCACGACGGCCGCGGCGACCTCGCGGCGTCGGTGACGAGCGCGGGAATTATACAAATATTCGGCGGCGACGGCGCGGGCGGTTTTCCAAACTCTGGCGCGATCCCGCTTCCGTCCCCTTCGACGTTTTTGTTAAGAGACATCAACGGCGACGCGACCGTTGATATTCTCGCCACAAGCGCGCTTCTTCGCCGCATGTCCGCGGTGACGCTCGCTCCGGACGGCACGCCGTCGCTTTATACACATATTCCATTGAACGACACGCCCTCGGCCATTGCCGTGGCCGACGTCGACGTCGATTCCAACCTCGACGCAATTGTAACATACTCCAATTCCGATCTCGCGTCGCTCTTCCTCGGAGACGGCATGGGCGCGTTCAAGGCGTTGTCGTCCTTCCCGGTCGGCCACGGTTCGGCGGCAGTTATTGTTGGATCGTTCGATTTACAAGATACGCGTCCCGACCTCGTCATCGCGAGCGACGGCTCCGCGCTCGTTTCGCTGCTCCGCGGCGCGGGCCAGAATATTGTAAAATTTCAAACAAACAGTTCGGCCTGTTCGACGGGCACGCCGAAGGCGACGGCGCTCGGCGATTTGAATAAAGACGGAAAGAAAGACACGGCCACAGTCCAGCAGGGCAGCAATAACGTTACGATTCAGACCAGTTCGTCGGCCGGCGGAACTGTATGCAAAGGACCGTATCCGGTCGGCACCAATCCCGCGGCGGTCGCGATCGCCGACATCAGCGCCGATACGAATAATGACGTTATTGTTGTGAATTCCGGAAGCAACGACGTGTCCGTGCTCCTCGGCGACGGACAGGGCAATCTCGCGCCGGCGGTGAATTATCCGGCGGGGACGAATCCCACGGCGCTCCGAATCGCCGATATGAATAATGACGGCAATTTGGACATCGTCGTTTCTAACAGTTCCGCGAACGCGTCCGTGACGATCCTCCTCGGGAACGGAAACGGCACCTTCGGCCAGACCGACTCGGTCGGCGGCATGGGGACGTCGGCGACGTCGCTCGTCACCGTGGATATGAATGAAAACGGGACGCCGGATCTCGGAACGACGGATAATAATCTCGGCAGCGTGACGATCGCCAAGAATCCGTATGAAACTGTAGCGTTCACGCCGGGCGTCCTGCCTTCGATTATTGTTGCAATCATTCCCGTGGGAAACGGACCCGTTTCGTTGAACGACACGGATCTGAATCATGACGGCATCCGCGACCTCGTCTGCGCGAACACCGGATCGAATAACGTTGCCATTATTCTCGGCGCGAAGCATGAGTTCGGTTTCGGCGCGCCCTCCTTTGTCCAGACGGGCATCGCCCCGCGCGGCGTTTCGATCGGCGACTTCAATCGCGACGGTTCTCCCGACCTCGCGGTATCGAACGGCGGTTCGAATAATGTTAGCATTCTCCTCGGCGACGGTCTCGGCGGCATCGGTATACAATTCCCCGTCGACATCGGAACGGGCGGTTCGCCGGAGGGGATCGCCGTCGGCGATCTCGAAAACGATCTCCGCGACGATATTATTATTCCGCGCGGCTCGAACAACGACGGAGTTGTTACAACCGTCCTGAACGCCGCTCCCTATCCGGCGGGCGTCGCGTTTTTCGGCACCGGCACACCCGGCTGCAACGGCGAACATAAATTAAGCGTCAACTCGAGCCCGAAGCTCGGAAACGATTATTTCTCGCTGCTCTGCACCAACGGACCTCCCGGATCGGTCGGCGTCGCGATTATTACAGATGTTCCAAACCTCGTCGGCGGCGATTTGCTCGGCATTCAAGTCGAGACTTGGATCAATCCCGCCCTTTCGATTATTATCGAAACGCCGGCGCTATTTGTAGACTTGAACGGCGATGCCACGTCCACGCCGATTCCGATTCGCGACATTCCCGACCTCGTCGGCAAGCATCTGTATGGCCAGGCGTTTTTCTTCTGGCCGCCCGCGTGTTTCCCGTCGCCCCAGGGCTTCAGTTCGTCGAACGGACTCGATTTTACAATTCAGCCATAGAATTAATATAACTGATGGACGAGCCGGTTCCGACGGAATCCTCCCAAACCGACGCGATCTGGTCCGCCTATCTGCGCATCCTGATCGATCTCGTTTCGGAAAACGATACGCGCTTCGCAAAATACTGCGCGGAGAATCCGGAAGCCGCCGCCGAACTCCGCCGCGCGCGGACCGCATTTGATACATTAAGAAAAACGATCGAGGACGAAGCGCACCCGGAGGATGCGAAGCACGGGCGGAAGGGTTCGAAATCGAAGCATCATACAGATATCGATCCGGATCTGGATTTCGAGCCGCCGGTGCGCTACGCGATCCGGACGGAGATCGGCCGCGGCGGCATGGGCGTCGTGTTGCGCGCGTGGGATCGCAAGCTCCGGCGCGATCTCGCGATGAAAGTAATTCTCGGCACCGATTTCGGGAGCGGCAGTCTCGACGAAAAATCGGGAGCGAATACGGGCGTTCTGCAGCGTTTCCTCGACGAAGCGCAGGTGACGTCGCAACTCGACCACCCGGGCATCGTGCCGGTGCACGAAATGGGCCTCGACGGCAAAGGCCGCGCATTCTTTACGATGAAACTCGTAAAGGGGCGCGATCTAAAGACTATTTTCGATCTAACATTTGAAGGAAAGGAGGATTGGAACGAGACGCGCGTTCTCGGAATTATATTAAAGACCTGCGAAGCCGTCGCGTACGCGCACTCGAAAGGCGTGATTCACCGCGATTTGAAGCCGGGCAATATCATGATCGGCAAGTTCGGCGAAACGTACGTGATGGATTGGGGCCTCGCGAAAGTATTGTCAAAAGGCGATTCTACTAAAAAAGAAAAAACCGAATCGACGGAATTGTTATCGCAGCGGACCGACACGGAGGCGCGCGTGCGTCGCGACCCCAACGCCGCATTGTTAACGATGGACGGCGAGGCCGTCGGCACGCCGACGTATATGTCGCCGGAACAGGCGATGGGCGCCGTCGAGCAGATGGGGCCGGCGTCGGACGTCTTTTCGATGGGTTCGATTCTGTATCATTTGCTCGTGAAGCAGCCGCCGTATTTCGATCCGCTGCTCACGCCGTCGCCGTTTGCAATTCTGCGCGCGGTGATCAAGGGGCCGCCGCGCCCGCTCGTCGAAATCAATCCTAATATTCCGGGCGAGCTCATTGCGATTTGTGAAAAGGCAATGAAGCGCCCGCCCGAAGAGCGCTACCCGGACATGTTGGCGATGGCCGAGGATCTGCGCGCGTATCTCGAAGGCAAAGTCGTAAGCGCGTACGAGGCGGGCGCATGGGCCGAATTGAAAAAATGGGTCAAACGTAACAAAACGATCGCGGCCGCGACGTCGGGCGCATTTGTTATCGCCGTCGTTTCGACAATATTAGTATTCGCGGTGCAGGCGCACGCCAAATCCGCGGTCGAGGCGAAGAACGAAGAATTAACACAATCGCTCGACGCGCTCATTATTCCGGTTTATACAAATGAAGCGGCGAATCTCTGGCCGGCGCGTCCCGAAAAAGCCGACGCGATGAAAGCGTGGATCGACAAATCCGAAAAACTCGCAACGCGGCTCCCGCATTATCGCGAACGGCTCAATGCCGCGCTCGCGAATCATGAGAAAAATAACGTGCTCGCGGCCCTCGTTTTCGAACTCGATCAATTCGCGGTGCCCGACTCGCGGCAGGGATTGTTAGCAAATATGAAGCGCCGGCTTTTCGACGCGGAATCGATTCGCGCGCGCTCGATCGAAACGCACGAGGCGGAATGGAAAGCGGCGATCGATTCGATCCGTAATATTAAGGATTCGCCGAAATACAAGGGTCTCGAGATCGCCGCGCAAATCGGCCTCGTCCCGATCGGCAAAGATCCGAAATCCGGACTCTGGGAGTTCGCGGACATTCAATCCGGCGACATTCCGAAGCGCCACGCCGACGGAACGTTAATTTTTACGGAAAACTCGTCGATCGTTTTTGTATTGATTCCCGGCGGATCCTTTATGATGGGATCGAAGCCCCCCACCGAAGCGGAACCGGCGGGGAGCCCCAACGTCGACCCCGTGGCGGAAGCCGATCAGCAGCCCGTGCATTCCGTAACGTTAAAACCATTTTTTGTATCAAAATACGAAATGACGCAGGGCCAATGGTTAAAGTTCACCGGCAGAAATCCGAGTGCGCACAGGCCCGGAGGCGCGGTCGGCGGCGACGGCCACCCGATCGATCTGCGCAGCCCCGTCGAGGACGTGACGTGGAACGACTGCGCGCGCGTCATGTTTCAATTGAGCCACGCGTTGCCGACGGAAGCGCAATGGGAATACGCCGCGCGCGCCGGAACCCAGAGTTTATGGTGGACCGGTAATAATAAAGAAAGCCTCGTCGGCGCGGCGAATCTATTTGATAAGACCGCCGGGAAATCGGGCAGCGCGGAGGGCTCCGTCGAGGCATGGCTCGAAGACGGTTATCAGTTACATTCTCCCGTCGGCAGTTTCGCCGCGAACGCGTTCGGCTTGCATGACGTCCACGGAAATGTTTATGAATGGTGCAGGGACGGATATAAAGCATCCTACGACTCGCCGATCAGCGAAACCGGCGACGGCGAACACCTCGTGACGGACTTTACAGATCACGTCCTTCGCGGCGGATCCTTCGTCCAACCCGCCCACGACGCGCGCTCCGCTTTTCGTAACAATCGCCGCGCCGATTTTCACGATCGGAACGCGGGGTTGCGGCCGTGCAGGGTGGTTGAGGGGTTGTAGGATTATTTAATGATGAACTCGAGTCGGCGCATTAGTGCACTCTTCGATTGTTCTCATAAAAACCCGACTTCTCGGAGTCAACAAGCCCTTCCCAATTCCAAAAGGTCCACCATCCACAGCGAATATTTTGTTTATACATGCCTTTTTCAGTAATAGCGCCGTTTGCTGAATAGGTGGCCCATTCCCCTTCCATGTATCCGCCCAGATAGTTTCCCTCAGACAATTTGTTGCCCGTGGCGTCGTCATAATAAACCGCATGCCCCTCTCGATTGCCGTTTCGCCAGATTTCCTCCGAGTGCACATGCCCGCTCGGGTAGGTAGAGCGATGAATGCCGTCTCGATATCGCCCGTTCGCAAGAGGAGTATCATTTATGAATAACGGTAAACGTTGAACTGGCGTTGTATCGCCGGACCCGGGTGTTGATACGTCCAGCCCTGAAGTCTTATTTTCGGAAATTGGCATTCGCGACGCCGATTCAGTTGAGCCGCTTGGGCTACTGCCGCTTGGATGATCTATTGTAAATTCAATGCCTTTGGAATCTCCCGCAACCACGGAATCTTTAGATATGATGCAAATAATAATTATTGTTCCAATAGTAAAGACCACACAGAATATGCCGATCGTGATCGACCTCCTTTGGAATTGCACATGCACTCGCATTGTTTTATCAATTTATAGCGACAAATGATTGAGTCGCGACCGAAGGAAGATTATCGCTCACCAGCGAGGAAAGTGCACCTGTCCCCATTTCTGCCGCTAAGTTTATCAAATTAAACGAGTCCCTTTCTTGTTCAAATTGGCTCGCCGATACATGGGCAACTTGGTATCACAATTTGTGATGCCACGTCGGCAAAGCCCCGGCGGAAAAACTCCGCGCGCCATCATCGACCAACGACTCGCCGCGCTTCCGATGTCCTTCGTTCATCCCGCGTGTCGTGGTGAACATTACCAACATGCACGCCATGGATTCCGTGACCCAATTTCCGTTGCCTAACCGGAATTCCGCCGTTCCATTGATGGCAACGCGTTTACAAGCCGGATTCACGCGGTAGCTTCTGCGTTTGTCACAGAGCCTTCCGCCTGAATATGCCTCGTTTGCCGTGGGGAACTTGGCACAATTGATAAATAGCTTCTACGACCATCCGATCCTGAACTCGCCGTACGCGTTCCCGTCGCGGCATTGGGAAATCGACGACGACGGCCAGCCGACGCAGAGAATTGTAGATTCTCGTCGCTTCGCGTCGTTCATCACACCGATTCCGAAGCCGAAGAAACGGATGACTGGCGCGAAGCAGAAAGAAATTGTATTCGACGAGGGGATGGGGCTGTCGACGGGGAGGCAAAAATACAATCCAAATCCACTCATTAATGATCTGCGCAAAGTTGTCGATCGGTGGCGAGAGATTCCCAATCCGAATCAATGGCAGGTCACGCCCGAAACGGCGCGGCTTCTTCAACATTGGCAACATCACAAGTTTAACGATGTGCGTCCGTTTTTCTGTCAGATTGAAGCGGCGGAAGTTGCGATCTGGCTCGCGGAGGTCGCGCCCCAAGCTGGCAAGACCGGCGCCGCGTTTCTGGAGCATCTCGAGAACGCTAACAATTATGCAAACCCCGGGTTGAATCGCCTCGCGCTCAAGCTCGCGACCGGTGCCGGCAAGACCACTGTCATGGCGATGCTGATGTGTGGCAAACTGTAAATGCCGTCCGCCATCCGCAGAGTCAACGGTTCTCGCGCGGTTTTCTTGTCGTCTCGGCCCGGACTCACAATTAAAGATCGGCTCCGCGTCCTGCAACCGAACGATCCCGATAGTTATTATTCGAGCCGCGAACTCGTGCCCGGCGAAATGCTCGAGGACGTCAAACGCGCCAAGATTGTAATTACAAATTTTCACGCGTTCAAGCCGCGCGACCGATTGGAATTATCAAAAGGTGGCCGGTCACTTCTCCAAGGTCGCGGCGATGAATTAATCACGCTCGAGACCGAAGGCCAGATGTTGCAGCGTGTCATGTCCGAGCTCATGGGAATGAAACAGGTCCTCATTCTTAATGATGAGGCGCACCATTGCTATCGCGAAAAGCAAAACGACGACGAGGACGACGTGCCCGACAGCGACTGGGAGACGGAGTTCTGCCGCGTCGTCGAGAAACATCCACGCGTCCGCTACAATTAAATCAACATGAATACTGAGATCATACATGCGCTGACGACGACCTTCGAAGGTCATGCGCAGCACACGGAGAATGGCGTCGAGTTCTGGCTCGCCCGCGATCTGCAACATTTGCCGGGTTACGCGAAGTGGGAGAATTTTTAAATGTTGTATCAAAGGCCAAGACCGCCTGTGAGGTATCCGGCCACGACACATCCGACCATTTTCCCGACGTCAGGAAAATGGTCGACCTCGGCTCCGGTAGCCAGCGCGAGATCGAGGAAATCATGCTTACGCGCTACGCGTGCTATCTGATCGCGCAGAACGGCGATCCGAAGAAACCTGAAATCGCATTCGCGCAAAATTACTTCGCCATTCAAACCCGCCGGGCGGAATTGATTGAACAGCGAATGCTCGAATACGAGCGTGTTCAAGCTCGGCAAAAATTGAGTGTAACCGAAAGGGAGCTTTCGCAAGTCATTTATGAACACACAGGCGGGAATCAGGATTTTGCTCTGATTCGTAGCAAAGGCGATCAGGCTCTATTTGGTAAATCCACTCAAGCGATGAAAGCGCAATGGAATGTTCCCGACAGTCGTCCCCTTGCGGATTTCGCTCCCACCATCGTCTTGAAGGCCAAGGATTTCGCTACAGAAATCACAATCTTTAACTCCCGCGCGCACAAACTCACGACGGAGGTCACAATCTCCCGCGAGCACATTACAAATAACGAAGGGCTGGATTCTTAACTAAAGAAAACATGGCCAAGAATAGTAACAACCCCAAACTCAAGACCGTCGAGACGCGTCCCTACGGAAGTTCCGCTCGCGCGAACATCCCAACCGCCGAACTTCAATCTAACAGGATTAGAATGCGGAACTTGCAACAGTACAGGCACACGTCGAGATCGACACTGGCATGTAAATTCGACGCGCTCGCGTAGAATCCCAGGTTGACCCACGATGAATCGTGCACAAGCCGCAGTTGCTCCCACAGACTCGAAGTGGTTTAGTTATTTCAGACCCGCGGACACGCTGCGGGTTGTCGATGAAGTTAACTTTTGGCGACCCACGGCAACTTCTGGACTAAACCTCCTTGAACCAGGTGAACCGTTCTTCTTCAAACACAAAAGCCCAATTAATGCAATCGGAGGATTTGGATTTTTTGCGGCATTTGCGCGACTTTCTCTTCGGGAGGCGTGGCAAACTTTTGGTAACAATAACGGAGCGCAGACTTGGGAGGCGTTCGCAACAACAATTGCTACTTATGCAAAGATATCCATTCGCGACGTCGGCGCGCATGTGATTGGTTGTGTAGTATTGCGCGACGCGCATTTTCTTCCGAGACCCATGTGGGTGCCGTGGTGGGCCGACGAGGGGTGGAAGCCCGGCTTGGTCAGTGTGAAAGGCTATAATCTAAATGAGTCGCACGGATTGAAATTGCGCAAAATTATTGAAGCCGCCGCAGCGACAGCTCCGCCGGATCTCGCGGATGACCACGAGCTATTTTATACAGATGAACGAAAAGTAGCTCTTCAACAGACGACGATTCGTGAGGGGCAGGGCGCGTTTAAAGTCCGTCTCTTGGACGCCTACCGGGGCGCGTGCTGCGTCACTCGTGAACATTCACGGCCGGTCCTGGATGCGGCACACATTCACCCGTATTCCGGGCCTGCGTCAAACTCCCCGGCAAACGGGTTACTCCTGCGTACAGATTTGCATCGTTTATTCGACGATGGCTACTTATCCATTGATTCCGACTACAGGGTCCTCGTCAGTTCTCGCCTCGCAAGTGAATTTGACAATGGAAAGACTTACTATTCGTTAGAAGGAACTGCAATTGAACTTCCGCGAACGCCCAACCTGCGACCGAGTCCAAGTGCACTTCGATGGCATCGCGAAATGCGGTTTAAATAGACTATTATTTGCAAATAATGAGAATCATGTCATTGTGTGATGAAAGTATTTAGGATATCATGAGTTTCTCCATAGGTGGCAACGAAGTAACATATACATTGCGTGCTCTCCGTGTCGGTGGTGGCTCGCCCGATCGTTCTCAATAGTCTTTCATGTTAGAAGTGGTTTCATAACTCTCTCGGGCTGTGCGCGGCCCTCGTCGTCCATCGCAAGGCGCCTCGCCGCAGGCGACCCAGTAGCGTCGCCGAGGACGAGGCAACGATGCGCTGGCCGACGATTGCTCGCGCTCGCCATTCGAGATACTTATGAAACCACTTCAAGTGTAGACGGCGAATGCCGGTTCATTCATCTCCACACACGGCGCCTACAAATAATCCTCGTATTTTGCGACTCGGACAATCAAAATACGAGGATGAATCTCCCGCGCCATGATCTAACCCACCAAATCGAGCAAGCGATTAAGCAGAGCCCGGTGGTGTCGCTCATTGGTCCACGCCAGTGCGGAAAAACGACCGTTGCACGCGAGATCGGCCGGGCGAAACACGCGACGTTCTTCGATCTAGAACATCCAACCGACGCGGTTCGGCTTGCACATCCGCTCACGGCGCTCGAACACCTAAAGGGTCTCGTTATCATTGACGAAGCGCAAATACAGCCCGCCCTCTTCCCAGTACTTAGAGTCCTGGCCGACCGACACCCACTACCCGCGCGTTTTCTACTACTCGGAAGCGCTTCTCCGGAATTGGTCAGCAACATCTCGGAGTCATTGGCGGGCAGGATTCATTTTGTAAATATGTCGGGATTTGACCTTGGAGAGGTCGGCAGAGAAAACTGGCGACGACTTTGGCATCGGGGCGGTTTTCCACGCTCCTTCCTGGCCGACACGGATGGCGTGAGTTTTAAGTGGCGTGAGGACTTTGTCGCCACATTCCTAGAGCGTGATCTGCGTCGATTCGGAGTAATGGTTGCCTCGGATTCACTCCGCCGGTTGTGGATGATGCTCGCGCACTATCATGGTCAAATCGCCAAGACATCTGAAATTGGGCGTTCACTTGGCGAGAACCACACAACAGTTCGCAGACATCTGGACATCCTCGCGGGGGCACTCATGCTACGTCAACTCCAGCCTTGGCACGAGAACATCGGGAAACGTCAGGTCAAGTCTTCAAAAGTCTATGTAAGAGACTCTGGAATACTACATACGCTACTAGGTCTGCCGAGCAGCACCACAATCGAATCCCACCCCAAACTCGGAAGCAGTTGGGAGGGATTTATTATCGAACGCATCATTCAAGTCTTTGGTGAGCGAAATTGTATGTTCTGGGCGACCCAGGCAGGTGCCAAACTGGATCTGCTCGTGTTCCACCAAGGGCACCGCCTCGGATTCGAAATCAAGTACGGAGATGCTCCACGCACTACAAAATCCATGCGTGTCGCGATGGAAACTCTCGGGCTCAAACGTCTTTTTGTTGTATATCCGGGAAGCGCATCTTTTGTAATGGACGACCACATCGAGGCTCTCGCAATCGACGATCTTGAGCCGAATCTGCGTCGCGTCGCGAAGGGATGACGCGCTCCAATACATTACTTCGAAACATCCGCTACATCGCCGATTCGATAACTAGTACTGCGCCCGCCGCCCGGATTCCGCGTCAAGATGCCGCGTTCCAACAATTCAGAAATGTCACGCAATGCAGTATCCGTTGAACACTTGGCCAGCTTCGCGTATTTGGATGTTGTGAGGCTCCCCTTGAAGTCGTCGAGCAGACGATTGATCACCGATCGCTGCCGATCGTTCACGGGGTTTTGATTAATTCGGTGCCACAGATCTGCCTTTGCGCGCACCGCGGAAAGAGTCTGCCCGGCCCTGTCGATGGCGCGGCCCAAGCATTCTAAAAACCATGCAAGCCATCGTGTAATATTTAGATCGCCACGTTGTGCGGCTTCGAGTCTTAGGTAGTAATCCTTGCGTTCCGCCTCGATCTGGGACGACATACTGTAAAATCGATCCCGTGTGCCATCGGCGCGAGCCAGGGACATGTCAGCAAGGGCGCGCGCAATGCGACCGTTGCCATCCTCGAATGGATGAATTGTTACGAACCAGAAGTGTGCAATGGCTGCCGTGAGAACAGGGTCCATCGGTTTGTGTACATTGAACCAATGGATGAATTCGGCCATTTCCGATTCGATTCGACGCGGATCCGGCGCTTCGAAATGTACTTTTTCATGTCCCAAGTGACCCGACACGACTTGCATCGGATCGCTTTCGACGGGGCGCCATGCCGCGACGATCATGCGGCGCATTCCGCTGCGACCCGTCGGAAACAATGAAGCATGCCAGTCGAAGAGACGCGCTTTTGTAAGCGGCGCGTCGAATTTTTGCGTGGCGTCGAGCATCATTTCAACCACTCCCTCAACGTCCCGGCCAGCTTTTACAATTCCAGCGACGTTGAGTCTTAGTCTTCGCGCGATCGAGGAGCGCACTTCTTCTGGATTTAACATTTCACCCTCGATGGCCGACGACTTGAGTACATCGCTCGTGAGTACGGCTAGACATGCCTCGGAGCGGAGTTCGAATCCGAGCGCCTCCATTCTGCCGAGGAGTCGACCTTGCTTGTGGCGCACCGCGGCGAGTGGCGCAGATAGAGTATCTGTATCCCAAGTGAATTGGGGCCAACCGGGCCGTTCGTGGATGTACTCGAACTTTCGCCGCATTTGTTGCGGCGATTAGACCGTACATTCACCGCAAGTCAAGGGATTCACCGCGCAGAATGCGGTGAATAGGCGGCGGAATCACCGCAAGGTTGATCGATACGGGCGGGTCACTTCATCGTGGTTGTTTTGGATTGAATGAACGAACTTGAATCGCTTGTGATCGTTGAGTAAAATTACTCAACGTCATGAGCAAACGCCAAACGGTTTTCCAGCGTCCGCAGGTCGTTGAACTCTTAAGACGGCTCCGTGAGCCGCGTCGATTCCTTCAGGTTGTGGCGGGTCCCCGGCAAGTCGGCAAGACTACTTTGGTTCAACAGGCCATGGAGGCCCTTGACCTGTCCGTGCGTTATGCCAGCGCAGATGAGCCAACACTTCGCGGCCCGGAGTGGATCCAACAACAGTGGCATGCAGCCCGATTGGAGTCTTCAACAGCGGGAGATGCCGGGACAGTACTCGCACTCGACGAAGTCCAGAAAATCCCAGGGTGGTCCGAAACCGTCAAGCGTCTCTGGGACGAAGACAAACACGCGAAACGCCCTCTAAAGGTAGTGTTACTTGGATCGGCGCCACTGTTGATCGCAAGTGGACTCAACGAGAGCCTCGCTGGGCGTTTTGAGACTCTGTACATGACACATTGGACGTACGCCGAGATGCGCGCTGCCTTCGGATGGACACTGGAGGAATATATCTATTTCGGCGGATACCCGGGCGCGGCGCCGCTCAAGGATCAATCCACGCGTTGGGCGCGATACATCATCGACAGTCTGATCGAGACTTCAATTTCGCGCGATGTGTTGCTGCTCACGCGTGTCGACAAGCCCGCTCTGCTACGGCGTCTGTTCGAACTAACCTGCCGATACTCGGCGCAGATCCTTTCATACACAAAAATGCTCGGTCAACTGCACGATGCGGGGAATACAACTACACTGGCGCACTATCTGGACCTGCTCGCCGGAGCCGGAATGTCTTGCGGACTACAGAAGTATTCAAGAGATGCGGCGCGAAGTCGCGGCTCGAGTCCCAAATTACAAGTTATGAACACGGCGCTCATGACAGCGACTTCCGGCGTCACCTTTACGGAAGCGCGGGCCGATCACGAGTACTGGGGCCGACTCGTGGAGTCGGCGGTTGGGGCATACCTCGCCAATGCGGCGGCCGCCGGCAAGTGTAGTGTTGCGTATTGGCGCGAACGCAATCGCGAAGTCGATTTTGTAGTCAGCGCTGGACGCAGGATCACTGCAATCGAAGTGAAGAGCGGCCGCACTCCCCAGGTACATCCCGGTATGTCCGCGTTTTCAACGGCATTCAAACCGGATCGTATGCTACTTATCGGCGGCAACGGCATTGCGCTCGAAGAATTTCTATCAAAACCGGTCTTGCATTGGGTGGGGCCGTAGCCGGGCGCAGCGCATGAGAGTCTTGCAGGGCCCTGTCAGGGACCAATCGCAATCTCCAATCCCTTCGAACTCACAAGTCCCATCGGCGCGTGGCTGCAGCCGAGACCGTTCGCAAGACTTTCAATCCAAATAGTCTGAACATAAAACTTCTGCCCCGCCAGCGTTGGATTGTTAGGAATCGGCGCGGGCGCGAAGCCGGAGCCGCCGGCGTCGCTGGTCATGTCGACGAGCATCAGTTGTGTTGCATGAAAAATGTCGACATGTAACAGAATGCCGAGGTCGAGATACGAATACGAACCGTTAACGTCCGGCACATCTGTAATGATCGCGAGTCCGAGGGAATTTCGCGGCGCGTTCGTGCACGTCAAACTAAAATTAGGCAAGTTTACTTTTGGCGCGGCGTTCGCGGACATGCCGAGCGCGCCCGCGCATCCGGGAGTGCCGGTGCCATAATTGTTCAACCCGGCCGGAATTTGTAGTACCGGCGGTTTTGTTAAGATCGAAATTACATAATTCGGAGTCAACTGACTCACGGTTGTCACGTCGAGACTGCCATCCTGATCGAAATCCACTAGTTCGAGGTCAACGGGCGAATGCGAAACGCCATAACTTGCCGATGTAAACGTCACTCCGTCGCCGGAACCTAATAATACAGACACGTTGCCCAATGTGTAGTTTTCGCACGCGATATCCTGATTCCCGTCGGAATTCAAATCTCCAATGGCGATTCCCTGTCCGCCGGTTCCAATGTAATAATTATTTCCGGATGATAACTTTCCCGAACCCGTTCCCAAAAAAACCGTTATTGAAGTGTCATTCCAATTCGAAGCCGCGACATCGAGTCGTCCGTCGCCGTTGAGATCGCCCGTCGCGACGTCGAATGTCGCATTGAGCGCCGGATACGTTGTCGGCGCTTGGAATTGGCTCGGACCTGTTCCCAAGTATACTTCAACGGCACCGGAATTCTTATTGATTGCAGTAATGAGATCGGAATTGTTATCACCATTCAAGTCCGAAATCACAATGTCTTGATTTGGATTCAGATTCGGATCTACCATAAAAAACGACCCGAACCCGCCGAGGCCATCCCCCAATAGAATTGCGGCGCCGCTATTGCCCGCAATCGCAAGATCCGACACTCCATCCGCGTCTAGATCGCCAACCGCAATACTTTTCACTTGAATTCCCGTCGGAGAAAGCGCGACGGTCGGAAACGCGCCCGGGCCGGAATTAAGAAATAACGAAAAACTATCGCTATAGAGATTCTCGGCGAGAATATCTTCAAAGCCATCGCCGTTGAAATCCGCGATGGCAAGCGAATCTGGAGTATTTCCCGCCGTATACAACATTTGCGATGTGTAAGATCCTCCGGCCGCGCTCAGAACCAACCTTAAACTCCCGGTCGACGCGTAATTGGCCGTCGCAAAATCACTCATTCCGTCGACATTCAAATCGGCGACTCCGAGACAATCGGGCCGGGGACCCGATGACAATGGAATTGACATGGCCGCCGCGAACTGTGCATTTCCCATACCCATCAATACGGTAATCCTGCCGGCGGCAAGGCTATTTGTAACGACATCTTGAAGGCCATCATTATTCAGATCGCCGAGAACCGCCGAACCCGCGGTGCCTCCAACCGCATACAATTTTTCCTTCAAGAGCACGCCGTTCGGTCCGCCCTTCATTACTAAAAGTCCGGGACCGTCCTCGGCGACGACGACATCGCAATTTCCATCGCCGTTCAAATCGCCCGGAGCGACGCCCAAGGCAAACGAATCCGTGGCGTAATTCTGCGCGGGGGCCAACAGCCCATTCCCCAGACCGAGGAAAACCGAAATCGACCCCGAATTATAATAATGACTAATAGCAACATCTCGGTTGCCGTCGTTGTCGAGGTCCGCTGTAACAATAAAGAGCGATTTGTATGCCGGGGCGAAGTACACAACCGGAGCCGCGAATGCCCCCGAACCGGAACCGAGGAGCACGGCGATATTGGTATTGGCGGTGACATTTAAGAATCGCGCCGCCGCGAGATCGGGAACGCCATCATTGTTAAATTCAGAAATCGTTGCCGCGACCGGACTCCACGGCAGATTGATCGCAACCGGCGCGGCGAATCCGCCGGAGCCGTTTCCCGATAAAATTGATAGCGTTCCCGACGGACTCACATAATTTGCAACGACGAGATCCGGCCGGCCGTCGCCGTCGACGTCTCCTTCGTCGATACTATAAGCGTTCGGTCCCGCCGGATATTGTACATAAGGCGAGAACAAGCCCGTGCCGCTTCCTATCAATACCGACACGGCTCCTGAAGTCATATAATTTACAGATACAAGATCGAGCATGCCGTCGCCGTTCAAATCGCCCGCGACGACGCCGATCGAATAGGGCGCGGTGGCGATCGAATAGGAGATCGGAAAACCTCCATTTCCGTCGCCAAACGCGACCGTGACCGCGCCGTTTGAAGTAAAATTAGCAATCACGGCGTCCGGGATTCCATCGCCGCTCACGTCAGCGAGGACGATCGCGCGCGGCTGCGATCCCGCCGAATACTGGGCGCCGCCGTAAAGAGGGGCCTGCGCCTTGGCAATTCCGCAAACAACGGCGCTGCCTTGGAGCAGACACAGGATTGAAACTCTGTGGAGGATCGGACGCATCATTGGGATGTTAACGGGAAACCGCGCACGCGGCTTTCCCCTTCCTTATAGTGCCCAAGGCGGCGGGTTGCTCTCCAAACGACCGATCGCGCGCGCCGGATCATTCGACTAATTCAGAACAATGCCAGCCAAAATAAATATTCACGATTTTCGCGTCCGCGAGGGCTCCCGAGTCCATCTCGACAAACTTCCAACGCGGGTGAAAGATTTGTATGATTCAAAAAAGGACGCGGAACTCGTTCTCGCGCGGCAGATCGCGCGCATGGGCGCCGAGCAAAGTAAACTTTACGCGCACGACCGTTATTCTTTATTATTAATCTTCCAGGCGATGGACGCCGCGGGGAAGGATGGCGCGATCAAGCATGTGATGTCGGGCGTCAATCCGCAGGGTTGTCAGGTTTACAGTTTCAAACACCCGAGCGCGGAGGATCTCGATCACGATTTTCTGTGGCGGACGACGCGCTGCCTTCCGGAGCGCGGCCGCATCGGCATTTTCAATCGATCTTATTATGAAGAAGTGCTGATCGTGCGTGTTCATAAGGAAATCCTGCGCGGCCAGAGCCTTCCGCCCGAGAGTTTCGCCGACAAACATATCTGGAAACATCGTTATCAATCGATCCGCGACCTCGAGACGCATCTGCATCGCAACGGCACGCGCATTCTCAAATTTTTTCTTCATATATCAAAAGAAGAGCAGCGCAAACGCTTTCTCGCGCGCGTCGACGATCCCGAAAAGAATTGGAAATTCAGCCGCGCCGATCTCGAGGAACGTAAATACTGGGATGACTACATGCGCGCGTACGAAGCGTGCATCGAGAACACGAGCACCGATCGCGCGCCGTGGTTCGTGATTCCGGCTGATGATAAAGAAAACGCGCGCCTCATTCTTTCCGAAGCGATTCTCGAAACATTAAAATCACTGCAAACCGAATATCCAAAAGCCGACGGCGCGCGGAAACGCGAACTCGCCGAAATCCGCGGACTCCTCGAAAAAAAGCGATCGTGAAGCGCGCCTTTATCGAATCAATCCCGCGAACGCCTTGCGCCCATCCCAAAGCAGATATAGGGGCAGCACGACGACGAGAACGACCATAAAATTAAACAATCCCTCGCCCTTGGCGAGAAATATATGAAATGCGAGAATATTAACGACAATCGGCCCGAGCACGAGGAGGCCGAGATTTCGCGTGCGGGGAATGGCGACAAGCGCGCCGCCGGCGACTTCCATAATCTTAATAAACGTCAGATATCCCGTGGGCGCGAGCGCGCCCATGAACAACGCGATGGGCGACCCGGCGGGCGGAGGCGGTACGTCGACTAGATGAAACAAAACCATGACGCCCGACATGATGAAGAGCAGGCCGAGAATGGCGCCCGCGATGATGGGTGGGTATTTTTTCATATTGTAATGATTCGTTCGGCCAAACGTAAACTCAACTTCGCGCCTTTTCCAGATATTCTCTGAGGCGCTCCATCGTCGAGTTCATGCCCTCGATTCCAAACTTCTTCGTCTCTTCGCACTCTTGCGCGGTCTTGAACACCAGTCGACTGATAATTTTTGTAGTGTTGCCTTCCGCGATGAAGCTCGTCGTCACATGAAACATGTGATGATTTTGATCGTCGCCGTGGATGTACACGAGGCACTCCGGTTTTATAACTTCCAGATATTCGATACGATTTGGATAATTCACGCCGTCGGGTCCGTGCATCGTTAGTCTCCAAATACCGCCCGGCCGCACGTCCATTTCATGTATGGTATTCGTGAATCCCTTCGGCCCCCACCAATGTACTACAATTTCCGGATCCGTCCATGCGCGCCACACCAGATCGCGCGGCGCGTTGATCACACGCGTGAATAGCATTTCACAGTCCAAAGGAAACTCTACTTTCGATTTATTATTAGACATGGTTCAGGACTTTTTTATCATTATATTCTAGCCGGACGATTTGCCAATCAACGATGGTGGTCGAACCGACAAGGCTTTGCCTCGTTTTTGCGATTTACGACTATATCACAAACAGGCGACGACACCAGTCGGGGCGAAGGCGAGAATCTCGTGGCTCGTGGATAAAGGATGTATCAAGTAAAAACACGGCCGAGGAGAATTCGGCGGAAGCGTGGTTAGACTTCCACCATTCCAAAAAAAACTGAACTTGAAACCAATAAGCGATTCGAAGATGCGTTTCGTCGTGCATTAGGAACGCCGCTGAAGAAGCTAAAATAAAGAGAAGATCAATGCGAAGAGGCAAAGACAAACTTAGCGAATCAAACCACGAATGTCTTTATGCACTGGCATTGTAAAATTTGGGTATAAATATCGCACCCACTCATACGTACTCGCTAATCGTCTTCCGTTTTCTCTGAATTGATTTGCCAATTCATAAATGTATGGTTCACTGAAATCTCGTTTGAATCTTTCTCGACCATGAAGAAGCATATGGCGGTCAGCAACACAACCATGCGCCACATTTAAGTATCTATTTTCTTTCCAAGCGTACATGTCTGCTGCTTGTAATGGTAAAAATTCCTTCGGATTGCGAAAGATTGGATAGTTCAACCCTGTAGCTTCGCAGGGAAGCCAAATTCCATCACGGGTGGGAGTACCAAGATTTTCTTGTTTTGCGAAGACCAATTCGACATCACTAGTCTTTATTCCTTTATTGTGACATATCTCTGCAAGTAGGTGAATTATCGAGTCATAAGCAGCCAGAAATGCGGTTTTTATTATTTCACGATAGCCGGGATATTCTCCAACAACCTGCATGACCATTACATTATTCCATACAACGCTGTCAACTCGTGTAAAAAAATAAAATCTTGAATAACCATGAACAATCGTAGCGAAATTCCTAATTATTTCTATTCTTTGGCGTCTAGTGAACCGCTTAAATTCACGAAATCCACCCTCCGCATCAGTCATATGAAACCAAGTTAAATCATAATGTTCAAGGGCTTTATCCCAAACTTCTGTGAATTCCAGCCATTCATCAACCGAGGCAAAGGATCCACCTAACACGAAGTGTCGAGATCCGGCATGGGTACCGCTGTCATCGACGTAGGCCGAAAACAATGCCATCAAACGATTATTCGATCGATTGCGAGGAAGACCGCCGGCAATCGACAACACGCGCTCCATCGCGATTTGATTAGAATCATCATGGACGGCCATCATCGCACTCCCTTTGCACAACGCGAAGCGCATAATCCCGCCACTTGGTTAGCTACTAACCGACGCCATTCCCCCGCCGGTTTCTTTCCGAAGATCCCTACTTTTACTGAACAATCCGAACGTTTTGCAGCGCGTCGACGGCGCTTTCCGCGCGATTGAGCACGACGTCCGCTTCGATATGTACAATTCCGGAAAACAATTTCGAATCCGGGATTGTGAATGCGTCCGGCCATCCGCGTATGCGAAACGCGGAGGCGCCGCGCGAGTTCTCAACAATTCCGGACGCTACAATTCGAATTTGTTCTGTAAAGAATCGCATGTCCTCCGACATGGCGTTGCGGATGGCGGGCGGCAGCCGGGCGAATTCGAGCGATGCGCGCGCCTTGGGAGCGATAATGAATAATCCGCTGCCCGGATCGAATTTTACACTTTGAACGCCGTCCAGACGCTCGATCGCTTTCGCGATCTTCGGCATTCAAAATAAACAATGGGCGCCGCCGACCCGGACGCGGACGCTCTCGAGGCCCGAATCGGCGAGTTCGCGCGAACGCGCGTCCGCGCCCGCGGCGCGGCAGCCGCCGATCACGAATGAACACGCGACGATCGTTAATATTACATTCCCGCGGCGGCGCATTTTTTTATATTATCTCAAAACGTCCAGGCAAACTGAAACGCGAAGCCGAAATAGTTATGATCCGAAATCGAACCGATCGCGTTTCTGCGTTCCTCGGAACCGACGACCCCTTCGAGTTTGATCGCCGCGTTCGCATGTACTTCATGCCGCACGCCAAATACCACCTGCCGCTGATCCAAATCCTCGTTCAATTGTTTAAAGAACGGATCATTATGTTCCATTTCGAGAAGATCGAGCCGCAAGTACGGCGTCCACGAATCGATGCGATAACTCGCCTGTAAGTACGCGGATTGGTTTTGATGATTGCGGTTCATCGCGCGGTCCTCGTGCTCGACCCACACCGCCTCCGATAACAATTCCCACGGGCCGCTTCGAATATTTGCGTGCGCCGAAACGATATGTTCGCGCATGGGTTTCGGCATCGCTGGATTCGTAGTGTTCTCCGGAATCACGTCCGTGTACGCGCCGGCCCCGAATTCGAGTTCGCGAAGCGCCTCGGGCCGCAGACTCGCCGAGAGCGTGAACGCCTTGCTATCGTTAATATCTCCGTCGCGCTGTCGAATTGTTGGATCCGTTCCCCGCCCGTTCGACACGACCGCCGCATACTCGAGATTGCCAAATCCGAATTGTTTTTCACCGCCGATTTCAACGCCCGAGAAATGCGCGGGAAGAATGCCGCCATTATCTTCAAATCGCGCCGAGAACGGGCGATCTGTAGATAAATAAAGCCATTTTCCGTGGTGAAATGTTCGATTGAACCACGACAGCGGCGAATGCTCGACGCCAAGTTTTATATATAACCAGTCGTCCGCCGTCCATTTTGCATAAAATCGCTCCTGGTCGAGTCCCACGTCATCGATGGGATCGGCGTCGATCGCGGTCTCGGACAGAATCTGAAAGTGATCTCCCAGTTGAGCTGTAATAAATAGATCGAGTCCGCCCATTCCGAAATTGTTATTTCCATTCCCGGGTCTCGGCGTCTGCATAAATTTTGCGCCGACGTCGCCGAACGCCCTGAATTGTACAATAACGTCGCGGTACTGCGTCGAAATCGAATCCTGCGGCGGTTTGGGGAATTCGATTTCGGGTAATTGTAATGTTTCGGACGAATGCTGCCTTTCGAGCGCGTCGACGCGCTCGCGCAAATGTTTATTTTCGTCGACGATCCGCGCATTTTCGGCCTCGATCCGCCCGAGCCGTTCGAGCACGCGATCCGGTTCCGGCCGCGGCGCCTGCGCCGGGACGCGCGCGGCGAGCGAAAGAATCATAACACTTACAATAGGCGGCATCGGGAGAGCCTTGGTTCAGGTTGTTCGAATGATTACGATGCCGAGGACGCGCGATGCGCGGTCAGCTCCGACACGAGTTTATAAACATTCGCCGGCTGCACGGGTTTTGTTAAATGTCCATCCATTCCGGCTTGAATACACATCTCGCGGTCGCCTTTCATTGCATGGGCCGTGAGTGCAATAATCGGAACGCGCGTCGCGCGTCCGGCCTCGAGGTCGCGAATGATCCGCGTCGCGCCGAGTCCGTCCAATTCGGGCATCTGGACGTCCATCAAAATGATATCAAATCGTCCGTCCTGCCACGCTTCGACTGCCGCGCGGCCATTGTCGACGATCGCGACCGACCAACCGCGCTTTTCGAGCAGGCGCCGGATCACGAGTTGATTGACGGCGTTATCCTCGGCGACCAGTATATTTAATATTCTACCCGCGCCGTTCCCGGCCGGCGCCCGATCGTCGGGCGTTTCCGCGGCGGCTGCGCCGGCGTCCATCGTTAATTTTACTGTAAATAAGAATACGGTTCCTTTTCCGACCTCGCTCAGGACGCGGCAGGTGCCGCCCATCCGCTCGACGAGTTTCTTACTAATCGAAAGACCGAGGCCGGTGCCGCCGAATTTGCGCGTCGTCGATCCGTCGGCTTGCGTGAAGGGTTCGAAAATAAGCCCCAGCTTGTCCGGAGGTATTCCGATCCCGGTGTCGCGGACGGCGATTTCGAGCGAGCACTCCCGATCTGCAAGCACGTTCGCGGCAATTGTTAATTGTACAGATCCGTTGGCGGTGAACTTGATCGCGTTGCTGAGCAGATTTAATAGAATCTGCCGGAGCCTCGTCGGATCGCCGACGACCCGCGCCGGGACGGCCTCCCCGATTTCATAATTTAACGAAAGGCTTTTCGCGTGGGCGCGGTTCTCGACGAGCGCGACCGATTGTTGGATCACGTCGCGCATGGAAAACGGAATCGATTCGAGTTCGAGTTTGCCCGATTCGATTTTGGATAAATCGAGGATGTCGTTGATTAATGTAAGAAGCGTTTCGCCCGACGATTTGACGGTTTCCATGAGCCTGCGCTGGTCGGCGTCGAGTTCGCCGCCGAGTACGACCTCCGCGAGACCCAGGACGCCGTTCATCGGCGTGCGAATCTCATGACTCATGTTGGCGAGGAATTCCGATTTCATGCGCGACACTTCGAGCGCCTGATCGCGCGCGGCGGCGAGCATTTGTTCCGTCTGCTTGCGAACAGTAATATCCTCGAATAGATATAATCGCCCGATGTGGGTGCCGTCGTCCGCGGGCACTTCCGCCGAAAACATCCGAAAATCCGCGCCATTCTTACATTTCAATTCGTATTCGACCGTGGATGCATTGTGGTCGTCGTGGAGTCGCTTGATCGAACGCAGAAACTCCGCCGGGTCCGCGAGTTTTTCCGAACACTCCGCCATCAATTCCGTGTAATGTTTAGAATCCGCGACCGGCGCCTGCCCGTCGTCCGCGATTTGAAACATCGAGCGAAAATGATTATTAATATATAAGATTCGGCCGGAAACCGAATCGGCGACGAGGAATCCGAGCGTCGTCGCGTTCGCCATCGCATGGAGCAGCGCCTCGCGGCCGCTCAGCACGATCGCCTGCTCTTCGATTTCCCGCGTGCGGCGCGAGACTTCCGCCTCCAACGTGGCCGAATATTGTTCACGTTCGGCGCGCGCGAATTCCAGATCGAGGATCATGCCGTCGATCGCGCGCGCAAGGTGTCCGAGTTCGTCGCCGCGCGACAATTCGGTCCGGATATGTAAATTACCTTTCGCGATCTCGCGCGCGACGACGGCGAGCCGTTCGACGGGTTTCGAGATGGATCGCGCGAGCGCGAGCGCGGCCGCGATGCCGATAATTAATAATACAAATCCGAGAACGGCGATCCGGCGCACCTCGGCGAGCTGCGCGCTGTACAGCGGCGCGAGCGGAGCCACGACGCGCAGCGATCCCCACGGCGCGCCGCTCACGCTGACGGGCACGGTGATTTGTAATGAGTCGGAATGGAAGGGATCGACGATTTCCAGGACGACGGTGGCCGCCGGGGGCGTCGCGAGATCGCGAATCTTCAAACCCATTTCGGACTGCTCGGGACGCGAGTCGCCGATGACTTCGCCGTCGTCGTCTGTAATAATAATATATCCGAGCGCCGCCTGATTGTGAACGAGCATCGCGGCGAGGGTTCGCATGGATTGTTTATCGTCCGCGAGAATAAGACTCGAACTCGCGAGCGCCGCCGTTTCGGCCGTTGCGATACAATTCGAACGGAGGTCGGATCTTAGAGATTTCGTCCTGGCGAGCAGCGTCGTCGACGTGGAATAAATAATCGCGATCGTGAGCAATCCCACGACCAGCAGCACGACCTTGGTATGGAGCTTCGAAAAATGCATGATTCCGTCCGCTTTATTTAATGATAGATTTCAGCGGATAGTTCGCGTCGGCGGGCAGTTTGCCGTCGACGCGGACGACGCGGACGCGCGGCGGAATTTCGGAGGCGATGACCACGCTGACCGCCTCCGCCGATTTTCGAACGGCGGCGGCGGCGACGGCGCGCGTCTTTACAGTTGCCGGAATTGCCGGAATCTTTCCTTGAAAGAGCCGGCCGACCCAATATTTATTAAGTTCCGGCTCGGTTTGTTTATATATCTGTTGCAGCAGGATTTCCGCTTCCGTCGTATTCTCGGGCGGCAGGAATAGCGCGATGCGCTTGCCCGACGGCCAGAATTGTTTTTCGAGAAGCAGGATGCTCTTCAATTCGGCGAGCGTCATGTCGGTCGCGGAATTGGTTTCATTAACAATAATCGCCATGCCGTCCGCGGCGGCTATTCGAGATTGAGGCTGCGAATCGGGCGAGCTTTGGGCGCTCTCCCCGCGTGGACCCGCGGCCGCCGGGATTAATGAAACAATCCAGATTGCTACAACTAACCGGCGGTCCATGAATGGCGATGCAAGGGGAATGCGGACCCGTTCGAATCGACGGGGCCATGACAGAGGTCAAGGACACTTTCGGAGTTCGACGAGCGCCGACTGAAGAGCGCGCGCACCCCGGACGCTCGCGCCGATTGGATTCCCGATGGTTCATCGGCATTTAACACTTGGGACAGGCGCGAGAAACACTCGGAATCGGCGCATGCACCGCGACGTCTTCCGCTTCTTATTAATGATCCTGACCCTCGCAGTCGGCCGCGCCGCCGGCGCGCAGACCCTCCGCCTCTACGCAGTCGACGTCGGACAGGGCTCCGCGACGCTCATCGTCGGTCCCACGGGCACCGCCCTTCTTGTCGACGGCGGTCCCGCCGGATCGGGCTGGAACGCCGGAGCCAACGCGCCCGGGCCGGTTGCCGCTCTTTTCGCGCAACTCGGGATTACACAAATCGACGCAATGTTATTGACGCATTATCACGCGGATCATTATGAAGGCCTGACGGAATTATTAAATCATAATTATATCAAATCCGGCGGCATCGTTTACGATCGCGGGAATATTCCCGCGCCCGAAAATGGTTTCACGGCGGGAGTCAACGCTTACATTACGGCCGCGGGATCCAAACGAACGCAAATCCACGTCGGCGACGCGATCGATCTCGGCGGCGGCGCCGCGGTGCGCTGCATCGTCCGGGCGGGCGCGATTTGGAACGGACCGACGGTCAATACGGCGCCTTCGCAACAATTGGAAAACTCCAATTCCATCGGAATCTTGATTTCTTATAATAATTTACAGATCTGGATCGGCGGCGACCTGACGGGCGGCGGCACGAGCGACGGCGGCCAGACCACCGTCGACGTCGAAACTCCCGCCGCGTCCGCGATCGGCGATGTCGATATTTATATTTCCGACCACCACGGTTCGCCCACGAGTTCGGCCCCCGGGTTTTATTAATATTATCAAACCGGAGGTCTCGATCGCATCGACGGGCCTTCATAACACGAAGCAACAACCGTCGCCCGCGTTCCTGAACAATGTCAACGGCGCCGCCCGCGCGACGCTCGTCTATTGCACGACCGGCGGCGACGACAACGACGGATACGGTTATCGCGGATTTGTTAATTCCGAGGGCACGGTGGCCGTCGAATCCGACGGCAGTTATTATCAAATCGCGACCGCCGCCGGCGGAAGCGTTTTGTGCGTTTGCGACGAACTCGCGGCGCAGCACGCGGGACCTTCGCCCGGCGATCTGCGGCTCTCCGAATACCATTCGCGCCCCCACGCCGTCCCGGGAAACGCCGGCGAGTGGTTCGAGATCATGAATGTTTCGGCATATCAACAAAACCTCGCGGGGATGCGCGTTTCGCAAAATAACGATACTTCCGATTTGATGGTTTTCGCGACGCCGATATTACTAAAACCGGGAGCAGTATTTACATTTAACAACGACGGCGACCGCCAGCGAAACGGCGGCTGCCGCGCGGACGCGTGCGAACCCTCGGGCGCGATCACGCTCTCCGGCGGCGCGGACAGCCTTCGCCTACGTTACAATAATTCAATTATCGACGAAGTCGCATGGGGCGCCGGATGGCCCGGCGTCGAGGGCGTGGCCGTGCAGCGAAAGGACCTCTTCGCGGCGAATATTGTTAGTAATTGGACGAACGCTACAGTTCCTTACGGCGCAGGCGATCTCGGAACGCCGGGAAAACGCAACACCGCGAATATAACATTTTTTCAACGCGTCATGGCGCCGGTCGGGTCTCCGCAAGTCGGGCAGCCGTGGGCGGTGAACTTCGCATCTCTCGGGCAACCTGACTATATTTTCGCGGCGGCGCTCTCGCCATCGATTGCCGGGCCGTATTTTAATTTACTCGGCCAGAATTATCCGCTGAACGACGATCCGCTCGTTTACGAAAGTATCTTATATCCGGGATTTATCAATTTCTTCGACGGCGACGGCTTTGCGACAACGACGCTTCTCGTGCCGAACGATCCCGCGCTTCATGGATTCAATTGTTACGGCGCGTTCGCGACGTTTGCCTGGCCGTCGATCGCGCCGTCCGGAGCGTCGGGACCGGTGGCGATCGGCGTGCCGTGATATTACTTTTGATTTTATTTATTTTCGCCCGTCCACTCGATCCGATCTTCGCCCGCCGCGCGGGCCTGTCCCTTCGCTTGTAAATATTCGACGACTTCGCGCATCCGCTCCTCGCAACGCTTCGTCAGCATCTTGAGGCCGAACATGCGGATCGTCGCGCGCGCCAGGTCCTTGAATGTTAACGAAAGCGATTGCGATAAATTCCACGCGGCCGCGGACGCAAGATCGTCCATCCGTATCGTTAATATATTGGGCGCGTCGGCATACTGAGGAAATACCGGCGGCCGCGCGGCCGGCGCCGGATCGCGCGGCGGTTGCGCGACGGTTTGCGGCACAGCGGTCGGCGGCGCGGCCGGCGGCGGCGGATTGTTTATATATGTATTGTCCGACTTCCGCGCGTCCTCGAGCGCCGCGCGGATCGCTTCGCACGCGCGCGCGATTTCGCGATCCTTATGAAACCGCCAGTCGAGAGACCAGATGCGATGCAGGCGCCAGCCGAGGTTTCTTAACACTTGCTCGCGCAGGCGGTCGCGGTCGCGCGCCGTCGCGCCGCTGCGGTAGGCCGCGCCGTCGCACTCGATGCCTAATATAAATTCTCCGGGGCGCCGCGGATCGCGCACGGCGAGATCGATCTTATATTTTCCGCAGCCGATCTGGCATTCGATCGAATGGCCGGCGCGCGCGAGCGCATGGTACACTTCGCGTTCGAAATCGCTGTCGAATGCCTCCGTCGTGGCGGCGGCGGCGGCCGTGCGGCGGCTGCGTTCCTCGACGAATTGTAGGAACGCTTTCAAATGCCGCGACCCGACGGCCGCCGTGCGCGTCAGATCGATCATATCGGATGTTAATGTAGAAAAAACGCGAAGCTGCTTTCGCGCGCGCGTGATCGCGACGTTTAACCGCCGCTGGCCGCCGGTTTTATTGATAGGTCCAAAATTCATCGAAACGCGGCCGTCCTCGAGCGGACCATAACAAATACTGAACAGGATTTCGTCGCGCTCGTCGCCCTGCACATTCTCGAGGTTCTTGACGAAAACCGGTTCGATAAGATTCTCCGAAAAGTGCGGTTCGATTTCCGGATGCGCTCTGCGGGCCTCGTCGAGCAGATCGAGAATGAGGTTTTGTTGCGACATGCTAAAAGTAACAATTCCGAACGATCGCTCCGGGCCGCCGGACGAAACCGGAGTCGCGCGCAGCGCGCCGACAAACCAGTCGACGAGGACGCGCGCCTCGCGCGGGTTGGCGCGCGATTTTCCATATTCATAAATTCCATCCGGCACGGGCATCCATTTGACGCCGAGATCCTCGACGTTCCCGCGCGCCGCCGGAAAAACGTGCAGGCGCGATTCGTAATAATTACGATTCGAAAACTCTATTAACGATTCGTGGCGGCTTCGGTAATGCCACTCGAGCGTTTGCGCGGGCACGCCCGACGCCTCCGCTTCGTCGAGGATGCTCTCCAAGTCCTCGACGTCGTCTTCGTTTATATCATATTCATCGGCGCGCGCCGCGCGCTCGAAGAAGGAGGTCGGAGGCAATTGTTTAGAATCGCCGACGATCACCACCTGCCGCCCGCGCGCGATCGCGCCAATCGCGTCGTGCGGGCCGATTTGCGAGGCTTCGTCAAATACTACCAAATCGAAGAGGCGGCCTCCCGCCGGAAGATACTGTGCTACAGATAACGGACTCATCAAAAAACAGGGCTTCAATCGCGGAAGCAGATTGGGAATTTCCGCAAACAGTTTCCGCAGCGCCATGTGATTGCGTTGTTTTTTATATTCGCGCAATAACTTGCCGGGTTCCGACGATTCGATGCCCTCTTGCACCGGCGCGGGCCGGCGCCGGTCGAGCGTGGCGACGATTTGGGCGCGCGATAATTGTAAATAAGCGCGGTCTGCCGCGCGAAATTCGACGATTTTATTTGTATGCAATTCGCCGTCGAATTCGCGAAGCACCGGATCGGCGTCGATCGTCGCGACGGTCCATTTTTGTAAAATACTTTTCTCGACGGCATCGCGGATCGCCTGCGCGGGAACGCGGCCCGCGCGCAGCGCGTCGACGACGGGCCCGAGACCCGCGGCGCGTCCTCCGGCGCACGCCTTCTCATGGCGGCACCAGTCGCGCAGCATGGGGAGCGCGGACTGGAATTGTTGTAACTGTCCGCGAAGTTTTTCGGCGAATGCCGCGTCGTCCGGAGACGGCAGCCATGCCGAAAAAGCGGCTAATTGTGAAATGGATTCGAGCGACGCGACCAAGTTATTATTAACTTCAATCGCGCGCGCCCCGACCGCGCGCCACGCCGCGCGCCACGCCGCGCGCGCGGCGTCCGGCGTCGAGGACAGCGCCGTCCGCGATGCCGCCGCCGGAATATTACTATTATCGAGACGATACGATTCCACGGCGCGCCGCGCAGCCGCGACGCGGACGAGCAGCGCGGCCAGGGCTTCGATATCGTTTAACTTTGAATTCCACAAATCCGCGAAGGCGGCGTCCAGTTCCGGCGGAATCGCCGCGAGCCTCCCGCGGCGGTCGTTGCAGCGGCAAACGGCCGCCAGATCCGCGGCAATCCGCGGCCTCGACGGAAGTCCCGCGCGCGCGACGCGCTTCAGGGCGCGCGCCGAACTGTATAATCCAAACCACGCGGCCAGCGTTCCGGCGTTTTGATAATATTCATACCTGGATCGCAGCGCGGCGGCGTCGACGGACATGAATCCGTCGTTCCATCGTTTTGTTATTTCCGCGCGGTCGGCGCGGTCGGCTTTTGTTAATTCGATCCATTCGCGGCCTTCCGCGTCGACGCCGGCTCGTTCGCCCGTAAGAGCCCAGGCCGGGAGCGGTCCGGCGCCCACGGCCACAGCAAGCGACGCCAATTGTACGATTTGGTGCGGCGACGCCGGCGGCGCGACGCCCGCCTGCTTCGCGAGATCCTCCGCGGCAACGCCAAATTCCCGCAGGAATGTTAATGATTGCGCGATGGCCGCCTTGAGTTCCTCCTCGCGCGCGCCCGACCACTCCGCAAGCGCCGAATTCCGCCATGGATTTGTAAGAATCGGCTCGGCGCGCCCGCCCGAAAATTGTATTTCGCCGGCGAGCGCGAGCGCCGTTTCGAATTGTTGCGAGGAGAAACCGGCCGGATCATTTATATTAACGATAACGTCGGGCGCCTCCACCAGCGCGAGAGAGCGCGCGCCGGCACGGTAGAATCCGATGCCGATGCCGCGGTCGTCGCGGTGAAGCGCGCGGACATATCGATTCAAAAGCGCGCGCCGTTCCGCAAGAGCGCCGGATTGTTTATCCCAGGAGGGAACGCTTTCGCACGCGGAACGCTCATACGTTTTCCCGAGCGAGTCCACGACCTGCTTCTTGTTCGATTTGTTACTATGTAATTCGAGACAATAATCCCCGAGGCCAGCTTCCTGAAGTCTTCTGAAAACGACGTCGAGCGCGGCCATTTTTTCCGATACAAATAATACAGACTTGCCCGCATGCATCGCGGCCGCGATCAGATTCGTGATCGTCTGCGATTTGCCCGTTCCCGGCGGTCCTTGTAATATAAAATTACGTCCGCGCATACCGGAAACGATCGCGGCGACTTGTGAAGAATCGGCGTCGACGACCGCCGGCAATTCCGACGGCAAAATAGTATCATCGAGCGACCCGGCATCCACGGCGCCGACGGCGTCGCGCGCGACGGTGCGGCCCGCGTCGGCGATCTGCCGCACGACGGGATGCTCGAGAAGGGTTCCGGCGTTTTCTTCAAGATCCTTCCACATTAAGAATTTCGCGAATGTAAATGTTCCGAGATACGCGTCCTCGGCGACCTCGAACCGCGGCATTTGTTGTATTCCCGTCCTGACCGAATGCAATAATCGCGCGACGTCGACGCCGCTGTCGTCGGTTTCGGGCTCGACGAGGCAGCCGAGATCGAGGCCGAAATCGCGCCGCATTTTCTCCGCGAGTGTAATATTACCTATCGACTCGTCGGCGCTTCTCCGAACCGCGACGCGGCCGGTGCGCGGCGAATACTCCAATTTGACGGGTATTAATAAAAGTGGCGCGACGCGCGGATCCGGGCTTTCTTTAGTTTCAAACCAGCGCAGCGTTCCGAGCGCCGCGTAGAGCGTGTTGGCCCCGCCCTCGTCGAGCGCCGTTTTCGCGTCGCGCGCGAGCTGTCTGGCGCGCGGCGCCAGTTCGTTGCTTACAATTGTAGTGTGCAATCTCCTCGCGCGCATCTCGGCGAGCAGCCAATCGTGCAAATCGACGCGGGATTCTATCAATTTCGCCGCCCGCTGGTCCTTGCTTTCGCGGTCGGGCGCGGGCATGAGTTCGAAATTCGCCTGCGCCGCGAGCGCGTCTTCGAATTCAGCGAGCGACGGAACGTTTAATTGTATACAACCCGCCGCCTGCGTCCGGAAATGTAACAACCTGTTTCTTAAGGATAAGTCGAGGAGGCGGTCTTTCCATCGGCCGATGCGCGTGGAAATCGAATCGGGCGACGTCGGCGCCGGCGCGGCGTCGCGCGGCCCGGACTCCGTTTGCGCCGCCGCTTCTTTCAGTATATTAAAGACTTCCCGGCCGCCCTCCCGCTCATTTGTAATATCCGGTCCCGCGGGCGCGTTCAACTCCATACGGATCGGCAGCGGTCGATAACGATCGCCGCGAAGGACCCTGACGTCGAGCGCTCCGACGAGCGCTCGATCTTCCTTTATGTGCCGCAGTCCCGACTGAATCGCGGTTTCGAAAGCGGGCGGCGGCGCGGCCACGGTCGTGCTCGAGTCCCATATCAATAACTTGCCGAGCGCGATTTGATTACGAATGCGCGCGGCGTCGTCCATCGTGCCTTCGGCAAACCGATCGTCTTCGAGCCAGACGCCGGGCATCGCGTGCCCGTTCAATATAATGATTATCGGAGCGAGCCACATCTGCTCCAGCGCGGAGACGAATAATAATGTAATGTCGAGACAATTTCCCAATTGTTGCGCGAGGAGCGTATCCGCGAGCCGCACTTTCTGTCCTGTCGTCTCGAAACTCGCCGGCAGGCCGATATAACTTATTCCCAGACTTTGTATCGTCTCGTACAGAGCGCGGACTTGTTCGATCGCGCGTTTTTTCGATTTTAACTGATATCCCGTGATCCCGCCGTCGCCCGTCGCCGCGCCGAGCCGCGCGGCCGCCCGTTTTAGTAAAGTTGCGATCACCGGATGATTGGGAATGGCAAATGTTGCAAGCAACGCGAGCGGCGCGCGCGCGCCGGGCCATTCGTTATAAGCGAGTACTTCCACGGGCTCCGAACCCTGCGCGATCGCTTCTCCGGAGGACACGAGTCTCCAAATGATCCGCGCTTTCTCCGCCTCGATCACGGTCCTCAGCCGTCCGGGCGCGGGGCGCAGATCGAATGCAACCAGCGTTCGTTCCTCATTCTGCGAAATCGACGGAACCGGAATCTCGATCCGCGGCGCGAGGCCGGGCTCGAGCGATACTTCAAATACGGCCGGAGGCAGCGGCTGCGTTCGTCGATTCTTTATTTTTACAAAAGAAAGGAGCGGAACGCCGCTTTGCTCCATCGAGAACGAAAGCACTCGCAGCGATTGGAGTTGAACATCGACATCGGCGGACAGTCCGGAATCCGAAGCGGGTTTGTCGCTCAAGGTTTTTGCCGCGCGTCCGCGATTCGCCGGATTACCGCCTGCTTTTGATAACTACTAAAACTCGACCATCCGGCGATTTCCGCGAGCGTTCGAGAACAACCGCGGCAGGTCTTGGTTGCATGATCGAGTTCACAGATTTGGACACAGGGCGACGTCACTTCGCCGCATGCACACTGTGGGCACAGACATGCCACATCGCGCGCGGTCATTTGTAGACCGGGGTTTTGTTGGCAAAACCCAAGGAGTGTTGCACACCAACACGACGCCTGATTGGCGAAACCGGCGCAACCGTTTTCGCGACCGCACTGTGGGCAACGCGCAGATAGTTCCATTGCAGACGTTGACCTTGGTTACGGCTACGGCGCGTGCCACGCGTAAAGACGTAAAGACTAGTCGGTGTGTCGAACGTGGAGAACCGACTCCGCTTTTGTTTGCTTGTTCAATCGCAATACAAATAGCGAACGTCCCACACCCTGTATCTGCAGTATGAAACTCTGGAGATACCGGTAGTCACTGAGGTCTTTGGGAAATGTCATGGTCTTCTGCGCGATCGTCGCGGCCGGTTTTCCGTCCTCGCCGACGAAACGGATGTCAAATTCCATCTCTTCGGGATCGCCCACTTCGCGTTCGAAACTGACGACAACACATAAATTAAAATTCAGCGGAAACGCCTGATTCTTCGGAACGGAGAGGTTGGTGATCCACCCGCGGAGAATCGACGTGGTGCCATCGGCGTGGCTTGACGCGGACTGTGCAATACAAATACTGGCTTTCATCTCGCGAGTGATAGCAAAGTTACTAATGAACATCAAGCGAATTTGCAGGCTGCCGCCGCAAGCCGCCGCCTCGGCATGACTTTCGGCCGCAATTCGCCGCCGTTCAGCCGATGGCGCGCCCGCGTCCGGCGCGCTTTGGCCGCGCGACTGCTGCCGTCACGGCGATCGACAGCGTAAACGGGGTCTCGCGGGCGCCGGTCCTCAAGAGAAGGCGCAAGAGTGCGATCACGCTCTCGGGCGAGTCGCAGACGATCTCAAAAGGATCTACAAGAATCGAGTAGCGCGTGGTTGTCATTATAATTATTAATTATCGTCGCGCGGGATGCGGAAACAAAATCGCGCGAACACCGGGGTCCGCGCGATTGTGAAAAGCGGTTATAAAAACTCCGCCAAAACTGATAAATCAGGCTTCGCTCGAAAGTTAATTATCCGACTTGCGGCACTTTGGCGATGATGTCGGCAATGGCGCGGTCGCTGCCCGACATGCCCGAGAATGTCGTTCCATCGGCGCCCTTGATACGCGCAATCAACGCGTCGATATTATAACCAAAACTCGAAAGTTCGCGCCGAAGCGATGTTAACGATCCACCGAGTCCTTTGGAACCCTTCGCGCCGGATGCCTTGGCGAGTTTATCCGCCGTAATGGACGCGCCGCCGCTCTTCGCTATTTCACTAAGTATCGAGATGCTGCGTTTCGATAGTCCGGCGGCTTTGGACATCTTGCGGCCGGCCCTCTTGCCGCGCGTCTTTTTCACCTTCTTTACGGGAGCCGTTTTTACTGCCGGAGCAGACGCGGCGGATCGCGCTACAGGCGCCGCTTTCGAAGCTGCAGTCCCGGCTGGCTTACTGGCTGCCGCAGTAGCTTTGCCTTTGCCTACTTTCAACAACGCGAGCACCGCGTCGGGAGTGTCACACTGGATCTGGAAACCGTTGTACAGGATTGTATAGTGATTGCTCATGGTGAATGGTTTATAGCGAAGAGATCGTGGTCAATTCAAGAGTCTTTTTTTGAATGTAGACTTACGAGTGTCTCGATGTCTGTGAACTTGTGACGGCAACAAGTGCCGCGACGCATCGTTCACACTCGATGGAAGGATGTACCCGTCCATAGGCACGGCGAGCGATCACCAAGGATTCGACGGCTGCATTCTCCAACTGCGCGCTTCGACAACCTCCATGGCGCCGCCCACGGCGACGAAGCGTACGCCGACAGCTTCGGCGGCGTGTTCGTGTTGTTTGAAGATTGCCTGACGATCATTTGCGAAGACTTCAATACAGTTGTGATCGACGAAAATCCGTAGCGCGATGTCTTCGCCCGCCGGAATCTCGAGTGGAGCCTTTGTATCTCCTAGTTGAAGCAATTTGTGAACTGGATCGACCGTGACATCGATGCCCGCGCCCGTCTTGGAATCGCTGTGAATGCGCACACCCACACCCGTCGCCTGTCCGGGCCGGATAACGATGCTCAATTCGAAAGCTTCGCCAAGATCGGCATCGAGCGCCTTCGGTTTTGTAGCATCGACACTAAGATTGCGCACGATGCCCTGGTTGTAACGCAGTAGTTCCAACTCGCGGAGCGGTTGGATCCTAAGTGTGCCATCGGTTGCAAGACTCAGCTCGCGCGGGAGACTAAGAATCCCCCCCCACAGCGGCGCTCTGTCGCCGCCCACACACCACGCCCACATCACGCGGCGGCCGTCTGGCGTCAGCAGACTCTCGGGAGCGAAGTAGTCAATCCCGCTCCAGTTCATGCGTTGGTGAACGTCGGGAGTGAATTGTTCATTCTTCCAGTCGCCGAGGTAGTAGCGGCATCCGCGTTTATGACTGATGCAAAGCAACATATACTTGTTGCCGATCTTGAAAAAGTTGGGACACGAAATGTCTTCATCGGCGCCGACGCCGGGCATGTCGCGGGAGAGAAAGAGACCCAGATAATTCCAATGTATCATATCGTCCGACTTCATCAATGTCGGCGGCTTGCCGCTGCCTGGCATTCCGCCGTAGATGGAATAGTAGTGACTGCCGTCGAACCAGGCATCCGGGTCCCAGTGTGAAATCGGATCCGCGTTTTGGCCGGAGCGAATCTCCGGCTTCATAAAGATTGGACGCGACCACTGTTCGAGTGCATCGTCTTCGGCGATCGAAAGTACATTCTGACCGCTTCCCCAACCGTGGTAGATCATCGTGGGTCTGCCCTCGCGGTTCAGAAAACATGTGCCGCTGAACATCTCGTGTCCCATCGTCGCGCGCGAAAGTGTGATCGGGTGGGAGCGCCAGTGGACCATGTCGACGCTCGAGACGTGGGCGTAGGCACATCCGTTTTCATTAATAATGTAATGTAAATGATAGCGTCCTTTCCAATAGATGGCTCCGTTCGGATCGCCGGGAACTCCCGTGCCCTCCGTATTGGTTAAATGGAACACAGGACGCGAACGGTCGGACATGAGTTTCGCGCGGACGGCACGGTAGTTCGCAAGTTCGTCCGCGCCTGCGGTTGTAGCGTCGAGTTTCTTTATATTCATTTCCGAGGCCGCAACCATCGACGCGCCCTCCGACTCGAGTACAAGGCACCCGTCCTCGAACGTCGCGCCGCCGCGCATTCGATTCGCCGAAAACCGTCCCATACGATCGTTCCGCGCGCCTTTTTCGAACGTCCACCACGCGAATGGTAATATTGACGATTCCACATTGGCACGCAGCGACCGGATCTCCTCGACTGTCAATGCGCGATCGTAGATGCGCGCGTCGTCGACGGCGCCCCGCAACGTCGAGCCGGAGGTGGCGCCCACATGGCGCAGACCGAACACGACCATGTTGTCGCCGCGATTTAACAGATCAATATTCTTAGCGTCGTACGAAGCGTAACTTTCGCCGTTTCTGTAAATCGACGTGCGATCGCTTGTATATACAATTGCGATCTGATTCCACGTCTTGTCGACGGCGCTCTCGGGCGCGTGCGGTTCCTGATTTTTTTCCGTACGATTGAAAAAATCGCTCCCCGCCATCCATCGTCGGGCAGTGTGCTCGCCGAATACAATTCCGTCGAACTGGTCTCCGCTCTGAATGGTCATCGCGCTTCCGCCGCGCTGTTCGAGATTCGCGAGCTGCACCCACGCGACGAGCGTCTTGGCGGGCGAGTCGGCACGCGAATTGTAATATCGAGCCGAACCGGGATGGAGACCGATCGCCATCAACCAGGCGACGGAACAGGAAATATAATATTTAATCATTCGAGTTTGGGCTCCGAAAGTATGATAGCAACGCCGCGGCGTCATTGCGGAATCGAATCGCGTTTCGCCGCGCGCATGACATCCAAAACCACCCTAAATCCGATGCACTCGTCGCGGTAGTTGTGCGCGATTTCATAACGTTTCGAAACGGTGCAGTGAATGGCCCAATTGTGATGACAACCGCCGCGGAGAATTCTATCGACGCCGGGTCCCGAGTGGGCGCCGCCGTCGATTGGAATATTACCAATCTCAGTTGTGTGCGTGTCCTGACACCACTCCCAGACGTTGCCGCACATATCATAAATACCCAGTTGATTCGGCGCTTTCGACGCGACTTCGTGAGTCTCCTTTCCGCTGTTCCTTTCGTACCAAGCCAGGGGTTCGATATCGTTTCCGCCGCTGTATACATATCCGTCGGTCCAGTGGACGCCGCCGCGCGCGGCGTACTCCCATTCGGTTTCGGTCGGCAGCCGGAGAACGGCCGCCGTGGCTCCCTGGATTTGTTGTAAGAGCGAAGACGGGATATTACACTTATTCGCTTTACTTAAGAATCCGCCCGGCCGCGTGATTTCGCCCCACGAACAATTTTCGACGGGTTTTCTGCCGCCGCGAAAATGCGAAGGGTTGTTCGCGGCGCCCATGACGTGACTCCAGAGGTCTTGGGTCACTTGCGTCGCGGAAATGTAAAAATCCGCGACTTCGACGGCGCGTATTTTATCTTTATCGCCGAATCGATACGGGCGGCCCGGGCAGCCTTCGACATATTGAAACGCGGTTGTGTGTTCCGTACCGTCCAACGCGAACCTGTATTGTATCGTCATAGTCGACGAATAAACTAACGATCGCCGCCCGCCCTGTCAACGGCGGGAGGACCGGCGCGCGTTCAATCGCAGCAACGGAATTTTTCTTAGTAATCCGAGCGCCGAAGGCGCGGCGCGTTTGCCGCAATTTCGATCCGCGCGCGCAGATCGCGCGCGTCGCGGTTCGCGGGATCATAAGCGATCGCTTCGTTCACGCGGCCGATCGCGCCTCGGAAATCTCCTTGTACAGTCGCGAGACTTCCCGCGTTCAAGAGCGTGTCCACGAGATCGTTCCTCGCTAATTGTTGTAAGGCCGAAGCGAGACCGGCGAGTTCCGGATCGGATTTCCGATCTTTTAACAATTTTTCCGCCTCCGTGAACGCCGATGCGAACTCGTCGCGCGCGGAACCGAAGAAACCGAGCGCCTCGCCGATGCGTTTCGAAGCGAGCAGGCCCTTTTTATTAGCGTCCGCGCCATCGACGAGATGTTTACGAATCGGACTTAACAAACTTTCGCGGCGCGCGCGCGTCGCCGCGGCTTCGCGGGCCGCGGATTGCGCCGCGGCGTCCACGCGGGTCCGATCTTCCGCGGACGCGAGTTCGGATAGTAAGGATTCGGCGCGTCGCGCGGATTCCGCGCCCGGATACTTGACGCACATTTCCGATAAGTAACGTCGCGCTTTTGATAATTCATTTTTCTTCAGCGCGTCCTTGAACAGTTGTTCCAACGCGGCGGCGCCTTTTTCAATAATTTCATTTTCAATATCCTTACCGAGCGCCGGATCGTGCGCGAGGTTTCGCGCGAGCGCGAGTTCGCGTTCCGCCGCGGAAACGAGTCCGTTGCGCGCCGCGAACGCCGCGAGATTGAGACGATCGTCGGCGGATTGTTTATTAGCAACGGCCGCGAGAATCTTATATCCGGAGTGCGGTTCGAATTCGTCGATGCGCCGTTCGATCTCCGCCGTCCCTCCGGACACGCGCACCCGCAAGTGTACTATTTCGCCATGGACGCCGATCTCCGTGACTTTCAATCGTTCGTTGTTTTTTAATATAATAACTTCGGAGACGGGACGCGACTGCCGCGCGCCGGAGAGCGGAATCGCGTTTAGAATAAAATACAATATACAGGCGGTGAACGAATTCATTGTGGTTGGCCTCGATTGCGGCGTTTCATTATTATTATTCATTTTGCGCGGCGCATGTGCACTTCGCGTTTTCGCATTCCTTCGATCCCCGTTTGCTACAATCTCCCGTACATCCGAGCACGTCGTGTTCGCGGCTTCCGCATTGACAAATATCGTTCCGCGGCGGCGCCTTGATTTCAGTCGTGCAGGACGCCGGAAGGAGCGCCGCGATGCAAATCACGGAATTGATAAGTATTACTTTGAGCGAGTTCTTCGAGAGCATTTTCAGTCCCTGCGCGTCCGTCGCCCGTCCATTGTGTGGCTGTTCGATTCAACGCGCTCGAACTTTGGATAATTGCAACAAAGGGCATTCCAAGCCGACGCGCCCGCGCCGCCAATTGCAATTCCGGCCCCGCGGTCGAGTCGCAATTCCCCGCCTTGCACTATAAATTCGACACTGGACGGCGCGGCTCCGGTTGCCGCCGCGCAAGCGAGTCCTCGATCAAAACAGCGATTTTAATAAATCGATCGCGATGTACTTGGCCATCTGTAACGATCCCGATTTGTTCATATGTACGATGTCTTCGAACATTCCCGTGCGCGAGTACACCGCCGCGAGATCGATGAAGAGCGCATGCTCCTGCGCCGCGACTTCGCGGACAACCTGATTTTCCTCTTCGATTCCTTTTACAAAACCGCCGCCCGCATAGTCCTTGCTGTCCGATGCGCACACACTGCTAACAAATACGACTTTAATTCCATGAACATTGGCAATTCCGGCGATGCTCATCAAATTGCGCCGAAACGCCCACGTTCCCGCGCGCCGCGCGTTCGCGTCGCTGTCGCCGTTGTCGGGCGGCGATTTGTGTTCCACGAGCGAATTGATACCTCCCAACATGTCGCCTTCGCCCGTTTCCCATCCCTCCGTCGAGCCGTTCCAGATTTTTCTATAATGAAAATACGCGGAGTCGAAGTTTTTATATATTCTCGTTCTGTAGTCATTGATCCCTTCGTACACTACAATCGCGTCGGGTTTGAGATCGATGCAACGAAACGCGAGATTATTGATTGTTTCGGCCGTGGTGTAGGAGGGAACTCCCGCGTTGATCACTTCGATGTCGCGGCGCGGGCGCCCTTTTCGAAGCTCCTTTTCGAGCAGCGTGGGATAGGCGTCGTCGTCGCTGACCGTGTCGCTGTAGGTCGTGGAGCCGCCAAGACAAATGATGCGATACCGGCCCGCGGGTTTCGGCTGCTCGACTTCGCGGCCGCGAAAACCGAGGCTGTTGCTCGATTTGATAAGTACAGTTCCATCTTTAGTTTTCTGGTCGCGCCGCACCCAGTTCGGCTTGAGTCCATACATTACATATGGCAGCGGACGATAGGCTGTATTCTTCATTTCCTCGACCGTCGGGCGCGTCGCGAGCGTCCACGCGGCGGCGAGGAATCGCAGCGGATTGATTTTGACCGCCGTGCTGATTCTCCCGAAGATTTCCCAACCCGCGAGGGATAGAAGAATCGCAATGCTAAGAACGACGACGCGTCCGCGGCGGGGGTTGCTGTTATTGGCCATCGAAGTAGAGAATACTCCACAGTCCAATTGAAACCTATGCGCCGGAATGCGCACACGGCGAGAGACCCCGTCAACAGCGCGGCCGCCGGAGAGTTGGAACCGGCGGCCGCCGATGTCGCGTGCGCGCTTCGCGAAGCGCGCGCGATGTTAGTTTAAAATCGCATCTGTGCCTTGAACGCATTCGACACGCCGGCGATGTTGCCGGACGACAGGTCTTTCAGATACATTTGTAAATAAAACCCGCGCTTCGTCGTCGGCGAGTTGAGTCCGCCGACCTCGAAAAGACCATAATAACTCTGTCCGCCCGATGTAATAATTGGAACATTCAACGGGCAGAATCCCCTCTGCTGAACGATTTGCGTTCGCTGTTCGACAACGTCGCCGTTGCTGTCGACGATGAGATTTCTGCCGAAAGTTCCGAGGTTGAGCGGCCATGGCGCGCCCGTGTCGATACATAACAATTCGCTGCCGCTGTACGGAAACGTTTCGAATATTGTTGAGTTCGCCAGAATTGTAGAATTCGTCAAGACCGGCGAGCACGAACTGCACTTCCCGAGCCAGATCGCTGTGTGGAGGCCCGTCACATCCGGACATGTGCCGGTGTGCGGCGGCGCGTTCGTCCACCAGTCGCAGTAGGAGTTGTCGAATATATATGATTTCTCCATGCCGCCGAAATTGCCGACCCAATTCTCGGGCGCCGGATCCGTGAGCGTGCCCGCGACGTCGTCTTCGTACATCACCATCGGGTAACATTCATATGTAATGCTCGGATTCGCTTCCGAGAAATGTGAATTGATACTATATGAAAGCACATCCCCCGTCCCGGGCCGGAACGCGCCGCGTCCGTCGTCGGCGGTGATCATCGTCCACCCCGAAAGCGTCACTACAGTTGCATTGCGCAGCGGCTGTACCATCGGTTCGTCGAATAGATAAGTTACTTCCAGTTCATGCCGGTCGAATTGTTTACCGTTCGCGCGGACCACCGCGGGCGTCGAATTGGAAATGTGCAATTGATCGTTCCAAAACGACTGTCCATTATTCAATGTTACTCCCGATAATGAATAGGGCGGGCCCGACTCGTTTCCCGGCGAATACATGGCGAGCAGACCGTTACTACCATTGATGCTCTGGTAGTCGCGCACGTACGCGCAGAGGCCCGACCCGATCGAATCTCCGGCGGGAACAGTAACACCCTGTCCCTGCCCGAGTACAAGCGCGACGTGCAGTTGGGCGCCGGCCGGAAATACACCGAGGGGCGTTGACGAAAATGATGCATAAACCATCGACGGATCGGGCAGCAGACGCCCCTCCGACGGAGCCGGCGCCTGCTTCGCTTTCACGAGTTGTAGTGTCGGCGTAAGTTGTAGTATGTTCGACGCCGAATAGAGCGCGACCTCGAAACCGCGAAATGTAAGATTGCGCTGCCCGATCTGATTAAAATAAGAAAGCGCGTCCGGAGGCAGAGTCTGCCACACTGAAAATCCCAACTGGCCCGGCGCGACGCCAAGATCGAGCGCCACGAATTCGGTGCTATCCGACCGCCAGAGTCCGATCGCATTCGGAGTCAGCGTGTTGGTTTGCGCCAATGCGGCGGAAGTTAATATTAAGAAAAACGGGAGTATGGTAATCGGGCGCGACATCGGACGACCTCGGAAACAGAATGTGTGGATCGAGGGCCCCGCGGGTCCTCTGCCATGTCCTTCCGCGCCCGAATCCCGAACTCTGACGAAAAATCCGCGCCGCTCGCGAGTTTTTCAATTCAAGGCTGTGCTTTCAGCCATGCCGCAACCGCCTCCGGGTCGAATCCGAACGGGCCGATTTCGCCTTTGAATGCAATTTTACCGCGCCCATCGAGCACATAGAGACGCTCCGGCCACGCGCCGTAAAGCCGGTCGGCATCATTACTCATGCGGTCAACCAACAGCGGAATTGTAAATTTAAACCGCTTGACGAAATCGCGCGCGATCCCAAGACGCTGATCGAGCGTTTTCGGCTGCGCATAACAAATACTTTCCTTTTCATTACTCTCCATCTGCCACTCGTCCGTACAATGCGCTTCTTTAATATAAATCGCCAGAAATCGCGCTTTGTTAGCATTCGCGGCGGCGATCTCCTTGAGGCGTTCGACCGAGCGCCGGAACGGAGGTCAGGTAAAACTACCAAAAACGATCACGAGCGGCCGCTCGCCGACGGTTTTCGAGAGCATCTCCTCGCCGCCGTCGAGCTTTTCCAATGCGACGTCCGGAAACGCGTCGCCGACCTTTAATTGCACTTCGCGCCGCTGATCGTAAAATAACAATCCGACGATGTTGCGCGGTCCGATTTGCCAAATAACAAATCCGGCGGCCAGCGCGAATAGGCCGAGCAGCGACCACAGGATTCGGCGGAGATTTGCCCGCATATTACTTATCGAAGCGACGTGCCGGTCTGCAATGTCGCGAATCGACGGCCAAATCGGAGCCCGCCGGCCCGGGCGCCGATTGTATATTAATCATGTTCGCCGGAATTATGAACAGATCGCGTCTACTTCGCTTTCGATTCGCTCATGAACGCTGCTTTCATCGCCTCGATCTCCTTGGCAACGGCCTCGAAGCCTTTCAAACTCTTCGCCGCTTCGGCCGCCGCATCGAAGGACTTCATCGATTCGTCTTTCTTGCCAAGTTTCCACTGTGCCTGTCCCAGTCTCCAAATCGCAATCGAATGGAGTTGAAATGTCTTGTCGGCCGACACTTTTTGAAACAATTCCTCCGCTTTCTTATAATTGCGTCCCGACTGGAGGTAGTAATCGGCCGCTTCGAACATGAGTCCCGTATTGTTAGGAGACTGCGCGAGCGCCTCTTCGATTTTCTTGTCGGCATCTTTATCGAGATCGACCGTGATCGGCACGGCAACGCGGGTCTTTTCCCAACAGATTTCAAGATCGACGGAAGTACGCGATTTCGGAGTCAACCGAATATCAAGATACTCGAGCGCATCCATCGCCGCGGGTTTCACCGTGACGCGCGCGACATCGTCCTTGTCCGAGTATCCATAAACGCCCCACTGCGCCGTGTTTTTGTTAAGAATCACCGTCCACGAATCCTTGCCCGGCATCGCGCAGAGTACATATTTTCCCGCCGGCGCGTCCTTGTCGCCGAACTTTACGGCATCTGTAAACTCAATGATCGTGGGCTTGTTCGCGCCCGTGCGCCACACCTGGCCAAAGGGCACCATGCCGCCGAAGATCTTGCGGCCCTTGACGCCCGGACTGCTGTACTCGACGGAAATCTTACAATTTCCGACACTGCGAGCGACCGTCGCGGCCGGACTCGCGGGCGGGAGGCCGATGCCTTTTTCCTGCGCGGGGGCCATGGATACTAGACAAGTAAATGCAAACAATGTGGCAAGCATGGAATTCCTCATTGGGATCAAAATTGGAGTGTGTTGGAACGACCGAAAAAATACGCGGAACCGGTAAATTCGCCTCTTGAAATCCGATCACGGATCGTGGGCGCTCTCGCGCGTCGCCCCTTCGCCGGAAGGCGGACAGCGAATCCTCGTCGAGCGCACCTTGGATAGAGTGTTCCGTATGATAATATAAACTTCTCCAATTGCTGTTCGAAGAATAACTCAACTTCAGAGTACGATGCGCGACAACTCCAGACTCAATAGGCCGATGCCATATGAAGGGCCAATGCATCGATGGCCGCGCAAACGCCCAATGCCGAGTCTGGAAGTGGATTCATAAGTCTCTCGAGATACTCAAGAAACCACTTCTAGACGCCCCGCGCCAATTCGTTTAATTAATATGTCCAACAATAATAAAAAGCAACGTGCGAATCCGCCGATGACGCCGGCGCAGGCGATTGCATTTGTAGTATCGCACGGCGTGGTTCTCGAGTCCGGCGCAGGACCGGTGCCGAGTCTTGCCGAAACGATCGCGGGCGGCGCGATTCGCGGGAGCTGGTGGTCGCACCGCGAAGCTAAGAATATTTTTCTTTGCACGCGCGCCGTGCGCGAGGACGCGGACATGCTCGTGTGCAAACTCGTCGGTGGAAAAATTACTTATGTACACCGCCGGCTCTGGTCCGCGCTCGTGCGGCTCGCCGACCAAATCGACGAGGATCGTTTACATTCGATCGGCGAAGTTCATACAAAAACCGGCAAACATAAGATAACACTCAACGCGTTTCCCAACTGGGTTCCCGAAGCGGTGCGGCGGGAGGCCGCGATGATGAAAGCGTCGGACGCGGCCGCGCTGCTGCCGTTCGCAATCAATACAAATACGCGCATCACTAAACAAAAACACCGCCCGTCGGGGCGCATCGATTGAACGGCGCGCGCGCGGCCGACGCGAGCCATCGAAAAAGTTGAACCGTCCCGCGCGCGGGCGCCGTCCTTTTGTTGATTTCACCCATGCAATCGCGCCGTCTCGATCCGCAATCCCTCCTCGCGCACGACGAATTCGTGCGTTCAGTGGCACGCGCGCTGCTCGGAAATCCCGACGCCGCCGACGACGCGGCGCAGGACACGTGGCTTTCGATCTTAAAGCTTTCGATCTTAAATAAAAACCCGGATCAGCCGCTCTCGATCCGCGCATGGCTCGCGACATTTGTTAGAAATGCCGCGCGCGATCGCATCCGTAGCGAGTCCGCGCGGCGCCGGCGCGAACGCGCCTCGGCTCGCGCGGAATTATTACCATCGATGGACGCCGTCTGGCGGCGCGAAGCGGACCGCCGCGCTGTCGTCGAGGCCGTGGGCGCGCTCGCCGAACCCTATCGTACAGTAGTATTATTAAGATATTTCGAGGATCTGACGCCGGCGGAAATCGCAGAACGCCTCGGCGTTCCCCTCGAAACCGTTCGAACGCGCCTCAAGCGCGCAATATTACAAATCCGCGAGAAACTCGATGGGGATCATGGCCATGGTTCGTGGATCGCCATGCTGCTTCCGCTCGCCGGGCGTTCCGCGAAATCGTCCCATGGTTTTATACAAATCGCGGCCGTGGCCGCGGGAGCACTCGTCGTGGCCGCGAAAACAAAGATCGCATTCACCGCCGTCGCTTTAGTAATGATACTGATCGCACTCTGGAGCGCCGGTTTCGGGCCGTGGCACGAAAAGAATATAACAAATTCCTCGAACGGATCTCCGCTCGCGAGCGCGCCGGATGCCGAAACGCCGCGCGCGCCGTCGCCCGAGACTTCGAGCGCGCCGAACCGCCGGATCGAGGGCGATCCGATTATAATAAAAACGGAGAGTTCCCCCGCCACAAATCCCGCGGCCGGAATCCTCGTACTCAAAACGATCTGGGCCGACAACAAAGAACCCGCGCCGCGCGTATGGCTCGCGATCGCGCGCGCTCAACATCTTAATATTATAGATGCCGAACGCTTCGATTCATTCGATCCGGAGACTCAAATTCGAACCGACGACAAAGGGACTTGCAAATCGATCCCGCTGCCTCCCGGGAGATACGTCGTTTCGACGCATCGTTATACGGACGCGAAAGTAAATATTGAGATTCAACACGGCGCCTCCCGTGAAATTGTAATACCGATCAACCGGGGCTACACCGTCACCGGCCGCGTCGTCGATGTAAATAATGCGCCCGTCGCCGGGGCGGAATTGTGGGTTTTCGGCGGCGACCTCGTACGATTTGTAAATTTGGGCTCGTTCGCGGACATAAACGATACTTCCGCGCCCCGGGAGACGGCCGTCGGATTCAATTTCAGCGGCGCGTTTCTCGGAACGAGCGCCGACGATGGAACGTTTACATTCGAGCAGATTTCTTATCATCAATTCGTCAGCGCGTACAAACCCGGCCACGCCGTCGCGGCCGTTTCGTCGGCGCCGATCGGCGTGCTGCACGCGGCCGAATTGATGAAACAGACCAAAACGAGTCCGACCGTGCCTCCCGCGGGAAAACCGTACGGAGAAGTTAATATAATAATAAAACTTGCCGACGAGGAGCGCGCGATTTCCGGCCGTGTCATCGACGATTATACAAAACCGGCCGTTGGCGCGGCGGTCTGCGCGTGGCCCGAGGGTTTCGACTACGCTCCCCGCGCCGAACGTCCGTGGGTCGTCACGCTATGCGATCAAAACGGCGCCTACACGCTCCGGGGCCTTCCGCCCGGCAAATATCGCGTGGAGGCGCGCCCGGTCCGGAATACAAATATCGACATCAATAATGATATTCTCCCCGCTCCATGGATGGCGTACGCCGACAGCAGCGCCAAGCCCGTGGAGAATTGTGAAATTCGCTTGCCGCAGGGCGCGGTCGTTTATGGAGCGGTCGTCAACGAGGAAGGCAAGCCGATTCCTAATATCAACGTCGACGCGACATTGACGAATTTCGAGGACGGCTATTTCACGAGTTCGACGGTCACCGATAGCGAAGGTCGATTTAAACTATTACGCGTCGTTCCCAATCGCGTGACCCTCCGGGCTTGGATCGCAGCGACTCCCATACATGCGAAAGAAGAAGTAAACTTGGAACCGACACAACATTTCCAGTGGAACCCGATTGTTAAGACAAAATAGGAAAAAAATGGGACGGGTCCAATTTGTTTCTATAATGATAATCAATTAGGCCAAAGCGCGGCTGCTCGGCCATGCCGGCGGTCGCGTGGCCGAGCCCGCTTCGCGGCTCTCGGCCACCTCGCCCGTCGCGGCATCGCCTCGCTTTTTAAGATTGTGGCCACATGCCACAATCACCCAATATTTATTATCCCCCGCTGTGCGCTCGATGGGTTGGGTCGCGGCGAGTTGCGCAGCCAATAGTATGAATGTTGGCCGCGTCGCGGCCGACATTCATACTATTGGCGAGCACTTGTCTGAGCCGCCGACCCAACCCATCGAGCGCACAACTCGCCGCCCGCGCAGGGCACGCCGCGCGCGTAGCGCATGCGCCATGCGGCGCTAGAGCGCTTCCCCGCGCAGGGCAAGCGAAGCGCGCTGCGCATCCTTCCCTTTTTTACACTTTCAATCGAATCGCGACCTTCCCCGCGTTTTCTACAGATCCGACTTGCGAGACTGGCAAATTTCGCGATCTCAACGCCGCCTCCAGTTTCGCGGCCTTCCCCGCCTCGATTGCTATCAATAATCCGCCGCTCGTCTCCGAATCCAAGACAACACTTATTAATTCGCCCGCGATGCCGGTTCCGTAGTCGCAATCGCCTTCGAGCGCCACCCGATTCCTTCCTGCGCCGCCCGACAGCACGCCGTTTCGCGCAAGTTCGATTGCGCCATCCAGGAACGGCAGTTTATTAATATCAAATACGATTGTAACTTTCGAGGCGCGCGCGATGTTCGCGGCGTGTCCCAACAATCCGAATCCTGTAATATCCGTCGCCGTCTTCGCCCCCGCTTCCAACGCGGCGTCGGCCGCGGCGGCGTTCAGTGTCGCCATCGAGCGCATCGCGGCCTCCGCCCATTCGGGCCTCGTTTTTCCTTTCTTGACGCCGGTCGCGACGGGTCCGCAGCCGAGCGGTTTTGTTAAATATAATAAATCACCGGGGCGCGCCGATTCGTTTGTTATCATTTTTTCGACGTCGACGACGCCTGTCACCGAAAATCCGAACATCGGTTCCGAGTGCCGGACGGTGTGGCCGCCCGCGACGACCGCGCCGGCTTCGGCGACTTTATCGAATCCGCCTTTGAATATTTTTTGTATCCAATCTTTCGGTAACTCCGCGGGAAATCCGGCGACGCACAACACCGCGACAGGTTTACCGCCCATTGCATAACAATCCGACAGCGCGTTCGCGGCGGCGATCGCTCCATACAATTCCGGATCGTCGACGACGGGCGGAAAAAAATCCACCGTCAGTACGAGTCCTGTTCCGTTTTGTAAACGAAACACCCCCGCGTCGGAGAACTTCTCCGGCCCGATCAGTAAATTCTCATTTCTGGGGATGTTGACCGAACGCAGGACCTGCGCCAGCTCCGCGGGAGGAAGTTTCGCCGCTCAGCCGGAACAGGCTGCGTACTCGGTCAGTCGCTTTGCGTAGTTGGAGGACATAGGATCGAATTAATAATTACAGTTAAAGAATCGATTTCAACACATTTACAATAATTTCGTCGTCGCCGGGCGCGAGCGTGCGCGGGTCGACCCAGATGCGGCCGTCGCGCACGCGCGCGAACACGGCGGGCGTCGACATTCTTAACTTTTGCGCGAACGATGCCGCCGCGTCCTTGCGGTGCGCGAAGGTAACGCACGCGGTCTTGAGTCCGATCGTCGGCGCGCTGCCGCTGCCCGCTTCGGAGAGCGATTCGCGAACGTCCGCGCCAAGTTCGGGCGCCGCCGCCGCGATTTTGGCCGCGAGCGCGACCGCGCGGTTTTGTAGCGTCTCGAAAGTTAAATTTAATCTTTCGAGCGCGGGGATCGCCGAGGCGGCCTCGCCCTCGAGGTGAATTCTTAATGTTTGCTCGAGGGCCGCGAAAATAATCTTATCGAGGCGCATCGCCCGAAACATCGGATTCCCGCGGATAGCCGCGAGCGCCGCGCGCCGCCCGACGATGATTCCCGCCTGCGGTCCGCCGAGAAGTTTGTCGCCGCTGAATAATATAACATCCGGCCCCGCGGCCACCGATTCGGCGACCGTCGGTTCGTCGGCGAGGGCCGGCGCGAGCGCTTTTGTTAATAATCCGCTCCCGAGGTCGTGGACGACGGGAATTCCCGCCTCGCGGCCCAATTGTACCAATTCTTCGAGCGACGCTTCCTCGGCGAATCCGTGAATTCTATAATTCGACGTGTGCACTTTCATAATCAATCCGGTGCGCGGGCCGACGGCCGATTTGTAGTCTTGTAATCGCGTCCGGTTCGTCGTGCCGACTTCTATCAATTTCGCGCCTCCGCGCTCGACGACCGCCGGCATTCGATAACTTCCGCCGATTTCGACGAGTTCGCCTCGCGAAACGATGACTTCTTTTCCGAGCGCGAACGTGTTTACAGAAAGCAGCGTCGCGGCCGCATTATTGTTAACAGCGGTGCCGTCCTCCACTTGTAATAATTCGCGGAGCAGCTCGCTTACCACGTGATCGCGGTGTCCGCGCTCGCCGGAGTCGCGATCGATTTCGAGCGCGCACGGACCGGCTGCGTCGACCATCGCCTTCGCCACCGCTTGCGAAAGCGGCGCGCGCCCAAGTCCCGTGTGCAGCACGACTCCCGTCGCATTCACCGCGCGTCCAAGAGAATGTTCGCGCTGCGCCTGAACGGACTTCTCAAATCGAAAAAGCAGTGCATTCTTTGACATGTCCGCCGGCTTTCCCCCCTTCAAATCTTCGCGAAGCGCATCGACCACGCGGCGCGCCGCCGATCGCAGCACGGCGCGAGGCGCGTCTTGTCTAACATTCGCTTGCACCGCGAGTTGTAGTAACTCATCGACCTTGGGCAACGTGCGCAGATCCGGTTTATCGTTAGTTTTTGCGTCCATTCCGTCCGTATTGTACTCTTTTGCCGCATCGATTTCCTGATTTCGCCGGAACACGCGCAGGGCGCCACCACCCCATGTCCACCCCGATCAACAGTTTGCGTCGCACCGCGGCGATGGCGTCGCTCGCGCTCTTGTGCGCGTGCGCGGGGAACTCCGTGGTCCAAAAAGTAAAACTCCCGGAGCGATTCGTGGAGTCGGTCGGTTCGCGCGATAAATTACAGATATCGCTTTTGGTTGCGTTGCCGTCGTTCCTTTCTCACCCCGACGTCGAATACGACGCCGTACAGCACGACCGCGTGATCGCGGAAATCGATCGCGCGTTTCGCGAAGGCGGTTATTTAAGACTTCCAACCTCGGAATTTCGCGATCGTTTACGAATTTCGAGGACCCCCGACGACAACCGCGAGCCGACGGATCTCGAATTTGCAAAAGCGGCGAAAGCCATGGGCGCCGACGCCGTTTTGATAATTGACCATTTGAACTACACGGGATACTCCGTGATGTTGTGGACGCACCGAAGTCTCGGCGGCTCCGTCCGCATGCTCGACGTCGACGCGATTCTTGAAAATTCAAAACGCGAACACGACAGCGCGACACCGGTATTGTGGCAAAGAGAATTTGTATCGTCGGAAACCGAAGGTCCCGTCGCGGATCTCGAAATGCTCGTGACGCAAGTCGTGAGCAAATATGACAAAGACGCGGTCGCGCGGATTTATCATCAATTCGCGCTCGAGCTCCTCGGCGCGTTCAGCCGCGAGGTCGACCCGGAGCGAACGGAGAATTCGTCAGGTTCCGTGCCCCGCGAACGCCTCGCGTCGAAACCGCCAACTGTAGATTCCGTGCGCGTCGTCACGACCGCTTCGGGCGATCCCGAAATCGAGGGGCGCCTCGCCATCAACGTGGAAGCGTCGGGGACGCCGAACTGCGTTGCCGAGGCACTCTTGCCCGGATACAGCGAGCCGTTTCCACTCGACGAAGATCCTATGCATCCGGGCTCCTATCGCGGAAAAATTGAAGTCCATCACGGCATCGGTTCGAGCGAAGGGAGTGTTTGCGTTCGTCTTCGCGACCGGCACTTTCGTTTTGGCGGACTCACGGCCGTCGAGACGACCATTGTGAACGCGCCTGCATTAACAAAAGCCGATCGATTGCTAAAGAACGCGTCCAATGCCGGCGCATTCGCGGCTCTTCGTTCGTCCACGGCGGCGATCGACGCGGGGTTTCGAATTTCAAGCCGCGCCTCGATCGCCAACGGACCCGCACAGAAGAAATAACGGATGCGTGCAGGGATCGTGTAATATAACTTTGTTGAAGATGTCCGTCAGCACGGCCGCCATGCAAACGATCGCCGGGCGGAGGCGATTTGTAGTTTTGTGGATTCTTTGTATCTGTTTCGCGTCCACGGCGTGCCGGACGATCGATATTCATGAAACCTGGCGCGAACAGAATTGGAGCTTTTCGCGCCGCGTCGCGAATATAGCAATTCTGAATCCCACAGTTTCCGATTCGGCGCACGAATCGCCCCTGCTTTACGCCGCGCGGCCGTTCATTTGGATTTCCGAACTCATATCTTTTCGACTTCCGGGCCTCACGCCGACGGCAGAGACCTGCGTCGCGCCGCTCCGCAGCGCGCTCTCTTCTTATTTCGAAACCGCCGGACTGCACGCAATCGATACAACCGACGTCGACGGCGCGCGCGAAACCGACCGCGACCTGCGGGAAGTCGGCGCCGATTACGCATTGCATACAACCATCGCAAAGTGGTCCCGCGGATACTTTATAATACAATCGTGGGTGCGCATTCAACTCGAGTGCCAGCTCGTGCGGCTCGCCGACGGAGTCGTCGTATGGGACGGCGTCATCGAGACGACACGCGCGAAGGGATTATTACAATTAGCTTCGCCGGGATTGAAATTTGTAGTACCCATCCCCCCCACCGCCGGACCTTACTTATCATTGTCGGCCCTCACGGGTCCGCTCGCGATGATCCGCGGATCTGTTTATTATGAACTTCTGCGCGACGCGGCGCGCAATCTCACGCGCCACATCTGCCCGGGCGTCATCGAGCGATGCACTTGCAATCTCTGCCACGGAACCGAAGGACAGGATATCGTTAGTGTTCTATTGGACACGCTCGCGGCCGGAAAACCCGATCCCGGCCTCCGGCAGAATTATATTATTCAAGCAATCGTGGCCGGCAGCAAGGATGATAAGAATGAGCGCGTCGTCTATCGCGCGGGCGATCGCGTCGACGTGCTCGCGATCGCGCCGATGCGCGCAATGGTAAGTTTCGATTTTGGAAGTTATCACCGCGGGATCCCGATGATCTGCCGCGGAGAAATCGACCGCGAAGGCTACAAAAACTACGGCCTATTCCAGGGGTTGCACATCATCGACCCGACGGACATTCGCGAACTGCCGGACGGAACGAACGAAATCGCGCTGCGCATCGATGCCGTGATCGCGAATTCACCCGCGGAGATCTCGACGTTTTCGCTCGATCCCATCGCGATCGTGCGCGACGGCGACGAAACGCAACGATAGCGCGGGCGGCGCGCGAATGGTAAACCGCTCGCGTGTCACCCGCGAATCGACCGCGACTTTTCTTAATCGACGGCACCGCCGCCGCCTATCGCGCGCACTTCGCGTTCGCGCGCACGACGCTCTCGACGAGCGAAGGAAAACCGATCGGCGCAATCTTTGGATTCGCGATGACGCTGCGCGCGCTCATTGATAAAGAAAAACCCGATCGATTAATTGTTGCATTCGACGCGGGCGGAGAAACGGAGCGGCATCGTTTACATCCAACTTATAAAGCGACGCGCGACGCTCCCGAGGAGGCGTTCTTATCACAATTGCCGATGATCGAACGCATCGCGGCCGGCTACGGCGCGACGGTTTTGAAAGAACGCGGCATCGAGGCCGACGATATCCTCGGAACGATGGCGCGCCGGGGCGAGGCGGCCGGAATGTTAGTATCTATTGTAACGATGGACAAGGATCTCGCGCAGCTCGTCAATCCGAACGTTACATTATATATATTACCGAAATTCGGCAACGCGGTGCAGACGCTCGACGAAAAGGCCGTGGAGGAAAAATTCGGCGTGCCGCCGCGGCAGATGATCGATTATCTCGCGCTCGTCGGAGACACGTCGGACAACATTCCCGGCGCGAAGGGCGTGGGGCCGGTCAACGCGGCGAAATTGTTAAAAGAATTCGAATCGTGCGACGGCGTCGTCGAGGCCGCGAAAAACGGTAAAATGAAAGCGTCGGCGATCCGGGAGAATATTGTAGCATCCGCCGACGCGGTCGCGCTCGCAAAACGCCTCGTGACGCTCGATCTCGATGTGCCGCGGTTGCCCGCGATCGCGGACGTGGCTGAGCCCGCGCCCGACGTCGCCGCGCTGCGCGCGATCTTTAAACAATACGAATTCAATCAATTGTTGCAATCGCTGCCCGTGGAGCCGCCGCCGCCGCACAACGAAACGCGAAATTATCGATTGGTCCGCGACGCGGCCGCGTTCGAGGAGTTAATGTTAGAATTGCGCGCGGCGCCGCGGTTCGCCGTCGACACGGAGACGACTGGACTCGACGCGCTGCAGTGCGAAATTGTAGGAATCTCCTTTTCGACGGCGCCGCTCCAGGCGTGGTACGTGCCGCTCAAGATCGATCCGCCGGTGCTTCCGGGAGCGCGCGACGAGGCGATCGCTAAATTAAAACCGATTCTCGAAGATCCTACAATAGACAAGATCGGACAAAATACCAAATACGACGCTCTCGTTCTCGGTCAGCTCGGCGTCCGCGTCAGCCCGATCGCATTCGACACGATGATCGCGAGTTTTTGCATCGCCCCGCACGAACGGGCGCACAATCTCGACGCGCTCGCGCTGCGATACTTCAATTTAACGAAAATCCCGACGACCGATTTGATAGGTACGGGAAAAACGCAGACGACGATGGACGCGGCGCCCGTCGAAAAAGTATGCGAATACGCGTGCGAAGACGCGGATGTTACTTTTAGACTCGCCGACGCGCTCGAACCCGAACTGCGAGCCGCCGGCGCCGAAAGGTTATTTTACGATCTGGAGATGCCGCTCGTCCCGGTGTTGATCGACATGGAGCGGCGCGGCGTGAAAATCGACGTTTCGATGTTGCAACAATTGTCGAAAATCCTCGTGGCCGAACAAATCCGCCTCGAACAAGAGATTTATAAACTATCCGGCGGGCCGTTTAAAATTAATAGTCCGAAGGAACTCGGAATTATACTATTCGAACGCATGCGGCTGCACGAGGCCGTCGGCCGCAGAAACGCGCGCAAGACCAAGACCGGCTATTCGACCGACGCGGAAGTCCTCGACGAACTCGCCGCCGTCGCGCCGATCGCCGCGAAAGTATTGGAGTATCGACAGGTTACAAAATTACAAAACACCTACGTCGAAACGCTGCCCGGACTTGTTAATAAACAAACGGGGCGCGTCCACACGACGTTCCGGCAGACGGTCGCGGCGACGGGACGCCTTTCGTCGGACAATCCGAATTTGCAAAATATACCGATCCGAACGGCGCTCGGCCGCGAAATCCGCCGCGCGTTCGTCCCCGAGCCGGGTTATTTATTAATTTCCGCCGATTATTCGCAAATCGAATTGCGTCTTGTCGCGCACTTCAGCGGCGATCCGGTTCTAAAGAATGCGTTCGACCGCGGCGAGGACATTCATAAACGAACGGCGTCGGTGGTGTTCAACGTCGCGCCGGATTTTGTAACATCCGAATTGCGATCGCGCGCGAAAGCTATCAATTTTGGCATTATTTATGGAATGGGTCCGCAGCGGCTCGCGCGCGAGACCGGAATGACGATTCCGGAGGCAAAAAAATTCATCGATGCTTATTTTGAGCGGTTGCCGCGCGTCCGCGCATTCCTCGACGAAACCTTACAAAAAGCCGACGCGACGGGATACGCGGAAACGCTCGCGGGGCGCCGTCGCAAAATCCCAGAATTAAAGAGCGAGGAGCCGCGCGCGCGCGCGAACGCGGAAAACATGGCGGTCAATACGCCCGTGCAGGGTTCCGCGGCGGATATTATTAAAAAGGCAATGATCGATCTCGACGCGGCGCTCGTCCGCGAGAAAATCGACGGCGGCATGATACTACAAGTGCACGACGAACTCGTCGTCGAAGTGCGCGAGCGCGACGCGGCGAATGCCGAACGCCTCATGCGCGAATGCATGGAAAACGCTTATAAATTATCCGTTCCGCTCAAAGTCGACGTCGGCAAAGGCAAGAATTGGATCGAGGCGCACGGGTAGCGGAATCGGCGGACGCGTGGTAGGGTGCGGCCATGCGAAAACGAACGCATTTTGGTTTTTGTATAATATTCGCCGTCGCCGCCGCGGCCGCGTCGGCGCAGGTTCCGCCGCGCGCGGACCAATTGGAGGAAATCCCGTTCACGGAAGTCAAAATCAACGACGCGTTCTGGGCTCCGCGGCGCGAAATCAACCGGACGGTGACAATTCCGCACAGTCTCGAAATGTTAAAACGCGTCGGCGCAATTGATAATTTCGATCTCGCGGCCGCGGGAAAGCGCGAAGGCTACCACGGACCCGTTTATCATGATTCGGATTTGATGAAAGCACTCGAGGCCGCGTCCTATTCGCTCGCGGATCATCCCGATCCGGAATTGGAACGAACGCTCGACGCGATCATCGGAACAATGGCGGCGGCGCAACGAAAGGACGGTTATTTGAATTCATGGTATCTGGTCAACGCGCCCGACAAGATCTTTACCAATCTGCGCGATCATCATGAATTGTATTGCGCGGGACACATGATCGAAGCGGCCGTTGCGCATTTCCGCGCGACGGGGAAAAAAAGTTTTCTGAACATTGTAACAAAATACGCCGATCTGTTATACGCCACATTCGGCGAAGGACCCGGCAAGCGCGCGGGCTACTGCGGCCATCCCGAGATCGAACTCGCGCTCGTGAAATTGTATCGCGCGACCGGCGAAAAGAAGTATTTGGATCTGGCGACATTCTTTATAACGCATCGCGGCGAAAAATTCTTCGCAAAAGAACACAAGACGCCGATCGAACAATACGACGGTTCGTATTGGCAGGATAACATTCCGATTCGCGATCTCAAACAGATCGTTGGCCACGCCGTTCGCGCCGCGTATTTGATGTCCGGCTGCGTCGACGTCGCCGCCGAGACCGGCGACGCGGCATTATTAAATATGACGCGCCGCGTCTGGAGCAATGCGGTCGATAAGAATCTTTATATTACGGGCGGCATCGGCCCGTCGGCGGGCAACGAGGGATTCACGTTCGATTACGATCTTCCGAATCAGAGCGCGTATCAGGAAACGTGCGCGTCGGTCGCGCTCGCGCTCTGGAACCACCGGTTTAATTTACTCTTCGCCGACGCGCGCTACGCGGATCTCGTCGAGCAATCGTTATACAACGGAATTCTCGCCGGCGTTTCGCAGGACGGAAAACGCTTCTTTTATGTCAATCCGCTCGAAAGCGCCGGCGATCACCACAGATCGGAATGGTTCGATTGCGCCTGCTGTCCGCCAAACGCGATGCGGATGCTCGCGTCGCTCGGAAGTTATATTTATGCGAAACGCGGAGACGAATTGTTCGTTAATTTATATGTCATGGGCGGCGTGAAAACGAAACTCGCGTCGGGCACCGTCGCGGTGAGCGTGATGACGGAATATCCCGTCGACGGCATCATTATATTAAGGATCACCGAGACGGTTCCCGAACCATGGAGCCTATCGTTGCGCGTTCCGGGTTGGGCCGGGGCGATGCTCGTCGAGAATGGAACCGAACTCCGCCCCGAGACGAAATCGGGCTATCAAACAATTCGCCGGACGTGGAAAGCCGGCGATTTTGTTGAAATACATATTCCCATGGACGTGCGCCGCGTCGAGGCGAACCCCAACGTCGCCGACGACCGCGGCCTTCGCGCGATCGCGCACGGACCGCTCGTTTATTGTATGGAAGCGATCGATCAAAAGGCTCCCTTGGAAAATATTTATCTTCCGCTCGAAACCGATTGGATCGTCGAAAACCAGACCGCGCCGTCGCTTCCCGTATTTATGATTCGCGGCGAGGGGCGGGTCGCGGATTCCGGCCGTTGGAAGTCGGATCTTTACAGAAATTCGACGATTCCGGCAAGCACGCCGGTTCGGCTCATTCCTTATTATGCATGGGACAATCGCCAACCCGGCGCGATGCGCGTCTGGCATCCGATCGCCCCTCCCCCGCCGCGCGTCGGCGGTCTCGAAATTTCCGCGAATATTAAATTATCTTATAAAAGCGACAATTGCGATCCCGAGGGAGTCCGCGACGGCGTCGAACCGAAGAATTCCGGCGAACAGCCGCGTTTGAGTTGTCATTTCTGGCCGCACAAAGGCGGCGACGAATGGGTCGAGTATCGATGGCCCGAAACTGCTAAAATAAACGCTTCGCGAGTCTACTGGTTCGACGACACCGGTCGCGGCGAATGCCGCGTTCCGAAATCGTGGAATCTACAATACCTCGACGGCGAAACGTGGAAACCCGTCGTCGCGAGGGATCCTTATATTATTAAAAAGGACGCGTGGTGTTCCGTACAATTCGAATCGATCAAAACGCGCGCGCTGCGGCTCAATATTACAATGTCGAACGGCTTCGCCACCGGCATTCACGAATGGAAAGTTGACGAAGCGAAGGATGAGTAATATTTATTTTCCGCGGGAGGCGGGTTCTTCGGGTTCATCATAAGTCGCGGGTGAGGCTTCATTCAAATAGATCACGCCGTCGACGGCCTCCGTTAAAACACTACGGATCGGCCGCGGTTGAAAAACGTTCGAATTGATAGTATGCGTGCGCAACCAATGCGTTGGCGGCAAAGCGCGAAAGTTCATAAACGCGGACGTCAACCCCGCATCGACCATCAATTTTTCGAAAGACTCGCCGTCGCATTGTCCGATGGGAATCGGAGGCTCGTCCCGAGCCTCATAAACGGCGTACGCGCCGATCCGTGCGCTAATTCCAATTGTATATACTTCCTTTCCATATTTGTTTCGTAAACATTGCGAAGCCGAGCGAAGTCCGATCCATTCATTTAACTTTTCCGGAGCGCCGTCTTCGCTCCAACGATCGGAATCTGAACCTATGTGAAATCCGCCGACCCAAACGAAGGTCCTGGCATTTGAGTAATAATACCGTTGGAGCCATTCTGTATTATCCGCCATCGCCGCGTCGCGCGGATTCGTGAAGGATCCGATGGAGGCCGACGCGCTCGCGCGCCGCCCGTACATCCATTCGAAACTCGAACCCATGTTCGCCGCGAGGCGGCGCAGCAGCTCGAACTCCACCGCGCTCTTCGCTTTTGTAATTAAAGATTCGCGCTCGCGGATCGCTTCAACGACGCACCGGATGAGTCTTTCGACACGGTCGAACGATTCCGGCACGCGCTTCTCGATTGTAAGTTTGCCCTGCAATACAATATTTATAAACTTCCAATCGTCCGCGCCGAGAGGATCGCCCCCCGTGGATTGAAAGATCGCTTGAAAGTATGGAAGCGCCGGACACACGTCGGATCCGCGTTCTTCATAAAACTTTGAATCCATTCCGCAAAATCGCAGCGGCCGTCCGGTTTTCTGTGTATTTAATAAATACTTCCAAAGCGGCTCGAGATCGACGGCGTGACGCCAGGGCGATTGAAATACTTTCGACTGAAGCATTTCTTCGACGGAGCAGTCCTTCTCCATCTTTCGGCCGAGTTCGATCCCTGTAAACATCGGAGCCTCGAAGGCGAGGACGTTAAAATTGAGATGTTCGTGCAAATATTTAATAATCCGCGATTTGATAAGATAACTATTTGTGTCGCCGTGGATCTCGCCAAGAACGACGATTTTGGCGTCCTTCACCGCCTCTCCGATCGGTTTCAGATCGTTCATATTCTCATCATCCGGATCGATCGATTTTAACGAATGCGCTCGCTGGCGGAGATCTTCGAGCAACGCGGCGCGCGACGCGGCGGGCATCGACTCCGGTAGCGATTCCGGCCGGGACGCGGGATTGGAAGAAGCGGCGCCTCCCGAATTTCCCGATTGTAATATTACAAATAAAAGCGCGACCGCGGCGATTCGGCACATTGTGATAGGATACACGAATCCGTTCGCTCGGCAACGTTTAAATTGTGCCGCGCGATCCGGACGAGTAATGTTTATTTTTTTCGCGAGGCGGGTTCTTCGGGCGTTTCAGGTCTGTCGTAATTTGCGGGCGACGCTTCGTCTAAATAAATATATCCGTCGAATGTCGCCGGTAGCAGGCTACGGATCGGACGTGGATTAATGGCATTCGAATTGATAGAATACTTCCGCAGCCAGTGATCCGCCGGGAGCGCGCGTAAATTTAAGAATGCGCACTGAAGGCCCGCCTCGCCTATGAGATTTTCGATCGAGTCGCCATCGCTCGGCCGAAGCGGCGTAATGAAATTATCGTGTCCGATCTTCCCTCGGCGCGGACCGATTCCGATAATAAATACACCGTCGCCGCATTGATTGCGAAGGCCCTGTCCCAGCGAAACAAGTCCGCTCCAAATATTAAGTTGTTCGGGCGTTCCGTCCTCGGTCCAATCCTTTGAATCGCAGCCGCAATGCGCGCCGCCCGCCCACACGATGATTTTTGAATTTGGATAATAAACCCGCTGCAGCCACCGCGTGTTCTCGGCCATCGCGGCGTCGCGTGGATTTGTAAAGTGGCCGAATGAGCCGATTGGATTCCAGTCGCCCATCGAATACCACCATTTCACGAATGGATCCATGTTTCCGGCCAACTGTGTTAACAATGCAAATTCCCGCGCCCCAATCTCTCTCGCAATAATCGATTCGCGCGCGCGGAGTTCGTCGCTAATTTTCTTGTTCAAAGAGTAAATGCGCTGGAATGCCGGCAATTTCCGCTGTTCGTTCTCGACACGTCCCTGAAAAACGTCGTGGGAGAATTTCCATTCTTCGTCGGTCAGCGGACTCGCGCCGGATTTATCCAAGACTTCGCGGATGTGCGCGAGTCCCTGAGACTCTTCATGGTTGAAACAATTAAATTTGACGTCCATGCCGCAAAAACGCAGCGGATTTTTTTGTTTTTGTGTATTTAATATATAGGTCCACAATGGCGAAATATCCGTCGCCGAATGCCATGGACCTTCAAATGTATCCGCGTTTGAAATTTCATCGACCGCGCAACCTTTCTCAATTTTTTTGCCAAGTTCGATTCCCGTGAACATATTCGCCTCGAACGCCAGCACGTCGAATCCGCAGTATTTATGAAGATATTTAATGATCCTCGATTTAATTAAATAACAATTCGCTTCATAATGCAATTCCCCCAGCAACACAATTTTAGCATCCTTCACCGCCTCTCCGATCGGTTTCAGATCGTCCATATTTTCATCATCCGGATCGATCGATTTTAACGAATGCGCGCGCTGGCGGAGATCTTCGATCAACGCGGCGCGCGACGCGGCGGGCATCGACTCCGGCAGTGATTCGGGGCGCAAATAAGGATTCGAAGCGGGATTGGATGCAACGGCGTTCGGCGAATTTCCCGATTGTAATATTACAAATAACAGCGCGACCGCGGCGATTCGGTACATATCGCCACAATATACGCCCCGTTCGACGCCGCAACGCTGTAATCGCATCGCGCGCGAATTGAAAATTTCTTGAGTCCGTTTCCCGGGGGGCGGGGAGAGGTATTCTATAAAACTCCATGCCGCCTCCCGGATCCGCCCCCGACCTCGCCTCCACGCTCGCGGACGAGTCGGCGTGGATCCTGCGACTCGCGCGCCGCTTGATCGCCGACGCGCACGCGGCCGAGGACGCCGCGCAATCGACACTCGCGGCGGCGCTCGAACGCCGGCCGTCGGCGGCGAAACCGATTCGTCCGTGGCTCGCGCGCACCGCGCGTAATATTATATTTAAGAAAAACCGCGGCGACGCGCGACGAAACGCGCGCGAACGCACCGCCGCCGCGCGCGAATCTTCGGAAGCGACCGACGCGCTCGTCGAACGCGCGGCGCTGCATCGCGCCGTCGTCGGCGCCGTTCTCGCGCTCGACGAACCTTACAGAACGGCTATTTTATTAAGATTCATGGAGGATCTGCCGCCGCGCGAAATCGCGGCGCGTCTCAAAATCCCCGTCCGCACGGCGCAAACGCGGATCCAGCGCGGCCTCGACCGCCTGCGCGAAATCTTTATACAACAAAAACGCGACCGCGGCGGCATTTTCGGGCTGGCGCTGCCCGTGTTCGCCCGCCGCGGATTACGATATAAACTTTCCTTTTTGACATTGGCCATGACGACAAAAGCTAAATTTTCCGCCTGTGCCGCGATCGCGCTATTATTACTTTTTGGAATCTGGCAATGGACGGGCGGCGGCGCGCCCGCGACGCTTACTCCAAAACCGGCGCGCGAAATCGCGACGGTTTCGGGCTCGACGGCATCGCGCGAATTATCAAAACGAACGGATGCGAATCCCTCCACCGCTCCCGCGTCCGCGACGCCGTCCCCCGCCGATCGCGATCATGAAATTTACGGAAAAACGATCGACACGGCCGGCAAACCCGTCGCCGGCGCTGCGATCACTATATTTACAGATCTTGCGCGGTATACCGACGCGCGACTCGCCACGGGAACCGACCGCGAGCGCATGCGTCGCATCTATCAGACGACAACCTCGAACGAAATCGGCGAGTTCGCGGTCTCGGCGACGGTAATTAGTAACTACGACGTCGAAGCGAAGGCCGCAGGATTCGCCACGTCCATTTTTAACGATCGACACGCGGGTGAATTCTTACAAATCGTCCTTCCTCGCGCCGCGACGATCTCGGGACGCGTCGTTCGCGGGGATCGCACGCCCGTCGAGGGGGCGCGGGTCATGCTCTCGACGGGCGAATATTTATCATTTCGTCAGACGAACAAATCGCTCGTCACCGACAAGTTCGGCGCTTTTTCGAGCGCCGACCTCGCCGCCGGCGACGTCGAAGTTTATGTGGAATCAATATCGGCGCAAGTCTCCGATTTTTATAGCATAACGGTCGCCGAAGGCGAGAGTAAACAATGTGAAATCGTACTGAAGTCCGGAAGTTATATTTACGGTCGCGTGACCGACGCCGAATCGGGAAAGCCGATCGAAGGCGCGGAGGTCGCGACGCATATATTATTTAAACGATTTGTAACGACGAACGCGGACGGTTTATTTATGTGCGAAGGCTTGCGCCCCGGCAGTGGAACGCCCTTTTTCGTGCGGGCGAAAGGCTACGCGATGGAGTCGCCGGACGCATCGGTCGTGCCCGAGTCGGGATTGAAACTCGATGTACAACTAAAACGCGGCCGCACGGCGCGAGGCAAAATAATCGATCCGGACGGCAAACCGATTATCGGCGCCTTCGTTCTCGCGGGCGCGGAAACTAAAGATCAACAAACTTCATTTACGAACGATGCTGGCGATTTTTTAATTAATGATCTTCGCGGAGATGTTCACCACACGCTCGTGATTCGTAAAGAGGGTTTCGGATCCGTACAATACGTTTTTCCGCCGCGAGAAGACACTTCGCGCGAGATCGACTTCGGAAATATAACATTACAATTGCCCGGATCGATTTCCGGAACCGTGGTCGATCGGCTCGGCGCGCCCGTCGCGAACGCACGCGTCACGCTTTCGGGCGTCAACGGCGACACCGACCGATTCGCGGAGGGCAACGAATTTAAATATGAACTCGTCGGCCCGGAATTGCGGCTTCGCAGCGACGCGCGCGGCCGGTTTTACTTTTGTGAACTTGCCGAAGGCGAATATACCATTCAGGCGTGGATTCCCGGTTCGTGCGAATCGACGCACTCGGAAACTGTGCATTTGAAGCGCGGCGAGCGCGTTTCGAATTGTAATTTTGTCGTCGACAGAGGTCTCCCGCTCGAAGGCACGATCGTCGGCCCCGACGGAAAGCCCGTTTCGGGTGCGTACGTCGCGGTGCTGCGCCCCGGGTCCGAAAATGAATTTATAAATTATATCGCTTATCAACACACGAACACGGACGGAGCGTTTCATTTCCTCGGACTCTCGGCCGGAAGCTATACGATCGAAATTGATACAACTACGAATCTGCATGTTTCGTTCGATCGCATCAAAGATAGCGTCGCGCCCATTTCGCGATTCGAACATCTGGAGGCCGGATCGCGCGACTTGCGAATTTTATTAAAGAAGAACGATCCAATCGAAGGGATCGTGGTCGGGCTGGATGGACAACCCGTCGCGAAAGCGTGGGTTCTTCGCGGGAAGCCATGGTCGAGGCAACTCATGGCCCAGACGGACGAAAATGGCCATTTCAAAATTTCCGCCACGGAAGGCAGCTTGGACCGAATGGAAATCGGGCCGCCCGCAAATTCGAATAATATTAGCAACGACAAAGACCCGCGCACATACTTCGAAGACGTCGCGGCGGGGTCGAAATCGCTGGTTTTGAAACTTAAGAATTATCCGTAGCCGCCAAACGCGCGTCCGCTATGTTGACCGGGCTGGCGCGCCGCGGAAACCAACGCGCGGCCCCCTCGAAAAACCGATGTCGCGACGGCTGACGTTTCTGATCTGTTTGATCGGCGCATGCGCGCTCTATTTTTGTATATTTATTTTCACGGGGCTTGAAAGTATACAAAACGTTCCGCGCGGATCGGCCGCCGCGCCGTCGAGGCCGCGAAATGTAATATTCGGCCGCGTCGTCGACGCTAACGGCGCGCCGATTCCGGACGTTCAAATCAGTATATTTAACGATCTCGCGAAATATTCCGTGGTGAGGATTGCCGCGCCGGCCGCGTGGGAGCGCATGCGAGCGTCCGTGGCGACCGTCATGAGCGGCGCGAACGGCGAATTCGAGTTTCACGCGGTCGCGATGAAGAATCTCGACTTGGTCGCGTCGAAATCCGGATTCGGATTATTACAAATGAACGACCGCCACGCGGGCGACTCGGCGCGCGTCGTGATACGCCGCGCCGCCGCGCTGACGGGGCGCGTGCTGCGCGACGACGGGACCCCCGTCGAGGGCGCGATCGTCCGCGTTTCGTACGGCCGCCGCCGGCCGGAATTGTGGTATCGCGAGTTTACTACCGATCGCGACGGCGCGTTCGCGGCGCGCGATCTCGCGCCGGGCGCCGTCGACATCGACGTTCGATCGGCCAGGGAATGTAATAGTTCGGCGCGCGCCGCGCTCCTCGCCGACGGCGAGACGACGGATATTACAATGACGCTCGACCGCGGATCTTACATTTACGGCCGCGTCGAATCGGCCGGCAAACCGGTCGAAGGGGCGGAGGTCAGCGACGACATTTTGTTCAGCCGAAAAGTAACAACCGACGCGGACGGACTTTATATGCTCGACGGCGTCCGCGCGGGCGTCGGCGCCACCATTCATTTTCGCGCGGCCGGTTTCGGGGCGGCGACGGCGACGATTCCGCTCGTCCGCGAGAACGGCACCGGTCAGAATTGTTATCTCACCCGCGGCCGCGGCGCCCGAGGAAGAATTGTTAATTCCGACGGCCGGCCCGTCGAGGGCGCGTACGTCGCGGCCGGTTATGAATACGGCGCGGACATTAATTATCGCGACGCGTTCACCGGAGCCGGCGGCGCGTTCTCGTTCGACGGACTCGCGCGCGGCAAACATCATACATTACTGATCCGAATGGAAGGGTTCGCTTCCGTTCAGTATGTTTTTCCGAGAAACGAAGCGCTCGTGGAAACGGTCGAATTTGGCGACGTCATGATCCACCCCGGATCTGTTATTTCTGGAATTGTAATCGATCGGGACGGCCGCCCGATCGCAAACGTCTCCGTCTCCGCGCGCGGCGTGAACGCCGACACCGACCGATTCGCCGACGGCGCGGAATTTCCGGGCGAATTATTAACTCTCGACCATCGCTCGATCACCGGCGGCGACGGCAGATATTATATTATAAATCTCGCCGCGGGCGCGTTTTCGGTTTCGGCGTGGCTGCCGGTCTCGTGCGAGGAGGTTGCGCCGAGGCAGGTCGTCCTCCGCGAGGGCGAGCGCGTCTCGAATTGTGATTTTAAATTGTCGACCGAGGGGCGCATCGCGGGAATTGTCATGGGGCCGGGCGGCGCGCCCGTCGCGGGAGCATTTGTTTCCGTGCTGCGTCCGCCTCCGCCCGGACCGCTCAAACCGGGCAGCCGGCCGGCGATCTTTGACGAATTTGCATATTTGCACACGGACGCGACGGGGGGTTTTTCATTTATCGGCCTCGCGAACGGAAAATATACATTACAGATCGACACGCGCTCGAATTATTATAATTTTTCCGACGCCGGCGGAAGCGTCTGCGCGGCCGCGCTGAAAATCCAAAACGTCGCGACGGGATCGCTAAATTTACAAATAAAACTGCCTTTGAACGCGCCGGTCCGGGGCCGCGTCGTCGACCGCGACGGCGCTCCCATCGCCGGAGCGATGATTTTCGATCCGTCTCCCGACGGCTACCTCGCGACGCCTGTTTACACGGACAACGACGGCGGTTTTCAATTCGACGCCGCCGAAAATTCGACGATTCGTCTGCGTGTTTTTGCCCCGGCGTTCGACGACGCGGGCCAAAATCCCGTCGAGCGAAAATTCGTCGACGCGGAATTTCCGGCGGGGAAAAAGGACGCGGTCATCCGATTAGTGAACTATCCTTGATGGACAATTTGGCGGCTCCGTCCCAAATTCGTGCCGCCGCAATTCCTACGTTTCTCCAAATTCCTCGCGAACATGCCTGTTACAAAAGACCAAGTCATCGATCAGTTAAAACTCGTTTCCGACCCCGAAGTGATGGATCGCGAAGGCAAACCCGTCGACATCTGGGAGATGGGGCTTATTTACAATATTGACGTCGTCGAGGAGGATCCGACGATTATTAATATTCGGATGACGCTCACTTCGCAGGGTTGTCCGATGGGGCAGATGATTCAGCGCGACGTCGTGACGCGCGTCGGATCGATTCCGGGCGTCGGCAAGACGAACATCGAAATCGTCTGGCAGCCGCAATGGAATCCCTCGATGCTTTCCGACGTCGCGAAAAAACGCCTCGGTTTTGGCGAAGAAGAATAGACTCGCGACCGACCTAACTCCTTACTTCTCAAGAGCAACCCGGCGCGTACGCGCAGCGCGAACGCGGCGTTGGCCTGCAAGTTGATTGCAAGGCCGCTGCATCCGATAGTTATCGCTCGTTCAGAACGATCCGAACTCCCTGCCGCCAACCGATTTCCACTCCGTATCTTTAGCGATCGAATATGCCTGAATTTTCTGTAGACCCGCCGAAGTGCATCGCGTGCGACGCGTGCTGCAAGGAGTTTCCCGAAGTTTTTTACATGGGCGATGATACAAAAGCCCATGCGCGCGCGGGACATCCGATCGATAAGTATAATGCGAGAACTGTAGTAGACGTTTGTCCGACGGGCGCGATTCTGTTTTCGGGCGAGCTGCCGCCGCCCGAGGGCCCCGAAGGCGGCGCACCGAAGGAAGTGCACGGCTGGGAACTCGTTTGGGCGAAAATTAAGGATTCGATCGAAGACGACGCCGACGAGCGCGAAAAGCGCTACGGGCGCAAATTTACAACTGAGAAGCGCGAAGGTTATACAATTGTTCGCGTCGAATTGCCGGCGGTCGTCCCGGCGACGCGCGATCGTTATAAATTCGGCATTTCGCCCGACATGCCCGATTACGCGCAGCAGGTCGTGAGCGGCGGCCGCACTCTTTATGTTCGCGGCTGGGTCGTCGAGCCGGCGGTGCGCATGTTATGTAATATGTCGTCGGCGTTCCCCGACCGTTTTAGTATTAAACTCGATTTCGAGGAGCCGGTCGTCGGCGTCAAATCGCACTACGACGCGCACCGCGTGCTCGAAGTCGCCGTTTTTCACGATGTTAAGGTTCGCGACAATTTCGTCTGGACCGCGCACTTTATTAATGAAGCGTGCACGGGCTGCACGATTTGCGAACGCGTATGTCCTACGAACGCGATCACGGGCATTTCGAAGAATCGACATTATATCGATCCCTATCTGTGTATTAACTGTTCCGTGTGCGGAACGTACTGCCCGTTCGACGCGATCGTCGGCCAGCAGGACACGCTTATAAATTATCTGAAGCCGAAGGAAGTGCCGAAGGCGCAGGTCATCGAAGAGCTTTGCTCCGGTTGCGAATTCTGCGTCGACGTGTGCCCGTTCGATTGTATTAAACTCGAGGACTTCGACGGCACCGTCAACCGCGTCGCGGTCGTCGACGAAAAGAAATGCGTTTCTTGTAAACTTTGCGAACAGGTCTGCATCAAGGGCGCGATCATCGTCCCCCGCCACCAGACCTTCCCCGAAGGCATCGGCTGGAGTTATCAAACCGGCAGCGCCGACGGCATTCTCGAAGGGCGCGAAGAACTGCCGCTGACGAGGAATTAAAATTAGATTCGTTGGTTTAGTTTAATTCAACCAAATCGTCGGCGTGAACTAAGTTCGGCGGCGGGGCGCACGTCGCTTGGGCCGTATGATGTTAACAATGGACTTCTGAAGTCGCGGCTCCTTCATCTTCCCTTTCTGCCAGCCGAGGCACTGAAGTGTCAGGTACCAAACCTGGTCCATTCGTTCGTCGCGCGTCATCCGTTTCGACTTGAGTTCCGGAGTCTCCGGCGCGTTCGGTCGAATTACGCGGGCTGTGATATTCTTGCGGCGAGCAGACATCGTTCATTGAACTTGCAACTTATATAACATCGCGGCTCGTCGCCCGTCGCAAAGAATCCAGACTTCCACGCTTTCGTGCGTTTTTTCACCGGCATTGATCCCGGAAGACAAATTCGTTGCGCTGGCGCGGACACGCGATTGAAATGGTTCAATGCTTACTGTCTGCACAAAATTCGGCGTCATATTTACGGCTTGCCTCGCCACCGTACCCGCAGCCGCAGCCATCGCCCTCGCAAAACCGACTTTGGCCGGTCTAACTGTTAATAATGTCGCACCCGCGCAGGGCGCGGAGGGATCGCCGATTGTCTTCACGGGCTCCGGTTTCGATAACCCGACCATTTCGCTGCTTCTTCCGCTGGAATCCGGAAAATTCAAGAAAGTTAAATTTAAGATTGCGGCGATCAATTCGGTGGAAGTCGACGCGATCGAGCCCGCGGCGCCGGCCGGGACATATGATCTATTAATTGAACAAAAAGACGGCGTGATTATGCTTCAATCGGCGTTTACTGTAAAAAAGGCAGCCGGTGGCAACGCGACGCCGATGCACGCGGCGCCGGGCTCGGCCTTCACGCTCGACGGCACGCTATTCGGAATCAAGAAAGGCAAGTTGTTCCTCGGGATGAGTAATAAAGCGCTCAAGATTACAGATTGGACGCCGACGGCCGTGACGGCCATCGTGCCGAAGGGGACCGCGCCGGGCGATTATACCATTGAAGTCAAGAATACGGCGGGTACGTCGACCGCGACGGGAATGTTAACAGTCGTTCCGGGGGCGCCTTCGCCGTCGGGCAAGGACTCGACCACGGCGGTGGTTGACGATGTCGCGTCGTTCAGCGCGAGCGCGAACCATATTATTGTAAGTTACGATTTCTTCAATTTCCTCGGCGACGTTACGGCGACCAACGACTCGAACGCCGCCCAGTCGATCGCCATGCGCCTTCCGTACAATCTCAACACTGACAAGGCGCCGAAACAAATTAAGGACGATCCGCTCGGTTACATTAAATATACAGATACGTCGCAGAATACGACGTGGAGTTCGGCCGCCAACGGCGGAACCTATACATTCAACGTACAAACCGAGAGCGGCAGCACCTCGAAGGGTTCGCACGTCACTCTGTGGGGCGGCGGAATCCTCACAAGAGAAAGCGGCGTCGGCGGGCCGGCGACGGTGGAGTTGTATGTTAGTGTGAGGTGTTTCTTTTAATAAGTACTGCGGGTGTTCAATCGACAAAATCCTCAGCACATCACAGTTTTCGGAGCATTTCTCCAGTTCCCGCAGGTCCGGTGACTTCGAGCGTAATGGGCCCCGGCCCGGGTTCGATGTCGAGTCGAAAGCGCAGAAAACTACAACAAACCTGCTCTTGCTCGATTAGATGCGTTAAATCGGCGATCAGTCCGGGCTCGAATTTGAATTGGAACTGAAGTCCGTTAAGAATGTCGTTCACGCATTCAGCTCGCTTGAAGAACCCAGGTAACAACTCCTGCCGACGCTTTTGAAGTTCCGCAGGCGTTAGCGTGCACGTCAAGGTTGAAGAGTTCGCATTACTCGTTGTCGGAGAGCTTGCTGAAACGCAGCCGAACGATGCGGCGAGAAGCAAAACGGACACGATAAAATTGTAAATATGCATTTTCACCAATCCACTCGTGTTGAAATAATAATTCATCGCCGATCTTCAATAACAATATCCGAAAGCATCTTTCCGCGATTCACGATTTTCGGCATCGTGAATTTTGGCATTTTTTTCTTATTCATAATCAGGAGTCCCTTAGCAACCATCATTGCGAGTTTTTTATTACGTGATAGCTCCTCAGATCGATGTCCGTCGACCGGACCAAGCACGGCAATGGGAACGCCGCGCTCGCTGATGACGACGCGTTTGCCATGCTTGACGATCGTAATATATCGTTTCAAATTTTTCTTCAATTCACCGAGGTCGATTGTTTTCATCGGAGATCCTCATATTCTCCCGCCCTCTCGAGCACCCGCTCGCATACGCGCACGCTTGCGAGATCGATCATTTCGTTATCCATGGCGACCGCGCCCAAACCGCGTTCGCCAGCGGAGCGCCAGGCTTCAATAATTTTCTTCGCGCGGGCGATTTCGGCTTCGGACGGCGTGAATGCTGTATTTACAATTGCGATTTGCGCGGGGTGTACGACCCATTTGCCGTCGAATCCCAGTTTTCGGGCGCGTTCGGCGTCGGTTTTTGTTAAATCGTTATTTTTAAATAAAAAACTCACGGCGTCGATCGCTTGAATTCCAGCCGAGCGCGCGGCGTTGACGATGCGCTGGCGCGGATATAATAAATCCGTCCACATGTCCGCAGGATCGAACGATGCGCCGATGTCGGCGGCGTAGTCGGCGACGCCGAAAATTAATGATTCGATGCGCGGGCTCGATTTCGCGATCGCGACCGCGTTTTCGACGGCGTCGGCGGTTTCTATTAATAACTCCAAACCGATCGATCCGGTCGGGATTTCATACTGTTCCTCCAAATGTAATATATAATCGTCGGCGTCGCGCACTTCGTCGATCGAGCGAATCTTGGGAATCACCACCGCGTCGACGGCGCCGCGCGCACCTTCGATGACTTCTTCGAGATCGTGCTTGAACAACGATGTAACAACTCCGTTCGCGCGAAACACGCGCGGTTTCGATCCCCAATCGAGCGTCGCGAGAGCGCGCGCAACGACGGCGCGCGCGGCGGTTTTCTGCGACATCGCGCACGCGTCCTCCAGATCGCAAATCACCAGATCGGCGGCCGACGCGCACGCCTTTTGTATCATTTCGAGGGAGTGGCCGGGCGTCGTGAGCTCGGTGCGGCGCGGTCGGTGTTTCATTTATGATGATTCCAACATTAATGTTTTGCCGGCGCGCCGCGCGCTTCTTCGACAAGTTCAACGAGCACGCCCCCCATCGCCGATGGATGCACGAACGCAATCTTAGTATTCCGCGAACCGCGACGCGGATGTTCGTCGATCATGCGCGCGCCCGCCGCCTTGAATTGTGCAATCGCCGCCGCGACGTCGGCGACGCGGTAGCCGATGTGGTGCAATCCCGGGCCGCGTTTTATCAAAAACTTTCCGACGGGCGTCTCGGGCCCGAGCGGTTGCAACAATTGAACATAACTCTCGCCGACGCGCAGCATCGCCTCCTCCACGCCCTGCTCCTCGATGCGTTCGCGGTGCGCGACCGTTATATTCAATAATAACCGGTATTGCGCGATCGCCGCGTCCAGACTTTCGACCGCAAACGCGACGTGATCGATCGCCGCCGGGATCATACTTATCGGATTCGTGGCACCCATGTTCATTTGCACATGTTATTTCATTAAATTATCAACTTTCGGTCGACGAAAGCGGAACCGGCTTGCGATTCTGATCGACCGAAACATAAACAATTTCCGCATCCATCACTTTCACCGTCACGCCGGGCTCGCGCAGCCTCTCAGCCTCGACGCGGCAGCCGATCGTGATCGAGGTGCGCCCGCGTTTCAGCGTCTGCGTATAAAACGAAACGACGTCGCCAACGAAAACGGGCGCGTCAAAAACGACGCGGTGCATCGCGACCGTCACAAACATCCGATCGGGCGCGGATTTTCGAGCTTCGATCGCGCCTGCAATGTCCAAATGTGACAAAATCACACCGCCAAACACGGTGCCGAGCGCATTTGTGTCCTTGGGCATGAGTGCCACGCGAATCGATGGCATTCGGGGCGCGGTCGCATCGAGCGGCGGATTTTCGGGCATAATGGTCAAGCAAGTGGAAAAAGCTTTCGATATTAGCAGCAGATCCGTTATGTTGACGGCTCTAACAGCACGCCGTGACATTGCCATTGCGCAGGAAGTCGACGGATTTTGTTACTGATCAACGCGATACCCGCAGGCAATTCGAATAGGATTCGCAGGCGATTCAACGAAACGATCGAGCAAATGAAGCGTTTCCCGAGCGGTGAAAACGCAGGGCGGACTGTCGGGCGCGGGCGGCTCGATCGAAAAGCAAAATCTAACGGATAAGCGATTCGGAACGGCCGCACGGAACGACAAAGACTTGGAAACGTCGACTTGGGGTCGAATGCAAGCAAGTCAAAATCGCCTCCGGACGCCTGAAGTGTAACATCCCCTGTTGTTACATTTAGACTTTGATTTTTTCGATGGTTCGCAGGTATCCGCAAGTTGGTTCAGTTTCCGATTGCTGCTGAGACCCTGCATTTTTCATTCATATATACGGAAACGATTCGATGGGCTCGAAACTCTACGTTGGTAACATCCCTTTTAATGCCACTGAGGAGGATCTTCGCAGGATCTTCGGTGAAGGTGGCCGTTCGGTAACGGAAGTTCAAATTATGCAGGACCGCTACACCGGGCGTTCCCGCGGCTTTGCCTTTGTAACAATGGGCACTGACCAGGAAGCGTTTGACGCGACACAGTCGCTCAACGGCGCAATGCTGGGCGGACGGCCCATGCGCGTGAACGAGGCGCAGGATCGCCCCGCGTTCCAGCCCCGCGAAGGCGGCGGCGGCGGCGGCTTCCGTCGTCATGAGCACGGCGGCGGCGGCGGCGGACATCGCGGCGGCGGCGGCGGCGGTGGATTCCGTCGTGGCGGCGGCGGCAGTGGCGGCGGGCATCGCGATGATCACGGTGGCGGCTTCCGCAACTACGAACAATAAGACGACGGACAAAAAGACAACACTGTATTATCAACGCGCCGGTTTTGGGGTGTCGCTCCAAACCGGCGCGTTTCATTTTCATCCACTGCCGCTGCATTTGTATTTTTCGTATTTGTGAGTTCAACGCAAGACTTAAGTAATATTACATTCCGATCGTTTTCATTGTCGGAACCGATCCTTCGCGAATTGGATCGAACGGGATTTGTAACACCGACGCCGATTCAACAATTGGCGATTCCCCGTGTCCTCGCCGCGCGCGATCTACTCGCGCGCGCGCCCACCGGAACCGGAAAAACGCTCGCGTTCGCGCTTCCCGCGCTCGAACGATTGCTTCGCGCATCCGAATCCGCGCGCGTCGGAACGCGCATTGTCGCGCTCGCGCCCACGCGCGAGCTCGCGTTACAGATCCGCGGAGTCGTTGAAGGCCTGTGTTCCGCCGTCGGTTTGACGTCGGTCGCGCTCGTCGGCGGAATGCCGCTCCGCGCCGATATCACCGCGCTTCGCCGGGCGCCTAATTTTGTAATCGCGACGCCGGGACGCCTTCTCGATCACATTCGCCAACGCAACGTCGATCTTTCGCGCACCGCGATATTAATATTCGACGAAGCGGACCGCATGCTCGATCTCGGCTTCCTGCCGCAGATACTTGATATATTAAAAGAAATTCCGACGACGCGGCAGACTTTACTATTCTCCGCGACGATTCCGCCCGCGATCGCCGACCTCGCTTCGCGTCACACCCGCGATCCGTTGCGCGTCGAAATCGGCGCGGCGACGGCCACGGCGTCCGGCGCGGACCAATCCGTTTTGTTTGTATCCGCCGAGCAGAAACTCGCCAATCTCGAGCATCTGTTGCGCGAAGAAACGGGCACCTGCCTCGTTTTTGTAGCAACCAAGTCCAACGCGGAATGGATATATCAACAATTAAAATCCACGGATCTTTCCGTGGCGACGCTCCACGGCGATCTGCCGCAGAGCCAGCGCATCAAGGCGCTCGAGGCGTTTCAAGCGGAACACGCGCGCATTCTGATCGCCACCGACGTTGCGGGCCGCGGTCTGGACGTCGAGGGCATCGCGCACGTTATAAATTATGACGTGCCGAGCGATCCCGATGATTATATTCACAGAATCGGGCGCACCGCGCGCGCCGACGCGACGGGAAAAGCGACGACGCTCGTCGCTTATGACGAATTGGAACATTTATATACAATCGAGCGGCATCTTAAGAAGCCGATTTCGCGCCGCCTGCCGCCTCCCGGAGTTCCGGCTGCGCCGTGGGCCGCGGGCGTCCGGCAATTCTCGGAAACCGCGCTGAAACACGAGGGCGTCTTCGCTCCGCAAGGTTTCCGGGTGCGCCGCGGACGTTGAGATAGTATATATTAAGAAAAATGGCGAAGTTTTTTATATTATACAACTTCGCCGTTTTTCTCGCGGTCGGCCTCGATAAGTTTCTCGCCGGGCACTCGCGCCGGCGGATTTCGGAGGCTTCGCTACTGATCGTCGCCGCGCTCGGAGCCGCGCCGGGATTGTGGGCGGGAATGCTGCTTTTCCGGCACAAAACGCGGAAGAGCCTCTTCCTCGCGGGCGCCGTGCTGGCGCTCGCGACTTCGATCGCCATCCTCGTCATGACCCACGGCGCGGCCCTTTGACGTAGATCCATTGGCGGTGGCGGCGCGCGGGTTCCAAAAAGTTGTAACTTTCACCGCGACCGCGCGACGATGGAGAGTGGAGATCCGCCCGGACGCCCCCCAACCATGGTGAATCCGAAATGCCTCGCTTTCGAGGATTCGGCGCAAGCAGTCGCCGCAACTAGACTTGCGCGACGCCATTCGCCGTTTACTAATCTTTGCATGGGAATTGCACTGCGGCGCGTTTCGGTGCAAGCTTTCACCCGCTTGCATCGCACAGGGAACCACCGACCGAATTCCGCACTTCGAATGCAGCGCGCGCGCCGCGGCCGTTTTTTATTTATATTACTTTTCCTGGCAGTTTCGCCGGCGGGCGCCGGTGCCGCGCAAATGCAGGAATCGCCCGCCGCGCAGGACGCGGGATCGTTTACGGAATTTGACCGATGGCTTCAACGTTACAAATCCGGCGAAATCGTTTTTGAAGTAACATCCGGCAAAGTATCGAGCAGTTGTAGTATCGACGCGTTCGACGAAAAAGGCGAATTTCCGCGCGTGCTACACAAGTGCGCGGGCGCCGGAACACGCGAAGCGGCGCGGAGAATTCTCGAACTCGCGGCGTATCATTTCGACCGCGACCCCGCCGTCGAAATGTTACAATTCCGCGATCGCGCTCCCGGACGCGTGCGCGCGACCGCTCTCGAATCTTTACAAAAACTCGACTCGCCGGACGTCCTCGAATATTTATCGGGCGGCGTATTGTTCGAACGCGAGGGCACGACGCCAGAAAAACGCGTCGTGGCCGCGCGCGCTCTCGGCCACCGAAAAGATAATCAGGCAAAATTAGCAATTTATTCCGCCGTCCGCGACCCGAATCCGGCCGTGCGCCGCGCGGCCATCGAATCGGCCGTATCGATGGGCGGCGTGCGCGCGTCGATGGCGCGCCACTGGCTCGACGAAGACGATCCGCGCGTGCGCTTGGTCGCGCTGGAGGCGATCGCGCATTTGATATCGGGCGTCACGGATGTTAACGATCGGCAATCTTTACTTTCAGCCGCGCGCTCGGCGCTCGAAAGCGCCGAATCCTGCGCCCGCGACCGCGCAATCGATATATTTGTCAACGCGCCGGACTCGGGATCGATCCCGGTTTTGATCAATTCCATGTTCGCAGAACGCGAACGCATCGAACGCGGCGAAGGCACGAAGCGTTTTTTGTATAAACTCGGCGAAACACTACAACGCATCACCGGGTACGATCTTTCGCCGCGCGAGCCTGAAAAGTGGCGCGACTGGTGGAAAGGCGCCGCCGAACATTTCCAACTCGACGCGCAGGTCGTTTCGAGTCCGCGCACGGGCGCCGGCGGCGGCCGCGACGCCGTGCTTCCGGTTCATAGCGATCGGATTATTATTATTATCGATTCGTCCGCCTCGATGAACGAAGCCGCGCCCGCTCCGGCGCCGCGGCGCGACGGATCGCAGCCGCGCTCGAAGGGTTGGACGCGGCTCGACCGCGCGCGATTTGAAGTATTAAAACTTCTTCGCGATCTCGATTCGCACGACGCCTTTCAAATTATCCGTTGCGCGGCGTCGGCAAATGTAATATTTCCCGAACTCGTGCCCGCCAGCCGCGAAAACAAATCGCTCGCCGAAAAAGCAATTCTCGCTCTCGAACCGAATGGCGACACATCGCTGATCGACGGCATTTCATCCGCGATTTCATTTACAACTTCAACCGACCGCAAAAGCGGCCGCGACGGCGACACGATCTTACTATTCTCCGACGGCGTTTCGACCACCGGCCCCGCCATCGACGATCAAGACGTCCTCTCCCGCGTCCGCGAACTCAACGCCGTTCGCCGCGCCGAATTTTATACTTATTATATCGGGACCGAACACGGCCAGGGGCGCGGATTGCTTGAAAAGTTGGCGCGCGATTCTCACGGGGAATTTCGCGCGTTGAATGAAAAGAAGTGAACCTCATTGATTATTCAGCAATCAGTAGTAAATTTAATAAATAAAACAAAGAGTATAGTTGTTGTTGCTGCTGCTGTTCAAGCAATAATTAGGTTTTAGCGGGCGGCGGGCTCCGCGGCGCGGCGCATCGGCGGTGCTCGTGGTGGCAGCGGCAACAACCGCGAATGTTAACAGCGATAGCGGCGGTGCAAATTACGTAAACAAGATTGGAAAGAAAACCGGGGACATACCCCTATCGCGTCATGCGTGGTTGTGCTAGAAATTGCCCGTCCCGTCCCCACGTCACGGCTTTCAGATAATAACCATGCGTCGAATTCTAGGAACTATATTTTTAGTATGCACAATTGCCGGGTCCACCCTTGCGCAAAGCGTGATCGACAAGATCCATCACCACGAAAACACAATGTTCGGCGGCTCGTCGTATTTCGGCGCTTCGGTCGCGCGCGTTGGAGATCTTCAAGCCGACGGCAGCGACGATTTTGTAGTGGGTTGTCCAGGATATGAAGACTACGAATTCTTTTATATTGGGAAGGCGTTCCTCTGGTACACGCACAACGGAACCGACTCCCAAGGCGGCGAATTTACTGGAGAATTCGACACCGGGCTCGGACAAACCGTTGCGGGTATTGGGGACGTGAACGGCGATGGAATCCCCGATGCGATCATTGCCTACGGAAATTACGACAAGATTATTGTTATATCTGGAAACGGCGCGCTACTTTATATAATTTCATCTCCCATACCCAATGATACTTCTTTTGGTCGCGCGGTCCTCGGTCCGGGCGATCTCGATCATGACGGTCTCGCGGACATTGTCGTCAGCGCGATTTATGGCGGCCCCCTCGGTGCAGGCGCCGTCTATGCCTTTCATGGAACCAATGGCGCACTTTTGTATACTGTAGAACCGCAGTTCGGCGCCGATCTCTTCGGACTCACGCTGGGTCGACTCGGCGACATCAATGGCGACGGGAGCGCGGACTTCATCGTCGGCGCGCCGGGATCGCTAGTCGTTTCGAATGGTTATATCCAAATCATCTCCGGAATTGACGGTCGCGTATTATACACATATTTGGGAGGCACTGGAGAGCGTCTCGGGTCGGCCGTCGCGGGCGGCGGCGATGTAAACAAAGATGGATCTCCCGACTTCTTAATAAGCGCGCCGGGTGCGGCCGGGGGCGGCGTGGTTCGTTTATATTCGGGAACGACAAAGGCACTGATCGCAACAACAGTGAGTCCCGCTGCCGGCGCGGCTTACGTTCTCGATTGGCTAGGCGACATCGACGGTGACGGTGCGGATGACTGGGCGTGTGATAGTTATAGTCAGGTCTCCATTTTCTCCGGGGCACAAACGGGGCAGTCGGGTGAAGTTCTCGAAACACTTCAAGGAAGCTATTCCTTTGGATACTCATTTTCATCTGCGCACGACCTTAACGGCGACGGCCTTCCCGATCTGATTATTGGTGAGCCGGATCTTGATAATGTCTGGCTCTATTCACTGCTTCCGCATGGAGTATCGTATTTTGGCAAGGGCACCCCGGGCTGCGCAGGAGCCAATAAACTTGCTTCAGGCCAGGTGCCATACACGAGCAATGCTTATTTCACTGTAAATGTTAATCATGGCACGCCCAACATTCCGGGACTCGTCCTCGCCGGCAATGTATTCGATTCTTTGGGCAACGATTTCTTCGGCGTCGGCGTCATCTGTTATATCAATTTTCCCGCGTCGACGGAACTTTATGATTTTACACTTCTAACTGACGCGCAGGGATTCGGCTCCGCGCCAATTCCCATTCCCAACGATCCCGGCCTTTCCGGTAAACAATATATTCTTCAGGCATACTACGCCTTTGTCCCCGGTTGCACTTCGTCAAATTTAACCTTCAGTTCGTCCAACGCACTCATTCTGACAATTCCGTAAATTCGAACTGGCTTCATAAGTATTTCGCAATCGAGCGGCCGGATCATAGGAGGAAGGAGCACTTTTCACTGTTGCCCGTGTCATGTGGCCACAATCTTCGACGGCGAGGCGGTTGCGTGACGCGCGGTGTGGCCGCGCTTGCGCGGGCACGCGCGCGCCGCGACGGCCGAGCAGCCGCGCTTTTTTTGTGTAGTGCTATCGTTAGTACTGGCGGGCGGCGGGTCCGTGGCGCTAGACAGCGGCGGCGAAGGCGACGCCCCGTCGCGTCGAGTGTGTGGTTCTCGCTGGCGGGCCCGTCGCGACAGGGCGTGGCCGGAGCATCGCCGCTGCGCCGCGCCGCGGAGCCCGCCGCTCGCTTTGGCCTAATTGTTATCACTCCTCGTCGATGATCATGCCGACTCGACGACTGCGGCGAGCGCGCCGCGGAGCCCGCCGTCCGCATTGACCTATTATTATCATTAATCGACGACAATGACATCGTGCGCGCCACGCTTGCGAAGATCGATGACTCTTACAATTGGCGACGGCGGAGCCCAAATTCTCGGAGCTGTATCTTTAAATAATACCGTTCCACGCGCTCCGCAAAATGCGGCCAGATGCGCGACGCCGGAGTCGTTGGCTAAGAATCCGCGAATGTTGCTTAAGCGCTCAGCGAGTTCGGTCAGGGGAACTCGATGCCAATGTTCATCGAAAACGCCGCCGTTTTCGTTAAATTCAACGATCGCCGCGTCGTCGGCTTCGCCGGTGGCGAGGATGATGCGCGAATCCTTTTCGCGGAGGCGCCGCGAATGTTCTGTAAATATTGTAATCGGCGCGCGTTTTCGCGGAGAACCGGCGCCGGGAAATAATACAAATGGCGCGTCGGGCGGAATCGCCGTTCGGTTATCGTTAATATAAATGAAATTCGGCGCGTTCGCGAATCCTAAACAATTTAAATAGTATGAAACGGCCGGCGCGGCGAATTCGGCGGGAGGCAGCGGCGCGAAGGCGTCGTGGCGGAGGGTTCCGCCGATTTGAAGGCGCGCCGCGTCGGCGTTGCTATCGAAGTCGATCAACCAATCGATGTCGGCCAATGCGTCGGCGAGCCGCGGATCGGGCGTTCGCGCGGCGTCGAACCGCGTCCACCATGCAATCGCGTCGGGTGAAACGACGCGATGACACAATTGCGCGCGGCGGGCAACTTCCCACGCCTCCGTGCGGCCGATTGCGAGAATTTCCGCCCGCGGGAAGCGGACTTTCAGCGCGGCGAGCAACGGAAAAAGCAAAATGGTGTCGCCGATGGCGCCGATCCGGACGACGGCAATGCGCAATGGCGGGAACACGCCCTCGGAGGTGGTTTCGTTTACTTGAACCACCACCCCCGCTCCCTACACTTTTCGAGTTTTTCACGCTTGTGCGCGGCCCGGCCCGGCGTTCGCGGTGAAGCGGAATTCCGATGCCGTCGATTCGACAACTCGCCCGGCGCCGCGAATGACTTTCCGCGCGGCGTCCCGCGCCGAAACGAAAATTTAATAATACAATCCAAATTCATTTTTGTAATAAAACACGCCAAACGTAACGCTGTGCTTTCCGATTACGCGCCCATTTTGATTTTGTTCGTTCTCGCCGCGGGATTCGCGGGCGGCAACGTCATTCTTTCCGAAATTCTCGGAAAGCGCAAACCGGGCGCGGCCAAGAATTCGGTGTACGAGTGCGGCATGCCCATCCGCGGAAGCGCGCGCGCGCGTTTTTCGGTTCATTATTATCTGGTCGCGCTGCTTTTTATACTTTTCGACGTCGAAGCCGCGTTTTTATTGCCGTGGGCCGCGAACGCGCGGATGCTCGGCGTGGCCGGATTATTAGCAATGGCGGGTTTTCTCGTTATTTTAACAGTTGGCTTCGTTTATGTGATTCGCAAGAGGGCGCTCGAATGGGATCGTTGATCGAACTTAACGAAAACACCGGCGACGGTTTCTTCGCGACGCGCATGGACGCCGTCGTCAACTGGGGACGCAAGAATTCGCTCTGGCCGATGCCGCTCGGACTCTCGTGTTGCGCGATCGAAATGATGTCGATGGTCGGGCCTCGATTCGATATCGCGCGCTTCGGCGCGGAGGCGATGCGTTTTTCGCCGCGGCAGTGCGATATGATGATTGTCGCCGGAACATTAACATGGAAAATGGCGCAGGCGGCGCGGACCATTTACGATCAAATGCCCGAACCCAAGTGGGTGATCGCGATGGGCGTGTGCGCGTCGTCGGGCGGAATGTATCGTAATTATTCGGTCGTACAGGGGGTCGATTTGATATTTCCGGTGGATATGTATGTTCCCGGATGCCCGCCCCGTCCCGAGGCCGTGATCGACGCGATTCTTAAACTACAAAAACGCATCGAGCGCGAGCGCGTCTGGAGCGGAGGCGCGCGGCGCGCGATGCCGGTGAATCCGCAGGGGCCGATTTTTGCCGACCCCGGAAAAATGAGTCCGCTCGCGCGCTCCTGACCGCGCATTTCATTAAATATTATATCATTAAATATAATAATGGAATCCAGGATGCATAACGACGAACTACTCGCCGCGCTGAACGCCGCGTTTGGCGAAGGCGGACGCTTCGCGCGCGCGGATCTGCGCGCGGAGCCGGGCATCGACATGCCCGCGGTGTTCGCCGCTCCCGGCGAGATTTATAGTATTCTCGAATTCTTAAGAAACGACGCGGCGCTCTCGTTTTCGCAATGTACCTATTTGACCGCGACCGACGAATGGGTCGAAGACGCGCCCGCCGGCGCCGACCGGTTCCGCATCGTTTATTTTCTTTATTCATTGAAGAACCTGTGCCGCGTAAAAGTGCATACGCGAGTCGGGGAATACACCGCGGAACCCACGGCCGGCGCCGCCGCGGGATCGATCCGCAGCGTCGTTTCTCTATATCCCGGCGCCAATTGGATGGAACGCGAAGTATTCGATATGTTTGGAATCCGCTTCGACGGCCATCCCGAATTGAAGCGAATACTGATGCCCGAGGAATATCATTATTATCCTCTTCGCAAGGATTTTCCGATCGAAGGCATCCAGCCCGATCGTTACTATCGCGAATGGGAACGGTCGCGCGACAGCCAGGCTGCAAAGTTGAATTAAATTCACATGGCCGTCGAAACCAAACTTCTCGAATTTAAAGAAACTTCGCCGTCGGCGCACGGCGAATTGATGACTTTAAATTACGGTCCGCAACACCCGGCGACGCACGGCGTTTTGAGATTATTAGTAACCCTCGACGGTGAAATGATCATCGATCTCGACCCCGTCGTCGGTTACTTGCATCGCGGCAAGGAAAAGGAGGCGGAACATCTCGGATATCACAGATGGTTTCCGTTCACCGACCGCCTCGATTATCTGGGGCCGATTCAAAACAATATCGGTTATTCGCTCGCGGTCGAAAAACTCGCGGGCATCGAAACCCCGCCGCGCGCACAGGCGATCCGCGTGCTGCTCGCCGAAGTGTCGCGCCTCACGGCGCATTTGATATATCTTGGAACCACGGCGATCGATCTCGGCGCCGTCACGATGTTTTTCTTATGTTTCAAGGATCGCGAACGGCTGTTCGATCTGTTAGATCAATACTGCGGCCACCGCACCAATCCGACGCCCGTGCGATTCGGCGGATTGTTATATGATATGACGCCGGAGTTGACCGCCGCGTTTCGTTCGTTTGCAAACGATTTCGTGAAATCGGTCGACGAGTTCGAAGGCATGCTCACGGCGAACCGCATCTGGCACGACCGCAACCGCGGCGTCGCGGTATTAACAAAAGAAAACGCCATCGCGCTCAGTCTCACGGGCCCGAATCTCCGCGGTTCGGGAATCGCGCACGATTTGCGCAAAGCGCGGCCGTACGACGGTTATGAACAATATCAATTCGATATTCCGACGGGCACGCTTGGCGACGCTTACGATCGTTATCTCGTGCGCGTGCAGGAAATGCGCGAATCGGCGAAAATTATATTACAAGCGTGCGACAAGCTCGACCGCGACCTGAAGGGCGGCGAAATCGTCGCGAACGACCGCCGGTACGTACTGCCGGCGCGCGGCCGCGTGCTCGATTCGATGGAAGAATTAATATATCAATTCAAAGTCGTCACCGACATGCGCCTTCCCGAAGGCGAAGTTTACGCGGCGATCGAGGCCGCGAAGGGCGAACTCGGTTTTTATATAGTATCCAAAGGCGAGCGCACCGCCCACCGCTGCGGCATACGCAGCCCGTCATTTATTAATTTACAGGCATTGCGCCCCCTTGCGCGCGGGCGCCTGCTTTCCGATCTCGTCGCGATCATCGGCAGTCTCGATTTCGTCATGGGCGAGTGCGACCGATGAGCGGCGGACTTCCCATTCCCAAACCCGCCGCGGCGGCTCCCAATGTAAAGGATCCGCGCGCCTGTTTTAGCAAAGAAACCATCGCGCGCTTCGATGCGCAAGTTAAACAATATCCGACGACGCGTTCCGCGTTGATTCCAATATTGCATTACGCTCAGGAGGAAAAAGGCTGGATCTCGCGCGAAACGATCGAGATGGTCGCGGTTTATCTTAAACTCGCGCCGATACAGGTCTGGGAAGTCGCGACGTTTTATCCGATGTTTCATTTACAACCGGTCGGACGCCACGTCGCTTGGGTGTGCCGCAACATTTCGTGCGACCTGCGAGGGTGCAACGAGATTATAGATGCATTTCACAAAAAGTGCGGCGTCGCGCCCGGCCAGACGACGGCCGACGGTAAATTAACATTAAGACTGGCCGAGTGCCTCGGAGGCTGCGCGCAGGCGCCCGTCATGGACATCGACGGAACGTATTATGAGAATCTCACGCCCGAACAGGTCGGCTCGATTTTGGATCGATTGAAATAATAAATCATCCATGGGCGAACTTTACTTATTCAATCGAATACAAAAACCGGGCTACCGCGGCACGCTCGCGGAATACGCGGCCGAGGGCGGCTATGCGGCGCTTCGGAAAGCGCTCGCGATGACGCCCGAGGAAGTCGTCGCGATCGTTAAGGATTCGGGATTGCGCGGACGCGGCGGCGCCGGATTCCCGACCGGTTTCAAGTGGACGTTCATGCCGAAGCCCAACGATCCGCGCGCGCGCTATCTCGCGGTCAACGCCGACGAATCCGAACCCGGCACCTGTAAAGATCGTATTCTTATGGAACGCGATCCGCACTTCGTGCTCGAGGGAATCTTAATATCCGCGTACGCGATCCGCGCGAAGGCCGCGTATATTTATATTCGCGGCGAATACCGCGCGAGCAAAATCGCGATGGACAGCGCGATCGCGGAGGCGCGCGCCGCCGGAATTATAAACGAAAAAATCATGGCGCCCGGACTCGGCGCCGAAGTGCCGCTGCTCGCGTACACGCACGTCGGCGCGGGAGCTTACATTTGCGGCGAGGAGACGGCGCTCATGGAATCCCTTGAGGGCAAGCGCGGCCAGCCGAGGCCCAAACCGCCGTTTCCGGCAAATTTTGGTTTGTGGGGAATGCCCACGACTGTTAATAATATAGAGACGCTCGCGAACGTGCCGCCGATTATAACAAAAGGCGTCGCATGGTATCAAACGATGGGAACGAAGCCGTCGCCGGGGAATTTTCTGTGCGGCGTCTCCGGAGACGTCAACAAACCAGGAGTATACGAATTGCCGCTCGGTATTCCGATTAAAAGTATTATTAACGATGTCGCCGGCGGCGTCTGGAAGGGGCGCGCGTTGAAAGGTATCATTCCGGGCGGTTCGTCCTCCGGATTTCTGCCGAAGTCGATCGTCGACGGCGGCATCGCGATGGATCATGATAGTCTTAAGAATCAAGGTTCGTTCATCGGCACGGCATCCGTCGTCGTATTCGACGAAACGCGCTGCATCGTCCGCGCGGTGAAGATTCTTTGTCAATTTTATCATCATGAAACGTGCGGCCAGTGCACGCAGTGCCGAGAGGGATGCGCGTGGCTCGATCAGATTATTTGTAGAATCGAGAACGGCGACGGCCGCGAAGACGACATCACGACGCTGCTCGCGCTCTGCGACGGCATGCGCGGCAAGACGATCTGCGCGCTCTCCGACGCGGCCGCGATTCCGGTGCAGCTCGCGTTACAACATTTCCGCGCCGAGTTCGAAGAACATATACGATCGAAGCGCTGCCCGCTCGGCAATCCGAAGATGGAATTCCACACGGACGGCCGCCACTCGCACGATCATTTGCATAATACACAAACGGTGCACACCGACGTGCTCACGCTGCACGGCATCGAGAACCCCGAGGCCGGCCGCTACCGCGAAACGATGCGGCATCCTTCGTAAACGATTATTTAATATAATAATATACGAGCCCGAATTTATTAATTAACAATGCCGAAAGTTACCATTGACGGAAGACCGGTCGAGGTGCCCGACAAGACCACCGTCTTCGAGGCGGTGCGAACGGCCGGCCGGACGCTTCCGCATTATTGTTATCATCCGGGCATTGGCATCGAGGGAAGCTGCCGCGTATGCCAGGTCGAAGTCGCGGGCCCCGGCAAGATGCCACGGCGCCTGACGATTTCGTGCCGCACGAATTGCGACGAAGGCCTCGAAATCTTTACATCCACTCCCGCGGCCGACGGCGCGCGCCGGATGGTGCTCGAGTTTTTATTAAAAAACCATCCGCTCGACTGTCCGATTTGCGACAAAGCCGGTGAATGCACATTACAAAATTTCGCCTTCGACGTCGGACAAGCCCGCTCGCGTTCGCACGAGGAGCGGCGTTCGCTGCGCAAACGCGTCGATTTCGGAGATGTAATATTATTCGACGAGGAGCGTTGCATTCTCTGCACGCGCTGCGTTCGATTCCAATCGACGGTTCTTAACGATCCGCAGCTCGGCGTCGTCAATCGCGGCGCCGACAACATCGTCGGCACGATGCCAAGTCTGGACGGAGGAGCGACGCTTGAAGGCGGCGACACGCCGCTGCGCGGCAATTATCAAGGTTGTCTCGCCGACATCTGCCCCGTCGGAGCATTAACATTAAAGAAATTCCGCTTTCAAGCGCGCGCGTGGCAGTTGAAAGCGACGTCGTCCGCGTGCGGATTCTGTTCGCGCGGTTGTAATATTAATGTCGAGACGTTCCGCGGCGCCGTGAAACGCATCCGCCCGCGATTCCATCCGAAAATTAATCAATATTGGATGTGCGACACGGGCCGCTTCGCATACGACGATTGTAACGATCGCAACGGCCGACTTTCGCTGCCGCTCTTCCGCAAAGACGGATCGCTGATCGAAATGGGATACGCCGCCGCTTTCGCCGAGGCCGGCAAATTCTTAAAATCGAACGCCGGCGATAATTTACTGATGTTCGCGTCGCCTTTCATGACGAACGAAGAAGGCGCGGCTTTTCTTGAATTATCAAAAACCCTCGGGGCGAAAGCGCGCTTCGTCGCGCCGCCCCCCGGCGCACGCGACGAAATGTTATATACGGGCGACCCGTGCCCGAACCGCCGCGGACTCGCCGATCTCGGGTTCGCCGCGACGACGGCCGCCGAGGCGAACGACGCCGCGAAGACAGCGAAAGCCGTCGTGCTCGCGGGCGAATTCGCGGTCGATTTATTAAATTTAACGAACGAGGGATCCGCGTTCCTCGACCGGGCCGCGGTCCCCGCGCTCGTCGTCGAACGGCGCGCGGTCGACCGCGCCTCGGTCGCGATGAGTTTTCCGGCATTGAATACATTTGAAAAATCCGGATCGTTTACAAATATCGACGGCATCGCGCAGCGCGTCAAAGCCTCCGTCGCGGCGCCTCCCGGCGCCGTCGCCGACCGCCAACTTTACGAAAAACTCCGCGAATCCGTCCTCAACGCCGGACACGCCGCGAAACCCCATTAGTAAAATAAGTATAATTAACTAAAGTTTCAATTCATGGAATTCACGGCAATACTAGCGATCGTCATCGTCACGCTGCTCGCGTTCGGCGGCACCGTCGCCGTGGCGGGCGCGATGTCGCTCGCGGAGCGCCGCGTTTCGGCGTGGATGCAATATCGCATCGGCCCGAGCCGCGTGGGTCCGCTCGGTTTATTACAACCGATCGCGGATTTGATAAAATTTATGTTCAAGGAGGAAGTGATGCCCGAGGGGGCGCACCCGCTCCTGTTTCGTCTCGCGCCGATTCTCTCCGCGGTGCCGGCGATGATGACGTTCGCCGTCGTTCCGTTCGGACTCGGCAAAATTACAATTCCTGGATTGAACGAATCGAGGCCGCTCGTGGTCGCCGACATTCCGGTCGGCGCGATATATTTTCTCGCGGTCGGCTCGCTCGGCGTTTACGGCATCATTCTCGGCGGCTGGGCAAGTAACAATAAATTCAGCCTCCTCGGCAGCATCCGCAGCGGCGCGCAGATGCTTTCGTATGAATTGTCGCTCACGCTCTCGATGGCCGCCGCGATACTAATGTCGGGCAGCCTGCAGATGACGGAAATTGTAAAGCACCAGGCCGAACACGGCTGGAACATTCTTTATCAACCGGTGGCATTCATAATATTCCTGATCGCGATGTTCGCCGAGACGAATCGCCATCCGTTCGATTTCGCCGAGTGCGAACCCGAGCTCGTCGGCGGTTTTCACACGGAATATTCATCGATGAAATTCGCGATGTTTTTCGTCGGCGAATACTGCGCGATGTTTGCGATGTCGGGAATGATTACAACTCTTTTTCTCGGCGGCCCGCTCGTCCCATTTTTACCGATCGAGCAGACGCCGTGGTGGCTGTCGGTGATCGCGTTCGCGATGAAGTCCGGCGTGTTTCTTTTTCTATACTTATGGGTCCGCTGGTCGCTTCCGCGTTTCAAATACGATCAGCTCATGGATCTCGGCTGGAAAAAACTGCTTCCCGTCGCGCTTCTTAATTTTGCGGTCACGGGCACGATTGTCGTGCTGGCCAATTCTTAATATTTACTCGTAATCGCCCTTCCCCGATAATTAACATGCCCGTTCTGGCGCGAACCCTGAGTTTCACCGAGCGAATGTACCTTCCGATCGTGAAGGGGCTATTCTTTACTTTCCGCGTTTTGTTTAGAAAGCACATCGTCCGCATGTATCCGGAAGTCGGAATTCCGCGCAGCGCGGCGACGCGCGGACAGCCGCGATTATCGCAAAACGAGGACGGCACGGTGCGCTGCGTCGCCTGCGGTTTGTGCGAGTTCGTCTGTCCCGCGTACGCGATTACGATTCACGGGGCCGCGACGGAACGTTTCATCGAACGCGAGCCGCGCGAATTCGAAATTGATATGTTGCGTTGCATTCTCTGCGGATTCTGCGAGGAGGCGTGCCCGAAGGAGGCGATTTACATGAGCGACGAGCTCGAGCACGCGGGCCCCACGCGCGCGGAACACGTCATGAACAAAACGCAATTGTTACGTCCGATATCAAAAATGCGCGAACGCATCGGTTTCGCGAATAATATATATAATCGATGGCGCAAGGATCCCCTGCCCGTCGATCCCAAAATCAATCCCGCGAACGCGCCGGCGGTTTCGCCGATCGCGACGGCCGTTCCGCGCAACGATCCGACCATGCGGCCGCTCGACGCGATCGCAAGCACGAAAACGACGCGATAGTTCGGAAACTAAATATTCAAATGAACTTCGCGGACATCCTCGCCTACACGCTCGGCGCAGCCACGCTCGCGGCCGCGCTCGGCGTCGTGTTGCGCCGCGATGCCGTCGTCGCGGCGATGAATCTCGTGCTCTCGTTCTTTTGCCTTTCGGGAATTTATTTAATTTTAGGATTCCCGTTCCTCGCGGCGATTCAGATATTAGTATACGCCGGCGCGATCATGGTGCTTTTCTTATTTGTAATCATGTTGCTCGGCGTGAGCACGCTCGCGCGTACGCCGGTCGGCGCGCGGTCGGGCCTCGGCGCCGCGATCGCGCTCGCGGTCGTCGTCGAAGGCGCCGTTTTATCCGTTAAATTAGCATCCGGCGCGGCCGCGAATACGGCGGCGACGACGGAGACCGTCGCCGGCGTTTCCGAATTGTTATTTAAACAGGGGCTCGTGCTTCCGTTCGAAATCACCGGCGTCGTGTTGCTCGCGGCGATGGTCGCCGTCGTCGTGATCGGCCGCCGCGATTTGCGCGTGCGCAGCGTCGCGGACTTCGCGCGCGAACACGCGTTCGATCCTCGCCCGCTCGTCACGAGCATGCCGCCGCCCGCCGCGCCCGATGGACTCGATGCGCATGGACTTCATACCAATGGAATTATAAAGAATAATGCGCGCGCCGCTGGCGAACATCACAATTCGGAGGAAATTGCGAAATGACTTTTTTCGGCGCGCCCGTTTATTTTCTCGCCGTCGCGCTTTTCGCGCTCGGAATTTTCGGTTTTCTCACGCGTCGCAACGCGATCGTCGTTTTGATGAGCGTCGAATTGATGCTCAACGCGGCGAATTTAACATTCCTCGCGGCCGCGCGCGGCACGGCGCACGTGCACGAGGCGTCCGCCTACGCGATTTTTATTATTTTGGTCGCCGCCGCCGAAGCGGCCGTCGGCCTCGCGCTCGTGCTCGCGCTGTTTCGAATTAAACAATCCACGGATCTCGACGTCGCGAGCGACCTTAAAGGTTAATCATTCGATCATATATATTAAAATATTTTAAATTATAGTGTCGCTGCTTCCACTCATTCCCCTCTTCCCGCTCGTCGGCGCGGCCGCCTGCGCGATCCTGCACGCGCGCACGCTCGCCGCGCGGCGGCGCGACGCGGGCGCGGCGCAGAACGAACGGGTCGTCGGCGCGATTGCAACGCTCGCAATCGTCGCATCCTTCGCCGTGTCGGTCGCGGGATTCTTTATCATTCAGCACGAACCCGAGCGCCGCGTCGCGTGGATTGTTAGTAATTGGATTCCGACGGGCGGGCAGACGATCGATTTCGGTTTCGTGCTCGATCCGCTCTCGTCGGTGATGTGCCTCGTCGTCTCGGGCGTCGGCGCGCTGATTCATATGTATGCGACGGGCTACATGCGCGGCGACAAGGGTTACGCGCGATTCTTTACTTATCTGAACCTATTCGTCGCGGCGATGTTGATTCTCGTCCTCGCGGATTCGCTGCCGATTTTGTTTATCGGCTGGGAAGGCGTGGGACTTTGTTCTTATTTACTGATCGGATTCTGGCATGAAAATATGAAATATGCCGAAGCGGGCCAGAAAGCGTTCGTCGTCAACCGCATCGGCGATTTCGGATTTTTATTAGCAATGTTCGGCGCCGCGACGTGGTGCGTCGACGCCGCGGGCAAAGGATCGTTCCAATTCGCCGCCATTAACGAATCCGTGCTCGCGGGGCACGTCGAACCGTGGCAGGTCACGGTCATCGGATTATTGTTATTTGTGGGCGCATGCGGCAAGTCGGCGCAGCTCCCCCTCTACGTCTGGCTGCCGGACGCGATGGCGGGCCCGACGCCCGTTTCGGCGCTCATCCACGCCGCGACGATGGTCACGGCGGGCGTATACTTAGTAATACGAATGCATCCGATATTCGATGCATCGGTGCTCGCGTCCTCCGTCGTCGCGTGCGTCGGCGCCGCGACGGCGCTGTTCGCGGCGACCATGGGACTCGTGGCGCGCGATATTAAGAAAGTCCTCGCCTATTCGACGATCTCGCAGCTCGGATTCTTATTTCTCGGAGCCGGCTGCGGCGCGTACGACGCGAGTTTTTATCATTTGGTGACGCACGCGTTCTTCAAGGCATTGTTATTTCTCGGCGCCGGAGCTGTTATATTAGCAATGCACCACGAGCAGGATTTGTTTAAAATGGGCGGATTGAAGCGCGCGCTTCCGCTCGAATACAGAACGATGTTCGTCGGCGCCGCGGCGCTCGCGGGAATTCCGCTGATGTCGGGATTCTTTTCGAAGGACGAAATATTGGGCGGCGTGCTCGCGGGCCGGCCGGTATTCGGCAATGAACAAATCAATTTGGTTTTGTATGTTGTTGGCGCGGCCACCGCGCTCATGACCGCATTTTATACATTTAGATTGATCTATTTGGCGTTCGAGGGCGAATCGCGCTCGAACGAACATCCCCACGCGAATCCGGCGTCGATGACGATCCCGCTCGCGGCGCTTGCATTATTAACGATCGCCGCGGCGGCGCTCGGATTGCCGTCGGTGTTCGGCGAATTCAAACCGCTCGAACATTGGTTAAACCCGGTGCTCGAACTCGGCGGCGAGAGCGGAAACGCGGCGAAGGCGCACGGGCTGTCGCACAGCGCGCAATGGCTGCTTCTCGGCGCGTCGGCCGCGATTGCAATGATCGGATATTCGCTCGCGCGCGCGACGTACGGAGGCGGCCTCGCGAAATCGCGCGCGCGCGCGGAGGCGATGCCGGGAATCTATAAAACGCTCGTCGACCGCTGGTACGTCGATGAATTGTATCATGCAGTATTTACAAAAACACTTCGGCTCGCGGGCGTCGTTGCGGGATTATTCGACGCCTACGTCGTCGACGGCGCGGTGAACGGCGTCGCGGCATCGGCGAAACGCGCCGCCGCCGCGGCGCGCGGTCTCGCCGACGGAAAATTACAATCCTACTCGCTCTGGTTCGGCGCGGGCGCGGTCGCTCTCGTCGCCGCCGTTTTGTTATTAATATAAGGACGGCGATACGAAATGAACGATTGGATCCTTCCCCTCCTCGTCGGCATCCCCGCGCTCGGCGCGCTCGCCGTGGCGCTGGCGCCCGCGAAACGCGACGGTCTGTTTTCATTAGCATTACTTTTCTGCGCCGCCGAAGCCGCGCTCGCGATCTTTACATTTACAAAATTCGACGGAACGAACCCGAACGAACAATTCTCATTTTCGCGGCCGTGGTTCGCGCTGCCGACGGGCGCGGGCGAAGCGGTGCCCGTCGCGTTTCATCTCGGAATCGACGGTCTGTCGTTATTATTAGTCGCGTTGTCGGGCCTGCTCGCGCCGGTGATTCTGCTTTCGGCGAAAGGACACATCGAACGGCGCGAGCGCGAATTTTTAGTTTGGTCGCTCGTGATGATCGCCGGCATGCAGGGCGTGTTTCTCTCGCGCGATCTTTTGTTATTTTACTTTTTCTGGGAAATCAGCCTGATTCCGCTTTATTTTATTATCGGAATCTGGGGCGGGCCGCGGCGCGTGTACGCGACCGTGAAGTTTTTTCTTTATACGCTCGCCGGATCCGTCGTGATGTTGATCGCGCTTTTGTATCTTGCATACAATTTCGGAACGGTCGCGATTCAGGAACTTTCCACAAAAGACATTCCCGTCCGCGCGCAACTCGGCTGTTTTCTCGCGTTCGCGCTCGCGTTCGCCATCAAAGTTCCGATGGTGCCGTTTCACACATGGCTGCCCGATGCGCACGTGGAGGCGCCGACCGCGGGCTCGATCGTCCTTGCCGGCGTATTATTAAAAATGGGAACCTACGGATTCTTAAGATTGGGCGTCGGCATGTTTCCTGCCGCCGCCGTGCAGTGCGGACCCTGGATCGCCGGCATCGGCGCCGCGGGCATTATTTATGGTTCGCTTCTCGCCTACGGACAGAGCGACATGAAAAAACTCATCGCCTGCTCGTCGGTCGCGCACATGGGGACGATCGTCGTCGGAATGTTTGCATTGAACGCGGCCGGTTTGCGCGGCGGAATATTACAAATGATCAATCACGGCCTTTCGACCGGATTGTTATTCTTGCTCGTCGGCGTTCTGTATGAACGGCGCCACGTTCGCGAAATCGCCGAATTCGGCGGCCTCGCGCAGGTGATTCCCGCATTCGCGGTCGTGCTCACGGTTGCTACATTTTCATCGATCGGACTTCCCGGCTTGAACGGATTCCCCGGCGAATTCTTATGTTTAAAGGGCGCGTTCGACGCGAGCCCGTTGCTTGGCGCGGCGGCGGCCGTGGGCACCGTCCTCGGCGCCGTTTATATGTTATCGATGCTCCGTCGCGTCGCATTCGGGCCGATCACGCGTGGCGAAAATCAGAAATTAATCGATCTGAACGGCCGCGAATGGGCGTCGGCGATTATTTTACTTATTCCAATGGTATGGATCGGCCTGCAGCCGTCTTTATTCATTAAACCGACCGAACCCGCCGTCGATTTGTTAATATCACAAATCGAAAAGGGCCGGCGCTCGCTCGCGCTCGAGAACGGCGCGTCGCTGAAGATCGCCAACGCCGGCGCGGCTGAGACCGGCAAATCCGGGGGGCGCCGATGAGCGACGATTTATTAAGATTCGCGCCGATCGCGCTCCCGATCGCGGGCGCCGTATTGGGCATGCTGCTCGAGGCGCTGCTCCGCAAACCGAAAGTGGCGATGTGGCTCACGGTCGCTTCGCTCGCCGGTTCGATCGTTAGCGTGTTCGGCGGCGCCACGGGACTTGCCGGTTACGGTTCGGAATTATATACATTGGACGCGGCCGGCGGCATTCTGACCGCCGGCGCGTCGGCGTTCGCGCTGCTCGCGCTGTTCCTATCGGTAAATTATCTAAAACCGCAGGACGACGAATTTCCGGGCGAGATTCCGATTCTGCTCGCGCTCGTTCCGGCGGGCATCGGCATCATCGCGGGCGCGCGCCACGCGATGATGATATTCCTCGGAATCGAATTGTTATCGGTGCCGCTCTACGCGCTCGTCGCGCTGCGGCGCGCGAACGCGGCGGCGGTCGAAGGCGCCGTGAAGTATTTTCTGCTCGGCGCGTTCGCGGCGGGATTCATAACATTCGGCATGTCGTTATTATTTGCATCGGAGCATTCGCTCGATCTCGATGCGTTGCGCGCGGCGGCCGGACGTTCGCCCGTCGCGGCGGCGGGAACGGCGCTCTTTCTGGCCGGATTGTTATTTAAACTTTCCGCCGCGCCGTTCCATTTCTGGACGCCCGACGCGTACGAAGGCGCCGCGACGCCGGTGACGGCGCTGATGGCGTCGACCACAAAAATCGGAGCGGTTGCCGGATTATTAAAGATCACTCCGCTGCTTCCGGCGTCGGCGTGGCCAGCGCTCGCCGCGATCGCGTTATTGTCCATCGCCGCGGGCAATTTCGGCGCGCTGTTGCAGGATCGCGTGAAGCGCATTCTCGCGTATTCGTCGGTCGCGCACGCCGGCACGATTTTATTAGCGTTGGCCGCCGGATTATCGGCGGCCGATCCGGCGCTCGCCGCCGATCTGCATTCCGCGGCGTCGCGTGCATCTGTTTATTATCTGATCGCGTACGGCGCATCCGCGTTCGGCGCGTTCGGAATAATAGCAATCCTCGAACGCGGCGGCGATCGTTTCCGTACGATCGGCGATTTCCGCGGCCTGTCGCGACGCCAGCCCGCCGCCGCGTGGTTATTGACGTTCTTTTTGTTATCTCTCGGCGGCATTCCGCCGACGGGCGGTTTCTGGGCGAAATATTTCGTATTTGCAACCGCCGTCCAGGCCGGCCAACTCTGGATCGCCGTCGCCGGAATTATATTATCCGTCGTCGGCGTCGCGTATTATCTTCGAATTGTTGCAACCTGTTTCATGGCCTCCGAAGACGCCGAACTCGGCGCGCCGCCCCAGGGAAAAGTCCCGCTTCCGGCGCTTCTCGCGACGCTGGCCGCGGGCGTCGGCGTACTCGTGCTGGGCTTCGCGCCGGCGGAGTTGTTGGGGTTGATCGGAAGATAATTCAATTTCGAAGGGTTCAATAACAAAAAAAGACGGCACCGGCCGCCTTTCTTATTATTACTTATCTGCGGGCGCCGCCCGCTTATTCTAAACGATCCTACTCTTTATCTCCCTTTTTCCCTTCCAATTCCGTGATCGGCCGGTCGAGGCGGAGCGCGATGCCGAGTTGGTCGTGCGCGAGGGTGCGGCTTTCGAGGCGCGCGAGGCGCGCGCCAACGATGTGGCGTTTATTTCCAATTTGGAGGCCAACCTCTACATGAATCGGCCCCGAAAGGACGAAATAGATCCCGTCCGCGCTTACATTCGCAGTTTTAGTCTTGATGGGATTTGTAACAAATCGAACCTGGATGTCGATCTCGCGATCCGAACGCGGGAAGCGACGTCGATTGGCCGTTGTGGGCATTGCTGATGCTCCTATATGCGACGTACTTCGTCCATCGAACGGGGGTCACCTGAAGAAAAAACACACCGCGGAGGCGTATGAAAAAAATTCTTAAAGCGCTTGCGTCGCTCTTCTTTGTCTACCTCCTGTCGAGCGGTGCGCTCGCGTGGTATGCGACGACGACCTACCGACCATCGCTTCCGTTCAACACGTCAACACTCGGATTCCGCGTCGAGGATGTCACTTTCAAGACGGAGGACAACATCGAGCTTCGCGGCTGGTATTCGGAGGGCGCCGCGGGCGCCCCGGCGATTGCGATATTCCACGGCTTTCGTTGCATGCGAACGGACGACGCGGTGATCGGACGCACGCTTTCGGCCTCCGGCTACAACATGCTCCTCGTCGACATGCGCGGCTGCGGCGAGAGCGGCGGCCGGCAATCGCTCGGCGCGCGCGAGGCGCTCGACATCCGCGCCGCAATACAATATTTACAAATCGAACGACGGTTCGACCGCCGCCGCATCGGAATGGTCGCCGTCGGAACTTCGGCGAGCGCGGCGATCCTCGCGCACGAGGATGTATCTAAAATCGGCGCCGCGGCGCTGCTCGGCCCCTATGAGGCGCTCGACGAGTCGATTCTCCGGCGCTTTCAGGCGAACGTCGGCGTAAACGGCGCTTGGATGAGCGCGCTCGCGAAGGAATTTATTAATTTACGAATCGGCAGGCGGTCGAGTCTCGTGCGTCCCGTCGACGTGGTTGCTAAATTAACGCCCTGTCCGGTTTTGTTTGTCGCGGCGGGCGGCGACTCGTCGACGCCGCCCGAGGAAATCCAGCGACTTTTCGACGCGGCCGCGGAGCCGAAGGAATTGTATATTGCGCCCGGAGCGCCGCGGGACCGCTTGACCGATCTCGCGGGCTCTGACCTCCGGCGCGAATTGACGATGTTTTTTGATAATAATTTGAAATAAAATCGAACGCCGCGCGAGCGGAAACGCTCCCGCGCGTGCGCGGGCGCACGACCAGTCCTAAAGTAAGTATTGCATAAAAACGAACCGCGAATTTTGATGGAACCGGAGAGCCTCTTCGCAGGTCAGAATACAAACATAATTTTTTGCCATGAGCATTCCCTGGAACCCGGACAACGCCGCACATCTCCTCCGAAGGGCCGGTTTCGGCGCCCGGCCCGACGAGGTCGCGAAAGCCGTCAAGGCGGGCCTCGCCGCGACGGTCGAGAATCTATTAAAACCCGACAAGTCGGCGGATTCGTTAAATTATAAAAATGTTAACGATATTTCGACGATTGCAACTTGGTGGATCCGCCGCATGGCGTCGTCGAAAAAACCCCTCGCCGAAAAACTTACGCTTTTTTGGCATAATCATTTCGCGACGGGGAATCATAAAGTCGACGATTTCAAATTGATGCATCAGCAGAATCGTACGATTCGAAAAAACTGCGCGGGCAAATTCCGCGATCTCATGATGGCGATGGCGCGCGATCCGGCGATGATTTACTGGCTCGACAGCCAGACGAATGTCGAGGGATCGACGAACAAGAATTTCGCGCGCGAATTGCAGGAATTGTTTACAACCGGAGTACTCGACAAGAACGGGAATCATAATTATACAGAAAACGACGTCGCCGAAGCCGCGCGCGCGTTCACCGGCTGGCAGTCGGACGGATCTAAATTCTTTTTCAACGCCGACGACCACGATTTTGGCGCCAAGACGTTCAAAGGGCAGACGGGCGCGTTCGACGGCGGAGACATCATTCATTTTCTCGTCGTCGAGGACGCCACCGCGCGGCGTTTGTGCAAAAAACTGTTCTCGTTTTTCGCATACGACGTCGCGCTCGGCGATCCGGCGATCGACGCGCTGTCGAATATTTATTTAACGAATGATACGGATATCCGGCCCGTGCTCGCGGCGATGTTTCAAATGGACGAGTTCTATTCGCAGGCGGCCGTCCGCACGCACGTACTCGGACCCGCCGAATACCTCGCGGCGTCGGTCCGGCTCGTCGGCGGAACTGTAAATTTAAAGGATCCGTACAGTCTCGGCATTTGGTGCCAGGACCTCGGACAGTCGCTCCTCGATCCGCCGTCGGTTTTCGGTTGGAAGGAAGGCCTCGCGTGGCTCTCGACGACCGGCGTTCTCGGCCGGATCCGCGTCGGCGAGGCGATCGCCGACGGGCGCCAGGGCGATATTGTAGTATTTAATCCGAAGAAAGCGCTCGGAACGAAATATAATAAACTCGACGCCGCCGGCGCGACGGATCGAATTCTGGCGGCGCTCGACATGTCCGGCGTCGCGGCCGCCACGCGCGCCGAGATTATTAATTATATGCAGAGCGACGACAACGGCGCGCCCGCGCCGTTCGCGCTCGATAAGGATACAATCGACAAAAAAGTCCGCGGCGCCGTTGCGATCGTTCTGGCGTCGCCCGAATATCAACTTTCGTGAAACGCGCGACAATATGAATTATTTAAAAAAGCATGCCTGCGATCGGGCGCACTCGCGCCGCGATTTTCTCCGCGGCGCGCTCGCGCTCGGCCCCGCGATTTATTTCGCGCCGAATGTACTCTTGCGCGGCGCGTTCGGTTCGCCGTCGACGGCGCCTCGAAATATAATTCTCGTCGAATTGATCGGCGGCAACGACGGATTGAACACCATCGTTCCGCACGGCGTGAATGGCGGAATTTACTATTCTGAATTTCGCAAAGTTCTTAATATTCCAAAAAATAAGTTAATTAACATCGACGGCGAAATCGGATTCAATTCCGCGCTCGGATCGTTGGTTGACGGCCTTTCATTACAAAACGGCCTCTGGTCGCACGGAAAACTCGCGATCGTCCAAGGAGTTTCGTATCCGAATCCGAGTTTTTCGCATGAAGTGGCCGCGAACATCTGGGCGAAGGGCGACCCGACGGCCGCCGCGCCCGACGGGTGGCTCGCGCGCGTGCTTTCGCAGACGGCGGGCGGAACGTTTACGGCGGCCGATATTAGCGATCGGACATCGGCCGTGTTTTCGAACGCGTCGCAACTCGTCCCGGCGGTCGAGTCGCTCTCGAGTTTCGTATTTCCCTACGATTTTTTCCATTCGGGCGACGCGCAAAACCGCAGAGATACGTATCAAACAATTGTAAATAACCTTTCGGGCGCGGGCCCCGGAAAACAAAAGAGCGTCGCGGACACGTCGGCAAGCGTATTACAATTAATCGACGCGTTCGCGGGCATCGCGCCGATCGCGCCCGTGGAGGCGTATCCGCAGGATTCGATCTCCGACGCGCTGCAACTCGCCGTTACATTATTAAAATCAAGTCTCGGTTTTCGATTCATACATCTCGGCGTCAGCGGCTTCGACACGCACGCGAACGAAAACGCCGGCCAGTATCATGATAATTTAATAAAAACCGTCGCCGACGCCCTCGCCGCGACCTACTCCGACCTCGTCGCGCAGGGTCTCGATGCGAATACGATTATTGTAGTTTATTCGGAATTCGGCCGCACCGTTTACGAAAACGGCAGTCTCGGCACCGACCACGGCTCCGTGAATCCCGTATTTGTCATGGGAACGCCCGTGCAGGGAGGCGTCATCACTCCGCACCCGGCGATGGATCCTAACAATTTGACCGCCGACGGCGAACTCCCGATGGTCGCCGATTTCCGCGACGTCTTCGGCACGATCGTTAGTAAATGGTTACAATTGGATCCGGCGACGATTTTTCCCGGGTACACCGTGGCGCCGTTCGGGTTTCTGCCGTAACAGATCGATCCGCGTCTCCGCGCGACACCGGACTTTACTTATATCAATTCACGGGCGTCGTCGGCCTCCGCCGCCGCGGCGCGTTTATTGCAATTGTAGCCGCGAATTCGATAATGGCTCGATCGGAGCCATGGAGTAAATCATGATTCCCTTTGACTTTTTGCAGAACTCGCGCGCGAACCGCGCCCGCATGCCGTTGCTGGCGGCCGCCGCATGCATTTCAATGTCCGCCGCGGCGCGGGCGCAGAGTTTTTTCGGGCCGACCATTCCCGTCGCCGGCAACCCCTCGACGCTCGCGTTTGGAGATATCAATTCCGACGGACGCCTCGATCTGGTCGTCGGTGAAAGTAACATATCGCCGACTGTCATGGAAGTGTTGTGGGGCGGGGACGGCGGAAAGTTTTCCGCGCCCGACGTGCTCTTGTGGAGTCTCGGGCTCGTGACCGACATCGAAATCCGAGATATTAATAATGACGGACTCGCGGATCTAATATATATAATCGCGACCGGCGGCGCGCCCGGTTTATTTGTAATGTACGGAACGGGAAGCGGCCGCTTCACGTTCAATCAACTCATGGGCGGGCCGACCGGCGGCGATTCGCTCGCGTTCGGAGACGTCAACGGCGACGGCATGGACGACCTCGTCACGAACGACTTCGCGACGAATAGTTTTGTTGTATTCGAGCGCGGCCCGCACGAGTTCTTGCGCGGAATCGCGTATCCGGCCGACGTCGGCACGACCAACGCCGCGTTCGCCGACATGAATCTCGACGGCAACCTCGACGTCGTGTGCGCGAATTATTTTTATATTTCGAGCGACATCACTATTTCGTTCGGCGACGGCACGGGCCTTTTCGGCCGTCCGCTGCAATTCAAAGTCGACGCCGCGCCGACGTGGGTGGCGGTCGGCGACGTGAACGGCGACGGATTTCCCGACGCCGCGACGTGCCATCCGGAAGCCGGGGGCGCGTCCACGTATTCCGATTATATCGTGTGGCTGCAGGGCGACGGAACCGGATTGTTAAATCCCGGGGGCAAAATAACAACTGGACTCGCGCCGTATCGTATATTTACTAAAGACCTGAACGGCGACGGCCTCGACGATCTGCTCGCTCCGCGTTCGAAGCGGCGCGGTTTCGCGTGGGTGCCCGGCCGCGCGGCCGGCCCGAATCGCGTATTCGTGCTTCGCACGGGCGACGCCCCGATCTGGGCCGAGTGCGCGGACTGGACGGGCGACGGCCTGCCCGACGTGGCGATTGCTAATAATTCCGGAAGCGTGACGCTGCTCGAGCAATTTCCATAGTTAACAAATTTCCTTCGCGCAATCCGGCGGCCTTTCGCCGCCGGGTTCTTATTCATTCAAAGCACGTGTTCCAGAATCTTCGATAGATCGTCCTCTTCGATCTTAACTTTCGATCCCGCGTCGATCGCGGTTTCGCCGGGCGGGTAGGCGATGCTAAGACCGGCGCCATTGATGACGTGTTCGTCGTTGTAGCCCTCGCCGACGAACACGGCCTCGTTGAGCGTGCAACCGTGTCGTTTACAAATCGCGGCGAGCGCGGTCAGTTTACCCTCGAAATCGAACGGCGTCGATTCGACGCCCGCGATGAGGCCGCTCGGATTGTCGAACCGGATTTTATTGATACATATATAATCGAACAGTTCGTCGGCGGCGTTCGGAATCCGCTCTTCGACAAATGTATCCATTCCGCCGGAGATCAGAGCCGTTATGAATCCGGCGTTGCGAAGCGACTTGACGGTGCTGTCGAGATTTTTAGTAACCTGGATGCCGGCCATGATTTTTGTAAAATCCGCGCGCCGCAGGCCCTTCGACCGGAATTCCTTGCACGCGAGATCGCACCATTCCTGATATGTAGTTTTTCCGTGACGATAATTATGCCGCGCGCCGTCGTAGACCGCTTTTTGAAAGCCGAGGTGCTTCCAGACGACCGTCCACGAAAAATCGCAGCCGCGGAGCAGCGTGCCGTCGAGATCGAACGCGATGACGCGATAACCTTTGCGGACGGCCGAGCCCGCCGCGCGAGCCTTGAATACAGGCGTCGCGAACCGCTCCACTTGCGCGACGGGATCGGGCCCCGGCGAAACGATGGCGCGCGCGAATTGTTGAAATATCAAATACGGCATGTCCTTTTCGCCGGTCGGTTTGACGAGGTCGCGGTGGCCGCGCCCGATGACGAGGTCGACGTTTGTGTTGCCCCAAAAAGCCTTCGCGCTCGCCTCGCTCACGACGCGATCCTGCTCCGCGACGACAAAACGAATCTTTATGTCTTTCGCGACGCCCGCGAGCACCCAGTCATTGTTTAAATCGACGAGGAAATCCGAATCTTTACAAAGCTGTCGGAGTTGATTGTGCGTCCACGAAACGTGCCCGGCCGCTTCCGCGAGCCCGGAGCCGTCGTTGGGAACGGCATATAACAATAATCCGCGGACGCGCGAAGTCTCGCCGCGTTTCCGCTCGTCGAGAAGATAACGCCGCCCGACGAGGCCGCCGAGGCTGTGGCATACTAAAATAATGTCCGTCGCGCCCGCGTGGCGAACATTCATAAACGTCCGCAGCGCCTCCGCGATCGTCTGGACGCGCAGAACTTTTTTCGACCACGGAAATCGAAATAGCGACGTCGTGTATTCGAACGAATCGACCCCGCAATCTTTAAAATCCGGATCGCTTTTTATCAGTTCGGGAAACTTCCCCCACGTCGTCTTCGGATCGCCCCCGAGTCCATGGACGAATATAATTGTTACTTTCGGCATCTTTACATTTATGGAATGGATAATTGCACTTCGGCGGTCTTGCCCTCCTCCGCGGTCACGGTGGCGGCGGCGGTGCCGGACGTGACGAGCAGTTTTCCGGCGGGCAGCGCGTCGAAGATGATGGTTCCATCGGATTGCGTCGTCTTCGTAAATTTTTGATTTCCGTCGCACTCAACCGTGACCGCGACGCCCGCCGCCGCGTTCGACGCGCTGGCGAGCGTCACTTTCAACATCGCGGCACGGGCGAGCGCGATCGTCGCTTCGGCGGGCTTCTCGGCGACGAGCGCGATTTTCGCGGAGCCCGGGAGGTAACCGTCGGCGCGCGCGGATAATTTATATTCGCCGGCGCCGAGCCGCTCGAAATGTACAATTCCGTCGTCGCCCGCGTCCTCCCACGATTCCGCGGCGAACGGATTGTCGAGGCGCAACGTGGCGACCTCGGCGCCCGCGATCGCGTGCCCCGCGCGGTCGGTCACGCGCACCGCGAGCGGCGATTCGCGCGGCAATACAATTTCGATTTTGTTATTTCCGCCGGGCGCGACGCGCGCGACCCATCGCGCCGCGGATTCGAAACCATCTTTATAAACGCCGATTTTGTAGTCTCCCGCCGCGAGATTCTTAATAATCGTCGAGCCGTTCGCGCCGCTGACGCCCACGGGAACCGTCGCCTTCATCGGCGAATCGGCGAGCCGAACGTACATTTCGACCTCTGGAATCGCCGCGCCTTTTGTATCTTTAACGATCGTTTCGAGCGACAAACCCGAAAGCGACATTTCGACGTCGTTCACCCCCGCCTTGAGTTCGACGGTTTTGAATACATGCGAAACGGCGCCCCCCGCGCGCGACTCGAGCAACAATCCGCACGCGCCCGGAACGAGTCCGCCCAATTGAAACGTTCCATCCTTTTTTACTGTAGTATAACATAACGCATTCGCATTCGCCGGATTCACGATCGACGCCGCAAATGTTTCGGCGGGCTCCGCCTCGCTCCCGCGAATCCGGCCGTGAATGATCGCGGAACCGAACGGAATCTCAATATTAATATCCTCCCCCTCCGGAATTCTCACATTCGTAATACACAACTCCACCCCCGGCAACTCCGGCAGCGTCAAATGAAACGTATACGTTTCGGGAATGAGATTCGAAAACCAAAACGACCCGTCGGTGTCGGGGTCGACGGCCATTTTCTGTCCGTAGTGGGAATCAAAATTTACCAAAAGTCCACGCGGAAGCGCCGTATCTGATATTACTTTTCCGCGAAGCGTCGAGGCGCGCTGCAGGACGACGGTTTGCATTTCAAAGGGGTTCGTCGCAGGCGGAATCTTAATATCGACGTATTTCGCCGCATAGCCAAGGCTCTCGGCGAACACAAGCAACTCCGAGTGTCCAAAAGGAATTCCATTCAATGTAAATTTTCCGCCCGCGCCGGTTTCCGCAACTGTAGACGTGCGATCGCCATGTTCGTTGGGTCCCGGCGCCGGACCGATGAGCGCGACATTCGCGCCGACGAGCGGCTCGCGATTCCTGCCGCCAAGAATGGTCCCCGTAACTGTAGTCGCTTCTTCGAGCGGAACTTCCACGGTTTTTTGTTCATTTGTCGCGAGCGCGACATGCGGAACGACGCTCCGCGCCAAACCCGGAGTCTCCGCCAATATTTCGAACCTTCCGGGGCCATCGGTAAGAATGAATTCGCTTTCTTTATGAATATCAATGGTACATACCGTAGGCGAATAGTATTGCCCCGGCTTCTCCCCTTCTGGCCGAATGGATACTTTCGACATCAGGCCCGGCTTCGCACCCTCCGGAATATTCTTAAATATAATTTTCAGTTCGCCGCCTCGGACGAGCGTGAGCGGGCGCGCGTCGCCGCCGGTCGCCGGCACTTCCGCGGCTCCCGTCGAATATCCCGAGATCGACGCATCCACGCGATAGCCATCATCGCGCGATGCGACTTGCATTTGATATTGGCCGTCCGACCGACTCACCGTTTGAGCGAGGACGAGTTCCGGCTGCAGCGACAGAGATCGGACGATTGCGCCGCCGAGAGGCTTCTTATCCTGATCTCGGACGAGTCCGCGAATGGTCACACCCTTCGTTAAATATACTTCCTTAAAGAGCGGCGATGTCGAGTTGAGTTCCTGCAAATCGACGATTTCGTTGGCGTACCCTTTCGCGGATACGACGGCGACCCTTCCCACGGCTCCGCGGATCGCGGCGCGAAACTCGAAGGCTCCCTCCGCATTTGTTAACTCGACCTGCGTCGACGGCTCGAGATAATCGTTAAGAGCGGCCGCGATCACGACGCGGGCGCCCGCCACCGCCTGATTGGATAATTTATCTTTAACGCTTCCGCGCAGAATCGATATGGGATCGATCATTAACGTAAGATTCGTGACCTCGACGAACTCCATATCGCGAACCCTCGTCCCGCGCAGCGGCAACTGAAGCGTGATGCGATACACGCCCCGCATGGGAGAGGAGAATCGTCCAATCCCCTCTTGGTTGGTTTCACTCTGATATTCCTCGACCGCGGCAAGGGCGCGGCCCCGCATGGATGCATCACAAAAACGGGATCCACCGTATGCGCGCGTTGCAACTTGTAGTCGACGCGCATTGATCTTAACACCCGGAATTGGTTTGAGAGCACTATCGACAACGATAAGTCCGGCCGATCCCGACGGATCGAGAACAATTGTATTATTATATTTTGCTTTAAGTTCCGCGATCGATCCGAAATAAGTATATGCACAAATCTTATCGTGAATCACGAGCACGCGATCGGAAAACTTCGGGTCGATCGTTAGTTTTCCGTCGCTCGTCGCGCGCGCGGATGGGAGCGGAACCGGCGAAGGATCGGCGCTCAGGTCTTCGGCGTCCGGCAGTTTGAACGGATCCAGACAAAACGCTTCGGCGTCGGTGGCGATGTCGCCGCCGGGGCGGGTGATTGTAAATATTAATGATCCTTGCGATTCACGATTGGTTTCGATCCTTTCCGCTATTGGATTTCTTGCTTCGACCTTTGCGTTCGGCGTCTTGTTGTCCGCGGCCGGACTCGACGCTAACGATCTAGAGGGCGGATTTTCGCTATTACCATTTGTCGATGGATGAATTGTGTTCGACGAAAATAAAATGAATAAAACAATAGCCACCACGACAACGAGGAGACCCCCGATTATCAGCCATCGGTTCATGATGAATGTTTTCCTTGGTAATTCCATTGAATCACAACCATAGAATCATTCAATCGGAGGGCGTTTGTATCGCAAGCGCGCCTCCGATGCATGTTTATGATCGTACTCATGGCCTATTTCGTTCGACCCCGGCGTTGACTTGATTCAGCGCCGGGGCCAGCACGTCGGAACTAATGAAATGACACGGATTGAAATTCAGGATGTCATTCTATCGCTCCGACCCATTATTTTGGCGCGTGACCATTTGAAATGTGTGGCGGTGGCGGAGACGACTCGCGCCTAACTTGATGCTTTCCTATCATTCCTGGAGTCAGTCCGACGCCCCCGTGAAGATTCTTGTCCTTGCGTTTTGGTTGCGTTGGCTGTGAACCGCCGTGAGCAGGGCGGGGTTGACTCATCCCCGGACTGCGACCCACGCCGGCGTGACTTCCATCCACTTGGTGGACAGGTCCATCGGACTTCTTAGGCCTTTTTCCGGAATGCAAATCCGGACCTACACCAATACCTCCATGACCACCGCCTGATTGACCATTTGCATTTCCGACTCCAAGGATCAGTAAATAGACAAGTCCGCACGCAGGGAGGGAGACTGTATTACAGATTTTTGTAAACATTTGATTGAACTCCGAATGGAAGTTGCCTTCATCCCACATTGATGAGATGAGGCTTTGGACGGCGTCAATCAGAACAGCGTTTTCTCGCGGTGGGAATGCAAAACTTTAGTTCCCTCTCAAATTGGAATTTGGCTCAAGAAACGTTGTGACAATTCTGTCGCACCCGCGTGAGGGTGATGGATGGAATCTGGAAATCAATCCGTCCGTCCAACGCATGATAAAAATGTGTCTCTCCAAACTCGCCTGCACTTTGTCTTCTTATCAATTATACAATCAAAGGAATCCTTAGTGTCCTTGGTGCGCCGGGGGCGCAGGAATTGACGATGTGTGATTTGAGTCTAATGAGGATTCCAAATTTACTCGACGCCGGCGGTTGATTATGTCATTTGTCCCGCTGACTCCTGGGCTGATGATTGATCCCCCGTGCGTCCCGGAGGCCTGAGGAAAAGACGCTGCCGAAGTTCCAATCACAAGAGCGAAAATCAAGGCCCAACTTGACGTCAGCTTCTTGCCACAGCGTACTCGCTCAAGGAAAATCATAGACCTAACGCAACTCATAAACTCTGCTTGACTTTATCTTTTCAAGGATACTTACAACCTCTCTGTATTTAATATCGCCTGAGAGGTTGACAATTAAACGAGTCGCGCTTTCTCGCATAGTACCTTCAAATTCCGTTGCGTAGATAAAGTCACGCCCGAGATCTATCAGTTCTTCAATCAAGTGTGGACAATTCAAATTCGCTGCGATGGCAATTTTCGTAATGACATGACTTGCGGCAATATCACGATCTATATCGTAAAGCGAAAGACAACAATTTTCCAAGGCCTCAACAAATAGTCCTGACTCCAAGATTATCGTCACTCTCAAAGCGTGAGCTAATTGCTTTATTCTATTGGACTTTCCGGACGAGGCAACAAGCGTTGATTTAACCAATGCGGCATCGAATTTATTATTGCAATAATCCAAAATCCCCAAATTCACGCTCGGGGCCGAAAACTCCCCGGAGATTTTCTCCGCGAGAGCGAAACACGCTCTTGCAGAATCACTGAATTCTCGCGTCGTGCATGGCAACTCGTCATAAAGCTGCATGATATATTCTTGATCAATTGGAATATGTAGACATACTGCGGCAAGCCTCGCCTTAATCGCTTCTGAATTGGAGAGTCCGTTTTCAAAATTTAAGCACTTGGGTGTTTGAATACTTTTCATCCATACCTGTCCAAGATTATTAACCGACTTCACCACCTCCTCCCTCCTCCCCACCCCAATCGCCTTTTCTAACACTTCCCTCGGCGCGCGCGACGACTTCTTTAATGCTTTTTCAGCATATTCCAATACTTCACATGCTTCGGCGCCCGAAGTGAGCGCGAGCCAACGTAAAGCATCAGGTGGACGATAGTTACTGTGTCGCATCGCCGTCACTCTGTTGTAAGGAGTCGCCTTCGAATCGTCGAGTCCATTTTTCGATGTTTTGCGCCGCCGCCTCCGCCGTCTTTCTTAGCACGCGCTGCACGTCGCGCTTTGGAAGTTCGAGTCTTAACGCAATTTCGGCGTCCGACATCGACTCCTTGAGGCTCAAATACACAATTTGCCGCTCATTTTTCAGCAACCGAATCGCAGCCTCCGCCATCGCCGACGCCATGGCGCGTTCGCGGATCGACAATCCCCGCGCTTCGGCGACGATTGGATCGAGAAACACTCGCTTGCGGACGCAGCGCGCGGCCCAATCCGCGAGTTCCACAATAAACACGTCATAAAACGGCCGGGCCGGCCGCCGTTCCGACTCGTCGGCGATCGCCGACACGCACGCCGCCTCCGTCGCGCACGCCGTCAGGTAAAGCTCCGGCAACGGCAGCCCCTCCCCTTCGAGCCATTCCAGCGTCGACGCTAACAATAACGGATGCAAATGTTCGAGCAGCGCGATCCGTTGCATTTCGGCGTCCGCGTTTTTTGTTAATTCTATTAATTCGGCGCCGAGCGCGTTCAGTCGTTCGCGCTGCGCCCGCGCGGCATCCGACGCCGTCCCTCCGCGCGCGCCGCGCACTTCGCTCTCGCTCGTCTTCCAATCAAATGCTTCGTCGTCTTTCACGGGGTGCGACAAAACGCCGGTTGAAGCCCAAGTCGCCGCGCCGGTCGGCGCGCGATGTGTTTGGGGTGCGCATGAAAGTTTCATAATCCCGCGGTTTTGTGTCAAGCGCGGGGGCATGCGATCCACGGGACGGTGACGCGCCGTCGACGGAATCGCAGGACAAGAAACGTAAAATTGGCGCGCGCCGAACAGCCGGTTTGAGAATTTCCGCGCGACGCGCCGCGAGGGCGCGCAACCGTCCGTTCGCTTGCGCCTCCGCCGGGCCTTATCTAACATCGCCGCGCGATTCGCGGCCGCACTCCGAAACTTGGACGCGTCGAATCGCACGTGGAGAACTTCATGAACATTCGCCAATTTCACAATTTTCAACGACCGGGAACGCTCGGTGCCGCGGCGAAACTCGCGCTTGCGCTGCTCCTTGCGACCGCGCCCGCGGCCTGCCGCAGTTATTACTTTGACGCGACGCCCGCAAATATTTTCGCGGGCGAGCGCACGACGTTGTCGTGGCACGTCGCTGCGGGCGGAAAACTGACAATCCAACCCGTCGCCGACGCGCCTGCCGACGCCGGCGCGGGCATCGAATCCTTCGTCGGCCCCGACGCGGAATTGATCTATTCGCCCGAGATCTCGACAACCTATACATTGGACGTCAATGCGGCCGAGCGCGAAACCGGCATTACACATTATTCGCGTATTGTTAATGTTTATAAAAAGGGCGATCCGTTTATTTTTACAATTACGCGCAGCCAATTCGCCGTCGATACGGTTGACTATTCCGTAAATATCGACCCCGACGTCTGGGGCCTGCGAACCGTCGAACGCGTGTCCCTCGAAAACGATCCGGTCCTGAACGCCGCGGCATCGATAACATTGGCTCACGGCGATCGAACGGCACAATTTACAAAAGCGCAACCCGTTTCCGACGCCTTCAAATCGATGCCGTTGGATGGATCGTGGAGAATTTGGATTCCGATTCTCGACGTCGCCGGTTCGCCGCCGATGCACACGCGCATCCGCGTTTTTATTCAATAAACAGTTCCGCCGCAATTTAATAATTAACAAAACTTAAGAGTCTTTCCATGGCCGATCTATCCTCCATCAAGCGAATTGTCATCGTCATGCTGGAGAACCGCTCCTACGATCACATTCTGGGCGCGCTTTCGCTCCCCGATCACGGCGGCCGCGTCGAATTGGAGGGTTTGCAATATCCGCTCGTCGACGATCGTTATTTAAACACTTTCGGCGGCCAGGAATTTTATCCAAAGCCCGGCGTCGATTCGCACTTGACGGGCGATCTGCCGCACGAGCGGCCGTTCGTGAAGACACAAATGGCGTGGGACAAATACGCGAATCCATTCTCGATGTCCGGATTCGTCGAGGCGTATGCAAACAATACAAATAATAAATTGCGCAGCAATCCGCCGGAGACGATGCGCTTCTTGACGCCCGATCAGGTGCCCGTTTACTCGTTTCTCGCCGAGAATTTTACCGTTTGCGATCATTGGTTTACGCCGCTTCCGGCGAGCACGCATCCGAATCGCATGGTGCTGCTGACCGGCGATTACATCGTCGAAATGTCGGCCGGTTCGCTCGTGCATCCCGTCGACGATCATATATTCAAATGGATGGACGGTAATAATAACAAAGGGCGGCAAATATCGTATTGTGTTTATCATTCGGGGCTTTCGTTTCTCGCGTCGATGTTACTGTTCGATCTGCCGTTCGGCGACGACTGGATGCGCTCCGTCGACCGGATCGAACAAGATTTCTCGGATGCAAATAATCCGCCCGCGCAGGTCGTGTTCGTCGAACCGCACTACCACGCCGGATTTATCATTCCGGGCGTGCCGAACGACCACCATCCGCCCTACCGCGTGCGGCGCGGCGAGGAGTTCGTCGCCAAAACATATAATGCAATATTCTCGGGTCCGTACGCGAACGAGACGCTAATGATCGTCACGAACGACGAACACGGCGGCTTCTACGACCACGTGTCGCCGCCACTGATATTACAAAAGCAATATAAGGATCAGATGCCGGCGTTCGAATCCGCCGGTCCGCGCGTTCCCGCGTTTTTAATATCTCCGCTGCTGCAGCCGCGCTCGGTTTTTAACAATACGCTCGACCACACGTCGATATTACAACTGATCGCGCACCGGTTCCTCGGCGATCCGGCCGACTATTCCCAAAATGTCACGCATCGCCGGGCGAGCGGGATTTCCGATCTCGCCGACGCGTTGCAATTCGCGCCCAACCCGCGGCCTTTTGTTCAAATACAAATTCCGCCTGACGCGATCACGCCCGCCGAGCGGACGGCCATGCCGGAACCGACGTCGCACACCGAACTCTTTCGAACCGCGGCGCGGCGTTTATTACAAAACGATCCGGTTTCGGCGCGAAAAACGTTTCCGGATATCGATACCATCGCAAAATAACCATTTGGGGGTTTGGATGTCGAAGACCACAATTACGGTCGCTTGTTTATTTTTACAATTCGTCATCGGCTGTTCGAGCATCTCGGGAACATTACCAAAACCGGGACCGAATCCGCCCGCGCACGCGGGCATGCTGCGCGTCGGCGCGTCAAAAACCGATATCACGCCGGTGCCCGGCGTTCCGATGGGCGGCGACGCGCTTGCGGGCAGGATTTCGCGCGGAGTCTGGATGCGACTGAAAAGCCGCGCGGTTTATTTTGAGGATCCAACCGGCGAGGCCGCCGTTTTTATTATTTGCGATTTGTGGTCGATGCCGGGCGGCCTCGGCGATCGGGTCGCCGAAATTGTATCGAGTGAATATCATCATTCGCACGTGAGCCGCGAACGCATTCTCATCGCTGCGACGCATACTCATAATAGTCCGGGCGCATTTTCGACGTGCACCGCGATGAACGTTCTCGCGACGCCCGAGGCGGCGTTCGACCGCGAATTGTTCGAATGGCTCGCCCGGCGGATCGCGTGCGGCGTCGACGAGGCGATTCGTAACGCCGAGCCCGCAATTTTACAATTCGGCGCCGGCGACACGTCGACGCTCGCGCGCAATCGTAGCTATCTTGCGTTTATTAAGAATGGAAAAGATGCTACCGATCTGCTTGCCGAAAATGCAACTTTACCAATACAGACGCCTCCGACGCCGTTTCCCGTCGAGAAAGACTGCGCCAACAAAGACGGCGCCTATCGAGCGTTCGATCCGCGGTTGCGCACGCTCTTCGCGTACGCCACCGCCGCCGATCATCATTTGATAGGAGCGGTTTCGTGCGCGTGCATGCATCCGACGTCGATGGGGCCAAAGACCGAAGTTTACTCAAGCGACCTGTTCGGCGTGGCGACGGATTTCGCGGAATCTCAATTTTTACAAAAAAACCCGGAGGCGCGCCCGCCCGTCGTCGCGCTCTTTAATGGTACTGAAGGCGACGTCGCCTCGAACTGGAAGACACAGGATCGGCGTTCGGCGCTTCACATCGGCCGCGAAATCGGCGATCGAATTTCCAAATCCGCCGCGGGCGCGCGCGACGTCGATCAACATTTACAAACGGGTTCTACGATCGTTAATTTTAAGGATGTCGCAAAACCGCTCGTCGGCGTCGCCTTTCTCGGCGGCGGCGAAGGCGATCCCGTGATCTTCCACGACATGGGTTCCTACGAAGGCATCCGCGCGACGGGCAATCCCGACCCTAACGATCCGCAATGGCCGAAACTTAGTTTGCTCGAACCTTATATTCGCGATAGCGGCGTGCGCGAGTTTACGCAGAATACCGCGCTGTCCATCTTGGATTTGCCTGATCATGCGCGCGTCACCGCGATTTGTATTGGTAATATTCTATTCGCGAGCCTGCCCGGGGAATTTACTACAATTTTGGGCAGACAGACCGAAAAACAATATAAATCCGCATTCTTCGGAAACGCGCCCGCGCCGGACGCGGAAGTGGTGCTGCTCGGACTCGCGAATGAATATCTTACCTATTGGACAACGCACGAAGAGTATAAACTCCAGAATTATGAAGCGGCGTCCATGATCTACGGTCCAAAGGCCGCGGACGTTCTCAGATCGCAAACGACGGAGCTTCTCCGCGATATTAAGGATCATAAGATCGTTCCGCGCACGGAGGATTTATCATTTTATTATAAACCATTGGGTCTTTTACCCGAAGTCGCGTCCTATGTCGGATTCGTAAAACGACATTGCAACGTGGACGCTTTCAGTTTCCTCCATCACACGGAGCGGCTCCACGCGAGCTACGATTCGCTGGCGAATGTTTTAGTTACAGACAAAGACTGCATTCCGATGCCGAACCATCCGCATTTCGCGTGGCTCGACGAAAATCCCGACTACGCATCCGGCAGGCCTGTGTGTCCGCGCGTATCGATCGAATATAAAACAGAAGAAATGCAAGATTGGAAATTATATACGATTAATGGGCGCGCAGAGGACGACGAAACCGGCCAATTTGTTACCATCGTTTCCGCCGAGCTCCGCGGCAAATCGCGCTGGCTTACTTACTGGCTGCGTCCGCTCGACGAGTGGAAACGCGCGGACCCCAATCCGCCAAAAGTAAAATATAGATTCCACGTCGTGGGCGTCCGCGGAGACTTCTATTCCCATTGTTTCGATCAAAAACTAATCGACGATGATGACGCGGTGCTGCCGTTTCAGTGGGATGCGGCCACTCCGAACGCCATGAAATAATAAAGAATCATGCAAAAGAACATACCCGCGATTATGATCGCGCTTTTGACCGGCCTCGTCGCGGGAGTATTCATCGGCCTTTATACAGTTCCGAGCGCCGCGATCTCAAGAGAACCGGCTCGAATCGACGGTTCTTCTTTACAAAACGAACCGAATCCAACGTCGGCCTCGAACACAAAGGGAACCGCCGGTCCGACCCGTGCCAAGGCGGCGATTGACGCGACTCCCGATGAGTCTACAATTCGAAATCTCATCGACACGTCAATTTCGCAACAAGCGACCATTGCCGGCGATGGCATTATTTCAGGTTCAATTAAAGATATCGCCGGCAAACCCGTGGCGCGCATCGTGGTTCGAATGACGCCGCATTATGTTAAGAAAAGCCGGCCGTTCACCGCGCGCGTCGAAATTCCAAAATTAAAAACCATCGAAGACGCCGTGCGGGAGACCGTGGAGGATTATCAACATACGACGGGCGCGACGGTCGAGTTTGAAACCGGCGCGGATGGCAATTACAGTTTTTCGGCGCTGAACGATCATACGTACTCGGTCGCCGCATATTCTAATAAATACAAACTCGAGCACTTCGGAAAGCCGGAAGCCGACGCGCGATCGGGCGAAACGGTGGATTTCGTCGCGCGTCCGATCGCGGCGGTTCGCGTCGAGTTAGTATTGCCGGACGGTGGAACGCCCGCGGAAGCGATCGTATTTACAACTACGCATTCGAACGGAGCCGCGTACGGTTATGGTTATAATTGGTCGGCGCAGGATCCGTATGTATACCTTTCCGAAGGCCGTTTCGAACTGCGCCCGAGCGTGAAGGGATCCAACGCGAAACTCGGCGAGTCGGCGTTTTTTGCCGAACCGCAAACGATCGAAATCGACTCCGGCGCCGCCGCACCGAGCGTTATTTTCAAATTGAAAGCCGCTTTGCAAATATCCGGAAATATCAAATTCCCGGCCGCCGACGAGCGCGCGATCGCGAGTGTTTATATGATGGAGTGGCCTCCCGACAAGCCGCCAATGCTCGAAATACTCAGGAAGGCGGGCCGTTCGAAGAACGTTCTCGGCGGCGCGCCGAATTTTAATTATCAAGGGCTCGCGGCGGGATCCTTCCTAGTCGGCGTGGCGCGCGCCGGCGAAACCGCGATCGTCGACCACAAAATTGTTACGATTGGGACGGAGAGCGTCGAAATTGTGCTCGAGATTCCGTCTTTACAGAAAGATGATTGTCTAATAGCCAACGCGGTCGGCAAGTCCGGCGAAAAGCTCGACGACCTCGAGTTTCAGTTTATTATCAAAAGCGAGCGCATCAAGCTTTCGAATTGGGCGCGGGCCGATCAGAAGCATACCGGGGAGTATTGGATTACGCCGCCGGACGACGTTGAGACGCTATTTCGGAAGGCATGGGAACCCGGCACGCGCGTATACTTAAGGGCAACTTCGCGCGCTTGCGGCGAAAGAACGGTGGAATTGACGAGCGGACAGCGCACCATCGATATCATTTATGACACGCCGTCGAGACTGACTATAACGATTTCCGGATATAAAGGAAGCGGATATGAAGGAAAGTTATCATTCTTGCTCGACCGCGCGAGCGAGCGCGCGCTTGGATACTCCAGATCCCCGATGATACCGATCGGCGCCGACGGAACCGGAAGCGCCGCGAATAATCAACCCGGAGAATATTCTATAGTATTATTTTCGCGCATCGACGCCGGCGACCGGACCGGTACGGTGCCCGCCGAACGTCGAACAATACAACTAACGGCGGGCGACAACTCGCTCGCGCTGCCGATGCCGGAACTGTATTCGCTTACAGTTCATGTTGCCGGCAGGACTGGGGACGCGTTCGCGGCAATCCGCAGGATTTCGACCGACCAATTTAATGATTCAAGTTATCCGGAATTTAAGATTCCAGAGGATGGAACGATTACGATCCCATCCATGGCGCCGGGCGAATACGAGATCCGCGTCATCGCATCCGAGGGGAACAGCTCCATGAACATTACAGTTCCGGCCGCCGGCACGATCGAATTCAAGGCGAAGTGATACCAAGTTGCCGGCCGGTTCACACGCAAATCAAGGAAACCCAGCAAGTTAGGACACTCCGTCACCATGTCGTCAAATATGCCGCATTTTCGGCGGCGATGCAACGGCGCTGAAAAACAATGCATTCGCGGCGCGTCGGCGCGGCGCCCGAAACGTTTTATTACACTACGGCTACTTCAATCCGGGCCCGGTTCTATCTGTATATTTATCCAAAACCCATTTCTTCCATTGCACTTCGAGTTCGTTGACCGACAATGCGTACGGTTCGAGGGCTTCGCGGGTCTCTTTTTTCTTTTGATATAGATACGCGACTTTGGGCAATAACTTCGGATCGCGGTGCAACAGAAAATCGACGTACGAAAACGCGAGCGCGTGTTCGGCGGCGGTGAGTTGATCGCTCATTTTGCTGCCGGTTTCGGCGAACGGCGGCATTTTATTAATTTCAACCATGGCGCGAACGGGCATGCGCCACTTGCCGCCTTTGAATGCGATCAGTGTATTCTGTTCCTGATAACAAAAATTCGTGCACTGGCCGAAATATTTATCTTCGAACCAGTGCGCGAGACCCTCGTCGAGCCAGCCGCCCTTGCGGTTGCCGATCCAGACGGCATCGAATAGATCGGCCAATAACAGATGGGTGACGTTGTGTACGATCGACCGATGTAAATCGTCGTCCTGCGCGTGCAGGTTGCGGTCGCGGACCATCGTGTAGACGCCTTTCGAACCTAACAATTTTACGCCGGTGCCGCTGCCTCCGGAATCGGCGTAGCGCGTGGCCGCCTCGCGGTTGTCGACGGGGCTTTTCCACACCATCACGAGGAAACGCGGACATTTATGATCCGTTTCGCGCGTGCCGAGAATTTCATTAAAATCGGCGAGCAGCGTCTCGAGTCGCTGCGCGTACAAATGCAATAATTGGTGCTGATCGAGCACGTTGCGGCCGACCGTGAGGCTCTCCACTTCAAATGTTAAATCGAAGTGTTTTGTAATGACGCGGGCGCGCGTCGGGCCGCCCATGTTCTTCTCAAAATTAGCTTCCTTTTCGAGCCATCGCTGCGCCTCGGCGTGCGCGTTCTCGACGCTCGCCTCGCCGTCGTTTCCTTTACAATCCGGGCAATCGACGACGAACGTTCCTTTACAAACCGGACATCGCGCCGCGATCGAACAAAAAATCGCCTCTTCCTCGATTTTCGCGGCCGTTTTATTATGTTTTGGACACGGGAGCGATCCGGTGAATTTGCATCGCTGGCAACCGGTGTTGATTTTGTCCTGCGCGATTGCCGGAGATGCGGCGGCGGGCGATGCGGCCGCCGCGATCGCCGCCGTTTGGATCAGTAATATTAATAAAAATCCGAGGATGCTTTTCACGGTTGTCTCACATGGTCGGCCGTTTGGCCGCGATCACGTCTTCGAGAATCATTTTCGAACGCACGTAGCCGCGCAGTTTCGTGCGCCGCGCCGTCGCGTCGTCGAGCGACGCCGCCGGCACGAGTCCGACGAGTTCGCTGTCGACAATATTTATATTTTCGCGTTTTGCTAACATTTCGACTTCATCATAAACGCGCGCGATGGAAGTCTTTCGATAATCGAGAAGATTCATCGAAACCTGCGCGAGTTTACGCCCGCCCGCCTCGACTTCGAAACCCTTCGCCTGCACGCGCGGGAGGCCGCCGTCGCGCTCGCGAATCGCTTTCGCGATGCGTTGCGCGGGCTCGAGATCGGGCGTGTCCAATTGTATATTATAAGCAATCAAAAAATAACGCGCGCCCACGGCCGCGCAGCCGGCCGTTTTATGAATTGTATTCGGGCCGAAATCGGGCGTCGCCTCGGGATCGGCGCCGATCCTCGCTCGCAACCCTTCGAATTCGCCTTTGCGGATGTCCGGGAGCGCGCGGCGCGTCGGCCGCGCCGCCGATTCCGCATATAAATAAACGGGCAATGCTAATTCTTTTCCAATGCGCGCGGCGACGTCGCGGGAAAGGGCGATCGCGTCTTCGATTGTACAATTCGCGACGGGCACGAACGGAATCACGTCGACGGCGCCCATGCGCGGATGTTCGCCTTTGTGATGATTCAAATCGATACGCGCCACCGCGAGTTTCGCCGTTTCGAACGCGGCGCGCGCGACGGCGTCGGGCGATCCTGCAAATGTTAAAACGCAGCGGTTGTGGCTCGCGTCGGCCTCGCAGTCGAGGACGGTCGCGCCCTCGCGCGCGGCCGTGTCCGCGAACAGCCGGATCAGCGCGGCGTCGCGGCCTTCGGAAAAGTTAGGAACGCATTCGAAAAGTGCTTCGGACATTTATTATAATAATCAATCGATATGTAAATTATCTGATCGTGCGTCAAACGTGCGCGGGCCGGCCGTTGTCGAATTCGCGAACGACGACGCCGTTCGAAACGACGGCGCGCACCGGAGCGCGTCCAAAAGTATAAACCACGTCGCGGACGTCGGGAACATCACAAATAACCGCATCGGCGCGCATGCCGGGCGCGAGCGCGCCGCGGCGGCCGCCCATCCCGATGGCGAAGGCGGCGTTGCGCGTGGCCGCGACGAGCGCCTCGACGGGAGACAGGCGCATGCGGATCGCCGCGAGGTGCATCGCTTCAAAAAGCGACGGCGTCGGACACGTCCCCGGATTGTAATCGGTCGCGACGGCAACGGCGGCGCCCGCCTCGATCAGCGCGCGCGCCGGCGCGTCGGTTTTGGAACGTAAATAATGCGAAACGCCCGGCAACAACACGGCGATCGTGTCCGAGCCCGCGATCTTAAGCATTCCGTTTCGTGATATATGATCCAGATGATCGGCCGACGCGGCGCGGAGTTCGACGGCGAGTTCGGCCGCGCCCGTCGTGCCGAGTTCGTCGGCGTGCATCTTCGGTAATAATCCGATCGCCGCCCCCGCTTCTAACAATTCGCGCGCTTCGGCAATGGTAAAGAATCCCTCGTCGACGAACACATCGTGAAACGCCGCGAGCCCGGCTTTGGCGGCCGCCGGCGCGATCTCGTCTTTTATTAATTTAATATATGCATTCCTGTCGTTCTTGAACTCCGGCGGAATCGCGTGCGCCGCGAGCAGCGTCGCGACGACCGTCATATTACTTTTCTCGGCGGCGCGCGCGATCGCGCGCAGCGAGCGAAGCTCGTCCTCCGCGGTGAGGCCGTAGCCGCTTTTCGCCTCGACGGACGTCGTGCCGAGATCGAGCAGCCGCTCGAATCTTAATTTTACTTTTTCCGCGAGTTCGGCGTCGCCCGCCGCGCGGACGCCGCGGACGGATGATAAAATTCCGCCGCCCGCGGCGGCGATTTGTTGATAGGTTTCGCCGCGCGTTTTGCGTTCGAAATCGTCTTCGCGTCCGTTTACAAAAACGGGATGCGTGTGCGCGTCGACGAGGCCGGGAATCACAATTCCCCCGCGCGCATCGAGGACGCGGGAGGCCTTGAAACGCGCGTCGAATTCGTGTGCCGCTCCGATTGCTACAATTTTTTCGCCGGAAATCGCGACGGCGCCGTTATATATCATTTGCGCGTTCCTTAATTCTTCGCCGCGCGCGGGCGCACTCGGCGCGCGCCCGCCCGGCGCGCACGTGGCGACGGCGGAAGCTCCGCGAATCAGCAGGTCGACGATTTCGGGCGCGTGCGCGGACACGCGCGAAAGTTAACCAATGGCGCGCGCAAAGCGAAGCGTGGCCGGGCGGAAAAGGAGCGATTCAACGCCCTCGACGAGGCGCTGCCGCGCGCGAAAAACGATCATCCGAACGGTGGCGCGGCGCAGACGGTGAGTCGCGGCGATCTGTTCATAAGATTCGCCGCGCACTTCCGCCGCCTCGAGAATCTGACGGTCGCGCGGCAGCAGCGATTCGAGCGCGGCCGCGAACGCGGCGAGCAGAACGGGCAGCGCGCGCGCGCCGTCCCGCAGGAATTGTGAATTTTCCGAAGTCTCCGCGCGCGCGGGCAGCCACTCGAGAATGGCGCCGCCGTTCTGAATCTTGATGCCTCGCCGTCCGCGCAGCGCGCGTCGGACCGCGTTGCGCGCGATTTGTGAAGTCCACACGCGAAACGAGTTCGGTTGTTCGGGATGAAAATGCCTCGCCGATCGGAAAACACTAATAAAAACGTCTTGTATGATATCCTCGGGCGAAAGGTCGGCCGGCGCGAACCGCAGACATGAATTTACAACTTTTTCGATGCGCGTCGCATTTAAACGATAAATTTCCCCGAAAACTTCGTCGTCGGCAACGTTCTGAAAGCGTCGCATCAAATCCGTGCTTTTCGCATCGATAAAATTGACCGCGCCCGCGCGCGGCAGCGACTCGAGAGTGGTCGCGCGCGACGATGGCTTCTGCAGTGTTTGCTTTTGAAGCGAAACACCCGGTGACGTGGCCGGGTTCCACAGGGACGGAACAGCGCTCATGTACGCCGCTAAAGCCAAGATCGTGCCGTCGGGTCGTCAGGATGGACGGCGTCCAGATGTGGTGAAGACGTTACGCGGAGGGAACGGGATGGAACTTCGAGGACTCATCGAACACTCGCGAGTCCGAGGTTGGCGGACTTTATTATGATCATTGCGGCTTGACGCAGTGAATCCGCTGGGATTCAATCGAAGCCGATTCATCGTTCAGTTACTCGTGCGGTCGTCACACCGTGCTCAATGTAAACATTGGAACCAATGACCTATCCTCCGATTCTGCGAATTGCTTTTGTAGTATTCTCCTTGCTGGTCGCCGCACGGAACGGCGGGAGTGGAACCGATGCGAACGGCCGTGGCGAAAGTCCCGCCGGGGTTTCTTCAAAAAAGAGCAATCCACGCGGCGTCTCGGCGTCCGACTGGTCAAGCATCCATGCCGCGTATGAAGCCGGACGCCACGCGGCCGTCGCAATCGATGGCGGTCTTGAGGCGCGCAATCCCGGCCAACGGTGGACGACGCGCTTTGACGGCCGCGGATTTGTAACAAAGCCCGATGAGGGTCATTGGTCGTGGGGGCTGGAACTCCAAAGCTACGGCGCTCCCGGCCACGAATGCGCGATCTCGGGCGAAGCGGCCGTCAACGCCGATGGCCCGAAGATTAGTTATAATTGGGATTCCAACCTCACGGAATGGTACAAAAACGACGGCTACGGATTGGAGCACGGCTACACGATTCACTCGCGGCCCGCGAATTCCAACGGAGTATTAACATTTACTCTGGCGGTGTGCGGCGACTTACGCCCGCGAATTCAAATAAATGGGTGCGATGTCCGATTTGTAGATAGTTCCAATGCGTTTGTGCTGAATTACTCGGGGCTCAAAGTTACGGATGCGGACGGAACACGGATTCCGGCGCACTTTGAATCTATACGAAATGGATTGAAACTCACTGTGAACGATACGGGCGCGCGCTACCCGCTAACGATCGACCCCATCGCGCAGCAGGCCTATTTGAAGGCTTCGAATACAGATGTTTCCGACCAGTTCGGTTACGCAGTTTCGGTGTCGGGAAACACGGTGGTCGTTGGCGCTCCCGGTGAAGACGGCAATGCAACGGGCGTGAATGGTAATGAAAGTAACGAACTTTCGCCGAGCTCCGGGGCGGCCTATGTGTTCGTTCGCAATGGAGCGAATTGGAGCCAGCAGGCCTATTTGAAAGCTTCGAATACCGGGGCGTTCGACGGTTTTGGAGTCTCCGTCTCGGTGTCGGGCGACACGCTGGTGGTTGGAGCTTTCTCGGAAGACAGTAGCGCAAAGGGCGTTAACGGCAACCAAGGCGACAACAGCGCTTCGGGATCCGGCGCGGCCTACGTGTTCGTTCGAGTTGGAACGAGCTGGAGCCAGCAGGCCTATCTGAAGGCTTCCAATACGGATGCTAATGATACATTTGGCTACTGTGTCGCGGTGTCGGGCGACACCGTGGTCGTTGGCGCGTATTCGGAAGACAGCAAAACTTCCGGGGTGAACGGCCATGCCATGGATAACAGCGCCCCCAACGCCGGCGCGGCGTACGTTTTTGTAAGGAATGGATCCGCGTGGACACAACAGGCCTATTTGAAGGCTTCAAATACAGACGCCGGAGACTCGTTCGGCCAATCGGTTGCGGTGTCGGGCGATACGATCGCAGTTGGAGCAACCGGCGAGGACAGCGGCGCGACGGGCGTGAATTGTAATGAAAGCGACAACAGCGCCTCCAACGCCGGCGCGACTTATATATTCATTCGAAACGGAGCGACATGGACGCAGCAGGCCTATTTGAAGGCTTCCAATACCGGGGTCGGACACTTTTTCGGGAGTTCCGTTTCGGTGTCGGGCAGCACGGTGGTCGTCGGCGCGCCCGCTGAAACAAGCAATGCAACCGGCGTGAATGGCAACCAAAATGACAATAGCGCCATCTACGCCGGGGCGGCCTACGTTTTTGTTTACAATGGCACAACTTGGACCCAGCAGGCCTATTTGAAGGCTTCCAATACTCAAGCGAACGACTGGCTCGGAGCTTCGGTTGCAATCTCGGGCGACACGGTTGTAGTCGGAGCCTACAATGAGGACAGCAGCTCCACGGGAATCAATGGCAACCAAAGCGACAACAGCGCTTTCGAATCCGGTGCCGCTTATGTTTACATTCGCAATGGAGCGACATGGAGCCAACAGTTCTATTTAAAGGCTTCGAATACCGGGATCCTCGATAATTTCGGGTTTGCAGCATCGGTGTCCGGAGATCTTGTCGTCATCGGAGCCCTCAACGAAGCCAGCAGTGCCAATGGAGTCAACGGCAATCAAAACGACAACATTACGTTCCAATCCGGCGCGGTCTACATTTTCGATCTCGGCAACAATCCAGGCACGCTTTCTTACGGAACAGGCACGCCCGGCTGCTCGGGGACAGAGTCTCTTGGCGTGACGCACGCACCAATGATCAACTCGCCGAATTTTGCAATCACATGCAACAATGCGCCGCCATCGTCGCTCGGACTCGGACTTGTTACTGATTCGCAAGACCTCATTGGTAGCGACCCATTTGGAATTGGCGTCCTGTTGCACTCGGACTTCATCTTCGCGTCCGAAGTGTATGGATTCGACTTTCATAGCGATGCGACCGGCTACGCGGAAACTGTCGGTACAGGGATTCCAAACAGTCCCGTGCTGATCGGCAAGACTTACTATGCCTGCGCCATCTGGGTGTGGTCGAGCTGCACACTGCCGGGATTCAATGTTTATAACATGAGTTCGTCGCGCGGCCTTGCGATTACGATAACGGTGCCCTAACCCGCATTATTCATCGTAAAGTAAAACCTCGCATGGACATTCGTAATACTCTTGTAGACTCATGCATGCGCTTGAATCGAGGACATTGCTCAAAAAAAAACATTGCTCAAAAAAAACATTGCTCAAAAAAACACTGCTCAAAAAGCTGATCTCACTGCACATCCCGGCCCGCCCCCTTTCGCTAACATCTCCCCCCCATGCACTCCCGCGAGCCGCAATCCTTCATCATCCTGCGCCGCGTTCCGTACGGCGACACGAGTTTAATTGTACATTTATTTTCCGCGGCGCGCGGGCGGCAGTCGGCGATCGCGAAAGGCGCGTTTCGCGAAAAAAGTCCGATGTTCGGATCGCTTGATTTGTTAAATGAGATTCGCGCGACGGTCGGCGGAAAAAATGCGGAGGCGCTCCAAACATTAACAAACGCCGAACTCGTCGAACCGCGGCGGGCGTTGCGTCGGGATTTGCGCGCGCTCACGGCGGCGCTCTATTCGGTCGAATTGTTAGAATCCGGACTCACCGAATCGCCGGCGCCCGCGCTCTTTTTACAATTTCGCGCGTGGCTCGACTGGCTCGAATCCGCCGCGGCGCGCGATCCGCTCGCGTTGCGCGCAAAATTATTAGCATTCGAACTACAATTTCTCGAACACATCGGCCTGCGGCCGGTGCTCGACGCGTGCGCCTGCTGCGGAGCCGGCGAACTCGCGGTCGAGCGGAGCGGCGCGCGCCGCGTTTTTTGGGATTGCGCGGCGGGCGGCGTTTTGTGCGCAGCCTGCGCCGGACGCGCGCGCGCCTCGACGTCGTTCGCCGCGACGGCCCACGCCGCGATCGCCGATTTGCAATCCGGCGCGAGCGCGAATTTCCCCGGCCAGCGCGATTCGCGCGAGCTGCGCGCATTTCTCGACCGGTTTCATGCCTATCATCTCGACCGCGCGCTTCGCTCCCGCCCATCGCTCGAGATTCTGTGGCGGGGCGACGCCGCATGAATGCTACAATAACATGATGCCCACCCGCAGGCTGTTCCGCCCGGTTTTATTCTTATTATTACTTTTCGCGTCGATCTCGTGCGCGGCGCGCTATCCTTATGAAAAGAAATCGCCCGACGAACTCTACGCCGACGCGGGCGTCGACATCGAAAAAAACGAGCCGGACGCCGCGACCGCGAAACTGGATTATTTAAAGAACAAACACCCCGACTTTCCCGATCGCGAGGGCGTCGCGTTTCGTTACGCGCAGATCAAGAAACTGTATGGTAAGTATTGGAAAGCGTTCGTCGCGTTCCGGGAGTTTTTGGATCAATATCCGGTGAGCGGCCACCGACGCGAGGCCGGCGAGTTAATTTATGATACGGGCGTGAAACTGACGCAAAGCACGTCGTCGTTCCTCGGCCTCGGCATCGCGCGCGACTCCGACGACGGCGTGCTCGTGCTCGAGTATTTTGTCGATAATTTTCAAAACAGTTCGCTCGCGAGCGAGGCGCTCCGGCGCGTCGCTCAATACAAATTCGAAACCGGCGATTTTCAGGGCGCCATTCGCGGCTACCAGCGAATCTTAAGAAGTTATCTCGGTTCGCAATGGCGCGACCTCGCCGAATTCCGCATCGCGATCTCGCACTTGCGCGGCGTCCGCCGCGCCGATCAGGACCAGTCGGAATTGTTAAAAGCGCGCGAGAGTCTTTCAAATTACATATCGCTCCATCCCGAGGGCGCGCGGCTCGACGAGGCGGCGGCCGCGTTGCGCGAGGCCGATGAAATGCTCGCGGAAAGCGAATATAAAATCGGGGATTATTATGTAGTGATCGAACAGCCGTTCGCGGCGTCGATGCATTACAAACAGGCAATCGTAAATTATCCCGGAACGGAATTCGCGGCGAGAGCCGAGTCGCGCCTCGCGCAAATGCCAAAGAATATTGAGATTCCGCCGGCAAAATTTCCCGTTAAAGTTAAGAATTAGCCGCCGCCCGCAATGCTTGCTCATGATGAACGCATGAAGTTTACTTTTCACGATCGAACGCGCCGCGGGGCCGCCGCGTTTTTTATCATCATCGGCGCCGCGCTGCTGCCTTCCTGTTATTCGGCGGGCCTGCGCTTTCCCGGACATATTCGTAAACTCGCCGTTCCCGTTTTTGATAATCAAACATTCGTGCGCGGACTCGAATTCGATCTCACCGATCGCGTGCGGCAACTCTTGCTCGAGCGATCCGATATCCAACTCGTCGCGAGCGAGCGCGACGCGGACGCCGTCGTGCATGCGCGGATCACGCGCGTGAACTTCCCCGTCCTCGTCGCCCGCAATCGCGAACGCATTCTCGAAGGTTCGTCCGTCATCGCCGTCGGCGCCGAACTCGTCGAAACAAAGAATCAACGCGTTCTCGCGCGCGTGCGCGGCGAAGACCGCGCCGAATATACAACTACGCTCGGCGAAACGCGCGAATCGGCGAATGCCGACCTCATCGACGCGCTCGCATGGCGGATCCTGCTCGGTCTCGCTGCACGCTCCGAAGAGGGTGAAGCTCCCGTTCGGTAGCCGTGCCGGGCATGAAACGGGCGAATGGGTCGCGGAATGTTAGGATTGCCGTGTAAACTGGCAAGGTTTGGCGCGCGGATTATCAAAGCGTGGACGCCCCACCTCCACTCAAGAGCCGCTTCGATTCGAAAAGAGAACCGCCAAACTCATATCAACCGCACAGCATGAAGCCCCGCAAAGAACCCGAACCGAGCAAACGTCCCCGGTCACGACCCGTCGGATCGCTGGTGTTTGGACTCATTTTTCTTTTGCTTGTAATCGTGTCGCTTTACAACCCGCTCGGGGCGCTCGGCGAGAACGAAAAAATATCGATCAATCAATTTCAGGAAAAATTAGTAACCGGCGAGGTCGCGAAGTTCGTCATGGAGCCCGAGGGCGAGGTCAAGGGCGAATATTATATATCTCCGAAGGCCGCGCCGGCGCCGAAGGAATCGAGCAAAGTGTTCGGCAACGCGTTCGGCGATAACAGTTCGGCGCGGCATTTTCGTTTATATTTTCCCGAAATTCGCGATCGATTATTTGCATTTCAAAAACGCGTGCGGCGGCTCGACGCGACGAGTCCGTGGGAGGCGCCCGGACTGACGCGCAAACTCGAGGACAAGACCGCGGTCGCGAACGAGGCGATCCTCCTCGCGAAAACCGAGGAAAACGGTCAGAAGCGCACGCGATTATTTGTAGATTTGATCGACGACGACGGTAAACAAAAATACGTCGAGATCGTCGGCGGAACCGCGTCGCGGCCCGACGGGTCGGCGGGCGGCGGAGCGGACATCGCGCGCATCGCATCGCTCATGCGCGACCAACGCGTTCCGCTCGAAGTGGTGACGGTCGACGCGGGCGTCGAGACCGTGGCACCGAATACGCTGCTCGTGACGCTGCTGATGATCATGTTTCCGCTGGTATTATTATTCATGATCGTTTGGTTTATTATACTAAAACCGATCCGCTCGTCGGGCCCCGGTGGCGGATTGCTTGGCTTCGGCAGGAGCCGCGCGGTTTTGTATACTAAAGAAAATCGCACGAATGTTACATTTGACGACGTCGCGGGAATCGACGAGGCCAAGGAAGAGGTCAAGGAAGTCATCGAGTTTCTAAAGAATCCGCAACGGTTCGCGCGGCTCGGCGGACGCATCCCCCGCGGCATTCTGCTGGCGGGCCCTCCGGGCACCGGCAAAACGCTGCTCGCGAAAGCGATCGCGGGCGAGGCCGAGGTGCCGTTCTTTAGTATTTCCGGATCGGACTTCGTCGAAATGTTCGTCGGCGTCGGCGCGTCGCGCGTCCGCGATTTGTTTAAACAAGCGAAGGAAAACGCGCCATGCATCATATTCCTCGACGAGATCGACGCCGTCGGCCGCAAGCGCGGCAGCGGATTCAACGGCGGCCACGACGAGCGCGAACAGACGCTGAATGCAATACTCGTCGAGATGGATGGATTTGATACAAACGAAGGGATTATTGTAGTCGCGTCGACCAACCGGCCCGACGTCCTCGATCCGGCGCTGCTCCGCCCGGGCCGTTTCGATCGCGAAGTCGCCATCGATCTCCCCGACGTCAAGGGCCGCGAGGAGATTCTTAAAGTTCACGCGCGTAGAATTAAACTTGCGGCCGACATCGAAATGCAAACATTGGCGCGCGCGACGCCGATGTTTTCGGGCGCCGATCTCGCGGCGCTTTTGAACGAAGCGGCGATTATTGCAGTATTAAAGAAACGCGACGCCGTGTTTCAGGAAGATCTCGAGGAGGCGCGCGATAAAGTAATGTTCGGCCGCCAGAAGAAGAGCCGCGTGATGCGCGAAGACGAACGGACGTTGATCGCCCGGCACGAAGCCGGACACGCGCTCGTCGCGTCGCTCGTCGAAGGCGCGGAGCCGATTCACAAAGTTACAATTATTCCGCGCGGCATCATGGGCGGCGCGACGATGATGCTTCCCGAGCAGGACCGCATGGGAATGACACAAAAAGAAGCGAACGCGCGGTTGTGCGTCGATTACGGCGGCCGCGTCGCCGAGGAATTGTTAAATGGCGACGTTTCGACGGGCGCGGCCAGCGACTTCGCCCACGCGACGCGATTCGCGCGGATGATGGTTTGCGAATGGGGCTTTTCTACAAAAATCGGCCCGATGAGTTATAGCGAACGGCAGGGCAGCGAATATTTAGGATCCGATTTCATGGCCGGGCGTTTTCATAGCGAAGACACCGCCCATGAGATCGACGTGGAAGTGCGGCGTATTTGTAATGAAGCATACGAGCAGACGAAAAAGATATTGACGGAAAACGTCGCGAGCCTCGAAAAGATCACCGAAGCATTATTACAATACGAAACGATCACCGGCGCCGAATTGAAACAAGTTCTCGCCGGCACGCCGATACCACAATTGCGTCCGCCGGCGCCCGCGCAACCGGCCGCGACTCCGCCGCCGGCCGCCACGACCGCGAAACCGCGCTCCGAAACGTCTCCGCGCATGGGTTTCCCGGACGCCGGACTTTCGCCGGCCTGATTTGTAATATTAACGATGTCGGGGATTCCGCGGGTCGCGCGAATACCACAATTCGACGGCGACGTCGCCGTCTGGCTGGTCGATAAACTCGCTTGGGCGGCGCACGACGCGCTTCCGGCGTTCGGTCTGCGCGCCGAACCCGCGGACCCGACGATTGAAAGCATCGACGAGCCGTTCGAATGGCGCATCATCGGACCGCCGTGGGCGGCGGGACTCGCGATGACGAAGGACGGTCCGGCGCGCGAAATCGGGCAACTGTTAATGAGTACGCTGCGAAACGCCGAAAAAGTAATATTTACTATATCGGGGAGGCGCCCGATCGCGCTTGCCGGAACGTCGGTGATGGCCGCGATCAACGCGACGCCCGATTCGTTTTCCGACGGCGGAGAATTGTTAGATCCGTCCCGTGCCGCGGCCGCCGCCGCGGACGCGTGGAGCGCCGGAGCCGCGATCATCGACGTCGGAGGCGAGAGCACGCGCCCCGGCGCCGCGCCCGTCGCGATCGCGGAGGAAATCCGCCGCGTGGTCCCCGTGATCGTCAAAATTAAACAACAGATTCCAGATTGTTATATTTCGATCGACACGTCGCGCGCGGCCGTCGCCCGCGAGGCGGCCGCCGCCGGCGCCTCGATGATTAATGATATTTCGGGACTGCGATTCGACGCGGAACTCGGACGCGCGGCGGCGGAATTACAATTGCCGATCGTGCTCGGGCACATCCGCGGCGCGCCCGCGACAATGTTACAAATGGAAACATACAAAAACGTCCTCGCCGAGGTCCACGGCGAACTCTTCGCGGCGGTCGCGCGCGCGCGCGAAGCCGGAGTGCGCGGCGACGCGATCCTCGTCGACCCGGGCCTCGGTTTCGCGAAGAGCGCAGAGGACAATTGGAGCATTCTTCGGCGGCTCCTCGAGATCAAGTCGCTTGGATTTCCGGTCGTCGTCGGACCGTCGCGCAAGCGTTTTCTCGGCGAACTCGTCGACGATCTGCATCCGGGCGGCTCGCCCCGCGATCGCGACGATGCGACGCTCGCTGTCGCGGGCATTGCCGCCATGCGAGGAGCGGCGGTCTGCCGCGTGCACGACGCGCGCCGCGCACTCGACGCCGTCCGCGTCGGAATGAAATTTTACAGTAATTTATACTGATCGGCGGGATTGCGGGCGGAGGCCGGCCGTTGCAAGAGTCCCGCCAAACTGTAAATTTTGCATTCCATGTCCCGACTCTTCGGCACCGACGGCATCCGCGGCCTCGCGGGCGAGGAACCGCTCACCCCCGAGACCGTATCGCGCATCGCGGGCGCGTTCGCGGAATGTTTACAATCGGACAACGCTACAGAAACCGGCGGCCGGCCGTGGGTGTTGATCGGACACGACGGCCGCGAATCGGCCGATTGCCTGGTGGCCTCGGTGCAGGCGGGACTCGCCGCGGCGGGCGTCGACTCGCAGGAGGCCGGTTTGATCACGACGCCGGGCCTCGCGACGCTCGTGCGCGAACTCGGCGCGGCCGGCGGCGCGATGCTTTCGGCGTCGCACAATCCGGCGCGCGACAACGGAATTAAGTTATTTAATAATCGGGGCGAAAAACTCGACGACGCGACGGAACGGCGAATTGAAGCGTCGGTCGCGCATCCGCGCGCGCACGCGCCCGGACGTTTCGGCGCGCGGCGCGCCGGTTCGGCCGTGCGGCCGGAAATATATCTTGGCGGCCTCGTCGAACGCAGCGGCATCGCGCGCGACGCTTTATACGGATATCGGATCGCATTCGACGGCGCGCACGGCGGCGGCGCGTTTCTCGGCCCCGACTTGTTTCGTTCGCTCGGCGCGCAAGTGTTTGAAATCGGAACGTCGCCCGACGGATTGAATATTAATGACGGTTTCGGCGCGCTGCACCCCGAAAAGTTAGCAAAACTGGTTATAGATAATAAATGCCACCTCGGGCTCGCGCTCGACGGCGACGGCGACCGTTCGATGTTCGTCGACGAGCGCGGCGACGTCGTCGACGGCGACGGCGTGATCGCCGCGTGCGCGCCCGATTTGTTAGAACGGGGCGAACTCCCGGGCGCGGCCGTCGTCTCGACCGTCATGAGCAACTTTGGCTTACAACAATTCCTGCGCGATCGAAACATACAAATCGAACAGGTCCCCGTGGGCGACCGCAACGTCGTCGCGCGTCTGAAGGAGCGCGGTCTCGCGCTCGGCGCCGAACCGTCGGGCCACGTGGTATTCGGCGACGACAACGCGTTCGTCGGCGACGGACTGTACACGGCGCTCCGCGTTCTCGATTTGTTATATCGCCGAAAAGTAACTTTGTCGTCGCTCGCTCATTTCGAACGCGCGGAGCAGGTGATGATCAATGTTACAGTTACAAAACGGACCCCGCTCGAGGAGCTACCCGCCGTCATGGATGCCAAGAGTAAAGCCGAACGCGATCTCGCCGGGCGCGGTCGGGTGGTACTGCGATATTCAGGCACCGAGCCGCTCGTGCGAGTCATGGTGGAGTCGACCGTGCATGGAATGGCGCGGCGCCACGCAAGTGAAATTGCAGACGCGGTCAGACAGTCGATTCTTAATTAAGAATTGAATTAATAAATAGCAAAGCGGGCGGCGGGCTCCGCGGCGCGGCGCAGCGGCGATGCTCCGGCCACGCCCTGTCGCGACCAACCCGCCAGCGAGAACCACACACTCGACGCGACGGGGCGTCGCCTTCGCCGCCGCTGTCTGGCGCCACGGACCCGCCCCCCGCCAGTACTAACGATAACATGTACACTAATAAACGCGCGGCTGCTCGACCATGCCGGCGGTCGCGTGGCCGAGCCCGCTTCGCGGCTCTCGGCCACCGCGCCCGTCGCGGCATCGCCTCGCGGTCAGTGATCCCGGCCACTTGACACGAACATCCAATTTTTAGTATCCCCCGCTGTGCGCTCGATGGGTTGGGTCGCGGCGAGTTGCGCAGGCAATTGTAAGAATGTCGGCCGCGTCGCGGCCGACATTCTTACAATTGACGAGCACTGTTTGAGCCGCCGACCCAACCCGTCGAGCGCACAACTCGCCGCCCGCGCAGGGCACGCCGCGCGCGAAGCGCAGGGCACGCCGCGCGCGAAGCGCAAGCGCCCAGCGGCGCCAGAGCACCTATCTTGGCCAGAGCCAGGCGAACAATCCGGCAGTGATCGATGCGTATACCAAACCGTCGAACATTTCGCGCGCCGTGGCGATCCACGGTTTGCCTTTCCAAATCGAATCGGACGGGCCCTGCCAAGCGTAAGCGAGCCATGCCGTGGCGCCGACGACGCGGAAGACTTCGAGATAAGTGTTGCCGTTGTGCAAAACGCTTCTTGCAATGTAAGCAACCACCGCGGAAACCGCCGCTGTGTACAAAATCCATTTTATCAAAAACGGCCCGAGTTTGATCGATCCGCTCGGGCGAATATATAGTATACCGATGGGGCCTTCCTCGAATTTCTTTAACATTTCGGGCGAGGCCATTTGTTTGTGATCCGAACAGTTCGGAAACATATACATTCCCGGCGCGGGCGCGCCCTTGCGTATCGCGGCGCGGGTTTCGTCTTCGTTGACGAGTTTACCATAATCCGCTTTATGATATTGAAGCACCATATGTATGATGCTACTTGTAATAAAAACCGCGACGACGGACAGTCCGATGGGAAGGAGGAGTTGGAGCCAGGTAACCATGCGGGGTGTATCTCCTGAAAAACGGTTGCATCAGTTCGCCGTAATCGGGAAGTCGAGTCAAGAATTACTTCACGGGCGTTCGCGGAGACTTCGAATTTTGCGCATTGAAACTCTTTCCTGTCGCGCCCGCGGTGCGCGTGTTCGCCGCGCGCGAACGGAAAATTCTTGCCGGCTTGCGCGGCTGATTTTGAACGCGGCGAATCCGCGGTTGTTTTCGAACGACGGCGCTGCGCGAGCGCCCATTCGCGGGCGCCCGATTGTTTTATTAATATACTTCCGCGGACGCGACTACTTCTGCGGACGCGATGCTGTTTCGGCCGGCTTCGACGCCGGGCCCGCCGAATTGTTATTACTGCCGGAGTTATTAGTGCCGGAGATATTACTGCCGGAACTGTCGGCCCCTGTCGCGAGACGTAAATAATATTCTTCGAGCAACGCTTCGAAACCCTTTGGAAATCCCTCGAGTTTCGTCTGCTGCACGCGGTCGCGGAGGTGCGGCGGCAGGTTGCCGAATCGCCCCGTCTGCGAATTTACGCTGCCGTTTTCGCCGGAACCGCCCGGACCGTTCGCCAGAATGGAATCTTTCAATCCGCCCGGGTTTCCGCCATTACTGTTGCCGCGACGACCGTCGCCTTGGGATTTGTTATTTCCACATCCGGGATTGTTTCAGGAGCCGGTCTTCTTTTTTAATACTTCGATCATCGCGTCGATTTGATTAAGAATATCCTCTTCGTCCTTTTGTACAGTAACGCCCGTATCCTTCGCTACGACGCGGCCGACGATGCCCTCCATCTTGTGGCCAATGCCGACCAGGGGATTATCCGTATCGTCGCCCGCCGCTGGACTTGTTCGCGCAGCGTCTTGACGTAACTGCACGGCCGGATCCTGCGCCGCATTCACCGAATACGGGCAGAGCGGCGAAAGCGCAACGAGCAGAAAGAAGATGTGTTTCATGGCTTGCGTGTGTGATTGTCGTTCCGGTTTATCTGTAAAGTCAATGTTATTCTTCCTTGGAGGTCAGGCACTCGGCGCAGGTGCGGTCTTTGAGCAGCGCCGCCGTCAGCCGCGCGCGCTTTTGCCAATTTGCGACGTCTTTCAACACGGCTGCGACCGATTCCTGCGTCATCGGCGGCTTTTCGCGGCGCTTGTCCCAGTACGCCGTTTCCTGATACACGGCGGATTGTAATAATCTTACCATTTTCAGCTCGGAGATCGTTTTATTACGATTCGCGCATCCTTTACATCCGCCCGTCCGCGGCGAACCGGATTTTTTGGCGCCCGCCGCTTCGTCGAGAATCGTTTTGTGCATTTCATTCAAATCGTCGAGCAGGCGGGCCGAATCGTGCGTCGTGATATCGTCGACTTTCGCGGCCGCGAGATCTTTAACATTGTTCGCGGCTTCGCTCTCGCCGAGCGCGAGCGCGTGCGGTAGCGCGACGGCGAAGTCGGTCTCTTCGACAAGTTCGCGCGCATTTTTAGCCAAATCGACCACTTCGCGTTCGAGCGCGACGACGGGCGGCGCGGCCGCATTCTTCGCGGGCGAATGATGCATGATCGCATCGTTTACTTTCTCGTGTTTTTCGATCATTTGCGCGAGCGCGTCGAGCAGCGCCGCGCGAATCGGATCGGCGAGTTCTTCGGCGAGTTCTTCGCGCGCCTGTTGCATCGCGTCGCCGGCTTTATTAAGACTCTGTTGGGAACGCGACGCGCTTTTCGCCGCTTCGTTAGCATTCGATTGTTTAAGAGCCTTTTGCGCATCGTCGAGAGCGCGCTGCGCTTCGTCGAGCGCTTTCTTGGCTTCGCTCGACTGTCCCGTCGTGTCGCGCGCCGACGCGTTCAACTCGTCGAGTTTGCGCTGTTGCTCTTGATTCAATTCTTTCTGCGTTTCGAGACGCTTCTTATCCGCGTCGGTTTTCGCGTCGCCTTTCGCGGCGATTTCCTCGAGCGCTTTTTGATTTTGTTCGCCGTCCTTCGACGCCTGCGCGAGTTCCGCCTGCAATTTCTTCAACTGCCGCAGTTTATTTAATTTTACGAATAAATCGAGATTCGTAGAAAGTAACAATTGGCGTAATTCTTCGAGTTTCTTCAAAACGATGCGCTGGCGTTCGGTCGCCTCGTCGAATTTATCCGTATTGATGAGCGCCTCGGCGTCGCGCATGTCGTCGACAATCAAATTCTCGCGCGAACGTTGCAATACGAGCAGCAATCGCGACGCATGGTCGGGTTCGGCCTCGCGGATTTGTTCGAGCAGCACCTGCATCCGGCTCTCGATTTCCTTCATATTCGCCTGCGCTTTGCGCTGCACAAATTCGAGTTCGGGACGCGACAGCGCTCTTTCTTGCGGCTTTTGTTGCGCCGCGAGGCGCGCCGATCCGATCATTAATATTAACGAAACAAAAAGAATGGCGCGCGCTGAATAGTGCATATTATTTTTTATCAGTGTTATTTCTTATCACTGCCGGGTTTGCTCGCCGCGCCGCCGCGATCCATCGCAGTGTGGACGGCTTTGCGCGCGTCCGTCTGCATCTGGATCACTTCGTCGAGGTGAGAAACGAGATCGACAAAACTGTCCCATTGATTCATGGCATTCAAAATATGCGTTATTTCTTTAACGATCGTCTCCTGTCGCGAGGCAATCGTCGAGAGCGCGCCCGCGGCGAGCCCTTCCCGCGTCGCAGTTTCGAGCGCGACGCGCTGCTCCGGCAATTGGTGTTGTGTCAAGCCGTCGAGACGTTCCAGCACGTCCTTTTCGAGTTGTTTGCGCGCGCCGTCTTCGATCAGTGCATTGCATGAGAGTTCGCCGAGTCCGCTCTCAACAGTGCGGAGGACGGAGAGTGCATTACGCTCGTCCACTCGCAACCGTTGCAGGTTTTTTACAATTGTCGCGGGATCGGGATTCGTGCCGAGCGAATCGCGGATCTCGCGGCAATCCGTTTGCGCCACGCGCAGGCGTCCGCGCGCCGCCTGCAGGCGCGCGAGGATTTCGCGCAGAAGTTGTTCCGACGACACAATTAACAGAACGCGGTCGCGCGAGCGTCCCACCTGCGGCCCGGTTCGACAATTGTCCGCGGCCGACGCCGCCAAGTGAATGCTCGTCCCCGGCGCGAGATGAAGCGGCAACAATTCGAGTTCGCGCTCGACCGACATCTGTTCGCGCATTTCGCCGGGGGCGCTCGTCGCGAGTTCCATTTTTTTGTAAGGTTCCGCCGGCGCCGATTCGAGCGCCCCGGGGAGAATTTCGAGCGTCAGCGAAGTCAATCCGAAATCGTCGCGCGCTTCGACGCGGCACGGGAACTTCGCGGCCGGAGAAACGCGCTCGCCGATTTTTAAACATTGCAGCGCCACGCGCGGGACCGAATCTTTTAATATTTCGAATGTTAAACTTCGCGGTTTTGATACTAATCCCGTCGCTTTGCTCCGCGCTTCGAGCGTGATCGCGCAGACGGCGCGGTGCGTCCATTGCATTTCCCATTCGCGCTCCCCGGTCTGCCGCGCGCCAAAATCCGCGGGCGTCGAACCCGAAATCTTTAAATCGTCGATTTCTTCGTCGGCTCTGGCCGAAAGCCGGACGCGCGTTCCCGGAAGCAGGCGGACCTCCTCGTCCTGCGTCGTGAATTGTATGGATTCGAACTTGTCAGCGTTCGGCGCGGAAGTCTTTAAATCGAACGATTCGATCGAAGGCCGGTTGCGCGTTTCGATAACGATCGGACCGACGCGGTCGTCGCCGCCGCGCAACCATAAGAATCCGCGCTTCGCGACGGGCGGCAGCTCCCCTTCGAACAGCGATTCGCCCGCGCGGGCGAGCGGCGCGCGCGATTCCGACGACTCGTCCAATTGATACATCACGTCGACGGCGTCGGGGACCGCGGATCCCTCGCGCACGGAAACATGTAAAGAAAAGGCCTCGCGCGCGGGAACCCATAATTTACCGTTCTGCAATCCTTGTATTTCGAGCCACGTGTCCTGCGGCCACGGAATTGTAGAAAGCGCGCACCACCGGCGCAGCCAGATGGACGCCGTCTGCGGCGCCAGCCACGCGGCTCCGGCGAGCGCGGCGACCGCGGCCGCGATTTGTATGCTTCGACGGCCGCCACCGCGCCGGTCGAGACACGCTTCGAGCGGAAGCGATTGTAACTTTTCGCGCGCGCCGCGCACCGCCGCTTCGCGCAGCGCCGGCGAACCCTCCGCGGAATCTAAAGAATACAACGTCGCGAGCGCCTGCACCGCGCGGTCGCGTTCGCCGCGCACGACGGTGTCGAGCGAAGCCGCGAATTCGAGCGGATCGGCGCCGATGCGGCGGAGCGCGCGAATTTGTAATATTATAAACACGACGAGCGCGGCGGCGGCGCCCGCCATGATTCCCGCGCGCGTCCCGGAGCCCAATCGTAACATTCGATCGGCAATAAGTGTAATAATTATAAACGCGGCGATTCCCAGCGACGCGGAGAGCGCGCCGCGGAGAATATATAATCTTCGCGCGGCTCGCGCGAGATTCGCGAGACGCGATTCCACCGGCGCGTCGCGCCGGGAATCGATGGCGACTCCATGATCAAGCGAGGCCATTTCGCTTCCGCAGCCACCATTCGAGGAACAGCGCGCCGAAAAGTAAAAATATTAAAACAGGCGCGTCCCAGATTTCGCGGCGCTCCTGATGGACGAGCGTCACGCTTTTTAATGAAAATGCGGACGGCGCTTCGGATAAATGATCCAAATCATAAACTTTTCCGCCCGTTGCCTTCGCGATTTTCTCGAGCACATCGCGGTTCACATCTGTATGAACCTTTTCGCGATCGTCGGCGTCGATCGCGAAACGCGCCATCGACGCGCCGGTTTTTTCTTTAGGTTCCTCCGACGCCCAGACGCGAACCAAATAATTGCCCGCGCCGGTCGGTTTATAAATTCCATCGAATACGCGGCTGCCGTCGGCCGCGGCGCGCAGGGAAAGCGGCGCCGACGATCCGTCGGGCGCGTCGACAACCGCCGCGAGCGCGGCGAGCGGCGTCGATTGATCATTCGTAAAACGAAAACGCGCCTGCACGCGGACCGACGAATCGGCGCCCTCGTGCATCGGTTCGACGGTTACTACAATTGGGTGGATGCCGCCCAAACGCTTCAATTTTCCGGCACGGTCGAGCACGCGCGCCCAAAAACCGTCGTAGACTTGCTCGTCAATGAATCGCCAGCGGTACATACTGTCGCATGCAAAGAATAAAACGCGGCCGGGGCCGAATAGTTGCGATGCCACGACGACCTGCCTGCCATGTGCGTTCGTCATGCGAGGATCGCCGTGCCTGGCGAGCACGACCGCGCCCGGTTTCGCGCGCGTCACTGGAAAGTGCCAGTACATTCCGGGCAGGTTTTTTAATAATTGCTGATTATTCAGTTCCTCGTCCTTGAAACGGAACATTCCGTCCTCGAGTCCCGCTTCTGTAATATCCAATTTCCACGGGTCGCGCGCGTGCAGCGATTGTTCGACTTTCGAAACGAAGGTTCCGGCCTCGCGAACGACCGGCAACAAATCGAGCAGCGCGTCGGCGCCCGGAACGAGCCGTTCGAAAATTCTTAATGTTTCCGATTCTCCGGAAATATAAACGAGCCCGCCGCCGCGTTCGCCCACGAGATGCGTCAACAAGGCCGGAAAATTCGCGGGCCACGCCGCCGGATCGGGATCATACAATACGACCGTGTCGTATTCGTCGATTTCCGCCTCGGACTCCGGAAGCCGCTGAATATGAATATCGCCTTTTTGTAAGAAGTCCGCGTCCGCGCCCTGGATCCAGCACGAAACGCTGATGCCCGGATCGCGCACGAGCGTCTGCGTCAGGAACTGGACTTCGGGAAACGGATGGCCTGCGATCAGTAATGTTCGCAATTCCGGGCGGACCACGCGCACGGCCGCGTTTTGTTGTTTTCGCGCCCCGAGATTCTCCGCGTCGCCGTCGTCGAGCGTCGCGCGCAATTCGTATTCGCCCGGCTTCTCCGGACGCCACGGAAATTCGATCGTTCGGATCGAGCGATCGTTATTATTACCGATCTCCTTTTCGCCGACGACTTCGAATCCCGCTTTGTCGGCCCGCGCCTCCAAGCGGATCCGTCCGGGCGTTTTGTTACGATCCTCGCCCCCGCCCGCGTCGACCACGATATTAATATTTATGGTATCGCGGGAAAAAACGACTTCGGGAACATTGATTTCGACAATCTTCGCGTCGCGGCTGCCCTTCGAACCGAGCGCGATCGAGGCGACCGGAATTCGGGAGGCCGCGGCGACCGCGGCGCCGCGCGTCGGATCGGGTCCCGCGTTCGAATTTCCGTCGGTTAATAATAATATTCCGGCGAGCGGGGCCGCGCCTTTCGCCGCGAGCGCCTGCTCGATCGCGGTGCCGATCGCGGTCGTTTGCCGCGCCGACGCGCCCGAAGCCGCCGCGCCGCCCGCGTCCGAATATAAACGATCGCAGAATGGGTAAATATGAACCTGCCGTTCGCCGCCCTCGGCCAGCCGTTCGGCGAGGAAAGTTTGCAACGCGCGGTCGGCGGCGGCCGCGCGCGTCCATTGCTTAAATTCGCCCGTGGAATTGTATTTTAAGATTTCGGCGAGTTTCGCGGGAGCTTTGACGTCCGCCGCCGCGTCGGGGAGGTCCATGCTCGCGGACGCGTCGAGCAACACGACGATTTGAGACGGCCGCGTTTCCGCGCGTTCGAAAACGATCGCCGGCTCGGCCACGATGAAGGCGAGCACGGCCGCGGAAAGCAATCTTAACGCCAGCAGTATATTTCGTTTTCGTTTGGAGAGTCTGGCGGCGTCGCGCCTATACAAAAAATAAATGGCCGCGAAAACCGCCGCGATCAGTAATATCCACAACAACCGGGCGTCGCCGCGTTCGGGCACGCGCGCGAACTCGATTCTCGAGAAACCGCCGCCTTCGCCGCGCGGAGCGATTCCGAAAAGGATTTCGAGAATGCGTTCCACGCTACGAACCGTCCCGGCCGTGCCAGACCATGAACGCGCATTCGAACATAAATAAAAATGCGCCGAGCGCGATCAACATATGCCACAATTCCCGCGTCGACGCGGCCGCGTCGCTTCCGAATTGTTGATCTGTAAACACCTGGACCGGCAACGGACGTAACAATTCGCGCAACGCCGGCTCGTCGATGCGGTCGAGCCGCATTTCCGCGACGGCGGGATTCACGGCGAGCGGCCGCGACGCGCGCGCGCCGCCCGCGTCGCGCCACGAGACTTCATATTGGCCCGCGCGGAATACCGAACCGGCGTTCAATTCGGTGGCATTTTCGACGTCGCGCGCCTCGACGGCCGCGCTCTGCGATTCGCCGGATCGCGAAAGGCGCGCGTCGGCCATAATGCCTTTTGCGAATTGTAATTTTAAGGATGGCCCGGCTTCGCTTGTTAACGATTCGACGGGCGCGCGCGCGCAGCGCAGGCATGCGTCGCGGAACATGAGCAGCCACGTCGGGTCGATCGGCCAGTCGCTCCACGTGCGATCGGCGCCCGTCGTCCATAATAATACGCGGCCGAATCCAAACGTTCGATCGACGATCGCGGCGCCCGCCTCCTCGCCGTCCCACGTGGCGAGCACGCGCGCGCGCGCATCGGGCGCGGCCGGCTTGCCGAGTTGTAGTCTTTTTCTGGTTGTAATATTCGCGAGAGCCGCGGGCGAAAGTTGTTTCAATACAATAACGGGCGAGTCCTCCGCGTCGGCGATGGTCAGACCCTTCGCCGGATCTTCGCGGATCGCGTCGACGGGAAACGGCAGGAGTCCCTGTCCGCCGCGATACAACGATTCGTTCGCGGCGGCCGGATCGAAATGATCGCCGGCGAATAGTAATATTCCCATTCCGGCCCTGACGCGTTTTTCCAATTCGAGCGCGCGATCGCGCGGCGGCGGCGAAACATTACATAAAACCGTCAGATCGGCGTCGGGCTGCGCTTGCGAAAGCCACTCGTTTTCGCTCATGACAGTGACGCGGAACGGCACCGCGCCGATTCCAAGCGCGAGCCGCGCGAAATCCGACGCGCCGTCGAATTTTACATTTGACGGTTCGCCGTCGACGAGGAGCACTTCGACTTTTTCGCGCACGGCGACCGAGACCCATCGCACGTCGTCGGCCGGAAGCGCGTCGTTCGTTAATTTTAACGAAACGGCGGCGTGGCCCGGCGAATCGATCGTAATACGAAAACGCGATTGCGCGGTTTCGCCCGGTTCGATTTTCGTTAATGTTACAGTTCGCGCCGACGTGCCGACGCGCAACTCGCCGGAGGGCTCGGCCGCGGACGCGCCGCTGTTCCGCAACGTGGCTACAATTTCCGTCGGCACGCCCGGAAACGTCCATGGCGCCGCGGTTTCGATGTTTACGATCGCCACGTCGTCGAACCGGTCTGCGCCCGTGTCGATTATCGTTAGCTTTGCGCCGTCGCCTGCGAGTTCGACCGCTTTTTCGGGTACGCCGTGATCCCAACCCTGCCGCCGCAGATCGGTAATCATAACAATTTCCTTCGCGGGAAACGGCGAAGCCGCGAGATGGCGCCGCGCGGCGTCGAGCACGGATGTTAATGAACACGCGGCGTCCGTGATTTCGACGGATTTGATAACATTGAGCGCGCCGGACTTGTCGCGAAGCGGGGCGCTCGAAAATCGCAGGCGCGACGGATCGGCGGTCGTCATGATGGCGAGCGCGTCGTCGTCGGGAATCTGTTCGACGAGCCGGGCGGCGGCCGCGCGCGCGCGATCGAAGGCGCTCTGAATTCCGACGCGGTAGCCCATGCTGAGCGAGTCGTCGATGATTAAGATCCGCGAAACGCGCGCGCCGAATGTAATATTAAAGAACTTGCTTTCGCGCGATACGGCCGGGCGCGCGACGGCGAACGCGACCGCGAGTATGAACGCGGTCCGTATCAGTAATAATAATATTTCTTCGAGGCGCAAACGCCTTCTGTGCAATTCCGCGACCTGTCGCAGAAACCGCATCGGCGCCCATTCGACGACTCGGAAACGGCGGCGGTTCAACAAATGAATAATGATCGGCACGGAGCCGAGCCCGAGCATCCAGAGCGCACCCGCCGCGAAAAAACTCATGAAATGGATTTCGCCGACGCGCCGCGGCCCTTCGAAACGGAACGGCGGTGTAAATATTCGACGAGCGACGTCGACAACGGCACGTCGCTTCTTAATAAAACATAATGCGCCGAAACTTCGGATGCTAATTTTCGCGTGTTCTCGCAAAATTGTTGCATCGCTTTTTGATACGCGCGGCGGATCTGCCGGGGCTCGACGAGAAGTTCGCCGCCGACTTCGAGATCGCGAAATTTTATGAGCCCGTCCTGCGGAAGCTCCAATTCGTCGCGGTCGAGCACGTGTAATAATAAGATTTCATCGAAACGTTTCGATAACCTTTGAAACGCGAGCCGGAGATCGGCATCCTCGTCGAGGAAGTCGGATGCAATGATTACGACGCTGCGGCGCGGAATTTCCTCGGCGACGCGCTGAAGCACCTTACCGATGCCCGTCTCGCGCTCCGGTTTCGATTTTTCTAACAAATCCACGACGCGCCTGAGCTGCGCCTCCGTCGCGGAAAACGGTAAGAACGCCTTGCGCACGACGTCGATCATAATTAATGCCGAAGCGTCGCGCTGTTCGGCGAACAGCGTTGCGAGGCCGGTGATCGCCGTCGCCGCATGATCAAATTTACTTTTCCCGTTTCCCGCGTAGCGCATCGACGCGCTCGTGTCGAGCACGAGCGCCGCGCGAAGATTGCTTTCCTCCTCGTAGCGACGTAACAAATAACGGCCCGTTCGCGCGAAGACGCGCCAGTCGAGGCGGCGCAGATCGTCGCCCGGCGAGTAGGGCCGAAAATCCGCGAATTCGGCGCTGTGCCCGACGTACGGACTTTTGTTATGTCCGACGAGATTGCCCTGCGCGACCCAGCGCGCCGCGAATCCGGCTGTCCGGAGCCGACCTATCAGATCAGGATCGGAGTACTTGCTTGAGATGAACATGCGCGTCTCCCGCCGCGTGAAGTGGTGTCGCCGCGAGCGCTTGATCAATAATCGCGTCGGGCGTCCGCGACGCGGCCTCGGCCGCGAATGTTAATACAATTCGGTGTCGCAACACGGGTTTCGCGAGCGAGCGCAAGTCGTCGACGTCGACCTCCGGCCGGCCGGCGAGCGCGGCCTTCGCGCGCGCGCACGAAATCAGCGCCTGCCCCGCGCGCGGACCCGGGCCGAATTGTACATATTCTCTAATAAAATCCGGAGCCTCGTTTCCGCCCGGCCGCATCGATCTTAACAAATTCACGGCGAAGTCGAGAACGGTATCATTGACCGGCACGCGCCGCACGAGCTGTTGATAAGCGATCACCTGCGCAGCGTCGAGCACGGCCTTCAACCGTTCGCCGCCACCGCCCGCGACTCTTTTGTAAATTTCACGTTCGATCTCGCGCGGCGGATAATGAACGACGGCCTTTACTAAGAATCGATCGAGTTGCGCCTCGGGGAGCGGATACGTCCCTTCCTGTTCGATCGGATTCTGCGTCGCGAGGACGAAGAACGGTTTCGGCAGCGCGTGGAGCGTACCGGCGGAGGAAACCTGCCTTTCCTGCATCGCTTCGAGCAGCGCGGCCTGCGTTTTCGGCGGCGTTCTGTTAATTTCGTCGGCGAGTACGATATTACGAAAAATCGGTCCGGATAGAAATCGAAACTCGCGGTTGCCGCTCGCTTTGTCCTCGAACATCACTTCCGTTCCGGTGATGTCCGAAGGCATCAAATCGGGCGTGAATTGTATGCGCGCGAATGTTAACGAAAGCGATTGCGAAAGCGTCTGCACGAGCAGCGTTTTCGCGAGTCCCGGCACGCCCTCCAGAATCGCGTGGCCGTCGGCGAGAACGGATATAAGCAATAGATCGACCACGTCGTCCTGCCCCAATACTATTTTTCCGACTTCCTTGCGGACCGACTGGCAGTCGGCCCGCAGTTTTTCGAGCAATACCGTGTCGGCCAGATCTTCGCGCGCGTTGGAATTCATGAATATATTACCTTTGACATGTTATCTTTGACAAGTTATCTTTGAAATACCGGAAGAAATTTGTACGGTAGTTGCATGACGATGAGCGCGATGGCCGTGCCGTAAACGAAACCGACCGAATCGCCGTTCCACGAGCCGTCTTTGTTTTGTAAATGAATCAATTCGTCGCGCGCGGCGGGAAAATATTTATCCCACGTTTCTCCGCCGGCTTGATAAAAAGCCTGCGCCGCATAGAGATTCGTATAAAATATGTGGCCGTTGCCGCCGCGGTCCCCGTTGAAGGGGCTGGACAGGCTCATTTTGGCCAGTACGAACTTTAAACATTTGTCGGCGCTCTTTGAATCGTACTCGCCGGCATTGTAAAGAGTCGCGACCGCGGCCGCCGAAATCGGCAGCGTCGATCCGCTTTCCTGTTCATACGAATAACGGATCCCGCCGTCCTTTTCCTGGCAAAGTTCCAAATAGTGAACGGCTTTTTGTATTGTTTGTTTCGGCACCGCGAAACCCGCCGCGTCGGCGGCGCGCAATGCTTGCATTTGCGTGATCGTTACAGATCCTTCGTCTCCCGAACCCGGCGTGTACGTCCATCCTCCGATCGCGCTTTGCCCGGCGGCCGTGAGCCGAATCGCGCGCCGGATGATCGGCGCCAACCGTTCGCGAGCCTCTTTGTCCGTTTCCATTCCATAAAGCGACGATAAAAATAATAATGAAAACCCGTGTCCGTACATCGGGCGTCCGCTTTCGCCGTCGGGACTCGATATCATTCCCGACGACGTCGCGGATCCTACAATAAATCTGCAGACGCGCGTGATTTCGTCGGCGCAGGGTCCGCGCGTCGTCGTGCTTCCGCTCGCGAGAAACGCCATTCCGGCGAGCGCGGCCATCGATACCGAATAGGTGGATCCGTCGCGCTGCCCGGAAAAACTGCCGGTCGACGATTGCTGCGTTCGTAACCATTGCAGGCCGAGATTGACCGAGTCGACGGCTTCTTTCGTTATATGTTTCGGAAGGTCGGGCTTCTGCGGCGTACCGTCCTGCGGAACGATCAGTTTCGCGGCGACGACGGCCGCGACGAACAACGGTAGAATCGCGCGCATATTTGATAATAATCTATTCGTGTTCCGAAAATGAATTTACTTAAGTTCGTACACGACGCTGACGCGGACGGAAAGCTTCATATCGATCGACAACTTCTCGGTCGCCGTCTCTTCGGGAATCATGGAAACGGAGGTCACCTGCCCCAGCGTGCGCGAAGCCGCTTTCGCGATGCGCGCGGCGCGCGCCGCGGCGTCTTCCATCGCCTTCTTCAGCGCCGCTTCCTCGAGCGCCGCGCGATCGCTTACAACATATCGCACGCCCGTCCATTCGCGGCTCGCCTGCGGCATGCGTTGTTGATACATTAAATAATAATAAGCCATGTTGGGATCCACGGAGGTCGACGCCGTCTTGAGGCCGACTTCCTTGGCTTTGTCGAGAACGGTTGCAATCTGCTTCGAGCTCGATTCGAAATCCTGGACGCCCGGAATCGTTATGGAAAGCAATTCATAAAATCGCACCTGCGGCTCGGGCGTCGCCGCGCGGCGGCCGTTGAAGATCACCATATTCCTACTATTCTCGTCGACGCCGGGCACGACCTCGACCGAAGGTCCGGGACCGCTGACGGCGAGTCCTGGAATCTTCAGATCCGTAATTTCCTTGATCGCGCGCCTTCGCGCATCCTGATATTTAACAATAACGTCGGCGCCGACTTCCGCGCTGGCCTCGAGTCGCGTGCGAATCAGGATCGAATCGGGTTTCGCGGCGACTTCGCCGGTGCCGAAAACGTGAATGCCCGGCACCGGACTGCCCGCGGCTGGAATTGTATCGTCCTGCGCGGTGTAATTCGAATAGCCGGCCGTCGCCGCGGCGCCGGCGACGAGCGCGATTGTAAGTCTTGCCAAGTGCATGAATCGTCCTCGATTGTTAATTTATGAAAAATGGAGATTAATATTTATTTATTCGCGGTCATTTCTTCGGGAAGCGCCCCATCAACGCGGCGCGGGTGTCGCCGATGCAGAGCACGGCGTTCCCGATGTCCCAGACTGCCTCCGCGTCGGCGAGCGCGCCGCCAAGATCGCTGCCGCCGTTGTTATCGCCGTCGGCATTGGATAATTGCAACAGATTCCCATAATTAGGAATCATGATATTTCCGTCGAGGAACATCGGGCGCAGCGCATGCTCGTCCTTCGGCATCGGCCGCGCCCACTTTAACGATCTATCGATGCGCGAATACGCGCACAATTCGCGGCCCAATATATAAAATCGCGCGTCGTCCGCGGCGACGATCCGCGCGCCGCCTTCGATGATCCGATTCCACAGAATGGAACCGTCGGCCGTGTCGAGGGCGTGGAGTTCCCGGTCTCCGGCACACGTAAAATAAATATTCGAACCCTCGACGATCATACTACATTTAGCGATTCCGTCCATGTTGAAACCGATGTTGGACGGATGCAAAAACGCGAAGTCGACGGCGCGGGTTTTTGTATTAATCATGAAAAGCGCGCCGCCGTCGGTGGCGACGACGATTCCCTTCGGCACGGGCGCCAGCGCCGCTTCGAGCGCGATTTCCTGCCCTTCGCTCGCACCCGGCGGCGCGGTGCCCAATTCGAGCGACCACAATTCCTTGCCGTCCGCGAGCGACAACGCCTTGAAATGTAGTTTCATACTCGCGTTTTCCGCGAACGCCGCATAAATTGTAGAATCGACCACGGCCGGCGGACCCGCGATTCGAATATTTGTATTATCCTTGGTCGACCACAATTGTTCGCCGTCCGACGCGCGCATGCAGCGGAGAAAATTGTTCTTTTTCGAATTTCGCACGAGCAGCATGTCTTTCGCGACGCGGATCCACGTCGGCCCGCACGAGTTGTCGCGGCGGCGCTTGCCCGTGGTCCAGAGGAGCGACCCGTCGTTCATCGCGCGCGATTCTACAATTCCGCCATAGGCGAGGTACACGGCGTTGCCGTAAACGGCCACGTCCCGCGATTCATGAAAATGATCCGTTTCGGAATTATCAAAAAAAATGTCGCGCGAGCTGGATCGTTCGTTGTCTTCGGAATTCGTCTGGAGCGGAACGTCCCAGACTTTGGAAAGACTCAGCCTCGCGGGCGCGCTTGCCGGCTTTTGTAACATTGCGCTCGATCGCTTCTCGAATTCGGCCGCCGCCTCCGCGAGAACGTCGGCGACTTTTTTGTCGATACTATTGTTACCGCCGCCGACGCGAATTGTATCATTACCATATCGTTCTCCGGCGAACGCCGCGGCGCGTTCGAACGCTTCGCGATCGCCCGCGGCGGCGTACGCGCGGCAGAGTTCGATGCGAATGGCGCGCGACTCCTGCGCATCGACCGCGCCGTGTTCGAGAATCCACCGCCATGCCGCGGCGGCGTTGCGGCCGTCGCCCGATGCTAATTGTAATTTGGCCCACGCGTCGCCGGCGCGGCTCCCCGCGCGCGACGGACCATATATCAAAAAAATCCGGCGCAATTTTTCTTCGGTGCCGGCACTATCCTTATCTGTATTGTTCGCGTCCGGGGCCGAACCTTGATCGAGCAGCCTTTGTGCGCGGGGCCCAAGTAACAATTCGAAGTTCCGCCGTCCGCCCGCGTCGAGATTCGAGAACTCATGGTGGATTCCGTGCTCCCACGGAAACACGAGGCCGTCGTCGTTCGGCGGCAGCAGCAGATCGGATTTGTAGTCAAGTTCCGCGTCGATCGTCGAGATGGCCTTTGCCCAGTCCCCCTGCTTTATAAATCCGCAAAACTGCAGCCAGATCTTCCGGTGGGTTTCGTCGATTTCCGGAACCGCGAATTGCGTCGCCACTTTCGCTTCCGACGCGCCGAAGTCCTGAAATGTTAGAAATCGCGCGCACGCGAAGGCGCAGAACCCTACAATTTTCGCCGACAGGAGCCTCATCGCGAACAAACGCGATTTTTCAACTGAACTTGAGGATCGGGGTCTGACAAAGCTGGAGTCAACCTACACGGCGCGCGGGTTCATGGTAACGGCGGATTCTCAAATCGGGTTCCGACAAGCACACGACGGCGGACGCGCTGCGGTCATCCATGAAAAATCGACGGTGCGCATTCAACTACGATCAACAGGCGGCGTTTGTTTTCATGGCTTTGTCTCGCGACTTCGCCGCGAATGGATAGAATTCGCCCTATGCGACTGCTGGAAAGGCGTTTTGTAGTAAGTGCCTCGGTTGAGAAATCATGGGCGCACCTCGCTCAAGTATCCAATTGGCCGCGATGGGCGCGCCACATCCGCCGCATCGATCTGTCGCCCGATGGACCATTACAGTTAGAAACCTCCGGCGTCATCCGCCTCACGAACGGCGTGCGCTCGACCTTTCGAATGAAGGAGATCAACGTCCTTCAGAATTGGCGTTGGACCGGGCCCTTTCTTTGGCTCCTCGTCGACTACGACCATCGATTTCGCGCGATCGCACCCAACCAATGCGAAATTGTATTTACGATCGACGGTTCGGGTTTTGGCATCGGGTTTTTCGGGAGGATTTTCGCAACGATCTATGCGAAGAATCTCGACCGCGCGATTCCGTTGCTTATTAAGGAAATTGAAGAGAATTCAATCGCGGAAATTCCGCTCTAATTTTCGGGGAGGAACCTCCGTCCCCGTGTTCCTGTTTCGCTCGCAATGGTCCCCATGAAGTCAAACCCCCTATTTTTCGTTAGTGTCGTTCTTTGCGGAGGCGCCGCGGTCAACGCACAGACCCCGAATCCGCAGTCGCCTAGTGCAATCGCCGCCAGCGAACATCCACTCTTGACTACGCTGGCCAAGGAAGTTGACTACTCCGTCGCCAATTTGAAGACCGCCGACGGGATCAAACCTTACTATTTGGCGTACACAGTTACAGATACTACAGGTCTCTCGATCCAGTCGCGGCTGGGTGTGCTCCAGTCTTCCGATCAGTCGCGTGTGCGAGCTCTCGATGTGGATGTGCGCGTCGGAGATTACACACTGGACAACACTCGACAAATCCGCGGCGCGCGCGGCGGCGGAGGAGGGCGCGGCGCCATGGGAGGCGGAGCCGTCGCCATCAGTCTTGATAACGATCCGACGGCCATTCGGCATGCGCTCTGGCGCGCCACGAACGAATCATTTAATTCGGCGGTCGAACGCTATCAACAGGTTGTTACAAATTCCAAGACCATGGTCAAAGTGGAGAATCCCGCCGACGATTTTTCCCATGAACAGCCGGGCGTGTACTCGGAGCCCGATGTTAAGATTACAGTGGATCGCGAGGCTTGGACCGCCCGCGTCCGCGCCGTGTCGGCGATGGCGTTGAAGCAGCCGAAAATCGAATCTTCGAGCGTTAGTGTTGTCGGAACCGCCGAGAATCGATTCATGGTTTCGAACGACGGCACGCGGCTCAAGACAGGCCGCAAATTGTTACGTGTAGTATTGACCGCAAGTTCGAAAGCGGAAGACGGCATGGAGATCAGCCAGAGTTATCTTTTCAACGCGGCCACGGAGGAACACTTGCCGAGCGAGGAGGAAATGCGGACGGCGATGCAGAAAGTGATGGATGAAGTGCTCGCGCTGCGCGCCGCTCCGCTCGTCGAACCGTACACCGGTCCGGCGATATTGTTAAATCGCGCGAGCGGAGTGTTCTTTCATGAGATTTTCGGACACCGCATCGAAGGACACCGGCAGAAGAGCGAAGACGAGGGACAGACCTTTACAAAAATGGTCGGACAGCCGGTGTTGCCGGATTTTCTAACAGTTGTGGACGACCCGACGCTCGCTCGCTTCGGTACGGAGGATCTCCGTGGATATTACAAATACGACGACGAGGGCGTGCCCGCGCAGCGCGTCACATTAGTAAAGAAGGGAGTGCTCGAAACTTTCCTGCTTTCGCGTTCGCCCGTTTCGGGATTTAACAAATCGAACGGACACGGACGCAGGGAGCCGGGGCGCGACGCCGTTTCGCGGCAGGGAAATTTGATGGTGTTCTCCGACAAAGCTGTAACATTTACAAAACTCCGCGAACAGTTGGTGGAACTCTGCAAGAAGCAGGGAAAGCCGTTCGGACTCTTGTTTGACGATATTTCGGGCGGATTCACGACCACGACGCGCGGCGGACCGCAGGCGTTCAAAGTACAGCCAATTGTAGTCTATCGCATTTACGCGGACGGCCGCCCCGACGAGCTCGTGCGCGGCGTGGACATCGTCGGCACTCCGCTGTCTTGCTTTTCGCGAATTGTAGCAACTGCCGACGACACGGCGGTGTTCAACGGCACATGCGGCGCGGAGTCCGGTTGGGTTCCCGTAACGGCGACGTCTCCAAGTATATTAGAGAATCTCGTAAAATAAAGTAGCATTTCTGTTACGGCGCATTACACTTGGCGTATGAAAGAAAAACCCAGTAAGAAGCGCATCGCCTCGTTGCGGTCACGACGATTGGAAGCTGGAAGACTCTTTGAAAAAGGCGCC
>JACQFD010000034.1 GCA_016200225.1 Planctomycetota bacterium
GGCGTTGATTTGAATCGCCTTGTCGAGCGTCGACTCCGAACGGAAAATATTAAAATAAGCGTTGTCGATTTCGGACGACGTCTCCCAGTGGACCTTGACGGGTCCGCCGATGCCGCCGGCCTTCGCGCTGAAATCCGTGACTTCCGCGGAGAGGCCGTTTTCGACGGTAATCTTAATATCACATTTCGGCGTGTTGGCGCCGCCCGGCATGTTCGGATCGAACGAAAAGAAAATCGCAAGATACGTCTGGCCCACGTCGGCGGGTCCTGGCGTGAAACAGAATTGTGTCGTAACAAATCCGTTGCCGCCCACGACCGTCGGCGGATTGGTGGTCGCCGTGAAAGGAACGTCGTTCCAGTTCAATACAATAAAGTCGTTTTCCGCGTCTTGAACCGCGACGTCGAAGCACAGCGTCTGGCCCGGGGTCACCAGGAACTCCTGGTTGCAGGGCGACGGCGCGACGAAAAACGGCGGGTTGTTGCCCCCCGGCGTCACGGCGAACAGCGAATTGGATACTAACGATGCGGAAGCGAGCGCTGCCGCACCGACGAATGCGAGGGTGGTGAGCTTCATGGGAGTAATCTGAATAAAGTCGCGCATCGGCGCGACTTTACAGTAATTAATGGTGATGTGGACAGTGGTGAGGGAGGGAGAAACACTAACGAACGCGCGCGGAACGCGGCGATCGCTATTCGATGTATTCTACGGCAGAACACCTCCTGTGGGATCGCCAATCAGTAGTGAAAGCCATAAATTATCTTCAGTGACGCCGGCGATCAGATAGGCGTCGACTTTCGCTCCGGTCGTGACGTCGCCCTGCAATTGACCGGCGAAAAGCCGATCGTAAGCATAGCTCGCGATCGGCGTCAATTGTGTCAAGAAGCCGAGTCCCGCGGATGCGTAGCAACCGATCGCGCCGTTCGGCGAAAATAATAACGCTTCCGCCATCGAGTGTTGCGCGGTTGGCGTCGCGATGTAGCCATTTGTACAATTAAGCGTCGTCACGAACGACGTTTTTGTACCATTCGTCAAGACCGCGGCGTCGGCCGTATTTAAATAATTTCCCCAGTTGAACGCCGAGCCGTGGCCCAGATAGGTTACAAGCGCCTCGCCCGCGTTGACTTCCGCGACCGTCGCCGTGTGCATGAGCCCCGACGAAGCATAATTATCGGCGTACACTTTATGAATCGAGTATCCCGGCGGCACGTGCGTCGTTCCGAGCGTGTCGAGCGTCGATGTAAATTCTATTCCGTGGTCCGCGAAATGGCTGACGGTGGTTTTCCACGCGCCCGCGGGCGGCGATTGTTCATGATTTAGAATCTTATTGACCGCAATGGTAACTTCCGACGCGTTGGCGGCGGGAATGCGTCCGACGACCAATTCCGGCAGCGCGTCGTTGCCGACGAGACATGCATAATCGTGATCTGTTGGAATTTCGCCGTCGGCGATCACCTGATGCACGGGCACCGGGATTTGCGTCTGAATGCCGACCCCGAAAAAGTTAAATGGATCGATCGACGCGTCGCCGACCAACAATAAATATCTCGGAGCCGGCGCCGTCCATCCGAGGTAGGCGTGCGTCAGGAATGTTTTGATACTTTGCGGTACGGCGATTCCCGCGCCGAATTGATCGTATATCACGTCGGGAGAAGTTACAAATACGCGCAACCCCTGCGAAATCCGGCGCTGGACGAGCGGCGCGAGCGCAGAATTGTAACTTGTCGGCGCGATCACGATCAGATCGGCGCCCGCCGCCGGCTCGGCCATCCGCGGCGCGGGATTGTGAATCGAAACGGGCGTCCTGAACGCGGTCTGCGTTGCTACATAAAAAGCCGCGCTGTCGCCCGCCGTCCCGGTACCCGTGACCGAAAACTGATCCGTAAACGGTCCCGTGCCCGCGATCGAACCGTTGATCAATTTCATCACATGGCCCGTATCCGTAACATCCAGAATATACGGTTTGTTATTCTGAAGTTTCCGGATTGTAAAATTAACGTTCGCGTTCGTCGCGTATTTAAAATAAAGTTCGTCGCCGACGACGTTGAACTGGCGGTCGTATTCGATTTCCAACCAATCTGTATAAATGCCGTCGACGATGGATCCCGTGTCGGCCGCCTGCTCGACGCCGATCGTGTTGGTTCCGCCGATGAGCAGCGAGGGATTGACCGTCGATTCGTGCAGCATGGAAGTAATGCCGTTCCAAGTCACATCCGAGATCAGTGTATTATTAATTCGTACTTTTGTATGATGATCCGGATTCTGCACCGTGTCGGTATAGCCGTAAAGCTGCGCGCGCACCTTGACCGAACCGGAGCCTGGGATCGACGGATCGTTAATACCGGCGGGATAACTATTATTCGAGGGCGCGATCGTTTTATTCCAAAACCAGTGATCCTTGCCCTCGCCGTTCGGCATGAATTGCCAATAATAAAGACTCTGTTCGTAATGTCCCGTTTCGCGGAAATACGGCGCCGACGGATAACCCTTCGGAGCGGCGTCGATTTCCGTGAACCGCGCCGCGTTTCCGTAAACGACGTCCGCGTCGTTCGCGAGCTGCGTCAGAAAATAAGCATTATTATGCGTATACGGCCCCGTCATCGGTATGCCATAAAACAACACGCGGTCGGCCGCGTCGAAAACTCCGTCGGCCTCGCCCTCGACGGCGATCGGAATCAGCCGTCCGTCATTATAAACAACGAGCCGTTTTGGTAATATTGACGAAAGCGCGATTCCGGCCGCCGCGAGATCGCTTTGCTTAATTGCATATATTCCGCGCTGGTTGACTTCGATCTTCAACTGCCAGATCACCTGCGGAAACGCCGCGGGACCAGTTGTTGTATTTATGACAAGTCCCGTGTGCGCGTACGGCGCGTGCGACGGAGGAGGAGGCGGCGGCGGCGGTTGGTGCGGACCCGGATTGTGGGACGGCTGCGACGCCGCGGTCTTCGGGCGGTGGATCTGCGACGTGAGATGGATTGTTAGCGAATCCGCGGTGCGCGCGATCCGGTGCGCGGCGTCGACGCGCGCGCATGCTACCAAAACACACGCGACGTGCCGGCCGCCGTAATCGCCGATATATTCAATCTTCGCCCACGACTCCGGAAATTCGCCCGCAATCGGCGCCGCGTCGATTGCTATCATTTCATTCGGATCGCCCGCCCCCGGAGGCCGAACGCTTTCGGCGCGCACGAATTTCGGCGAAACGTCCGCATGCAACATTAAAATTGTAGTTTCTCCGGCGGCGTCGACGCGATCGAGCGATACCTCCGCGTCGCGCGGGACGTCCACAAGCACGCGCTTCGTCGGCACGGGCGGTCGCCCCGGTTCCATGGACGGCGCCACGCCTTCGGCGGACGCAATATACAAATCGCGATCCGCGACGCGGACGTTTGTTATATTAATTTTCGGAAGCGGAACCGTTAAAACAGTTTCTGTAGAATCGCCCGACTGCGGATCGCCGCCGGCGCGAGCGGCCGAAAATAACAAAAGCGCGCAGACCGGCCCGGGGAGTAAATTTACGAAACCGCGCCGCAATTGCGGTACTTTTGGATTTGGCATGGGGTGTTATGAATTCCGCGACGCGTTTAAGTAACGCTCAATCGCGGATTCCCGTCAACTGCGAGGATCCGGCGATTCACCTTGGCGCGGGATATGGCCGCGCACTGAAATCACCTGTTCCGGCAGCGCCAACGCAACGCCTGCCTTTGCAGTCGCTTCGAGGATCGCGATGCGGAGTTGCGATTCGATATCGGAGCGCGCCTGCACGTCCGCCCAAAATCGCAATTCGAAGTTCAACGCGCTCGCGCCGTACTCGACGAGCACGGCCTGCGGCGACGGCGAAGGGGAAACGCCCGCCATCGCGCCCGCGGTATCGAGCAGAAGTTTCCGAATTTTGTCGACCGGCGTGCCGAACGCGACGGCGATCCGGACGGCGCCGCGAACGCGCGGATCGCGTCCCGTATGATTTATAAGTCTGCGCCCGACGATCTCGCGGTTGGGAATGATAATTTCATAATTCTCGCCCGTGAGCAGCCGCGTGCTCGTAATCGTAATATCGACGATCGTCCCCACGCGGCCGTCGGACTCGATTTCGTCGCCGACTTTCACGGGGCGGTTGAACAATAATAATAAACCGCAGATAAAATTCGCGGCAGTCTCCTGCATTCCAAGTCCGACGCCGAATCCCGCGGCGCCGAGGACGATCGCGAAATCCTGCAATTGAAACCCGAGGACGGAAAGCGATATTAAGAATCCGAGCACGATGACGAGATAGGACGCCGTGACGGCGATCGCGTAGCGCGTGCCGACGTCGACGCCGCCTCTGGTAAATGCAAACAAATCGATTCCGCGGCGCGTCCATCGCGCGAGCACGACGGTGGCGGCGATCGCGAGCACAAAATATAACAAATCCGATACGTTAAATCTGCGCCCGCCGACGAGGCCGACGTCGACGGCGCGAAGTTCCGTCGCGCCGATTCGTAATATCGCTACAAATGCAATATAAGCGGCCGCTGCGCATGCGACCGTCGCGACTGTGCGGACGACGCGGTCAAGAAACGCGCGCCGTTCGATCGCGACGGCGGCGCCGAGCGCGCCGAACGAAAGGCGTTTTAGTACAATCTCCGACCACAAATCGACGACGGCGCCGCGCGCGAGCGCGGCGAGAATAAGTATCGTCGCTCCCCCGGTCGCGACGTTGCCGAGGTGGACCGCGAGGAATTCGTAACCGGCGAGGCGAATACCGAATAGCGCGATTGCAAATAATAAAAACGGCGTCCGCAATTTTAATAAAACTTCGCGCGCGACTTGCATCGAATGGTGCCGCGGGCGCGGCAACAGATCCTCGAGCACGGAATTTTTTAATAATAATAAAATCAGGGCGAACGTCACGAGGCCCTGTTTGACGTGCGCTAACAAAAACATGAATCCCGGGTTGTGTTCGGTATAACCGATCGCGTCGAGAATTTGCCGCGGCACGTCGACGGCAAAAACCGACATCGACGCGAGAACCGCGACGCGGAAAACGTAGCGCGCGGTCGCGTCCGAGACCGGGACGAGGCGAAATCGCGCGTCGTCGGGCCGCAGGAGCGCCGACGCGAGCGCGAGCGCCAATCTAACAAATAAAACGACGAGCGCGCTCGCCGTGACTGCGCGCGCGAGCACCGGAGGCGCGCCGACGAATTGCGCGAGAACGATTGCGGCGATGACTAAGAATCCGGTGACGGCCATCCGGCGTGCGAGGCCGATCGCGAGGCGTTTCGCGCGGTCGAAAATGGACAATCGATCCGAAACGGGGAGTTTTTTTGAAATATTGATCGCGAGCCGCCGCACGATCAGTAATAATAACAAAGCGCCCGCGAGCATTCCCGAGCCCTGGAGAATCTCCTGCAGATTGTCGCGATTGGTAAGATAATCGCGCTCCTGTTCGGCGAGTTGCTGGAAGTGTCTCGGCGACGATTTGATAAAATTCAGAAGATCCGACGCCGCCGCGCGAATGCTATCGAACGAAAATTGCGACGGAACGCGCACAAAGAGTCCGCGCGCGCGGACGACCTGTTCCTCCTCGGCGAGCGTGTCGAGCAAACGCTGAATCACCATGAGCCGGGCGTTCGCGCGGTCGTCGAGATGGCTTGCGGCGCGCGCGCGCGACTGGATCGCGTCCTGCGCCGCCGTCGCGGATTTTTGATAATTTAATAAAATTGTATCCTTTTCGACGGCGGTCCTGGCGTTCGCGCGAATCTCACGATCGAGTTCCTCGGCGGCGCGCGCCGTGTCGTCGGCCAGACCCGAATCTAACTTTTTCGCGTCGCGGCGCGCGCGCGCCGCCGCGAGCCGCGCGCGGGCCGCGAGCCCGCGCAAGAGCGCCGTTCCATCCTTTAGATCCTGAATTTCCTTCGAACCTAACAATTCCTGAATTTCGCGATAATTGTCGCCCGACTCGACGTCCGCGTTTTCGGCGGCCTCCGAATCCATATGTTCTTTTAACGATTGGAGCCGCGCGCGTTCATCGGCGAGCAATCCGGCGAGCGCGCGGTCGATGCCGAGATTCGCCGCGGCGAGCCGATCGCCGGCCTCCGCGCGCCGCATCGACGCCGCGACAAGATTCCATTCATTCACTTTCTCCTCCCATCCGCTCACGCCGCGGGCGGCGGCAGCCTCGCAACGCGCGGTCTCGGCGTTTTCGCCGTCGCGCGCGCGCGCGAGTTCGGCCTCGAGCTGGCCGCGAAACTCCGCCCCCGCGCGATCAACCTGTTCGCCTAATAGTTCAATTTCTTTTTTCTTTACATCACGTTCCGCGCGCAAAACATTTATAAAAGTCTGCGCGTTGCTTTCTTGCATTTCATAAAAAGCCAGCAATTCGCGATGGAGCGCGACGCGCAGTTCGATGCGCGAGTTTTCGATCCCCTCGGCCTTCGGCCCGAGACCCGAACTGCCGGTCGCAAGCGCGCGGCGCGCGCGATCGACCACGACCGCGTCCGCGCGAACGTGCTCGCGCTCCGCGTATGCGCCGCCCGACGCGAGGCGTTGTGCGGCATTTAATTGTAGTTCGATGTCGTAGAGCGCGGCGCGCCTCGCTTCGAGCGACGCGCGAAGTTCGCCAAGCAACATTTCCGTGATCGGCGCCGCCGGTTTCTCCGCTTTCCTCGACGCGGCGAGTTCCGCCTGCGCGGCCGCGAGGCGCGCCGGAAGTCCCGCGAGATCGCGAGCGTAGTCGTCGCGCTGTTTTAGTAGTTTTTCAAAATCGCCGTAAACTTCCGCGAGACCGCGCGTCGCGCGCGCCTCGTCGAGCGCGCCCAACCCGCGACGCACGGATTCTTTTTCGGTCGCGGTCGCCGAATCCTCGGCGCGCTTGCGCGCGGCCGCCGCCTCCTCGACCGTTTTTGGAATATTCTCCTGCGGCGGCGCCGCGTGCGCGAGGAGCGCGAGAACGCATGCAAAGCTATAAGCGGCCATCGTTGCCGCCGATTCTCGCGCGCGGATACAACATTTCGAAGCGCGATTTTCCGGGCAATGTTTCCACGGGCGGCGCGGGCGTTCTATTCTCCCCGGACCACAACATGCCCGACACGCGCCTCCTGACCCTCGGCCACAGCCCCGATCCCGACGACGCATTTATGCATTACGCGCTGGCCGCGGATCGCATCGATACGGCGGAATTTCGATTCCAACATATCCTCGAGGACATCGAAACCCTCAATAAAAAGGCGCTGCGCGGCGAATATGATATATCGGCCGTGTCGATCCATGCGTTCGCGTATTGTATGGAACACTATCTATTACTTCCGCACGGCGCGAGCATGGGCGATCGTTATGGTCCAAAAATCGTTTCGAAAGGTAATTTTAAGATTCGCGATCTGAAGAAAGCGCGCATCGCGGTGCCCGGAACGATGACGACGGCCTATCTCGTCGCGCGCCTCGCGCTCGGAGATTTTCATTTCGAGACGGCGCCGTTCGACGCGATTCCCGATCTCGTGGCCGGGGGAAAATTCGACGCCGGAATATTAATACACGAAGGACAATTAACCTATCAACGCCTCGGTTTACAACAAATCCTCGACCTCGGCGAATGGTTCGCGGGCGTGACCGGCGGACTTCCCCTTCCGCTCGGCGGAAACGCAATTAAACGATCGCTCGGCAAAGATACCGCCCGCGTCTCCGGATATTTGAAGAAATCGATCGCGTACGGACTCGAACACCGCGAGGAGGCCCTCGCGCATTCGCTAAAATTCGGCCGCGGCCTCGATGCCGCGCTCAACGACCAGTTCGTCGGAATGTATGTTAACAATTTCACCCTCGACTACGGCGACCGCGGCCGCGCCGGCGTGAAGGAATTGTTAAAACGCGCCCACGAGGCGGGACTGGTGCCGGATCCCGTGGATATTGTATTCGCGGGGGTGGAATAATATTATAATTTAGCGCGCGCCGGGCGATTGCGCGGGACGCGGGGATTTGTAACTTGACCGCCGGCGAGAGTCGCGCGTATCCTTGGAAACCGTAGAAGACATTTTCTTCAGTCCTGCATGTCTCCTATCGAGAAATTCGATGCATCGCCTTTCGAGTCCGAGTGTCGGGCCGGTATTCTTAATTCTGGCATTTGTTGGTATTTTCTGTAATTTTGGCGACGCGCAGACACCGCCGATCCCCACGGGCGCGAACTTGGCGTCGGATCCGAGTCCGTCTTCCATCGCCGCGGGCGACTTGAACGGCGACGGCAGGATCGATCTGGCGGCGGCATGTTCCGGAGCGAACGCCGTTTCGATTTTTATTAATAATGGCCTCGGCGGCTTTTTGCCAAAGACTACTTTTAGCGCTGGCGCGAATCCGCGTTGCGTCGCGATCGGCGACTTGAATCTCGATGGAAAGCTCGATATTGTTACAGCTAACAATTCGGCGCCCGGCGATGTGTCCGTGTTGCTCGGGAACGGAGCCGGCGCATTCGGAACGCCTTCGAATTTTGTTGTAGGCGCGGGAACGTCCTTTTACAGCCCGAGATTTGTAGCCATCGGCGACTGGGGGGGCGACGGCAAACCGGATCTGTTAACAGCGGATTTTTCGCACACAATTGCATATCTCAAGGGCGACGGCTCCGGCGCGTTCGCATTTTTGCAAATATTCGAATTGGGCGCCGGTTCGATGCCGAGTTCCGTCGTGTTCTCCGAGTTCAACGGCGACGGCACGCTCGACTTCGTTGTTACAAAACAGAACTGGAACTCCGCGACGGTCTTCATAGGAAACGGCGCGGGAGGGGGCGCGGCAACCGACTTCGCCGTCGCCGCCGGTCCCGTCCACGCAGCCGCCGGCGATTTGAATAACGATGGAAAAGTAGATATCGTGACCGCGAATACCAATTCTGACAATATTTCCGTTCTCATAAACAATGGAACCGGCGGATTCGCGGGAGCGACCGACTTTACAGATGGCGGGCCTCCCGTCGCGTCCGGTTCGACCGCCGTGGCGATCGGAGAATTTAATAATGACGGCAAACCCGACGTCGCCTGCGTGACGACCGGACAAAACAATCAAGGCAACACGGTCACGACGTTCGAAGGCAACGGAAACGGCGGTTTTGCGATTTCACATCATTATCAATTGGGCCTCGCCCCCTACTCCGGCGTCCTTGCCGATTTGAATGGAGACGGCCGCGCCGACATCGCCGCCGCGAATCAGGGATCGAACGATGTATCGATATATTTTGGCGACGGGACGGGTGCATTTTGGAGCATTCCGCACGTCGGCATGTCCACGATCGGCGGCCTCGACAACAGTTCGGCCGCGATCGGCGATTTCAACGGCGACGGAATTCCCGACATATTTTCGGCCGGCGCAAATAATACAACTGGAGGCGGCGTTGTATCTGTAACTTTCGAATCGTTTGGAACCGGCGGCGGCTTCTTCGCGCCGCCGTTCCAGCCCGGCGTCGCGGCGACGAACTGCCGCTCCGTCATGGCCGCCGATCTCAACGGAGACGGGGCGCTCGATATTGTAACATTAACGCTGCTCGGAGAAATCGGCGCGTGGCTCGGCAACGGCGCCGGTTCGTTCGCGAATTCCGCGCAATATTCCAATTATTCTTACATTTCCGCGGCGGTCGGCGACGTCAACGGCGATGGCAGGCCGGACATCGAGGCGGCGGCGCTGGTCGGGTCGGAGAAAGTTACAATATTTTTCGGCAACGGAGACGGCACGTTTACCGGCAGCGGGTTGTACGACTCTTCGATGGACTCCACCGCGCTCGCCGACGTGAACGGAGACGGAACGCAGGATATTATCAATACCAGCGTTTATGCGAATCATGTAACTTTTCTGATGGGAATCGGGAACGGTTCGTTTTATGGAGTCGCGCATCTAAACGTCGGGCCCGGCCCCGGATCGGCCGCGTCGGGCGATTTGAACGGCGACGGCGCGCCCGATATTGTTACAGCTAACTATAATGACGGCACGATTTCCGTTTCGATGGGAATCGGCAACGGATCGTTTGCGACGCCCAGCAGCGTGAGTTCGGGCGGAGGCAACGCCCGATCTATTATCATCGGAGACCTGAATTCGGACGGAATCTCCGATCTCGCAACGACGCACGCGGCGCCGAACGGGCTCTCCATACTTATAGGAAACGGGAATGGTACTTTCGCGCCGAATTTAATCAATTGCGATCTGGATCCAAGTTATCAATTCAGCCGGGTCGCCGCGCTCGCCGACTTGAACGGCGATGGATATCCGGATCTCGTCGTCGCCTGCCGCGCCGGGTCCGCCGCCGTGCTTCTTAACCAATCGCCGAAACCCGCGGGAATTTCGAACTACGGCACGGGCACGTGGGGTTGCGCGGGAATGTCAGGCATGAGCGCGAACGGCGCGCCAAAAGTAAATAGTCCCGGTTTTGCGCTCATTTGTACCAATGCGCCCAGGAATTCCCTCGGCATCGGGCTCGTCGCCGACGCGCCGGACTTCGCGGGTTCGGATCCGTTTTATCTAAATATAAAGCTGCATGTCGACTTGTTAAATGCGATTACTTTATTATCATTCGACATTTATAGTGATACAGGCGGCTCCGGATTTACATCGGCTCCGATTCCAAACAATCCGTCGATCGTCGGCCAGACTTTCTATGGACAATGTCTTTGGATCGAAAACCACATCTATGGCGAGGACTGCAGCCACGGCGCGTACGGACTCGAGAGCTCCAGGGGATTGATCATTACAATTCAGCCGTGACATTCGCCGCAGAAGTTTCGTTGCGGCGGCATGCGTTGGCGGAAACGCGGCGAAATCGTTGTAGGCGACGGTCCCGCAGACGTTGTTGGATTGCTCCAGTGGTTTCTCCAATACGAATTCACAATTTACGGTTTTCGAGCAACGCGAAAACCAACAAATAGTTGCGCGGTGTCCGGCTTATTTCCTCCGCGCGCGGACGCTTGACAAAAATCCGCGCTCAGCGCGAAGGAGCCTCCGCGAACGGTAAAAAGCCATTCTGCAATATTTTGATAAGAAATATCTATTAATGGCGTTCTATAGTCTATTGATCGGGAATCACTTTCGTGGAGCCGATTGTTCCATTCTTGAAATGTAACTCCATACCGGCCCAAGCGACTCGACGACCTCCGCCCACTCGGAAACTCTTGAGCTGATGGGCGTGGCCGGATCATTCCTTTCGCGACAAGCGATTGAGCAAAGAAATAATATTCCCGGCACGGAGCGGCGAAGTAAATTCAAATTCGGCCTCCTTCGACGGCGCTCATCTGAATACGACGGAATAGAGCCGGAACATGCATCGCCGAACGAGACTCATTTATTAAATAGGATCCGATTTTTCGTTTATAACGATACGATTTTCCCTTCAGTCGGAATTGCCGCCGAAAAACGCATTCGAATTTCGGACCGGCAGCACACGCAATTGATTGCAACTAGATTACTCATATATTTTTTTCCTTGAAGGACGTATCTGTAACAAAAATTCCTCGCATGGAACACATATAATTCCGTCGATCTTGAGACGCTCTTTTCCTCGATATAACAAAATCGGAGTCGCCTCGGGATAGTCTTCATTGAAAGTTCGAAGAGAATCGATGTCCGCCGAATGGACACGTCTCGAGTTCTTGACTTCGACCGCCCAAAATCCATCGTCTCCGTAAATTACGAAATCGACTTCGACGCCGGAGCGGGTCCTCCAGTAATATACATTATTATTATCGCCTCGATACGAGTTCCACGCACGCAGGTGTTGAAGTACAAGGCCCTCGAGCGCGGCCCCCTCCATGTCTTCGGCACGATCGAGCGGTCCGGACGGCCGGACTGAGCGGAAAACGCCCGAATCGAATAAGTAAAATTTTGGATGTACCGTATGTGCGCGCCGTGCGCGCTTTGTAAAGATAGGAATTCTATACGCCAGCAGGAGATCCTCGAGAAGCTCCACGAACCCCTCGACGGTCTTTCGTTCTGTCTCGCATTCGCGCGCAATATTACTAATGTTTAGAATAGATCCGTGCGAGAAACTGATTGCCTCCAAAAATCTCGCAAACGATCCAATGTTGCGAACGAGTCCTCCCCATTGGACTTCCTCGCGAATGTAAAGAGTGTGATAGGCTTTTAGTGTCTCTTCCGGCTCCTTTGATGCTACAATAAGCGGGACGAGACCGAAGCGAAGCGCACGATTGAGATCGAACTGATTCCCAAGCTCCGCGGCCATGAACGGATGGAGCGTGCGCATGAGTGCTCGACCTCCAAGTAAATTATGTGCCCCACGTTTCAGTTTTCGCGCGCTCGAACCCGTGAGCACGAATTGGACTGATTTTTTTTCTTCACGCAACGCGTGGACTACGGAAAGCAATTCCGGCGCCTTCTGAATTTCGTCGACAATAATAATATTCTTGCCGGGGTTGCCTTCGACCAACGCACGAAGCCGTTCCGGGTAGGCCGAATAGGTACGAAAGGTCGCCGGATCGAGCAGTTCCACCCAAAGTGCATCCGGGTACGCAGCGCGCGCCCATGACGATTTTCCAGTTCCGCGAGGGCCGAGAAGGTAGAAACTCTCTCGCGGTGGCGTGAAAAATCGGTCGATCGATTCCATTTTGAGTCGCAAATTGGAGTTGCCAACTCCAAATATCGACTCAAGGTCTGGCAATTTAAGTGCTTCAAGATCGGTGCGCATTCACGTTCGCAACACCGGCGCGCGGACCCGGCAGTAGTCCGTATGCGCACGCACGACCGCTCCACAGCCGCCACTTTTGTTATTATTATTCCAAGTCTGATTGCCGCGCTCTCGTGCGCGGATGCGTGTGCGCAGACGGCGCCGCGGGCGCCGGAGGCGCGGGCGACGCGGTTTCCGGCGAAATTCATAGAAAACCGCGGGCAGGTGGACGCGTCGGTGGCGGCGTACGTCGCGGGCGCGGATCGAAAGTTATTTTTTACAAATGACGGCGTCACGATCGCGGTCGAGGACGGGACGGCCGGCGCGCGAAGGCGACATATTATTAAACTTGCATTCGTCGGCACCGCGACCGGCGCGCATCCGGTTCTCGAAAATCCGCTGCCGGGAACTGTAAATTATTTCAAGGGCGAATCCAAAGACTGGCGCGCCGGAATCCATACATATCAACAACTCCGCTATTCCGATTTGTGGCCGGGCGTCGATCTTGTGTATACAACCGGCGCGTCGGGTGTGAAATATCAATTGGAACTGAACCCGGGCGCCGATCCGGACGGCATTCGTTTCGCGATTCGCGGCGCTTGCGGCGCGGGCATCGGCGCGGACGGTTCATTACAGATCGCGACGAGCGCCGGAACGCTGTCGGACGCGGCGCCGATCGCGTGGCAAACGGGCGCGGGCGCTAACAAGTCAGTTCCGGCGTCGTTTATGTTAGAACCGTCCGCGTCCGAGCCCGGAACGCAAATATTACGATTCGCCACGGGCGCGCGCGACGCCTCGCTGCCGCTCGTGATCGATCCAGTCGTCGTCGTGCAGTCGAGTTTTCTCGGCGGCGCCGGGAGCGAATACGTGCGCGCCGTCGCGGTCGACCCGTCGGGCGGCGGCGTCGTCGTCGCGGGTTCCACGAATTCTTCGGAAATAACATTTCCCGCGGCGACGGGACCGGATCTTACCTATGGCGGCGCGAGCGCGAACGGCATCGGCGACGCATTTGTAGCAAAGGTCGACGCCGCGGGCACGACGCTCGTTTATTGTAGTTATCTCGGCGGATCGCTGGACGATTCTGCGCAGGGCGTCGCCGTCGATACCAATGGAAACGCTTATATTTGCGGATACACCGAGTCGACGACGGGCCAGGGTTTTCCCGCGACCGTCGGACCCGACTTGACATACAACGGCGGCGCGCGCGACGCATTTGTAGCGAAGATCGACGGCGCCGGCACCGCGCTCGTTTATTGTGGTTACATCGGCGGCGCGCGCGACGAAAAAGGCTTCGCGATCGCGGTGGACTCCCTCGGCAATGCTTACGTTGGCGGCGAAACCAATTCGGACCAGACTACGTTTCCCGCGGCCGTCGGCCCGGATCTAACTTATAACGGCATCAACACGGGCGCGCCGTTCGGATTCGACACCGATTGTTTTATTGCAAAAGTGAACTCGAACGGCCTGTCGCTCGGTTATTGTGGATATATCGGTTCGGCGGGCGGATTCGACGGCATCCGGGGCGTCGCGGTCGACTCCAATTTTAATTGTTATGTCGGTGGAGCGGCCGACGTGCTCGGGACGGGTTTTCCCGCGGTCGTCGGACCGAAGACGACGCCGATCGGCGTTCTCGACGGATTTGTAGCAAAGCTCAATCCCGCGGGATCGGCGCTGACGTACTGCGGATTCGTCGGCGGCACGAGCCAGGATTATGTAACATCCGTCGCGATCGACTCGCAGGGCCGTCTCTGCTTCTGCGGCACGACGATTTCGAATGATATCATAACGAAAACGGGCCCGAATCTTACATTTGGCGGCGGCACGTACGACGGTTTCGCGGGGCGCGTCGCGGCCGACGGAGCGAGCCTCGATTTTATCGGTTATGTCGGCGGATTCGGCATCGATCAGTGCGCCGGCGTCGCCGTCGACGGAAATGATATTATTTACATTTCGGGCGACACTTCGACGTTCGGACTCGGCGTCGGGACGACGGGAAATTTCGGAAGTCTTCACGGAACGTCCAATCTTTATGTCGGCCGCCTCGCGGCAAACGGTTCGGCGTTCGATTATTTAGGTTATGTGGGCAGCACGGGTTTCGACTCCGCGACAGGACTCGCCGTCGACGCGGGCGGCAATGCTTATGTTGTCGGACAAGTCGGAAACGCGGGCGCGAATCCCTCCGGCGGATTCGATAGTTCGTTCGGCGGCGGATCGGGCGATGGTTTTCTCGCGAAGATTTCGGTCGTGCCCGTTCCCCCGCCGACGATGGACATCGCGATTCACAAAGGATCGCTCTCGGATTCCACCAAAACCGGAAAAGATACGTTCAGCGCGGCGGGAATCATACAATTCAACGGCAATTCGCCGGACGCCGCGTTCGATCCGACGCTCGACGACGTGACGCTGACGATTGGTCCACAGGCGAATCCGTACATCGTTACCGTTCCCGCGGCTTCGCTCGGTTGGAAAATCAAGAAAGGTAAATATACTTATAAATCGCCGGCCAAGACATTGCCCAAGGTCTCGTTAGTTTTTGATTTTCCGAAAAAGAAACTGTCGATCAATGTATCCAAATTCGATCTTCCGTCGGATGTAACCAATCCGATCGAAGTCGACCTCGTCGCCGGAAACGACGACGGAAGCGAAGTTAAAACTTGGACGAACAAGAAACCCGGAAAATTCAAACTGCCGTGAACGCCCGCTGCAATTGTATATTAACGAAGCGCGATCATCATTTGTTGCACGACTTCCTTCAATTTCGCGCGCTCCTCGGCCGTCACGGTTCCGCGTTTCAGGATTTCCGCCGTCGTCGTCTCCACGCCGCCGAGCATCGCGAGCGTCATGTCATCGAGGCCGAGTTCCTTTCCTTTTTCCTTAAATTTAATCAAAATCACCGAGAGCGCCTTCACTTCGTCGATGTCGGGTTTTTGTTCGGTCCACGCGGGCCGCGTCGCGGAGTTGGCCGCCGCGAGCGCGCACCGGAGCACGATGCGCGCGTTTTTCGTTAATTTTGGATAAAGGATCTTGTCGGCCGTGTCCGTGGGTTTGTGATAATCGCGGTGTTCGCCGGTTCCGAAGAATAAGTACGGAACTTTGCGCGCGGCGAACGGGCCGTAATCGCTGCGGTTGCCGATCAGATCGGTTCCGACAATTCCAGGATTGATACTCATCCCTTCGAACGCGGTTTTGATCCATTCCTTCGTTCCCGACGCGTGCTCGGCGCCGAGAACATAAAGGAAATTGTCCACGACGTCGTATGTGTCGCGGCCGATCATGTCCATCGTTATAAATAATGATATCTTATCGAGCGGAACCGGCGGCGATTCCACGAACGCTTCGGATCCGACGAGCCCCGCCTCCTCGAGATCGAATAATATAAATAATACGCTCCGTTTGACGAGTTTTGGGTTCCCGGAAAGACAGCGCGCGATTTCGAGGACCGCCGCGACACCGGTCGCGTCGTCGTCGGCGCCGGGATAAATTTTATCATTTACTTTACCAAGATGATCGTAATGTGCGCTCACAACCACGAATTCCGAAGCTAATTTTGGATCGCTGCCCGTCAGCATCCCGACGATGTTCCTGCCCTTTTTGAAGTCATGCGTAAACGCTTTGAGGTTCCCCGCAGGTTTCAAATGAAAGGTTGTAAATTCAGAGATAATATAATCGCGCGCCTTGTCCTTGCCGGGACTCTGTCCGCGGCCTTCGAATTCGGGCGACGCGAGCTTTTCGACCGTCGCGCGCAGCGCGGACTCCTGTACATTCGCGGACGGATCCGCGGGCCGCGATTGATAAAGAAGCGAAAGAAACGCGAATGCAAGGAGATTTAACATATTCAAACGCCTTCGGGCGCCGTGATTTTGGACCGCGCAAGTGTAATGAATCCCTCAATCGCGCGATTCAAGAAATTGCCGCGCGCGGCCGCCGCCGCGTTATCGTCCGAGTTCGCCGGCGGATCTCGCGGCCACGGCGTGCAGGCACGTTTCAATCAACTTGTGCCGATCGATCGGTTTGCTCGCGTAACCGTCGCATCCCGCCATCAGGCACTTCTCGTCGTCGCCGCTCATCGCATTCGCCGTCAATGCAATAATCGCCATCGTGCAGCCCATGTTGCGAAGCAGGCGCGTCGCCGTATAGCCGTCCATTTCGGGCATTTGCATATCGGTTAATAACAATTCGAATCGCGGCGGCGACTGGAGCGGCCCTTCGAGCGTACCGTCGCGCGTCAGCGCTTCGACCGCGAGTTTACCGTTCTCGACAATACTAACGTTCGCGCCGGCTTTTTGTAAATGATATGATATGAGCTTCTGATTCACCGGATTGTCCTCGGCGAGCAGAATTCGCATTCCTTCGAGTTCCTTGACTACTTCATGAATCGCATACGCCGGCCGCCGTTCGCGAACGACGTGCTTCGCGGCCTCCATGGCTATCGTGGAAACGTCGTCCAGCGCTCCAGTCTTAATTTTAACTGTAAATATACTCCCCTCGCCGTAATTGCTACGAACGCCGATGCTGCCGCCGAGCAACGAGGCGAGAGCCTTACTGATACGCAATCCGAGCCCGCTGCCGCCGAACTTTCGCGTCGTCGACGCGTCGGCCTGTTGAAATGCATTGAACAGCCGCGCCATTTGTTCGACGGTCATGCCAAGCCCCGTGTCCGTCACTTCGAAAAGCATGAATGGGCCGTCGGCCGCCGACGCGTCGATCGACGCACGAAGAGTTACCGTTCCTTTTTCTGTAAATTTAATCGCGTTGCCGACGAGATTGACGAGTATTTGTTTCAAACGCAGCGGATCGGATTGAATGCGAACCGGAATCGGCGTGCCGTACTCCAATTGTAATTTTAGTCCTTTTTCCTGCGCTTTCACTTCCATGAGCGAAAGCACGTCATGTAACAACTGATCGGGCGCGGTCTCGATCGATTCAACCGACATTTTGCCGGACTCGATTTTCGCGATGTCGAGAATATCGTTTATAATCGAAAGCAGATGGGCGCCGTTTCTACGGATCGTTTCGACATATTCGACCCGCTGATGCGCGGGGACAAGGTCTTTTTCATCGGAAAGCAAATCCGCATAACCGAGAATCGCGGTCATTGGAGTCCGGATCTCGTGGCTCATGTTCGCGAGAAATTCGGTTTTTGTACGGTTCGCCTCCTCCGCGCGATCCTTTGCAACCTTCAATTCGATTTCGTTTTGATTCCTTTGTGTAATATCGCGCAGAAACGCGCTGAATGAATAATCTTTCCCGCTTTCGACGCAGGTAACTGCGATTTCGACCAGAACTTGCGATCCGTCTTTGCGAATCGCCGGCATTTCAAGCCGCCCGCCGGGCACTCGGCCGCCCGAACCTGGACGGAATTGTTGGATCTGATGATTGTATTTATCGCGAAATTCGGCGGGAATGATCGTTTCGTCGAGTCGCCGGCCGATGGCTTCGTCGCGACTCCAGCCGAAAATCGCCTCCGATTGCGCGTTCCAATCTGTAATGAATCCGCGGCGATCTATTGCAACAATACCGTCGAGCGCGGAGTCGAGAATGCTGCGGATGTGGCGCTCGTTGCGGGCGAGCCTTTCCTGCGCGCGAAGGCGCGCGATCGCAACGCTCAGGACCGCGGCAATGGATGTGATCGCGGCGACGCGATCGTTTGTAAAATGGCCCGCTTCGCGGTCGTAAACCATCAATTTTCCGACGACGCCGTTTTCTGTAATAACCGGCACGAAAACGAGCGCGGCGATGCCTTCCTTTTTGAATAATTCGAGATAGGCGGCAAGGCCCGCGTCTTTTGTTACATCTTCAATAACGATCGGTTTCGCGTCGGCCGCGCCGAAATTCCACGGACAATGCCCTTCGACGGCCCTGCGGTATTCTTCCGAAATGCCGCGCCATCCGGCGAACCGGCAAACGCCGTCGTCGCCATATAACAAAACGGCCGAACGTTCGGCATTGGCGCCGCGCGCCAGCGCATCGTTAACAACGCGCGAGGCGTCCTGCGTGCTTCCCGAGGCGGCGAGACGGCTCGCGATTTCAATCGATAACTGCTGGCGCACGTCGGCCTCGACGAGTTCCGTAATATCCATGCATCCGCCGACATAACCGATAAATTCGCCGGAACTGTTAAATCGTGGAACGCCGCGATCACTCAGCCAACGATAACTTCCGCCGGCGCTTCGCAGGCGGTATTGGATTTCGAAGGGCGCGCGCCGCTCGAGCGCATGCTTAAAATTACGCGCGCACGATTCGCGGTGCTCGGTGTGGATTCCGCCGCGCCACCCGTCTCCCAATTCGTTGGCGACTTCGCGGCCCGTGAATTCGAGCCAGCCCTTGTTGAAATCTGTATATTCGCCGTTCTCGTTCGCGAGCCAGATCATCACGGGCGCCGCGTCCGCGATCGCGCGGAACCTGGACTCGTTTTCGCCGAGCTGATCTTTTGCAATTTTCAACGCCGTGACGTCGACGCGCACCGCTCGATAATGTTTAATTTGATTATTTTCGCCGCGAACCGGAGCCACCGTCGCGTCCGACCAATGCTCGACGCCCCGGTCGTCCGTATTGGATAATTCACCATTCCACTCGGCACCGCCGCGGATCGTCTCCCACGCTTCGAATGGCAGCGTTTCGCGGTTCCCGCCCAGGATCCTGCCGAACGCATCATTAATATAAATAATGTTGCCTTCGTCGTCGAATTCCGAGATCATCACACGGCGGTCGAGAATCGCGCACAGGCCCGCGATGGTCGCGCGGGATTTGTCCGCTTCGCGCGACGATTTCCGAAGGGTCGTGCTCATATAATAAAAACCGGCGCCCGCGGCGGCCGCCAGCGCCGCCGCGACAATCCATTCCGTCGACGCGGCGAATCTTAATATTAATAGAACGCACGCGGCGATCGCGGCTCCGCGCGACGAATCGTAAATGGCGCCCGGGCCTGCCGCGCGCTTTCGGCGGGGATCGACCGCAACATTCGACGGCTTATGTATTACGTCGTTTTGTTGCATTCGGTGCTGTGCGTGGACGCGCGGGGACGAGAGATGGGATTGAAATGCGATTCGAACGAGGAACCGAACCGGGTTTTATCGACCTTCTCGACGGGTCAACTTGGATCCACGAATCGGCGCGCGCGGCCACTCCGCGCCAAGTCTCGATTTCTCCGCAAAATCGGGAGGTTTTCGGCCGATAGGAGGGTCGGCGCCGCCCCTACTCGCGGATTTTGCCCTTGGGTCCTTCGAGGACGTATGCGGCTAATTGTATCATTCGAGGCGTGTCCCATTTGCGCGCGCCGGCCGCCTGTTGAACGTCGGCGTCGGTGCGAAAACCGGCCGCAAGCGCGCCGAAAGCACAATAACGAGCCTCCTCGTCGGAGTCGTTCATTGCTTTTAACAAAAGCGCCTTCGGAGCCTTTTCCTTCAATCGCCAGAAAATGCGCGCGGCGATCGCGCGATTCGCGGCCTTCTTATCGATTATAAGCGAACCGGCCGCCGCGAGCACATCCTTAAGATTCTCGACGAGCGCGGCATGGACCGCATGTGTATATTCGAGACGGTAAAACGGGCCGGGATAATCCATATAATCGTTTCCCCAGTTCGCGAGCGCCGCGCCGGCCGCGCCCCGGCCCTCGGCATCGCCGGTCTGGACCGCTTTACACAATACCGGAATCGATTTTTTATCGCGAATCCAGCCGAGCGCCTCCGCGGCGGCGGTTCGGACCGCCGGAATCTTATCATTGACCGCGGCCTGCTCGAGCGCCTCGCGATCGGACGCGGACTCGAGCGCGCCCAGCGACGCGGCGCCGCGCGCGCGAACGGCCGCGTCGGAATTGTGAAAATCGGACCGGGCTTTTTCATACAATTTTGGGTCCTTGTCTGTTCGCGTGATCGCTTCGAGCGCATGTAATAACAATTCCGTCCGCGGGCGCTTGAATTTGGTGCCGGGTTTGTGCCACCGGACGATATTTTTCTTATCAATAATAAAAATCGAACCGTAGCCCGCGCCGTACTCCTTCGCGAGCGAGAGATCCTTGTCGAGAATCACGGATCCGTCGAATTGCGGTTTTTCTTTGGCCTCGGCCGGTCCGTCCGGTTCGAGCATGACGTAAACCATCGAAATTTTTCCGGCGTCGTATTCGATCGCTTTATACTTTTGATGAAGCTCGCCGAGCTCCTTGACGCACCAGGGTCACCATTCGCCGCGAATAAAACAAATGACGACATAACCGTTCTTGACGGCGTCGGATAATTTAAAACTGCCGCCGCCGACCGTCGGGCGCACGAAATCCTTCGCGGCGACATTCGGACGCGCTTCGTCGGCGGGAATTTGTTGTGTATACGCGGTTTGAACCGCGAGCGCGGCGACAAGCGCCGCCGCGCCGGAAATCCGGCGATTTTTCGATCGTATCGCCGTCAAATTCATATCAATACTGAACTGTTATATCAGCCGGAGACGGGTTTGGTTTCGCGGCCGTCGCCGGTGAGATAACGATAGCGCACTTCGCCCGGGCCGAGCCGTTGGTCGCCGACGACAATAATATTCTTGCCGCTGCGATCCTCGAGATTATACAAATGCTCGCGCTTGACGTTCGTTAAATAATGCATCGCGTCGGGATGCAGCGCCACTTCGAGCGTCGCGAATCCCTTTTTGCGGACCGCCGCGGTGAGTTCGCGCAAAACCGAGAGGCTCATCGCTTCGGGAGTCTTCGCGTAGCCGCCGCCGCCGCAGGACTGGCAGGGTTGGAAAAGCGATCGTTGCAATCCGGGCCCGAGACGCTGGCGCGTCATTTCTAATAATCCGAATTGTGAAATTCGGCCGATTTTGATTCGCGCGCGGTCGTTGCGCATCGCGTCGCGGAAGGATTTCTCGACCGTCCGGCGATGCCGCGATTCCATCATATCGATAAAATCGACGACGATGATTCCGCCGAGGTCGCGAAGGCGGATTTGCCGCACGATCTCGGGAATCGCCTCCATATTTGTACGATACGCCGTCTCTTCGAGATCGCTTTCCTGCCGCGCCTTGCCGGAGTTCACGTCGATCGCGACGAGGGCCTCGGCCTGATCGAATACGAGCGACGAACCGTTTGCTAACGTTACCTTTCTTAAAAATAACTTCTGGAACTCCGCCTCGGCTCCATAACGATGAAAAATCGGCGTCGGCTCGTTCCACAATTCGACGCGGTCCGCGTAGCGCGGCATGATGCGCTCGCAAAACTCGCGCATTCTTTTGTAAACAGGCTCCGAGTCGACGACGACGCGGCCGATGTGCGGCGAGAAAATGTCGCGCATCGTGGTCGTACACAAATCGCTTTCCTCATACATCAAAACCGGCGCGCGGCTTTGGACGAGGCGCTTTTTGAATACTTCCCAAAGATTTAATAAATAATCGAGATCGCGCTGCAATTCCATGCGCGTCCGATTCGCGCCCGCCGTGCGGACGATGAATCCAATATTCTGATCGGGAACGAGCTCGTTTAACAATCGCTTCAACCGGCGGCGTTCGCGTTCGTCGCTAATTTTCCTCGAAACGCCGCAGCGCGGAAGACTCGGCATCAGCACGAGCGAACGACCGGGAATGGATATATACGTCGTCAGCGTTGGACCCTTGAGTCCGATGCCATCTTTAGTAACCTGCACGACCACTTCCGCGCCGCGATGCAACAAATCCGCGATCGATTTGCGGTCGCGCCGCGATCCTCCGTTTTGCGGAGGCGATTCGCGTTTTTCGTCGGGATCGTCGACGACCGCGCGCACGGCTTCGGGACCCTCGTCTTCGCCGGCTTTCGCGAGCGGAAGATCTGTTAATTCAAACGCCGGATCGCCGTACGCGGCGAGCACGTCGGACGCGTGGAGAAATCCGTTTCTACCGATTCCAAAATCTACAAATGCCGCCCCGATCGACGGTTCGACGTTGACGACCCGCCCTTTATAAATATTACCGAGAACCGACGAACGCGAAATTGTATCAACATACAATTCGTTCAGGACATTCTTGTCGTCCATGACCGCGATGCGCAATTCCTCCGGCTCCGACGCATTGACGAGCATGATGTCCTTGCCGACGACTTCCTCGGTTTGCGATTCGGCTTCGGCTTCTTGCGCAGCTTCGTCTTCGCCGCCGTCGTCGTCGTCTTCTTCGTCCTCTTCAGGAACGGGTTCATCCGCTTCGTCGTCCGTGACGGGCGAATCGTCAATATCGCGATCGGGTCGCGAAGATCCACCGTCGTCGGATGCGTCGGATTCACTTCCATCACCCGATGGCGCGGCACGATCGAAGCTTTCGTCGCCTGACGGATCATTAACAAACTCTTGGGCGAATGCGGGACCCGAGGATTCTTCTTCGGGCAGGGATCCGCCCGTTGGATTTAACAATTCGGCCGAGAGCGGCGATCCCACGACCGGGCCGCTTGCCGACCCGCGGCGCGGTTTTTCGAGCTCGCGTTCGCGTCCACGTCCCCGTCCGCGGCCGCCCCGACGGCGTCGGCGACGATCGCCGCCGATACCGCCCGGATCATCTCCGTCAGGCGCTTCGTTCGGTCCCCGCACCGGGTTTAGCGGTGGCCCGGAGACGCTGTACGACTTCGGAGGAGGCGTTTCCCTCGGTGGCGGGGTTCGCCCCTCCGGGGAATTGCCTGCGGGGTTGTTGCTGGGAGAGGGCCGCTCGTCGTTCGGGCGGTCCGTTGAAAAATCTTCGAAATTGTTCGGTGTCATCCTTTGGCCACTCCAACTGCAAATCGCAGGGTTGTGACGGGAGCTTCAGAACCACAAGCGGCGCCGCCTCCGGCTGCGCGGTTTCGAGAACGGCCACAAGCTTCTTCAATGGACTCGTGCCCCCGCCGAATACTTTCCAGGCGATGAGCAATTGTTGCGAATTCGCTTGCAGGACGCGCGCGTAACCCCGCCAATCTCCGTTTTCCGCCTGCTCAAGCGCCGCCCACAAGGCGGGCGAGAGCGGAATCCCAACCCCACTTCGCAATTCGTAGCGAACCATCAACGGCGCCTCGAATCCGCCCATAGCGGGGCGGGCATCGAGGATTTCCAAGCCGTCGGGCAGCAGTCCACGGAGGCGATCCACTGCTTCGCGCTCATTCGCCGGAGCATTCAACCACACGTCGAATTGCTCTGCGTCGGACTCAACACCCGTGGAAAGGGCGCCGGGAAACGAGAGGCGGATTCGCGGATTGAAGCCTTCGGAGAAGGCAATCGGAAGGTCGGATCGTCGGAGCGCCCGTTCGATGGTGCGCACGAAATCGAGATGGGATAGGAAGCGGAGGTCACCCCGCTTGCGATAGGAGATGCGGAGCCGGTACCGCTTTGCGCCAACGCGACGTAGTTCGTCGCAGGCGCGTTCGGGTTCCATGCTCCCGTCGTCCGGCTGCATTTCTCCTGAATCTTGATTTTCAGAATGCACAGCCGGGATGAGAGTCATCAGGCTTCAAGTGTAAACACGTGAGGCCGTTTGAAACGATTGTGAAATTTGAAACGCGGAAAATTTCCCCCCGAGTTTACTTCTTCTGCGCTGCGGCTTCGCTCGGCTTTGCAGGATTTGTATCATTCGAACCGAAGATCGAATTGACTTCGTTCTGCAGACGCTTTTGTTGGTCATCGAGCGAGCGCGCAATGGTGTCGGCGGTTTCGGCGGCCGTTTGAACAATCGTCGGCGTCACGAGGACGATGAGCGTTCGACGATCGTTAAACGTCGCGGTTGTCTTGAATAACCAACCTAAAAACGGAATGTCGCCCAGCAGCGGAAGTTTCGTGATCGCTTCGCTCTTGCTGTCGGTCGTGAGGCCGCCGATCGCGGCCGTCTGGCCGCTTTCGAGCAACATCGTGGTCGCAATCGTGCTCGACGCGAGGCGCGGCAGCGCGATCGAGCCGATTTGACCCGAGCCGCCAACTGTAAATACTTCAAATCCAGCGGGGGCCGCGGGCGGACCGGACGAACCCGAAAGCGATTGTTGATTTGGAATAATCTCCAAAACGATGCGATTCGTTTCGGGGATCAAGTGCGGAGTTACAAATAACTGGAACCCGGTCGAAACAGGACTCTTGTCCGCCTCTTCGATGGATAATTGTAAACCGCCCGATTGTCCCTGCTCGGTGCGCGCCTGGGCGTAGGGCACCTGTTCGCCGACGAAAATCGTCGAAGTATAGTTATCCAAGCAAATGATACGCGGCGATTGTTGAATTTCGCTGTGAATGTCGCGTTTTAACAATCGAAGCGCCGCCGAAACCTGCGTGAAGGAAAGGGCGCCGAAAATAGTATCCGGAACGATCGTGTTGCCGGGGTTGCCGCTCGGGAACGGGCCGACGTTTTGATGATTACTAACGATAAAATTATCTTCGAATCCGCCGGAACCGAGTTGGAAAGGCACTTCAATGGGAATCTGCCCGCCGCTCGCGGTCACGATGGGACCCTGCGAACCGTAATCGATGCCGAAATCGAAGATATCGGAATTGACCGTTGAAACGAATTTCACGTCGATGAAGACCTGCCTCGGTTCCGTGTCGACCGAAAGTAACAGTTTTTCGATCTCCTTCACCACCGGCGGAATATCTGTAATGATGATCGCGTTCTTTCGATCGATATAATCGATTTTTCCGTCTTTCGAGAGCGATTTCTTGAGCGCTTCGAGCAGGCGGAATTCCTTGACCGGATCCTGGGAGATCTTCGGTTCGCCAACTGTATATTCTGTTTTAATCTTGGGATGATAGATCCCATTCGGCCGCAGATACTTCAATTGGAACGCGCGCGTTTCCAACTGTTCTTTCAGCGCCTCGCGCGCGACGACGCGAAGAATCCCGCGCTCCTCCTCGACGACCGAGTAGCCGAGCGTTTTCACGACGGCGTCGAGCGCATCGCGCCAGGGCTGGTCGCGAAGTCGAATATTAATCGAACCCTTCACTTCGGGCGCGACGATGACGTTGGCGCTTCCGATTTTCGCGATCACGTCGATGACCTCGCGAATGTCGACATTCTGAAACGCGATGTGCACGCGCGGCGGTTTTTCGATTTTGACTACATTTGTCGAAACGCTGACGACCACGCAACCGGCGCGTTCCGCGACGAGGTCGAGGGCTTTGCGCCAGTCGACGTCCTTCAGCGAGAGCGTGATTTTATCTGTAATTCCGGGCGCGACCACGATGTTCATGTCTGTGCGCCGTCGGATGAAATCGATGATATCATTAATATCGCGATCCTTGACGTCGAACGTCACCGTTTGAGCGCCGACCACGCCGGTTCGCGGCGCTTCCAAATCTTGGTTCGGCTGGTTTTGTAAATTAACAGAAGGCGCGGCAAACGCGGATGCGCCCATGGCGCAGGCGGCGGCCGCGATGGATGCGAGGATCATTACAAAACGAGTGGGGACGTTCATCTCCGACCTCCGGCGACGCGTCCGCAGGGCGCGGGCGCGTTCCGCGGAGCTGGGAGGCTCCGCGATGGACAAGGGGACTGGCAGACTACTAAAGCGCGGGAACGCTTTCGAAATCCGCCGGGACTTTTAATTAAAGAAACTGGGGTTCTCTGCCCGCTAATCGGCCAACGGGCAGCTGTAACTTTTGTAGCACTACCACTTCTTCGTGATCTCGACGCTGTCGAGCACGAACGTGACGCCGTCTTCGTGGATATCCGCGATCGTGAGATCGTCGTCGATGGAATCGCCCGGCTCGACCGTTTTCCCGTTCACGAGCGCGGCTTTGCGGTCTTCATAAAGAATCACGCCGCCGATCACGATTTTTTTCTGTTCGAATCGATCGGCAATTCTGGCTTCGCGATCGAGTTTCTTGAGTTCTTCGATATAACCTTTTCGCGCGGGATCGTTCACGAGACTCGACCATTTTTCCAAAACGGGTTTGCCTGCGTCGATGGCTTCGCGCAAGCGGCCGTGTTGTAAATTCTCCCGCATGCGCGCGACCAGTTCGCCGAGTTCGCGCGGATTCGGACCGGTCTCGGGCGGACCTTTGTCGACGAGAGCTTTCATTTTTTCGAACGCGTCTTTGACTTCGTTTTGAAACGCGCGGGCGAGCAGCGGATAAGTTATGGATCCGTCCTTCGCGACTTTATTAATATCGCCTTCGATCGCCGGCAGAGACTGTTCGAGTTGTTTTAACAATTCGAAACGCTCGATGAAACTCTGCGATTCCTTGCGGCGCGACAGAATGCCGCCGATTTCCTCGACGCGCTGGCGAAGTTTATTAACAATTTCGGTCTGCTGCTCGACGGGAAGTTCTCCTTCCTTCGTCGGCCCCGAGGGCATGCGCGGATCGACAAAAATGTCGCGACGGCCGCGCTGCCCGCCGAATTCGACGGGCATCTGTTCGATAATATAAATCGCCTGCTCGATTTCCTCGCGCACGGCCTCGCGGCGTTTGTCGTAACTCGGAATCGGTTCGATCTTGCCGACGCGGCCCGGATTATAAACATATGTTTCGACTTCGAGGTCGTAGGCATGGTTGACCTCGGCGAGCGCGCTCTCGCGCTGGCCCGGCGCGATCTTGCACTGCGGAACCATCACGAAACGCTTGAAGGATTCGAGGCGATATAAGAATTCGAGAAACTGCCAAAGATTGCCTTTCACGCCGATCTGATAACTAAATTTCTCGAAGACTTTGTTCGACGACGTCTTCGCCGTCGCGTTGTGATCGATGATTTGCGATAACTTGACGCCGGCCTCGCCCTTGGTCGCGGCGATTTGTGTAATAAAGTCTTCCACTTCGCGCTGCGTCGGAAGCACGCTCGCGAGCGCTTTTAAACTTTCGCGCAGGAGGATTACTTTATCCTCCGCGGCCTTGATGGAGTCGACGACGGCGCGCGCTTTTTTGATATCTTCGCGCGTCGTGCCCGCCATGGTTTCCTGCTCGTCGATCGCTCCAAGAGTATAGTAAACTCCGTAGCCCAGCGCGCTCGCGATGACGAGCGTGGCTGCCGCGATGCCGATTAGTATTTTCTTTTCATTCATGGCGGACTCCGGTTATTTCTTCTCGGGGGCGGGCGTTGAATTGTTAGCATCCGGCGCCGCGTCCGCCGGAGCCGGCTTCGCCGCCGGTTTCTGCTCGCGCGGCGCGATGACAAAATTCATCGGGAATTCGACCGAATCGCCGCCGTTGTCGCTCACTTTCTGCGAAGGCAACGATACGGATGCGAAATCCTTGAAAAAATCGTGGCGTTTCATATCCATGATGAACATCGCGACTTTGCCGACGTCGTCGGATTTGGACATTCCCTTGGCTGTTACAGATCCGCCGCTTTGCTTCTGATCGGATTGTTGCATGACGACGAGGTCGTTCAGCCAAACGAGATACTTGCCCTGATCGCCCGACTGACTTAACAAATCGACCATTTGATCGATTTTTGGGCCCCAATAAATCTTGCTCGAGCGCAGATCGCGAAGCGTATCTTTCCACTTTTCGCTTTCTGTTATTTCCGCCGCGAGCGCGGCGTGATGCTTCAATTGCGGTTCGAGTCCCTCGCGGTCTTCTTTCAAATGCGCGACGACCTCCTCCGCGGAGCCGAGCTTGCCGAGCCAGAGGAATGCTAACGTTCCTCCGGTGCCGGTGATGATCGACGCGGCGAGGAGCGTCGCGATAAAGATACGAATCGGAGTCCGCTCGCTGCGGCGGAATTCGTCCGGTAATAGATTAATTGTGATCATTGTTTAATATTCTCTCGCAGCGAGGCCGACGGCGACGGCGAGCGACGGCGCGTGAGCGTTCAAGTCGTCGAGGTCGATGCCGGCGCCGTGGACTTTGAGTCCATCGATAGGATTCCAAAGATGTGTTCGTTTACCCGTCGCGCGTTCGATATTCTCCGCGATGGATACTATGGATGACGCGCCACCGGAAAGATGAATCGAGTCGACGCTTCCATCCCCCTGATGTTCGAAATAATCGAACGAAAGATTCAATTCGTTCGCGAGATCCGCGACGGCGGACATAACAATTTCCTCGATCTCGGAAGAGCGGTCGCCCGGCGAGCATTTCACGCGCTCCGCTTCCTGCGTTTCCATGCCGAATTTCTGCGCGACACACTGGGTCATGTCGCCGCCGCCGTTGTCGATTTCACGAATAAACCGCGGCGTGCCGCCGGAAATGATATTTACAGATGTTTTGCCCGCGCCGATGTCGACGAGCGCGATCGCCCCCGGAGCGGGAGACGTGTTGGACGCGCGTTCGTGCATTTCGTACGCCGTGGCGAGTGCGATCGAATCGATGTCGATCGCGAGCGGAACGAGCCCGTTTTGTATCAACATCTGCGAGAAATCATTAACAAATGTTTTCTTCGCGGCCACGAGCAGCACGCGCATTTCGGGCTGCGCGTTTTGATCCTGTCCCGGCAGATCGCCGAGCGAAACGGCGTCGATCTGGCTCTCGTCGACGGGCCACGGAATATACTTTTCCGCTTCGAACTTGACGGCGCGATTCAGCTCTTCGTGCGACATTCGCGGCATCGTCAGAAAACGAACAATCACCGACTTGCCGGAAATGGCGGCGACGGCATGTTTTGTTTTAAACTTTCCGCGGCGCAGGCATTCCGCGATGGCTTCCGCGCGGTTCGCGTCGGATTGGATGTCGACGCGTGAAAAATTAGTTAATACAAGATCGTCGCGATCGCGGTGAACTTCCAATATCTTCACCGACGACGCGCCGAGGTCGATTGCTAATAAACTTTTTCGGGATCCGAACACGATTCCTCCGGGAAGACGGATGGCGCGCAAAGCGCGAAAATACGTCTCCAGCGCAGATCGTCCGTCGGCGGCATTTCCCTTGAGATCCGCGGAAAACTCGGACCGCGACGCCCCCCACCCGGAAAATTATTCGTTATTTACTCGCCGAAGCCCTTCGAAATCTCCGCGGCAATCGCGGCGGCCGCCTGCTCCTCGTCGGCGCCCTCGGCCTCGATGATAAGTTCGGCTGAATGCGGCGCCGAGAGCGATAACAATTGAAGAACGCTCTTGCCGTTCGCCGACATCGAGCCGCAGCGAATTGTTATGTTGGATTGATAACGATTCGCAATTTCTACAATTCGCGTCGAAGGCCGCGCGTGCAGCCCCTGTTTGTTTACAATCATCACGACGCGGCGGACGGACATGTTGTTTGATTTTTGATGAATGAACGCGCGGCGCGCGTTCGCGGCCCGGCTCTTCTCCGAGCATAATCGCCCGAGCATCATCGATGGGCGAACGAAAGGCTTGCCGCGGCGTCGCCGCCTGGCGTCACAGCGCTCGAAACTCCGAGATTCTCGAGATTTACGAAGTTCCCGCTTTGCGTTTTTCGGACTGTTTACGGGCTTTGTGGTGGTCGGTGAGGCGTTCTTTGTGGCGCAGGAGTTCGCGTTTAACTTCCGCGTGCGCGCGGTCGATCGCCGCCTTGACCTCCTCGGATTCCGCGCTCGCGACGAGGATGACTCCGCGGTTCGCGTGAATGACAAATTCGGCGCGCTTTCGATTCTTATGATTCGTCGCAATGCTCAAAATCACTTCCACACTCGTGATGCGTTCAAAATAATGCTCGAGCTGATCGATTTTCTCCCTCGCGTATTCCCGTGCCTCGTCTTCGATGGATGCATCACGCAATGTAATGATGACTTTCACGTTGAACTCCTGTGCAAATGATGAATGGTCGGATTGTGTGTGATGGAATGTCCGACCGCTTCGGATGAGATTAGAATAGCTCATTCCTCCGGCATTTTCAGGTCGTCCAAAGTCGCCTGCCAACTGTTGCCATTTTCGTAGAGAACGCGCGCCAGAATAAGTCCTTCCGCAGGCGCGGTGGGACCGGCGACGCGGCGGTCAAAGGCGTCGCGGATGGCGCCGATTTCGGCGGGTTTGACTTTTCCGTGGCCGGCGAGGAGGAGCGTGCCGACCATCGTGCGCACCTGATTATACAAAAACCCGTCCCCTTCAAAAGCGAACGTCGTCACGGCCTTCCGCTGCGAAATATGTATCGAACGAATTGTGCGAATAGTAGTTTTTCGCGGGCTTCCCGAATTCGCGAACGACGCGAAATCGTGGCATCCGACGAGAGAGCGCGCGGCGATTCTTAAATTTAACAAATCAATCGGAGCGTGTGTCCACGCGGCGAACGCGCTGCCGACGGGATTCCGGCGCGGCGACGCCTCGATTCTGTAAATATAACGTTTCCCGGTGGCCGAAAGCCGCGCGTGAAACGCGTCGTCGACGGTCGCGACGGATTGGATCGCAATGGTAAACGGAAGCCATCGATTGATAGCTTTCGCGAGCGTTGCGTCGTCGAGACGCGTTTCGACGGTTGCCGACGCGACTTGATGCAACGCATGGACGCCCGAGTCGGTGCGCGACGCGCCGTTCACTACAATTCTGTCGCAGCCCACGGCTTTCGAAAGCGCCACTTCCACCGCTTCCTGAACCGCCGGCCCGTTTTCCTGCCTTTGCCAGCCGAGAAAATCCGTGCCGTCGTAGGCGAGTTCTATACGAATGTTTCGGGGCACGGGTCGTCGGCGCAATATTACCATTCCGCGCGCCGCGCGCACAACGTCACGCGCCGGCGGTCACGACTTTTCCCCGGTGCCACGACGACGGAATGCCGAGTTCGGCGCGATATTTTGCAATTGTGCGGCGCGCGGCGCGGAATCCGCCGGTTTTTAGTAATGATACAACCGCGTCGTCGTCGAGCGGATGGGACGGATCTTCGGATGCGAACGCGCGGCGCACCGCTTCGCGGAGTTCGTCGCGCGTCGCGGATTCGCCGCCCGACGTTTCGACTCCGGCGACGAAAAAATCGCGCAATTTGTAAATTCCCCACGGCGTTTCGACGTACTTGCCCGCGACCGCGCGGCTGATCGTCGAAGGATGCACCGAAAGCGTGTCGGCGAGTTCCTGCATTCGGAGCGGCCGAAGATGGCCCGGTCCGTTTTGTAAGAAAGCGGATTGCCGCGCCATGACCGCTTTCACGACGCGCTCCAGCGTCACGCGGCGCTGTTCGAGGCTCGCAATGATCGTGCGCGCGGACTCCACGCGTTCGCGCCACTCCGCGCGCGCGGGAGCGGGGAGCGAGCGGTCGCGCGAGCGCGAGACGGCCTCGGGCGCGATGGAATATTGTAAATGATTCAATTCGCGCAATTCGAAAACCGGGCCGTCGGCCCCCATCGTAACTTTAACTTCCGGATGCACGACCGCGGCCGGGTCCGCGTCGAAACCGCAGGCGGGCCTCGACGAAAATCGCCTCATCTTTTTTAATAATCCGTGCAGTTCCTCGATGGTTATATCCAAATCCGCGGCGACGTGTTCGTGGCGCTGTTTCGATAAGTAAACAACGTGTTTTGTCAATATTTCTTTTATCAATTCGCGGTCGGGGTCGGCGGCCGACTGGCGCAAGATCGCGTCGAACACGCCGCGCGCCCCAACGCCCGGCGGATCGAGCGTCGCGAGCGCCGCGTCGCATTGTTGCATTTCGAACGACGAAGCCGGAGGCGCGACCGAGGCCGCGATTTCGTTATCTGTAATATTACGATAACCCGACCCGTCGAGCGATCCGAGAATGACATCGATCAATTGGCGGATGCGCGCGGGAAGTTCGACGACCGCCAGTTGTTCGAAAGCATGGTCGCGAATCGTCCGGCGCGCGGGACTCGACGCGAGCGGATCGAGGGCGTTGTCGCGGCGGATTGGACCGCGCGCGCGGCGGCGGCGCACGACGAGGGCATCGTTTTCGAAGGCGGCCGATTGCAGCCAGTCCGCGAGCGCGTGGCGCGGCAATTGTAAAATGTCGAGCGCCTGCAGCATGCGCGGCAGCATTAACATTCGCTGCTCGGGTCGCAGCGACAGTCCGATTTCGGGGAATGCCATGGGAGGAAACGCTCTCTGAAAATCGTCTTCCCGGAGGTCCGGGCTTGATCGGTCGACGCCCGATTTCGTCGCCGGACTCCGAAATCTTACGATCGGATCGCGGACTCACATTTTTTAATCTTCCGTTTCGCAGAGCCAGCGCCACGCGGGCACGACGCGAATGCGTCCGCTTCCAACAGTTATCAGCTCTTCCTCGCGAAGTGTCACGAGAACCGATTCGCGAAGCCGGCATTCCCGCATCGCTTCGTCAAGAGCGCGAACTTCGCGGTCGCGGGTCGGCGCTTTGGATATATCGGCCGATGCTTGAATCACGGAACGATTGCCAAGGAGGTCCTCGGCGAGAAAATCCACTTCATGGCCTGAATTAGTAATATAATATTCAATTTTAGCAAAGCGCCGACGCAACTCTACATAAACTATATTCTCAAGCAAGTGGCCGATGTCGCGATCCGCTTCGAAGGATGCCGCGCGGGCAAGGCCATGATCGACAAGATAACACTTGCGCGGATTTACCATGCGCCGGCGCTCGGAAGTCGACGCGAGGTTCACGGAGAATAATAAAAATGCGTCCTCGAAATAAGTTAAATATGCGTGCAACGAGTCCTTTCCAACGCTCAACCCCTGCGACCGAAGGTCATTGAATATTTTATTCATGCTGAAGAGAGTCGCGGGCGCATGTACGAGCCGACGCATCAAATAGCGCAGTGCTGTAATGTTCGTGACCGAATATCGTTCCGCGACGTCGCGGAGCAATACTACATTCATATATTCCTGCAAGAGTCGAACGCGTTTTGCGTCATCGAGGTCGTGAACCTCCGGGAAGCCGCCGGTCCCAAGATAACGATGAAAATGATGTTCCAGGCGCGACCTCGCCTCCGCGGGCGCCGGCCACTTCGTCGGAATATTCACTTTCGCGCAGGCAAGCGACTCTCGAAAGCTGAAAGGCAAGATTTCCGTAGTCGTCGCCCGCCCTCGAAGTTTGGTCGAGATTTCCCTGCCGAGCAACCTGGCCGACGACCCCGTGAGGATAACTCGCGCGGAAAATTGATCGAGAATCCTTCTTACAAATCCCTCGAAGCCGTCAATATTCTGAATTTCATCAAATAGATACCAGCACTCACGGCCGCGATTCTCGGGAAACCGCCTGTAAAGAGCCTCGGGGATTTCCTGAAGGCGCTTTGCATCGAGCGGGAGAAGTCGTTCATCCTCGAAATTAATATACAGTATTCTCGATCGTTCCATTCCACCCGAGATCAGCGACTGTATTTCCTGGAATAGCCGAAAGGTCTTGCCGCTTCGCCTCATTCCAACAACAACATCGGCCTTCCGCGGGAGAAGCGAGAGCGACGCCCGACGCGGCGTCAGTTCCGGAAGCTTCCAATCCTGGAAGTCGGCGACGATCTGATCAAACGTAGTCGCGATCATGTTTGTCCTTGTATGGAGGACAATTTCGGCCAAAACTGTCCTTCACGCAAGGACAAATTGCGGGAACATGCCGCCGCGCGAATCGCCGGAATTCGACGTTCAGGTACCCGGGTCAAATTGTAATGAACAATCCGCGCGGCGCTCTGTTACAAATCCCGCCGTCCCTCGAACGCGTCGGCGAGGATCGCGCGATTTAAATATTCGATCCCGGTTCCCGACGGCAGGCCTTTCGCGAGGCGCGAGACACGAATGGTAATATCTCGAAGCGCCTCGTGGACCGCGAGCGCGGTCGCGTCGCCCTCGAGATCGGGATCGGTGGCGACGATGATTTCAGTAATATTACCTTTCCGGACGCGCGCGGCGAGCGCGTCCATGGTCAGATGCTCGCGATCGGTGCCCTCGGCGGGATTCCACGCTCCCATGAGCACATGATATACGCCGCGGTAACAGCCGGCCCGCTCGATCGCGTCGACGTCGCGCGGCTGTTCGACGACACAGATCTGCGAAGCGTTGCGCGCGGGATCGCTACAAATACGGCACGGATTCTGATCCGTAATATTATAACAATGCCGGCAACGGACCGTTTTCGCGCGCGCTTCGACGAGCGCCCCCGCGAGTTCGCGCGCAAAATTCTCGGGCATTCGCAATACATGAAACGCGAGCCGTTCCGCCGTGCGCCGTCCGACCCCCGGAAAATTGCCGAGTTGGTCGATCAGTTTTTCGAGCGCGTTCGGATACGGCATCGCCGAAATGGATACAAATATTAGATATTACTAAAACAGTCCGGGCAGATTCATACCGCCCGTTACCTTTTGCATTTCGGCCTTTTGGATTTCGTCGGCCCGCTTCATTCCCGCCGCGACGGCCGCGATGATGAGATCCTCGAGCATGCCGAGATCTTCGAGATCGACCGCTTCTTTTTGTATCTTGATGGCGACGACGTCTTTATTACCATTCACCGTCGCTTTCACGGCGCCGCCGCCGGCCGTGCCTTCGACGACGCGTTCGCGGAGTTCCTCCTGAACGCGCTTCATTTCGCGCTGCATTTTCTGCGCCTGCCGGAGAAGACTGCCGAGATCGCCAAAACCGCCGCTGCCGCTCATGATTTTATTGTTTATTTAAGATTCGTCGTTCTGGGGAAGGTTAATGTTTTCGGGCGCGGGCGACTGACCGAGGACGCGTCCGCGCGTCGAATCCATGACAAATTTTGCCGCCGGAGAAAGTTGATCTTCGCTCACGCGTTGCATCGGCGCGCGCGCCGCCGGCGCCTGCGGAGGCGCCGATGGAGCCGAAGCGCCCGCGGCGGCGGCGCCCGCGAATTCTATTATTAACGAAACGCCGGGGCGCTGTTCCAGTATAAATTTTTCGGCCGCGGACCGGTTCACGGAATCGTGGACGATCGTTCGGCTGCGTTCGTCGAGCGCGCGAAGTGTAATTTTAAGAATTTTGCCGTCGAACGCGACCGCGGCCGCGTTGTCGCGCAATACTTTTCCGAAAGAATTGCGGTTCGCGAGCAATTCGACGATGGCCTGCGCGGGCGACGCGGGAGCGGACGCCGTATTTGTAGTCGTCGGCGCCGACGATGCGTTTTGCGCCGCCGCGGGCGCGGTTTTTTGTAAACTTTGCGCCGCGGGCGCGGAAGCCGCGCCGAACTCGCCCGAAGCGAGGCGTTTTTCTAAATTGAACAATCGTTCGACGAGCGCGGGAATGACGGCGACCTCGGCCGAGCGCGACGCCGCGAGCAGCGCGGATTCTACAGATACGCGCGTGAGCGGCCCCGCGAAGCGCGCGCGTTCGCGCGCGGACACGAGATGCCTGACGATCGCCTCGAGCCGGTCCGCGCCCGCCTGTTTCGCCTGTTCCGCGATGCGCGCGCGCGCGTCCCCCGTTTCCATGACGAGATCCGTATCGTCGCCGCAGATCGCGATCGTCATGCACGCGCGAAAGTGGTCGGCGAGTTGATTTAACAATTCGAGCGGCTCGCCGCCCTGCGACGCGTGTTCGTCGACCATTTGTAATATTTCGGCGCGCCGGCTCTCGAGCACGGCCGCCGCGAGCGTCCGGAGTGTCTCGCGCTCGGCCGTTCCCATGACGCGTGACAAATCCGCTTCTGTTGGATTCATTCCCGCGAATGCAATTAACTGGTCGAGCAGCGACAGACTGTCGCGCATGCCGCCGCGCGCCGAGCGCGCGATCGCCGATATTACAGTTTCTGGAACGTTAAACTTCTCTTGTTTACAAACGAACGCGAGCCGCGCCGCGATCGCGGCCTCGTCGATCCGCCGGAATTCGAAGAATTGGCATCGCGAGCGGATCGTATCCGGAATTTTTTCGGGCGCCGTCGTCGCAAATATAAATTTAGCGTGCGCGGGCGGCTCCTCGAGCGTTTTTAACAATGCATTGAACGCGCCGGTCGATAACATATGCACTTCGTCGAGAATAATGATCCGATACCTGCCGCGCATCGGACGAAATGCAATTCTTTCGCGCAGTTCGCGAATATTATCGACGCTGTTGTTCGATGCGGCGTCGACTTCGAGCACGTCGACGTCGGTCCCGTCTTCGATCCCTTTGCACGAATCGCAAACGCCGCACGGATTCGCAATGGGCCCTTTTTCACAATTCAGCGCGCGGGCGAGAATGCGCGCCGAACTCGTTTTTCCGGTGCCGCGCGAACCAACAAATAAAAACGCGTGGCCGATGCGGCCGCTCGAAATGGCCTGGCTCAGGCCCTTCGCGACGGCTTCCTGTCCAACGAGGTCGTCAAAGCCCGTCGGACGGTATTTGCGAGCTAGGACGAGGTACGACAGGGTTGCAACCCTTGAGTTATGATTTTGTTAATATTAAGAATAGACTGACCGAACCCGGCGTAACCGCGGCACCCGAAGACGATCTCTTATGGCTGCTCGGTTCCCCGTCTGACCAGGTTCGAGCGGCTTCGTCGCACGGGGCAAGATTCGGCCAGTCAGCCGATGAGAATACGCGAAGGCCTCGGTTGTCGCACGCGCGGAGATCGAAATTCGACCGAACGGCCAAGGAGATGATGGCTTGCGCCGGAGTATGTCGGCGCGAAGACAGGTCGCGACGCGTCCACCGAAGATCCCGAAAAGCGGACTTGGGCGTCGCCGATCTTGTCGAGGCAGAGGGTCGAACGCACTGACATTGTAAACACTTATGCCGGTGATTCGACCTGACGTTCAATGAATAATTAGTATGGAACTTTATGCCAATCCCAAGCCCACGCGCCCGTTAAGTCAAAGGCCGACACCGTGAGGCCGATGTCATGATTCGCGGGAAATATTAAATTACCAAATGTTATCGTCAGTTCTTTGCCGTCGGGAGAGAGGACGACGTTTGTCGCGCCCCCAATCGCGTGCTGGAAGATGTCGCCCGAGCCAAGCAGCGGATCCTCGACAATCAATTGAATAGTATTAAGATCGATGCCGCCCGATGGATTCATGATTCCATCAGGATCGATAACTTTAACGTTCAACGCGTTATTACTCGCGGCGTCAAACCACAAATAGGCCTTCGGCCCGCCGGGGTGCGAGAATGCATCAAAGGGATTGTATCCGGCGAGCACTTCATCTCTGTTTTTGTAACCATCACCGTCGTTGTCTCCATTGGGGTCGAGGACGGTGGCGAACAGATAACCCGTGGGGTCGCCGTCGGGGAATGCCATGTCTTTGTAAGCCGCAAGGCTAGTCGACGACATTTGTCCTGTTACTAATGAAAGCTTGACGAGTTCTGTATATTTATTTGGTAGGCCCTGATTGACATATCGAAGGGTGTAGATCTCCTCGCCCGTGGGCCCAAATGCAAATCTCCCGAGTTGCTTTGGTAGTCCAAAGTCCCACTCCTTCATGAGAGCGCCATTATTTTGATCCGCCCGTACAATTTTATGTTGAATCGACGATCCTGTACCAAATATATAGAATACATCACCCGATGGTCCAATTCGGAAATCCGCGGGCGCCAGCCCGATATAAGAAGTCTGCCATTTTTTTGAACTTGTCGTGCCATCGGTTAATTCAAATTGAACGAGCGGTCCATTCGAGTATCCAGCCGACTCAATCCAAACTTGAGATCCGGTCGTCGGCTGAATCCGCGCAATATTATCTCCAAGTGTGGGGCTCCCAAATTGTGTGGTATAAGTGAGGATCAGGCCGCCGTCATGCGAATTCAGTTTTCTGGCCTCAGCGATAAACGCATAGCTAGTATTAACTTTTGGTGCGAAAAACCAGGGCTGGTCATCCGCGCCCACAATCAATTGTACAGGGTCAAGGTCAATGTAGCCGGAACCAGAGTTGGAGTTTGTCCAAATAACCGCGCCTCTTGCCGTTAGTTTGGTTAGGGGCGCGAATCCACCGCCCGCTGAGTAGCCAATGCAGTATAATTCACCCTGCTTGTTCATTGCAATTCGGCTTGGCGGCTCGTTAATATTAATGATTGCTTCAATCTGAAGATCCGCCGTGAGCTTCATGACCGAGTTGTAACATTGAGATGGGAATGCACAATCGGGATTCATCCAATAATGCCCATTCGGCAAGGTCCAGAAAATCTGACTTGTGCCACCGCCGCCCATGTTAAGCCAATTCATATCATTGACGCCGAGCAAGTTCAGTTTTCGATCAAATCGAAAGGTTGCCCCGTGCGGACCGTTGCCTTGGTGGCTACCCAATTTGTGTTGTCCTGTAATGACAAATTGGTCATGAATTCCAAACGGCTGCGCGGGTCCCACTTGAATGATTGATATAAGCATGATCGCGTTCGCAAACATTTGTAATCCTCCGTTAATGATAACTTAATAAAAAGATATTACTACTGTTCCTTCACGTGCGCCGCCGCTCCAGCCTGTGAGAGCGGTGCTGTAGCATCGGAAGGCTTTGGAGCATTCCTTGCGCTGGCGCCGATAACTACTTGAGCTTTCGCCGCAGATACAGTGTTATCAAAGTTCCCAGTCGCCATGCACCTGCTCCACAGCGTTTGCCGTTTGGGTCCCCATTCCGTATTCGGCAATGTTTGAAAATCGAGATATCGCAAGTAACTTGACGTGCCGGTTTCGCCATACCGACTGCTCGGAATGCGCCACGACGGAGTGAGGGACGTGCGTGATGACGTCGTGGCCTGCACCTGCGAGCAAAAATATAAACTCGCCAGACCTGTGTCTTCAATTTTCAGCGTATGAGAAGGACTGTAACTCGCGTCGGGCTCCGATACAATTAGTGCCGGCTTGGAAACTCCAAGGGTATCGTCCTTCCAATTGGTAAATACTACGTTTCGTCCAAATCTTGCGCCACTTTCGAGCGTGCCCGAGAATAGGATATGATCGGGAGTCGTCTGAAAGTAGGGCTTGTAGGTCGGCCAGCCCGTGGGCATCTGATCAGATCTATTCTTATAAATGTACAAAGAACCAACCGTTGGCACAACGCCCGCCGCCCCGCCGATGCCGCCATTGTTGGATCCCGGCCAAGGCGCGCCCTCGGAATGAAATATAATATCAGGAAGGCCGTCCTGCGGATCGTCGACGTCAATCAGCCAATGATAAAAAGCGAATTCCTCGCCATAATCTGTAAAAGGAGTATTAAACGTTGTCGGCGCGTTGGCGTCCGGGATGCCGTCATTGTTCGTGTCTCCATATAAATAAACTCCGCCATGATACGTTGGCTTATAAACTTTAAGTTCCGCGCCGCTGTAAAGATGGCCGCGGCCGTATTTGGAATTGGCGTCGGGCCAGTGTGGCTCGCCGACGACAAGATCCGCGAAGGAATCAATCGCGGAATTTAGATTCGCTATGGAGACCCATGAGCCGAACGCCGTTCCGAGCCCAGCGGTCGGTGCCATGATGACCGTAACTGTTGGATTCGAAGCATCCAAACCATTCGGATAGGTTGCGTTTGGTTCTCCCCAAAAAATATAAACTCTCCCGTCGCCGATATCCGCACCCCCGGCAGTCACAGCCAAATCGTTACATCCGTCGCCGTCGATATCGCCAACGGCAATGCTAAACCCAAAGAACTGATTGTCTTGTTGCTTGGGAATCGGAGGCGACCCTGGCTCCAAAGCCACCCATTTATCAGGAGGTGGAAAAATGCCATACGATCCGAAAACAGAGGTCTTGCCGCCTGAAAGATTTGTAATGTCCATTACGTAGCCATCAACTGCGCCGAGGCCGCGTGCAACATTTGTAGCGTCGAGAGGGATGTCGCGCGTCCACGAGCTAACCAATATCAACGGCAATGCATTGCTTCCGCCAAGTTTTGCCACGGCAAGCCCAAGGTTGCCTACGGCTTGACCTGTCTGAGTCGTCCCAGGGATCAGTTGAATTGCATGATGACCGAATTGATATGAATCACCGGAGGAGTCTCGGCCCCGATAAACATAAGCATGACCCACGTCGCTCGTACCGAGAACATCCGGATGCGCTTCGTGCGGCGCTGCAATTACAACATCGGTCGAAACATGGCTCGAATCTGGATAGGCCGAGCCCGCCACCATCCAACAACCAAATGAACCAAAAGACTGCGATTGACTCGCATTTAACAAAATGTCGTAGGAGACAATTCGCCCATTGTCATTTCCCGTCGGACTGGAAGTTACAAGATAGGGAGCGTTCGCCGCATGTGGCGCCGGAGGCGTTTGCCCTGATGCCATACGGCCCATTGCGATCCCTCCGATCGAAAAGATCAGAATCCACGAAAGTTGGTATTTATTTGCTCTGCTGCTCTTCTGCTCTTCTGCTCGCCTCACCGTCGGGTTAAACATCGTCGTACTCCTGATTCGATATGTCCGTTTTGTCAGCACTCTCACGCCACTGTGGCGTGAACGCTCGCTAACCAAGCCATTGACGCCCCCGATCGCCGTTCTGTCAAGCGGCAAAATCTAAAATTCCGATTGAATGCGCCTACAAAACCGTCTTCACCGCCGGCTGGTAATAACTTAATAATCGCGCACAGGCCGTCGCGCACGCGGTCGCGGGATTCGATGGCGTCGATCTGGCCTTTTTCTAACAAAAATTCCGCGCGTTGAAAACCCTTCGGAACTATGGAGAACCGACCGGCGCCTTCGTTAACAATATATGGTTTGATGTATTCGATTCATTCTGCAAGCCATGTCCTCGCGCTATCAAATTCGCGTGCTTCGCAATCGACTCCGGATAATTATAAATCAATATTGAATCAACATGTGCGCTCGATTCTCGACTCAATATTAACTCATTTATTAACTGATCGAGAAATGACGGGCTAACAATCTCAATTCTTTCAAAATCAACTTCAAACTGGCGTTCATGAACGATCGACACTGAGACACCGTTCGGCGAAGACTTAAAATCCCGGACAATTCGCGAAGCCGCCGTTCGCGTTGCAAGGACACGAGCAGTAGTGAAGTCTCGGACATTTAGGCGTATCATCGTTAGGAGTCTAAGCTGGAATTGAGGTTAGCACAAGCGTTCCCGGAAAGAGCCGCGATCGTTCGCTGGGTTTCATCACGCCATCATTGAATTGGACCATTCCCCTCTCGGAGTGAATTACGAGACTTCTCCCACGCTTGGATGTCGCCTCCACAACTGTACTGAGTCCGATACCGCGGTTCAAGTCTCCCGTCCCGCTAACGCGCTCCCTCAACGCAAATTCAATGGACGAGTGGTCGTAGAAGATTTCTGTGTAATGAATTTTCGGATTTTTGCTCAAAGCGGCTCGAATGCCAATGCCGCCATCTGCTACAACGCATACTATTGACGGCCCCAATCCAAAGTCTTTATATTGGATGAACCCATATGCATCAATCTCGGATTGCGCGTGTTGAATTGCATTGCTCGCGAGTTCCGCAAAAATAGTCAAGAGGTCCCCGGATACGCTAACAGATTCCGGGTGCGTCGCTTTCAGACGGTCATTGGTGTTATTTGCGTGTGTTTCGATGTCTAATTCACTGCTCAAGGGCGACAATGGGAGCAAGATATTGTTATCGTCGACGCTATTGATATTTCGGTCGTCAACTCCCACACCAAGATCCTTAAGTCTGGAAAACAGGCCCAACGACTTTAAATAAACATTTACGCCGTGATTGTTGGATAGCCTCAAAAATCCAATTCCATTCTGGCGCCGAATTAAAGCAAAAAATACGAGCAATGCGAGCGCCGCCTGCGGCCGCACAAAGGCGCAGTCTTCCAAATCGACGACGATTTCGCAACCGTTCAATGAACTTGATCGCGGGTCAAGATCCTCGGAACCTTGAAATAGATCCTTCCAGAGATTGAATTGTCTCGGAGCCTTCAACCAAATCGGGTCCATGATATTAATATATTAAACGCCAACGCCAAACAACTTGCTGTCGACTGTAATGCTAATCAATTACTATAAAACCGCCTTCACCGCCGGCTGGTAATAACTTAATAATCGCGCCAGATCGTCGCGCATTTTGTCGCGCGAAACGATGGCGTCGATCTGGCCTTTTTCTATTAAGAATTCGGCGCGCTGGAAACCCTTTGGCAATTCTTGTTTTAGCGTCGTCGAGATGACGCGCGGGCCGGCGAATCCTATCAATGCGCCCGGTTCGGCGAGTAATATATCACATACGGATGCAAACGATGCGGTGACGCCGCCGGTCGTGGGATTGGTCATGCATGAAATGGAAAATCCGCCGGCTTTGCGCAGGCGCGAGAGCGCGCCGCAGGTTTTTGCCATTTGCATCAATGAAACGGCGCCCTCGTGCATGCGCGCGCCGCCCGACGATGTAAATAATATGACGGGGCGGCCCGTTTCGATTCCGAGTTCGCAGGAGCGCGCGACTTTTTCGCCGACGACTTCGCCCATCGAACCGCCCATGAAACCGAAGTCGAGCACCGCCATCACGACCGGCCGATTCTTTATTTCGCCGGTCGCCGCGATGATGGCTTCCTGTAACTTCGATTTTTCGCGCGTTTTGATAACTTTGTCGGAATATTTAATTGTATCTGTAAATTTTAAACGATCCTGCGGCGTGAGATCCGGCCACTTCTCTTCGAATGTGCCGGGATCCAGCGTGATTTCGAACCGCTCGCGCGCGCCGAGCGTGAAGTGAAAGTTACACGTGGGACAGACGCGGTGGCGCGATTCGAGTTCTTTACGAAATATCATTTGCGCGCACGACTCGCACTTCAGCCAAAGGCCTCCGGGCATGTCGCGTTTTTTTCCGAGTCGGCTCCATTCCATGGGTTGCTCCATTTTTTGGTAATTATTAATTCTGTGCGCCGGTCACGGCACCGCGGGCGGCGTCGACGCGCGCGCGCATCCGCCGCATGGTCGACGCCATATCTGTTGATTTAAATAAAAACGTTCCGGCAATAAATACATTCGCGCCGGCGGCGGCGCAGAGCGCGGCGGTTTCTTCATTGATGCCGCCGTCCACCTGAAGATCGCCCGCAAATCCCATGTCGCGGATTTCGCGAATCTTTGGAAGGCACGATTGTATAAAACTCTGTCCGCCGAATCCGGGAAACACGGTCATAACCAATACATTGTCGACGTGCGGCAGCGCCGCGCGAATCGCGGAAGCGGGAGTATCGGGATTCAATGAAATTCCGACATTTTTTCCAAGTTTACGAATCGCGCCCGCGACGGCCGCGGGATCGGGCGATACTTCAATATGAAATGTTATCGAATCGACGCCGCTCGCCGCGAACCACTTCGCCGCGGACCTCGGATCTGTAACCATCAAATGGCAGTCGAGCGTCGTCGCGCCGCTCGCGCGCACGGCACGCGCGACGTCGGGACCAATTGTAAGATTCGGCACGAAGTGTCCGTCCATGACGTCGAGATGCAAACCGTCGCATCCGGCCGATTCGCAACGGCGAACCTCGTCGGCGACTTTGCTAAAATCGCACGCGAGAATGGAAGGATAGATTCGATTCGGGTTGGGCATCGCGGGAAATTCAGCCTGGGAGAATAATGCTACTTTTTCCGAAGGCACGCGACACCCGGCAAATCGCGTCCCTCGAGCAGCTCGAGCGACGCGCCGCCCCCCGTGGAGAGGTGCGACACGCGGTCGGCGAAGCCAAGTTTTTGAATCGCCGCGACCGAATCGCCGCCGCCGATATAACTGAAAGCGCCGGATGTTTTTGTTGCTTCCGCGACCGCACGGGCGATGGCGCGCGTGCCCTCGGCGAAACGATCGAACTCGAACACGCCCATCGGGCCGTTCCAGACGATGCGCTGCGCGTTTTTGATAATATCAGAATACATTTGTATCGTCTTCGGACCGATGTCGAGGCCCATCCAGCCGTCGGGAATGTTCTCCTCGACGACGCGCGACGGCGCATCGGCCGCGAATTTTTCCGTAATCACGTGGTCGACGGGAATTAACAGTTCCGTCCCCTCGAATCGCGCGCGCGACATCGCCTCCATCGCGACGGGCACGTCCGCGTCGCCGCATTTCGACGCGCCGACTTCCTGGCCGCTCGCGCGGCAAAACGCATAACCCATCGCGCCGCCGATCAGTAAATATTGCACTTTTCCGACGAGATTCTGCACGACGGCGATTTTATCCGATACTTTCGATCCGCCGAGAATCGCTACAAACGGCGATCCCGGATCGTTAATTAACTTATCGAACGCGGCGAGTTCTTTCATTAACAAATGTCCGGCTGCGGACGGCAGAATTCCGGCGACGCCCGAGACGGAACAATGCGCGCGGTGCGACGAGCCGAACGCGTCATTTACGAACAATTGGCCGAGCGACGCGAGTTTTTGCGAAAACGCCGCGTCGCCTTTTTCTTCCTCCGCGTGAAATCGGACGTTTTCCAATAGTAATATTTCGCCGGGCGCGAGCGCTTTCGCGGCCGCGTCGGCTTCGGGGCCGACGCAATCGTTCGCGAATATTACTTTTCTGTCGGGCATCAATTCCTGCAATCGCGTCGACACGGGCTTTAGCGATTGCTTAGGATCGACGCCTTTCGGCCGCCCGAGGTGGCTCATTAAGATTGCGCTGCCGCCGCGCGCGAGAATTTCGCGAATGGAGGGGAGCGATTCGCGGATCCGCGTGTCGTCGGAAATCGAACCGTCGGGCGCGAGCGGAACATTAAAATCGACGCGGACAAGAACGCGCTTGCCCGCGACGTCGATTTCGTTGAGCGTGCGAAAATCCATGATTTTAATGTTTACGTTCGCGCCGGATCGCTTTGTTTAATTTAATTTACTTTCGACCAGCGGACGATCAGATCGAGGCAGCGGTTGCTGTAACCCCACTCGTTGTCGTACCAGCCGACCACTTTCGCGAGGTTGCCGCCGCTCACCATCGTCAATTTCGCGTCGATGATGCAGGAGTGTCCATTATTAATAATATCGGAAGATACAATTTCGTCTTCCGTATATTCGAGAATTCCCTTGAGCGGGCCGTCGGCCGCGCGCTTGTACGCCGCGTTCACTTCTTCGACGGTCGTCGACTTCTTTAACAATGCGACGCAGTCGGTGACGGAGCCGTCGGGCACCGGGACGCGCAGCGCGAATCCGTCGAGTTTACCTTTGAGTTCGGGAATCACTTCGCCGACCGCTTTCGCCGCACCGGTCGTCGTCGGAATGATATTCTGCGCCGCGGCGCGCGCGCGCCGCAAATCTTTATGTTCCAGATCGAGAATGCGCTGATCGTTCGTATACGCGTGCACCGTCGTCATCAGCGCGCGGTCGAGGCCGAATGTATCATTAAGAATCTTGACCATCGGCGCGAAACAATTCGTCGTGCACGACGCGTTGCTGAGCACCGTCATGCCGGCTTTGAGAACATTATCGTTCACGCCCATCACAATCGTTGCGTCCGGCGGATCGTTCTTTTCGCCGGGCGCGGAAATGATAACTTTTTTTACAGTTCCGCGAATGTGTTTGCTCGCGTCGGCTTTCTTAGTAAAGCGCCCCGTCGATTCCAACACATAATCGCACCCAAAATCCGACCACGCGATCGCTCCCGGATCTTTTTCGGCAAAAACCTTGATCGACTTGCCGTTTACTTTTAATTCCGTTTCGCGCGATTCGACTTTTCCGGGAAATCGTCCGAGGACCGTGTCGTATTTTAGTAAGTGCGCGAGCGTCTTCGGCGTGGTCAGGTCGTTCACCGCCGTGATCTCAATTCCAAGTTCGGGACGCGCCGCGAGCGCGCGAAAAACGTTTCGGCCGATGCGGCCAAAACCATTGATGCCAAGTCGAATCGTCATCGAAGTTAGGGGATTCAAAAGGAGGATGGAAAGCGTGCGACGATACGCCCCGGTTGCCGCTTCGGGCAAGCTCCGGTAACGTCATCGCTCAACGCGGCCCCCGACGCGACCACTTCTCACCGTGGACGGATCCGGGAATGAACATAAATTACGCATCGTTCGTTTGCATTGGCCTCATCCTTGGCGCCGCTTCGTGCGCTGCACTCTCGTCGAAAGAGAAAGACGAGCAATTCGATCTGCAGCTCAAAACGGCGGCCGACCATTACGACAAGTCGGAGCTGCAACTCGCCGCCAACATGGCGCGCAAGGCGCTTTCGACGAAGCCGAACGAATGGCGCGCGCAGTCGGTCCTTGGAATGTCGTTGAACCGTATTGCCGCGACGACGCCCGATCGCAAACTGAAATACTCGTCCCTCAACGAAGCGGTCGCGACGTTCGAGGCAGCCGAGAAAAACGGCGCCCGCAATCAATGGCAAATCCAATTCGGCTGCGCGACCTCGCGCGCACAGCGAGCCCAGCTCCTGCTCGCGTTGATCGAGGACGGTCGAAAGCAACTGAAAACCAAGGAAGCCGAAAAGAAGCGGCCCGGCGTCGTCATGGCCGACGTCGACCGCGCAATTGCTAAAATTAATTCCGAAATTGAACAATATCAAAAAACGTCGGAAGAAGACCTCCGCGAAGCCGCCGACCGATTTGTATTATCACTGAAAAAGGATCCTAACTATCTCGAAACGCTCGAACACTTACAAGTTGTCTATTCGTTGAGCGGTCCGCCGCCCAAATCCATCGAATGGGGCGAAAAAGCCGCGGCGGTCATTCAGGATCAGCGGCAGGCGATCGAGAAGTTTTTACAAAATCCGAACGTCGACGCGACAATTGCAATGAAGTACCGGTCCGATTTGCAGGCTTTCGATATTAAAGAAGCAAATTGCCGCAGCCTTCTCGCGCTAATGCGAATGCGGCAGGAAAATTATGATGCGGCGCTGCTCGAATTGAACCGCGTCATGATTCTCGACCCGAACCGCCCCGACGAATATTACAATCGCGGCCTCTGCCGCCAGAAAATCGGAGATCACAGTTCCGCCGCGCGGGATTTCGAACAATTTATTCGCAAAAGCGGGCAACCCGCCGATTCGTCCATCGTCCGCGACGCATGGGATCGCATCGCAGAATGTAAGAAACAAACCGGCGGTTCGGCGCTGGCTCGATAACGCTCCGGCGCCGCATGGCGCTTGCGCTGCGCGCGCGGCGAGTTGTGCTCCGGCGCCGCGTGGCGCTTGCGCTCTCGCGCCGCGCAGGCGCATTAACTTTCGTCAATAAATATTATTTATTATTTCTTTTATATAATATTTAATATATTTCTACGATCGCCGGCAGTGGTTCCGGCGCTCAAACAAGTCCTCGCCGACGATGGCGGCGCCGCGCGCCGCCATCCCTCGGCTGCGGAACTCGCGCGGAACCACTGCCGACGATCGTTGGGGGTTTGGGGATTTGGGATCTGTTGCTTGTGTCAAGTGGCCGGGATCGATGACCGCGAGGCGGTCGCGCGACGCGCGGTGTGACCGCGCTTGCGCGGGCACGCGCGCGCCGCGACGGCCGAGCAGCCGCGCTTTTATTAGCGTCGTGCTA
>JACQFD010000035.1 GCA_016200225.1 Planctomycetota bacterium
CCGACGCTCCAATTCGCGAACGAGTAGTACTTCATAAACCGATTCAAGAAGACCTGGACCAAGATCTTTATGAATCTTCACCGCCGCATCTACAATAATACCGGTGATGTCGTCTAATTCTTTCATTGTATGAGAGTTTCACGCGGAAACGCGGAGCGAGAAGGAGACGCGGAGCCAGAACGAGAAATTCACGCGGAGACGCGGAGCCAGAAGGAGAACTGCACGCGGAGACGCGGAGGACAGAGAGAACGCGGAGAAAACCAAGAATACAATTGCAAGTTCTGGTTTTCTCCGTGTCTCCGCGTGCAGTTCTCCTTCTGGCTCCGCGTCTCCGCGTGGAATTCTGGCTCCGAAACGTTACAATTGAATTGCGTGCCGGTGCGGGCTCTCCGCGTCTCCGCGTGCAGGTCTCGTTCTGGCTCCGCGTCTTTCCGCGAAATTGCCACTTCTGTCCGCGACAATTCTGTCCACCCTTCAAGCGCCAACGGTGCAGTTCCGCGACGCAAGAACCGAGTCGGCCGGGAGTTATCTAAAACGAATTATAAACAAACCCGCCTTCGGGCGCGGTCTTGGTTAACAAAAATCTCGCGGCGACGACCAGTATACAAATAAGATCGACGTTGTAGCGCCAGTGGAGGGCCATCTGCGAGAGCAGCGTGACGCGTTCCGAGGCGGCCGTCGAGCGCAAACGGTCGCGGAGGCCGGGGATGAAGCTCCAGAGCGCGGCGGCCGCGGCGGCGATTCCTAATAATTTCGGCGCGTTCGCGGCGTCGAGCATCAGTAATTTTACATGAACGAACGCTGTTTGCAGATCGGGCGCCGCGAAGAAAATCCAGGTGAATGTAACATAAAAAACCGTGAACACCGTCATAACCGTTCGACCGGGAATGCTCCCCGAAATTGTATCCAATGCGGCGCTGGCGCGGCGGAGTTTGAGCCACGCTTGATGCGCGGCGAGACCGGCGCCATGCAAGATTCCCCACGCGAGAAACGGCTGCGTCACGCCGTGCCAGAGTCCGCAAATTCCCATGACGACGAGCGGGGCGGCGAACGGAGCCAGCGATCGCGGCATCCGTTTGCCGATCGGGAAAAATAAATAATCGCGCAGCCACGTCGAGAGCGATGCGTGCCACGCGCGCCAGAATTCCGTAAGATTCGGCCGGGCGTACGGAATGTCAAAGTTCTCGCAGACTTTAATTCCAAACAATCGCGACGCGCCGATCGCCATGTCGGTCGCGCCCGAAAAATTAACATACAAATAAATCGAATAGGAGAAAATGCCGGTCAGCAGCGCGCCCGGCGCGAGATTTTCGAAGGCGATCGAGTTCGAGGCGAAGGGTTCGGCGTATTTTCTCGCGATTTCGCCGACGATGATGAATTTAAACATTCCCTCGCCGATCCGGCACAATCCCGCGGCCGCGCCGCCGATCGTTTGTATGAATTCGAACGGTTTGCGCGCTTCGCGAAAGAATGCGGACGCGCGTTCGATCGGACCCAGACTTAATATCGGCGGAAATGCAATAAAACCCGCGACGTCGAGCGCGCTCGCGCCGTCGAGCAGACCGCGCGACGCCTCGATCACGGCCGCGATCGCGCGCAGCACGAAATAGGATATTCCGAATCCGATCGCCGCGCGCGCCGCGGTCGACGCGTTCGCGGCGTCGCACCACGGCGCGGAGGCGGTTTTTACAAATATTAACAAAAGCGCAAGCAGCGCGACGGGCAGCGCGGCCTTTTTTGTAAATCTTCCGATTTCGACGATTCCGAGCGTTATAACAAAAAATGCCAGCGGCGCCCAGATCTGCGCGGCCGGAAGCGGCGGCGGCGCGGCGACGAGCGGAATGTCCTGCTTGTGAATCCACGGATACCATAGCGGCGATGTAAAGAATCCAAGTCCGCCGGCGAGCAGCGCGACGCCGGAGTAGCGGGTGCGGCGCAGCGCCCACCACGCGCACGCGGCCGCGCCCACGAGCGCCGCGTAATCGATGGTCAGCACGTCCATGGGCGTATTGTTATTTTAATATTTCGGACTGCGCGCGAGCAGCGCTCGGATGGCGTTGAGGTTTTCGAAGTGTTCGGGCGCCACGTCGGCGTCGGCGATGCGAACATGATATTCACTTTCGATATACGATACAATTTCGACGATGCCGAACGAGTCGACCAGACCGCTTTTCACGAGCGAAGCGCGGTCGTCGATCGACGTCGTGCCGCGCTTCGCGAATCGTTGCAATATAAACAAGCGCAACGCGGTGAAATCCCCGGGAGGATTCTCTATGGAGCCGCTTTCGGACATGATTTATTATATTTAATATATTATTTCAGCGACGCCGCGAAAGCGCGCCACCGCGCGATCTCGGCGTCGTCGTTGAGCGCCACGACGCGGTTCGCGGTCGTGATCGCGATTAACAATTGATCGGACGACCGTTCCACTTCGGTCGTGAACCATAACAATCCCCAATGATGATCTCCGGCGCGGCGCGGCTCCGGATCGACGGCGCATTGCACGCGCATTTTGATAGCATCGGAGGATTTCGCGTTTCCAAAGAATCCGATTTGTCGTCGCAGAGTTCCGCGACGCTCCGTGAAATCGCGCGGCAGTCCGCCGTTTGCGAGCGCCGCGAGCGCGCGCCGTTCGGCGACTTCAAAAAAAGTCGGAAAATTCGCGAAATATACCAATCCGGCGGCGTTGACGTCGCGGTCGGGATCGACTTGATGTACAAATTCGAGCCGCGGCGGGGGCGCCGGCAGCGAGCCATCGGGGGGAGGAAAGAAAAAACCGCGTTCGCGCGCCGAACGATTAATTTCATTGCCTTCCGGCATCTCGGAAAGCGCGTTGATATGTGTAAAGTCGGCGTTCGCGGGCTGGCCGATTCTTAACTTCTCCGGACCCTGTTCCTGTTGAATGAATATATTCGACAATCGTATATAAGGAATACCGGCGTCGATGAACTTCTGCGCGGTCGCGGGATCGGGAACGCCCCATTCGTTTTCGCGCGCGTCGCCCGATCTGTAAATTGCAAAAAAACCGTCGAGAATGTTGCGCCCGCGCGCGCTCAAATCGCCCGTCACGACGATGCGGTCGTTTTCGCGGAACATGTTCGCGGGCGCGGCCGGCGGATAGTTAATATCAATATAATAAAACGTCGCGTACAGCCGGCGCCCCTTGCTGTCGGCGACGCGCGACGTCGGCACGCCGGCCTTTTTCTCGAATGAAAGCCAGCGCAAGTGCCCGAGATGCTTCAGCAGCGGCGAATCGCCGAGCGCGAACGGGCCGAGGTGGGGGAGGCCGAGATCGAATTCGTCTCGAATGACTGGCTGGGGCACGATTTACAATTAAACTACAAAGCCAAGCGGGGTCAACATTTGAATAAATTTTCCGACGTGTCGACGCGTCAGTTTTTTGCAATTCCGCGGGCGATGGCGCGCGCCATTTCGTCGGCGTCGCGCATCTGTTCGATCACCATGAGCCGGCGCTGCTGCGAAACTTTGAGAATCGGCGCGCGCAATGGCGAATATTTCGATCGCTCGATGGGCATGCAAAGAATGAGTCGCGCTTCGTTCATGCGCGCGACCACGTCGAGCGATCGCAAATCGCGTTCGTACGCCGCGGCGCCGGCCGGCGAAAGGCCTGCCTCGAACGGAAACGGCGAACCCGACCACGGCCGCGGCACGTGATTCAAATCGCTCTGGAAATTCTGCGCCGCGTAAACCGACCAGTCCTCGCCGCCCGGACTATAAACAATGTGCGTCGGTTTCCAGGCCGACAGACTGAAATGGAGTCTTAACATCGCGGACGCGGCGCACTGGCCAGGGCAGCCCGCGTTGCCGACGAGCGCGCTTTTTTGTAATTTTACCAATTCTTCGGCCACGAGCGCGGGAATCGCTTCTTTTGTAGCTTTTCCGTGCGCGTAAATCGACGCGCCGCCGAATATAAGCACTTTGATCGGCGGATTTTCGCTCGTGTTATAACCGCGGAGTCCGAACGCGTCGTGAGGTCCCACGCCGTCGGCGGCCGGAACGTTTGGAATCGGCTCGACGTGAAACATCGGATGCGGGCGGAAATAATTAGCATCCAAATCGTCGGCGTGCCTGCACGCGGACGCCGCGAACGCGAGAGCGGCCGATAGGATCACCGTTTTCATTAAATTAATGAAAAAGCGCGAGCGTCCCGTCGAAGATATCATATAATTTATTTCGGCAGCCAGTTGAGGCGCGCCATTTCGTACGCGATGTGCGCGGCGGCCGTCTTCGCGCCGTCGGCGGTGAAATGTACATTGTCGCGAAAGTTCCTCGGCTCTGATGCGAACTCTGGCGGAAGTTCATAAAAATTCGCGCCCTGTTTCGCCGCCGTCTGCGACTGTTTGCGGCGGTTCTGCTCGATCATTTGTTTAAGAAAACCGGCGTTGTCGGGGAATTGCTCGTTGTACGAAGTCGCTACAATCAGCGACCGCGCGCCCGCGGCGCGCGCGAGCGCCGTGCCGGCGGCCTCGTTGTGCAAAAACGCGTCGTTGCCCGATCTAAAGAATCCCGACTCGCGCTCCTTCTGCGTCGATTTCGCCAACGGGCGCGTTGTATAATAATCAATGTGCATGGCGTTCGGGTAAACGCCCGCGAGCCAGCGCAATGTTACATATCCGTCGGACGCTTCGAGAAATTTGTCCGCGCGCTGTTCGGAGTCGCGGACCCAGACGGAGCGAAAATGCGAATAATCGGATTTGAACGGGCGCACGAGCCGGGGCGCGACGTCGTTGGCCCCCTGATAAAAAACGACGACGTCGGGACTCGTATCAATTCCGCGCAGCGCGAGCGCGGCAAACGTCTCGGCGCTCGTGTATTGTAAAACTCCTGCGTTGATCACTTCGATATTCTTAGTTTTTACAATTTCTTTCAGCGATTCTTCGAGGCGGAACGGCAGCGTTTCGCCGTCGGCGAGGTTGTCGCCGTACACGACCGAATCGCCGACGCACAAAACGCGGAATGTCTGCGGCGTTTTGGCGGTGAAGAGCGCGCCGCGGTAACCCTGTCGATTGATATGATGTTCGAACGGCTGGCCCGCGCCGCGAATTGCTAATTCTCGCAGCGAGAATCCGATGAACGGGTGGGGGCGCACGATGAGCGGCGCGGGAAAGCGCAACTCCGATTCCGGAACGAGTCCCGCGTGGAGCGCGCCGCGCGAGAGCCCCTCGACAAAAAATCCGAGAACGGCGACGACGGCGATTTCACTAAGAATCAACAAAACGGCGCGGCGTACTACGGATGCGGTTTTCACGGGAATCGTTATTTTACTTTATCGCGTTTTGCGGAAAGTACTCGCGCCAGCGGCGCGAAACGAGCGCGGAAGTCGCTTCGTCGGCATCGACCTCCCCGGGAAACCAACTTTTGACGCGCGCGTCGATCACGATGGGCGCGTTGTATGCGAGATGATGGCGAACGACGGGGGCGCCGTTGCTGTGAATATCGCCCGCGGGTTCGAACCGGGTGAACACGCGCCACAGGAATTGTTCGGTCGACGCGGCGGTCGCACGCGCATCGTCGGCGAGGATCACGAGCGGAAATTGTTGTATTGCCGGGTCGCGCGCGAGCGACGCCGCGAAATTCGGAGACGATGCGTGCATAGGGCCGGAGACGACGAGACAACCGGCGCAGTAGAGCGCGGCCGCGTTCGCGCCGGCCGGAAGCGGTCCCGCGAACGCCGCGGGAAGTTCGCGTCTCGGCGGGCCGAGGCCGAGCAGGACGCCCTTGCTGCCTTCATTAACTTTCGGACCGGTGTAATCGAGCGTATCCATCGAAACGTTTGCAAATATAAACAAATCCGCCGCGAAATCGCAGCGCGAAAGGATATGTTCGAGCGTGGATTTGAAATTCTTAAGATCGACGGCGCCGTCGGTCACGAGCAGGAATTTCGTGAGCGAAAGCTGCCCTTCGCCGAGGATGCGGAACGCCGACGCGAGCGCCTCGCGTCCGTAGCGATCCTTAACGATCGCCGCCGATAGCGAATGAAAACCCGTGTCGCCGTAACTCCACAAATCGACGACGGCCGGCATGACGAGCGGAAACAGCGGCGACAGCAATTGTTGTAAATAATCGCCGAGGAAAAAATCCTCCTGGCGCGGTTTGCCGACGACGGTGGCCGGATAGATCGCATCGCGGCGGTGCCAAATATTTGTAATATCAAATATCGGATACTCGTGGGCGAGCGAATAGTAACCATAATGATCGCCGAACGGCCCCTCGAGGCGGCGCGCGCCGGCGCGCACGCTTCCGCGGATCGCGAACTCGGCCTCGGCGACGAGACGGTGGCCGCCCGCCGGACATTTTACCATTTCGAGGCGCTTGCCGCGCACGAGGGATGCTAATAATAGCTCGGGGATGCCCTCGGGGAGCGGCGCGATCGCGGCGAGCGTCAGCGCGGGCGGTCCGCCGAGGAAAACGGTCAAAGGTAAATTCTGACCGCGGCGCTCCGATTCATAATGATGAAATCCGCCGCCCTTGCCGATCTGCGCGTGAAAACCCGTCGTGCGGTCGTCGTAAGACTGCAATCGATACATTCCGAGGTTGCTTTGATGCATCTTCGGGTCGGGATGCTCCGTATAAACGATCGGAAGAGTTATAAACGGTCCGCCGTCGAGCGGCGCGGACGTCAAAATCGGAAGTTTCGACAATTGCGGCGTCGATTGTTGCATTTCGAGCACGGGCGCGCGCGAGACGCTCGTCGTGCCGACGCGGAGCGCCTGAAATAGTAATGATCGCGATTGCCACAATTTCGCCGGCGTCGGAGGTAACAATTCGACCGCCGCGCGCGCGAGATCGCGCACGAATCGTTCCGGCGCGGGCCCGAACGCGAGATCGACGCGGCGGGGCGTTCCGAAAAGATTTGTAACAATTGGAAACGACGCGCCCGTCGGATTTGTAAAGAGCAGCGCGGGCCCGCCCTCCGCGATGACGCGGCGATGAATCTCGGCGATCTCGAGGCGCGGATCGACCGGCGCCGAGACGACGACGAGGTCGCGCTCCCTGCGGAGTCGATCGAGAAATTCGCGGAGGTTCTTGAACATCAATGGCTTCGACAGCCGTCGGTTTACGCCCGCCGCCCTCGCAAAACAAACCTGCGCCCGCCGGAGGGCGGTTTTCGGTGGCGGTCGAGGGGCGGTCGCGGCAACTCGGGTTGGGGAAGCGCGAGGCGGACGTGTAACTTGGCGGACGATGATTTCCGAGCAACGCGCACGCGTACGGGCCGGTGTCGTTTCGCTATCGGTGGGCCTCGTGCTCCTCGGCGCGAAATTCGTAGCATACAATTGGACCGGCTCGTCGGCGGTATTGTCAGATGCGCTCGAGAGTATTGCTAATGTCGTCGCGGCGGCGTTTCTGATCGGTAGTGTCGTATTCGCGGGAAAACCGGCCGACAAGGATCACCCCTACGGCCACGGAAAAATCGAATTCTTCGCGGCGGCGTTCGAGGGCGGACTTATAACATTTGCATCGATCGCGACGATGGTCGCCTCGGTGCTCGCGCTGTGGCGCGGACCGACCGTGCGCGAAATCGATCTCGGATTGTTTATTGTAGGATCCGCCGCGGCCGCCAATCTTATACTTGGAATCTATCTGGTCCGCGTCGGCAAACGTTATAATTCCATCGCGATTCGATCGGACGGCCACCACGTGTTGAGCGACGTCTGGACTACCGCGGCAATATTGATAGGTCTCGGACTCGTAAAGATTTCGAAACTCGAATGGATCGATCCGATCGTGGCCATGGCGATGGGACTACAATTGGGCTGGACGGGGTTCAGGCTCGTGCGCGAGGCGGCGGGCGGCCTGCTCGACGAGGCCGACGAAACAACCATTACGAAATTGTTAGAAACGCTCGAGCGCGACCGGCCGGCCGCGCTCATTCGTTTACATCATTTGCGCGCGCTGCGCTTCGGCGCGCGAACCCACGTCGACGCGCACCTCGTCGTTCCCGAATTCTGGACCGTCGATCGCGCGCACGCGCTCTGCGACGCGCTCGAACACCGGCTCACGCTCGCGTTCGGCGAGTCGGTCGACGTCGTGTTTCACGCGGATCCGTGCAGGCGTGATCATTGCAAAGCGTGCGACGTGCTCGATTGTAATATTCGAAAGGAGGGATTTGTAGAAAGGCCGCCGCTCACGCTCGAGGAGGCGCAGTTGCCGGATCCCATCCCCGCGTGACGCGCGGAATATTTACAGATCGCGAATTGAAGCACGATTCTATACAATCCAAATTGTTTACTTTCGAAGCCGCCGTGATGCGCGCGTGGGCGCATGCGCTCGCGAAAATTCATATTCTTTCGGTCACCGAATTCGAGGACGCGGAGTCGGCGCTCGCGGAAATCTGCGACCGAATTGTAAACGATCCGCCCGCCGCCCTTGATTTCGATCCGCGCGCGATCCGCGAACGCCTCAACCGCGAAATAACAAATCGACCGGGCGTATCCTTGGATAAGATCACGCAGGGGATGTCGGCGCGCGAACGCGACGTCACCGTGTTCCGGTTGTGGATGCTCGATGCCGGGCGAGCCATGCGCGAATCCATACAATCGTGCGCCGACGCGCTCGCGCGGCTCGCGCGGCGATCGCGAAATTATGTTATCATGCCGAAGACTTTACAATTGGAGGAGCCGACGCTCTTCGGCCATTGGATCCTCTCGCGAATGGATATGTTCGCGCGCGACGCGTTGCGCGTTCGCGACATTCTCGACCGCTGCGACGAATGCGCGCTCGGGAGCGGCGACGGCGCCGGCTGCGCGCTTCCGATCGAGCGCGAGGAACTGGCGGCCGAACTCGGATTCTTAAGAGCGTCGGAAAACGCGCTCGACGCCGTGCAGAATCTCGAATTCGCGTGGGAACTCGCGTCGGCGGCGAATATTATATTAACACATACGGCGGAAATCGACGCGCTGGAGGAAATCTTACCATCCGAGGCGGCGTCGCGGCGTTCGACGCGCGCCGCCGCGCCCGAGACGCCACGGCCGGAGGCCGCCGCCGCGAAAACGTACTTTTTCGACATCATGACGAATACGATCTGTAAACTCGACGACGCCGCCGCGTGGATCGGCACGATCGAGGTGCGCGGACGGCTGACGCCCCTCGACCGCGCCGAAGAAGCCGTGCGGAATAGCATATTAAACAAAAAAGCGCAGGGCGGAACCGCGCCGGAAATCGTCGACCGGCGGATCGCCGTTTCGCGCGCCGGCGCGGACCCCGCCGAATAATATACAAATGCCGAAACTCATCCTCTGGGACATCGACGGAACGCTCGTATTCTTTCGCGGCGTCGGCCGCCGCGCCGCGGGCGGCGCGTTCGAGGAAGTCTTTAAGATTCAATCGGTGGCGGAGCGCACGGCGAACGTGCATTTCGCGGGCGCGACCGACGGCAGAATTTTGCGCGAAATGGCCGCGTTTTGTAAGATCGCGTCGCGCGAATACGAGGAGCGCCTCGAGTTATTGAAGGAATCGTATCTTAGTAAATTACAATTGGAAATCGACCGATTCGCGCACGACGCCGTGCTGCCCGGCGCGGCCGACGCGATCGCCCTCGTCTCGGCGCGGACGGACTGCCGGCAGGCGCTGCTGACCGGAAATTACGAACGCGGCGCGCGCATTAAACTAAAACCGACCGGGCTCGATCATCATTTCAAAACAGGCGGTTTCGGCGACGATCATGAAGATCGTCGAATTGTTGCATCCGTCGCGCGCCGTCGCTCGTCGGAATATCATCGTATCGAAGTCGCTCCCGAGAATGTTATTGTCATCGGCGATACGATTCACGACGTCGACTGCGCGGTTGCAAACGGTTTTCGTTGCATCGCCGTCTGCACGGGACATGATACAAAAGAATCCCTCGCCGCCGCCGGCGCGCACGCCGTACTGAAGGACTTGACCGAATTTAAGGATTCCTTAATCGATTAATACAATATTATATCTAACGATGCAGCACCCATCGCCGCGGATCCAGCGCGATGGAATCGTAATGATCGACGTCGAACTCGACGGAGGCCGCGCGGTTTTCGTCGAATCGGATTTCCTTCGTCCGCGCGACTCCGGCGGTTCTTATTTCGAGTTCGAACGCGCAGGGGAATACGGCGGTCGTCTGCCGTTGTTCGATCGTAATTGTTAGCTTTCCGGCGGCGTTCGATTTGGAGATCGGTTCGCTAAATACGGGGAATCCCTTCGTTCGCGTCCAGATTTCGATAAATTTACCAATATCTTTTCCCGCGCCCTCGCCGAACGCGCGCGCGAAATCCGCCGTGCGAATCGCGCGGCCGCCGTTTGTTTGTATATGACGATGAATGCCTTTCCAGAACGCCTCCTCGCCGGCGAACTTGCGCAGCGCGTGGAGCACGCACGCGCCTTTTTGATAACTCATCGCATTTAATAATTCGTCCAATTTCTCCGGAATCGGACCGACGATGGGTTTTTCCTTCGTCATCGGTAACGCTAATAATGTGTCCTGCATTTCGCCCATGCGGCGCGCCAGTTCGGTCTCCGTTTTATTGTTATAGACCGCCTCGAAATAACTTGCAAATCCCTCGGAAAGCCAGACATCGCTCCAGTCGGCGATGCCGATCGAATCGCCGAACCACTGATGCGCCAGTTCGTGCGCGTGAATGCCGGCATTCGGAACGCCAAGGTCGATTTTTTCATCGATAAAAATGCAGGCCGCGTTCTCAATGCCGCCGAATCGCGTCGGCACTTGAACATAACTTAACTTGGGATACGGGAACGGCGCGAGCGTCTTTTCGTAAAAATGAAGAATCGAGTCGATTTCCGCGAACTCGCGCTTCGCTTTTTCATAATTCCACGGATATACAAAATAATTCAAGTCTCCCTCGGGCGCGTTCGGGCTCGCGGCGGCGCGGTCGATGCATGCATACTCTCCGATCGCGAGCGCGATGAGATAGGTTGGAATCTCGACCGGCTCCTCGAATACCAACGATCCGTCGGCGCGCGTTTCCTTAAATTTACCGTTCGTGACGACGCGCATACCGGCCTTTGTAACAGATCCGTCGACGACGAGCGCGACGGCCGCGCGCCGGAGCGGATGATCCACGCCCGGAAGCCATGAGCGCGCCCAATCCGGCCAGCCATCTGTAAATAATACTTTATGCGCTTTGCCGTCGGGCGGTCCGCCCGCGTTTCGAAACGAAAGCCCGCGGCCGGGTTTTCCGGAATATTCGGCGTCATAAACGAAAGCCGCGCCCGCGTCGATCGCGGCTGGCAGCCGCGCGCGCAGCACGTCGCCGTCGCGAGTCGTCGCGGCGGCCTTTCCGTCGATTGTTAATGTTAATGGATTCGATCCAGTATAATGAATCGCGAATTCGTTCGATTTTTTTAACAAATGCGCGGCGGCGTGAACCTTTAGATCGACCGTTTCAGTATCGAAGTGCGGATGAATATATATTTCGTATTTGTCAATATTCATGAACTCCTGGGGTTCCGGACGCGCCGTCTCGACGGCGGCGCCGGGAGTCTGCCATCCGATGCGAAGAACGATCGCGAGTGCTACAAACATCATTTCGGCGATTCTCGCCCGCGTCGGCCCCGTCACAACTCCGATTCCCGCGGAATCGCGGCGTTCGCGAATGGAGCTTGGCGCGCGGCCCTGCTAGACTCTTCGCATGATCCGAGCGCACATACTCGTTTTCTTAACATTCATTCCGTTGTTCGCATTCGCGCCGCGCGAGACCGGAAACGCGCCGGCGTCCGCGCCGGCCAGCGGTGCGCCCGTTTCTTCAGCCGCGGACGCGCGCGCCGAGGGGATGCGCGCGCTCGTCCTCGTCGGCGGCGAGCATCACGCGGTCGAGGCGAACACGGCGAGCGTCGTCGATATTCTTAAAAATGGCGGCGTTAAATTATCAAAAGTGGATTTCGTCCGCATCGACGCGCCGCCACCCGGCAAACCGTCCGCCGAAAAAGCGACGCTCGCCTCCAATCCCGATGTATTGAAGGATCCTGAGTTAAATAATAAATACGATATTATTTTTCAATACACCCAGGACAGTTATATCGAAAAACTCGACTCCGACCACGTCGACGGATTGTTAAACTTCGTCCGCTCGGGAGGATCGTGGATCGGCTGGCACTGCGCGTCGGATACATTTAAAACCTATCCGGAATATATCAAAATGGTCGGCGGCCGCTTCGAAACGCATCCGGCCTACGGCCCTGTGAAAATCCAGCGCGTCGCCACGACGTCGCCGGTCGGCGAAGGCGTCGAGGATTTCGAGACGCCCGATGAATTGTATTTTCTGGCCGACGCGCCCGCCGCCGACAAGGAACTCATACTTGTCGCGAACAGTCCGGGCGGAAAAACGCGCCCCGTCGCGTGGACCAAACGGTACGGCGCCGGAAAAGTATTTTATACGACGCTCGGCCACGGCCCCGAAGTTTACAAAAATCCGATGTTTCAAAAACTGATTGTGAACGCGGCGACCTGGGCGTCGTACAAGGGCAACGGCGCCGTCGAGAACGGCGCGATCGTATTATTTAATAATCACGATCTCGAGGGCTGGACGATGTGCGGGCCGGGGCGTTTCGTCGTCGACAAGGGCTCCGTCGTCACGGCGGGCGGCATGGGAATGTTATGGTATGACCGACGCTCGTTTCGCGATTTCACGATCGATCTCGAATGGAGCGTCGGGCGCAAAGAGGACAATTCGGGCGTTTTTGTAAGATTCCCCGCGCCGATGAACCCGTGGACGGCGGTGTACCAGGGATATGAAATACAAATCGGCGATACTTTCGATGCGAAACACAACACCGGTTCCGTCTACGATTTTAAGGAACCGACTTCCGTGCCGACGAAACCCGTCGGCGAATGGAACAAATACCGAATCTCCGTCAAGGGTCAGAAATATACAATTTACGTCAACGACGAGAAAGTGAACGAATACGAGGGCAGCCGGTCTCTCGAAGGCCACATCGGCCTGCAAAACCACGACAACGACTCGCACGTTCGTTTTCGCAATATTAAGATAACCGAATCGCGCTGAGCGCTCGCGCGAACCTCAATCGCGCTTGCGCAGCCTGAGATCGACGCGCGTCTCCGCGCGCGCGGCCACGGCGGCGGGCTCCTTGTCGACGCCGAGGTCCGGTTCGTCGGCGCAGATCGTTAACGTTCCGGCGGGCAGTCCCGCGATTCTAAATTTTCCCTCCGCGTCCGAAATTGTATAATACGGGTGCGCGAACACGAGCAGATCGCCGGTTTCGCCGGCGTGCATCGCGCAATTTAAATGAATGCGTTGAAATTGCGGCAAGCGCGCCTTCCCGAGCGCGCGCCGCGGAAAACAAATCGTCGTCGACTCGAGAATCGGGCGATTGAACAGATAGCCGCGCCGCTCCGTCGCGGCCATCGTCGTGTGCGCGATCCGGTCGCGCGCCCGGACGCGGATTGGTTGATAAAATCTGGCCGTCGCGAACGCGGGCGCGAATCCTCCGGGGCCGAGGGCCGGACCCGTCCGCGCGGAAGCCGGTTCAGCACCATTTCCAGTCTTTATATTGTTCACGGAGCGCGGTTTTCTTAAATTTACCGATGGAAGTCTTTGGAATCTCGGATACGAAGACGAACGCGTCGGGAATCTGCCATTTCGCGAAATGTCCCGAGAGGAATTCCGACAATTCGGCGGCCGTGACTTCCGAATGCGCGCGCCGCGCGACGACCGCGAGCGGCCGTTCCTGCCATTTCGGATGCGGCACCGCGACGACCGCGGCCTCGTGCACGCCCGGATGGCCCATGATCGCGTTTTCGAGATCGACGCTACTGATCCACTCGCCGCCCGATTTGATAAGATCTTTTGCTCGATCTGTAATACAAATATAACCGTCCGCGTCGATCGTGGCGACGTCGCCCGTTTTGAACCAGCCGTCGGCCGTCCAACGGTCGGCCGTTTCCGGATTATTATAATACGAGGCGGCGACCCACGGTCCGCGCACCTGCAACTCGCCGGGATCGCGACCGCCCCACGCGACGACGGCGCCGCCCGCGTCGACGACGCGCGTCTCCATGAACGGCACCGACCAGCCCTGTTTGCATCGCGTTTCGAATTGTTGACATTCCGGCAAAGATAACAAATTGGATTTTAACGATCCGAACGTCGCGACCGGCGAAGTCTCGGTCATTCCCCATGCGTGCATCAACTTAATATTAAATTTCTCGAGCGCGCGCAGAAGCGCGGCGGGCGGCGCGGCGCCGCCGACGACGGCCCGCAGCGTATTCTTTATTTTCCACCGCGTGGGCTGCGCCTCGAGCGCGTCGCGCACGGCGATCCAGATCGTCGGAATCGCGCCCGTAACTGTTATATTCTCCGAAACGATCAAATCCAGAATCGCCGCCGGGTCGAAATGCATTCCCGTCAACACTAATTTTGCGCCCGTGAACACCGCCGAATGCGGCAGCCCCCAGCCGTTCACGTGAAACATCGGCGAAATAACAAGTACGGCGTCGTGCTGCGAAATTCCGAACGCGTCGGGCATCACTTCGGCAAATGTATGCAATACGATCGACCGATGCGAATAAACCACTCCCTTCGACCGGCCGGTCGTTCCCGAAGTATAACACATCGCAGCCGGGTCGTCTTCATTTAGAATCGGATATGTGAAATTACCGTTCGCGCCCGCGATCAGCGATTCATAATGATCGGCGCCGGCGGGCAGCGGAGCGCCCGGCGCCGCGCCCGCGACCCACACGCGCTCGAACGCCGCTTGATTCTTTATTTTTTCGAGCAGCGGCAGCAACGCGGCGTCGATAATTAAGAATCGGTCGCCGGCGTGCCGCACGATATAAGCAATCTCGTCGGGATGCAGCCGTATGTTGACGGGATGCACGACGCCGCCCGCCGCGGGAACGCCAAAATACGCCTCGAGATGAACTGTATCATTCCACAAAAACGTGGCGACGCGGTCGCCCTTGCGAAGCCCCGATTTCATCAGCGATTCCGCGAGCGCGCGCGACCGATTATAAAAATTACCGATCGTCGTCCGCGCGATCGACCGGTCGGGGCGCCGTTCCACGATTTCCGTTCGCTCGAAATAAGCTCCCGCGCGCTCGAGCACGCACGAAAGCGTCAGCGGAAACCGCATCATCGTGCTTTCCATGGGCGCATCGTATCAGCCGCCGCGCCAACGTCTCCGGCCGGTAGCTGAAAAAACGCGCGCGCCGCGTAGAATCCGCGGAATCTCCCATGCAAATACTCGAAAGCTACGTGCAAGGCGGCTGGCGCGCCGGTTCCGGCGCCGCCGCGAATCTTTATAATCCCACGACCGAGGAAACGATCGCGGCCGCGTCGAGCGGAGGCATCGATTTTTCGGCGGCCCTCGCGTTCGCGCGCGCGCGCGGCGGTCCGGCGCTCCGCGAGATGACGTTCGGGCAGCGCGGAAAAATGTTAAAAACGCTCTCGGCGGCCGTGCACGCGCACCGCGACGAATTGATAGAACTATCCATTCGCAACGCGGGGACGACGCGCGGCGACGCGAAGTTCGACATCGACGGCGCGTCGGGCACGCTCGCGGCTTATGCACAATACGGCGAGGCGCTCGGCGAAAAAAGAATATTAAACGATGGCGAAAGTGTACAATTAGGCCGCGGCGCGCGATTTTGGGGACAACACATCCTCGTGCCGCGTCTCGGCGCGGCCGTGCACGTGAATGCGTTCAATTTTCCGGCGTGGAATATGTTAGAAAAGGCCGCGTGCGCGCTGCTCGCGGGAACGCCCGTGATCGAAAAACCGGGCACGCCGACGGCGATGGTCGCGTGGCGCATTGCACAAATCCTGATCGAAACCGGCGCGATGCCGGCGGGGGCGTTTCAGTTCATCGCGGGTTCCGCGGGCGATTTGTTAGATCACATGGGACCGCAGGACTGCCTCGCGTTCACGGGTTCGTCGGCGACGGCGGCGCGCATCCGCGGCAATGCGAATTTGATAAATCATAATATTCGCGTGAACATCGAGGCCGATTCGCTGAACGCAACAATTCTTGCCGCGGACGTGTCCGCCGATTCGGATACATTCCGGTTATTGATACAAAACGTCGCGCTCGACATGACGCAGAAAACCGGACAGAAGTGCACGGCCACGCGCCGCGTACTCGTGCCGCGCGCGCGCGTCGACGAAGTCGCCGCCGAACTTGTCGAATCGTTAAATATGATAAAACTCGGCGACCCCGCCGGCGCCGACACGCGCATGGGGCCCGTCGCTTCGAAATCACAATTCGCCGATGTGCGCGCGGGCATCGACCGCCTCGCGGCGGGCGCGAAAATCGCGTGCGGCGGTTCGAAGCCCGCGCGCGACAAAGGTTATTTTATCGCGCCAACCTTAATGATCGCGAACGACGCGCGCAGCGTGGTCGTGCATACCGAAGAGGTCTTTGGCCCCGTCGCGACGATCGTTCCCTACGACGGCGGCGCCGACGAAGCGGCCGAAATCGCGGGCCTCGGCGGCGGCGGCCTCGTCGCGAGTATTTATAGTAACGATCCGGCGTGGTCGGAGCGCGCGATATTACAATTGAGCCCGTGGCACGGCCGCGTGTGGGCCGCGAGCGACAAAATGGCCGAACAATCGATCCCTCCGGGCCTCGTGCTGCCGTCGATGATCCACGGCGGCCCGGGCCGCGCCGGCGGCGGCGAGGAACTCGGCGGTCTGCGCGGCCTTTCGTTTTATTTACAACGAACGGCGGTGCAGGCGTTCAAGGGGCATCTCGATTCGAGTTTTGCGAAATAGGCCGCGGGAATGCCGTCGCCAGGGCGTTTTATAATTGAACGCTCGCGCCGCTCTGATATATTAACGTTGTGATCGTTCATAATAACTTCGTCCCGTCTTCGCGGCGAATTCTCAATTGTATTTTTGCCGCTCTCGCCGCGGGCGCGGCGTCCACAACGCATACAACGCCTGCGACGGCTCCTGCGTCCGCGCCGGCTCCGGGAACCGTCGCGTGGGTGCCCGTTTACAAAACGCTCGCGACGATCAGTAATATCAAGATCGAAAACGGCGGATTCGGATCGGCGATCGCGCGCGACCCGCGCGCGGCGAACAGTTTTTATTTATTAACGGATCGCGGTCCGAATTTCGACGTTCCGGGAAAGAACAAAAAGGGTTTTGCCGCCGCGTCGTTCACGCCGTCGATCGCGCGCGTCGAAATTACAAATGACGCCGCGGTTATAAAGGAAGTGATCGAACTTAAAGATAAAAAGAAGCGTCCGCTCTCGGGGCGGCCGAATCCGGGCGCGGCGGGCGGACGCGAATCCGCCGTCGGCCCCGACGGAAAACCGATCGACGACGATCGCGCCGGCCTCGACAGTGCCGGCCTCGACAGTGAAGGTCTCGCCGCGATGAACGACGGCACGTTCTGGGTGAGCGACGAGTACGGTCCGTTTTTGATGCATTTTGACGCGCGCGGCGTATTGTTAGAAAAGGCCGGACCGGCCGGCTCGGCGCCGGATCTCGACCGCGAACTTCCGCGCGTGTTCGGTCGACGCAGGCCGAACCGTGGATTTGAAGGATTGACGAAGACGCCCGACGAGGCGTTTCTCGTCGCGATGTTGCAATCCGCGCCCGACAACCCCGACGCGGGCGTGCGCGATGCGTCGCGGACGACGCGAATACTAATGATTAATCTAAAGAGTTGGGAGATGAAACAGTATTTATATGCATTCGACACCGCGAAGCACACGATCGGCGATCTCGCGGCGATAAGTAATAGTAAATTTCTGGTCATCGAGCGCGATTCGAAAACGCCGGGCGATCCGCTCGATCCGTCGAAGTTTAAAAAAATCATGCTCGCCGACGTTTCGAAATGTAATAATTCGCTCGGCGACCCCGCCGCCGCGCAGGGACTTCTCGAGGACGGCAAAACGCTCGAACAATGTCCGCTCGAACTGCTGCGCGCGAAGGGATTCGTCGCCGAAAAATCGCCCGTTCTCGACCTTCTCGAACAGAAGTATCCCCACGAAAAACCGGAGGGGATTTGTATTATTAACGAAACGACGATCGCGATCTCGAACGACGACGATTTCGGCATTCAGGGCGACGGCCGCGGCGGCATCGAGGAAAAAACGCCGCCGCTTCTCGGCGGCAGGCGCGACGCCGTTTCGATGAGGTTCTATGCAATAAACGCCGGCGCGGAATCGGCGCTGCCGCTGCGGCAGGATATAAAGAAACAATTCGCGCTCGCGGATTTTTACAAAAAAAGCCTGCTCATCGGCGATTTTCCCGTCGTAGCGTCCGAAAAAGTTCCCGACGCGGCGCTTCGCGAGGCGGCGAACATCGTCGAAAACATGATCGGCCCGCGGCGCGAGATTTTTCGCGCGCTCGCGGCGGCAAACGTCCGGCTCACCGTGATGCATTATAAAGAAATGACGACCGACGTTCCCGAGCACGCCGATCTTACTCCTAAAGATTATTGGGATAAACGCGCGCGCGGGCTCGGCGCGACGGCGGCGCGCCCGTCGGTGAGCTGTTCGGAGGAGAATTTATTAAATTATCCGGGCGATCCGTATTGGAGCGAAAACATTCTCGTTCATGAATTTTCGCACGCGGTGCACGAAATGGCGATGCCGTCGATCGATCCGTCGTTCGACGGCCGCCTCGAAGAATGTTACAAAAATGCGATGGCCGCCTCGCGTTGGAAAGGCACGTACGCGGCAACCAACAAGGGCGAATATTGGGCCGAGGTCGCGCAATCGTGGTTCGATACGAATCGACAAAACGATTCGGAACATAACGATATCGCCACGCGCGATAAAATTAAATTATACGATCCGGATATATGTAAATTACTGATCGAAGTCTACGGCGACCGCCCGTGGCGTTACAAAAAAGCGTCCGCGCGACGGGACGAGGACCACTTAAAAACAGTTCCGTGGGACCGCCTTCCGAAGTTCGAGTGGCCGACGCGCCTTAAAAAACAATAACAGCTCGTTTGGGCGCCGGCGCCTTTCGCTGATTTTCACGTTGCGACCGCTCCCCGCGGCGCGCAGCATGACCCGTCCTCCATGCGCATCGCATTCGTTGCTGCCGAGTGTGACCCGATCGTCAAGGCCGGCGAGATCGCGGACGTCGTCGCGTCGCTTCCGCGCGAACTCGCGCGGCTCGGCCACCAATGTTCTATTTATATTCCGGGCTACGCGTCGATCGACCCTCGCTTTCGCAAAGAGGCGCGCTGGATTCGCACCGTCGAGATCCGCGATACGGAACTTCCGGCGCGCGCGGAAATCGAACGCATCACGTCGCGCGACATCGCGGTGAATCTCGTCCAGTGTCCCGATTTGTTCGGACAGCACGGCGATCCTTATGAAGGCGGCGCGAGCGATCCGTCGCGCTGGGCATTGTTTCAACTGGCCGTTCTCGAATCTTTATCGAAGGAAACCGAGGCCGTCGACGTCATTCATTTGCACGACTGGCCGACGGGGCTGCTTCCGGTTTACAGATCGCTTCGTTATAAAGACTCGCCCGTCGGCAAGGCGGGATTGTTATTTACAATTCACAATCTCGCAAATGCCGGTAAATTTACAAAGGATCAATTGCAAAAGATCGGGCTTCCCGACTGGTTGTTCGATCGTGAACAATTGGAATTCTTCGGCGAAGTGAGCATGCTCAAGGCCGGGATTCTTTGGTCGACGATGATCGGCACGGTGAGCCCGACGTATGCAAAGGAAATTCAAAGCGAACTCCACGGGTGCGGCTTCGAGGGAATATTACAAAAAAGAGTCGACGACCTCACGGGCGTTTTGAACGGAATCGATACGGAAGTGTGGGATCCTACAGTATGCGAGATCGACCGCGACGAAGGCGTCTGGCCGGCGTTTACAGATCGCGATTGGACTTCCAAATCGGAACACCGCGCGACGCTTTGCTCGCGATTTAACTTAAAACAGACGCACGACCGCCCGCTTTTTGCTTATGTCGGGCGATTGATGGAACAGCGCGGCATCGCGGCGCTGCTCGACGTCGTGCCGAGAATCGTCGATTCCGGCGGGCAGATCTTTGTCCTCGGCCAGGGCGACGAAAGTTATGAAAAACAACTGCTGGCGCTCGCGGCGCAATATAAAGAAAACATGTCGGTGCAGACCGGTTATCAGCCGCTGCTCGCGAAGCGCATTTTCGCGGCGAGCGATTTCTTTATCATGCCGTCGAAATTCGAACCGTGCGGATTATCGCAAATGATCGCATGCCGCTACGGATCGCTGCCGATCGTGGCGCATACAGGCGGACTCGCCGACACGATTCGCGACACGGACGATTATTCCGATGGAAACGGGCTGACGTTTCAGGCGCCGGCGACGATGGAGGAATCGAAGTGGCTTCCGGTCGCCGAACGTGAATTATCAAAGGCGATCGACCGCGCGGTTCGTTTATATCAGGACAAAGATCGATTCGATCTGACGCGGCGGCGCGCGATGCGGCGCGATTTTTCGTGCGGCCGCTCGGCGCGGCGCTACGAGGAAATTTATTATGAAGCGATGCGGCGGGAGAAGGGCGAAGCGGGGCATCACGGTCCATGAGTTTATTGAAGTAAACGGGCCATGTGGACGTTTTTTGGTAAACTTCATCCGTCGATCGTGCATTTTCCGATCGCGTTATTGATATTAACGTGCGTATTTGAATATTTAAGATTTCGCGGCGGAGACGCGGCTTCGCGGCACGCGCCGTCGAAAATGGCGCTGGCGCTCGCGCTGCTCGGCTGCGCGGCGGCGTGGGTCGCGGCGGCGGCGGGACTTTCGGACGCCGAAACGAGCGGCCACGGCGGCTCCGACGCGGCGACGTTACAATTCCATCGCAACCTCGGCCTCGCCACGGCCGCCGCGTCGACGATCGCGGCGCTGCTCGCGGTCGCGGCGTCGAAAATCGAATCGCGGACGCGATTTGTATATTATCGAATCGGAATCGTAATATGCGCCGCGCTGGTCTCGGCCGCGGGGCATCTCGGCGGAAAACTCGTCTACGGCGAATCGTACCTTTCCGACGCGTGGGAGGCCGCGACGTCGCGGGGCGCCTCGTCGTCCGCGTCGAACGAATTCGATTATTCAATAATGCCGATTCTTACCAAACGCTGCTTCGCGTGCCACACGGGCGAAAAACCGGAGAGCGAATTTTCGCTCGCGACGCGCGAACGCGCGCTGAAGGGCGGCAAATCGGGCAAACCGGCGATCGTGCCGCGGAATAGTAAAGATAGCCGTTTGATCGCAATGATCACGGGCGCGCCCGGCGCGACGCTCATGCCTCCGCGCGGCAAACCGCTCGCGGCCGCCGAAATTGATATTATCAAAAAATGGATCGACGGCGGCGCGGCATGGAGCGCGCCCGGCGACGGATCGCCGCGCGAACATTGGCATTGGGCGTATCGCAAACCCGCGCGCCCCGCGCTTCCGGAAGTTAAAGATAATGCATGGCCGCGCAACGCAATTGATTATTTCATATTGGAACAATTGGAAAATGAGGGACTTCGCCCGTCGCCGGAGACCGACCGCGCGACGCTGCTCCGGCGCGTGTCGCTCGACTTGACGGGCCTGCCGCCGACGGTCGGGGAAGTCGACGCGTTCGTTCATAATCATAGCGCCGATGCTTATGAAAGCGCGGTCGACCGATTGTTAGCGTCTCCGCGTTTCGGCGAGCGCTTCGCGCGGCCGTGGCTCGATCTCGCGCGCTACGCGGACACGCAAGGCTACGAAAAAGACAACCGCCGCTCGATGTGGCCCTGGCGCGACTGGCTGATCGACGCGCTGAACGCGGACATGCCTTTCGATGAATTTACAAAAGAGCTGATCGCGGGTGATCTGCTGCCGAGCGCGACGATGGCGCAGCGTGTCGCGACCGGTTTTCACAGAAACACGATGATTAATGAAGAAGGGGGCGTCGATCCGGAGGAATTCCGCGTCGACGCCGTGATCGACCGCGCGAACACGACGGCGACGGTGTGGCTCGGCTCGACGCTCGGATGCGCGCAATGCCACGATCATAAATTCGATCCGTTTACATCGAAGGATTATTATCAATTCCTCGCATTTTTTAATAATACGGAGGACGAGGTCGACCATTCGGGATTCGAAAGTATTGCAAACGGACGTTCGACGCTCCGCGTGCCCGCGCGCGAACACCGCGAGCGATTTGAAGCCTTGAACGCCGCCGTCGAGCGACTTACTAAAGATATCGCGGCGGCGCCGCCGGACGACGAGAAAGCCAGGTCATTATTCTCGGCTAATATATTACATGACCGCAATTCCGGCGCCTGGTCGCCGCTCGCGCGCGCCGTCGCGCGCTCGGCGAACGGCGCGACGCTGACGGTCGGATCCGACGGCGTGACGATCGCGAGCGGCAAGGCCTCCGAAAAAGATATATATACGATCGAGGCAAATTGTAACAAATCGCGGATCACCGCGCTGAAACTCGAATTGTTGCCGGATGCGACGCTCCCGGCGGGCGGGGCCGGCCGCGCGGGGAACGGCAATCTCGTTCTCAACGAAATTACAGTTTCGGCCGGCGGCGCGCCGCCCGTGCGATGGGCCGCCGCGCAGGCCGATTATGAACAAGAGCCGCTTCCCGACGGCTCGGCGCGTTGGGGAATCGCGGGCGCGATCGACGGTTCCGAGGACGCGGGGCAGGGCTGGGCGATCGGGGGAGAAGTTACAAAACCGCACGCGGCCGTGCTGATGCCGGAGGCGCCGATCGAGTTGCCGGCCGGCGGAAAAATTGTCATACGGCTCGTGCAGAATTATGGCGGCCACACGATCGGTAAATTTAAGATTTCAGTCCGCGACGACGAAATAAAGGAGCTTCCGCCGCCGGCGACGGATGCGATGGCCGCCATCGTCGCGCCGCTTGGAAGTATCAAAAGCGAGAACACGGCCGCGTTCGAGGAAATTTATAAAAAATTCCGCCCCGAGGCTGCGCGCGCCCGCGTGGATTTGTTAAAAGCGAAAGCCGAACTCGCAAAGATTCCGGCGGGGGACGTTTATGTATTGAAGGAACGCGGCGAGCCGCGCGAATCGCATGTGTTTATTAAAGGAAATTTTCTCAATAAAGGCGAGCGCGTCGTCGCGGAATTCCCCGCCGTGCTCGCGCGCGCGCCGGCGGGGACGAAACGCGACCGGCTCGCGCTCGCGAACTGGCTCGTCGGCGCCGACAATCCGCTCACGGCGCGCGTGCAGGTCAACCGCTGGTGGAGTTTGATCTTCGGGCGCGGAATTGTAGAAACCGAGGAGGATTTCGGCACGCGCGGCGACGAGCCGACGCATCCGAAATTATTAGATTGGTGCGCGACGGAATTGATGCAACGCGGCTGGAGCATGAAATCGATGCTGCGATTATTCGTAACGTCCGCCGTTTACCGGCAGAGTTCGCGATGTTCCGACGATCTGCGCGAGAAAGATCCTTATAATAAACTCTACGCGCGCGGCCCGCGTTTCCGGCTCGAGGCGGAAATGTTAAGAGACAGCGAACTCGCGATCGCCGGATTGTTAAGTTCGCGCATGGGCGGCCCGAGCGTGTTTCCGCCGCAGCCCGACGGTCTCTGGACGATGATTTATAATAGCGATCAGTGGATGAACAGCAAAGGCGACGACCGCTACCGCCGCGGAATCTATACATTCTGGCGCCGCACGGCGCCCTATCCGACATTTACGACTTTTGATGCGCCGACGCGCGAAACATCCTGCACGCGCCGGCCGCGCACGAACACGCCGCTGCAGGCGCTCACGATTCTTAACGATCCGCAATTTGTCGAAGCGGCGGTCGCGCTCGGCCGGAGCATGGCCGCGCGCGGCGAGGCGCGAGAGGGGATTCGTTACGGATTTGTGGCATGCACGTCGCGCGAACCGTCGGACGCGGAGACCGCGCGATTATTAAAATTACTCGAAGAGGAGCGCGAAGCGTTTGCCAAGGATCCTTCGGCGGCCGCGAAATTCTTAAATGTTCATCCGTCGGAAACGCCCGCGTCCGGCGCATTGCCGGCCGACCTCGCAGCATGGGGCGTGGTCGCGAATGTATTATTAAATCTGGACGAGACGCTCGTGAAGTCTTAACATTATCCGACGCTCACGGCACCGCGAGCCACGCGACCGCGATCAGTATTATTAATCCGAGCAGCGTGACAACCAATCCGGGATTCCGGCGCGATCTTACAAAAAACAACAGCCACAGTCCCGTGAGCGACGCGCACGCCATCACGATCGCGCTGATGTCGATAATCCATGACCACGCGGCGCCGCTGTCGCGTCCTTTGTGGAGATCGTCGAGCCACGCCATGGATCCGTGGCGTTCCTCGTTGATTGTATAATTTCCCGAATCGCGCCGAATATGAAGATCGGCGGCGTAGGCGGGGCCTTTCATAATAATAAACAATTCGTCCGGTTCGACGTCGAACGTGGCGACGGCGCCGCGCAGCCGCTCGTGCGCGCGCAGCCACTCGACAAGGGCGAATTTGTCGATGACGCCGGTTTTATAATTTAAAGAATCCGGAAGCGTCCCGGCGCGCTCCGCGGCCGCTCCCGCCGATTCGAACACGTCGGCGTGGTTGAGCGTGAGTCCGGTGATTGCAAAGAAAAAAATGGCCGCGAAGCCGGCCATCGAAATATATGTATGTAACAACCGGACGAGATGCGCCCAGTGAAACCGGAGTTGCCGTGGCGTCACCTTGAGACAGCCTTTCTAAAGGATACTTTTCCCGACTTGATTTCGACGCCGCCATCGAGTTCGAATTGAAAAGTCTTGCCGTCGACGGTCACGTCCTTTTTCATGATTTGATAGGTTCCGTGCTCGCGCGCGGCCTCGACATATATTGTATATTTACCGAACGGAACCGCGTCTCCGGCGTCGTTGCGGCCGTCCCACGTCAATTCGTAATGGCCCGGCGCGCGCGTCGCGCGCGTGACCGTCTGAACGTCGTCGCGGCGCGATTTATAAAAATGCGACCAACGCTTCAAATCCTCGATCCATTTCGGTTTTTGCATCCATAAACATAATGTTTTCACCGGCGTTTCGTCCGGCGTTTCGACCCACACCGCCACGTACGGGCGGCGGTATCCGCCTTTCTTACCTTTATTTTGCGCCGTCTCCGGTTGTTGAATATCCAATTCGACCGCGAGTTCGCCGCCGCCTTTCCACGCGCTCGCGGATGCCGCCTCGCCATCGCCGGCCGCGTATTTCGACCATTCGCGGCTTTTATACTGTTTTTCCGTCGAGTCGATAATTAGACAAGCCGCGCCCGGAGTCTGCTCGACGAGCGCGAGGCCTTCGGCGGGTTTCAGTATATTTAAAATTGTCGCGAGCGCGTCGGCGGTCGTCGCATCGCGCGCGATGACGGTCGCCTGCAGCACGTCCTCGACCGGCCGCCCGGTCCGCGGATCGAATATATGAGAATAATGTTTTCCCTGGATGTCGAATCCGCGCGCGTAGCCGCCGCTCGTGGCGAGCGCCGCGTTCGTTATATTTACTTTACAAATCGGTTTTGTATTTTCCGCCGGCGTTTTCGGATTGACGATCGCGACCGTGAACGCCGCGGTTCCCGTCGCGCGCAAATCGCCGCCGATTTCTAACAATAAACCGCCGCCGGCCGCGTTTGCCGCCGCCTTTTCGATGATATATCCTTTCGCGAGCGCGTCGACGGTGAACGGCAGGGATGTTAAGGATGTCACGGCGCCCTTTTCGGCGTCGATTTTCCACATCGCCGTTTTCAATTTTGCAACCGCGTCCGCGAGATCTTTGTCGGCGGGCGGTTTTCCGGCTTTTTCGGCGGCGCGCCAAAGATCTGTTAGAATCGCGACGCCCGGATGGAACGCGCCTTTCGAGGCCGCGCGCCATTTTTCGCATGCGGCGACGACATCGCGCAGCTCCGGCGAGACGGCGACGGGCCCCTGCGCATTCTTCAATTTGTTAATTTCACTATTCGGATCGTACGTACTCAGAATCCCGCGCATCCGTTCGATTTCGGCGAGAATTTTTGTCTCAACCTCGCGAGCCCTGGCCGCGTCCGCGCGGACTTCGAGGTGGAGCGAGGTCCCGAGAATGTGCTCGTGGTCGAAAATCGCCGGCTGGCTCGTGGCTGGGCTGTTCTGTCCGTCGGCCGGTCGAATTGCGGGCGCCAGCATGGCGGCGGCGAAGAGGGCGCCGTGGGCCGGTCGTCGGATCGCGGGGAGCATCGGTGGATGAACCGTAACACGCGCGGTTGGTTTCGCGGGCGCGATTACGCGGGGTATTATTGTAAATCCTCGAGGGCGGCGATTTGTGTAGCTTTTAAATGTATGACGCCGCCGCTCTTTTCAACAATTCCCCGCGCCATGCGCGCGCCGTCATTGATCCCGGCCACATGACACAAATATCCAATTCTTAATATCCCCCGCTGTGCGCTCGATGGGTTGTGTCGCGGCGAGTTGCGCAGGCAATTGTATGAATGTCGGCCGCGTCGCGCGCAGCGCAAGCGCCTCGCGGCGCCCGAGCGTATTTGTGGTGGAGACGAAGGGAGTCGAACCCTCGACCTCCTCATTGCGAACGAGGCGCTCTACCAATTGAGCTACGTCCCCACAAATTGCTTGCTCGCAACCGAAACCGGCGCGATTGGGCGGCGGATCATAGGAAACAGCGGGGCGTGCGCCAAGGAGGTACCGCTCCTTGGCAAATTCCCGGGCTTTTGCGCAGAATGGCGCGATGGATTTCAACGCTTCCGCGCGTCAGATCGCTCTCGATCTCGCCGAGCCGACGCCGCTGATTTTTGGCGTCTATTTTCACGCCGTTTTTGCCGTACCCGAGGCCGAGGATCTCCTTCGCGAAGCTGCAAATGCGGCACGAAAGAGGGCGAAGGGTTCGGTCGCCGCGGCCATGGTCGAGAAAATCGAATCCGGCGCGATCCATGTCGAGATTCTCGAACGCGACGCGATGCCGCTGCCGGCGCAGGAATTGTTAAATTACTTTAACGACGGCGCCGAGGAAGTTTCGCGCGTTCAAAATTCGACGCACGTCGCGGTCGTTTCGTGTCTCAACGACCGGCGCCCGCCCCATGCGACGCATTGGGCCGCGCTCGCGACGGCCGACGCGGCGGCGAAATCGCTTTCGGGCGTCGTATTCGATCCGCAGCAGAATCATTGTCGAAAAATACAAAACTTTTCCGATCCGTTTCCGGAAAATGGTAATATTAAGATTATCGACCACGTTTCCATCGTCCGGTCGATCGACGACGACGGGTTCACGTGGGTGACGACGATGGGCATGACGTCGCTCGGTCTCCCGAATTTCGAATTGCGCGGCGCGCCCGAAAATTTAGGTTCGAATTTCGGCGCCGTTCTCGCGGGCGTCGCGCAGCGGACGGTCGACGCGCTCGACGAGCAAATGCAACACAACGCGGACGCGGACAATCTAAAGATTCCGGCGCGGTGGATCGTTCAATTATCCGATCTCGCGCGCGCGAGCGGCGAGGCGGTGCCCGCGGGCGCGCCCGCGACGGCCGGCGTCGAAGTGGAATTGAAGTTGGTCGATCCCGCGGAGGGCGAGGAGGATTTGGAACAATTAGTTTCCGTGTCGCCGGCTCCGAAATATCTGGAACATCCCAACGGGCGCGACGCGGGATATTATCAATTCTTGCACGAGCTTCTCGGCGCCGCGCCGGATAATACAAAAAACGTGGCGGAGCAAAACGCGGCGATGGCGCAGGCGAGCGCGCGCGCAAAGTCCGAATTGCCGGACGTGAAAGCGCGGTTTTTGGAGGGATTGCCGATGGGCGCGCAGTTTTATGTTAAGAAAGGTTACGCGCACGACGAAGGCACGGAATACATGTGGATTTTTGTTAAGAACTGGACCGGAGATGTTCTATCGGGCGCGATCGCGAACGATCCGGTGTTTCGGAAAGAATTGACGGCGGGAACACAGGTCGAATGTAAAGAAAGCGAAGTTTACGATTGGCTCATTGCATTGCACGACGGTTCGATGGAAGGCGCGTACACGAGCCGGTAACGTGCGGCGTTCGCGGTGGATTTCCTCCCGAGCCGAATATATTATGATTGTTTCGTCGGCAACCCCAGCGTCGCCGCGCGCGCGAGCCGGCCGACGAAAGGATACTGAAAGTTAGGATTGAACCAGGTTCGGCAAGATGCATAAAGTACAATGAAGACATTCAAAAGCAGAAGGGTGGCGCTTTGGTACGAAAGCGAATTCGAAAATTTCATTAAGATCTCGGGCGCGAAAAGAAGCAGCATTACCAATCCGGAGAACACCCACGTAATCAAATTAAAAAGCAACTGAAAGTAACATCCCTGAAGCGCATGAAACGCGATCGGACGGTTGCGTGCGCGGCTGATCCGATATGTGAGCCACATGACGATCAGCGGGAATAATTGTGTCAATACATAACTTATCGACGCCGCGAACATCGCGTACAAGGGATCGATGTGATCCGATGAAATTTCTTCCGCGTGTCCGCCTTCATGACGGTCGGCGTACGTGAGTACAATCGTCAAGAGGATCGCGGGACCGATCAAAAGCGCAAGAACATGTAGCAAATGCACCTGTGCGGCGCGCGTGTCGGGCTCGCTTCCCTGCGGGCGGGCAAGGGTCGTCGGTGGGTTTGTGTCCGTCATTGTCGGCATTTACCATGGATCCATGCGCACGGTACCGCAAGACACCAAATCCGCATCGCGCCGCAGGAATACTATCATTGTCGGCTGGGCGGTCTTCCTGGTTCCGAGTTTATTAACTTGGATCTTGTCCTGGATGTTCCTCCAAGCCGCGGCGTCATGTTAGCCCGCGACTAATCCTTTAACTTGGATTTTGGCGGGACAGGCACCCGTTTATTTGTGCCTACGGCACAAATAAACGGGTGCCTGTCCCATCCCTAATAACTCATATTTTCCGGATCGGGGATCCGAGGGATTATCACTTATCCTTATCTTTGGGTTTTTCCTTCGGTTTTTCTTTTGCCTTTTCTTTAGGTTTTTCGATCGGCTTCTTGGCGCGCGGTTCCACCGGCTGTTTTGAATCCGATTTGACACCTTGAACCGTGTGGCGGCCGCCTGTCTTGGCGAATGTGTCCTCGTGCTCTTTTCTAATCTGCACGATCTTACTCTTGTTTTCCTGAACATTCACATAACGGTTTTCGCGAATGTTAACAGTTACATGGCGTTCGATGAAAACGTCATGTTCATAACGATAACCGTTATACCAGTAATAGTTATTGTATAAATAGCAGCCGGGCGGAAATCCCCGTTCATAAATATAAACCCGCTCCACGGGAGCCGGTTCGATTTCGATGATTTCGACTCCCGGACCTGTAAAGACCGGAACTTCGTAAACCGGCTGCGCGACGACGACCGTGCGCGGTTCGGACGGCCGTTCGACAATGATTGTCCCGCATGCAGCCAGCGGAAGTGTAGCAAAAGTGCAAATCGCGGAAAGCAATGTATTACGCATATTTCACCACGTTTATTTTAGATTCGCAATTTTAGATTCGCCAAGCCGCATGGGCTTGGATGTCCGTGAATTGATACGAGGATCTTCGCCGTGTGGTTGGTGCAAATCAAGCGCGAATTGGCGGCGCTCCGCCAATTTGCCGGCGCATGCGCGAGCGACGGTATGACGAGGCGCCACGGCATGTTGAGGATCCGTAATGGACGATTCGTTGCCTGAAACTTTAGCTTCGCGGGCGGGGGGGCGGACTTTTCGCGAACTTTGGAATTTCGGCGGCGTCGGAGGCGGATATCACATTTCCAAAAGCGTTGATGGCAGTCGCGCGCGGGGCGGCGCGGCGCCATCGGCCCTTTCCCAACCGGGAGCACTTTCATGTCAAATGTACCAATAGACTCGGACGTTACAAAAAGTCACGGCGACTCGCAAGATCACAGCGATCCGAAACATCACAATAATTTTGAGTATCGTTCCGCGATCTTCGAATCGAAGTCCGCGAGCGAACGCATGCGCGATGCGCTCCGCAATTCGCCCTATTTTATCATTTCGCTCGCTTTTAATATGTCGCTGTTGTCGTTCGCGATGGTTTGGAAATTGAGCCACGACGAATCGAAACTGGAATCTGCGTCGATCACGGCCGCGATCGCGAAAGCGGCGGATGAGGACAAGCCGAAGGACGAGGAAGCCAAAAAGAAACAGATATTCGTTCCCGAGGATGCGTTGGTAATGGAAAACGATTTCGATGTTACAACAAATGAGCAGGAGATCGTATTTCCCGACCAGAGCTACGAAATAAGCGATCATAATGAAACTGCGAACGGCGAAGACTTCGGGCAAGTGAAAGGAAACAGTCCCGATTTCACGCTTGTGAACAGTTCGGGCACGAACCTGTTCGATTCCATCGGAATCGGCGGCGGCGCCGGCCGCGGCGGGCGCGGAGGCGCCGGAACGGGATTCGGCGGCCGATTTAACAGAAAGGTGGGGCCCGGCGGCGGAATGCATACAATTAGAACCGAAACATCCGTCGAAGCCGGTTTGCGCTGGCTCGCGCGGCATCAGGACGAAAACGGCGCGTGGTCGCCCGACAATTTTACTAAAAATTGCCAGGGCGGAACTGTTTGCGAGCACAGCAAGAATTTTGGATATCCCGAGTATGAAACAGGCACGACTTCGCTCGCATTATTAGCATTTCTCGGCGCCGGTTACGATCATCGCACGCCGAAGCAGTGGACCGATCCATTTACAAAGAAAATCATCCGCGTCGGCGACGTCGTGAAGCGCGGATTGATATATTTAAAGGATCGGCAGGACGAAGCGGGCAACGTCTGCGAAGCCACCAACGGCAAGTGGGGATATAACCATTCGATCGCGGCGCTCGCGCTCTCGGAAGCCTACGGTTTGTCGCACGCGCCGCAATTCAAGAGTTGCGCGCAAAAAGCGATCAACGCGCTCGTGAACGGCCAGAATCCCGCGCCCGGCGGCACGGGTCTCTGGGCGTGGCGCTATCGCCCGCAGTCGGGCGATAATGATATATCAGTTACCGGCTGGGCCGTCATGGCGCTCAAGTCGGCCGAACTCGCGGGGCTCGTCACTTCGCAGAGTTCCATGGAAGGCGCTTTTAACTTCTGCGAGGAAGTTACAGATAAAGGACTCGGTCTCGCTGGCTACACGAAGCGCGAGGAAGCGGGGCAGCAAGTGAAAGCGATCGGTAAAAATGACGATTGCGCGAACCATCAGGCTCTTTCGGCCGTCGGCATGTGCGTCCGCACATTCGTTAAACACAATCCCGACGATCCGATGCTCGAGAAAGGAGCGAAAGCGCTTGTAAACGATCTTCCGGTCTGGGACACGAAAGCGAAGAAAATCGATTATTACTACTGGTACTACGCCTCGATCGCGCTCAATCAATTCGACGGCCCGGAAAGTCCGCGCGCGGCGAAAGGCGCGTATTGGAAGCCTTGGGAAAGCGCGTTGCAAAAGGCGTTGCTCGACAATCAGGTGAATAATACTAAACTCTGCTCCGACGGTTCGTGGGCCGGCGACGATCGATGGGGCGTCGATGGCGGCGGGCGCGTATACGGGACGGCGATCAATACATTAACTTTCGAAGTCTATTACCGATACGGCAACGCATTCGGTTTGGCGAAGAAAGTCAAGGTTCCCGGAGCGCCCGCGGTCAAGCCCGAAAAGGCGGCCGAAAAGAAATGATGCCGGATATGTGACGACAGGTGACGATTGGGCAAGAGCGGCGGCGAGCGCGAAATGCGCTCGCCGTATTTGTTGATATAATTATTTTTTCAATTTGTTAATAATATTGTTTATCGATAATGATAGGCAATCAGGCCAAAGCGGGCGGCGGGCTCCGCGGCGCGGCGCAGCGGCGATGCTCCGGCCGTTGCCCTGTCGCGACCAACCCGCCAGCGCGTGCCCGCGCAAACGCGGCCACACCGCGCGTCCCGCGACCGCCTCGCCGTCGAAGATTGTGGCCACATGACACGAGCAGCGTTTTGGTAATATTATGTGGCGGAAAATTGGACCCGTCCCCCGTTTATTCGTTATTGATCCATGATCGCCCGATGGCCTTTTGTAGGAATGTGCCAAAGTTCATTTTGACCCAATTGGGCCTGTCATAATCCCAATTTAAGAATGCCGTCGTGGCGACTTCGATTGGATATAAACGTTCGCACGCGGCGCGCAGTGCGTCGTCGATGCCGAGAAGATTACAATATTCGACGATGGCGCGCTCTTCGCGGGGATGAAGGCTGCGGTCGAGGAGTGTCGAGGTAGCGGCGTCGTCGAGTGTGGCGTCGAACTGTTGTTTACGGTCGTGGACGATGAAATGTAATATATCGAACAACGGTAAATTCGGTTCGCGGGCCGTGCCCCAATCCAGAAGTCCCGTGACTTCGCCCGCATCGCCGACGAGGCAGTGTTTCGCGCGCAGGTCGCCGTGCGCGATGACGAGCGGACAGCGGCGTCCGAGCAGCGCGGCGCCGGCGGCGCGCGCGACCGATAATATTAAATTAGCAGTTTCGGCTTCGCGCACGCGCGAAGCCGTGAGGCGCGCTCGCGAATGGATCAATTCCTCGATTCGCGGCTCGTCGAGCACGGCGTCTTCGATTCGGAGTTGCGCGAGAAGACGGGATAATTGTAAATAAGTCCGTTCGCGGCCGTTCGCGTCGCCCGTGAACTGCGCCGCGTTCCATCCGGGCAGTCGTTCCTCGACCCAAACGCGCGCGCCGCGAATGTTGCATTCGCCGAAGGGCCGCGGCGCGGGAAAACCGCCGATGCGCGCGCGCAGGCGTTCGGAGAATTGTAAATGAACGCGCCCGAGGCGATCTTCCTTGCCGCATAAAGGAACGCGCGCGACGACGCCGCGCGCGCCGCCGTTCACTAACAAAAGCGCCGCGTTTCCGCGCGTCGCGAGCAAATGATCGACGCGCGCGGCGGTTCCGTCCGCGCCCGCGGCTTCGAGCGCCGCGCGCGCGATGTGTTGCATCCACGTCTCTTTTTGTTGTGTAATGGAAGCGCCGTCCGCGGCCGCCGCCGCGATCGCGAACGACGGCGCGAGCCACGGGAAGAGTCCCAATCGATAACCGATCCATTTCATAACATTCGCTCGCTCCTTGGGGCCGATTTCGAGCTTTGGAAATCGTTTGCGGTCGAGCGACGCAAGATAATGATAATCGAGATGGGAGACGTAGGCCGCGCATTCGTTAAATATTACGAATCCAGCGCGCGAGATTTCGCCTCGCCAGCCGCGGAGCGTGCGCTCGCCGGTAGGATCGATAAATATGCGGCGCGCGAGACCGGCGATTCCCGGTTTTTCGAACCGTCCGTGCAGCCCCGTAAATCGTTTATATCCAAAACGATTCGAGGCCAGAAATATCAAATCGCCGCCGGGCTTCAATACGCGCCGCGCCTCCGCGAGCGCGTTCGCGACGCCGATCCCCGGCAATCCCGCCGGCGCGTCGGGGACGATCGCGCTCGCAAATGTAGCATCGGCGAACGGCAGCGGCTTGTCCGCGTTTATTTGTACTCCGCGAATCGTAAGATTGTTCGCGCGCGCGCGCAAATTTACAAATTCCACGCGCGCCGCATTGTCGTCGGCCGCGACGACTTCGCCGCCGAGAGCCGCGCGGGCCGGCGCCGTGCCGAGCAATCCGGACCCCAGCACGAGAGCGGGCCCCTCGGCGCCGCCGCGCGCTAGCAGCGCCGCCGCGCCGACGGATTCGCGCGTTCCCCATTCGGCGGCCGACGCCGCGCGCGCTGGAATTGTAAATAACAATTCCTCCCACGCGTCGCGCCACACCCCCGGCGCGCCGGCTTTTTGTAAAAACCGCGCGAACTGGGATTCGCAATCTTGAAACGGTGCGGGCGCCGGCATGGCGGCGCATGATTGCATAAATTACAGCGCGGCGGTTATTATAAAACTTCCGCCGGAACTTGCATGCTTTCCGGCGCGGGCTCGCATTCCGCGGCCAGCGATTGCGCCGCGTTCGCGGCTTCCATGGCGGCGGCAATGATGGCATTCGTTTGTTCTTCGAGCGCGTCGAGCGGGTTCGAATTCTCCGCGCGGTCGACGAGTCCGAGTGTGACGAGTGCGCCCGCGAACCGTCCGGTTGCGTTCGCGAACGGCGCAATGTTAATAATAAGATTCCGTTCGCGAAGGCCGAGTTCGAAATTCTTTGCGCCCCGCGCGCATTTGAATTCCGAATTGGGCACGCCAAAAACATCCGAAAACGAGGAGCCGGGCATCCGTTTCGGCGCGACGGGAAGTTGATCGGCAAGCGATTGTAACAGTGCGGACGCGCCGCGGCTGATTTCGCAAATATTACCGTTGGCATCGAGTCGCAAAACCGCGGCGTCCATCCGCACGACGCCCGTTTGATCCTCGATCGCGGTCAACTCGCACGCGTCGACGATCCAACCCAACCATTCACCCTGCGGCCCGAGGAGCGGAGCGATGCCGAGATCCATTCTCACTCCTTTAATTGTAATGATTCCGCGGTGCGGCGCGTCCGTTGCGCGGCCCAGGAATTCGCGGATTGCCTTGGCCTCGACGCGGTCGAAGCGGAGCATCTCCGCCTCGGGCCGGCGTCCGACGCACCCCTCGCGGCGTCTCGAATCCTCGAGTCGCGCGATCAGGCGTCGGGCGGCCGCGTTCGAAGCGCGGATCTCGAGTTCGGGGCTCAACCAGACGACGGGCGTCGCAAGTGTGGCAATGGCAAGTGTTATGGCGTCCTTCATTACAGTTCTTTCCCGGGGCAGTTCACTAAAATCGGAAATCCCTTCCTATTCTCGGACAAATCCGCCGCCGCGTGAGATTCACGAAAAATGCACATGGATCTCACCTGCACGCCGCGCCTTTTGGATATCGTCTCGCCTTGGCATCGATCCATTTCTCCACGTACCCCAGGTGCAAACCATGCAACTCCGCAAGTTTACAATAACCGCCGCAATCGCCGGCGGTTTCTGCGCGACCGCCGTGGCGCAGGATATCTTTATATGTTCCACGTCGGACATGCTTCTCACGCGTGCCAACGATAAGAACGGCAACGGCACGACCAACGAACCCGGCGAATATACAAAAGCCGCGTATGCTCCAAATAAACTGAAGCGCGGAATTGATATCAAAGCGACGAGTCTCTTCGGCGCGCCGGCGCTCCTCTGGCTCGATAATGATAATTCGCTGAAAGCCGTCGAAGTGCTGCGCGACACATCCGGAGACGGCGTATATGACGATTCGGAGATATCGACGATTGTCGGAAGCATCAACACGATCATGGGCGCCAGCAGCGCGGGCAACACGTTTCTCTCGGGATTGTGCGAAGACGGCGCCGGTAATCTTTATGTATCCAATAACCAATTCTCCACGACGACGCCGAATTCGAACGGAATTCTTAGAATTAGCAACGCCACGACAATTCCTACGACGCTGATCGCATGGAAACAGACCGACACGGTCACGATCGACGAGAATAATACGACTCCGGGCTCCGGCACGATCACGACGAAGGGCGGATCCGCGGAACGCCTCGCCTGCAATATGTCGGCCAACACGGTTTATGCATATCATACGAAAGACGATTGTTTCTATGCGCTGAAGGATCTCGACGGCGACGGCAAGTTCACGAGCGCCGGTGAATGTATCAACTTCTTGAATCTCTCGGGACACAAAGCGGGCATCACGCGCAGTGTCGATTTTTCCGCGGGCGGCACGTACGCCGCGCGCGGCAACGATTTCGCCTCTGTCATTCCGAGCGCGACGAATGGTAATTATACGGCCGATTATAGCATTGAAGTCGATCAAGTGAACGGCGCCGTCGTGATGGGCTTCCGCAATCAGCCGCAAAATCCCGGTTCGACCGACATCTCGGGCGTCATCATTGTTTGTAAAGATTTGAACGGCAACGGCACATGCAACGACGCCGGAGAAACTACAACTTACGTTGATCAGGCGCACATGGGCGGCGGAACGTTTGTTTACAATGGCATTCAATATAAACCCGACCAGTCCGCGCCTCCGGGACTCTCGGGCCTCGCGGTTCGCGACGTCGCCGGCGCGACCGAAGTGTATTGCACGGGCAACATCGGACCGCAGGACAAGTCGGGAAACTACACTTGCGATATTGTTTGGAAGTTCGTGGATCTTGATAATGACGGACTCGCGATGAGCGCGGGCGAACAGATTCCGATTTGTGTACAACGGCCCGCGGGATCGGTTTCGCAGGAGCTCGAAGTAACCGATCTTCCGTTTACTCCTAATTTTGCGACCTGCTCGAATTTCCAGACTCCCGGCGCGCAGGCGCCGCTGAACGTCACCGGCGTCGACGCGAACGGCCTCACGCTTCCGTGTCTTTCCGCGGGCGGCTTGAATCTTAATTTAAAACCCGGCATTCGTTTTTATAAGAATGCACCGTACGTGGGCAATCCCGATTTCCAAGTCTCCGTGACCGGCTGTCAGTTCGGCTCGGACTTCGCGCAATTGTGGTATTCGCAGGCGCAATGGGACATTCCCGCGGTCGGCAATTTCTTTAATTTATTATGCCAATACGGAATCTTCTGCGGTCCGACGCCGAACGATCCGAACAACCTCGACGAGTGGCTGCCGCTCGGCGTGTGGAATTCGCCGTCGCCGATGTATGTCGATCTCTTCGGACTACTCGATCCCGCGACCGCTTATGTCGATTTCACGGGTTCGGGAATCACGGCCGTCGGCGATCCGATCACCGGCGGCACGGCGGGAACGCAGTGCACGCCGAACGTGGGGACGACCAAAGTGCCGTATTCCGGCCGGTTTGACTACAGTTTCGCGGTTCCTAACAATCCGGGACTCAAGGGTTCGACCTTTTATTTACAATGGCACGTGCTCGACCCGACGGGCACGGGTTCCCCGAACGCCGGGTTCCCGTTCCCGCGCGCCGTTTCCGATCAGGGAATCGTAGTTATTAACTAAATGTAAGAAGCGGGAAATTCTTTCCCATTCGAAGGGCCGCGAGCCGGGAGGTTCGCGGCCCTCTTGCTTTTTATTGGCAAAAGCTGGAGCGGCGCGCGCGCACTCCGACAATCACTTGAATCGCGATGTCCCGTCGCGTCGAGGAGCCTGTCATGCGAAGAGGTGCGTGCGCGGCGGTCGGCTGCGCGTTTTTGTTATTATTATTCGCCCCGGAGTCGGGCGGCACGTCGGTGCAAAAGCTAACATTGCGCGAGATCGCTTCGCGCGCGTCGCGAATCGTTGAAATGAATATTGACTCGGCGGGAATGGTGCGCGACCGCCGCGGGCGCCCGTCGACGCGCTACACGGCGAAAGTGGCGTCGGTGCTCAAGGGAGAATCGGCCGCGACGATCGAATGGATACAACCGGGCGGAACGATCGACGGCGAGTCGCTCGTCATCGCGGGAATACCACAATTCGCGCCGGGCGATTCTTTTATCATGTTTTTGTCGGAGGAGTCGACGGCCGGGCACCGGCTGCCGATCGGCCTCGGACAAGGCGCGTTCCGCGAACGGCTCGACGCGAAATTAAAGAAAACGATTCTGCGGGCCGAATCGGGCTCGGTCGAATTGATCGATCCGGCGACCGGAAAGCGCGCGGCGGCGAATGTTACTGAAATGGAGCGCGAAGCGTTTCTCGCGGAAGTGCGGGATTATCTAAAATAACCGGAATTCCCAATTATTAACAAATCGCCCATGGAAATCGGGACTCCGCCGGCGGCGCGCGCGCGGTTCGCCAGTGCCGGCATTGCAATGGTCTTGATCGCGTTCGCCGCCGCCGCGATTCCCGCGCTCGCGCACGACGCGATTCGCGGTCTCGGCGGCAAAGCGATCCACTGGAACGCGTCGACGGTTCATTATATTATCAATTCGAGCGGTTCGAAGGACGTCGCGGACGATTCCGACCTTCTGGCGCTGCGGCTCGCGTTCCGCGAATGGAATCTCGCGCTCGGCGGTGCGCTGGTTCTCGAGGAAACGACGTCGGCGAAGACGGCGTCGATGAACGTCGACGATCCGTCGACGCATCGCGTCGTATTTGATATAAACGATTCGACGGGATATTTTCCCGCGTCCACCGGCATCGTCGCGTTGACGCCGATCCATTATAATGCTTCGAACGCGATCGTCGACGCGGATATTATATTTAATAATCGCGACCACGTTTTTTCGACGAGTCTCGAGTCGGTCACGTTCGACGTGCGCGACGTCGCGACGCACGAGATCGGACACTTCATCGGCCTCGACCACTCGCCGCTGCCGTCGGCTTCGCTTTATCCTTATGTCGATTTTCAGCAAACCGCGCATCGCTCGCTTTCCGAGGACGACGTGTTGGGCGCGCGCGCCGTATATGATAATAACAATCCGGAACTCGGGAGAATTTCTGGATTTATATATAAACAAAACGGCGCGGGGGCCGCGGGCGCGCCGTTGCGCGGCGCCGACGTCGTCGCGCGCCACGCGGACGGCCGGACGGCGGCGGGAACGATCTCGCGGCAGAACGGATTCTTCGAAATAACGCTTCCGCCCGATCAGTATACTATCGAAATCGCGCCGCTCGACGGTCCCGCGGGCGCCGGATCCTTTGTATCCAATTTCAACGCCGATCTCGATTTCGGCGCGACGATTGCGGGCGGGCTCGCGTCGCCGCTCGCGTGGACGGTTCTGGCCGGCGGTTCGACGAATGCGGGTGCGCTGGTCGTCGACGCGGCGGGGCCCGCGGGCATCGTCGACATCGGTCCCGACACGCCGATCCATACGATTCCCGGCCTTGCCGTTCAATCGTATATTTACGGATCGGGTTTCGCCGCGGGAACACAACTGTTAAATCCGGCGCCTTTGTTATATTTTATGAATACGGGCGTCGTTTCGGGCGGCTCGTTTCTGACGGCCGAAATCCACGACGACGGCGCGCCGGCGGGATCGTACGATTTGATATCGGTTTCGCCCTCCGGCGCCGTGGCCGTCGAGCCGGGCGCGATCGACGTGCGCAAGGACGCGCCGACGATACTACAAATAAATCCGTCGATCGCCGCGATCGCGGGAGGCGACACGATTACAATTACGGGCGACGGTTTTGTCGTTGCCACGGCGGGGGGCGCCGCGGCTCTCGGCGCGGGCGACGGCACGCGGATCGTGGTCGGCGACCGGCTCGCGAATGTAAATGTTCTGTCGCCGACGATGTTAACGATCGAGTGCCCGCCCGGCGCGGCGCCGGAGAAAGCCGACGTTATTGTTATCAATCCCGACGGCCAGGAATCGCGTCTCGCGAACGCGTTCAAGTGGTACGCGCAGCCGAAGGCGAATTCCGTATTTCCGCAATGCGTCAGCGCCTCCGGCGGCGCCGTTTTGCGCGTCGGCGGAGACGAATTTTATAATAATGCGAATATTACTTTTGTGGCCGCGCCGGGCACGGGGGATTCGGTCGCGGTCGCGGGCGCGCAGACCGTGTCTCCGACCGCGCTCGACGCGGTCGCGCCCGCGATGCCGGTCGGTAATTATGATATTACAATCACGTTCGATGGCGGAGAAGCGAGTTCGTTGTCGAAAGCGCTTCGCGTGGTCGCGGACCCCGATCCGATCATTAACGATTTCGTTCCCGGCGCCGCCCCGCTCTCCGGCGGAACCAAAGTTAAGATTCTCGGCGGCGGATTCGTCATCGGCGCGCGCGTGCTGTTCAACGCGGATATTCACTCGGGAACGGGCGGTGTCGAGGCGCCCGTTGTTACTTATATTTCGGACTCCGAACTGAGCGTCGTCGCGCCTCCCGGGCCGGCGGGCGCGGCCTCTGTATTAATAATTTTGCCCGACGGGCAGGCCGCGGGTTCGCTCGGATTTGCATACGGCGCGTCGGGCGCCGCCGGCGCGCAGGACTCGCCGGGCGGACACGGCGGAGGCGGCGGAGGATGCGCGGCGGCCGCGGCGTTTTTCGCAGCGGACGCGCCGCCGCCGTTCGCGATCATCGTCGGATATCTGCCGTTCCTGCTCGCGCTCGCGTGGGCGGCCGCGCGATGGCGTCCGATTCCGGCTGCGCGCGCGGGCGGGCGCCGGTATCATTGGCAACGATGCCCGCCGAAACCACAATTGATCTTACATTTGATATAGAAGTCGCCGGCCTCGAATGGGAGGAGATCGACGAACTGACGCGCGGTTATCTCCTCGAGCGCGCGCGCGACGAGCAGGAAAAAGCGGCGGTCCCCGAACGCACGGCGCTGTTTCCCGGCCTCGGAAAAGTTATAGCGATCGGAATGTGGAATCTAAATACTGAACAGGGCGGACTGCTGCTCGAAGGGCCGCCCACGAACGGCCATATTACTTATGAGCGCATCGCGGGATGTAAATTATTCCGCGGATCCGAGGCGGACATCATCCGCGAGTTTTGGAGAATTATCAATCCTCACGAACGCGGCGCGCGCAAGCGGCTTGTAAGTTTCAACGGCCGCCAGTACGACATGCCGGTGCTCGCGATCCGCTCGGCGATGCTCGGAATCAAACCGTCGCGGTCGATTGATACAAAACCGTGGGAGCGCGACAGCCACGTCGATTTGATGGATGTGCTGACGTTCAACGGCGGCTTGCGCGAACGTTATAAACTCGATTATTGGTGCCGGCGCTTCGACATCGAGAGCCCCAAAACGAAACTCGACGGTTCGCAGGTGCAGCGCGCCTACCGCGAGAAACGCATCGAGGACATCGGCGAATATTGCGTTCGAGACACGCGCGCCACCGGCGAACTCTTTAAGAAAATTCGCCCGACGCTGATCGACTTGTAAGTTCTTCGCGGTCGATTACAAGTCAACCCCATGAAACTACAAATACATCGCGCCGACGAACGCGGAAAAACGAATTGGAACTGGCTCGACAGCCGCCACACGTTCTCGTTCGGCGATTATTATGATACGGATTGGATGGGGTTCGAGTCGCTCCGCGTGATCAACGACGACCGCGTGGCGGCGGGCGGCGGATTCCCGATGCACGGGCACCGCGACATGGAAATATTAACTTATATCGTCGACGGCGCGCTCGAACATAAAGATTCGATCGGCACGGGGTCCGTGATCCGCCCCGGAGAATTACAACGAATGACGGCCGGTTCCGGAATTATGCACAGCGAATTCAACGCATCGAAGTCGGAGCCCGTGCGATTATTACAAATATGGATTCAAACGGACCGGAAGGGCCGGAAACCGGAATATCAACAAATCGCGATTCCGGCGCCGGGACCGGGCGGCGCGTCGCTGGCCGCTTCGCGCGGCGGGCGCGGCGGTTCGATTGAATTGTATCAAGACGCGGAAGTCTGGGTCGCGCGCGCCGAAAAAGGCAAGACCGTGCGCATTCCGGCTTCGGAAATTGTAGCGCCGCGCGGCCGCGCGTGGATCCAAGTGGCGCGTGGAAGTATCAAGATCGGCGGCGACGAATTGTCGGAAGGCGACGGCGCGGCCGCCGATGCGGCGTTCGGCGGCGAGTTCGCGGCGACCTCGGCGGCGGAAGTGTTAATATTCAATTTTTAATAGATAATTAATAATGCCGACGTTCGCCGTCGAACTCGATTTTGCCGGGTTGCTCGTGGAAGTGCGGCTGAACGACGTCCGCGTGTATCGCGATTCGAGCGGCGTGCCGCGCATTCGCGAAGACCGCGTCAATCATTGGATCGTGCCCGGCCCGAATTTGTTAGAAGTGTGGCTCGGAATTCCGAACGGCGCCGAAGGCGAAAAAGCGGACGAACCCTCCTTCGAACTCGAATGGTTCGCATGGGAATCGTCCGGTTCGACGCGGCGCGACGCCGAGCGCGTCGCCGGTTATCGTTATCGTCAGGAATTACAATTGCCAACCGGCGAAATGCGGCGCGTTTGGGACGCGAGTCTCGAGCCCGCGCGAAACTTCGGCGAATGGGCGTGGCAGCGCGCCGACGGCGACCCGCTCGAGGCCGTCGACCGCGCGGGAATCGTACAATTATTGCAGCGATTGCACGATGGCGTGTCGAATCGTAATATTACAACCGTGCGAAAAACATTAAATATACAAAACGAGGAAATGGCGCGGGCCTTCGGTCTCGACGCGCGCGATCGCGATACCGGCCAGCGCGCGTTTCTTGAAAAATGCGTCGCGGCGCCGCGCTGGCGCCTCGAACCGCTGCGTCCGGACGAATTGGAATTTCATTCGCAAGCCGGCGGCCGATTGGTATTTGTCACGGACAAGAACGGGCTCCCTCCGGTGCGCGGCGTTTCGGGTTCGACAACGTTTGATTTGCCCTGCGGATTCAGCCGCCTCGGGGGCGCGTGGACGATCGTGCGATAATCGAACATAATCTGTCGCAATCGCTTGCGGCACCTCGCGCCGACGCATAACATTCGCGGCATTGGAACGCACATGCGAAACACGATTCGAATTCATTCAGTAGTCTTCGTTATAGTAATATTACTATTCGTTCCGCGCGCGGCCGCGGCACAGGGAACCGATCTCGGCAAACGATACGCCGCGACGCTCGACCGCGGCGCCGACGCGATTCCGTACACATGGAGTTGCGACAAATCCGACGTCTGGAGTCTGGCGTCATTCGTTTACGACATGGGAAAAGACTTTAAATTAAAGACCGGCCCGGCGCAGCTGGTCGTCGGGCACAATGGTACCAATGCGCTGATGGCGGTGTTGATCGCGGATCCGCCGGGAACCATTCAATCCTCGCATCCCGGCGACGGCGAACGGGCGTCTAGAATTTATATGCGATTTCACCCTTCGCTGATCGGCAAATTGTTTCCGGTGTCGACGGTGAAAGCGGGCGCGTCCGAATTGTCGGTCGTGTACGCGAAGTGGGTGATAATGAATAAAATAAACAGCGGCTGGCAATATGAAGGATTCCCGGTGATTCCGACGAAAGGTTCATTCACGATCGACATCGACACCGTCGAGGGCACGCGCCGCGTTTATGATATCGACCTCGACCACAAAACCGTCGGTTACATCACGCCGTTCGAAAAGCAAATATTACCGAAAATTCCGACGGCCGCCCTCTCGAAGGATCAGGGAGTCGAATTGCTCGACAAAACGTGGCGGACGTTCGATGAACAATACGCCATGTTTGGCGTCAAACCGAAAGTCGACTGGGATAAAATTAAAAATAAATATAAATCCGCCGCGGCGGCGGCAAAGACTAATTTTGAAATCGCGGGCGTGATCGCGGAAATGACGGGCGAACTCGAAGATTTGCACGTTTGGGTTTCGTGCGACGACGTCCCGCTCGCGGGTTACAATCGTCCGCGGATGCGAAACGCGAGCTACAAGGGCACCGAAGCGCTGATCGGTAATATTGAGGATACGAAAAAGGAGATCGCGTTCGGAAAAACCGACGACGGCATCGGTTATATTAGCATTTTCTCGCTCGGCAACAAGGAATTGACGTCCGTGTTCGACGACGCTCTCGACAAATTGCACGAAACGTGGGGGCTCATTCTCGATCTGCGTTTTAACGGCGGCGGCGACGAATTGTTAGCGAGGCAGCTCGCGGGGCGATTCTTGGATACAAAGAAAGCTTATAATAAAAATCAATATCGGAGCGGTCCGCGGCGCGTGGATCTCGGGCCGAAACTCGTCCGCGAATGCGAACCGCGGGGGCCGTGGCGCTACTCGGCGCCCGTCGTCGTGCTCCTCGGCCAGCGCACGATGAGTTCGGCCGAATCGTTAGCATGCATGCTGGCGCAATGCCCGCAGGCGGTGACGATGGGGGACCGCACGGCCGGTTCGAGCGCGAATCCGAAACGTCTCGAGCTTCCGTTGAATATTGTTGTAAACGTTCCGCAGTGGCTCGATTTGGATATGAACGAAAAATCCATCGATGCCGTTGGCGTGAAGCCGCAGATGCCCGTCGCGTGCGCGATTTCGGATTTTACCGATAAAAAGGATGTCGTGACATCCGCCGCGCTCGCGCACTTGCGAAAAATCGAAGCGGGGAAGCGCCAGCCCGGAAAGAAATAGCAATAAAGATCATAATGAATCAAATTCCGGCGTTTTATTTCGATAAAAATAAACTGCTAAAACAGGCGGACGAGCTCGCGCCGAAATTTCAGCATGCGATACCGTTTCAACATGTCGTCATCGACAATTTTCTTCCGGCGGAGATCGCGGATCTGTTGATACGCGAATTTCCCGGACCTGACGACATCGAATGGGACCTCCACGGACCGGGCCGGACCGCGCGCACGGGAAATAAATACATCGACAAGCTCGCCACGAGCGACGAAACCAAGTTTGCGCCGTTCACGCGGCATTTCATGCAACAATTGAATTCGGGGACGTTCATTAAGTTTCTCGAACGCCTGACGGGCTCGTTCGGCGTCATCGCGGACGTCACTTATAATAATTGCGGCATGCACTCGACGGGGCCGGGCGGCCGCCTGATGATGCACACCGACGTGAACCGGCATCCGCTCGGGCTCAAGATGCATCAATATCTGAATTTATTATTATATCTGAATCCCGACTGGAAAGACGAGTACGGCGGCCATCTTGAATTGTGGGATAACGAACGAAAACCAGTCCATAAGATTCTGCCGGCCGCGAACCGCGTCGTTATTTTTAACACCGGCACGCGTTCGCTCCACGGCCATCCCGTGCCGCTGACATGTCCCGAGGGACGGCGCCGCAACAGTCTCGCGGTTTATTATTATCTACGCGACCGGCCTGTGACGCAGGAGTACGAGGGGACGCAGCGCTCCGTGCGCTGGATTCCTTCGCTTCAAGAGGACGTCGTGTATGCACAAAACGAAACGCGGAAAAGTCTCGATCGACTTGCTAAGATTCGCGGCCACGCCTTCGGCATCGGCGCCGACTCGCTCCCCGTGACCGTTCCGCCTGAATTATTAGAACCCGGAACGCGCAACGCGCCAATCTATTTCATCGGCGCGCACGATCTAAAGAATCCGCTTGAATTTGCAATGAAATACTTCCGCGCCGCCTGCGAAGGCCTCCCCGGAGGCGCCGCCGAGTTTCTTAAATTATATGAACCGATCGCATTGATCGGCGTCGTGTCGCCCGGCCCCAACGACAGCCCGCGCGTCCCCGTATTACTAATGGATCACAGCGGCGAGGTCATGGCCGTCGACGGACGCGACGCGGCGGAATTACGCTTTATCGGTTATATTGATGAAATGTTGAATGCGCTCTAGCGCCGCTGGGCGCTTGCGCTGCGCGCGCGGCGTGCCCTGCGCGGGCGGCGAGTTGTGCGCTCGACGGGTTGGGTCGGCGGCTCAAACAGATGAGATGAGAAGGCCGGTTTCCGCCGGCGGGATATCTAAAATTAGATTCCCTACAAATGCGGGCTCGAGGCCCAAAGGACGGAAACCGACCCATGTCTCATTCTACTCTCTCTCCCACTATCACAATTGGAATTGA
>JACQFD010000001.1 GCA_016200225.1 Planctomycetota bacterium
GTCACCGCCGCCTCCGTTGAAGTAGCCGCCGCTTCCAAGTTCCGTCGGAAACTGTATGGATCCATAGGCGGAGCCGCTGCCGGCGCCGTTTCCTCCATTGCCTCCGATCCCACCGTGGCCAGCGCCTCCGCCATACGGAGTTCCGTAGTATCCGCTGTTGCCCGGTCCGCCTCCGCCCGGGCCGTTTAATCCAGGCTGATTGGAGGATGGATAGCCAAGTCCGTTGAGATCAATTCTGCTGGTTGAGTCAATGAACAAGTCTTGCGTGATCATTAAGTTACAACCTGATGACTGTGCAGCTGAATGTTTAATCACTCCGTTATTGATAAGTTTAAGACTGTAGAACGCGTGCTCTCCGTTTATTGTGACCGACGTGCCGTTGATCGTGATGCCAAATCCGTCATAGGTCGAATTATTGCCATCAATCAACACGTTTGCCAAGCTGTTCGTATTGTTAATTATAAGCGTACCCGTACTCTCATTTGCCGATTTGATAAGGATAGTTCCATCACCCGCATATGTCGGCGATGGCCCAGGGATTCCCCACCCTACTCCGCCGAATGCCTGGACTTTTCCAAGAATCTGGCCCGAGGTATAGTAAATAGCAATTCTACCGCCGCCGCCGCCACCTGATCCGCCTACGTCGCCATTTCCGCCACTGGCCGAAATGAGAGACGTTATTGAAGCATTCAGTATTCCGGCCGTCACATACACACTTCCCCCGGATCCCGCCCCTCCGCTGCCGGTGGCATTGATGTTAAAATTATTGCCATCAGCAATGATTTTTCCATCTAATTGTAAAGTGCCACCAACCGCTAGGTGGATGGCTCCGCCACCGGCCCCTCCTCCAATATTGGAAAACCCGCCGCTTCCCAAGTCAGTTGGGAATTGTACTGATCCATAGGTGGGTCCACCTCCTCCGACATAGGCTCCGTCGCCACCAACGCCACCGTAACCTCCTCCGCCACCATCCGGATAATCGGATCCGACACTTCCGCCGCCTGGCCCGTTCGCTCCGGTGACACTCGAAGCCGAAAAGCCGAGGCCACTAACATTTATCTTACTGGTTGAATCAACAATCAGGTCCTGCGCAATGATGAGGTTGCATCCTTGTGTCTGCCCCGCCGAATGATTGATGGTTCCATTGTTTATGAGCTTTAAGCTATTAAACGCATGCTCTCCACTAATTGTAACGACGGCACCATTTATTATAATATCGAACCCCTCGTATGTTAAATTATTTACGTCGATCGTTGTCGCCGACGTAAATGTAATGGATTGACCCGGGTTCACGTAGGTGTACGTAAATCCATTCTTTAGCGTCGCCGTTCCAAGACTTGAAACCACGACAATGTCTTTCGCCCCTTGAACCCCGGGAGGGGTAACTCCTGTGATTGTTGTTAGGGTCTGGACGTTTACCCCTAACAGGGGAACCCCGCCGATTGTTACGCTACTAACATTAACAAAATTCTCTCCCGTGATCGTGACCGGCGTACCTCCAGCGTTCGGCCCACTCATGGGCAACACGGCGTGAATAAAGGGAATAGCCTTTAGATAGGTAAAACCTCCCGCGAGCGTCGCGACTCCGCCTGCGGCGGTAATTTTAACATCTGAGAGTCCCAATGCGCCGGGCGGCGTCATGCCCGTAATCTTCGTCGGGGTCACAATGTTAATGTTGCCAAGTGGGAGTCCTCCGATGGTCACGGACGCGACTCCGATGAAATTTGCCCCGGTGATTGTCACATTTGTCCCGCCTAGTATAGTTCCGAAATTGGGGCTGATCGCCGACAGAATTGGAGTCGCAATATACTCAAATCCGGCTGAAAGTGTCGCGGTCCCAAACTGGGTCGTTATATGTATATCTCTCACGCCCGGCGACACCGCGACCCCGGTCTTCGCGGTCAAGTGTGTCGAATCGATCACCGACACATTCGTTAATGCAACACCGCCGATATCCACGGCCACAACATTTACAAAATTCTGGCCAGTAATAATAACCGGCGTGCCTCCCGAGATGGGCCCAATGCCCGGATCAATCGAGGTGACCGACGGCGGCGCAACGTAGGTAAATGCATTCGGTAACGATGTTGAGCCAAATGCGCTTGTAATAACGATATTCTTTGCGCCAACGGTGCCTGCCGAAATGATTCCGGTTATGCTTGTGCTTCCAATAACGTTAATATTTGTTAACGGCTTGCCGTCGATCGATACAGAAACGGGTGAAATAAAATGGCTGCCGGTGATCGTTACGGATATCCCGCCGGTGAGTGGACCAAGATTGGGTGAAATGTTAGATACAGTGGGCAATTGACTCTGCGCGGGAGGTGGAACGGCGAGTCCGCAGACCGCATCGATGACGGATCCCGGATTCAGCGGGTTCGGCAGGCCGTCAATTGAAAGGTCAGTGAATTGTATTGCATCAAATCGAAGCACCCCGGGGGCGTATCCACTGAACAGATGATCGAGATCGACGGGAATTATGAACGCCGGACTATACGAAAAAGAGTTCCCGATTTCATAAAAACCGTCGCCGTCGGTGTCCACGCCAAGTGTAGCGATGATCGCCTGGGTTGTCGCATCGGCGGGGCGGAGAGAAATAAGGACATCTTTGGGCGCTGCGCCCTCAAATATAAATAATTCGAATCCTCCGTCGCCAGAATTTGCGACCGGGTGATTGCCAAATTGTAATTGGAGCCGTCCGCCCTGGCCCAGGGAAACGCCTCCGTGAGTTGTTAAGTTTGCACCGCTTCCCGATTGTACATAATTAGGTATGCCTGTGGCATTGCACGGATCTCCGACACTGGGCGGAATCGCCGCCGCGGACGGAGTTGGTTGATACAATAATACGCCAGTAGCATAATCTGTAGGATTACCCGGGTAGTAGAACGAACCGCCACTTCCAAGATACGGACTACATCCGCCTTGCGCAATCGCGCGCGACGGAACGACGGTTGCCAGACCAGACACTAATAATACGATTGCAGCAGAACGTGTCATTGATATCATTGTCCTGACCATCACATCTTGCGGGGCCCAAGAGTGCCTTTAGACACGATCCAATGCGTGCCGCGAGGTACTAGTGAGAGTTTACATTTCAACAGCCCACTGTGACGCCATGGCAGCGACGCGCGGTGGCCGAAAAAGAATAAAACGAATCCCCGAAACGCCGGGGACACTCTTTTCTGCGATTGTTCGCATCTACCAAGGCGGCGTATTTCCAATTACCATGGCATTCACCCGCGTCCGCGCCGTCGACCGCGAACGAGACTGGACAGATGGAAAACTCAGAAAAAGCAACTCATTCAGATAGTCCATTCGACAGAGCGGACCCCGACTCCGACCCCGAATCCGCCGCCATCGACGAGTTTCTCGAGGCCGCCGGCGAAGTGGGGGATCTGTCGGCGTTTTGTAATCGGCATGGCGACGCATCGGGCGAACTCAAGCGGAGGTTGGAGGCGTTGCGGTGGCTTGTTGCGCCGAAAGCTAAGAATAAAACTACAACTGCGGATGCGGTGGACGCCGACTTGCCGTTCGAGCGGCTCGGCGAATTCCGACTGATTCGAAGGCTTGGCGAAGGCGGGATGGGCGTGGTTTTTCTCGCGCGGCAGGAGTCGCTCGGGCGATTGGTTGCATTGAAAACGCTGCGTCAGGAGCGCGTCGGTTCGGCGGAGTCCGAGGAGCGGTTCATCCGGGAGGCGCGGGCGATTGCTAGTATTCGGCATCCCTCGGTCGTGCCCGTTTTCGCGTCGGGCAAGGATCGCGGTATTGCATATATAGCGATGGAATATTTGGATGGGAGCGGACTCGACGAATTGTTATCGGAGGCGGCGCGCCGAAATGAATATATTCCAATCGCGCGGGTCGTGAGGTGGTGTTTGGAAATCGCGCGGGCGCTCGATTGCGCGCATGCCGCCGGAATCATCCACCGCGATATCAAACCCTCGAATATTCGTATCGACAAACAGGACGGAGCGCGGCTCACGGATTTCGGCCTCGCGCGGTTTGACGACGATGTAACATTAACGGTCACCGGCGGTTTCCTCGGATCGCCGCGATACGCGTCGCCGGAACAGATCGGCGGAGATCGCGAAATGATTTCGTTAAAATCCGATATTTATTCTCTCGGAATCACTCTTTATGAATGCGTCGCGGGCCGGACGCCGTTCGACGAATCAAGCACGGACGCGCTTTATGTAAACATTCGCACCGGAAATATTCCGAGCCCGCGCCTCGTTAATCGTAATATTCCGCGCGACTTGGAAACCGTAATATTAAAAGCGATCGAGACCGACACCGATCGCCGCTACGAGAGCGCGGCCGCGTTCGCGAAAGACTTGGAAGCCGTTCTGGAATTGAGGCCCATCGCGGCGCGGCCTCCAACGCGACTCCGAAAAATGCAACTGTGGGGGCGCAGGAATCCCAAGCTCATCCTCGTCGCGATCGCGATCGCCGTTGCCGCGGCATCGGCGACGGCAATTTTTCAATTGCAAAGATCGGGAGATCGGATTCTTGAAATTAAACAATTAATCGGCGAGTTGGATTCGCTCAACGAGAGATTCGAACATATTGTAAATTCGTGGACGGTGGTCGAAGACAAGGCGCGACTGTTGCAATCCACAGTCGAAAATGCATATGTCGATCCGCGCGACGTGGCGGCGCTCGAGAAGGATCTCGCCGGGATCCGCGACGTGCAGCGCGAGCGCGACGTCGTGTCGGCCCGGATTCAATCGGTCCTCGCACTGCTTGAACGTTATGATCCGGGCGCGGATTCGTTGCGGCTCGCGAAGGCGCGGTTTTTTAAGACTAAGAACGACGAAGCTCTCCGGCGTAAAGACCCCGAATCCGCGGAATATTATAAAAAACTCGTCCAGTCGCTCGATCCGGGAGGTTATTATGGAAATTCCTTCCACAGCGATCAGGATTTCACGATCATTACGAATCCAGCAAACGCCGAAGTCTATTTTTTCCGCGTTTGCGAATTGGATGAAATCGATCCGAGCTTTCCAGCGCGCTTCGCGCCCGTGCCTTCGATCCATGCCATGCAAGCGGTGAAACCCGGAACGTGGGCTCTGCGGGTCGTCCGCGGCGCATCCGAACTTCGGGAACATGATTTAATTACTAAAATCGCGGGAAATTCCGTCGAGAACTCGGTGTTTGTCGACAACGACGCCGGGGAATTGAAGCGATTCGACCGGCTGTCGGGCGTCGACGGACAGCCGGTCAATAATATTACAGATTGGAAATCGATCATAATAAATCCGGAGATTATCGATAATATCGCAAACACGCATGCGGTCTCGATCGCGCGCGGCGGACAGAATCTCGAGAAGCGATTGAAGACGGGCGATTTGTTATCGTTAAAGATCGTCGATCCGCGGACGCTCGCCGAAGAGGGCGGCGCCGAAGCGGAGGTGTATCATTCCGGAAACCTCGCACGGATGGTCCTTCCCGGAGGACTCCGTGTGCGTGCGACCGCGGCTCCGTTAATTATAACAAAAGACAATTTGATCGGCCGCACGCCCCTGATGTTGAAGGAAGTGGACGCTTCTTACGTATTATGTCTGATGCGTAGGGATGGATTCGAGGATCAACTCGCGAATCTGGATTCGAACAATCGAAAATTGATCGACACCGAACTTCTTCCGATCGGCACGTCTCCCGACGGATATGTTTATATCGGCGGACGCGGTTATTGGATGCAGGAACGCGAGGTCACGAGCGGCGAATATTTACAATTTCTGAACGATCCCGCGACCCTTCGCGAAATCGATACATCGTCAAATCCCACACGATTTCCCCGCGCGCGCGACCTCGGCTCGCTCTGGAAGCGCGCGCCTTCCGGTGAATTCGAACTTCCACCGGAATGGGAATTTACATATCCGGTCGCGGGCGTTTCGTATCATGACGCCATGGCGTATGCCGGCTGGCTCACCGAGAAAGCTAAGAAAAAAGGAGAACGATTCGAATATACACTTCCTTCGGCCGACAATCGGTTGCGCGCGCATCAAATCGATCGATCGACGTATATATTCGGCAACCAATTCCGCCCGGGATGGACCAAATCGTGCTTTTCAAAAAAACGCCCCTGCATGGAGCCCGTGATGTCCTATCCGATCGACGAGTCCGCATTCGGCATTTATGATCTTGTCGGCGGCGTTCGTGAATATTCGGAAGGATGGTTCTGGCCCGAGCGAAAAGAACACCCGCTCGAAGGCGGCTCGTGGCTGCAGGGCAATCCCCAAAGCTTCAAAACCGGCGCCGTCATCGGACTCGGAGAAGATCAAACGCTCGAAGACTCGGGATTTCGATTAGTAGCAAAAAGGGTTCGTTCATAATAACTCCATGGGCAAATCGGATTCCAATTCCAGCGTTCCCGAGGAACTGCGGAACGCCTTGGATCAACATCGCGGGCGATTATTACAATTCGTGCGAAAACGCGGCTCGGCTCTTCTGAAATATGAAGAAGAGGACGATTTGTTACAAGGAATCCAATTGCGCATCCTCGGCGCGGCGAGCGAATTCGAGTTTCGCGGCGAATCGGCCGCGTTGCGCTGGATGTTGCAATTGTCGGAACAGTATCTGATCGATCGCCGCCGTTATTGGCATGCGTGCCGCCGCGACGGCCGCGGGTTATTACATATTACGCAGGCTACAATTACGAGGGGCCGCGCCGGCGGCGCCGTCGCGGATCCCACGTCGTCGGTGACCAGTCCCAGTAGTTCCGCGTCCAAACGCGAGACGCAGACGCTCGCCGGCTTGGTGCTGAATCTCCTCGTCGAACGCGATCAATTGTTAGTCAGATCGTTTCTAAATAATGACAGTCTTCCCGATCTGGCCGCGAGCCTCGGCCTTTCGTACGAAGCCGCCAAGAAGTCGCGGTTGCGGGCGCTCGAACGCTTTCGCAAAGCGTTCGAACTCGCGTCGAAAGCGCGGTGATTATTAAATACCGCCCCGCGCCAACGCCTCTCCCATGCGGACGTGCGCGCCGGTTCGTAAAGAATCGAGCAATGTAAATGTTCGCGGCAAAAGTAAAATCACAGTCGAGCCCATTTCGAATCGCGCGATTTCGTCGCCTTTTTGATATTTCTTGACGATCGGGTACGCGCGGTGGCGTACGCGGCGCCCGCGTCCGACCGCGGGATCGTATTCGGCGCGGATCGAACCGACGTTGAACGCGCCGACTTTTACTAATATTACTGTTCCGTGCGCGGTTTCGATTCCGGTAACGACGCGTTCGTTCTTAATAAACAAATTCCGGATCGCGGCGGCGGCGTCGTCGTTCACCGGCCAGAGCGTTCCCGGCACATGGATCGAGAACTGGATCGAACCCCCGACCGGCGCGTGAATTCGATGATAATCCCCAGGCGCGAGATATATTGTAATAAACGCGCCGCCGACGAGCGCGGCCGCGAGCGGCGCCGCGTATATCAATTCTTCGATGGAATAGTCGAGGCCTTTCGCCTGCAGAATTCTTCCCCGTTCGAGCGAGCCAAAATTTACAATTCGCCCGTCGACGGGGGATATTACCGATTCGGGCGCCGGATCGACCGGCCGCAGCCCGGGTTTTAGTTTACGAACGAAAAATCGATTGAAATTAACATAATCGGCCGCGGGTTTTTCGGCCTCCTCCATCCGGACGCCGAATTTCTTAATATAAATTCCGTAGAGTTTCGCGCGAAGCGGACGCGGAACCGGCACGCGCTCGAACGCGCCGATGATGCGGCTTAGAATGATTTTAGGTAGTACGTAAAACAGTAACATTACGAAAAAACCGAAGGGGCCGGTTCCTTGCGGAAGCCGACCCCTCGAAGAATCGTAACGCGCGCTTGCGGCTTACTTATCGCCTTCCTTTGCCGGAGGCGCCGGGCCCGCCGCGCCACCGCTGGCACTCGCGCCGCCGCCGCGATTGCCACCGCCGCCGCGATTGCCGCGGCCGCCGCGATTGCCGCCGCCATTATTGTTATTTCCACCGCTGCTCGTCGCGTCGCCGCCGACGGATATCGCCGTTTGAGTTCCGCCGCCGAAACCGCCGCGACCGCCGCCGCCGCCCCAAGGGCCGCCGCCGCCGAACATGCCTCCCATTCCGCCCATCATCGCGTCGGGTCCGGCAGAGATCATTTCCGCCATGTCGCCCGCGCGGCTCAGGAATCGAGTTCCACGATCCCACTCGTCCTTCTTATCTGTCGGAATCATCGCGGCGACGCGGGTCTCGAGATCCTTGCGTGCTGCGTCCAATTCGGCGCGCCGTTTTTCCATATTCGGATCGTTCTGATTATTGTAGTCAACCGGGTACGCTTTGCGGACCTCGTCTTCGCGGCTGAGGCCATCCATGTACATCTTAACAATTGCGTCCTTCGTGCCGGCATCGAGTCCGACGCGATCGGCCGCCGACTGAACGCGGCGCGCCAGATTGTCGCGCATTTGTTGCTTTTGTTTTTCCTGGCGCTCCTTGTCGCGCTGGTCGCGCTCTTCTTTGATTAATGCAAAGAAAACTTCCTTGTCGGCCGGTGAAACGGTGGCCGTGGGGCCGCTTGGCGATTGCGCAGCGGCGAGGTCCTTTGCAACCGGAGCCGCTTCGCGATTCGTCGGCGTTTGCGCGATGGCCGCCTGGCTCGCAAGACGCGTGTCGAGGGCGACGATCTTCTTTTCGAGTTCGTCAATTTTGCCGCGCAACATTGCGCTGTCGGCGCTGGAACTCGCCGAGTCGCCGCCCTTCGGGGGCTGCATAATGGCAAATGTGGCGCCCGCGGCGACGATGCCGCCAACAAGGCCGGAAGCTAATGCGAATACTTTGCTCATAGGAACGGGGGTGTTAATGGAGAAGATTCGGTGCGGATTTCAGTAAATCGGCAATTCTGATGTACGTCCGAAACCGATGCCGGACCATCAAGTTCCGCGCGCGGACAATTGGATCGGTGCTTGCGCGGGGTGAACGCCAACCCGTGATGGCGTAGATTTAAGGCGCAAATCAAATGCGGGCCGTCGGCGTCCGCAATCACCATACCTACCATCGTTAACGAATCGATCACGCCAACATGGCCTCCGTCAAGCCCGTCCACATCCAGCCGAAAGGCTGGGGCGAAGAAATCTGGATCCACAATGATGATAAATATTGCGGAAAAAAGATGATATTAAGAAAAGGGAAGCGTTGTTCGCTGCATTTTCACAAGCGAAAGACGGAAACGTTTTTCATCGAGACCGGAAAAGTAGAAATGGAGTTCGTGCACGCGGATGGAAAGCGCGAAGTTTTTATTATGAAGCCCGGCGATATTTGTGAAATTACACCAGGGTTGCAACACCGGTTTTTCGGATTGGAGGATTCGTCGATGTTCGAATTCTCCACGCAACATTTCGAAGACGATTCGTACCGCATCGAGCGCGGCGATTGAGCGCGGCTCATAGTTAAATTTAACATTGAACCGTCCGGAGCACGCGCGAACGCTCGAGCAGGCGCTCCAATCGATGCGTTTTCGGGTCGGCGAGGGGCGATACGCGCTCGCGGCGGCGCCTGTGTCCTGCGCGAGGGATTTTTTTGATAATTTAATAATCGCGGCGCGGGGTGCCTTGATAAACGTCGTCGTCGAGTCCGATGGCGTCAGCGCGGTGGCGCCGGAGGAGGCGGTCGCGGCCCTCGCGGGCACCGCGGGCCTGCGCGTCGAGGAGGGTTATCGCATCATTACGTTTGAAACGCCGATGACATGGGAAGTCGTCGGTTTTCTGTCGCTTGTCACCGGCCAGCTCGCGCGGGCGGGCGTTCCGCTCGGCGCCATCTGCGCTTTCGACCGCGACCATCTTTTTGTCCATGAGCGATTCCTTGAGACGGCGCGAAAAGTGCTTACAGCGAAGATTTGCGCCGAAGCTTGATCGATGTCCGCGTCCGAAAACAGATGTGTCGGTCGGCGGACGCCCGCCCTGCCACAGGCTGCCGGGCCCGAATTTACGTCGCGCAAATCCGCGCAACGAAGCGTTTAATTATCAATTCATATAGTTAATTTAATCAATAGTCATGGATTTTACTTTTTCTCCCGAAATTGAAATTCTGCGCGAAATGGTCCGACAGTTCACGGACCAGGAGATTCGTCCGATCGCCGCCGAGATCGACGAAAAACACGAAGTTCCGCGATCATTAATAAAAAAAATGGCGGAAATTGGAATGTTTGGAATTCCGTTTCCCGAGGAATACGGCGGCGGCGGACTCGGCGAGACGGGTTACGTCGTCGCGGCCGAGGAAATCACGCGCGCCTGCTTTTCCACCGCGGTGACTCTCGGCGCTTCGACGTCGATCGGCGCGATGGCTATTTATCTCGGCGGCAATGAATCGCAAAAAAAATTGTGGCTTCCGAAATTGTGCAGCGGCGAATGGATGGGATGTTATGCGCTCACGGAAGCCGAATCGGGCAGCGACCCGGCTTCGATGCGGACGACCGCCGTGCGCGACGGCGGCGATTGGATCATTAACGGTTCGAAAATATGGATTACGAACGGTAACTTCGCCGATTTAATTATATTATTCGCATCCACCGATCGCGCGCTCGGCGCGAAAGGGATTACTTGTTTTGTCGTCGAACGAGAGCGCAAAGGCGTGCGCACCGGTCCACGCGAGAGAAAAATGGGACAATGCGGATCGTCGACGTGTCCGCTTTATTTCGAAGATGTCCGGATTCCCGACGCCAATCGGATCGGTAATATCGGCGAGGGATTCAAAGTTGCCATGAAAACGCTCGACCGCGGGCGCCTCGGGCTCGGCGGAAACTGCCTCGGCGCGTCGAAGGAATGTTTATCATTATCGTCGCGGTACGCGTCCGAAAGACAACAATTCGGCAAACCCATCGGCGAGCAGCAATCGATACAAAATTATCTGGCCGACATGGCCACGGATATATATACAATCGAATCGGCGGTTTATCGGACATGTTGGATGTGCGATCAGGGGATGAACGTCAATCGCGAGAGCGCAATGGTTAAATTGTTCGCGTCGGAGGGTCTCGACCGCGTCGTCGACCTCGCCGTGCAAATTCACGGCGGCATGGGCTATTCACGCGATTTCGCGGTCGAACGCTGGTACCGCGACGCGCGGGTCAATCGCATTTATGAAGGCACGAACGAAATTCAACGAATCGTGATTGCCCGCGACGTATTGAAAAAGGGTATATAATAATTATATGGAAAATCAATTCGAACCAATGCCCGACGGCGGCGGATTGGATGCGGACGGATTGGACGCGGACGGATTGGAGGCATCTGCGCTCCGGTCGACGCTGCACCGCGTCAATAATTATATCGCCGTCGTGATGGCGACGGCCGAAACGGCGATCGCCAAGAATGACGCCGAATCCATGCGGGCGGCGCTGCTCAGGATCGTCAGCGAATCCGCGATGGCCGCGGATGCATTAAAAAAAACGCGGCGGGAAATAGATAATAACTGATTGTTTATTTTCTAAACGGCCTGTGTCCGCAGGATGCGCGATTGTTGTTTTCGAACCTGCGCGCGAATCGTTTCTTTAACATAAATCGGATTTTCAATCCCTACGATTTCGATCATGCTTTCGTCGGCGTCCGACGCGGCGAGCTTGACGACGCCGACGCCGAAAATCCGTTGTAAAATATTCTGGTTCACGGCGACGTCGTCGATTTTTACTAATTCGGTTTCGAGGATGCTCTTGTTAAGAAAACCTTTTTCGACAAATATGCGTTGCGTCGTCAATCGGTAGCGCGTCGTGAGCTTTGCCGCGGCGATAATAAATAAAGTATATACAACGGGGACGGCCGCAATGACGAACGCCCAGCGCCATTCGTAAATTCCCTTGATCGCGAGATAAATCGCGCCCGCGAAAACCGCCAGCGTTAATAACCAATAATGCAGAAACGCGCGCGCCGACGGCGACGATTTCCACAAATCCTGTTCGGGCTCGTCGCGCGGCGGAACTCCGGCGGAGGCCGCCGCTCCAGGCGATCCGGCACTGTTTGGCGAACCGGCACTGTCCGGTGTCAGTTGCCGCGCGCCGCAGGAATTGCAAAATGCGCTCTTGTCGGGAATCGCGCCGCCGCATTGTTGACAATAAAAAGTCATATGGATGATCGCGCGCGCCTTGAATGTCCGCGCGCGGCGGCGTGAATGTAGCGATCGCGCCGGGGCCACGCCAAAAACAAAAAAGGCCGGCGTCGCACGGACGCCGGCCCGATCTTCAGGCGAAACTTTCGCGCGACGCGTTACTCGGAGATTCGAACGCGCAGGCCCTGCGAACCCAAGACAATGAAATTGCCAAAATCCACGGCGAGCCACTGAACGTTAAAGTCGCTGCCGATGATGATTGGATTATTAGGAATCGGCACGACCGCGTCGGCGACGCCGTTGACGTCCAATGCATAATTAGGATCGTCGATGAATCCGATCGTACCGACGTCCAGAATTAACGATCCGGGGCTGCCGCCAAGTAACAATTCGAGCGGATATTCGAACGGAATATTATCCGAATAACCGATCGTGAACGGGAAGCCGCCCATGCTGCCGCCGCCGTCGAGGTGGAAAATTACAGATCCAAAACCCAACGAAAGCGGATATTTACAGCTGAGAAGTCCCGGATTTGGATAATTAACGCTGTCGAACGGCACGTTGTTCGGCCAGTTGACCGTGACGTCGACGGAATTTCTGGCGCCGGGCGTCGCGAATTGGTTGCACGGCCCGAAATGCGCGCCGGTCGACTGCGCGGCATTTGTACTATTCGTCAGCGGGCCCGAAGTCGCGACCATCGGCGCGAACGGATCCTTGCGTTCCACGGAAACGCCGCTGCTGCCCGAGACATTAAATGGAGCCGCGCCGCTCGTGTAGCTGGCTTGTTCAATAATAACTTCGAGGCCCGATCCGGGCGCGCCCGCCGACGCGGAATATACTTTAACTCCGTCGATCGCCGTCGCGCTATTGCCAAACATCATCGCGGTGCTGGACACTTTTGATTTATCGGGCGGAACCGGATTCCCGGTCGTGACCGAATATTCATAATTACATATCACGCCGCCGTTCAGTGCCATGTCGGCGCGTCGGCAAAATACAAACATTTGGCCCGGATAGAGCGTCGGCAGCGCGCCCGCGGGGATTTGAAAATATTCGCCCGCGACCGCCGTCACGTCGGAAAAATAAGTTCCGGAGAGATCGAGCGCCTTGGACGAAATATTTAATAATTCGAAATACTCGCCGTTCGCGTCGGTGACGCACGCGTCGAGTCCGGGGTTGAACATGATTTCGGTGACGGCGACATCGCCCGCGACGGGCGACACTTGAGAAAACGCCGCCGGCGAAAACGCCAGCGCGGCGGCGATAGTTACAAATTTAATTTTCATGGATCGTAATTATAGTAAGTTGGGTGGGGACGGTGTATTTGTATCCAGTGGCGCCGAATCGCAATCCGACGGCGCCCATGTTGGCCCGCGAACGTGTAGATTCGTTGCAGTTCGTGCGAAGACGCGCGGAGGAAAGCGAATGCCGTGCCCGGTTTTCCCCCGCGCGAATGTAACGATTTGCGAACGATCGGAGTCCGCGGCCGGAATTACGGGCAGATCAGCACGCGCACGCCATTCGATCCGATCAGCGTGAACGTGCCCGGATCGAGACCGAGCCACTGCAGTTCAAACAACTGGCCGACGAGAATCGGATTGTTGGGAACCAAAACATTAAACAACGATCCGCCGCTTCCATCGAATGCATATTCAAGATAACTGGCCGTGAAAATATCAATATTAATGGAACCGGCGTTGCCGGGGATCAGTAAACCAAGCGAGTACTCGGCGGTGCCGCCGACGTCGTTGGCATAGCCGAAATATAACGTTTGTCCGGCGGGGCCGCTCGCCGCGGAAAAATCGATCGATCCCGCGCCCACGGAAACCGGACCGAGCGCCTTGAGAACGCCGGTATTTGGATAATTCACGCTGTCATATGTTGTATTGACGATGGACCACGCGGAGGTGTCGGTGCTGTTTCGCATTCCCGGCGTTCCAACATATGTATTGCCGACGCAGGATGTGTTGACGGTCGTCGACAACGCGAGATTCGCGCTGTTCGCCGTTCCGGCCAACTGCATCGGCGAGAACAAATCCTTTCGTTCGCCGGCCTGGCCGGAACCGCTGCTCGTGAACGGAGTTTTTGTAACATCATATTGAACTTTGTCGAGCAGCGTGCCGAGAACATAACCATTCGGATTCGGCGACGGCAGCACGAGCGGTCCGCCGATCGCGATTTGCAAACCGTCGCCGCCGGACGAATTGCCCATCAAAATGCCGCTCGCCGACGCTACTTTTGAATTGTCGGCGGGAGCCGTCGCCACATCCGCGTAAGCATAATTATAATTAGCGATATTCCCGTTGAGCGCCGTATTTCCGTTGCGAATAAATAAATATTTCTGACCCGGATAGAGTGAAGGCAGCGCTCCGGGGAGAATCCGAAAAAACGTCGTTCCGGGCGTCACGTCGGTGACGAACAAGTTGCCGAGATCGAGGACCTTGCACGAAATATTTGTAAGTTCGAAATACTCGCCGTTGGCATCGGTGACGCACGCGTCCGGCCCGGGATTGGGCATTACTTCAGAAACGACGAGATCGCCGGGCGCGGGGGCGACTTGCGCATTTGCCGCGAATGTTATGAATCCAAACGCGAGGGACGAAAAAATTGTAGTCTTCATGGTGTCAACTTGAAGGGGTGGCTGAGTAGGACTGCCGGATTGTTAACCAATTCGCCGGACGGTCCCCCGCTCGTTGGAACGGAGGCCGTCAACGGAGAAAAGAGGCGGCAATCGTCAGCGCACACTCCCGTTGCGTCAAGCGCCGGGCGCCCCATTGGAATTATCGAAATCGGGCCGCGCGCGCAAGTCCATGCGCGCAAGGCCCATTCATGCAAACCGATCCCTTCGGCGGCAGCCGAGGCGGTTCTACGGGTTCATGTACATCCGAATGGCCTTTGACGCCGTCAATCCGCTCGTCGCGAAATCGACGCCCAAATACTGGAAGTAGAAAACGCTGCCGTTAAGCGTGGGGTCGGGATTGTAAGCAACCGTCAGCGAACCATTTCCCGCGGGATCGAGATAGTAAGCAATATCGTTCCAGTCGAATAGATAATTCGCGATGTAAAGATCTAACAGAATGGATCCCGGCATTCCGCCGACCAAGAGTGAAAGCGGAACCTCGCCGATTCCAGTCGCATATCCGAGAGTATAAACGCCATTCGACGGACCGCACTGAATATTAAATGTTACTGTTCCCGCGCCCGCCGAAAGGGGAGTATTTACAGTAATCGCGCCGGTGTTCTGATTGTTGGAATCTGCAAATTCATAATACAGATGCCAGACCGGCGTGGCGTCCATGCTGTTCATGGCGCCGGGAGTGCCCGACTGCGGCGGAACCGTCGTTCCGAAGGTCGACGCAATCGAAGCGGGCGCGACGTTGGGACTGTTCCCGACGCCGACAACCGACATCGGACCGTAAAGATCCACGCGCTCGACGGAGACGCCGATGCACACCGGGAGCGGATTCGACGCGGGATTATAACTAAAAGAATCGATGACGGTTCCGCCATAAAACGCCGGAGCGCCTTTGGTAATATGCATTCCATCAATATTACTATTCGACATGTTCATTTTCGCGTGGCCGACCTGCGAATGGTCCGCGGGAGTGGTTGAACTCGTGGACGCATACGCGTAGTCGACTTGCGGGATGCCGCCGTTCAGAGCGGGGTCGTTGCTTCGGGCAAATACAAATCGCTGGCCGGGAAACATCGGCGGCAACGTCGCGACCGCGGGCAACACCTGAAAGTAAGCATCGGATCCGCTCGCACCGGCGAACGGACCGTCCTGAAAATAAAGATTATTAACATCCAGGACTTTACCGGAAATATTTGTTAATTCAAACCACTCGCCAACATTCTGAACGTCCGTCCCCGTTCCGGTCGGATTGAACATGACTTCCGATATGACAAGTTCGCCCGGCTCCGGCGGCAGGGGCTCGAGCGGAGGAAGGGATTGCGCCGGGGCGGCGCCGTTTATGAGTAAAATCGCGCCTAGCGCGGCGATAGGTAATAATAGAGTTTTCATGTTCGATTTGTTCATTTGGGTCGATGCGGAAATTACAAATTCGGAGACCGCACTCTCGCCCTCCGCGGCGAAGCGGACCGCAAGACCGTGTTAATTGCGCATGTTGTTCACAAAAAAACGGAGCCGGCGTCCTGACCCGCATGATTCATGAATTCCACGAATCTTGCCGCGCAGTGTGCCGCCAACTGTGGCGTTGCTCCTCCGGCGAGACCCTTCAGGTCGCGCCGTCGTCGCGCCTAACATTTGGCAGCACACTGTCGGCCATCTTCATAGACTTCATGAATCATGCGGGCTAACGCCGGCCCCTGCAGTGCATGGCTGTCCGACAGAGGTGCTGCTGGATTTCGAATTACGGGCAGATCAGCGCGCGAACGCCGTTCGAACAAATGAGCGTGAACGTGTTCGGATCGAGGGCGAGCCACTGCAATTCGAACAATTCGCCGGGGAGCGTCGGATCCGCGGGAACACAAACATTAAAATTCGTGGCGCCGGTGATCGGGTCAAATTGATAGGGAGTCGCCGTGCAGGGATCCGCGGTGATGTAGCTCGCCGTAAACAGATCTATAATGATCGATCCGGGGTTTCCTGGGATTAGCAAACTTAATGGATACTCGGCCGCGCCTCCGAGACTGCCTGCGTATCCAAAGTAAAGAGTCTGTCCGACCGGGCCGTTCGACGCGGCGAAATCGATCGAGCCCGCGCCGACCGAGATCGGACCGAGGGCCTTCAACACGCCCGTATTGGGATAATTCACGCTGTCATAATTTGTATTTACAGCGGACCACGTGGTCGTATCCGTGCTATTGCGGAGGCCGGGCGTTCCATTGTAAGTATTGCCCGTGCAAGACGTATTCACCGTCGTCGAAACCGCGAGATTCGAACTATTGGCGGTGCCGACGAGTTGCGTCGGCGCGAACAAATCCTTCCGTTCGCCCGCCAGTCCGCTTCCGCTGCTCGTGAAAGGCGCTTTTGTAACATCATATTGAACTTTGTCCAAGAGCGTGCCGAGCACGTAACCGTTGGGATTCGGCGAAGGAAGCACGAGCGGACCACCGACCGAAAGTTGGATCCCGTCGCCGCCGGCGGAGTTGCCCATGTTCAGCGTCGTGCTGACCACTTTCGAATTGTCCGCCGGAGTTAATGTTACATCGGCGTATACATAATTATAATTGGAAATGTTCCCGTTGAGAGAAGTATTTCCATTGCGGATAAATAGATATTTCTGTCCGGGATACATCGCCGGCAGCGCGCCCGGCATGACGCGGAAGAACGTCGTTCCGGGCGTCACATCCGTAATGAACAGACTGCCGAGATCGAGAATCTTGCAGGAGATATTTGTAATTTCAAAATATTCGCCGTTGTTGTCGGTAACGCAGGCATCGGGGCCTGGATTGGGCATGACTTCCGAAACGACGAGGTCGCCGGGAGCGGGGGCAACCTGAGCATTGGCGGCGAAAGCGAATATTCCAATCGCAAGGGTGGAAAAAGCGAGGGATTTCATGGATGTCCGTGGAGGGCGGAAGGACGGTTCGGGGCTTGGAAAACTGTATATTAAATATACAATTACCTGGATTCAGGCGCCCCAATCGTCAGCCCTGGCGCGCTCCGCGACAAGCTGTGAAAAGCCTCTTGCGACATCGTGAAGATTCCGCGAAGCGCGCCGGTGACCGCGCGCCCGCGAAAATTACGAACCGGGAAAATTATGGAATTAGGGAACGACGTCCACTCCGAGTCCGTTCGAGAATATCCAGCTATTTTGATTAAAATCGAAACAGTACCACTGGAGATAAACGGTCATGCCGGCGAGTTGCGGAGGGACGCCGGTGGTCAGTTCGGCGTTGCCGTTCGCGTCGAATTTATACGAATCGAGCGCCCAGAAGTCAGATTGTAACAAATCCACCAAGACGGTGCCATTCAGCATGGGCATGTCGACCGGCGTGGTCGAAACCGCCAGCGCATACAATTCTCCCGGCGCTCCGTGTGTCAACTTGATCGTCGCGGTCCCGGCATGGATCGAAGCGGGCCCGGACGCGCCGAGGATGCCCGTATCGCCCGAGCCCGGATTCACCGGAGGATAATTATAATAACAGGGATAAAGAGTAACATCGTTCGAATTGTATGATCCCGGCGTGCCCGACTGCGGGAGAGTTCCGAAGGACGCCGACGACGGAGCGACGTTGCCGGCGGCCCACGGACCAAGGAGGTTTGCGCGCTCGAATCCGATTCCGCTATGATTATTAAACGGAGCTTTCGTCGGATCGTAAGTAATCATTTCAACGACGGAACCGCCGAGATTGAAAGGCGAGCCGGTTGTGATCGCGATCGATTCGACCGCGGAGTTCGAAAATGAAAGACCCGTGTGCGAAACCTTCGACTTGTCCGGGGGAACGCTGGACCCCGTCGTGACCGAATATACATAATGGACGATCGGAATGCCGCCGTTCAGCGCCGAATCGCCGCTGCGGGCGAATACAAATCTTTCGCCCGGGTACATCGGCGGCAGCGTGCCGGACGGAATCTTAAAATATGGCGCCGATGCGCTTCCCGGCGTTTCCGAGTCCTGAATATAAAGATTCGAAAAATCGAGGATTTTTGAACTAACGTTCGTTACTTCAAAGTATTCGCCGTCGTTATCGTCCACCGGCGTCGCCGGGTCGAACATGACCTCGGAAATGGAAATGTCGCCCGCCGTGGGCGTCACGCCGGATTGCGCGTTCGCGCGTTCCGCGATTCCAAAGATTATGAAAAAGGATGTTAACAAACCGCAGCGGATCGCCGCGGCGATCGCCGTGTTGATCATTGTCGTTCTCATGGATTGCCTCCGCGCGCCAAAATGGGTCGCGCAATGGAAACGCGGCGGCGGCGCGAAAACGGTCGGCGCTTCCAACCAATTCGCGCTCGCTCAAGTACTTGCGGACTCCGGCGCGACAACTTTGTCGCGGCATTTGGTGACAGAATTGTCATACTCTCCCTCTGCGCCCGACTCGATCATTCAGATTGCCGCGTTACTTTCGCGATGCCACGACACAACAATTCGCAATTCGCATCCGCGGCGCACGCGCCCGAGGCCGCGTCGTCTCCGCGGCGCTCCGTGCTCCTTGCAATTCTTGCGATCGGCTGTTTCTTAAGAATCTGGAATTTGGGCGTTCATTCATTCTGGCACGACGAAGGCGCGACGCTCTACCTTGCGACCGCCGCGGACCCGATCGATGCGTTGCGCGGGTCGAGACATCCGCCGATTGCCATATTCGTATTCCGGTGGTTCATTTCACTATTCGGCGAGGAGGATGCGACGCTCCGACTGCTTCCCGCATTGTTATCGTGCGGTTCATTATTTATATTTACATACGTGGCGCGCCGATTTTGCGCAGGCGCCGCGGCGACACTGGCGATTGCGCTTTACGCCGTCGCGCCGTTTCAAATCTGGTACGCGGGGGAGGTGACGCCCTACGCGTTCCTCGAATTCGGATCATTAGTAACGCTCGCCGGACTCGCGGGAACGCTTTTGAATCATTCGCCGCGGTGGTTTCACTACATATTACTCCTGGCCGGCCCTGCGTTCGCATTTGGATCGCAATACATGGGTTGGCTCGCGGGGGCGACCGTCGCGGCTTGCGCGCTGATCGGATACTTAAGAAATCGAATCGGCATTCGCGCGGCGATGGCGATGGCCGGTTGCGCGATCGCGGCCGGGCTGATTTGGATCCCGTGGCTGTTGACCATTTTTCGCGAACAGCAACATACAGTTTGGGGAAACGAGGCCAAGCTTTCCGCGCGGCAATTGTTCGAATTGCCGACGAGGCTCTTGCTGATCGACATGAGCGTGATTCCAGATCGTTTACAATGGGCGGGCTATCTGCCCGGCTTGATTATTTATGTCGGTTTGACGGCGCATGTGTTGAAAACGATCGTGGCCCGCCGTTTTGAAGATATAATTCTTCTTGCGGGCGTCGTCGCGCCGCTTGCCGGAGCGCTCGCGTTAATGTTCGTGATGCCGCCGAATTTTCTGCCGCGCTATCTCACGCCGGCGGCGCCCGCGCTCGCCTGCGCGGTCGCGTCGGGGTTGATGGCGATCCCGGGCGCGGGCGCGGGCGCCGGATCGGCGTTGTGCGCGGTATTTATTATTATATCCGTCGCGCAAAAACTCGAGAACCGGCGGGAAGATTACAGAACCGGCTGCGATGAGATATTACAAATGTGGAATCCCGGCGACCGCGTATTCGTCATCACGGGCACGCCGGATCCGTTCGCGGAGGCGCCGGCGCGGCATTACCTTCGCGCGCGTGCGGAAATTGTACAGTCGATCGAACACGCGGGAACTTCATTAGTGAAACTCGGCCGGGATTTTCCGGACGGCGCGAAGTTTCATGTTCTCTATCGCGAAAGGGAATATTCAAAACAACAAAAAGGCGCGTTCGATTCCGCGTGCAAACTCTTGAACCAGAGCGCCGATCGATTCGGAATCAGGAGGCTTCGTTATGAAGTGAAAAAATGACGAACTTCAAATGCGAAGCTGCTTACGATTTCGCCAAATGCAATAATTCGCGATACGGGGCGCATGCGAACGCGCGCGCCGCGGCGAGAAGGCACGCGTCGATGGACGCGAGTTTCTGTTCGGATGTCCGTTCCATGCCGGGGTGGCGCGAGAGGCGCGCGTCGGCGCCGTCGCCTATCGCGAGTGCGTCGATCGCGTGCATTGTATAGAATAGCGGCCGTCGGGACGCTGCAATCCTATCGAATTTGTTCTGGAATTCCCCGCCGTTCAACTTGTAACAAAGCGTGTGGTATACGGGGAATCGCAGGATTCCGTAAGTTGTGATTGGAAATTCAACAAAACCATTCGCGGACGCGTAAGGCGCGCGTTTCCAAGTGAACGGCAGGAATCTTAATTTCGAAAAAGTCGATATTCCGCCTCCGCCGGCCGCCACGAGCAATCGGGCCGCGCATAATAATAGCGACGGATAGGCCGAAGCGTCATATTGATATTGTTCGGATGCTAATAATTCGAATTCGCGTTCTGATAAATCCCAGTTCGGGGCGCGGAAGCCGACGACGGCGCGTCCGGTCGCGTCCTCGATGCGGCGTTTGGATTCGCGAATTTCGTGTGCGAACGCATCGCGCGGAAGTTTACGAAAAGGAATTCCATGGTTCAGCGAATGCGAAGCGACTTCGTGCCCCGCCGCTTCGACGGCGCGCGCGGATCGAATCGCGGCGGCGTCGCGGAAATCGCGCGCTACAAAAAAAAATGTCGCGCGCACGCCCGCGGAGGCCATCCGATCGAGCAGGCGCGGAATTGCAATATCATAAATAATATTATCGGGTGCTCTCGCGATGCCGTATCCCGATAAATGTATATCGAGCGGGTCGACGTCGACGCTGATGGTGGCGGGCGGCTTGATCTGTGGTTCCACGGCGCGCCGGCGATGGTACCGGAGCGATTCCGTTGTCTTTATAACAATCGGAAAAGTTAGTTTCGGCGCGCTGCCGATGCGCACGAGGCGGCGCGCTCGTTATTCGATGTTTGTTCGACGGTTGCGAATGGCGCATGCGAACGCGCCGCGGGGTGCGGTGTGGCGGCGCGGGTTTCTGCGCCGATGCAATGAACCATGCACGCGGACGACGCGTCGAATCGCGGATTCGGCGGCGAGCAATCGCCGATGGATCGCGGCGTTTGATTGACCCGCGAGACTTCATGGGGCCCGAAGTGGAGCCATGGTCCACACGGACTTTGACCTCCAGAACTGGAGCCCCTTTCATTGTGCGGCGCCGCCCATTGAGATGGCGGCCCAACGATTCCGAAGACCCTTACGATACCCATGGATTCTCACCGACGAACACTCTGGTCGCAGCGCGCCCGCTCCAAATGAGCACGCGCGCAGCCGTGATCGGTGGCGGAATTTCAGGGTTGGCGTCGGCGTTGCTGCTCGCGCGCCAGGGCGAACGCGTGGTTTTGTATGAAACCGACGCCGCGCCGGGCGGGCTCGGTTCAACATTTGTATACGATGGCCGTTCGTACGAAAAATTTTATCATTGTCTGCTCCCCGGCGACGGCGCGTTGCTGCAATTATTAAATTCCATCGGCCTCGAGAAAAGTATCGATTGGCGCGACGTGGGAATGGGCTTCATGGAAAATCGCAGGATCTATCCGATGAACGGTCCGGCTGATATATTAAGATTCGCGCCGCTGTCCATGATCGAGCGCCTTCGGCTTGGATTGTTCGGTTTGCGCGCGCGGCGCGGCGGCGCGGAATCGGAACTCGACGCGATCAGCGTGCGGGATTGGATTTGTACACTTGCCGGCGCGGGCGTCTATAATAAATTATTCAAAACGCTGCTCGAGGCCAAACTCGGCGAAGGCGCCGGCGGGATCCCGGCTCTCTGGCTATCGAGCCGGATTCAGCGCGAGAAAAGTAATAATACAGAAAGAAAAGGTTATATTCCGGGCGGTTATCGGGCGATCGTCGCGGCCGTCGTCGCCGAACTCGAGCGGCTCGGCGTGAAAATCCGCGCGCAGTCGCCGGTGGAGTCGCTTTCGCTCGAAGGCGGCGGCGTCGCGGTGACGCCGCGCGGCGAAGCGGGCGAATTATATGATCGAGCGGTGGTCGCCGCGCCTTTTATTGAATTTCAACGATTGGTCGCTGGAATTCCGGAGGCGCGGGCGGCGGCGTCGCTAAAACTGGATTACCAGGGCGTCGTCAATTCCGTGTTTTTCTTAAAGAAACAACTGACGCCGCATTATTGGCTTCCAATCGTAAATTCCGGCGCGGGCGCGCAAGGGCTCGTCGAATTGACGAATCTGGTGCCGACCTCGGCAACCGGCGGACTCCACGTCGCGTATTTATTAAATTATACGCATCGAAACGGCGCTTTTTACAATAAATCGGAATCCGAACTCGCGGAATCGTACCGCAAAGACCTCGTCTCGCTTTTCGCAGAAGCCGAGGGCGCGATCGTGGATCAATTCGTATTCAAGGCGCCGTTTGTCGAGCCGATCTGGCCGCTTGGTTATAGTAAACTTCGACCTCCGGTGGAGGCCGTCGCCGGAAAAATATACTTAGTAACCACGGCGCAAGTCTATCCGCGCGTGAACGCATGGAATTCGTGTTGCGAAGTCGCCGGCGAAATGGCGGGGGCGTACGCGCGCGCGCCGCGCCCGGCGGTTGTCGCGTCGCGGCGGCAGGGGGGCGGCGAGGCGTGATTTTTGTTATATTTCCGGCCTACAACGAAGAGTACGCGATTTATGACGCGATTCGATCTCTTTGGAAAGCGGTCGAAGGCGACGAACATTTATATCAAGCCGTGCTGGTTGACGACGGATCGACCGACCGGACCGTCGAAGAGGCCGAACGGGCGGCGAACGAGACCGCGGGAAAGTTAAAATTAAGAATATTCAAGCACGGCGACAACCGCGGGCTCGGCGCCGGGTTGCGCACGGGTCTGTTCGGCGTCCTCGAGACCGCGCGCGACGACGACGTGATTGTAACATTGGACGCGGATAATACACATCCGCCGAAACTGATTCCAGGAATGATACAAAAACTGAACGAGGGCTACGATCTCGTGATTGCGTCGCGCTATCGCAAAGGCGCCGTGATTCACGGCGTTCCCTCGTTTCGCCGCGCGCTGTCGGATTGCGGCCGGATTTTGTTTCAATTATTATTTTATATTCGCGGCGCCCGCGATTATACATGTTGTTTCCGGGCGTATCGCGTGCCGATTTTGCGAAAAGCGCGCATCGTTTACGGCGAGGATTTTTGCACCGCGCGCGGCTTCGAGGCCGTGATGGACATTTTATTAAGATTAAGCCAGTTGGGCGCGCGCGTCGCCGAAGTTCCGCTCGAATTGCAATATGAACATCGCGTCGGACGGAGCAAAATGCAGGTTATGAAAACGATGCGGCGCACGATCGCGCTTTTATGCCGACGCTCGATCGAGCGGTTCGGTAAATATAATAAATCCACGATCGCGGCGCGGTTGCGCGCCGCCGGGGCCGGGGAGGCCGCGGGGCGATGAAACTCGGAATCATCGTCGGCACGCGGCCGGAAATTGTAAAAATGGCGCCGGTCGTGCGCGCATGTCGGAGGAAGCGCGTCCCATTTGTATTCATTCATACGGGCCAGCATTATTCATATGAATTGGACGGCGTATTTTTCGACGAATTGAAACTTCCGCGGCCGGACCATAATCTTAGCGTTGGCTCGGGGACGCATCCGCAACAGATCGCCGCGATGGTGCGCGGGCTGGAATTAGTATTCAACGCGGAGCGGCCGGACATGGTTTTGGTGGAGGGCGACACGAATACCGTGCTGGCGGCGGGACTCACGGCGAACAAACTTGCGATTCCGGTCGGTCATATCGAGGCGGGTTTGCGCTCGTACGACCGCCGCATGCCGGAGGAAATGAACCGCATCGTCATCGATCACCTTTCGGATTTGTTATTTGCGCCGACGGAGCAATGCCGGAAGATATTACTAAAAGAGGGAATTCCTCCGGAGCGAATCTTTGTCACCGGAAACACCGTCGTCGACGAATTAATATTACAAAAACCAAGGGCGCTGAAGGCCGTCGATTTTAATATTCTCGGCGTCGCGCCGCGCGGATACGCGATCGCGACCGTCCACCGTCCGGAGAATACGGAAAATGAAAAACGCCTCGGTGCAATTTTCGCCGGATTACGCGCCGCGGCAAAATCATTAAATTTACCGATCCTCATGCCGCTGCACCCGCGCACGCGCAAGCGCGTCGAATCGCTCGGCTGGAGGCTCGATAAGGAAATCCGCGCGCTGCCGCCGCAGGGTTATCTCGAATTTCTGGGATTACAAGCGAACGCTTCGATTATATTTACAGATTCGGGCGGCGTGCAGGAGGAGGCGTGCTGCCTGCGCGTGCCATGTGTAACATTGCGCGATTCGACCGAACGGCCCGAATCGATCGACGTCGGCGCGAACGTGCTCGCGGGCGCCGACGCGAAAAAGATCGCCGCGTGCGCGCGGAAAATGATATTCATAAAACGCGATTGGCGAAATCCCTTCGGCAAGGGAGACTCCGCGGAAAGAATCATTAAAATCGCGGCAAACTATCTAAAAACGCGTTAACGTAATGATATGCGGCTGAATCGACGACAGCGACTGCGCATGGCGATGCTCGCGCTCGCCACTGGAATTGTGATGGCGGCGTCGATTTGGGCATTTGAAATGGTTAGATCCGAAATTTGTCTCATGACTCCCGCGGAATGGCGCGAATTCGCGTTTCCGGAGACTGTGCTCGAGTTTTCGATATTGATATTTCTGATGGGCGAGTTGTTCTCCAGCCAGCTCCGAAATGTGAAGAACTCCCGGCACTTTTTGTTATCGCCATTCCTAGTGGCAATCGGAACGATTGTCTTCACTATTTATAAATGTATAATTATCTACATTTTCGAAGTTTTCTTTGTCAAATCGGGCGGATCTAAGAATTCGGGCGATGGGTCGCCATATTTTATTCTCGGAATCCTGGCCATTCCGGTAATGACGGCCATGTTCGCACCGTGGGTTTATTTTCCCATCGGTTTTGTGTATTCGATGGTCGCCGCGCGGATTCTAAATAATCCAAGTCCGTCGCAAAATCACAATTCCGGAGAATTATCCTCTGGGACCTCGCAAAGTTAATAATATAATCTGCGGCGGGCGCATGAATCGGATGCGCGGCGCGAATCCGCCTTCCATGCCGAGTCCGCCGCAGACGGTGAACGCGTCGACTTTGAAGGGAATTTCCGGATCGAGTTTACTCTTATCAAAAAGGCCCTCGGCGTAGCGGCGGCCGAGTTTTGTAAATGTTATCGGCGCGCCATAGCCCGGGATGACCACCTGTCCTCCGTGCGTGTGGCCGGCCATGCCGAACTCCGCGTGCCAGCCGCCCTCCGCGAAGAATCGGTCGGGATTATGAGTTAATAATATTCGCGTGACTCCGGGCGGCGCTTTCGCGAGTCCAAATGTTGGATCGGGCGGGCGTCTTGTATTATCGACGCCGGCGAGCCAGAGGCGCGCGCCGTTCACGGAGACCTCAATTCCGGAATCTTTTAAAAACGTCAGGTCGCCGATTTTCTTCGCATAATTATCAAAATCGCCGTCGCTGTCGCCGTTGACGACGTAGACCGACGTCTTCGTTTTTAGTTGTTTCCGAAACGCTATATACTGTTCGACGAGCGAACTCGGAAATCCGCTCGCGGTGAGATCGCCCGTGATCACGACCATGTCGGGTTCGAACGCGTTCGACGCGCGCAGCGCCTCGATTTCGCGTCCGCCCATGTCCACGGTTTGAATATCGCTAAAATGCGTAATCTTTATGACGCAGCCGGGCGGAAGCGTCGGAATCGTAATTTCTCCGCGCAGCACTTCGAGCCGGTTCGGCTCGATAAATAACATATATCCGGCGAGTGCCATGGGCGCGAACGCCACGGCCGCGGCGCCGGGCGCTTTATAATAAATCGCGAGCGCGAAACTGATCGCGGGCTGGATCGCGAGACTCGACCAGAAACAGACGGAGACGGGGAGAAAGAACTTCTGCACGCCGGTGTGAAAAAATGCAAACAGCGCGAATCCGAGCCCGACGCCAATGAACGAAAAAAGAAACGTCAGCCACATGACGCGGCCTTCGCGGCGCAATGTAAATGTTAATTCTCCGGGGCGCGGCCGACGCATTTTTTTGTAAATTATACGAAAGGCCACGCAGCACGCGAACGAAAGCGCGATCGTGATTCCCTGCCATCGACCGACGGTGTGAAACCAGCCGGCAAAGTCCATTTGCGGGAGCGCCAGCTCGTCCGCGTGTTCGAAGTTTATCATTTCGACGACTTGCCGGACGGGCGGCTCGCGGGAAACGCGAATTCCGGCGCTTTGTGTAATATAATTTTTCCATCCTTCATTACAAAAAATACATGCTTGAGCGTCAGCGGATCGTCGATCGGATTTTCGGGAGTTGCTACAATATCGGCCGCGAGTCCCGCGTCGAGCGCGCCGCGCGTCCGCTCGACGCCGCAGAGCCGCGCGGCATGGATCGTCATCGCGCGCATCAGCGTTTTCGAGGGCACGCCCGCCTCGATCCACGAATCGACGATCGACATCGCGAGAGAACCGCGCGTGTATCCCTCGGTCTCTTCAGTAACATCGGTTCCGAATGCCATATTAACATTCGCGCGCACGGCCCGCCGCAATCTCTGTACAATAACGCCGTGATTCTCGGGATCGATTTCCGCGGTGAAATCCGTTCCGACGAGCGTGACGTTGTTTTTCTTCGCGAGCGCGAGGTCGTCGTCGGAAATATGAAATCCGTGTTCGATCGACGCGACGCCCGCGGCGGCCGCGTTGTGGCACCCCTGCGGCGTCCACGCGTGCGCGGCGACGCGAAGCCCGGCGCGCGCCGCCTCCGCGACCGCGAATTGTATATCCTCGATCGAATAGATATATCGCTGATCGTCGACCACGAGTTTGATCACGGTCGCGCCGAAATGTATATTTTCGCGGATCGCTTTTAATATTTCATCGCGCGTGTCGGCGTAAAAATACTCCGGATTGCCGAGTTCTCTCTTTTCCGGTTGTAAATGAAATTGTCCGCCGAACGGCGCGATGATGCGGCCCGCGTTGAGCATCGTCGGGCCGGGAACGATCTTGCGCTCGATCGCCTCGCGGAGCGCGGTGTCGGCGTAATTCCCGGCATTGCCGACGTCGCGAACTGTAGTAAATCCCGCCTCGAGCATGGCTTTCGCGTTCGCGACGCCTTCGATCGCGCGCAGCGGCGTCGGATCCTGGAGCGTCGTATAATAATAATTCCCGCGGTCGCGCTGCTTTTTTACAGTTAAACAAAGATGCGTGTGGCAGTCGAAAAGTCCGGGCATCACGGTGGCGTTTGACAGATCGATGACCGCGGCTTTCTCCGGAATTGCAACCGTTCCGATCTCGCGGATCGCGTCGCCCTCGATCAGTATGATTTGATTTAATTTAACTTCGCCGGTTTCGGGATCGAGAAGTTTACCCGCCTTGATGGCCGTCGTCTGCGCGCGCGCGGACGCGGCGAATATTATAATTAAACAAAAAACCGCGGTTGCGCGCGTAGAAAATAAATAATGAATCATAGGGTGCCGCTGTTGGACGGGGCGCGCCATTGAGTTTTGGCGGCACTGCGCCATGCGCGACAAATCGTAACGCGGCGCGGTTACAAAACCGCGACGCGCGGCCGGAATCCAATGCTCTCCATTCGTACGGTCAAAGCGCGCGATCGCCTCGCTGCGCGGGTGGAGGGAACAACCCGCGCGGGCCGCCGGGGTGCGAATTGCTTCGCGAGTCCGCGGGTTGCGCGAACTCGGCAACCGTGCGAGGCGATCAACGCGACGCATTGGATTGCAGCCGAGCGGAAAAAGTTCCCTGTCGCCGGCGCCGGGCCGGTTGACCCGCCGCGCGATTCGTCGGGTACAATTGCAACGATCCAATCGAGTGACATTTATGAAAATTCCAAATCCGAAATTGGCGGCGGTATTGATAATTATCGCGGCGTTCGCGGCGCTGGCTCCCGCGCAGGTGATCTCGCGGCCGGCCTCCCAGAAACAGCTCGACACGCCGCCCCATCCCCGTCGCGAAATCCGGTTCGGCGTCGTCGGAGACTATGGGTTTTCGGGCGCCGCGGAGGCCGACGTCGCGAAGTTTTTATTAAGTTCGGATCTCGATTTTATCATTACGACCGGCGATAATAATTATGATCTCGGCGACGCGTCGACGATCGATCCGAACATCGGCCAGTATTATCACGAGTTCATTTATCCATATAACGGCGTTTTCGGAAACGGCGCGACATATAACAGATTTTTTCCTTCTCTCGGCAATCACGATTGGTACACGGCCGGCGCCCAGCCGTATCTAAACTTTTTCACGCTTCCCGGCAACGGGCGATATTACGATTATCGAATCGGCGCCGCCCATTTCTTTTCAATCGACAGCGACCCGAACGAACCCGACGGCGTATTATCCAATTCGACGCAGGCGCTTTGGTTAAAATCGGCGCTCGCGGCGTCGAACGCTCCGTTCAAGATCGTTTATTTTCACCACGCGCCGTATTCGTCGTCGGAACACGGGCCGAATTTCTGGATGCAGTGGCCGTTCAAGGAGTGGGGGGCGAGCCTCGTACTTTCCGGACACGATCATACGTATGAACGCCTCGTCGTCGGCGATCTGCCCTATATCGTTTGCGGACTCGGCGGGCGCTCGTTATATCAATTTCACGACGCGCTTTACGGAAGCCAGATTCGATATAACGCGGATTTCGGCGCGATGATCGTCGTCGCCAACGACGATATGATGAATTTACAGTTCGTGAATCGAATGGGCGTCGTGATCGACGAATGCGCGATTCCGCGGCGATTCGCACATTATACTGAAACGCCGGTCGCCGCCGCGGGCTCGCTCTGGAAATATCTCGACAACGGCAGCAATCAGGGCGTCGCGTGGCGCCAGCCCGGATTTAACGATTCGACCTGGAATTCCGGCGCCGCGCAACTCGGCTACGGCGACGGCGACGAGACGACGGTCGTTGGATACGGTCCGAATCCCGCGAATAAGTATATTACAACTTATTTTCGAAGATCCTTCAACGTCGCGAATCCGTCGCTATTCACACATATCGGACTCAAGCTCCTGCGCGACGACGGCGCGGTCGTCTATCTGAACGGATCGGAAATATACAGAACCAACCTGCCCGCGGGGCCCGTTGCGTTCACGACGCTCGCGACGGAGTCGGTGGGCGATCTGCAGGAATTCGCCATTTACGGAACGGTCCTGCCCGCATCCTTACTATTAACAGGTTCCAATCTGCTGGCCGTCGAAGTGCATCAGGCGTCTCCGACGAGCAGCGACGTGAGTTTCGATTGCGAACTCGACGGTTTGTCGGGCGACACGACGATGATTAGTCAAGGAGCCGACTGGCGATTTTTCGACCAGGGAACGGCGCCGGCGGGCGACTGGAAACTCCCTTATTATGATGCATCGGCGTGGGGCTCCGGGCCTGCGCAACTCGGTTACGGCGACGGCGACGAGGCCACCGTCGTCAGTTTCGGACCGGATCCGAATAATAAATATATTACTACATATTTCAGAAAGACCTTTGAATTTAATAATCCGCAAGCCGTTCGAAACCTCGTCATGCGAACGATTCGCGACGATGGAATTATAGTTTATTTGAACGGACACGAGGTCTATCGTAACAATCTTTCGCAGGCGGAACCGGGTCCGGCGACGCTCGCGGCGGCCGCCATCACCGGGGCGGACGAATCGAAATGGACTGAAACGTGGATCGACAAACGCTGGCTGCTGCCCGGCCGCAACGCGATCGCGGTCGAAATCCATCAGGCGTCCCCGCAGAGTTCGGATATCAGTTTCGACCTCGAACTCGTGGAATTTTGATATCCGGAAGTTAATAAACCCCGCCGCCGATTGTTTATAATTAACGAATAACATAAATAAAGAAAATCGAACGCAACGATGCCGCAAACGCCTCCGCCCGCCGAAATGCTTATGATGATGATCACCTCGAAATGGGTTTCGCAGGCGATTCACGCCGCCGCGAAACTCGGTCTCGCGGATCTTGTCGCGGCGCAACCGAAGAATGTTCATGAGCTCGCCAAGGCGACGGACACGAATGCCGATGCGCTCTTTCGTTTGATGCGGGCGCTCGCGAGCGTCGGAATATTTAACGAAGCGCAACCCGGGCAATTCGTATCGACGCCGATGGCGGAATTATTAAGAAGGGACGCGCCCGGTTCGATGCGCCCGATGGCGGTCATGGCGGGCGAGCCCTTCGAATATCAAGCGTGGTCGGAAGTGTTATATAGCGTGAAAACCGGACTCCCCGCGTTCGACCGCGTGTTCCAGCAGGATATTTTTCATTATTTTATTAATAATAAAGACGCGCTCGCGGTCTTTAACGATGCGATGACGTGCCATTCCGACGCCGAGACGCCGGCGATCCTGCAGGCTTACGATTTTTCGAAAATAAATATATTGATGGACGTCGCCGGCGGACACGGCCGCGTGATCGCAAGCGTGCTGCAGGCGAACCCGCGCATGCAGGGCGTATTGTTCGATTTGTCGGAGGTCGTCGCGGGCGCGCACGGACTGCTCGCGAAAGCGGGAGTCGCGCAGCGGTGCAAGACTACAGAAGGAAGTTTTTTCGATGAAATTCAGCAGGGCGCCGACGCGATTATCATGAAACACATCATTCACGATTGGTCGGACGAAAGTTCGATAAGAATATTAAGAAACTGCCGTCGCGCGTTGCCGTCGAACGGCAGAATGCTCATCGCCGAAATGGTCGTGGCGCCCGGAAACGATCCGTCGCCCGCGAAGTGGCTCGATCTTCAAATGTTACTGATGACGCAGGGCGGCCGCGAGCGCTCGCGCGACGAATTCGCCGCATTATTCGATAAGTCGGGTTTCCGCCTCGAACGCGTTGTCGGCACAGCGGGGCCGTTGTGCGTCGTCGAGGGCGTTTGTATTTAATTTAAAATTATTTTTTCCGAATCGCCGCGACCGCTTCCTTAAAATCCGGCCGCGTCCGGAGCTTTTCGAAACTCGGCGATCGTTCCACCAGTGCCGCATCGTCGAATCCGAGCGCCGGAAGCGCTTTTAACTGTTCGACGGCCCGCACGGCGAATTTTTCGCTCCAGATCGAATCTTTACATGCGCCCGCCGCCTGGCCGAGCCACGTCGCGGCCTGAAAACCGCCGTTGATTTTATCTTTATATCGTTCGGCCGCGCCCGCCGCGTATTCCAGCGCGAAATTGTAATCTTCCAGATCCACGAGCATGAGCATGATGATCATACCCTGTTCCTCGGCGCGGCGCGAATCGTGCGAATCGTCCACGATGGCGGCGATGGCCGACAATTCATATTTCGCGGCTTCGTGCGCATTTTGTTTAGAAACGGCCGGACTTCCGTCGTCGAAATCGACTTCCGCGAGATCGTTCAGCATTTGCGCGAACTTTAGCATCATCACCGGATTATTATTACTTTCTTCCGGAGGTCCGTCGCGCATTATTTGCAACCCCTCGTTGAGCAACGGGCGGGCCTCCTTGAGTCTGTCGAGATTTCGAAACGCATTTCCGAGATTTATAATATTTCCCGCCAGTTCCAATTCGAGCGCGCGCGATTTTCCGGCGATACGAATCGCGTCCCGCAGATGTGCGACGGCCTTCGAATATTCCGCCGTCGCCTTCTCGAAATTTTCCCCGCGAAAATAAATATTACCGAGGCTGTTCTCCGCGACGGATGCAGCCTTGTGCAACGGCGCGGACTCGGGAAGTTGTTTGATAATTTTCTCGAGCCGTTCGATCGAATCGAGTCCCAACGATTCGGCTTCCTTCATCTTGCCGATGTCGTACAAATTGACGTCGCGATTGATCAAAAACTGCGTGAGATCGATTTGATATTCGATGTTCAGCGGATCGTTCGCGACCATCCTGTTCATTAACGATGTACATTCTTCATATACCGACTCCGCGTCCGCGTTTTTATTGGAGTCGCTGAGCGCAAGTCCGAGATTATTTAATGAATACGAAAGCGCTTTTCGGTAGCCCGGCGTCCACGGAAAATCATTTACATTCTTCCGCCGCAGTTCGACCGCTTTTTGCGATAATCGGACGGCCTCCACGGTCTTGCCGCGATGCAGGTACGAAAGCGAAAGTGTATTATTAACGCTGGCGAGATTCTCGAGCAAGGCGGGCGACTCGCCCGCCGCGCGTCCCATCTTATCGATCGCGTCCAGCGCCGCGCTGGCGCTCGTCTCGGCCTCCTCGAGTTTTTGTTGCTCTCGCAGGATTTGCGATAATTGGATATGTATTGTTGCCGCCGACTTCGGATCCGTATGAATGAATTGGGCAAACGGACCGGCGGTCAAATCGCGCAACAGTTTTTCGGCCTCCGCAAAACGCAGCAGGATTTGATATTGCTTCGCAAGGTCCAGCGTATCGTGAATAAAACGTTCCGTGTCGGAAGACGCGGCGCTCGAAGGATTCGGAGCGGCGAGTGCCTTCAAATCGATTTCGCAGATATGTTTATATAATTCAAGCGTCGGTCCCGGATCGGCGCTGACTTCCATCGATTTGACGAGTGCTCGATAGGCTTCGGAGAGGTCGACGAGATCTTTATGATTATCCGGATCGCTCTTCAGGAATCCTTCGAACAATGCGATGCCTTCGCGGGCGGGCATTTGAGATGTGGAGTGTTCGCCGAGCAGGGCGCGAATCCCGGCCACGCGTATGAGAGCGCGTCCGCGCTGTCTTAATAATTTCGGATCGTCGGTTTTTTCTTTAAGAAAGTATTCCGAGAATTCGAGGGCGTCTTCGAGCAATTCCTTTCGGACGGGTTCCACCTGCGGAATATTTAATAAATCCTCCGAACCGACGCGCGTCAGCATGCGGTCGACGGCGAAGACGGCGAGATTGAAGTTCTCTTCCGCCAGATTGCGCGCGCGCTGTTCTTTTGTATAAAGATCGTAGAGTTCGCGCGCGTGGTTCGATTTGATATAAGCAATTCCGCTCGGAACGCCGACGACGAGTAATATTAACAAAGCGGCGACGGCGGCGCGCGCCGGGTGCCGCGACGTCCAGCGGCGCGCGCGGTCGAACGCGTTCATCGGCCGCGCCTGGATCGGTCTGCCCGCGCGGGCGTTCGCGAGATCGCCGGCGAACGCCGTGGCCGATTCGTAGCGTCGCGCCGGAATCGGATCCATCGCTTTTAAACAAACCGTCGCGACGTCCGATGATACATATGGGTTCAACCGCCGGAGCGGGGGAGCGTCGCCGTCGAGAATGAGTCGGATCGTCGATTGCGGCGATTGCTCGATGAACGGCAGCTGCCGCGTGAGCATTTCATAAAGATTCACGCCCAGCGAATAGATATCGGATCGATTCGATATATTCGTTTTGCCGGATAACAATTCCGGCGGAGTATACGGAAGCGATCCGAGCCGCGTGCCCGTCTGCGTCATGCGGCTCGCGCCGTCGGCGACCGCGAGGCCAAAATCTAACAAAAGCACGCGGCCCTCCGGCGTGATCATAATATTCGACGGTTTGACGTCGCGATGCAGAACTCCGCGTTCGTGCGCGTGCGCGAGCGCCACCGCGACCTGTTCCGCGACGCGGAGACACACGTCGACCCAGGAACCTTCGAATAGCGGTCCTGGCGCCTCGGCCGCCGGGCTGGAAACTAATAAATCGTATATGTAATGTCCGCTCAGTTTTTGCAACGGCACGCTCGCGATCTTTTCGATGATTTCGCCGAGCGATTTGCCGATCACGCGCTCCATCGCGAAGTACGGGACGCCGCGTTCCTGGCCAACTGTATAAATCGGAACGATGTTGGGATGCTGGAGGCGCGAAATCGCCTCGACTTCGCGTTGAAAGCGTTCGCGCGACGCGTCGAAAAATAAATAATCCGGACGTATCAATTTCAACGCTACGATTCTTTTGAGCGAAATCTGCTCGGCCTCATAAACGATGCCCATGCCGCCGCCGCCGAGTTCGCGGAGAATTCGAAAGTCGCCGAGTTGCTTCGGCATATTCGTTAGATCGCCGCCCGCGGCATCCAGCAGCCCGGACGCGTCCAAGGCGGCCACGCGTTTTCGAAGTTTCGCGGCGAATTGTGGATATTGTTCGCATAACTTTTCGAGCGATTCCGTTTCGCCGGGCTCGCGTTGATCTAAATAATCCGCAACGATGCGGTTCAATTGTTCGCGCTCGGACGGCGAGGCGGAACCTGAACCGGATGCGGGTTCGGGGTCGTTTGCCATTGTTTATTTCGAACGAGCCGCCATTTGTTTCATGACCATCTTAAAATCTTCACGATCGAAAAGAAACGCCAGATCGGGTTCGGATTCGAGTTCTTTATATTGACGAAATCCGAGAGCGGAGAGCGCCGACAATTCGGCGACGGCGAGTCGGCAGATTTCATCCGCCTTGTCGTCGTCCGGTTCGTTGCGCGCGCACAACGTCAGCATCGCGGCGCAATGGCTGTGCGCGAGTTCCGCGTCGGAAACGATGTTTGCGATGGATTTTGCATAATCGAGCGCGGCGCGGTTTTCCCCGAGCAGCAGCAGATTTCTAATCAATTCCCGGGAATGGGAAATTAATAATGACATGGTATTGTCCGATTCGATCTTGCGCGAAAGCGCGCGCATTTGATAATCCATCGCCTTCATGACGAATATTCGTCCCGTCTCGAATTGATGACATTCGACGTCGATCGCCGCGATGTCATTGGCAAGTTCGGCCGCGCTCAGCAACATTTGTGAATTTACATCCGCTTGCCGCATGACTTCCTCGTTCATATCGAATGCTTTGCACATGATCGCGCGAGCCTCGTCGAATTGGGAGAGAATCCGGAGGTCGACGGCCAGATTGATCATGAGTTGGACGAGCAGGGCGCGGAAATTTCGATTCTCGGGCGCCAGCTCGCATGCTTTCGTTAATTTAAGAATCGCTTTTCGGTAGGGTTCCTCCGCGGCCACGACGCCGTCGCCCGTGCGGTCGAATATGGCCCCGATGTTATTATAAATGCGCGAGGAAAGCTCATATAACTGAACGACATTCGGAAATCGCGCCGTCGCAATCTCCAATTGCGCGGCCAATTCCGACATCAATGAAAACGCTTCGCTTTTTCGGTCGAGTTCGACCAGATTCGCGCATCGATTGATTTGTAACGCGGCGTGGTCGAGTTGAAAATCGAGATTGTCCGGGTACGTCGTCGCGAGAGTCCAAGCCATGGCGACGGACGCGGAAAATTGTTCCTCGGCGAGGTCGCGCCGCTCTTTATCGCAATAAACGAGGCCGAGATTGTTCCCCGCCATGGCGAGCTGCTGGCGGAAAATTAACGTGTTCGGAAAGTCTTTTACTAACAAAGAGCGGATGCTTCGCGATTTATTAAAATACTCGATCGCATCGTCGTTGCGCTCGATATATCTATAATTCGACGCGATCGTGGTATAGGCATCCGCGAGCCGCTGCCGCATCAACAGATTCGCCGTCTTTCGCGCGACGGACTCCTCGAGGATTCGCACCGCCTCCTTCGCGAACGTGTTGCTCTCGTCGTATTTCTGCAGCCCGGTTTTCGCGCGGGATATTAATAATAACAATTCGGAGTGCTGCGCGGGCTCTCCGGCGAGGATCGCTTTTCCGGCTTCGGTCTCCGCGGCGGCCGCCACGGCCGCGCTTTCGTTAAATTGTTGCAAAAGTCCGTGCGCGCGCGCGAGTTCGATTTGATTGTCGAGAAGTTTATGTTTCAATTCCGGTCCGGCGACGGCGGCGGATTGTTCCATTATCAATTTTCTGCGGACGTCGATCGCGCGTTCGAGAATCGGCACGGCCGCCTTCGCGCGCGCCGGATTTGTAAGAATCGACGCCTTGCAGGAGAGCGCGGCCGCCAGCTCGTGGCTGCAGAGCGGATCCGTCGGGAGAATTGTACATAACTTTTCGCAAACCGCGGTCGCGTTGTCGGCGGCGATTTCGGCGTCCTTGAACGCGCCCAAGAGCCGGCGAATGTCGGCGACGCGAATGAGGGCGCGCGCCTGTGCGCGCAACACTGCAGGTTCGTTGCCGCGCTCCTCGACGAATTGTATTGAAAATTTGAGCGCGTCCTCGAGCAGGCCGCGGCGGACGTTTTCCGCCTGCGGAATTTCCAGAAGTTCCTCCTGGCCGAAGCGGGTGAGCATGCGATCCACCGCGTCGACCGCAAGACTAAAATTATGATCCGAATTGGAGCGTTCCGTGCGCTCGCGCGTGAACGATTGCTCCAATTCGCTGGAATACTTATATTGAAAATAAATTATGATCGACGGAATTCCAGCGACCAGCAGCAAGCCCAGCGCGATCGCGACCGTTTTCGCGGGATGCCGCTCGATCCATCGTTGAATTTTACGGATCGCCGTCGGCGGACGGGCGTCGATCGGCCGGCGCTGCAGCGTGTTTTCGATGTCGAGCGCGAACGCCGCCGCCGTCGCGTATCGGCGCGACCGGTCGCGGTCCATCGCTTTTAAACAAACCGTCGCGACGTCGGCGGAAATATATGAATTTAACTTTCGCGGCCCGAGCGGATCGCCTTCGAGAATGTTGCGGTGGGTCGAATCGACGGTCTCGCCGAGGAACGGCGAATGCAACGTTAATAATTCATAAAGTGCGACGCCGAGCGAATAGATATCGGACCGTCCGTCGATGGACTTCAATTCGCTGTTCACGACTTCCGGCGCCATGTAGGGCACGGAGCCGACCTGCGAGCCCGCGCGCGTGAGTTGCGTCGCGTCCTTGGACGACGCGAGTCCGAAGTCGAATAATAATATTCTTCCACCGGGCGTTATTAATATATTTGAAGGCTTGATGTCGCGGTGCAGCACGCCTCGCCCGTGCGCATGTCCGAGCGCGACCGCGACTTCGTGGACGATTCGTAAACAAACTTCGATCCACGATCCGACGAACAGCGGAACGCGCCGCGCCGTTTCATGAGTGTGCGGCGCGCGCGCGCGGACCGCCGCCTCCAAATCGGATCCTTTTAGTTTTGCCGGATTCGCGTTCCCGATTTGTTGTATCACTTCGGCAAGCGTGCACCCTTCTATCAATTCCATCGCGAAATATGGTATTCCGCGCTCCTCGCCGACCGTATAGATTGGAACAATTCCCGGATGTTGCAATTTCGCGACCGTCTCCACTTCGCGGCGAAATCGTTCGCGCGCGCCCGGAAAATATAAATGTTCGGGGCGGATGAGTTTCAGCGCGACGACGCGGGCGAGGCTCGTCTGCTCGGCTTGGTAAACGACGCCCATGCCTCCGCCGCCGAGGCGCCGGATCAGGCGGAACTCGCCGAGTTGATCGGGGACGCGTTCGTTTTCGGTTTGAGAGGCGGCCCCGAACATTCCAAGCGATCGCAGTCTCTCGATGCGGCGCCGAATATCGGATTGAAACGCCGGATAACGATTGCACAGAGCGTCGACGTCGCCCGCTGTGGGCGCGTCGTGCTCCTCCAGGAACGAAGCGATGACGAGATCCGTCTCCGTTTCAGGGGGTGGCGTCGCGTCGGCGCGCAAATCCTGGGGACGTTCGGGCATGCAAAAGCATCATACTACGCGAAAATTCTTCGCGCCGATGGACGTCGGGCGGAGGAAGTGATCGAATTTCCGGAATGTCGCAACCAACAAAAAACCTCGTGGAGTCGGCGGTGCACGGCGATCCGGCGGCATTGGATGTGTTGTTGGACCGCTATCTTCCGGGTCTTGAGGCATTCATACGGTTGCGTTCGGGCCGGTTATTATTAATGAAAGAATCGAGCGCCGATCTCGTTCAGTCGGTCTGCCGCGAAGTGTTGAGCGATTTGAAAACTGTAAAGTACGAAAACGAGGCGCATTTTAAACACTGGCTTTACATGGCGGCGCTCCGAAAGATTGCAAATCGATATGAATATTATCGCGCCGAAAAACGCGACGTCGGCAAGGAGGCGCGCATTTCCGACCGGACGAACGCGTCGCGCGAATCTAAAGAAACGCAATTGTTAAATGCCTACCGATCGGTTTGCACGCCGAGCGCGCAATTGATGGTTCGCGAGGAACTCGCGCGCGTCGAAGGCGCGTTCGAAAAACTTCCGGAGGATTATCGCGAAGTCATTTTGTTGTCGCGCGTCATCGGACTTCCGCATGCGGAAATTGCAAAGAAAATGGAACGTAATGAAGGCGCGGTGCGGACGCTGCTCAGCCGCGCGCTCGCGAAATTATCCGCGATTCTCGACGACGAATCGCAGGAATCGCAGTCTTAAGTTTGATTAAATAAAATTAAATTAAAGTCAACTTAATTGTTATTTTGCTTTTCGCGCTTCGAGAATCGCGCGAACGAGCGCGTCGGGCACCGGTTCGGTCGCCGGCGTTTCGAGCCACGCGGCTTTGCCCAACTGCACGGTTTTATTGTACGAATCGATGTAGCGGACGCACGCGGGGCAAATCGCGAGGTGCCGCTCGAATTCTCTCGATTGGGCGGCGGAAAGCTCATGATTCAAATACGCGAGAATGAAGTCGGCGATTTCGCGGCAGCTCATGATCGCGAACCCTCCGGCTTATTTATCATTGCATCGAGCAGCGTGCGCAGTGCCTGGCGCGCGCGGTGGAGGCGCACTTTAACGGTGCCGGGGCTGACGTCGAGGACGCGCGCGGCTTCGTCCGTGTCGAGTTCCTCGATGTCGCGAAGTAACAATACCGTTCTGTAAGTTTGGGGAAGGCGGTCGATCGCGGCGCGGACGGCGGCGCGCAATTCGGCCCGCTCGACGAGCGATTCGGCGGTCTCGGTCCATGCGCGCGGTTCGATCGCGTGATGGCCGTCCTCGACAAATTTAGGAAGCAGATCGTCGATCGCGGCCTCGGGGCGGCGCGCGCGCGCGCGGATTTTCATTAATGACGAGTTGATAACAATCCGGCGCATCCAGGATTCGAGGCTCGATTGAAAGTTATATTGGGCGATTCCGCGAAAAATACTAATGAACGCGTCCTGCAGCGCGTCGCCCGCGTCGGCCTCGTTCCGCAAGAATCCGCGCGCGACCCGCAGAAGCACAGGACCGTTCTCGCGAACGAGTTGCTCGAACGCAGCGTCATCGCCCGCGCGCAGGCGCGCGACGAGCCGCGCGCCGCCTGCTTCGGATCCGTGCGAGTCGGGCATGGCTGGAGTGTGATTGCTTATGATCGCGGCGCGCGCGGGCGGCGATTTAACAATTGAAAGAATGTATACATTTCATCCGGCCTCGCCGGAGAGGAATTGTTCGCAAAGCGCCACTTCGGAGGCGCTGCCGATGAAGAGCGGCGAACGCTGGTGAAGCGTGTGGACCGGCGTGTCGAGGACCCGCACGGAGCCGCTGCTCGCGCGGCCGCCCGCGTTTTCGACCACGAAGGCGAGCGGCGCGCATTCATACACCTGGCGAAGTTTGCCGTTCTTCGACTCGCTGTCCGAAGGATACAAAAATATTCCGCCCTCGAGCAGCGTGCGGTGCAGATCGGCGACGAGCGCGCCGGAATAACGTAAAGAATAAGCCTTCTGACCCGACCGGTATTTGTTAGGTTTCGGGTCCGTGAGCGCTTGGAGGAATTTTTGCAACCTGGGATCCCAGTCGTGCTGGCGGCTGACGTTCGCGGCGTAAATCTTACCTTTCTCGGGACAGCGGATGTTCGGATGTGTTAATAAAAATTCGCCGAGTTCGCGGTCGAGCGTGAAACCGTGGACGCCGTCGCCGATCGTGTATACGAAAATCGTTCCCGATCCATATAACACATAGCCCGCGGCGACGGGCATGCCGTTTTTGATACTTGCCATGGCGTCCTCGGTCTCGATTTTCTTTATGACTCCCCGCGACTCCGGCGCGGCCGCGTCGTAAATTCCCCAAATCGTGCCGACCGATCCCGAATTATCCGTATTCGAGGAGCCGTCGAGCGGATCTGTAACAAGCACGTAGGGCGCGCCGACGGTGTTGTCGAGAATGTGAACATGATCGAGTTCCTCTGAGGCGACGGCGGCCACGATGCCGAGTCCGGAAAGCGCGTCGATGAGGATTTCGTTACTGTAAACATCGAGTTTTTTCTGAACATCGCCCGTCGCGTTCGAGGCGCCCGCCGCGCCCGTGCGCCCCGCGAGCGCGGCGCGCGAGACCTCGAGCGAAAGCCGTTTTGTAGCAAACGCGATTTGTGTAATCACGGCGCCGAGTTGGCCGACGAGCTCGCGGTGAACCATCCGCTGTTCGAAGAAGTGGCGATTCAGACTTACGGAGCGATGTGGCATTGCGCGATGGGGATGGTGGCGTGGGCGAATATTAAATTAAAGACTTTTTTCCCGGCGGCGCCCGCTTTTCCGCGGTTCGCCGTAGGTGACGGGCGACGAGTTTATGCGGCAACCGCGATACCGCCACCCCCGTCAAACGCGCTTCCGAACTCTCCGGCCCCGGCGCCCGTCGAATCCATCCCCGCCCCCGGCGATGTCCCCGTCCGACGGGGACGCGCCGCGCCGAAATTTTGCGTTGCGCAAAACGGGCAGTCCGGATACTGATTGGGCAGACAGTGTTTCGAAACACAGTCCACCACAACCAAATCCAGTCCAATTCCAACCCATCCAACGAACGACCATGCCGGTTCATTTCCAACCTGAAAATTATCATTCGATCACGCCGTATATTATTATAAAGGGCGCCGCCGACGCGATTGCGTTTTATAAGAAAGTCTTCGGCGCCGAGGATATTCTCCGAATTCCCGGCCCCGGCGGCTGCGTGGCCCACGCCGAAATTAAGATTGGCGATTCCATACTGATGCTCGCCGACGAAATGAGCGAAATGGGTTATAAAGGCCCGGGCCTCACCGGCACGCCCGTGGCGCTGCTCCTATATGTTAAAAACGTCGACGCCGTGTTCGGCGCCGCCGTCGCCGCGGGAGCAAAAGTAACAAAACCCGTCAAAGACCAGTTCTACGGCGACCGCATGGGGAGCTTCAACGATCCCTTCGGCCATTCGTGGCACGTTGCGACGCACGTCGAGGACGTATCGCCCGAGGAATGCGCGAAACGGGCCGCGCAGCAATGTGGTTAATTGGTAGTTAATGGATCGAGCGCAATTAGTTAATTTACTAAACCGCTACTTTACGGGCTTCAATCCCCAAATATCGCGCGCGTATTCGCGGATCGTGCGGTCGCTCGAAAACACGCCCACGCGGGCGATGTTGAGGGCGCACCGCCTCGACCATTCGCGGGAATTGTTATACAGGGCCGTCGCATCCTGCTGGCGGCCCATGTACGACTCCAAATCCGCGAGATGTAAATATTCGTCGTTCGGATCCATTAATATATCATAAATCGGCCGGTAGAGTCCCAAATCGTCGGGACAAAACCGGTCGCCCGCGATCGCGTCGATGACGCGGCGAATCCTCGAATTGTTTTGATAATAATCCATCGGCTTGTATGCGCCCGGCTCGGAAAGTTTCGAGACTTCGTCGACTTTCATTCCGAATATAAATACATTTTCCTCGCCGACGTTGTCGCGAATTTCAATATTCGCGCCGTCGAGTGTGCCCATCGTGAGCGCGCCGTTCATCGCAAATTTCATATTCCCCGTGCCGGACGCCTCCATGCCGGCCGTCGAAATCTGTTCGCTCAGATCGGCGGCCGGAATCACGCGTTCCGCGAGCGAAACTCTATAATCCGGAAGGAACACGACGCGCAGCCACGGTTTGGCGCGCGCGTCATTATTAATAATCCCGGCGACGCCGTGGATCAGTTTGATCACGCGCTTCGCCGCGACATAACCGGGCGCCGCCTTGCCCGCGAAGACATGCGTGCGGGATACGCCCGGCGTTTCGCCGTCTTCGACGATTCTTAAGTATTCGTCGATAATCAACAATACATGTAACAACTGTCGTTTATATAAATGAATCCGCTTCGCTTGAATGTCGAATAACGAATGCGGATCGACTTCCACGCCCGTCAAATCGGTGATAATGCGCGATAAACGATATTTATTTCGCTGTTTGACGCGCGCGAGTTCGTCCAGAAACGCGTCGTCGTCGGCGAACGGCTCCAGCCGTTTCAGATCGTCAAAATTCGTGATCCACGAGTCGCCGATCGCGCTTTTTAGTAATTTTGATAATTCGGGATTCGCCTGGAGCAGCCAGCGCCGCTGCGTCACGCCGTTCGTCTTATTCTGAAAAGCGTCCGGCCACAGTTCGTTAAAGTCCCGTAAAATGGTTGTTTTTAATAAACGCGAATGCAGCGCGGCCACGCCGTTCACCGCGTGGCTGCCGACGACGGCCAGATGCGCCATGCGCACGTTTTTCGGGTCCGATTCTTCGATAATCGACATCCGGCGCGCGCGTTCGTGATCGTCCGGAAATGTTCGTGAGACCTCCGCGAGGAACCGCTGATTGATTTCATAAATAATCTTCAGGTGGCGCGGCAGCACTTTTTCGACGAGCGGCAGCGACCATCGCTCGAGCGCCTCCGGCCGAAGAGTATGATTCGTGTACGCGAGCGTCTTTTTTGTAATATTCCACGCGCGTTCCCACGAAAGGCCTTTTTCGTCAACCAGCGTCCGCATCCACTCGGCCACAGCGAGTGCCGGATGTGTATCATTTAACTGAACGGCCGCCTTTTCCGGAATCAACTCCCAATTGAATTCGTATAAAGCCGAAAAACGGCGCAGAATATCGCGAATCGAACAATAAACGAGGAAGTACTCCTGTAATAACCGCAGTTCGCGTCCGGCCGTCACGGCGTCGGAAGGATACAAAACCTTCGAAATGCGCTCGGAATGTATCTTATCTTCGACCGCGCGCAAATAATCGCCGCTGTTGAAAATCTCGACGTCGAAATCGCCCGACGAGCGCGCGGAGAACAGCCGGAGCGTATTTACAGTTTTTCCGCCGAATCCGATCACCGGCATGTCGTGGCCGACGCCGACGACGTATCGCTGATCGATCCATGTATTATTTATATTATCTCCATTCGTATGTTCCTTCACGCGCCCGTAGATTGGAACTAAATACTTCGATTCGGGCCGTTCGATCAGCCACGGATTATGATCGTTCGACCACGCGTCGGGCAATTCCGTTTGATAACCGTCCTTGATCGACTGGCGGAAAAGTCCGAATTCATAATTAATTCCGTAACCGTAACCCGGCATCGACATCGTCGCGAGGGAGTCGAGAAAACACGCCGCGAGCCGTCCGAGACCTCCGTTGCCGAGCGCGGCGTCGGGCTCCGTTTCGGCGACTTCCTCGATTTCCATTCCCAGATCGCGGAGCGCCGTCTCGACGAGATCGTAAATACCGAGATTAATTAAATTATTGCCGACGGAACGCCCCATTAGAAATTCCATCGAAATATAATACATGCGTTTCGCGCGCGCGTCGCGATACCGCCGCTCCGTTTCGAGTAATGTATCGATGACGCGTTCGCGCACCGCCAGCGACACCGCAGTTAACAAATCGCGCGGCGTCGCGTATTTCCACTGCTTTGCAAGTATATATTTAACATAATGCCTCACCGAATCCTGCAAATTGGCGAGATCTTCGCGGCTGAACGACGGCGTCCGCGCGCCCGGCGGAGCGGCGGTCGGCGCTGGATTCGGTCGGTCGTCGTTGGCCTTGGGGGTCACGCTTTTCGTTTCGTTTTCGCAGTGCGCGCGTCGGATTTCGCGGTCGTTTCATCGGATCGCGGCGCTCGCGGAATGGAGCCTTCGAGTCTATCGCACGCGGCGCCGATTCGAACGATGGACCCATCCGATGCTGGTACGACCCGCGCACTCGGAGCGGCGGGTGCGGCGGGACGCGCGCGCCTCGAAGCCATCGTCAACCAAACCGGAGATGGTGATACGCTCGTCGTTCATAAATCGAGCGGCCACGACGGCGTGCGGCCGTCGGCGCGCGAAGTTGATAACAGTCGCGCCGGAGCGGCATTTTATAAATAATATTAATCATAATCTTACGCATTCCAATCATCGGGAGAATTCATGTATTTGATCCATCTATTAACAATCTGGACGGCTCTCGCGCAGGTTCAGGATCCGAATCGTCTCGCGCCATGGCGGATCGAACGCGCGTCCGACCTGCGACATCTGTTACGTCAGGAAAGCGGCGCGCGGTGCGCGCAATTCGCGTCGACGGATCCGGCGGGCCGGGGCGACGATCACGGCCATTTCTTAAGATTGGACGGCCATCGCGCGGTTCTCGCCGAAATGGAGGGTCCCGGAACTATTGTTAGAATCTGGAGCGCGAATCCGAAGGGGAGATTGAAGATTTATTTTAATGGCGAGGAGCAGCCGCGCGTGAATTGTATGTTTCCGGATTTTTTTCAGGGAAAAGTCGAACCGTTCTCGGGCGAATTCGCCTGCCACGACGGCGGCGGATGGATCAGTTATTATCCGATGCCCTACGAAAAGAGCTGTCGCGTGGAAGTCGACAATCTCGAAAATCCTCCGGAACTGTATTATCATGTCCAGTATCTTACATATCCGAAAGATACACAAATGGAGACGCTCGCGAAGGAGCCCGGGAATATTTTAAAACAGTGGCTCGGGATCAACGACGGCGTTCGCGGCGCGTTCGAGCCAATGCGAATGGCGAATATTGAGAAGAAACACATCAAAATCGCGGCTGGAAAAACGGAGTCGATCGTCGACGAGCAGGGGCGCGGCCTCGTCTCGGAGTTTACCATTCGATTCGGCGCGCCCATCGACCCGGCGGCGTTGCGCGCGCTCGACTTCCGCGCCGAAATCGACGGAACGCGGACGATGGACGCGCCGCTCGGCGATCTTTTTACAAATGGATTCGGAGTGCGCGAATTCGAATCCTCGGCGATTTCGTGGCGCGCGGGAATCGGACATTTTAAGTTTCCGATGCCGTTTCGCAAATCCATCAAAATCGAAATTGTAAATCATTCGAACGCGGAAACGGAGATTTTTAGCGATCTTTCGTTCGAGAAATTTCCCGACGGCCGCGACTCCGGTTGGGCGCTGCACGCCGAGTTTCGATCGCAACAATACACGAATAATGAATTGTATGAATTCGTCAGCGCGAAGGGTCCGGGAAAATTTGTGGGCATTTCGCAGTCGCTCCAGGGCGTCGGCGATTTGTGGTATCTCGAGGGAAACGAAGAATTTACAATTGACGGCGAGGCGAAACCGTCGATCGTCGGCACGGGCACGGAGGATTTTTACAACGGAGGCTGGTATTGGGACACGGGTCCGCTCGCGCGCCCGTTCCACGGACTGGGCGTCAAGGAGGAATGGACGACAAACCGCACGACGCCCTACAGATTTTTTATTATGGACGCGATTCCGTTCGAGAAAAGTATTGTAGGAAAGATCGAACACGGCTCGTCGAACGAGGTCCGTGATGCTTACTATTCGAGCGTCGCGTTTTGGTATGCTCCGCCGTCGGCGGTGCGCGAAGTGCCCGCCGAAGAATTCGCTATGCCGCGGCGCTGGATCGTGCGGCGCGAGGGCGATTTGACGCTCGCGGGCGCGGAGTGGCGCGTGAGAAACGGTAAAGTCGAGACGCCGGGATGGGATGCGGCGACGGACGGCTGGCGCGCGGCGGAATATCCTTTATTTCAACAATTCCCCGTCAGTTATTTCAAACGCGACGCCGCGAAATTCCCGGCGGAATTTACAAAACTTCTCGGCGGCGGCGCAGCGGAATTCGAGACGGACTTCGAAGTTCCCGAAACGGATTTATACAAATTGGAATTTCGACTGTTCGGCGAGCCCGGAGGCGGATCGTTAAGAATCGGAATCGACGGCAAAGCGAACGACAAGGCGTTCACGCGCGGCTGGTTCGAAACTAAAGAAAGTACCGTTGGTCCGATCATGCGCGACGGCGGATCGATATTATTAACAAAAGGGACGCATCGTTTGCATTGCATGCTCGGAGGCGGCGACGAGGCGGCGAAGGAGTTCCATTGCGGCATCGACGCCGTCGTTATTCATCCCGATCGTAAATTTATCAAATCCTGGTGGATCGCGCCGCCCGTCGCGTGCGAAAACGGCTGGACGGTCGAGCACGCGCCGACGGAGGAAGCCGCGTTTCTCGACGCCGGATTCGCGCCCGCGAAAGCCGGCTGGACCGAAAAACCCGACGCCGGAGAAATGTTAGATCTAAATAATCTCGTGAGCCCGCGCGCGCCCGTTTTCGGATATTTATTTACGAATCTGGTCGCGGAGGAGGACGTCGAACTGACGATGTGGATCGGCTCCGACGACGGCGTGCGCGTGTGGCAGGACGGCGCGCCTGTTTTTACACATGCGATTCACCGTCCGGCCGCGTTCGACCAGGATCACTTTACTATTAAATTACACAAAGGCTCGAACCGTCTGCTCGTTAAAGTTAAAAACGACGACGGCGGTTACGCGTTCTGCGGGCGGCTCGCGCCGCCCGCTGGCGGCGTACGCGCGACGACGCGGGAATAATAGATATATTACTTTTTCGTCGCGTCTTCCTTCGCTTTCGCGTCCGGCGACGGTTCGGGACAATAGGTCCACGCGGGCGGCGTGAATCCGAACATGTCGCCGAGCGATTTGATCGCGCGGTATTTCCATACGCAGAAGACGATAAATAATATCGCCGCCGCGATCAGCCACTTTCGCCCGGCCGTGCTGTCGGCGTAATTATCCGTAAGATCCCGCGACGATCCGGCGGGGAGTTTCGCAACGCCCGTCAACGATCGTCCGAAAGGTATATTTACTTTTGCTTTCGCGTTGATGGCCCAGCCGTTCGCGTCGAGGATCGGACCGAGGTTGCGCTGGCGCAGTTTCAACCACGCGATGATCATCGACGGTCCGGAAATAATGAGCATGATTCCGGCGACGGCGAGCGGCATTTGCCACAATTCCAATTCGAAGAATCCCTTGATGAGCGCGGTCAGCGCCGCGCCGATCGCTCCCAACGCCAGTCCGATCGCCGCGAAAATACCGGCGAATTTCGCGACGTCGAAGGCCTCTTTCTTAGCTTCTTCTTTCTTGGCGATCGCGTCGTCTTTCTTTTCTTCGGCGGATTTCGCCGCCGCCGCCTCGACGGTCGTCGAAGTTTGTGTAATATTCGCCGCGGCTTTGTCCTGCACGGCTTTTTCGCGCGACGCGGCCATTTTTTCAATTTGCGATTGAATCAACGACGCGATTTTTTTGTAAGGAGACCAGAACGCCTGGCGGATGCTGATCGGATGTTCGACGATTTTTGTTATTGTCGCGTCCCAGTCGTTGCCCTTGCGATCGTAAAATATACCGTTTCGGCCGACCATTAAATTATCGGAATCGCCGTCGGTGAACGCCGCCGCGATCGTCATTTTTTCACCGGTCGATTTGCGCGAAACGTCGCAGTAGGCGAGAAACGTTTTGCTAAGACTGGCCATCGCGCCGTGTTTGGCCATGTCCTCGACGCGAATGCATAAATTACAACTCCGCTGGTCCAGATAGAGCGTCCCCGACTGGAAAACGGCGGCCTCGCCTTCATTATCGTAGAAATCCCTGAAGTTTACAAAATTCGTCGACAGACGATACAGATCCCGATGATAACGAACGAATCGATCGACGCTCGAAATGGCGTTGAACTCGGACTCGAGCGCTTTGTCCGCGGCGATCAGCGCCGCGATCGCGTCCCTGGCTTTACCCTGCAGAATTTCGCGGATGCGCGCGATGCCGAGCGATTCGAACTTGGTCGCGGGTTTCGACTGGAGCCACGTGTCATACGGCGCGAGCGCCGCACCGATCGCGCGCCAGTCGGTTTCTGTTATATTATCTTTATCGCCGACGGTGGGTTTCACGGCGAGATTGCGAAAATTCGCAATCGCCGCGGCCCACGCGGGATTCACGCCTTGCGCGAGCGGGAGCGATTTGCCGGCCTCGACGCGCGCGATTGGAAAGCCCGCGATTTCGGCGGCGTCGACGGACAAATCCTTCGCCGCGATCGTTAAATATTCATTTTCGTGGCGGTTGAGCGCCGCCAGCGCGCGCGCGTCGAACGCGGCAAGGCGGCACCGCGAGAAATAATCGTCGATCTTTAATTTTACAGATTTGTACGCGGCCGCCGCGGCGGCCGCGCCGCCTTTGATCGCCAAAATCGCCGCGTCGCCGTCTCCTTTGGCCTGCCACGCCGCGAACTCGGATAATTGTTTAAATGCCTCGGTCAGTATCGCATCGTTAATTCCAGGTTTTCCGCTGCGATCGGTCACCGGGGGAATGCACGCGAGGATATCTGTAATAATCGACGCCAGTGCGGGATCGTCCGCGGCCTCGGCCGGAACGATGCCGTCGCCGTTGAATTTCGTCAGCGAAAAACTTTTTGTCGTATCCGTTGTGTCCGCCGCGCTGATGGCGGCCGCGCCGGTCTTGCCGATATTTGATAATAACTGTTTCGCCGACGCCAGAATGACTTTGCCCTCGGGAATTCCATCGTTTATCGCCGCGAGCGCGACGGAATCCAGCCCTTTTAACAAATCGTCGGGATTCTTAAGAAGTCCGCACGTCCATTGAATTGCAGCAATCAACTCGGGGACGCGGATGCGGCCGTCCTTGTCCGAATCGATGAGGTCGAGCGTCACCGGATCGAATTCGATCCCGCGCGTCGGGCACGCGAGCGCGACCCAGAGTTTCTGATCGAGTTCGGGAAGGGCCGCGAGGTCGGCGGCGGAATCGAGTCGGACCTGATCGAAACCCCCTGCGCGAAAGAATTTCCAAGCGTGGGACGGACGGCGGGCGGGGGCTGCGCTCATATTTAATGTATGGTATTGAAAATGACGTGAGCAGGATCCGGTGCGGCGCGCGCGTTGTCCAGCGTTCTGCCGGAGACCAAACTCAAAACGGCGCCGATGGAAGGGTGGCGCCGGCGTTTATTTTAGCTTTGGTCGCGCGAGCGAACTGATAATTGTAAAAAAAGCGCGCGCCGGGGCGCGGCGAATATTTGTAATTGGCGTCGATCGGTAATGTCCGGTTTTTTCGAGGAACCAATCGACTGTAGTATCCTCGAGGCCGTCGAGAAGCGGATAGGCCGAGCCGCCCGCGCCGATGCGCCGCAATAATCGTAGGAATCCGACGCGTTTCATCGCGTCCATGCGCGCCGTCACGCCCGCGCCCGGATCGCCGCCGCGCATCAGTTGTATTTCAGCGTCGTCGAGATGTGTTATCAAATCGAGCGCGCGAAAACCCGAGCAATCGCCGCCCGCGAGAACCGGCTCGATTTTATAAGCATTCGGCTCGTTCATATCTTTTTCTGTAATACAACCCTTCACGCCGCGAATCGTAAACGATCCGGCCGCATAATCCCTCGGTTCGCGAACGATAGCCGCGGATCCGTTATTAAATGTAATGTCGCGCCGCGCGCGCCCGCCGTCGATGCGCACGCGACGCGCGCGCGAAACGCGCGCGGCCGACAGGACTGTCTTCGCCATTGCGAACGCGTGGTACGCGTACGCGGAGCGGTCGAACTCGACGGATCGGATCGCGCCGATGTCGCCGCGTTTTTCGATCATAAATATTAAATCGTACCACGGCAGCGCGATGCAATCCTCGGCGACCGAAACGCCGGCGAAGTCCCCGAAAAGTTTAATATAACGAAAATCCTTCAATAATAATACGGGCGTGTCGACGAGCAGCGTCGCGCGCGCGAGACCGAGGCGCAGCAATGTTTGTAATACTTCGGGCACGCTCTTTTTTCCGACCGCCACATAAACAAAATTGACATCCGCGAGTTCGGCGGCCGTCGCGCGCGCGAGATTGCTCACGGCATACGCGCGGCCGTTCGCGTCAAGCGTTTTTTCCGTGCGCGCGAACACGCGCGCGACGCGAAACGCGTTCTCGACGCGCGCGAAGGCCGGCAGCGCCGTTTCGCGGACGCGCTTGCCCGAGCCGATGATGATACAGTTATAAGGAGGCATCGCCGGCGCCCGCCGCGTTTGTTTTCGATATATTCGATTTTAGCACATTTGATTTTATATGATCCGCGAGGCGGATTGCGAGCGCGACGATCGTAAATGTCGGATTCGCGCAGCCGCTGGTCGGAAAGACCGACGCCCCGGAAATATAAACATTCTTCACGCCGTGGACGCGGCAATGATTATTTACAACCGATTCGCGCGGATCCGCGCCCATGCGCGTTGTGCCCATGTGGTGCGACGCGTCCTGGTCGAGCGGCCACGGATCGGCCGTTTCGATGTCCGTTACAAACGAGCCGACGCCGGCGCGCGGAAATTCGTCGCGCAGCGTTTTGTGCAATTCAACGATCGATTTTTTATCCAATTCCGAACAGCGGTGCCGGGCGCGCGGCACGGGAATGCCGAAGGCGTCGACCGCGTTCGTTAATGTTATGCGATTGTCGGGATCCGGCTCCATTTCCATAAAATTGCGCAGCCGGACATTCATAATTTTCGGTTTCGCGCGCTCCGCCATTCGAAAATATACATATCGGGCGACGCGCGGCGAATCGACGGCGACGTTCCAGCCGAGTTTCAGCCAATCCCCGGCGCCTTTTCGTTCATTTTGCAGATCGGAATCGTCGCCGGTTTCGGAATAATCGCGAAGATTGATAACTTTTCCGCGACTCCGCGCGCGAAAACTCGCGAGGATGAATTTACTATGTTTCGCGATCGTGACGAGCGATTCGACGCCGCGGCTTCCCGTCCACGGAAACATCGGTTCGAATCGAACGTATGAATTTAATAATTGTCGCGACCGTTGCGCGCTCTCGCGGAAGCGGAGGCCGCCATATCCGGCGAAACCGCCGTCGATGCACCCAAAATAGTAAGGAAGTTCCGCGACGGCGTTTTTGAGTGTCAGAATCCCGCGGTAATTTTTCGGGTGATTCATAAAATAACGGCCGACTTGATCGTGTCCGTTTCCCAGTCCCTCCGGACACGCATCCTTCGATATTAATAATAATCGCGCGTTTTCGATGCCGCCGGCCGCGAGAATATAAATATTGGCTTGTATTCGCCCCTGCGTTCCGCCGCTCGACTTCACGACGACGCTGCGCGCGCGGTCCGCCGGCCGTTCGCTTTCGATGCGAATCGCGGTCGCATCCAATATCAAATCCACATTCGCGGAATCGAATATATTGCGATGTTCTTTCGCAAAATTCTGCGGCTTTTCGCATGCGAGGAAAATCTTTTCGTCGATTTCCGACCATTCCGGCCGCAGCGCGCCCGCGGGGCGGAGCGCGCCGAACCCATCATTTGTAAAATGCGCGAGGCTCGGAAATCTATAATTCTCGGAAGCGCGCGAATAGTAATTTAATATTTCGTCGCGCGAAACGGGCCATCCGGACATCCGCATCCACGGCCTTTGCTCAAAATCGATCGGATCGAGCGGACTCGAGAGGCCGGCCCATGTCGTCGAGGCGCCGCCGAAAACGCGTTCGCGCGAGTATTCCTTAATTTGAATTCCGTCGGATTCGACGCGCCGGAGCGCGTCGCCGTGTTTCGTGGGCTTCGCTTCGCCCGATTCGAGTACACAGATCCGAACATTTGGAATTGCGAGTTCGCGCGCGAGCGTCATACCCGCCGGCCCGGTCCCAACGATACAAATATCGTAATCGCCGATCGACGAGGGATTTGTCGTGTTCAGGTTGCGAATCATCGGTCGGCCGCGACCGCAAACTCTAGCAAACTATCGCGCCGCCCATCCGAACTCCCGCGACGGTGAAATGCTGGCCGCAGCTCTGGCGACTTGGACAATAGAAATCGGAGTCGTATTCGGCCTGCGTTTCCGTCGAATCCAACCGAAAAGTCCTGTTCAACCGGGAAGATTTCGTAAGATTCTTTGGATAATTATGAAACAAGACTGGATTTGCAATTTCCGCAGCAGTGGCGAAGCCACCATTAAACAAGAGAGGCTGCGGTTTTTACCGCAGCCTCTCCATTTTCAAATCCAAGAAGTCTTACTTCTTTCCACCTTTCGCAAGCGTGTACATGCCACGCTCGACGCGCTTGAAGCGCTTGTCGGTCGATAGGCGAATCGCAACGATGCGCGTGAACGCGGGGCTCGAGCTCTGATAGCCCGCCTTTTTAACCGCGCTGGCAACGTCGGAAATTCCGAGCGCGCTCCTCGCGGATCCGAGTGCACTGGTGATGTAGGAGGCGAGATCCTCGCCCGCAGGACGGCGTCCGCCGCCCGCGCGCTTGGCACCCTTCTTGGCTGCTTTTGTCTTCGGCATGGTTAACTTCGGTCTAGTACCGATGGGTTGTAGTAGGTCGGAAAGTTTATGAGAGGCTAACAATCCAGGACTTCAATTTCTTGAAGATTGAGTTGTCAACCTCACACAAATACAAGTTGCACGTAATCAAACAAGAATTCAAGAACAATTTTTTTGTCAGATCACTCGTCAATGATCGGAGCAGCCGAACTGTGGCCTTAAGTAAAAAATTTAAAGGCAGAATTCGCGAATTCGGGCGTTCGTGCCCATCGTTAGGCTAATTCCAACGCGGACGAATTTGCGCGGGATTCTCTCGCTCCAAGGGTGCTCGCTCCCGATTTTCCCTCGTAAAATCGCGAATGCGGTGCTTCAAGAATCGAAAACGGGGAAGTAACACACAGTATTGCTGAATACGCTGACATTGCGGAATCTTGCCCTTTTTGCGGACGCCCTACAGTTCTGGAATTCTATTTTCAAGGGGGTAACAAGCGCGGGCCGATTCCGCGAAGTCGGGCCGCGGATCGCTACAAAAATGAGGTTGATTGCATTTTTGAAACGGCGCCATCTCAGTGCGACGCGCGCGACGCGACTCGAATGGGGGATGATTCGACTCCGACGCGCGATCGCAAGTTCCGCGCACGCGCTGACAGCTCAAAAACCGAGGTCCTTGGGAGTTTTTTTAGTGATTCCGAAAATAAAGCTCTGGCCATTCTTGAACGCCGAGCGCAATTCGAAGTTTTCGAACGCGACGCCGCCCGGAATCGTGCGATCCGTTCCGTAGTAAGTTGCGCGCGCGTTCACGCAGGCCGTGACCGCGGGATCGATTTCGTTTTTTCGCAATTTCCAATACTGCGTCACTTTGTCGCCGCCCCAATACCATTGATTTTCCGGCGCGAACGGCCGCTCCGAACGTGGATTCGCCTCATCGTTACAAATCGCGGCGATCAAATCCCCGCGTGCGTCGATTTTTAGCTTCTCGCGCGGAACGACCGTGTGCGCGGCGAAACCGGTGCCCGCGAAATCACGATACAATTCGCGGCTGCGCAGAACTCCGTCGGCGATAAAGAGTTCGCGCGTCCGCGCCATTTTTCCCTTCGTCGCGGTCAAAATGCACAATTCCATCGGGCGGCCGCCGGCACGCGATTGGATTGTTAACACAAGTTCGTCGGGCGCGTCGCTCCGAATACTAACGATGAGATCGACCTCGGCGCCGTTTTGAAATCGTTCGACGTGGATTGTCACTTCGAGTTGTTCGACGCCCGATTTCGGATTCGAAATCCGCCCCGGATCGAACGCCGGCCGCGAACCCGCCGCGTTGCCGCCGTCCGTCAAAAAAAGTTTGCCGGGTTTTCCGTCGACCGAGCTCGTTTCGAGTTCGCTGTACCCGCGCTTTCCGCGCACGATCGGTTCGATCGCGATGAAATTAACCAAGTCGTAACGTGTGTCGAAATCCGCGCCAAACTCGCGCTTCGAACCCGGCGCAATCTTCAACACCGGATATCCAATTCTTAACAATCCGCGCGGCGCGCCGCCTTCGGGACGGAATTCCGCCGGCCACAATCCGAACACGATACCGTCGCGGAGTCCCCACGCGGGCATGCTACAATTGATGCCGGCGCGGAGCCATTGCGGTTTCGTTTGAGGAGCGGCGAGAAGAGATAGACAGAGGGACAGGATGAATGCTTTCATAAACGATTGAAGGAAAAAAGTGGGACAGTCCCCCTTTTTTCTTAAATATTACAAATCGCACATACGAGGAACAACATCAGCGTTTCTCCGTCAAGAGATGCATCACAAGCCGAATCATTAATTCTTTCTGCTTGGGCGCGCTTTCCGCGAGCAGGAGCGCCAGCGCGACGAGCGCGTTGTCGTTAATTCTCGATTCGCCCGACGCGCGGCGCAGAATTCCGTTCGCCGCAAGATTTAAAATAAACATAAGTGACGCGATCCGCTTGTTGCCATCGACGAAGGGATGATCCTTTATTACAAAGTAAAATAGGTGCGCGGCATTGGATTCCGCGGTCCTATAAAGTTTCTTGCCGCCGAATGTCTGTTCGAGGTTTTTTTGGATACTTTGAAATGCGGCACCTCGTCCACCGCGAAGACGTCGCCTGCTTCTCCACGCGATCGTAGCGCGGTCGCGAGTCTGTCGATCGCCATGCGCGCCGATTTGTAGTCAATGGGTTTCGTTGACTTCTTCGCGGATTTCGGTGCGTCGATCGCGTCTTCGTCATTCTGCTTTAGTAGCAACCACGATTTCGCGTAGGCGTGAATCAGCTCGACGACCTCGCGTCCGGTGTCGCTAACGAGGTGTTGCGACGTTAACGTTTTTGATAGTAATTCAATGGATTCCCGCAAGTCGGCTATTCCACGTTCCTGGATTCGCTTCTCATGGATCGTGAATCCATTTAATAAATGATCGCGAAGAGTGCGCGTCGCCCAAATGCGGAATTGTGTGCCGCGCTTTGAATTCACGCGATAAGCGACGGAAATGATGGCGTCGAGATTGTAGTACTCGACTTGGTAGGTTTTCCCATCGGCGGCAGTTGTGGCAATATTTGCCACAACTGATGCTCGGTCCAGTTCGCCTCCGGAAAATATCGATCGTAAATGCTTAAAAATTACGGACTTATCACGGCCGAGTAGCAGGCCAATTTGTGGCCCGGTGAGCCAGACGGTCTCGCCCTCGACGCGAACTTCCACAGCTTCCAGGGCCCGTGAAGGTTGATACAGAATAATGTCGCCGACGGAATCGCCTTCGCGCACGAAGTCCACGAGAGCGGCTGGTTTCCTATATGTTGTATGATTCGATTTCATGAGGTTGGAAAAAAGTCGGGCAGGTCCCGCAATTATCTTCCATCAGTCATGCCAAACATCCACAAGCAACTTGTGTAACTCGTCGGCCTCAATCTCGCTGAGACCCACGTGCGATCTTGTAATCAGTATTGATGTTAGGATTTCGCGAACTTTCGTTTCCGTAAAAATTACCGTTGACCCGACCTTGGCCACCAAGTCTTTTCCCACGCATTTCCGCATGAACTTTTCAAACTTATCACAATCCTCATCGGCGATATCGCAATAGACTGCGACAAGCTTTACCATAGTCTTGCCCCGGTGCGCGGCCTTTATTTTGAACGCTGTAAAATCACTTATTGCTATTTTCGTTTCGCTTTTCTTTGTATCGCCCGCGGGTCGTGGCGGCTCTTCGATTTCAGTCAGAGTGTACGCCAAATCGATCGTCGGCAGAGACAATGCAGCGCGGTTACTGCACGCACTTGCGCTGACGAGTAGAATTATACTTACAATCGGAAGGCTCTCGATTAATTTCATATTGCTTATATAATGAATGAGATCGGCAGTCGCGCTTGGTTTGTTATTGATCGATCATGCAATTTTTCCATTAATCCATCATCGCCCTGACCGGCCTCACTCCCAAATCCAATGTTCGGAATGTATTATTTCCAGAATTACGATTTGCCGATCGCGAAGCGTATATATCGTCGTTGAACGAGCCGCCGCGGATGACGTGGATCTTTATTTTCTGGTTCGGGCGCGCGCCGTCGTCTCCTTCGCCGGGGATGCTGTAGCTTTGTTTGGTGTCGCGGCACCATTCCCAGACGTTGCCCATGGTATCAAATAAACCGAACGCGTTCGGGCGCGTCGAGCCGACGGGCGCGACGGATTCGAAGCCGTCGTCCTTGCCGCGGACGTTGGCGGCGCCGTCGGTCGATTTTGTATCATTGCCCGACCACCAGACCGACGACGTCAGGCCGCGCGCGGCGAATTCCCACTGCGCCTCCGTCGGCAATATCAATCCGACTTTCGGCAGCGCCTCCTGACACATATCCCAGTTTACAGAATTGACCGGCCGCGGCGCGGCGTCGAGTGGAAATGTACCATTCTGCGCGCTCGGATCGTCGCCCGTGAGCCGTTTCCACTGCGGCTGCGTCATTTCATATTTTGATATAAAGAATGGCTTCAATGTTACGGAATGCACGGGCCCGATGCCGCTGTCGGCGAAGGGGTCGACGTTCGGCGTGTTCGCTGGACTCGTGCGGCTCGGAGCGACCGCGCCCATGTCGAACTTGCCGCCCGGCACCAATACGAATACGAGTCCGGTCTCATCTGTTATTTTCCATTTTCCGTCGGGGCCGCGCTCGGGGGTCTTGCCGGTTTCGATATGTACAAATTCCCACAACCCGGATTTCGCGTCGCGGCCGAGCGGTTTCAGGCCGTATTGCGGTTGAATCTTTAAATTAAGATAAAGCGGACATTCCTTGACGCTCGAAATGCTCGCAATCGCCTCCGGCCAGCCCGAATCGGCGCTCGTCGTGGCGTCCCAAACATTCAAATAACCCCGCACGCGCCCGGCCTGCCCGCGTTCTTTGTTAATATCGTCGAGGCCTTTTACCAATTCGCTCAACACTTGTAATTTCCACCGGATCTCATTCTTTGCATCCGGCGCGAGCGTTGTTTTTGTATCTTCAAACGCGCGCGTGAGCGATTCATGCGTTTTGCGGTGGTCGCCCTCTTTCTTCGCCAGTTCTTTCGCGTCGACGAGCCATTTTTCCATGGCGGCGCGCGGCGGCGGATAACTTAAAAATAACACATCCGCCTGTTCCTGGATGTCGACGAGGCGTTTGACGTCGGCCATTCGTTGATATTCGGCGAGGCTCTCCTCGGCCAGTTTTTTCTTATCGATCGCGTCTTTTTCACTCTGTTCCGCGCGTTTTTTCTCCGCGAGGATCTGTGCATTCGCGTCCTGTAGTTTGGTATTCGCAAGGTCGACTTTGTCTTTTTCCTTTTGAATTTCGGTATTCTTTCCCGCGAGTTCGACCTGCTTCTGTTTCTCCTTCCACGCGACCAGCGCGAGACCGCCCATCGCGACCAGAATTGCTAATAATATCGCCGCCGCAGTTCCTTTGTTTCGCAACACCCATTTCTTAAATTCGACGAACGCCCCGGTCGCGTACGCGCGCACGACGCGGCCTTCGAGATAATTTCTCAAATCGTCGGCCATCGCGCGCATGTCCGGATAACGCTTCGCCGGATCGCGCGACATCGACTTTTCACAAATCGCGACGATTTCGTTACTAAGTTTAGAATTAAAATCGCGCAGCGGCCGAGGCGCGCCTTTTCGGACGCGGTCGAGCACCATCATCGGCGTCGCGGCCGTGCCGGGCTCGACGTACGGCATCGAACCCGCGAGCAAATGATACAATATCGCGCCCGCCGAATAGACGTCCGACGCAGGTCCCATTTCGTTCACGCGCCCGAGCGCCTGCTCCGGCGACATGTAACATGGCGTGCCGAGCACCTCGCCGTCCATCGTTAACATTCCGGAACCGGACTCCGTAAGCGCCGCGTCGCGCCGGAGCGACTTCACGCCGCTCTCGTCGTACGAATCTGTAATTTTACGTTTAATCTCCGGCTCCTTCTTGCCGAGCACTTTCGCGAGGCCCCAATCCATAACATATGTCTCGCCGAAATGGCCGACCATGATATTCGCCGGCTTCAAATCGCGATGGATCACTCCCTTCGCGTGCGCGTACGCCATCGCCTCGCACACGCGCTGGATCGTGCCGAGCGCGCGCGTCTGCGTCCAACCTTCTTTTCCTAATTTAACTAAATCGAGAATCGTTTGAAAGTCGCGCCCGTGAATCAGGCGCATTGTAAAGAATACGCGGCCGTCGGCGCCGACGCCGAGTTCGTGGACCGGCACGATGCCCGGGTGGTCGAGCTGTCCCGTGACCTGCGCCTCTTCGAGGAATCTTGCAATTCGCGCCGGATCTGTAGGTTCTTTTTGTTCCTGTTCGAGGCCCTCGCCAAGAATAACTTTCATCGCGAGATTGCGCCGCAGATCGCCGTCCCAAACTTTAAGAATCGCGCCCATGCCGCCGCGCGCGACCTCGCCCTTGAATGTATAACGCGGGCTCGGCGAACTGTGCGACGAGATTTTTTGTATTAATTCTTCGTTGAGCGTCGACGACGGTTTTGAAACGGGCGAAGGCGCCGAATCCGACGGCGCCGCCTCGCGCGGATCGAGCGTGACGTTGGGATCGATATCGTTACCGAAACGTTTTCTTAATGTTTCGACCACCGTGGCCGGACGCGCCGCCATCGCGTCGATCGCGGCCGCGCGCATTTTTTTCAAATCCTCCGCGATCGCGGGAAACGCCGCGCACAATTGTAAAAATGCATCCTCGGCGCCGATGCCGTGGCGGCTTACGAATTGTTCAAATTGGCGGCGCGATTCCGCCGCCACCGTATCGTTTGCCCTATCTTTGGCCGTATCTTTTGGAAATGGATCAGCCACGGCCGGACGTTAATTTTCCAGAATTTACAATTGGGTTGCAATAAATATTCATATTCGATCGCTATAGTTAACTATTGGCCTCGCTTTTGCCGGGCGTGTTCGCCTGTTTCGGCGACCACATGAGCGACTGGCCGGCCGGGGCGTCCATCGGCCGCGCGTTCACGATGGTGAAGCCCGTGCGCACGGCGATTTCGGCGCGCAGTTTCGCGACTTCGTGACTTAACAAATCCGGCCGCGCGCCCAGTTCCGTTAATATCAATCGCGCGAGTTCGGCCGCGACCTCGGCCTCTTCATAAGATATGTGGCTCGCGCCCGCGTTCTCGAGATGGACGCGCTCGTCGAGGTAGCGGGCGCGCGAAACGATCGCGATGCCGGGATTCAGATTCCGCGCCGACGCGATGATCGACGCGCGCGTCGCGAAGTTGGGAACTGTAATAATAAGATAACGCGCGTCCTGGATTCCGCACGCATGCAACACTTCGCGATTGGTGCCGTCGCCGAAAACCGCGTCGCGTCCCATGGCCTGCAGTTTTTTGATCGTTTCCAAATTCAAGTCGACGACGAACGGCCGGATTCCGAATCGAATCAGAATCTTACAAAGCGTGATGCCGACAGGCCCGTAACCGACGACGATCGCGCGCGTTTCGCTCGCGGCAGGCAGCGCGTGCGGCGATTCGCTGTCGGCTGCCTCGCTTTCGCCGGTCGTCTGCGGCGCGGGCGGCACGTGGAGGCGAATCGCGAGCCAGTCGCCGAATCTTAAACTTCGCCCGACGAGCGCGGGAGCGAGAAACATCGAGAGGACGGCGAGCGAAATTAACAGTTGGCCGTTGTCGGGACTGAACACGTCGGCTTTCTTCGATTCGGAGACAAGCACGAACGCGAATTCGGAAACCTGCGCGAGTGCGAGTCCGCCGCCGGCCGCGATGTTCCACGGATACTTAAAGAATCGGAATACGCCGGCCGCCGCGCCGGTTTTCAATGCAATTAACAAAACGAGACCGGCTAACAATAACGGAACGTGGCTCGCGACGTATCCGAGATCCATTAACATTCCAACCGTTAAAAAGAAGAATCCGAGCGAAAGATTCTTAATAGCGATCAGATCCGCGCGGATCTGGTGCGCGTACGGCGTTCCCGAAAACACGAGTCCGCCCATGAACGCGCCGAGCGCCGGAGACGCGCCGACGAAGTGCGCGAGCCACGCGACGAGCAGACACGCGCCGAGACTGCAGAGCGCGAACACTTCCTGATTTTTCGAAATCGCCGCGCGATTGAATATAATCGGGAGGAATTTTTTCGATAATATAAATAAAACCGGCAGCGCCGCGGCCATGATAAGAAAACCGAGCGCCGGATGCATGCCGCCTTCGCCGCCGCCTTTCACCCCGAGCAGCAGCGGCATCGCGGCTACAAATAATAATGCGATCAAATCCTGACCGAGCAGAATCGCGAGCGACGATTGCGCCGTCGCCGAATCCGCTTCGCGCCGGTCTTCGAACGCTTTCATTACAATTGCCGTCGACGAAAGCGCGCACGCGACGCCGCCTACCAGCGCTTCTCTTACAGAAAATCCGAGCGCCAGCGCGGCGCCGCCGGTGAGCACGGCGGTCGAGGCGATTTGCAGCGCCGTGCCGATCGTCGCGAGGCGCGCGACTTTCTTCAGGGCTTCGAGTTGAAATTCGAGCCCGATAAAGAATAGAAGAAAAATGACCCCGATTTCGGAGAGGTTGCCCACTTCCGTGTTTTGCGGAATCCACTTGAGCGGACCCGACGGCCCGACGAGCACACCGATGGCGATATACGCGAGAATCGCCGACTGGCCGAGCTTCGTGAGAATCCACGTCAGAAGCGCAGCGAGCAGAGTGATGACGGCAATGCCGCTCAGGAGTTCCATGGGCGCTCGATGTTCATACAGTACTTGGCGGACGTGGACATGAAAGATAAGTGGGAAATCATTAATGCCGGGACCATCGGTTACGGTTATGCGGAATCCATGAGAATCCAAATCCGAACGCGTTCGTTGCGTGCGTCGCTCCGCATTCCGATGGTCGTCGCGTTTGCCGCAGCGGCGGCGGCGCAGGATACCGCAACCGCCCCTGCGAGCCGACCGTCGGAATTTGCGGCCGACCGCGCGGCGCTGCTCGAAGGTGTTGCAAAGATTGCGTCGCCAGGCGTGCCCGGTTCGTTTTGTATCTTTGGCGAAAAGGCGTTCGTCGTCGTCGGCGCGAAAGCGGACAAGTCGCTGCGAGCGCCGGTGGTGGCGGCCGCGCGCGCGGGGAGCGGCAGAATTGTAGCGTTCGCGCACGGCGGATTTCTCGGCGCGGCGCAAATCGCCGACACGGGGCGTTTATTACAAAACGCGATTCAATGGACGGCCGCCGAAAAGCACAAAAAATCCGCCGAACTGGCCGTCGGCGTTTTTAATAATAACCCGCTCGCGAAAGAATTGAAAACTCTCGGATTCGAAACGACGATGCTCGCGGGCGAGGGTTGGATAAGTAAATTATCTGGATTCGACGTGCTCGTGGCGGACGCATCCAATTTTGCCGGCGACGAAATCGACGACACACGCAAGTTCGTCGAGAGCGGCGGCGGATTGATAACATCCGGACTCGGCTGGGGATGGCTTCAATTGCACCACGGCAAGACGCTCGAGGATTATCCGGCGAATCATTTATTGAGAAAATGCGGAATTGTATTTACCGAATCGACCGTCGGGCCGGATGCCAACAAACAGATATCGGTAAAGAACGGCCCCGACGACGTTTCGCTGCTCGAGGCGACGGGCGCGCTCGATCGCATGATGCAACAGAAAGGCGACCCGAAAGATAAACGACAAAAAAGCGAACTCGCGCAGGCCGCGTACACGATGACGGAGGCGGCGCGCGCGCTGCCGGAAGGGGATCTATTATTTCGTCCGAAAATTAAGAAACTCCTCGACGCCGGCGGCGCATCGGCGATTCCGACGGTGAAGAAACCGCTCGGACCGGCCGACGCGGTGGCGAGATGCTTGCTCGCGTTTCAATTGCGCGAGATCGACCGGCTCCCCGCCGAACGCGTCGAAGCGCATCCGGCGGCTGCGGAATTTCCGGGCTCCGTGCCCGCGGACGCAAAAGTTATATCTGTAAAATTAACATTCGACTGCGCGACGCCGGGCTGGCAATCGACGGGGCTCTACGCGGCGCCGGGAGCGAAAATTAAATTTACGATTCCGGCGAACGCGGCCGGCGCGCGCCTCGCGGCGCGCATTGGCTGCCACACGGATCAACTGTGGCAACTCGAAAGCTGGTCGCGCGCGCCCGAAATCGCGCGGCGCTTCGAACTCGCGCGCGAATCGTCGCTGATCGCGAACGCGTTCGGCGGTCCGGTTTATTTGGAAGCTCCGAATAATTGTAAAATCGGCGAAATCGAAGTATCGATCGACGGCGCCGTCGCCGCGCCGCGTTTCGTACTCGGAAAAACGACGAACGACGCGTGGCGATCGGGCATCCGCGATCTGCCGGCGCCCTGGGCCGAACTCGAATCCGATGAAATTAAATTATCCATTCCGTCGGCCGTCGCCCGCAAAATCGACGACCCGGAAACATTAATGAAATACTGGGTGACGGTATCCGACGGCGCGCTCGATTTGTATGGAAGGCCCCGCGGACGCGAACGCGCCGAACGCTACGTCGCCGACGCGCAGATCAGCGCCGGATATATGCATTCCGGCTACCCGATCATGACGCATCTCGACGGCGCGGAACAAATGACAGATTTAACAATTCTGAAAACGAGCCGCGCGTGGGGGATTTATCATGAACTCGGACACAACCATCAGGAACCGGACTGGACCTTCGACGGCACCGGAGAAGTTACAAATAACATTTTTTCGATGTACGCGATCGAAGCGATCGCCGGCGCGAGCGTGAAGGACGGCGACCGCAGCCCCGAAAAACGCGCGGAAAGGTTAAAACCCTATTTCGCCGCCGGCGCGCCGTTTGAAAAGTGGAAGTCGGAGCCGTTCCTCGCGCTCGACATGTATATACAAATCCGCGAGGCGTTCGGGTGGGATATTTATAAAAAAGTCTTCGCCGAATACCGTTCGCTCAAGAAAGGCGAGCATCCCGCGAACGACCAACAAAAACGCGATCAGTGGATGGTCCGCCTGTCGAAAACCGCCGGAAAGAATTTAGGACCGTTTTTTGTAGCGTGGGGCGTGCCGGTGACGGACAAGGCGCGCGAGAGTATTCAGAATCTTCCGCAATGGATGCCGGCGGATTTTCCGCCGAAATAGTTATTATCCAATGGCGCGCAACGCGGTATTCTTTATTATCGCAATCGCGCTCGCCGCGGCCGTCTGGATCGGCTTGGTATTATTTAACTCGCCGCCGGCCGTCTCGAAACCGGAATCCTCTCCCGCGCCGCCGCTGCCCGAACCCGCGACCGCGCGCGCGGTCATGACGCGGCTTATCGATGTTTATACAGAATGCAAAAGTTACCGCGACGACGGCTCGGCGCGCATGACCGTGCATTCGCAGCCAGAGTTTGTGGATTTGGTTCATTTCAAAACAGCCTTCGTTCGCCCCGACCGTCTTTCATTTACATTCAAAAAGGACGGATCCGAGATCGAAGAGTCGATTGCGTCCGTCTTCAAAGAAACCAAATTGAAAACGGGCACTTTTTTGTCGATGGCGCATTCGACGCATTTTTCGTCGTCGCTCATTCCGCTGTTATTATTAGATTCGTCGCACGCATCGAATATATATCAAATCTCGGAGCGACTTGCGGATTTGAAGTTGGAATCCGCGGAAGTCGTGGACGGCTCGCCCTGCTTTGTCTTGCGCGGTTCGTCGGCCAACGAGTCGGATGGAACCTTTTCGTATTGGTTATTTGTCGATCGATCGAGTTTCTTGATGAGGAGAATTAAATTTACATATAAACCGGCGGACGGAATCGAAGAAGACTGCGAGATTATTTATCATCCTGAAATTAATGTCTAAAGATAGGGGGCTAATGAAAGGGGGACTGGTCCACTTTACGAATCCGCAACCCACACGCGAGCGCGTGACACACGCCCGGCGCGACCCTTCAGAATTTCACGCGGAGACGCGGAGCCAGAAGGAGACGCGGAGCCAGAACCAGAGTTCCGCGCGGAGACGCGGAGGACAGAGAGAACGCGGAGAGAACCAAGAATACAATTGTGAGTTTTGGTTTTTTCCGCGTCTCCGCGTGCAGGTCTTCTCTCCGCGTCTCCGCGTGGAATTCCGGCTCCGGTTCCGAAACGTTACAATTGAATTGCGTGCCGGTGTTGGCTCTCCGTGTCTCCGCGTGATATTCTGAGTATTAGCAAGTGCGCCGTCAACGTTGGAAAGACCCGCCGCGCCTCCGGGGTGGTATCTTTTGTATTACGTATCTCCGAGCGGCAGGCCTTCCGCCGGCAAATTTGTAAAAATCCACTAGAAAAACTCCTTCGCGCGCCATGGCACTCCAATCGCCGTGGCGCGCGCGGGATCCGGTATTATTATATTTATCCCGTCAAAATAATTGCCACTTCCGTGTCCGTTCGAGATACCCATGCGATCGATTACTAAGCCTTCCTTCCGATGGCTGGTTTCAATCTCCATTGCGGTGGCGTGCCCGTTCTTAACCGCTGCGGCGCAACAGATTCCCGCCGCGAAGGATGCCGCGACACCGGAGATTGCGAACATCAGCACGTCCGCCGGCTCCGCGTTTCGACGAAACAAGGGTCAGTGGCCATCGTCGGTTCAGTACGCGTCGCGCAAGGATCGTATGGATGCCTTCTTTACAGAAAATGGTTTTACACTTTCTCTGATCGACGAGCGAGATTCCGACTGGAAACCGCCGATTCTGCCGCTTTCGGGAAATCACATTCGCAGCCAAGGAAGTTTACAAAATTCCAACTTCCTGCCGAGAGAGATTCACAATCGGGCGACCGGACAAAACCTTATGTTTCGATGGAAGGGGTCTCCGGGATCCACCTGGAGCGCCACCAACGAACTTCCCGGCAGGGAATCGTACTTTTTTGGAAAAAGTGAAAATGAATGGGTCGTCGACGTGCCTCGATACAAATCCATTCAATACAAAAACGCCCGCCCCGGAGTAGATCTTCGATTTTATTTAAGTACCACCGGTTATTTCGAATACGACGTTAACGTCGCTCCCGGCACGGATCCGGAAAGTCTATCATTCCAATGCGACGGAGCGGAATCGCTGGCAATCGCATCCGACGGCTCGCTTGAGATCAAAACAAAACGCGGCGTATTGCGCCAACTGAAGCCACGCGCCTATCAATTGGATTCAAGCGGAACACAAATGCCCATTGAATGTAAATATAATATAACCGACGGTCTGAATATTTCCTTCGCGGTGGTCGGCCGCGACGAGGCTCGATCGCTTACAATTGATCCCGTTTTGATCTATGCAACTTATCTCGGCGGATCAGTGAATGAGAATCTCTACGCGGTCGCCACAGACGATGTTGGCGCTACGTATGTCTCTGGGAGTACTCCTTCGCTTGATTTTCCCTCGACACCCGGCGCATTTCAAACAACGAACAACGGAATCTACCTCGCCGGATATGTAACAAAATTCAGTGCGAATGGTACACTTCTGTACTCAACATTTATTAACGCCTCCGAGGGATATGCGCTAGCCGTCGATGCTGCGCACAATGTTTTTTTTGCAGGTATTGGCGTGCAGGGCGCGTTTCCAACGACACCCGGAAGCTACAATCCAAACGGTGTGAATGTTGGCTATCCCGGAGCGGCCGCAATTGCAAAGATAAACCCTGCGGGCAACGGATTGGTTTATTCAACGTATATTGGCGGCAACAGCGTCGCGTACGGGGTCGCCGTCGATAGCGCCGGGCAAGCCTACTTATGTGGCGGCGCGGGGCATTGCTGCGGGGCGCCTCCATATCCAACGACTCCACACGTTTTCAAGTCGACGGGCGGACTGTTCGATGCAGATGCGGTTGTAACAAAACTCAACGCCACAGGCAGCAAACTGCTCTATTCAACATTGGTTGGCGAGCCGGCAAACATTAATTCAGGCGATACATTTGCGATGGGAATTGCCATCGACATGTCCGGAAACGCATATATTTGTGGCCAGACAAGTTCATCATACTTTCCCACAACCTCAGGATCATTTCAAACAACTTATGGTGGAGGCTATACCAACGGTTTTGTAACAAAATTGAACGCCACCGCGGCTGCATTAATCTATTCGACGTATTTCGGAGGCAATATACAATCTCTCGGCAATGGATATGAAAACGCCAAAGGCATTCGCGTCGATGCCAATGGATATGCGTACGTCGCAGGCCACGCAAACTCGATTAATTTTCCGGTCACAACCGGCGCGTTCAATACAGGGCCACCGATTTCGGACAAAGGATTCTTAGCAAAATTTGACCCAACGGGATCGTCGCTTGTGTATTCCACATTTCTTGGATCTTCTGGTCCCAGCGGGGTTGGCAAGTTCTATTTACAACCGGATGGTTCCGTGGACGTCCCAGGGGCCACTAGCGGTTACGATTTACCGACGACGCCGGGCGCATTTCAAACGTCGTTTCAAGGTGGCCTCTCGGACGGTTTTTACGCGCGCATAAATCCGCTCGGAAATGGATTGTTATATTCAACGTACATTGGAGGCCCGGGAGACACGGGCGAGCAACCAAGTGGCTTGGCTTTCTCGCAAGACGGCGTTGTTCACATCGCAGGCATTACGAATTCCATTGCTTTCCCAGTCACACCCAACGGGTTTCAAAAGATTATGAACAAAGGGAACAACACGTCGTCGGGAACACAATATTATGACGGATTTGTTGCTTTGCTCGCACCTGAAATCACCGGCCAGGGATTATCCAATTACGGCGCCGGTACGCCCGGTTGTTCCGGACCGCAGTTATTACAAGCAACCTATCCCAAGGTCGGCAATGCACTATTTTCGATGAGCAACACCGGCGCGCCACTGGACTCTCTCGGTCTCCTTCTTGTCGCGGATCAACAAGATCCCGTTGGCTCCGATTTCTTTGGCGTTGGAATCCAATTGTTACTTGATCTCCCCGCGTCAACCGAACTCTACACATTCGACATCGTTAGCAATGACCTCGGCGGTAATGCCGCGCTTACTCCGATTCCAAACAATCCGACCCTCGCCAATCGCACGTTTTTCGCGCAGGCGATCTGGGCGTGGTTGTCGGGTCCGCAGTGCAATAATAATTGGAATCCGCCATACGGACTCAGTTCATCCAACGGCATTGTAATTACCATACAGCCGTAATTATGCGCGCGGCGCCTCTCAAGAAAATTGTATCTGTTGCGGGATTCCTTCCGCCTTCGACTCGGATTTCCGCTTGCGAATTGTGAGACGAACCGGCGGCGTCTCGGGCAGAAACTCTTCCACTGGAACGGGAAAATGGCCGGGAAAGACGACCGCAAGCGCGACACGTAGTTGTTTTAGTATTTGGCGGGTCCGCGAGCGTTTCGGAATCGATGGGAAGTGCGCGTTCTTCATGATCTTACAATAGACGCTATCGAGACGGTGTCAAAACGATCGGGCTCTTCACGCGGAGACGCGGAGACGCGGAGCCAGAAGGAGACGCGGAGCCAGAACCAGAGTTCCGCGCGGAGACGCGGAGGACAGAGAGAACGCGGAGAAAATGGAAAATACAATTGTAAGTTCTGTTTGTCTCCGCGGCCGAAGGCGAACATGCGCCGCGCATCGCGCCCGCCATGACCTTCTATTCCCATATTCACTGACAATTTTCGCCGTCCACCGTACAGTCAAGATCCACTTTGGAGGCACCCCATGATTCGACATGCCCTTTCCGCTCTTACATTAGTCGCCCTTTTCCTGCCCGTCCTTGACGACCCGGATGCGGCTTGGAAAGCGGGCGGACGTTGCATGGAGGATAAAGATTACAAAAACGCGATTGTTGAATTTACAAAAGTCCTCAATGCAAAGACTGCGACGGACGAACGAAAAGCCGCGGCGGCGTTTAACATCGGATGTTGCCACGGGAGATTGAATAATAAACAAAAAGCGCTGGAGTTCGTCGTCAAAGCGATCGAACTCGGATTTTCGAACGATGAATTGTTAGCGAAGGAGCCGGCCATCAAGGACGTCCGGGGCGACGCGAGGATCAAGAGCGCGGTCATAAAATTACAAAAAGAGCGCGAGGAGAAGTTTCTCGCGCACGGCCGCGAGTTATTGGATGGATTCGAGCAGAAGTTCAATTTCGATTTCGATCTTCCGACCGTCGCGGGCAAGCGCGTGGCGCTGAGCGATTTCGCCGGGAAAGTGTTAATTGTCGATATTTGGGGAACCTGGTGCGGTCCGTGCAAGATGGAGCTTCCGCATTTCATCGATTTATACAAAAAATATAAAGATAGCGGGCTCGCGATCGTCGGCTTGAATGACGAAAAGATCGATTATGCGAAACCAGGAAGCAAAGAATATGAATCAACGAAGGAAAATATTGTAAAGTTCGCGAAGAATTATGAAATTCCCTATCCGCTCGCGATGATCGATCGGCCGACCGAATCGCAGGTGCCGCACCTCGCGGGATTTCCGACGACGCTATTCTTCGACCGTACGGGCAAAGTGCGGCTGCAACTCGTGGGCGCGCGCGAGAAGAGCGAGCTCGAGGCGGTCGTACAAGTATTAATGAGCGAGGGGGCGTCGACGGACAAGCCCGCGAAACCCGCGGGCGACGGGAAGGATGCGCCCGCGACACGGCCCGTGCCGGGGAAAACGTAATCGTGAGAATGGCCGTGCGCCGTATTGTCGGCGCATGATCCGGCCACTTTTCGCGTTTTTAATATTATTATTCCCGGCCGCGCCGACGCGCGCGGGCGGCGAGGGCTCCGCTGCCGATCTCGCGGTTTCGCTGCGCAAGGCAAACACGCTCGGGAGCGTTTTGTATATTGCGGCGCATCCCGATGATGAAAATACGTCGCTGCTCGCGTACCTCGCGCGCGAACGGTGCGTGCGCGCCGCGTATCTCTCCGTGACGCGCGGCGACGGCGGCCAGAATTTGATCGGCAGCGAAAAAGGGCCGCTCATGGGATTATTAAGAACGCAGGAATTGTTAGCGGCGCGGCGGATCGACGCCGCCGAACAATGGTTCACGCGCGCGATCGATTTTGGATATTCGAAGAATCCGGAGGAGACATTACAAATATGGGGCAAGGACGAGGTCCTCGGCGACATGGTGTGGGCGATTCGTAATGTTCGCCCGGATGTGATTATTACACGATTTCCAACAAACGGCGACGGCGGCCACGGCCACCACACGGCGTCGGCGATTCTCGCGGGACTCGCGTACACGGCTGCGGCGGACGCTACAAAATATCCGGAACAGTTAAAATATGTAAAACCGTGGCAGGCGAAACGATTATGTTGGAATTCGTGGGCGGGCCAGTTCGGAACGCGCAACGAAACGGCGGGACTGCTGCCGGTCGACATCGGAAGTTACAATTCGCTGCTCGGAAAGTCGTACACCGAAATCGCGGGCGCGAGCCGCAGCCAGCACAAAAGCCAGGGATTCGGCGCGCCCGAACGCCGCGGCTCGAGAATGGATAATTTACAAATACTCGCGGGCGAACCGGCGAAAAACGATTTTTTGGAGGGGATCGATCTGACGTGGGGCCGCGTCGCCGGTTCGGAGGCGGTGGCGAAACTTCTCGCGGAGGCGGAACAATCGTACGATTTTCGCGCGCCGGAGAAGATCGTTCCAATATTACTGAAAGCGCACGAGGCGCTTTCGAAACTCGATGCGACCGATCCGTGGGTCGCGCGCAAACGCGGCGAAATATTAGAAATCATCCGCGAAGCGTCGGGGCTCTGGCTCGAGGCCGTCGCGTCGGCGTACAGCGCCGCGCCGGGAGAAACTGTTAAGATCAGCACGACGGCGATCGTCCGAGGAAATGTACCATTCGAATTGGAGCCGGGCGAAATCACCTACGGCGGAGCGGTCAAGGCGGGCGGAGAGGCACTGAAACGCAACGAACAGGCGCGCGCGGATATTAATATTAAGATCGCCGCGGACGCGCCGTTTACCGAACCGTACTGGCTGCGCGACGCGCCGTCGGAAGGGTTGTTTACAGTTCGCGATCTTACAAAAATCGGCGCTCCCGAAAACGGGCCGGCGGTTTCCGCGAAATTCATTATTCACGCCGGCGGCGCGAAGCTGCAATATGAGATTCCCGTTGTTTACAGATGGGTCGATCCGGTCAAGGGCGAACTCACGCGTCCATTTATTATTTCGCCCCCGCTGACCGCGGAATGGAGCGAAAAGGTATATTTGTTCAGCGCGGGCGGATCGAAAAAAGCTGGATTTAAATTAAAGGCGGGCCGCGCGAGCGCCGCGGGAGCCGTGAAACCCGTGCTGCCAAAGGGCTGGTCGTCCAAGCCCGCGGAATTTAAGTTTAATTTGAACAAAAAAGACGACGAAGTCGAAGGCGCTTTCGAAATCGCCGCCAACGCAGGCGAAGCGGCGGTCCCCGATTCGGGCGAGCTGGCATTAAATATACAATTCGACGACGGGTCTTTGGCGCAAGCGCGTTCGCTTGTGCGCGTCGATTATCCGCATATTCCGATACAAACATTATTTCCGAAAGCGTCGGCAAGACTCGTCCGCGTCGACGCGAGCGTGATCGGCTCCAATATCGGTTATATCGACGGCGCGGGCGACGACGTCGCGGCGGCGTTGCGGCAGCTCGGGTTGAATGTACAATTCCTGACGGACGCGGAACTTGAAACTGCCGATTTGAAGCATTTCGACGCGATTGTCGCGGGCGTAAGAGCTTACAATACGCGGCCGCGTCTTCGTTATGCGCAAAAACGCCTGATGGAATATGTAGAAAACGGCGGCACGTACGTCGTTCAATACAATACGCTCGGCGACATGGCGGTGAACGAAATCGGGCCGTTTCCATTCGGCATCAGCCGCGACCGCGTGACTGTCGAGGGCGCGCCGGTCCGGTTTATTAAGAAAGACCACCCGCTTCTAACAATTCCAAATCCGATCGGCGCAGCCGATTTCGAAAGTTGGGTGCAAGAGCGCGGCCTTTACTTCGCGCGCATGGAGCCCGAACGTCCCGACGACGGCAACCGCCCGCGGTTCGGGCCGCAGGGCGGCGCGGTCACGGATAAACGGTATGAAGCGGTTCTCGGCATGAACGACCCCGGCGAGAGCGAAAAAACCGGAAGTCTCATCTATGCAAAACACGGTAAAGGTATATTTATCTATACGGGGCTCGCGTTTTTCCGCCAGCTTCCGGCCGGCGTCGGCGGCGCGTACCGTCTGTTCGCGAATCTCGTCTCCGCGCGCGGCGAAAAATAAACATTCGCTTTTTCGTTAAATATTAACGATGCAAACGCTCGACTGGATCGTGCTCGCGGGCACGATCGCGGGCATCGTATTGTATGGAACGTGGCTTTCGCGCCGCGAGCGCGGAATGCAAAATTACATGCTCGCGGGCCATCGCATGCCGTGGTGGATGGTGATGGTGTCGGTGATGGCGACGCAGGCGAGCGCGATCACGTTTTTGTCGACGCCGGGGCGCGGCTACGCGGAGGGATTGCGATTTGTACAATTTTATTTTGGCCTTCCGCTCGCGATGATCGTGCTCTCGGTCACCGCGGTGCCGATTTTTCATAAGTTAAACGTTTACACGGCATACGAATATCTCGAAAAACGATTCGATAAGAAAACGCGCACGCTGGCGACCGTATTGTTTCTCGTCATGCGCGGACTGTCGACCGGTTTGACGGTGTATACGCCGGCGCTGATGCTTTCGATATTATTACATTGGAATATTTCAATCACGAGCGCGCTGATGGGCGGACTCGCGATTTTGTATACGGCGTGGGGCGGTTCGGCGGCCGTCGGAAAAACCCAATTTATTCAATTCATGATTATACTATTCGGCATGGGCGCCGCCGCCGCCGCGACGATTTCGTTGCTGCCCGCGGGATCGGGTTTCGGCGACGCGATCGCGCTCGCCGGCGCGACGGGAAAAACGCGCGCGCTCGACACTAATTTTAGTTGGACCGACGATTTTACGCTTTGGTCGGGACTGATCGGCGGCTGTTTCTTACAAATGTCCTATTTCGGCGCGGATCAGTCGCAGGTGGGGCGCTATCTCGGCGGCCGGTCGATCACGGAAAGCCGGCTCGGATTATTGTTCAACGGATTATTAAAAATACCGATGCAGTTTGCGATATTGACGATCGGATTGCTCGTGTTCGCGGCCTATCACTTCCTGCCGCAGCCGATATACTTCAATTCGGTCGAGTGGGAACGCATGCATTCGGGATCCGGCGCCGCACGCGTAGCGGAACTCGAAACCGAGCACCGCGCCGCGACCGCCGAACGCCGGGCCGTGGCCGAGGCCTTCTTACAATTACGCCACGCGGACGCGCCCGCGGCCGAACTCGACCGCGCGGCCGGCGCCCTCGCACTTTCGCAGGAGAAATGCGACGCCGTCCGCGAGCGGGCGTCGCGCCTCGTGTCGCCGCCGGCCGACGGAGTTTACAAAAAAGCCGATGATAAAGATAATGATTATGTATTCTTAAGATTCGTCCTCGACCAGCTTCCGGCGGGATTGATCGGCCTCGTCGTCGCGGGCATTTTTTGCGCCGCGATGTCGGCGTGCGCCGCGCAGTTCAACGCGCTCGGCGCGTCGAGCGCCCTCGATATTTATAAGAATATTTTCGCGCCCGCCGCGGGCGACGACGCGTGCGTGCGCGCGTCGCGCATCGCGACGGTGATTTGGGGCGCGTTCGCGATCGGATTCGCGCAGTTCGCGGGCCGGTTGGGAAGTTTAATAAAAGCCGTGAACGTCCTCGGCTCGATTTTTTATGGAACGATGCTCGGAATGTTTCTCGTCGCGTTTTATATGAAACGCGCGCGCGGCACCGCGGTTTTCTGCGCCGCGCTCGCGTCGGAATCGATCGTTATATTATTAAAAAGTTTCAGCGACATATCCTTTCTCTGGTACAACGTCGTGGGGGTCGCGGCGACGGCGACGCTCGCGTTTGTATTTTCGTTTATTTTCAAGGAACGAAAATAAAAAAAACGCGCTCCGGAGAGCGCGTTTTTTTGCAATTTAAACGTTCGCGAAATTACTTTTTCGCTTCGGCGAGCCAATTCTTCAATTCGCCGAGGAACTCCGCGTTGGGAGTCTTCGATTCTTCCATCATTTTGATCGCTTTCTCGAGCCACTCCGCGCCTTCCTTTTTCTTGCCGTTCTTCGCGAGGATTCTGCCGTAGAGAGCCTGATTGCCGATGCCGGCCTTGATATCGACGGCTTTCTTTGCCCATTCCCCGGCTTTCGCGAGATCGATGTCGTTTTCGAAATATGCGCTCGCCGCCTGATAATAGGATCGCGCATCCGTATCTTTAACATTAGCCATCGATGCCGCGACTTCCTTCATGATGCTCGCGCGAACGTCGACCGTGAATGTAAACGATACTTTGATTTTTTCCCACTGGAGAGAAACGACGCCCGAACTCTTGCCTTCCGGCGAAATGGTATATTGCAACCACTCCGTCATTGGCGCCGCTTCGGGCTTCGCCGGGAAGCGGACGACGTCTTCGGAATCTTTGTATTCCATATTTCCCCACTGCTTATTATTCTTATTGAGTATCAGCGTCCATGAATCCTTCTCGGGGATCGCGAAGAATGCATATTTTCCGGCGGAGACTTTCTTGTCTCCAATAGTAACATCGCTTCCGAAATCGATCGTCGTGCACTCGTTCGCGCCCGTGCGCCACACTTCGGCGTACGGAACGAGTTTACCCCAAATTTCGCGGCCCTTCACGCCGGGACGATGATACGTAACTGTTACATCGGTGACGCCGATCGTCTGCGTGACCGTGGCGGCCGGACTGACCGCCGGGGCTTTGACCTGCGCGGTCGCGGCGCCGGCGAGGAATACTAACGATAAAAGAGTTAATGTTGGTTGCATAGGATTATGAATCGGTTCGATGTCCGAACAAATGGACAGTTGAATTGGGAAACGGGACCTTGGTTGTCCACGATACGCACTGCGGTCGCAGGCGCGACGGGAATTTGGCACTCCTGCGGAATGAAATTCGCGGAATGCCCTCCAATTCCCCGGACCAACCAAGATGATTACCATGACCACCCCGTTGAATTTCGGTTTCAAGAGTTTCGCTCTCGGCGGCGCGATTGCCGCGATGTTTCTCGCGATTCGCCGTCAGGAGCCGACTCCGATCGCCACGGCGCCCGCGTCCGCCCTTACCGTTTCCGTTGCGGTCGAGTATCGATCGGAACTGAAGAACGACATGCCCATTGCGAGCGCGACGGAAAACGTCGTTGTTTATACAGTTCCGGGCAACGATAAATTAACATTAAAATCCTATATGTTACCGCTCGGCGTGTCGCTGAAGGGAACCGCGATTTCGCCGCTCGGCCTCGGAATCTTTGTAAATGATCGATTGACAATTCCAAAGACCGTCCGATTCTTGCATGATAGCGAAGATGTTGTACATTTGGATCCGGGCGTCGAATTTCCTCCGGGTTCGCGCGTCGCCGTGAGATTCGCGGAGACGGTCAAGGGACTCTCGGGTTCGCTTTTCTTAAACGGAGAACTCGCGGGCTCGTCGGACAGTCGTTGATTTTCGCGCGCGGCGACGTACCGTCGCGCGCATGTTTACTACAACCGCCGATCGCATACTTCCCTGCACTGTCACCGGCTCCTGGCCGCGTCCGCGTTGGATGGATGTGAGCATGTGGGGGCGGCCGCTCGACACTTGCATGATGGACGTGCGCCATCGCGAAAAATTCGGCGACGCGTTGTCGGTGATTCTTAGCGATCAGGAACGCGCCGGATTGGATATATTAACACATGGAGACTTGCATTGCGACGACGACATGGCGGGGCGCTCGTGGCATCATTATCCATTGCAGCGCTGGGCCGGTTTCGAGGGCGATTATTTGCAATCGGAGGAGACGCGTTCGCCGTGGCTCCGCTATCCGCCGGGAACATTATTAAATGAAATTTACACGGGATGGCGCTGGCCGCGCGTCGTCGACAAAATCGAACACCGCCCCCTTGATTATGCAAAGATCTGGCGGATGGCGCAGAGCCGGACGGAAAAACCGGTGAGGTTCGGCACGTGCTGTTCGCAGGTGATGGGATTGTTTCTGGATATTCATACGAAAAAATATAAAGATAATCGCGAAGTCATCTGGGATATGGCCGTCGCGATGAACAAGGAATTGTTAGCGTTGCGGGCGGCGGGCTGCCGCGCCATCCAGATCGAGGAACCGACGCTGCATTTTTGGGCAAACACGTACGGCCGCGGCCATGAAAACGTTAAATTCATGATCGAAGCTTACAATCGCGAAGTGCAGGGGCTCGACGACGTCGAAATATGGATTCACACGTGCTGGGGAAATCCCAATATGCAGCGCGTCATCGAAAACGATAGTTATAAAGAATCGTTCGAATTGTATCTTGAAGCCTGCCGCGGCGACGTGTGGACGATCGAAACGAAAGATCGTAATTTTCGCGAAATCGAATTGTTCAAACCGCTCCGGGGAAAATTAAATAAAAAGATCTGCGTCGGCGTCGTGAGCCATCGAACGCTGCAAGTGGAACGGCCCGAGGACGTGGCGGCGAATATCCGCCGCGCGATGGAGTGCGTCGCGCCCGAACAATTAATTATATCGAGCGACTGCGGCTTCGGCCGGCAGGGATGCAACCGCGACATCGCGTTTTTCAAATCCGCGTCGATCGCGCAGGGCGCCAATATCGTTAGGAAAGAACTCGGCTTGCCCGTCTCCGACGTTCGTGCCGCGCACCCGGAATTTCAGACCGACATCGTGCCGAAGAAGGCGTATCTGTAGTTATTAAAATTGAATTTTCGGATCGGAAAGCAACGGCGGCCGACGGCATAAATTCCGTGAAAATCTGAAGGAGTGGTTTAGAATTTCATGAATAACTAAACCACATGTTTCAACGCGCGCTCAGCCTGCCTACGGCCCCCAAAGTCAGTTTTTTTCTCTGGGGGCCGCGTCAAACCGGCAAAAGTTCTTTATTAAAAGAGGTTTACGGCGACACACTCTACTATGATTTTCTGAAAACCGATGAGTATACCCGCCTTGCCGCGCGTCCCAGTCTGCTTCGAGAGGAGATTCTCGCAAGGAGCGAAAAGAAAGGCGTCGTGGTGCTTGATGAAGTGCAAAAAGTGCCGATGTTGCTCGATGAAGTCCATTGGCTCATCGAAAATACACACTACAAATTTGCCATGTGCGGTTCGAGCGCTCGAAAAGTGCGGCGAGGCGCGGCGAATCTTCTCGGAGGTCGCGCAATCCGTTATGAACTGCATGGACTCGTATCTCCGGAAATCGGCAGGGATTTTGATTTGTTAAGAATGTTGAAGCACGGATACCTGCCGCGACATTACCTTAACGACTCCGCGCCGCGATTGATCCAAGCGTACGTTCAGGATTATTTAAAAGAAGAAATTGCGGCCGAGGGATTGACGCGTCGTTTACCGGCATTCGTGAATTTTCTCGGCGCCGCCGCGCTTTCGGACACCGAGATATTGAGTTACTCCACGATTGCGCGCGATTGTGGAGTTTCAAATGTAACGGTCCGCGAGTATTTTAATATTCTCGAAGACACCATGATCGGGCGATCGCTGGCTGCGTATACAAAACGTCCGAAACGAAGAGTTATCAGTTCTCCAAAGTTTTATTTTTCCGACGTGGGTGTCGTCAACGTCCTCGCGAAGCGCCGCACTGTCGAACCCCGTTCGGAAACATTTGGAAAGGCATTCGAAAACTGGGTTTGTCATGAACTCTCCGCACGAAAGAGCTACGCCGACGACATCGATGAACTCTCATATTGGAGGCTGACAACCGGCGTTGAAGTGGACTTTATTATTAATGACGTCGAGGTGGCGATCGAAGCCAAAGGCACCGAAAACGTGACCGACAACCACCTCCGCGGATTGCGCGAAATTAAGAATGAGCATCCAAAAGTAAAAAACCGGATCGTCGTATCGCTCGACCCTCGCGCAAGGCGCACGGAGGACGGAATAGATATATTACCTTATCGCGAATTCGCGGATCGACTGTGGAACGGAGCGCTTTTTGAAAAATGAATCGGCATCGGGCGCCGGAGAATCTTACGTTGGAACAGTTTTATGGAAAGATACAAACATTTTCCACCGAGGATTCTCTACCGTTCTTGGCGCGGCGAGCGCGGGAGATATATTATGAAGCTTGCGTCGATTCGGACGAATTCAGGTGGTCACGCATCCCGGATGCATATCGGTCGGCGATCGATCTTTGGCAAATCGCATTTATAGCAAAGTCTTTAATTACTATTTCAAGCGACTATCGTCAAAAAAAACTCACGGAACATGACTTTGTCACGCTCATCGATCATTATAATCATCTTGAGGATCCGTCGATTCCGAAAGCGTCGGAGACATCGAGCGCCGACGCATGGTGGCACTGGTTCTTAAGACTCACGAACTCACAATTCCCGTTCCGTGACAGAGTGGCTTCGGTCATTTCCGAATTCGGCAGGGCGCTAATTCTATTCCACGATCTGGAGGCAATGCCCGGAATAAGTATAAAAAGGGAACTCGTTGAAATGTACGGTATGAATATGCAGGACCTTCTTTCCTGCGTGCACTTCACATTAGAGGGAACAAAGCGTGGAATCATGGTTGGACCCGAACTCGCGGGGGCAACGATAAAGGGGCGTGAACTTGTCAAAAAATATCAACAATTCCTAGGACAAGAGTCGACCGGTTATAGCGAATTCCGTAGACTTCAAAAACCAAGACTCCTCCGGCCCGAATTGGATCTGCATCAATTTAATGCTTTATGGAAAAAACCGATCATACATACTGAACGGAGACGGCGCATGATTTGCCCTATTCCCCTCTGCTTGGTCCAAAAATATACTCGGGGCGTTTACTTTGATTTGTTAGACAAGCATAACGCCGGCGGTGGAGATAACAAGTTTGCCTCACTATTTGGAAAATATGTATTTGAGCCTTATGTCGGTCGATTCCTCGGCGAAAAACGGAGTGACAGGTTCGTCCATGCGGCGATTCGACATGGTAAAAGATCAAAAAGCAACGAAAGTGTTGATTGGTTAGTAAGGGAATCAAATACGGCGGTTCTTATAGAATGCAAGACGCGAGCGCCGGCGACTCAGACAATCACGACCGGTAACGTCGACATCGTGCGGGCGGAACTTATTAGTAAATTGAAGAAGGCATTAAAGGAATGTGCGTCCACGCGCGACGCAATTCGGGACGGTGTTCCGGAATTTCATCAATTCGTGGGTGTTACACGATTTAATTACCTTATAGTATTATTTACCGAATGTTGGATCTTTGAATCTGAAGGCTGCCGTCGCTGGCTCGAATCAGCAATACCACCCGATTTCACCCGGGGCGCAAAATACCATATAATCTCAATCCACGATCTTGAAACCATGTCACAACTCATCGATCGGTATTCGATTTCTGAAATCCTGGAGGAGAAGCAACAAATAGCGTATTGCGATCCATTTCGTGAATTTTTAATAAAATTCGCCGCGCGCCGCGGGATTACAATAAATCATGACGTACCGGTGTTGACGACGCGATTTCGAAGATTTCTGGATGAGATTAGTGAGCAAGTCTCCAATCGATGATGCGCAATGAGCCAACGTGTGGAGAGCGCAAATCGACGCCCATGGCAGGTTCTTGTCGGGCGTTCCGTTGAACTTTATGAACTCGGCTGCTGGATGGACCGCAACTGAGTCACGCCAATCCCGTACGAATCGCCAGTCGGGCGGTCGCCGGGTGAAAGTCGGTCGTTTCCGAGGCGATATGACCTTTATCCCACTGGACGCCCCGCCCATCCGGTGTAGCATTCGAGAGCGCGCAACGTTGCATCGAACGCGGCATCAACACCGGATCTACACCATTCCATCGGGGGCCGCCGCGTCGCGGCTCGCGATAACTACATAAACGATGATCACGAACATCACGCTGGCCGGCCCGCTCTTGTTCGGTTTTTGTTGTTATCAAAACCCGCCGATTCAAAGTTACGGCGCGGGGACGCCGGGCTGCGCGGGCGCTGAGAGTCTCGGCGCGAATTCGTCTCCAAGCGTCGCGAACTCCGGTTTTGTATTGAATTGCACGAACGCGCCGTCCGGAGCGCTCGGCCTCGGTTTGATTACGAACATGCCGTTGAATCCGGAAACAGATATATTTAATGTTGGAGTTCTACTCGACGTCGATTTGTTGGCATCCACCGAAATATTTGCATTAGACGTTGTAAGCGACGTCAACGGCTCGGCCCATCTGCCCGTCGCGATTCCTAATTATCCGGGTTTCGCCGGTTCCGTATATTATGCGCAAATGATATGGTATTGGGGCGGCGCGTGCGCGCTTCCGCCGGCGGGCTTGAGCAGTTCGAACGGCCTCGCGATAACAATTCAGCCGCTTTCGCAATTGAACACTTCCATATTCCCCGTGCCTCAATTCGACGTCGGCGGCGCGCCGGCGACCGTGGCGGCGGCGGACTTCGACGGCGACGGCAACGTCGACGTCGTGACTACAATTGGCGGATCGAATCTGGTCGTCATATTGTTAGGAAAAGGAAACGGCACATTCGCGCCGCCCGCGAACTACGCGACGGGCACGACCCCGCTTTCCGTCGCCGCCGGCGACCTGAACGTCGACGGACGTCCGGACGTCGTCACCGCAAATTACAATTCAAACGATGTTTCTGTATTGTTAAATAACGGCGACGGGACGCTCGCGCCGGCCGTCGCGTACGGGGCGGGCACCGGGCCGATTTCCATACTGATCGGCGATGTCAACGGCGACGGTTTTTTCGATGTGTCCGCCGCGAATTTCATTTCCAACGATATATCATTAATGTTGGGTTCCGCGTCCGGGTCGCTCGCGCCGGCGATTTCGTATCAAGCGGGATCCGGCGCGTATTCGGTCGCGATCGAAGATCTCAATGCCGACGGAGCGCTCGATGCGGCGACGGCCAACGCAACTTCGAACACGCTTTCCATTTTTATTAATATTGGGAATATAACTTTTGCTCCCGCGGTCCAATACCCAGCCGGCAACTTTCCGATCGCCGTCGCGCTCGGCGACGTTTCGGGCGACGGCGTCCCCGACGCGGTCGCATCGGACTATTCCGTGGATACAATTTCATTATTGATCAACAACGGGGCGGGCGGTTTCGGCGCGCCGGCGCCGCACGCGACGGGACACCAACCGCGTTCTGTAATCATCGGCGACATGGATGCCGACGCGCGCGCGGACGTTCTCGCGGCCAACAGCGGATCGTACAGCGTTTCGATATTCTTAAATTCCAGCGGGGGTTCGCTCGCGAGCGCGCTCAACGTGGCGTCGGGCGGCGGCCCGTTTGCCGTCGCAACCGGCGATTTTAATAATGATGGACTCCCCGACGCGGTCACCGCGAATTTCACGGGATCGAACGGCATTTCAATTATATTAAATATCGGCGGCGGTAATTTTCTCGGTCCGGCTCAATACGCCGTCGGCGGTTATCCGTATGGAGTCGCGACGGGGGATTTGAACGGCGACGGTTCGCCCGATGTCGCGACGGCGAACTGGGCGTCCAACACGCTTTCCGTATTATTAGCGAATGGCGGCGCGCTCGGACCGGCGAACGCCTTCACGGTCGGATCGAGTCCGTATTCCGTGTCGATCGAAGATTTGAATCTCGACGGAATTCGCGATTTGGCGTCCGCGAATTATTTATCGAGTAATATTTCCGTATTGTTAGGTATCGGAAACGGCGCATTCGGACCGGCGACTTCATACACTTCTGGAATTGTACCCTATTCGATCGCCGCGGGCGACGTGAACGGCGATGGATTGCCCGACCTCGTCGCCGCAAATTATGGTTCGAACAATATTACAGTTTTTTTGAATTTGGGAGGCGGCATTTTTGCAAACGCGCAGAAATTCCCGGTTTTCGCGTTCGGTCCCGACGCGGTGGCGCTCGGCGATATCAATGGAGATGGAAAACTCGACGCGGTTACTGCAAATAATAATTCCAATAACATTTCGCTGTTGCGCGGAAACGGCGCCGGTGCGTTTCCGGTTCCGAATACTTATCCAGTGGGCGCGAATCCCGCCGCGGTTGCGATCGGCGATTTAAATAACGACGGCTGGCGCGACATGGTCGCGGCGAATTCGACGTCCGGAACTATTTCCGTACTTATCGTAAATAACCACGGTGTTCCCGGTCCGACTGTTTATTATCCCACGGGACACTCGCCCCGTTCGATCGCGATCGGCGACGCCGACGGAGACGGCACACCCGATCTCGTCACGGCGAATTATGATTATAATAATATTTCCGTGCTCCTCGGAAACGGCCTCGGGGCGTTTGCCGCGGCGGCGGCGTACGCCGCGGGCACGTCCGCCTACGCGCTCGCGTTGCGCGACATGAACGCCGACGGCAAACTCGACGCCGTCGTTACCAATGGAACGAATCCTGGGACGATCGGCGTTTTGTACAATCAATTGAAATAATAATTTCGAAGCGAAAGACTTCGACGATGCCATCGCTCCCCCTTCTGTTTGGGATTATTTATTTACAATTTCCGGGGCTCCAAGTCGTGGGCGCGGGCACGCCAGGCTGCGCGGGTGCGCACGTCCCCGGGGCGAATTCCATCCCGTCGGTCGCGAACGCGGGCTTTGCGATCACGTGCACGAACGCGGCGCCCGCGAGTCTCGGACTCGCGATCGTCGGTAATATTCAATTAACTCCCGCGGCCGATCCGCTACAGGCGGGAATTCTGCTCGACGTCGATTTATTGCAATCGACAGAATTGTATGCGTTCGATATGCCGGGCAACGGCGCCGGCAACGGATTTTCGCACGCGCCAATCCCTAATAATCCTTCGCTCATTGGTAATATTTATTATGCGCAGGCGATCTGGTATTGGAACAACGCGTGCGCCCTGCCGCCGCTCGATCTTAGCAGTTCGCCCGCGCTCGCGATCACGATCCAGGCTTTTACACAGGACGCGACGTCGATCTTTCCGGTGCGACAGTTCGCCGTCGGCAATCAGCCCGATTCCGTCGCGCTCGGCGACTTGAATTGCGACGGAGCGATCGACGCGATTGTGGCCAATAGTGCTTCGAATAGTATATTAGTCTTGTTGGGAACCGGAAGCGGCGTTTTTTCGTCGGGCGGGACATACGGCGCGTATTCCGGACCGAGATCCGTACTCCTCGCGGATTTTAATAATGATGGAAAACTCGACGCCGCTGTGTCGGTTTATACAGTTTCAGGCTTATTAGTATTCGAAGGCGCCGGAGACGGTTCATTTGCCACGCCCGCCGCCTATGGCGTGGGCGGAGCCCCGGACGCGCTTGCCGTCGCTGACTTCAATGGGGACGGAAATATTGACCTCTCGTGCGGGAGCTATTCCGGGAGCATTTCCATATTTCTAAATTCTGGAAATGGTAGTTTTGCGAAGCTGACGCCGATTGCCGTGCCCGCGGGTGCCGAACTGGCGCCGAACGACTTCAATGCGGATGGCAAAACCGATCTCGCGAGCGTGAATACTTCGTCCACTCTTTCCTTATTGTTTGGAGTCGGCAACGGCACATTTTCGTTCCCAACTTACTTATATTTTGGCGGTCCATTTTTCTATGGAATGGCGTCCCGAGATGCGGATGGCAATGGTACAGTGGACATAGCCATGGGCGACAACACAGGAATCATTCATGTTATCAATGGAATCGGCAATGGTATGTTCAGCAGCGCCGCAACTTATTCAACCGGGACATCTGGAATTGCATTTGATATCAAATTTGTCGATTTGACGGGGCACGGGGTGCCCGACATTCTGAGCGCAAATGACCTGGCGAACAGCGTTTCTATCTTAAAGAACAACGGGACGGGCGCGTTTCTGCCCGCGGATATTTATCGATCCGGTTTCGGAACTGTTGCAATCGCCGTCGGGGAATTCAATGGGGACGGAAACGCCGACGTGATGGCCGTGAATGCTTCGTCGGCGGCGCCTTCCGTCTCCGTATTATTAGGTACAGGCGGCGGCAAGTTACAAATGAACAGTTCTGTCTTCGCCGGTCCGATACCCGTATTTGTAACGACCGGCGATTTGAACGGCGACGGCAGGCCGGATGCCGTTGCGGCGGACAGCGGTTCAAACAAGATTTTAGTATTTTTAAACTCCGGAACCGGGACGCTGAACAGCGGCGTTCCTTATATTTCCGGCGTGAGTGTGCGCGCGGTCGCAGTCGGCGATCTCAATGGCGATGGAAAATCCGACATCGCGGCAGCGAATTATACCGCATCCAGTATTGCAATATTTATCAATTCGGGCGGCGGGACGTTTGCGCCCGCCGCAACTTACGCGTCCGCGGGCAATCCCGCGCACATCATCATTAGCGATTTCAATGCGGATGGAAAACCCGACGTCGCGACCGCGAATACCGCCGGCAATGCGACAGTATTCTTAAATAATGGAAACGGCACGTTCGCGCCCTCCGCGGTCTTCTCGGCGGGGCTTTCGCCGCGCGCGCTCGCGGCCGGCGACGCGGACGGGGACGGTCTCGTCGACATCGCTGTCGCGAACGAGGGCTCGAATGATATAACAATATTAAAGGGGACCGGCTCCGGATCATTTACTTTATTCGCCCAAGCCGCCGCGGGTGCCGCTCCTGTTTCATTAGTCGTTATGGATTTGGATGGGAACGGCGCACCCGATTTGGCCGTCTCGAATTCAGGTTCCAATAATATTGGCGTATCCTTGAATTCCGGCGCCGGACTATTCGCGCCGATGATAACTTATCCGGCCGGCGGGTCGCCGGGCGTCGTCGCGGCGGCTGATTTTAATAATGACGGACGGACGGACCTCGCTGTCGCGAATGGGGCGTCCGCTAATATTACTGTTCTCCTCGGCGCGGGATCAGGCATGTTCGCCGCTGGCGCGAATTACGCGGCCGGCGAGAACGCCGGCGGGCTCGCAGCGGCCGATATGAACGCCGACGGTTCCTCCGATCTGATTATTGCAAACGGCGTGCTTGCCGGCAACGTGCTGGTGCTGCTCAATCAGTTACACTAATAGTAATAGTGCGGTAAATCGCCGGCAATAGACACAATTTGGATCCGTTGCTTACTTATTTACTCTTCGGTTTTGCCATGAGAAATGATAATAAATCCGCGATTTCATTCACGCTCAATCCCATCGCGATGTTGTCCGGCATGAGCGATACGTTTTGTTGATATTGATCCGCGACGTCGGCGCGCGGAATCGAATGATAAATTCCCGCGCTGTCCGTGAGTTCTATCATATCGGAGTTCGAGCGGGCGATGCCGGTGTAGACGCCGCCGTTTTTTGTCAATACAACTTGTGTTTCGTAACCGGCGAGAATCACCGCGCTCGGATTCAGCACCGCGTCGAGGAGCGCCGCCCGATCATACTTTTCTCCGATGGATGTTAACGTTGGGCCGACGGAGCGGCCGTCGTTGCCGAACGCGTGGCATGACGAACACGCGGCTTTCTGCGACATGAAAACGGCGCGTCCGCGAACGGGATCGCCTTGAATCTTTAATATAGAATCGACCGGCGGCAGCGCCGCGGCTGCGCCGGTTCTTTTAAAATAATGCGAAGCGCGGCTGCGAATGGATGCGTCGGGATTCTTAAATATAAGTTCAGCGATCGCGGCGCGCGCGTCCTCTGGAATTGTATTCTTCTCCGCGAGGGCGAGCAGGGTCTCGCCGCCTTCGCCGAACGCCGCAAGCGCTTGCGCGGCCGCGATGCGGGCCGGCGCGGCGAGGGCGGGATCTATCAAGTGGGCGGCCAGCGCCGCGGCGCGGTCGCGAGGCGAAGGCCCGTCGTTGTAAATGCTGAATTGTATCGACGAACTGTGGCTTTCATGGTCGGATCCGCCGGGCGCCGGACCTCCGCGGTCGACGCCCGCGGCGCCGCGCAGGCGGACGGACGCCGACTTCCGCATGGCCTCCGGAATATTAAATATCAATACCGAATTCGCGTGCGCGCCGTAGCCCGTCGCGAGATCGGAACCTTCGACGCGGAGCGCGCCGCCTGAACAGTTATGATTCTTGCCGACCGTGCCCCATCCAGTCGATGCATTCGTATAATTAATATTTACGATCGGTACCGCGCCGCTCCCGTCGTCGAACTCGACTCCGAGCCAGTCGGCCCAATCGCACGACGGCCCGTCGCCGCCGTCGTCCGCGACGAGCCATATTTTCGCCGCGCCCGCGACTTCGACGTCGAAATTTACGAAGCCTTTTCTTAATATATCCGATTTCCACGCCGGCTCGCCGGGCGGCTTCGGAAAACCGTCGGGAATCGCGGACGGCGCCGCGGGCAGGAGTTTCGCGAGGCCGTATTTGTTCCAATCGCTTTTGTCCGGATGGCGGATCCACCAGGCCGCGTTTTCGCGCGCGTCGGCGGGGCCGCCGCATGCGATTTGTAATATCGATTCGGCCGCGGTGCGATCGTTTATGAACGCGAGCGCGTCGATCGCGCGGATCCGGGCGTTTATATTTAAATGTGGGTCGAGGGCGCGCGTCCGCAGCGCGTCGACGGATTCGACCGGATGCAGCCGCCATACGATTTCGGCCGCGTTCACGTTCCAATGGCGGGGATTGTCCGGCTCCTTCTTGATTATATAACGATAGATTTCGGCCTCGATGCCCTCCGCCGCCGCTCCGAGCGCCTCGAGATACGCGCGATCTCCGGATGGATAACGATCGGCGAGTTGTTTTGTTAATGGTATGTTCTTCGCGCCGCGCGCGGCGAGCGCGACTTCGCGCCGGACGGCGGCATCGGCATGGAGCGCGAGCGCGTCCATTTCCGGAGTGCGCCGCCCGGCGGCGCGCATCGCGCGGAATGCGGCGATCGCGATGCGCGGATCGTTATCATTAAGAAAACCGGCAACGCGCTGCGTCGCGTCCGCGCCCGCCGACACACGAGCGAGCGGCCAGAGGGCGCGCGCCCGAATGTAAATATTCGAATCGTCGAGGAGCTTGAGGAGCGGCGGCGCGGCCGACTCGCCGAATTGATAGATCGCCAGCAGCGCGGAAAATCTTACATTTGGACTCGGATTTCGGAGCGCGTCGACGGCGCCTCCGGGCGTCGAGAGATCGATCTTCGGATTGGTAGTCTTCTGTCCCTTCGCCGCGATTTTATAAATGGATCCCTCGGCGATCTTGTCGCGCATTTGATGTCCGCCAACGATCGGATCGTACCAATCCGCGACGTACAGCGCGCCGTTGGAACCAATGCAAACATCGGACGGGCGGAACCACTTCGCGGGATCGTCCGGCGCCTCGTGCCACACGTAATTTGGATTGTCATGATCGACGGACGATAATAATATCGAACGCGGATACGCGAATCCGGCGCCGTGCGCCTTGGGCCAATATGCCCAAATCAAATTGCGCCCCGCTTCGCAACTGAGCAGCAATCCTTCATAATGTTTCGGAAGCGCGCCGTTTTCATAATATACAATTCCGGTGGGGGATCCCGCGCCGTAGACGTCGCCCGAGGGCATCACGCCCGGGTCGTCCTGCCGCCAATGCGCGTTTTGTAATGATTGTCCGGGCCGCCGGTCGACCTGCCACTCGCGGGCGCCGTCGGCCGAACTGTAACCGGCGTTGCCGCCCTCCATCAGCCACGTGACGCGGCACGAAATCTCGTCGTCGTTGTCGTTTTGCCAGATATTACCGAAAGAATCGGCGCAAACTTCATAACTATTCCGAAAATTGTGGCCGATGACCGCGAGTCCCGCGCCGCCCGGATCGATTTTGAACGCGAAACCGCCGACCCAGACGCGGCCGTCGTCGCTGACGAGGCCCGGCTGGTTTTTTGTATTATAAGGAGTGCCGCCGGTGTAACTGCTCCCCGCGCGGACCGTGAAACCGGCGCGATCGCGGACGATGTGCGGCCCCGCGTTTCCGACATTACAATAAATCATCCCGTCCGGTCCGCCGACGGCCGAATGTAACGAATGATCGTGGTCGAATCCGCCGAAACCCGTAAGAAATATTTCCTTCGTATCGATTCCCGGATCGAAAACGGCGTTATTGTTTACATCGGTATAAACGATCAGCGACGGCGAACACGATACAAATATACGGTTGCCGATCACGGCGATGCCGAGCGGCGCGACGAGATCGGGATCCTCGATGAACGTCCACGAGCGGTCGGCGCGGCCCGTCTCATTCGAATCCTCCAATACAACAATTCGATCGCCTTTCTCGCGCCACAGCGGATTTGCGCTTTTTGTATTAAATCCCCGGTAATTCACGGCCTCGGCGATCCAGATTCGCCCGCGCGCGTCGCAGTCGAGGCTGGTCGGGTTATGTAACATCGGCGACCTTGCCCAAAGCGTCGATTCGAGGTCGTCGGGAAGATAAATTTTCGACGGCGACGTCGACGCGGGCGCGATCTCCGGATTTTGTAATAAAACAGCCGACGACGCGGCCGCGATCAGTAATATAAAGAATCCCCGCGTCATTCCTTCAAATAGCCGCCGGCGTCGGTCACGCCCTCGGGCGGCGTTTCGCTCGCCTCGCCCGGCGGCGCGAGTTTGAACCCGATGACGAGCGTGAAATCGCCGGGGGGCGCGTAAACTTTCGTGTGCGCGCCGTGGCCGTTGAAGACGCCCTTCGCGATGACATCGAATCGCGTGATGCGATCGCGGTCCGATTCGATGAGTCCATACAATTTCGCGCTGTAATGCCGTTCGTGATTTCCCGCCGCGAGTTCGACTTCGCCGGTGAGTTTATAACCTTTCGGATCGGGTTCGAGCCGCATGTCGCATTGTACAATTTCCGGAAGATTCCAGATCGGCGGCTCGCCGCGGGTGAAGTCGTTTAAATGATAACGCGCGATCCGGTTCGCCACGGATTTGGGCATTTTTCCGTGCGCGATCGTCGCCGTTTCGGCCTTCGTGATCCATAAATGATCGCGGCCGAGCGAATCGCGGTAGGCCTTTTGTTCGATGTTGGGTTCGTTGCCGCCGTAGTCGGCATCTGTAATTTTTGCATACACTTCGACGACTGTCGAACCCTTCGGCGGACGCCGGTCGATGCGCGAATTGTATTCTTCGGCTTTCCCGTGCGACGGCGCCTTATACTTCTGGAGAACTTCCTTCAATTTCGTTTTTAATAATTCGCCGCCGCGCTTGTTCCAGGAAGAATACAATTTCCCGTCGGGGTCCAGAATATAAAAACCCTGAGTCGTATTCTTGGACTCGATCGCCTCCTCCATGCCCTCGCGCTGCGTCACGACCTTTCTGTAAAAATCACCCGAGGGATCCCTCGTATGCTCGAAAAACCAAATATCGGTGGCGGCCGGCACGAATTTCTTCGTGAGCAAATCTACTATTTCGTCGTCTGTGAATGTGAACGCACGGTCCAGGACGCCATTGTTTCAGGTGCATCCGAGCGGATGCCCGTTCATCGCCCAGAGAAAAATAGGTTTCTTCGATTGATAAGAAACTTCGCGGGCCTCGAGCAGATCGATGCGCCACGGAATCTTCTGCCAACGTTCCTGCGCCTTCGGAATGATCTTATCAAATAACTTCTTGAATTCCTGCGGCCCGAGATCGTCCGATTTTGCAGTGCCGCCCTTGCCTCCGTCCTGCCGGCAGACCGCGGCCGCGAATATTAATATAATAATTTGGAGGGAATGGCGTGCGATCATTTCGTGGTCCTCTTATGTTGCAGGAGCGTCCCAGCGCAGCCGGACGGGCAGGACGACCATCGTCGCACCCGACCAGACGAGGCGTTTTTGTATCGCGAACGGAGTTTCGTTATGTAAGAAGCGCTGATACCAACGATCGCGCTGGAAAATTACTTTTCCGGCGAAAAACGTCGAGCGCGGAAACTCCTGGCGCGTTTCAAGGCAGAGTTTTTCGGCGGTGTCGACGATGTCGGTGCCGACGTCGAATTTATATTTCGAAGGAATGCCGAGCCGCGCGCAGAGATCGACGTAGCGTTTTAATGTATCCTCTGATTTCCGCTCGAGCGCGTCGAGTTCCTCGTGGCCCTTGAATCCGCCGGAGTCGATCACGCCGACGGATATAAAGACTATATTCTTAAAATGTCCCGGGAACGCGCGGAAAATATTCAATAATGTATGAATTCCGGCGCCGCCATAGCTCTCGACGAGCACCACGGCGGTCGGATCCTCGGGATTGGGCGGATCGAGCGGTTTCGCGTCGCCGGCCGGAATGTTGCCGAGCTGTTCGCCGAGTAATGTTAGTAATTCGCGGACATGATCGTAGTGCCGCCGGATCATAAAACACAGTCCGATGAAACTGCTCGTCACGAGAATTGTAATCCACCCGCCGTGCGCGAATTTCTCGAATATGGTGACGGCGAGAATCACCGACGTCAGAACGAAACCGACGCCGAAAATCCCGACCGTGCGCCGCCAATGCTTTTCGCTGCGGCGGCGGCGCAGCCACATTCTTAACATCGCGAACATCGATAATGTAAATGTCGCGAACACGTTGATGCTGTACATGACGATCAACAGGCTCACGTCGCCGCCGGTGTATAACAATGCGGCGAGAGCGGCCGCGCCCATCAGTAATATACCGTTCTGCGTGGTGAGCCGCTCGGAGAGCGCGGCGAACCGGTGCGGCACCCACGAGTCGACGGCCATGTTCGCGAGAACGCGCGGACCGTCGAGGAATCCCGTCTGCGCGGCCACGATCAGAATCGCCGCCTCGCTCAAAAGTGTAATAATAATGATCACGCGCGCGAACGGAATCCCGGCAGTCACTCTTTCCATCAAAACGGCGTTCATCGACTTGCCTTCGACGTGCGGCACCTGCCATAATAAATAACAAAGCAACAGTCCCGCGGACAACGCGGCAAGCGACAGCGCCATATAAAGCATCGTTCGCTTTCCGTTGCGGACGCGCGGTTCGCGCATCGTTTGTAATCCGTTCGACACCGCCTCGATGCCCGTGAACGTGCCGCCGCCGAGGGAATAGGCGTGCAGAAATATAAACGAAAGCGCGAGGATTCCCGAATTCGTGAGTCCGTCCTGATAGCCTGCCACGACATCGGTTGCCGTCGACTTGACCTCCGGTAGATGTAACACAAACGCGCCCAAAATTAATAATACATGCAAAACCAAAAATAATATAAAGACCGGCGTCAATATCAACACGGATTCGCGCACGCCGCGCAGGTTGAGCCACGTGAGTCCGACGACGATGGCGACCTCCGTCGGCAGCATGTAATGCGCGAACTCCGGAGGAATGAAACTAAAAAACGCCTTGCCCGCCGCCGCGACCGACGTCGTGATCGTTAACATATAGTCGACGAGCAGCGCGCAGCCCGAAACCACGCCGGCCTTTTCGCCGAGCAGTTTTGTCGCGACGACGTAGCCGCCGCCGCCATGCGGAAATGCTTCAATTATTTTACTGTAGGCGGCGGATATAATTAATACCGTCGCCGCGACCGCGAAGGCAAGCGCCACCGATATGTAAGCATGTTGTCCGAGCGTCGCGTAGGCTTCTTCCGGACCGTAACAGGATGATGATAATCCGTCCGCGCCAAGACCGACCCACGCCAGAAATGGAATCAGCGATAGTTTATGAAAAAGCGATTTGTCGTCGAGGTCGCGCGGCGCGCCGAGAATGAGGCGGCGGAGGCGGACGGTGCTCGACGAAACATCGTCGTCAGTGCCGGCGGCCTTGATTGGAATTTTCTCGGCGCGCGGCCCGGGTTGATTATCGGACATTTTTTGCCCGCAGGCCTTTGGGTCTCGAACGTGCTCGGAACGTGGTTCTCGAAGGCGGTCCGGATTGGCTGCGGCGCTGCGATCTTACTAAAGCGCCGCCGCGATACAACAGTAACGGAGACAGACGGCCGATTTGGCAGGGCGCTCTTAGAGAAAATGGAGGGGGTCAAACTCCGTGATCGGAATGATTCGAACCCTCGGCAACGCAACGTTAAATGCGCGCGCACCGCCTTCCAAATCATGCACTTCGAGCCCCTTGGCCTCCATATCGCGATATTGCGTCGAAATGAACTCCTTAAAGCCGAGAATTCCTACCTTTCGTTTACCATTTAGCAAGTTCTGAACGGAATTAGCAAAATCGGCATCGTGACTCGCGAGAAGGATGTTCCCCGGCCGATCCTTAAGTGCTTCAAGCATTTTCAAGACTGCAAGATCCACGACTTTTTCGTCGGCAGCGCCAGAAAGCGGCACAGGTCGGTAACCCATCGCGAGCAACGCCTGAACGAATGGACCGGGGAGCTGGCCCGACGACGCGTTTAGAAAAAACAGCGCGCGACAGGGAATTCCCCAGACTTTATGAGCGAATTCGCGAACCCGCTCCCAGCGCGGTCGCTGTTCCGGCGTCGGACGAACGCCGCCAAGAATTCCATTGCCGAGCGTCGCGTCGATGTTCTCGCCGTCGACGAGAAGATAAGTACAGTCGGGATCGATCATGTCCCGCCCTCCGAGTTTATTATTAATCCGACGTCGATCGCAAAACCGGCGCCTGGTTATGGTTTAAGAATTATGTTGTTTGAATTCCGCGGGCTGCGGAGTCCAAACCAGTTATGAAACGTACTATTCGCTTTCGCACGCGGCGCGCATCGAATTGCGTTCGAACGCGTCGCGAACTCGTAGAGATTCTACCCGCTATCGCTTTTTTTGCGCAATGGCGCGCTTTGGGGAGTCTTCTCGTTTATCGAAGGCACTGCGTAAATTGAATCATCGCGGCTTTGGCGGAATTCGCGAGATCGAGCCTGCCATTTTGTTGGAATTGCGTTTCCGCCTTCTTTAAAGAACGTACGACCTTATCCGCAAGACGCAAAACCGGATCTTGCTTCATCGTTCTCGCAACACGTCGTTGTTCGAGCATCGCGATTTTTGCTTGTAACGCATGAATCAATTCCTCTTCGGTTCGGCGATGGCGTTTGCGATTTGTCTTCATTTTGGAAAACTTAAAGTTTAAGTGCGTTTTAGAATGTAACGTTAGTGCGTGATGCGATGATAACAACCTTTGATCGTCCAAGGAAAGCGATATGCGAGAATTTGTTAAAAAATAATAGGTAGGTCAACGGGCGGCGGGCTCCGCGGCGCGCTCGCGACAGTTGATGAGGACGGCAAGGCCATTGTCGAAAGTCATTGATAAGGAAAACAGGTCAAAGCGGGCGGCGGGCTCCGCGGCGCGCTCGCCGCAGTTGATGAGGACAGCAAGGCCGTTGTCGAAAATCGTTGATAAGGAAAACAGGTCAAAGCGGGCTGCGGCTCCGCGGCGCGGCGCAGCGGCGATGCTCCGGCCACGCCCTGTCGCGACCCACACGAAAGCAAGAACCACACGCTCGACGCGACGGGGCGTCGCCTTCGCCGCCGCCGCCTTGCGCCACGGACCCGCCGCCCGCCAGGACCTATGACGGCATCGAACACTAATATAAGCGCGGCTGCTCGGCCGTCGCGGCGCGCGCGTGCCCGCGCAAGCGCGGCCACACCGCGCGTCACACGACCGCCTCGCCGTTGGAGATCCCGGCCACATGACATGAGCAGCAAATAACGACTAGAAAGGGTGACGCAAAAAAAGGCGGACGAGTCTACTTTTTCTGCATACTTTTTGGGTGAAATTGAACCCAACCGCTTTTTCCGCCCAAACGATCCAAATCGAGTGGAAGATCATTTCCTGCCTGCAGCGAAGAGAATTCAATGACTGAAAGCGAGCAAGGCAAGGAAGGAGACAAGAATAATAAAGGAGATCAAAATTTGTGTAATTTAAAACTGACCTGATATTTATAAAAATCAATATTTGGAATTATCGCGAGGGCTCGACGCGTACGTGGATCGTCCTCAAGTGCAATGATTGCTCCGCATACGACTTGACCTTCTTCAGCGAGTTCCTCCTGTACGAAGCCCATGTAACGCAACGTCTGACCAACTACGGAATCGCTCGCGCGTCCGCGCTTTAACTCAACCACGAGAATGGTCTTCTTATTTCTACTAATCGCGAGGATGTCAATCGGACCCGTGTCCGTTTGATATTGCCGTCCAACACAATCACCCTCCTCTTCATATATATCATATTCCTTTCCGAGGTCAGTTTGATTCCAATTCTGGACCAAGAATTCTTCCAAATGCTTTTCCATGGCGAACGTCGCAGGATCTTCAATAGTCTGATCAGTTATAATAAATGCTGGCGCTGGCGAGCCAACAATTAGTTTTTCAATTTCAATACTGTATTGTGATATATTACAAACAGTTCCTGTCGAACCGGTCGAATTTCGAAGCGCGTCGCTCATCCCTCCACGTTCAAACTTCAGATCGTGCCATTTGACGTGGCGACGATGCGGAAGGATGTCGCCGGCAATATAATAATAATCACTTGTAACCTCCGCCGCACGATATGATCCTTCGCCGTCTGGGCTTATGGCAATGTCGCCCTTCTTGATCCCCTTTGAAGCAGTCCAAATCGCGCCGCAAGCGAGACCCGCCGCAACCTTCGACTTGTGTGGCTGCGCTGCAAGATAGATAGGGATGAATTCTTTATTAAAAATTCGCCACTCTTCAGGTAGTTTCAATGTCAAGTCCTGCTTAATTCCGTAATCGACGCCAATGAAGTTTTCCTGAAAGCAGCGCGAGGCATGAGAACTCTGCCTACCCAGCATGATTCTGTAATAGCTTTTCATAAATATATCAAAAACTTTGGACTTATTATTTAACTCTTGCGTCCAGGCTCATTTGTGATCTTGAGCCTTAGGACGATCCTATTCGAGGGTCGCAATACCAAAGTCGTCGTTTGAGAATAGCGCGGATATGACAGAATTACCAGAAACTTCGGACACGACCCCCAACTAAGATATTTGCATTGGCGGTGAATTGCCACCGTCGTCCCGCAATTTCTGTCTTGACGCGTATCCTCCTGTGCGATGGATTTTGTTTCAATGGGTCCAATTTTTTGTGACTGACGATGTTGTTGATGCCATGAATCGTTTACGGAGCGAAGCAAACCTATGGCGAAAATGACAACCGCTTTAATTGAAGCTTCTCACATGTTGCCGGCATTGCCTTCATGAGATAAATTTTCATTCCAGCGAACGGTTAAAATAATTGTTTTTTCATAGGCAGTCCATAAATGATCGATCCCTCCTTCAAATATAACATAATCGCCGGCCTCTGCGAGCAACGCGATGCCAAGTTCAACTTCGCTGTTGGGTTGGCGAAACTCAAACTGGATTTTTCCACTCAATAAGATACAGATGGATCGCTCCGGGCGGGTGCTGGCAAATCCGCCGGGTCTTGGGCCTGTTTCGTGCGTTGCATACTTGACTTCGATGGTTCGAGAATGACGTAGCGCTCTCGGCCAATTTGGAGCGTTAGACTTGAGGCTCCATTTTGAAAAATCGCCAACAAACCACTCGCCAAAATCCTTGCCGTCTTCGAACGCGTTTCCGCTATCGAATTTCATTTTAGTTATGTGTGGGATTAATATTTGTAGTTACTTTCCATCGTTCAAATGTCTCTTTACTCGAGTTCGAAAGATATACAAGATCGAGCCAATTTTTGAATGCAGTACCCATTGCGATGACATTAATGAATAGAGCGGCCGAGAATCCAAGCCAATAAAATGCGACGGCTGACTTGTCGCCAGAATTCCTCGCGATATCCGCACTTGGACTGATCAGGTATAGCGTAAGGCAAAGTAATGAAAGAACTATTAGTATGAATGATACATTTAAGATGTAGGCATGCCTTCTATACCCGCCAGCCCGAAATTTTTCAAGATGAGACTCCCATTTCCAAATCAGAGTGGGCATGTTGCTTTCCATTAACTGCAAATATCCCACCATCCTTTGGATCGACTTCGATTTGTTCAAAATGATCATTAAAGCAAACAGATCCATTAGCATTGGAGCAATGTAAATTGTCGGATGTATTTGTCCATTTCCAGCCCCCGACGCCGACGGTGGTCCGATTGCATACGACGACGAAGCAAATGCAAGCACTCCAACCGTGACTGTAATCGCAGCCACTACAAGCTGAAACTGGCATTTCTTCTGTTCGAGGATTTCCTGGCGTACCGAAGTATAAATTGTCTGTGGATCGATCGTCATTGGCGCGCTCCTATTAGCGTCTTCGTTGAGGTTGGCTGACCGAACGCGGCATTCTAGCGCGCTGAACAACCACGTATCAACATATGTGCAGACAATTCAACTCATTTCGAGCGAGTTGCAGACTCGTATTAACGTCTACTGTGCTGCGCTGATTGCATTCTTACGACAAGACAATGCTCACGAATGTCCGGTTGAAACCTGGCATTCCCGTTAGCACGTCCAATTCCGTGTCACTGACGGCGTGGTTGAAGTGTGAAGATTCGTTGCCGAGGCGAAACGAGTGTGTTGCGGAGATGACTCCGGCGCGGGCGCGGGGGCTGATGTTAATGATGCCGACGAAGGAGCCTTGCGCGCTTTCGATGCGGGCGCGGGAGGCGTTTGTTAAATTATACCTTTCTGCGTCGGCGGCGGAGATTTCGATTTCGGGGGCGGTGTCGATGGCGATGCTCGAAGGTAAATGATTCATCCACGAATTCATGCCGCCGCGGCGGCGGCGCGAAATTAATATGAGAGGGAAGCGCGCGTTGGGCAGGTCGAGGCCGCGGCGCGCTTCGACTTCGAAAAGGCGGGCGATTTCATCGTTAAATAAACGAATGCGGCGGCCCGGCGTGCGCAGGCGTTTTGTAAGTTGTCCGGGTTTGAGCGATTTCATCGCGACGCCGTGGCGCAGGCGTTTCATTTTGGATAATTTTACTTTTCCGAAGAGGAATAGCATCGTTTCGAGAGTCCTTTTCTCTCCGAATGCGAGGAGCGCGCGGGCGATCCAGCGGTTTTTCAATAAGAAGAGTTTCCGTGAAATCGATATTTTATCTTTCGAGAACGGCAGGCCGCCGAGGCGGCTCGAGATTCCTTGCGCGATTTCCCACTCGCTGCGCACGCGGTGCGGCGGCGGACAGAGCGCGGGCGTCCACTGCGCGTAGGGACGCGTCAGAAACATTGAATTTAACAATACGCAGTCCTCGCGTTCGAGCATCGACGGCGGCGGGAGTATGAAATGCGACCGCGAGGATGTTTCATTAATATAAGGATCGATCGAAACGATCAATTCGACTTTCGAAAGCGCCCGCGCGAGGCGCTCGGGGTTCGGAAATGTTACAAGCGGGTTTCCGGCGATAATAAATAATGCGCGCACGTTGCCGCTCTCGATCGCGGGCGCGAGTCCGGCGCACGGCAGGTCGTCGAGAATCCGCCGCGTTCCGGGCGGCGTCCCCGCGGGCATCGGCGCGCGGCGGTCGAGCATCGAGGTCGAAAGCCGCGCGAGATCGACGACGCCGGGATTGAATAATAATCCGCCTTTTGTATCGATGCGGCCGCATGCTGTATTTAGTAATATTACCGCCCACTCCGCGAGGGACCCGCGCGATTGCATCGTGAGGCCGCTGTGGCCCGCCGCGAATCCCGACGGCGCGCGCGCAAAGTCGCGCGCGAGATTCTTAATAACTTCCTCGGCGACGCCGCAGCGGTCGGACGCGCGCTGCGAAGTATAAGAAACGATCGCGCGCCGCGCTTCGTCGAGACCGGCTGCGCGCCGCGCCAAGAACTCCTTATTCTCGAGGCCCTCGCGGAATATAATATTTATCATTCCAAGTAACAAATCCGCGTCGGTGCCGGGCGCGATCGAAATATGCAAATCGGCCGCGTCGGCCGTCTCCGTGCGTCGCGGATCCACGACAACAAAGCGCCCGCCGCGCGCGCGCAACGCGACGATTTCCTCGCGCCATCGCGGGATCGACGTGAGCTGCGCCCACGTCGAAACGGCCGGATTGCCCCCGAGCAGCAACGCGAAATGTGAATTTTGCAGATCCGGAATTGTTACATGCAGCGGATGTCCATAACAAATATCCGCGAGAACGAACCGTTCGGCGCAGTCGATCGAGCCCGCCGTAAACGATCGCGACGTGCCGATCCGCCGCGCGAGCGCCGCGCAAGCGACCGACGTCGCCCACGAAAACGCCGTCGGATTACCATGATAAAATGCCACCGCGTCGGGGCCGCTTTCGTTTACGATCCGCCGCACGTCGCCCGCGATTCCCTCGAATACATGTTTCCATGTAGTTTCATTAAATTTACCGATCGGCGATCCCACGGCCCGGAAGAGCGGCGCGCGCACGCGTCTTGGATCGTTTACAAGTTCCGCCAGCGCCTTTCCTTTCGTACAGAAAAATCCTTTTGTTACAATGTGTTCGGGATCGGGTTCGACCGCCGCCGGCGCGCCCTTTTCGTCGAAAGTCACGCGCACGCCGCATCCGGCCTCGCACAATCGGCAGTAACTGACGGCATGTGCGTCCGACCGGTGCATCGTGATATTTAATTTTTCGTCGGGGTCTTTCGCGTTCCGATTTCGACGCGCAGCGCGTCCACTTCGTCTTTTGTAAAATGCCGCCATGCGCCCGATTCGAGTTCGCCGAGTTTTACCGGGCCGACGCGCGTGCGAACGAGGCGCGTCACGTGATTGTTCACCGCGGCGAGCATGCGACGGATTTGATGATATTTACCCTCGTCGATAATTAGTTTAACTTTCTGCGCGTCGAGGCGTTCGACCCGCACCGGCGGGCGCGTGATCTCGCCGCGGCCGATGTCGATCTTGCCGCGCAGCCGTTCGAGCGCGGCGTCGTCGATCGGGTCGCGCAATTCGACTTCATACTCTTTTTCGACGTGCCACTTTGGATTCGTCAATCGATAAATCGCCTGCCCGTCGCTCGTTAATATTAATAATCCTTCGGACTCTTTGTCGAGCCTGCCGACGGGCAGCGCCTGATCCGGCCGGAACGGTAATATATCAAAAATCACCGGCAATTCGTCGTGCACGGCCGTCACGTAACCGGCCGGTTTGTGAAATGCAATCATTAGTTCGCCCGTCGGCCGGACGGCCCCGCCGTCGATCGCCACGTCGGCGCCGTCGGGTACGTGCGCGGCTCCGTCGCGAGCGGCGACGCCGGCGACCGTCACGCGCCGCGCGCGGATGAGTAAATTCACCTCTCGGCGCGAGCCCGCGCCGGATTCATGGAGGTAGCGATCGAGCCGCATCGCTGTATTCTACGCGTTCGCGCGGCCGCCGAAAACGGACGGGCGGTTTTTCGCTATGAAACTAACGGTCGCCATCATCGGCGCGGGGCGTCAGGGCCTCAGCGCGGCATACGATTTTGCAAAATTAAGAAGCGTCGGGCGCGTGGTGCTCGCCGACCGCGATGCCGCGCGCCTCGACGCGGCGCGCGCGCGTCTCGAAAAATTGTTAGATTCGCGCGGAGACGCGGATGGAGTCGGCGGCGAGACGCGCGTCGTCGACGTCGGCGATGCGCGATCATTACAAAACGCGATGGAAGGCGCGATGGCCGTATTGTCGAGCGTTCCTTACAATTACGGTCCGGCCGTGTGCGCGGCGGCCGTCACAGCGGGCGCGCACGTTGCCGATCTCGGCGGCAATCTCGAGGTTTCGAAAAGAATTCATGAACTCGGCGGCGCTGCGCGCGCGCGGCACGTCGTCGTGGCGCCCGATTGCGGGCTGATGCCCGGACTCGGCAATTCGATCGCCGGCGCGGCGATACAACAATTGGAGGCGGCGGGGGGACGGGGAATCGCCGTGGAGATTCGCTGCGGCGGACTTCCTCGCGCGCCGCGCAATGCGTTAAATTATGAACTCGTGTTTTCCTTCGACGGTTTGATCAACGAATACGACGGCGAATCCGTAGTGATTCGGAACGGTAATATAACCAAAGATTCGACGCTCGAAGACTGCGTCGAATTCATGCATCCGAAACTCGGCCGCCTCGAAAGCGCCACCACGAGCGGCGGCACGTCGACGGCGCCCGAGACATGGAACGGCCGCGTGCAATCGTATATTTATAAAACTGTCCGCTATCCGGGGCATTTCGCGTTTTTTCGAATATTAAAGAATCTCGGAATGTTCGGCGCGGAACATCGCGAAAAACTGCGCGCGCTACTCGAGCCGGCGCTCGCCGTCGACGCGCCCGACGATCTCGTTTTGCTGCGCGTCGACGCGACGGCCGGAAATGGCGAGTCGGTATCGCACGAAATATTAGATTATAAAGATCCGGCGACGGGCTTCACGGCGATGGAACGGATGACGGCGATGCCGGCCGTGGCCGTGCTCGAACTCGCGCTCGAGGGGCGGCTCGACGCGGGAAATATTTATATCGAGCGCGACCTGCCGTTCGACGATTATTTCGCCCGGCTCGCGCGCCGCGGACTGATCGAGAAACATTTGTAATATGGAACGGCGGCGGCGAAGCTGGATTTTTAAATTAACGATCGCGCTTGCGATTTTTGTAGCATCGCTCGAACTCGGCGGGCGTTTCGCGGTGTCCGACGCGAAAATCCGGTCTTCCGCGAGCGCGGCGGAGTACTTCGACGCGCTCGGAGTCCATTCGAGCGACGGTCCGCCGGGGTCGCTTCCCAATTACGGACCCAACAAGGGATTTCGATTTGTAGTGATTGGAGATTCGACGGCCGTCGGTTTTCCTTACGGATTGGATTTATCATTTGGAAAGTTTCTGGCGGCGGGCCTCGAGGCCGCGATCGGAAAACCCGTCGATTGTGTCGTCGTCGGCGAACCGGGCCGTTCGAGCGCGGGCGTCGTGTCGAATCTGCGCGACGCGTCGCTTGCGCACCCCGATTGCGTTTTATTATATATTGGACATAACGAATTCGCGCACAGGATTTCGCTCATTTCGCCGTTCGGGCGGACGCGTCGCGGATTCTATCAAAATATTTTTCACGGATTGGATAATATACTGTTCGGTTTTCGCGATTGGACGCGTTCCGCGAACCCTCCATTGCCGGAGATGTTCCCTTCGGAATTGAAAACGGCGGCGACGCTGTTGACGGACGGCGATCCGGAGCAGCGGGCGCGAAACCTGCCGCTCGAAGAAAGCGAACGCGGGTTTCATATAAAAAGATTCGAAGCTAATATAAGGACCGTCGCTTGGATTTTACAAAACGAGAAGACTCCGCTCTTCATTATTCAACCGGAATCGAGTCTTTCTGCGGCGCCGCTCGCGTCGGGCCGAATTTACGATTCGCGCGCGCTCGATGCGTATGATCGCGGGCGGGCGGCGCTCGCGTCGCGCGACCCCGCCGCGCGCGCGCTGCTCGAAGACGCGCGCGATTTGGATCCGGCGCCGATTCGGATGTCGACGCCGATGTTAAAAATGCTGAAGGAGGCCGCGGCGGCTACGCCGATCATTAATATATCCAATCCGGCCGATCCCGCCGGCGTCGAAACCGACTTCGTCGACATGGTGCATCCGCGGCCGGCGCTCGCAGCGGCGTTCGCCGAACGCATCGCGCTGAAGCTGCCGCCGGCGATGCCGCATCTCGACGCCGGCGACGCGGCGGCGATCGCTAAATTTCGCGCGGCGATTGCAAATATCATCGATCGTCCGGAACATAAACAAAAAATCGACGAAGGCGAAATCGCGGGAAAAATGCTTATGGCGCACATGCATTTACAATACGGCAACCGCGCCGCCGCCGAGGAAGAATTGAAACAAATCGCGCCCGAAAAGCGGAATTTCGGGATGTTTCTATTGTTAGATCTCGCGATTCGCTTTCGCGGCGGCCGCGAAGAAGCCGATGCGCTGTTAAACGATACGCTCGCGCGAAGGAAAGACTGGGCGCCGGCGATTGCGTGGTGGCGCGGATTCGCCGGCGGCCGATAATGTTATTTCGGAACTCCGCGCGTTACTTGAGTTCCTTATAAGTAAATTTGCGCGTCCAGCCGGTTTTCTCGGCGAGCGGCTGGCCGTCGACTTCGACGTAAGCCTTCGGCATCGCCTGCACGGCGCCCGCCTTTGGAGCCGGGTCGAGCTTCAAGTCGCGCCCCACCGACCAAAGAACCCGGCGCTCCTCGAGATTGCCGAAATAATAATTTACTTTTGCGGGATCGGGTCCGGTGTAGCCGTCGGGCGTCGTTCGCCGGACCTTTTCGTCATTATCACTATTGATCTGAAACCCGCCGGCATAAATATCGGCCACGGCGACGTCGAGCGGCACCCAGCCGATGTTCGGCGCGAGGAATTCGATCCAACAATGATAACTTTGATCGACGTCCTGGCCGTCGAGCTCTTTCTTTAATAATGAACCGAACAAAATGCGGGTGGGAATATTGGATGCTCGCGAAAGGGCCGCGTACAGAGAATGGAAGTCGGTACAATTGCCCGTGCGCGTCGCAAGGCAATATTCGCTGCTTCCCTGCGGCGAAGCTTTCTTATTATTTGGATCCTTCACCCAATAGTCAATATTATTCAAAACCCAATCGTAAATTTTGCGCGATGCGACGATGGGGTTGCGTTCGCCGCCCGTGATTTCCCTGGCGAGCGCGCGAATCTTTTCGTCGATTACGATATATTGATTCGGCGATAGTTCATGCCGGTGTTCGAGAATTTCGTGCTCGTCGAGCGGGCGCGTCGCGGCGGGCTCGATGCGCGCGCGCTGCTCGGCGCGGTCGACTTCGAACGTCGTTACTACTTTAAAACTCGCGGGGATCGGCGCTTTGGCTTCGAGATACAAAACGTCGTTTCCTTCGGAATCGCGGGATTTATGCCACGGAAACGGAGCACTAACATTTAGATTCTTGACGATTTGCTGCGAGTCTTCCTGCGGCAAAACCATCCAAAGCCGCAAATCCCTCGCGTCGCCCGGAACTGTAAATGCGATTTCGTTTCTCGCTTGATACGCGCCGACGCGCCCCTGCGATTTTTGCATTCCGCTCCTGCACGCGGAACCGCACATGATAAGTAAGAATGTCGCGACGCACGTCGCCGTCGAACGAATCGAATTCATATTGCCTCGTTTAATTGTTACCGCGGAACAATGGTTGTAAATAAAGTCTCGCGCGGCGGAAAATGAACGAGGCGATCTTCCATCTCTCCGCCGTCGACCGGCCATCATTCATTATGGACGCGGATCGAGCGACTGACGGAGCGCCAACGGCGCCCCGTGCGAGATGGCCGCGATCACGCCGCCATGCCGCACGATGCGCCGTCAACGAAACGGAGTTCGATATTGGGCGCCTGAGATCATCGCGAATACTTCTACGCGCCGGAGGGCTCTGCGCGCCACGGGAATTTCGGACGCGCGATCATTAACGAAAGAAAGTCGCTTGACAATTTCGCCGTTCCGCTTCGTACTACGCGCCCCATGTACCCGAGACCCCAGGTCCTGCTCCACGCAACCTGAATTAACCGCCGGCCAAGCGCCGGTGGTCGGGTCCGGTCTGGATCCTAAGGAACGGGTCTTCCTTAACACCGGTGTGCAGTCGCGCCCTTCCGAAGAGAAAGAGGTGCCCCGTTGTATCAGATCGATAATTGTAGCATCCTTCGCGGTGCGTCGCGAACGTTTGTTCAGCAAGTGTTATTTTCGAGACTCGGATTTGGCGCCGGGCTCGCCGTCGCGCTCGTAAGCGTTTCAGGGGGCGCGAATTGTCAGGACCCCGTGGATGAACGCCTCCGAAAACTCGAGGCCGAGAATATAGAATTCCGTGCCCGGCTGAAAAAATCCGAGGACCGCGCCGAAAGCCTCGAGAACGAACTTTCCAAATATAAAGGTTCACCCGGAACGTCGCAGGAACTCGACGCCGCACTTGCGGAACTCGCGGCAAAAGCGAAGGATTTCGTTACAAATAAAAGTCTGACGCGTTCGGGAGACCCGATCAAGTTCTACGGATTCGTGCGGACGGATATGTATTATAACACCGCGCGCATGGACGGCGCCGTGATTCCGTTTTTTGTGCAACCGGAAAATAATATTGCCGCATCGCGCGACGATAATACTTTCGCATTCGACGCGCGCCTGACGCGGTTCGGAATCGACGTCGACGCCGGCAAAATCGGCGACGCCAAGACGACCGCGAAGCTCGAAATCGACTTTGCTAATTTTCCGGCCGCAAGCGCCTCGGGCGCCGTCGCGGAATCGCGGGAGACGCCCCGCATCCGCCTCGCTTATATTAATTTAAATTTCGGAAGTTGGTCGGCCCGATTCGGCCAGGATTGGGACGTCATCTCCCCGCTCATGCCGTGGGTGAACGCGGAATCGTTAATGTGGTACGCGGGTAATCTTGGCGATCGACGACCGCAGGCGCAAATCGCCTTCAACGACGGAGATGCTAAGGAAACAGCCTACGAAATTCGCGGATCATTAGGAATGACCGGCGCCGTTAACAATCAGGACATCGATCCGACCGGCGCCACCGCGCCGTTTACTACAGCGGAACGCGACGGTATCGACTCGGGCCTTCCGCATGCGCAATTGCGCGCCGGCACGACGTGGAATTCGTGGGTCGACGGCAAGCGCGCGGGCATCGGCGCCTGGGGCGCGATCGGAAGACTTGAAACAGATAAGGAATTTAATGGATCCCGAAGATTTACCGAATGGGTCGGTGGAATCGATCTGACACTACCTATCGTCGATCGAATATTAGTCAAGGGAGAATGGTGGTACGGCGACGCGCTCGGAGACTTTCGCGGCGGCATCAATCAAAGTATAAATACAGTTAAAGGAAAGGAAGTCGCCGCGACGGGCGGTTGGGGCGAGTTGCAGTGGAACCCCTTCGATCCGTATACATTTGTATTCGGCGCGACGATCGACAAGCCGTCGCAAGGCGATCTGACGACGGGGGCCAAAGAAAAGAACTGGGCCGCATACATCGGCAATCGTTACGACTGGGGCGGCGGCCTGAAGACCGGATTGGATGTTATTTATTGGGAAACCGACTACGTAAAACTCAGCGTCGGCAACGCCGTTCGCGTCGATTTCTATATTCAACTCGATTTCTAACTATTACATCATGAGCTTGCCGTGGAATCCACCATCCCCGAATCGAACGTCGAATGGAACGCGGGCGACATGGGCTGCGGCGAGCTCCTGCTGGAACTTAAATTTAAAATGCGCGCGATGGCGCCGGGAAGCATCATGAAACTCACAGCGCTCGATCCGGGCGCGCCGGAGGACATGCCGGCGTGGTGCCGCCTCACCGGCCACGCGCTCGTGAGGGCCCGACATCCGGATTATTGGATACAAAAAAAACTTGATAACTAACAATAGAAACAACTCTTACCATTTAGAGGATTATTAACATGCCCGGAAAATTCTGCGTCAGTCTCGCCTGCGCGAAAGATAATACCGATAAAGCCACGGTTGCTTTTGTCGTCGCCAACGCGGCCGTCGCTTCGGACAAGGAAACCATGGTTTTTTTAAGTATCGAAGGCGTTCGCCTCTCGCAAAAGGGCTATGCCGACGATATTCGAGAAGAGGGATTCGCGCCGCTCGCCGAATTGATGGCGAGTTTTGTAAAGGGCGGCGGAACTATTTATGTTTGTTCGCCATGCTTCAAAAAACGCAAGCTCGATGAAACGAAACTTGTCGACGGCGCCGCGATCGTCGGCGGCGCGAAACTTGTCGAATTCTTGAGCGGCGGATCTCCGTGCGTGAGCTATTGAACGAAAGCGGCCGCCCGTACGTTCCCGACGCCCGCTTCGACGGGGGCGATCTCGATTGCGGGAACGGGTTATTACTATTAATTCGTCGGCACATCGATCCGCTGCGTCGCGGGCAGCTTCTCGAAATTCGATCGACGGAAGTTTCCGTCGAGGAGGAGCTGCCCGCATGGTGCCGCCTCACCGGAAATGAATTAGTATCATTTACAAAAAACGGCAACGTTCGCAGTTTCCTCGTTTGTAAAGGAATGCTCGCGGAGCGAACGGTTGGCGCGGTCGCCGCCGCCGCCGAAGTCCGCGCGCCACGCGCCGCCGTCGAGTCTGGAAACTTAATATCACAATTAGCGACGCCCGCGGCCGCCTCCGCGATCGCGCCGCTCTCCGTCGTTGGGATTGGGAGCTGGCCGCGACCGCGTTGGCTTGTCCGCGCCATTCACGAACGCATCGAAAGCAAACTATCCGACGAAGAATTTCAACAAGCCGGCGACGACGCCGTGCGGCTGGCCGTCGCCGCCCAACTCCGGGCGGGTGCGCATGTTCTCACCGACGGCGAGCAGCGGCGCGATAGTTATGCTAATTTTGTCGGCGCGCGTCTCGACGGATGCCAATTGATACCTCTCACGGATTTGTTAGCTTTGGTCGACGATCCCGATGCGCTCGCGGAAGAATTAAGATCGCTTGACGTCCCCGCGGCGGAGGTCCGGCACCCGGCAATCTTCGGAAAAATCCGGCGGACGCGCCCCATCGCGGCGCACGAGCTGCGCTTTTTGACAACACTTACGAACAAACCGCTGAAAGTCGCGATACCCGGTCCATACTTATTATCGCGCATTCTTTGGATCGACTGCATTCCGGAGAAAGTTTATCAGACGCGCGAAGATCTCGCCGACGATATTGTTCGAGTTCTCCGCGAGGAATTGTTCGAATTGCTTTCGCTCGGCGCCTCGATTGTACAATTCGACGAACCCGTGCTCACGGAAGTGGTTTTTGGAGAAGCTAAGAATCGCCGTTCGTTCATGTGCGGCGCGCTCAGCGAAAAAGGCCGGCCTGACGAGGAACTCGCGTTCGCCCGCGAATTGATACATCGCGTCGTCGAAGGCGCGCCGCGCGAGCGAACGGCCGTCCACGTCTGCCGCGGCAATTGGACGCCCGACGAACGGGCGGCGCTGACCGGCGACTATCGTCCGCTCGTCGAACTGTTGCGTTCTCTGCGCGTGGGAACATTATTCTTGGAATTGTGTACTCCGCGCGCAGGCGAGATCGACGCACTGGACAATATGCCGCCGGAGACGCGCATCGGCGTGGGCGTCGTGAATCCGAAGGATCCCCGCGTCGAGTCGGCCGATGAAATTGTAGAGAGAGCGAAGCGCGCGATCGACCGGTTTGGACGCGACCGCGTGTTGCTCAATCCCGATTGCGGATTCGCTACTTTTGCCGACAACCCCGTCGCGTCCGCGGAGATCGCCGAAGCGAAAATGCGCGCCATGTCGGAGGCGTCGGAGCGATTGGGCTAGCAGGGCTGTGCAAAACTCCCCGGACCTGCGCGCGGCGCTTTATTGTTAGTATCTTCGTTGCTCGCGCTCCGAGTGCTGCCCGATGGAACACGCTTCGCGCTCGCGCCTTGATACTAATAAAAATCGCTCGCGCTCGGTTTGCCGGGGACTTTTGCACAACCCTGTTAACACACATTATTTATTATATTTCTTGAAAACCCAACGATTGTAGATAACGATACGTTGGATCATAAAATTCAGAATTGCGTGTTGCATCCAATGCGTCACCCGCGGGGACGACGATTACCATGCCCTGACGGGCGCGGGTGAGTAAAACCCGGTATGCATTTTTTAAGTACATTTGTCGCTCCGATTTTCGCACGTGATTCCAGCGATCACCAATAAAAGACCAATGCGCCCAGTCGTTGCTTGAGTAGCGAAAATCCGCATCCCAAGTTACACATGTCCAGTCAAGTTCCAGACCCTGCACATGGAACTCCGTCGCGACATCCTCCAAATAAAATGATGATCGTACATCTTCCTTTCCATCGAGAAACCAGTGAACCGGATCCATCGGTGACTTTACATCGATCGCGTGCGGACGGAGGCGCTCGGCCCTGGATGACACTACAATACCATATCGCTCGCTGCCGCGGGCTTTGGAACGAAGCCAGTGTTTGGCAGATGTTAAATTTCTCGAAAGGACAATGGGATATTTGTCCGCGAGCGAGCGAAGCGTATTTCGGGCGTTTTCAATATCAATATCTAATATCTGTTTGACGAGCAGCGAGACGTTTTCGGCTCGAAAAGACCGCATCGAAGTCGCGAGGTGAAGTTCATCCTTATATGTAACATTGCTTCGGCCGCAAATTTCTCGGAGCGCGCTCCCCGCTCCATACTCGGAATCCGTTAATTGTGGAGATATATAAATATCCCAATTTGGAAAGGATTGATTCAGAGCCGACAACCATTCGCAAATGCCCGCTTCGCCCTTCCGGATCCGGCCTCCGAGATCCTTCTTGAGCCGGACGCGGTCGCGTGTGAGCGCTTCGCGTAGAAGTGGTTTCATAAGTATCTCGAATAGCGAGCGCGAGCAATCGTCGGCCAGCGCGAGGCGCCGCGCCGCAGGCGACCCGGTGGGGTCGCCGAGGACGCGGCAACGATGCGATGGTCGACGAGGGCCGCGCGCAGCTCGAGAGACTTATGAAACCACTTCTAGCACGTTTACGAGCGGGTCGTTGCCAGAAAGGTAAATACTGTATAGTTCGCTTTTTTTATCAATATGTTTGGTTGCTATATTAAGACCAACCAGCGTCTTGCCAGCGCCCGGCACGCCTGTCACGAAGCAGATTGATTTCCGCGAGTGTCGATTTGATTCATGAATAATATTTGATATTGCATCGGAGGTCGCGGTCAAATTGATGGCGCCGGCGTCGCTGCGGGATATCTCATGAACCGAATGCCCGCGATAGAGCGCCATCGCGGCTTCAACAATTGTTGGCGTTGGATGGTAACGACCGCGTTCCCACTCTGCAGGCGCGATGGCCGCCCCCGCGGAGATTCCGGCGAGTTTCTTTAGAATGTGCGGGAACGCGCCAACGCTACTCTTAATTGGAGTGAACACCTTGTCGAGCTGCCGCTCGAAATTAATAATAACCTCCGCGCCGGTGCAATTCGATGCTATTAGAATCGGAGCGATCCAGCAGTCATGGCTCGTTTCATGAAAATTCTTGAGGTCCAGCGCGTAGTCCCAAACCTGGTCGACCGCGTTTCTCGAAAACTCAGCGGCGCCAATCTTAAATTCAACGACAAAGATTATGGTCCCCGAGATGATGACAACATCGGCCCTCCGGCCCATTCGCGGAATGGAATACTCAAAATAAATGGAACCCGGATCGTCTTCCAATGCCGACTTCAGAATTGTGATTTGTTCGGCCCATGCATCCCGCTGTTCCCGGGAAATGTCAAAACCACAATTGTGCGCGAGCGTTCCGAGAATCGTTACATCCGGCGTTAATAGAAACTCCCGCAGGGTTGCCGCATAGTACGCCCGTTCCATGCTAATTATAATGGCGCGCTCATTTCACTTTCACCGCGAATCCCACGCCGTCGCCGAAACTCAACACTTGCGCGAGCAGCGACGGATGATTTGTAAAATAAGGATTGAATTCGCGGAGCGCGAGCGTCGACGAGCGTTCGTCCTCTTTAAGAATCTGTCCGGCGACCTGCCCCGACCACAATAAATTATCACAAATCACGACGCCGCCGATTCTTAACTTAGGCAGCGCGAGATCGAGGTATCCGCGGTATTCCTCCTTGATCGCGTCGAGAAATAACAAATCGAACGGCCCGCTCGCGCGCCCGATCGCGGCGAGCCCGGGTTCCAACATAAACTCGACGCGCGATTCGAGCCGTTCCATCGCGAGGTGGCGGCGCGCGGTTTCCTGCCGCGCGGGGTCGACGTCAATTGTAACAACGTGCCCATCGGCGCCGACGCCCCGAGCGAGGTGCAGCGTCGAATAACCGATGGCGGTGCCGACTTCGAGCGCGCGCTTCGCCCGACTTGCGATGGCTGTCTGCTCCAAAAACCTCCCGACTTCGGGATCCACGATTGGAACGCGGTCGCGCTGCGCGAGCGTTTCCAACGCGGCGGCGGCACCCGCGCGACGGGGCAGAAGCGCCTCCAAATAATCGGCTTGTATGCGATGCAAAATTCCGTCGGGGATGCCTTTCATGCGGGCCATCGTCGCGGCTATGCTTGGAATTAACAACTCCATTTTCTCACTCCGACGGCGAAAATGCCGCGGACCCGCGCCCACCGAGAAAATCCATGATTCATAAACTGTTCGCGCTCGCCGTTTTTATTATTATACTCGCGTCCGCCGCCGGGGCGCAATCGTTGAAGATATATATAATCGACGTCGGCCAGGGTTCGTCGACCCTCATCGTCGGTCCAACGGGAAAATCGATGCTCATCGACGGCGGCCCCGATCAGTCGGGATGGATCACGTCGCCGAGCGGGCCGGGGCCGGTCGCGCAGACGATCGCGGCGGCGGGAATTTCGCAATTGGATTATACGCTTCTGACTCATTACCATTCCGATCATTATGAAGGGATCACCGAAATCGCGACGCATAATTATCTAAAATCGACCGCGCTCGCGTATGATCGCGGCAACACGCCCGCGCCGGAAAACGGGTTCACCGCGCCGATCAATGCTTATATTGCCGCCGTCGGAGCGAAACGAACGACGATAACGCCGGGCGTCGTCGTCGATCTCGGCGGCGGCGCGACGATGACTTGCAAAGTGGTCGCCGGGCAGATCGCGGGCGGTCCGCTCGTCAACACGAGCGGTTCTTCGGAACTCGAAAACTCCAATTCGATCGCATTATTATTAGATTATAAAAACTTTCAAATGTTCATCGGCGGGGATCTCACCGGCGGCGGCGGGAGCACGACCAACGTCGAAAACCCGCTCGCGCCGTACGTCGGCAACGTGGACGTCTATCTCGCCGATCACCACGGTTCGTCGACGAGTTCGGCGGTTACATTTATCAATTCCATCGTGCCCGAGGTTTCGATCGCCTCGTGCGGCCTTCATAATAGTTATAACCATCCGTCGGGGACGTTTTTGAATAATGTGAATAAATCGTCGCACGCGACGATGGTTTATTGCACGACGGGCGGCGCCGACGGAAGCGACGGTTTCGGCAACCGCGGATTCGTCAACGCGGACGGAAATATTGTATTGGAGACCGACGGCAACTTATATCAAATCACGCCGATCGTCGGGAAACCGCGTCTCTTCGTTTGCGACGAACTCAATGCTACATATCCTGGCCCTGGAACGAGCGATTTGAGAATTTCAGAATACATGCCCGATCCGAGCGCCGTGCCCGACAACGCGGGCGAGTGGTTCGAGATTCAAAATGTGTCCGGTTATCGGCGGAACTTGAACGGGCTCAAAATCTCGCAGAGCGACGGCGTGACGGATTTATTTACATTTGCGACGACAATATTATTAAATCCGGGCGACACGTATGTTTTTTGCGTCAGCGGCGATTATCAGCGAAACGGCGGCGTCGTCGCCGACATGTCGTGGCCGTACAGCACGTTTTTTCTCGATGCAAACGACAGTATATTAATAAAGAATCCGTCCAACGTCTCGCTCGAATCGCTAACGTACACGAGCGCGTGGCCAGACGGCGTCGGCGTCGCCGCGCAACGTATCAATTTACTCGGCGCGACGAATACGCAGTCGAATTGGACGGCTGCGACGGCGACGTTCGGTTCGGGCGACAAGGGCACGCCGGGCGCGCGCAACACGGCGGATACTACAGTTCTCCCGGCGCAATTCGTATCGCAGGGCGGTCTCGCGGTCGACACGACATGGAATGTTAATTTTTACTCTTACAACGAGCCGGGCGACATCTACCTCGGCGTTCTTTCGCAGTCGACCGCGCAGCCGTGGTTCGTCCTCGAGGCCCAGACTTTCCCCGTGCTTGCGGACAGCCTGCTTTTCGACAGCCTCGCGTTCCCGGGTTTTCTCTGGTTTCTCGACGGAAACGGTTTCGGTTCGACGGGCGTCGCCGTCCCCAATGACAATGCTCTCCACGGTTATAGTTTTTACGGCGTCGTCGGCGTGTATGATTATCCGACGATTCAACCTGGAAAAGTCTCCGCGGTTGTATCGCTAACGATACCGTAAATGTCCCGACATTTTTCCGTCGTCCGCGACGCGGTCCACGGAGATGTATATTTAACATCCGAGGAGATCGCCGTCCTCGACACGCCGCAAATGCAACGATTGCGCGGCGTGCGCCAGCTTGGAACCGCCTATTTGGTATATCCGAGCGCGCAACATTCGCGATTCGAACACGCGATCGGCGTCGCGGAAGTGTCGCGCCGCATGATCGAGGCCGTGCAACGAAACGCGGACCTCGAACCGGCGGACCTCCTCGGCATACCCGAGCGCGAGGCGCGGATTATTAGAATCGCCGCGCTCGTGCACGATTGTACACATATTCCGTACGGCCACGGCATCGAGGATCAAACGGGGCTTTTTCCGCGTCACGATTCGGCCTATCGTTATGAAGAGCGTTTTTCACAAAAAACCGAGCTCGGCCGCACGCTTCGCGAACTCGGCGTGTACGAGGACGTCCTCGCGGTTTTAACTTATAAACCCGGCGCCGACGGCGCGCGACGCGTGCCGCCGTACTGGTCGCAAATTCTCTCCGACACGATCGACGCGGACGTTTTCGATTATTTACGACGCGACGCGCTGTTCACCGGGTTGAATTTATTTTATGATTCGCGCGTTTTGTCCTATTTCAAGGTCGATCGCAAATCGGGAAATCTGTTCATCGATCTCGCGAAGCATAAAATGCTGCGCGAAGATATTCTGTCGGAAATCGTGCGCGTACTCGAAGCCAGATATTATTTTAGCGAACGCGTTTATTATCATCATGCGAAAGTCGCCGCGGGCGCGCTGCTCGCAAAGTGCGTCGAACTCGCCGTTTCGGCCGGAGCGATGAAGGAATCGGATTTTTATGATTCGAACGATCAGGGAATTTTGGACAAAATCGAGAGCGCGCCGCTCGGCGACCCGTCGCTTCGGTTGCGCGTGCGAAATCTGATACAACGATTCCGTTCGCGCAAATTGTTAAAACGCGCCGCCGTCTATCCTCTCGCGCAGAACCGTTCGATCGCGGATAATTTAATTAATAAATATTTCGCGTCGGGCTGCCTGCCGGCGCGGACGGCGTCGGAGCGGCGGATCGCGGAAGCCGTCGAACTGGCCACCGGGCAAAATGATATAGAAATAGTCTTATATTGTCCCAAGCGGACGATGCAACTGAAGGAGGCGCGTTTGCACGTCCGCTGGCCCGGGGTTCCGGGAGTGCGGGCGCTCGCCGAGTTCGCGGAGCACACGCCGCGCCTGCGCGATCTCGAGGATAGTTATAAGAATCTTTGGAAATTTTATATATTCACGTCCAACGACGAGCCTCGCGTGCTCGCGAAAATCCGCGAAGTGTGCGAACTCGAATTTCCCGGCGCCGTGAACAGTTATTTTAATTAACGGCTTCGATCAAACAGTTCACAGTCCATGAGATTCGCGTTCGATTTCACTTCCGCCGTCAAACGGGAGCCGACGGGCATCGCCCGATACGTCAGTGAAATTCTGCGCGCGATGTTGAAGAAACTGCACGCGGACGACGAGATCGTGCTCGGTTTCCGACTGTCGCGTTGGAATCGCCGCGAATTCGCGCCGAAGTTCGACGATCCGCGCGTATGCACGCGTCCGCTGCAGTCTCCGTTCGCATTCTTAACATACGGAAAGCCGGACATATTTCACGGACTCGGAGTCAACGTGCCCCGCGGGCTGCCGTCGTCGACGCGCAAGTTCGTAACCATTCACGGGTTCATCGGCGAAGACGAAGTCGCGCCCGAAAAACGCGAAGCTTATAAACGAAGACTCGCCAAGATACAAACGATGATTTCGCGCGCCGACCGCGCATTTGTAGTGTCCAATTACGAGCGCGAGCGCACCGCGGAATTGTGCGGATGCCCGGTCGATAAGTTGAAAGCGATTTACCACGGCGTCGATCACGATCGTTATCATCAAAACGGCGATCCGGCGCGCGACCGCGCCGCCGTCGAGGCGAAATGGCGCGAATCCGCGGGCGGCGCGCCGCGGCCGTTTTTTCTTTGTCTCGGCGCGATAACAAATAGAAAGAACGTGCCGCTTTTATTAGAAGCGTTCGAACGGTGCCGCGCGCGAAAGGAATTCGATCTCGTGCTGGCCGGGCAGTCGCGTTCGGAAACGCCCGCGATATTGGATAGAATGCGATCGTTAAAATTAGAGAAACACGTTCATATCATTGGGCACCTCGCGTCGAACGCGATTCCGGCGTGGCTCCGCTCGGCGCGCGCTCTCGTGCATCCGTCGCGCTACGAATCGTTCGGGCTGCCGCTCATCGAAGCGATGGCCTGCGGCGCTCCCGTGCTCTGCTCCGACACGTCGGCCATGCCGGAAATCACCGGCGGCGCATCATTACTATTCTCGCCGTCGGGCCCCGACGCAGTGGCCGCGGCGATCGACCGCGCGGCATACGACGACGTGCTATGTGTAAATTTAAGAAAACTGGGGATCGCGCGCGCCGCGGAATTCACATGGGAGCGGGCGGCGGACGAAACGCTCTCCTCGTACCGCGCGGCGCTCGAAGCGGTCGGCAAAACACTTAAATTATCCGGTAAAGGCTGACATGGAGGCGCCGCGCGTCGAACGAGTGCCGTGCCCGCTTTGCCGCGACGGTTCGGGCGGAAGATTAAAATGGCGCGGGCGCGACAGATTGATGGGCGTGCCGGGGGAGTATGCCGTCGTCGAATGTAATCAATGCGGATTTTATTATCAAAATCCGCGGCCCCTTCAGGCCGATTTGCATCTTTGTTATCCGCCGGAGTATCCGGCGTACAATCCGGAATCGGCGGCCGGCCATAAGTTGTTATCGGGATCTCCGGCGCGCGTCGCGGCCCATCGTTATATTTTGTCGACGCAACTCGGTTATAAACATCTCGCGCCGGAGAACGCGGGGCTATTCGCTCGAATATTAGCGTTCACTCGCGCGGCGAAAGTTAAGAAAACCGTTTTCCCGATGCGCGGCGGCGGGCGCTTGCTCGACGTGGGTTGCAGCACGGGCGCGCGCATGACGGCGATGAAAGCGCTCGGTTGGGTCGTCGCGGGAATCGAATTTTCTCCCGACGTCGCCGCCGTCGCGAAACGCGAACATAATAATGTTTTCGCCGGCGACATTCAGAACGCGCCATTTCCGGAACGTTCGTTCGATTTGATTACTTGTTATCACGTGCTCGAACACGTCGCCGATCCTCGCGCCGTGTTGACGAAAATGATCGGCTGGCTCGCGCCGGGCGGCATGCTCGTGATCGAATCGCCGAACGCGGCCGGCGCCGGGGCGGAGGAATTCGGCACGCATTGGTTTTTGTTAGATTTGCCGCGGCATTTTCATCATTTCACTCCCGCGACGCTTTCGCGAATGATACAACTGTGCGGCGGCGCCGTCGTCAAACTCGAACACGAATCGAGCGTCGGCGCGCTGGCCGGGAGTATACAATTTCGAGACGCCGACGCGGGACTTCCGCGAAAGGACGAAAAACGACTGAAACGCAGCCTGCGCCGCCGCGCATGGTGGGGCCGCGCGACGGGCCGCGGCGAGATTCTGCGCGTGTATGTCGCGGTTGCTAATTCAAATGAACGACCGCCACATTCGTAACATCGAGGATTTTTGATGTCTGCATGTCGAGCATCCAGCATTGGATGGAAAATGTAGCGCCCGTCATGCCTCCGTTGTAAACGCCGAATCCTAACATTGTCGAACTCGAAGGAGCGGCGACGATCGGAGTGTAACCGGATTGGCCCGGCCCCCAGAGCGTTCGATACTCGCGGATGCCGGAGATGTACTGTCCCAGATTATCATAATAACCCGCGACATTCGCAAGATTCCGTCCGATCGGCGCGGACGAGTTGGACGCCGAATCATACATTTCAACCATCGGGCCGGACCACTGTGGACCCGACGAGACGTCGGCGAACGCGAGGCCGTTCGAGAGAATTGTATAATTAAGGAAGTCCGGCAGGTCGATTCCGAGCCACAATGCCAGCGTGGAATCGTTGGGATTCAGCGCCGCGCCCGTGCCGGGGGGAGAACCGAATAGAAATAATAAATCGTCGATGAATTGTTGGAGCGACATGGCGTGGACGGTTACGGGCCCCGAATACCAATTCTCGGGAAGAGGATCGGTCGCGCCCGGCGAGCCGAGGTCGGATGATAATTGTACCATCGGGGCGCACCAGACGCTCGACACCCCTCCGGAATCGAAAGTCCCGAGTCTGGAATTACAATTAAACGAAACGGCGTCGCCCGGATTAATATAAATCGACGCGCGCCCGTCCTCGAATTGAATCGTATACGGCGACGGGGGGGAGCCGCCGCCCAGTATTTGTTCATTCGATGCCATCACGCGGGCGTTCTTGACGGCCTGAATCATCGATTGATCGAACAGCCACGTTACTACGAATTCTCCCGAGACGGGCTGGCCCTGATATGTAAAAGTCGGGAGAATGTAATGCTGACCGGACGGCGTCGTGGCTCCGGAATAACTAATAGAATCCGCGCCGGTCCCCGTGGGTTCGTTCGCCGTGCTCACCAGGAGGATGCCGTTGCCGTCGCCGTATTGTTTATCATAATCCTTCCATACGAACGAAAGCCCGCGTCCCAGCGACTTCACCGGAGCGGAATTCCCCGGTCCGAAATCATAACATAAACGATAGGCAGCGCCGTAGCCGAGTCCGCCCTGGACGGAATTCGGAGTCGAGGGAAATGTAGCAAAAAGTTCGGCTCCGGGTACGCGCCTCGCCAAATTATTTGGGTTCGGCGCGGCGTCGCGAATTTCAATATTTGGAGAATCGAACGCCGGAGCGGAGATATTAAATGTACCCACTTCGAATTCGACGCCTCGGAATCTCAGATACGGCCCGCCATTGTTACATTCAAAGTAAGCGGTCAGTTCGGGCGGCAGAACCGCCCACATGCTGTTTCCGCCGGTGCCCGCGGGAAAACCCGTTCCGACCGGCCACGCAAATGTGCCAAATCCCATCGAGCTCCAGATGCCCGTGGCGCTCCCGGTGGCAATATTATAAATATTCGGATCCGGAATGCACGGCGGAATCTTTGCGGGCGCCTCGCATTCCGAAAACGTGCATCCGACGATGGCTTTCCAGCCGGGCGTATTCGGTCCGCCGGGCGGCGGAAAATTAGTATTCCCGAGCGCCGTCGTGATGACGCCCGCCTCGGGCGCGGGAAGCGGCCCCATATATGTTGTCGAATGATGCTGATCGTCTCCGTTGATAATTTGCCGCGTGTACTTCCACATGAATCCGCCGAGCACGCAGAATTCGTTCGGTCCCATGCCCATCGGATCCGTAACATTCGTCGCTACGAGATAGGTAGTATAAATAAATTCGACCTTCGTCGCCGACTCGAGAATTTCATAAGGATTCATCGTCGATGTGACGGAATGTCCTTCTTTCTTAAAATTGGGTTCATCGATGTCCGACGAATCGAACGGTTTGTTGTCGTCGCCCGTGCCGGGCTCGCCGGGGGGCGGCACGACCGTCGGCTGCGGGTCGATTCCGGGAATCTTACCGATAAATTTGTCGGTCTGCTGGGAAACGCCGTCGGCAAGTTTTTGCGTCAAGACGGTGACCCATTTGAAATCATACCAATTGTCGAGGAATGCAAATTCCGGCGCGAGATCGAACACGGCCGTGATGCGATGCCCGTCGGTACCGACGATCGGAATTTTATCGTTATATATTATGATATGAATCTTTCCAATGGGCGTGACCGCGGGATCCTCGCCGAGTTTCTTGACGCCGGTCGAGATCGGTATGGAGCCGAGCGGCGCGAACTGCGATTGATCGGCGGGAGGAATGGTTACTGTTCCGGGTCCGCCCGGACCTCCCGTCGCTCCGTCGATTCCGCTCCAATATACAGATTGAATCGAAAGCGGACCCGCCGTCGTGCTTACTAATAATTGTACCGTCGATCCGGCGGGAACCGGCGACGCGCCCCAGTCCATGGTTACTGTCGGAGATGACACCTGCTCTGTCGCCGTGGACTTGGAGGATGACCCGTCGACAATGACGACCGCATCGAGAACTTTAAGATTCCCTCCGCTTCCAGTGAATGTAATATGTAAATCCTTCGCCGGTTTGCCCGTCGAATTTGTAAACTTAAATCCCTGGGCGTCGCCGGCGCGCGCGACCCCGCCCGATATCGCAAAAAAGAACGTTAATATTAATAAAAACCCGCGCATCGAATTCCGGATCTGAGAGCTCATGGTACGACCTCGGCGGGCCGCCGATGGTCCGCATGCGGCTAGGATGGCCGGCTCCCTCCGGCTGTTCCGTTGCAATTTGAAAAGCGCGTCCCTGCCAGGAGGAATTCGAGCGTGCGGCGGAGGTTTCGGACGGACACGCCTCCGCCGGCGCGGTTCACGCCGTTGAAGATGCTTGCAATACGCGATCGTAAACCTCGAGGGTCGCGCGCGCCGTCCGCTCCCATGTGAACAATTTCGCGCGTTCGAGGCCGCGTTCGATCAGGTTCTTTCGACGCGATTCGTTTTCATAAATATTATCGAGCGCCGACGCGATCGAATCTTCATTTTCAGGATCGAAATATTCGGCCGCGTCGCCGCCGACCTCCGGCATCGACGAGCGGTCGGAGGTCGCGAGCGGCGTGCCGCACGCGAACGCCTCCGCCACGGGGAGCCCGAATCCTTCATAAAGACTGGGAAACAGCGAGGCCCGCGCGCCGCAGTATAACAACGGCACGTCCTCGTGCGCCACGTAACCGAGAAATCGCACGCTGTTTTCGATTCGCAGACGCTTACATTCGGCGGCGACGCGATCATACACTTCGCCGCGCGTGTTTCCGCCTAATAATAATAAACCGTCGCGCGCGGCGCGCGTACGCGCGAAGGCGCGCACGAGGCCCTCCGTGTTCTTGCGCGGATACATGGCCGAAAAACTAATAAAATACGGCCGGTCGATTTTTAGCTTGTCGAGGCATTTCGCGACGACGCCCGGATCGTGCACGCGGAATCGGTCGTGATTGAGTCCGAGCCAGACGGTGTGGATCCGATCGGCGTCGAATGCGAACGACGACAGGATTCTTTGTTTAATAAAATCCGAATCTGTAATGATCGCGTCGACGCGTTTCACCGTTTCGCGGATGAGCCGCGTGCGCTTCGCGATCCATCGCTCCGTGTTCGGGACGTACCAGCCCTCCATCGGTATCAAATCGTGAAGTGTAATGATCTTTTTCTTAAGTCCGCGCGGCGTCCGCAGCACGCTGCCCTGCGGCCCGAGTACGCGAAGCGAGCCCGTCGAATGAAACAAATCGATCGGCCCGGCGAATAACTGATAAAACGGAGGAATCAATCTTTTATAGCGAACGCGGCTCCAGCCGCGATTGGTTACAATGCTCCGTTCCTTGAATTTGTCGGGACGGATTCCAAGTGTAAATTCGTGCGCCGGCCGCAGTTTTTCGAATTGATCGATCAGCTCGAGAATATAATAAGCAATTCCCGATGGATCGGCGCGAATCGCCGGCGTGATGTCGATTGTAATTCTGGCCAAGCGGAATTAATAATAAATAATCGGACTATTTGCGTTTCTGAAGATAACCATTCTGCTCCAGTTGGCGCATCTTTTCATCCGCGTCAAACATATCAATAATGCCGCGGCCGCCGACGCGCGCCGTCTCCCACGTCGGCAGCGTCCGCTCCGCGCGTTCGAGCGTGAACGCCTCGCGCAGCGCGCGGCCCGCCATGTCGGCGCCCTTCGGAATTCCCGCGAGATAAAGAATCGTCGGACCGATGTCGAGAACGTGCGGTTTTTCTTTAAATTCAAATCCGTGTTTCACGGAACCGCCGTAGAACGCTAATATTCCGTCCGGGCCGTTATTATGATTGTACATGCCGCGCGACATGCGTTCGAAGCCGTGATCGGACAATACGATCAATACATCTTTGGGCCCGAGGCGTTCCATGAATTTTCCGACGATGCCGTCGGCCCAGACATGAGCTTTCGCGACGGTGTCTTTGTAACGCGCGACGAGTTTCGGATCCTTGCCGAGTTCGGCGGCCTCCGGCTCGGAATACTCCCAAAAGAAATGTTCGAAATCGTCGGTGAGGCGCGTATAACAAAAAACAATATCGGGTTTTTTCCCGGCGTCGATTTTCAGCGATGACGCTACATAAAATTCGTCGCGCAGATACGCGCTATGCAAAACCGAAAGCGGCTGTTCTTTGTCGATCTTCCGGGCATTCTCGAAATCGCTCCATGCCGAGTCGTCCATTTGTATAAAACGCGCGAGTTCGTCTTTTGTAATACTCGACGGTTCGCGGCGAAGCGGCGCGAGTTCGGCGGCGAGCGGTTCCGGAAACGTCGTGCCGCGCGTGCGATTCTTTAATTTCTCATTTCGGCCCATCAGGCGCCGTACCCATTCGCCGCTCGCCGCGTCGCTAACGATCCAACCGTTTATATCCTCCGCGGGAAACGTCGCCCACCAGCCGACGACCGAAATCTTGAGTCCGACTTCCGATGCAATATTCCAAATAGCCTTCGACGTTCGCAGGTTCGAAGTCACCAGGGAAACTGCATACAGATCGAACAACGATAACATTGCCCTCAACGGCCGGTTTTGTAATTCCAAAGAATACGTCGGCAAAAACTTCGTGCTCCGAACGATAAAGTCGCCGATTCCGTGCTCGATCGGGAGCCGCCCCGTCGCGATCGTCGTCCAGATGAGCGGCGAAGCGGTCGGCACGAACGTTCGCAATCGAGCCGTCGCGCCGTCTTTTCTTAATCTTGCGAAATTGGGTAATTGTCCTTTCGCGATCAATGGATCAATGATGTCCCACGTCACGCCGTCGACGCCAAGTAACAATACGCGCCCGGCGGTTGCGTCGGGTTTCGGAGGCGATTTCACCGCCTCGACTTTCGGCAGCGCGTCGCGCGGATCGGACGCGTCGGCGGTGGGGAGGTAAATGGTTACAAGCGACGCCGCGAAAAGTAATATTGCAATTCCGCCGAGCGCCGTGAGCGCGGTCGCGACGATTCGCGCGGCGGCGGTGCGCGCGACGAGCCATGCGATCATAACAAATACGGCGCCGCATCCGATGCCGCCAAGCCAGCGCCACTCCGCGTCGAGTTCGTATTCGCGAATACTATGATAACCGGCTAGGCTGCCGGCGAAAAACGCGGCCGGCAGCGCGTGCGCCACGATGCGATTCGCTGCCGGGGCCGCGAGTTGCAATATTAAATATAATAAAAAGCCCGCGGCGGCGCCGACGGCCATCAACGCGAGCGCGGGCGCGCCGCAAAAAACGGCCGGGCTTGTCCAGGGAATTCCCGCATCGGCGTTGCGGTATACGAGCAGCGTCCCGAAGGCGATCGCGGTCGCGGCGAACGGCGCGGTCCACGCGGCGACGGCCGCGCGGAGCGTAACTGGAAGGGCTGGAGCCGCTAACCGCATTGAAAAACAATGATAACGGTTCCGCGCGCCCGCCGAATCGCCGACTTTTGGCCGGCGGAGGAGTTTTTCGGAAACCTGCGCGCGCGTTTCGCGTCAGGAACCGTGCGTTTCCGCGAAACACACCGAACCATGTCCGAGCCGATGCAACAATCAACGAGCTATTATCCTTATCAGCTTTTTGTCATCGCCGCATCGGTCGGCACATTGGCGCTCGTCGTTTTTGGAATTTGGAATGCCGGCGGCGCGCGGCGGGATTTCGACGGACAAACATTTATGATCGCGGGATTGCCCGGCGATCATAACGATAAACCGGGCGAAACTTACAAATTCAGCGGCGTCCAGGGCGGAAATATAAAATTAAACGATCCGAAACCCGCCGTACTGGATCCGCCCGGCGGCGACGACGCCGCCGGACATGGCGACAGATTTGTAAGAAGCGAGAATCTTAAGAATCGCCAGTATCGAACGGCGCGCTCGAGCAGCATGACCGAGGACGCGGTCGACGCGGGACTGCGCTGGCTCGCGCGCCATCAGGACGCCGACGGTTCGTGGTCGCCCGAGAATTTTACAAAAAACTGCCAGGGGGGCACGCCGTGCGAGAACGGAAAGGGTTTCGGTTCCGACGAAAACAGAATCGGCGCGACCGGCCTCGCGCTGCTCGCGTTTTTGGGCGCCGGCCACGACCACCGCAGCTTGAAAATATATACGAATAGTTTTACAAATAAAACTGTACGCGTCGGCGAAGTCGTCAAGCGCGGATTGTTATATTTAAAGGAAATGCAGCTCGAGAACGGATCGCTCGTCGACGCGGCGAATTCGAAGTGGGGATATAATCATAGTCTCGGAGTCATGGCGCTATCCGAAGCGTACGGTCTTTCGCGCGCGCCGCAGTGGAAAACGCCCGCGCAGCTCGCGGTAAACTATCTGGTGGCGGGACAAAACACTTCGCCCGGCGGCACGGGCCTCTGGGGCTGGCGTTACCGCCCGAACTGCGGCGATAATGATATATCAGTTACCGGCTGGGCCGTGATGGCGCTCAAATCAGCCGAAATGTCGGGGTTGCGCGTGCCGCAGGAATCGTTCGAAGGCGCATTACAATTCTGCGACGAAGTTACAGATAGATCCGCCGGACTCGCCGGCTACATGCGGCGCGAAGACGCCGGAATACAAGTAAAGTCGATCGGTAAGAACGAGGGTTTCGCGAATCATCCGTCGCTCGCCGCCGTCGGGATGTGCGTGCGAACGTTCATCCGGCACAATATTGACGATCCGACTCTCGAAACGTCGGCAAAACAGTTGGTCCGCGATCTGCCGCTTTGGGACAAGACGCGGAAAATGAACGATTACTATTATTGGTATTACGCGACGCTCGCGCTCAATCAGTTCGACGGCGCCGACAGCCCGCGCGCGGGAAAAGGCAGCTATTGGAACGAATGGAATGCGGCGCTGCAGCGGACGCTCGTCGAAAATCAAATTAACAATTCAAAAATTTGCAGCCACGGTTCGTGGGACGGCGACGACCGGTGGAGCATCGACGGCGGCGGCCGCGTCTACGCCACCGCGATCAATACGCTCAATTTCGAAGTTTATTACCGATACGCGAATACGTTCGGCGCGGCGAGGAAACCTCCCGCGCCGAATCGATTGAATAATAAATAAAACAAAAGGCGCGAAAATTTACAATTTCGGTTTCGGCGGCGGCAGCTGGTGCGCTTCGCATTTCGACGCGAATCCCGATGAACGGTGGGCGCCGTCGCAAAACGGTTTGTTCGCGGAGGCGCCGCAGCGGCAGAGCGCGATGGCGTCGCGGCCGTTCAGATCATATGTATTTCCGGCGGCGTCTTTGATAATGAAGGGCGCGCCGCCGAGCTTGATCGGGCCGTTGTCGAAGACTTGGATTTCGAGTTGTGACATGTTTTAGTAATTTTAAGAATGAGTTAACAAAACGTTTTCGTACGCGCCCTCGAAGCCGATCTCGTCGAAGACCGTGTCGAAGATCGACGTCGGATATTTGACAAAGTGTTTCTTCTTGCGCTGGCCGCGCAACATCCAGTAATGCGGCCACGTCGATCGGATAATATCACAAAATTCCTCGCGCGTCATCCCCGCGCGTCGGATGCCATACGGCCAGATTTCGGTGGCGACGGGAATCGGCGATGCAAAGATTCCTCGGCCGCCGCGATAAACGAATCCTTCGAAGCCCTGCACGTCCATCCAGACGAGCGCGAGCGAATCGCGAAAAGCGCCGGGCAGCGATTGTAACAATGCGTCGAGCGTCACCGTCTCCACTTCGATCACGCGGCGCCCTTTCTCTTGATACAAATCGGCTTTGTCCGCGCCAGCGCCGGCGACGCGAACGCGGTGGTCGCCGAAATTGCTTTCGGATAATTCAAATTCGAGTTTTCCGGCGCGGTCGGACAGCGCGTATTGTAAACAAAGTGAGCGCTCGCCGAAGCCGTTTTGTTGCATATTGCGCTTTAACAGATCGAAATTCCGCGGATCCGGCTCGACGGCGACGGCGCGTTCGAATTCGTGATTATATAAAAAGCCGACCGACGAAACGCCCATGTTCGCGCCGATGTCGAGCACCGTGCCGCGCCCTTTTTCGGGCAGAAGTCCGCACGCGCGCAGGTGCGCCGTCGTTTGCAACATCAGATCGATTTCGTACTCTCGTTTACAATAAAGCGATTTGGCGATATAACGATCGCGCGTGTCGACGGTCAGTTTTCCGTGCCGCGTGTCGACCGTCACCGAACGTAAACATTTCCGCGCGATTTTCCATCGCAATGACCGGAGATTGTGAGCCAGTTTTCCCGATGTATGCGATCCCAACTCGGCGGCTCCGATAATTATGATTCGAGTTCGTTAAAAAACACGGCGATTCGATCGATCGCCTTTTGTAAATTTTCCCGGCTCGTGGCGTAGCTCATCCTTAGGAATCCGGGGGCCCCGAACGCGCTGCCCGGAACCATCGCGACGCGGCCCCGTTCGAGCAGCGCCGCCGCCAGTTGCTGATCGTCCTCGAACTTATAATCGCCGAATCGTTTATTTAAATAATTCTTCGCGTTCATCATCAGATAGAACGCACCTTTCGGCTCCGGAATATCGACATTCTTTCCGAGCGCGCGGCGCAGACCGTTTACAAGCAATGTCCGCCTCGCTTCGAATTCGCGGACCATGCATTTTTGTTTTTCGGGATCGGCTTCGAGCGCGCGAATCGCGGCCCATTGCGTGGGAGTATTTACATTGCTGGTCATCTGCCCTTGAATTGTAGCAGCCGCCTCCGCGACTTCGCCCGGCGCCGCGAGATAACCGAGCCGCCAGCCCGTCATCGCGTACGATTTGGATAATCCGCTCGCGACCATCGTGCGCGCGAGCCCTTCGCCGCCGATCGACGCCGGCGAAATATGTTTCATTCCGTCGTAAACGAGCATTTCATATATTTCGTCGGAGAGAATCCAAAGATTCCGTTCCGCGGCGATTCTTACAATTTTCTCGAGAATCGTTTTTGAATAAACCGCGCCGGTCGGATTGTTCGGCGTGTTCATGATCAATCCGCGCGTTTTATTTGTAATTGCGCGTTCAAACGCCGTCGCGTCGGGCTCGAACGTCGTTGAATTTACAGATACGGCCACCTGCCTGCCGCCCGCGAGCGCGATCATGTCCGGGTAACTGACCCAGTAGGGCGAAAATACAATAACTTCATCGCCGGGATCGACGAGCGTCTGCAGCGCGTTGTAGAGCGCCTGTTTCGCGCCATTTGTAACTAAAATGTTGCAGGCCTCGACGGCGATACCGTGCGTTTTGCATAAATGTCCGGCGATGGCGGCGCGCAATTCGGGGATTCCGGCGACGGCCGTGTACTTGGTTTTCCCGGCGAGCGCCGCCGCGTGCGCCGCCTCGATCACTTCGATCGGCGTATCGAAATCAGGTTCGCCCGCGCCAAGACTGATAACGTCGCCGCCGGCGCGAATGAGGTCTTTGACGCGCGCGTCGAGGGCGAGTGTGGGCGACGGCCGGAGGGTGCGGGCGCGCGTTGAGAGTTTCATCGACGGGATATCGGCGGTTGAAACGAGCAAGCATACCGTTTCGCGGGACTGCGAGCGACGCGGCGCCGTCGATGGACGGCGGACGCGCGTGCGGCTCCTTCCCCTGTCGCCGCGCGCTTCGTAGCTTCCGTCACCCCTATGGCCCAGACGAATCCGCCGAATCCGAAGAATCCAACCGACTCGCAGATCATCGCGCGCTTCGCGAAGACCGGCACCGCGATGCGCGCGCTCATCGACGAGCAAGCGCGAAAAAAGCGTCGGGTGCGCGCGGTCAAACTACTGATCGGATTTATTGTATTTTTAATAATATTTTATCTAGCGGTCACGACGTTCATATTCAATCCGATCGAGCCGGGGGTGATCGCATTTTATAATGCCGTGCCCAAGAATTGTGAATTCTTCGCGCGCAAGGCCGATCTCGCGGCCGATTTTCCGCTGCCGCCGACGGTGATGACGCCCGGCACCGAGGAGGCCGTTCTGTGGCACGCGTTTCAGAACGGTAAACTCGGCGTTCCGGCCGCGACCGTGCAGTCGTGGATGCAACAATACGATACTTTCGTCAAATCGCTCGAAGGGACGCCCATCGATCCACTCCGCGATCTGTTTGGAAAAGAAGTGTGCGTCGCCGGCCGGTTCGCCGACAAAGGCGGACTCGATCAGACGCGTTTTTGTGTATATTTGCGCGTCGGTTGGAGAATTCGCGCGCTCATGGGCTTCGTCAAATACGATTTTATTCGAAACAAGTTCATTAAAGATATCAAAATCGAAACGCTGCCCTCGGGAATATGGAAAGTGTCGCCTCCCGGGTCGCCGAAGGATTTCTTCGTTTATAGAACGAGCGATCTCCTGATGGTCGCGAGCGACGAAGATTGGATCAAGGAAGTGAATAATTTACTGATCGACAAGGAGGGGAGTTTCGGATTGACCACCATTTATGCGGAAGACATCCGCAAACGCCTCGATCAGCGGGTCGCGGACCGTTCGGCGCCGTCGAACATGCAATTGTATATTAATCTCGACGAATATCGCAAAGCGGCGAAACCGGGAAAACAATGGTATGATCCGGCTTCGCCGATTCTCGAAGAAAGAGTCCTGGCATCCGTTTTTCATCCAGAATTTGTAAAGGATCTCGCGGCGGTGATTCGCTTCGAAAAAGAGCCGCGGCGGCGCATCGCGTTCGACCTCACCTGTCGCACCGACGGCGAAAAATTGCAGCCGTTCGGACGGAAATTACTACAGGACAAATGGGATCAACAATTAACAACCATCGACGTGCGCCTCGCGGGCGAGATGATTCCGCAGGCGGCGTTCGGGGGCGGCGCGGCGGCGATATCGGCGGGCGATCTCGCGCGCGCGCTCGAATCGCATTTAACAGTTGAAGACCGCCGCATGTTCGACGCGCAAGTCAAATCCGCCGGCCGGTTCGATTCGACGCGGGCGCTCGCGGACGAAATCGGCAACTGCCTCGGCGACCGCGCCATCATGGTTTTTAGAGAAAATAATTATCCGCACGAGGATCAGGACCCCGCCGACAATCCGCCCGATCCCGCCGTCGCCATGGTGTTTCCGCAGCGCGATCCGGGCAAGATCCGCGCGCTGATGGATTTCGTTAAAAATAACAGAACGACGCTCGGCGTATCGCAGGTCATGACGTACGACATCGACCGGATTTATAAGTTGATGGAATATTATATTAATCAAATTCCCGGCAACGGCGAAATCGCCGCGCTGCCGGTCGGCGCCGACACGAGCAGCAACTTTTTTATAAGTAATCAGGCAAAGCTCATTAAGAATATCCACCGCATGTGGGCCGGAGGCAGCCAGGAAGAGGATCGCCCGTACGGCATCGATTCGTTATATAAAGATCTGCTCGCGGAGGAAAAAGGCCGGCATCTGAACGCGATGTTTTTCTTGAACGGCCCGAAATTTTCGAAAGCGCTGAAGAAATATACAGAATACTGGATGGGCGAAACGGTCGAAATGACGCCCGAGCAAATGACGGCGCAGCGGCCAAAGGTATTCGAGCGGATCCTTAAGGAAAAATACCCCAACTACAACCCGCAGACGGTCACCGACAAGATTCGCGAAGAAATCGAACACCTCGTCGACGATGATTTTGATAAACGTCGACATGAGGCAAAATCCAACATTTCGCCGCAAGTGAAACAACAATACGACGACATGCTTCGCCACGTTGCCTCCGTTCCCGGCGCCGCGGCGACGCTTCAACTCGAAGCGAAGCGCGCGCGCGTTTATGTGAATATTATTTTGGAGTAACCGGCATTCACCGCATCGAGTATTGAATTCAGCAATCCCTTTTCCAACCAACCGACATGTTCCAGAACAATCGCCGAGTTTTTGTTATATTTGTCGTCCTCGCCATCGCCTCCGTCGCAGGATACGCCGTCGCGCGCAGCGCGAATACCGAATCGTCCCCGGTCGTTGCGGCGGCCACCGGGCGTTGGGCCGTTTACAGCGCAAGTATTCAGGGCGCCCCCGTATATCGCATCGACACGTCGACCGGCGCCACGTGGATTCAGCAGGGGACAGGCGCGAATCCCGTTTGGGTCAAGATCGTCGAGCAGTTGTAATTTGTGGCCGGGCCCAAAAACTACAATTAAAAGTGGTGCCCGGGACAGGATTTGAACCTGCACGGCTTTAGGGGCCACCAGCCCCTCAAGCTGGCGTGTCTGCCAATTCCACCACCCGGGCACGCGATCCTTGGCACCGAAGGTCGGTGCCAAGTTGAGGGGCGGGGATTTTCGAGATCTGGAGGCTTTTACGGAAAAAATGATTCGTTGAAGCAATCTGTGTATCGGAACGTATGAGGGAAAGTCTTTCCGAATAAGAACTTTGGCTTCGCTCTCGCGCATTTGCTGCGATTGGATTCGCCCACTTGCGCTTCATTGACTCCAGTGGTGTACTATTTCGTCAGCGTCCAGCGTGTCAATTATTCATCTCGCGACACATCAAAAACAAATCAAGGGATAATAACTACAAATGACCTCCAATCGGCAAATAATATACTTAGGGATTATTGGGCTTGTACTGATGCTAACGATCATGAGTGATACTGTTCATCCAAGAAGGCAGGGGGGGGGGGGTCGATAAGGTGCAATAGACAATCTCAGGAACGGAGAATTGCGAAGATTAAGCCCGGGGAGTCCGAATACGAACAAGTCTTGAAGGATTTTGGTTCAATTCCATTGCTATTTGTAGAAAATTGCGGGCAGGTTGATCCTGCAGTGAAATTCATGGCCCGGCACGCGGGAGCGATTACTTATCTCACCGACGAAGGATTTACAATAAAACTCGGGCGCCTTCGCGGTGATCTACCGGATATCGTACAAAGTGAGGTTGAGAAAATGGGCAAGCGAAATGTCGTGGAACATGCCGCGTTCTTCCGGTTTATTAATTGTGAACAAACCCCAGTTGTCACGCCCATGGAGTTGCAGCCCTCGATAATAAATTATCGGATTGGCAAGGATTCTTCACATTGGGGAAGTAATTGTAAAAGTTATAAGTCCGTGCTTTACGACCAACTCTACCCAAACACGGGTGTTCGGTTTTACGAATTGAATGGTGCACTTGAGTACGATATTATTGCGCAGCGCGGTGCAGATTTATCGAAGATCGAAATTGAATGCAAGGGTGTTTCAAATTTGCGAGTGAATGAGCGTGGGCAATTAGTTGGAGAAACGCCTCTTGGAGACATTTGTCAAGGGAAGCCGGTCGCATGGGCCGAAAACGCTGATGGTGGCAAGGCGCGGATCAGTTGTGAATTCGAGATCAGGCGAACAAATATTTTCGCATTTCGGACGGAGCCAGTTGGTAAATATGATAAAATTACAATAGATCCTGGGGTACTACTATTTGGCAAATATTTGGGAGGCTCGGGCGTCGATCGTGGCTGGGGGGTAGCTGTAGATGCCAGCGGGAGTGCATACGTAACCGGTGAAACTCTTTCGTCAGACTATCCCACTTCGCCCGTCACGGGCTATTCCACTTTCGACACTTCCGCCAATGGAAGTGTCGATGCATTTATTACTAAACTTGGAGGCATCGGTAGATCAATCATTTATTCCACTTATTTTGGTGGATCCGGAAACGATATTAGTTATGCGGTCGATGTTGATTCCCGGGGATGTGCATATGTATGTGGTGTGACCAGCAGTTCAGATTTTCCCCTCGGTGGAACACCTGTGTTCTATGGGCTCAAGGGTACAACTGATGGATTTATCGCGCGATTTAGTTTTAACGGATTTCCGACATATCAAAATCCGCCGAGCCCGCTTCCACCGGGGCTCCTGTGGGATGATTATCAAGGTTGGGCCACGTACTTTGGAGGCGTAGGGGATGATGGTTGCCTTGACATCGCCTTGGAACCGGGACTTCCCGCATCCTTCCCGATTAGTTGTAGCGCCCCGCCGCTTTCTGCGTACTTTCCGCGAATTCTAGTCTGTGGATTTGTCAGTTCACCTACGCCACCCTTTCCTCCGCCAACATCGTTTCAGGGCTCTGATTGGGCTGGAATCGTGAATACTTACAGCTCAATGAACTCAAACCTAATGCCGTATTTGCAATATCCGCAACTGACTACGACTAATCCAATTCCGCCCCCAAACAAGCCCGCCTACGGCACATCAGACGCTTTTGTAGCGCAATTCATCGATCAGCCAATTCTCTCGTTCACTGGCACTACGGATTTCGACTATCTTTGGTATATTGGTGGGAGCGGAAACGAATCGGCAAGAGGTGTCGCTTGGTTGCCTGACGGCACCGCGGTCGTTTGCGGAGTTACAACGAGCTTGGATCTGCCAGTAACGACTGCGAATGCTCTCCAGCCGACATTTGGCGGGGGTGCGAGCGACGGATTTGTGTGCTTTCTGCAGGCTCAGTTTACGTCATACTGTCCACAATCAATCGTTGCCGGATCTCTTCGCATTGGATATTTGTCCTATTTGGGTGGAAGTGGGGACGATGAGGCGAGGGGAATTGTTAGCGATTTTAGGGACACTGCCTACATTGTTGGGACGACAACGTCGACTAACCTCGCCACAACCCCCGGCGCGTTTTCAACATCGATCAACCATGGCGCTGGTGGAAACAGTAGCGATGCGTTTGTGACCGCGCTGAAAATTTCCACATTCCAGCCGTCATTTCCTCCGCCGCCAGGGTTGCCGAATATTACAATGCAATACTTAACATATCTTGGCGGATCAAGCAATGACGAAGGTTTTGCAATTAGTCTCGATAGCGGTGCGCTTGCAACTGTTACAGGGTTTACATCTCCCATCATATTTGCGTATGATGTAAATGGGTTGCCAGTATACGGGTCCGATTTTCCCAAGGCTCCTCAATCGGGCACGGCGATTGATTTTGGATATTTCGGTCAGAAAGACGTGTTCATTTCTCAATTAAATGCGGGGGGTACGGCATTGAACTATTCATTCCTATCTGGTGGTGCACAGGATGATGCGGGCTATTCAATTGCAATAGATATAAATGGAGATCAATATGTGACAGGAGAAACATGGTCCGGTAACTTTCATGTTACGCCGGGTGTGCTGGCACCGACAGCCGTGGGAGTTGCATTTCTGGGGCCTGTTGACGCATTTATTCAAAAATTTCACTGAGGTTGATCCGATGCGAGCGATACTGCAATTTGTTCTTTCTGTAGCATGGTTCGTGCATGCATTATGTTCATTATGTCTGACGACCGGCTTAACCCAGGGAGAATACGCGCCGACCAACCAAGGAGCGTCGGCCGATGTTCCACTTGCGATAATTGAGAACTGCGGGCAATGGCCGGCGCAGATCCTTTGGGCGGGTGCGAGTGGCCGCGTTGCCTGTCGGGGTATTGAATCAGGATTCGTGCTGACCTGCTTGAGTGATGGAAATGAACTCCGAAAGGAGACATTGATGGAAAATGTATCCTTCATTTTCGAAGGAGCAGATCCCAATGCTCGACTCGATTTCGCGGATCGTTCAACTGATTCAAACAATTTTTTTCTCAATAACAATTGTGCGAATTGGCGCCCCAGTGTGAGCGCCTCTCGTGATTGTGTAATTAAGGAAATATATCCGAATACGGATGTGCGCTTGCATTCAGACAATGGTGTATTTGAATACGACATTATTTGTAATAACGTAGCGGAATTGTCCCATATCGTTCTGCGAATCGATGGCGCGCGTTCCGTGCGGCTCGATCCGGATGGTGAACTTCTGATCGAGGTGACATCGGGTGAAATTCGGCAGCATGTGCCTGTTTCGTATTGGAGGCATTCAGGACGAGCGTCACGCAAGGCCGATGTGCGATGCTCGATCTTATCCGGAAATCGCTTGAGCTTTGATATTAAAAGCCCGGAGGCTGGAGACTCAATTGTAATAGATCCGACGATTACATTTTCGACATTTTGGGGACCTGGGGTGCTGCCTGTAGATTCCACGTACGCCGCATCAAATAAATCCGGTGAAACCGCGATTACATGCAATGTAAACTCTCCGAGTTTTCCAACGACGCCCGGAGCATATGATGTTACCTATAATGATCCGGGGGGCGTTGGGTTCGCGGATGTTTTTGTGCGGAAGATGAACTCGACAGGCAATAATCTCATCTATTCGACATTCATCGGAGGAAACGGAATGGAAGATGTCCCGATGATTGGAATGGATCAATCAGGCAATACATATTTATGCGGCGGTACGTCGTCGACTAATTTTCCGCTGACCGCGGGCGCGCCTTGGCTCAACGCGGGAGTCGGCGGCTATATTTGTAAATTAAATGCTTCGGGCAGCGCACTTCTATTTTCAAGTTACTTTGCAAATATTAAGGTAGTGCCTTACGCAATTGCGTCCGATGGTGTCGGAAACGCTTACGCAACGGGTTTGATTACCGGTCAAGGCCTATTGACGACTCCGAATGCTTTTAATCCGTTTGGAAATCTTCCATTCGGTGGCTTTGGCATGTTTACTGTCAAGATGGACACGGTCAATTCCAGTCTCGCCTTTGGAACTTACTTTGCGTCCAATAGTAGTGATACAGGATACGCCATTGCTCCCGATGGCATTGGTGGAGTGTGGGTGCTTGGCGAAACAAACTGGACTGCGATGCCGGTGACTGTCAATGCTGTCGATCAAACAAGTAGCGGATCAAGCGATACGTATTTAATTAAATTCAATGCTCAGGGCTCGTCGCTCGATTACGCGACGTGGCTTGATTTTGGCGGCGATCCTGGTTCAACATGGCGAGACGCTTTATTTTATCGCGATCCATTCATTTATATTTATTTTCATGGATTTACCAATCTGCCGACGACTCCGGGTGCATATGTGTCGAGTCCCAGTCTGGGGTCGGCAATGATTAAGATACATCCGGCAAGTGCAAGTATTGTTTTCTCGACGTATCTTGGCATTTCCCTTTCTTATTTGTATTGTGGAATGGATGAGTCGGGAAATTCATATTTCACGCGGACGGCCACCAATACGATGCCTCCGCTTCTGTTGACTTCTGATGCTTTCAAGAAGAGTGTGACAGGTCCTGACGATGGCTACATCATGAAGCTAAATAATACGGGGACGGGCGTTTTGTTCGGTAGCTACTTCGGTGCGGCGGGGGATGACATGTTTGGACAGTGCATGGGTGTCGGTAGCGACAATTGCCTCGTGCTGGGAGCTTCCAATTCAATAAAGTTTCCGGTTACGCCGGGCGCGTATGATACAACTCCATCGGGTTATAAATATACACTTTCACTGCTTGTGACTCCGTCAGATCCAGTCGGTGTGATTCCATTCGGTACCGGGACAGCCGGATGCAATGGTTTGGAGCGCCTCAGTGCAAATGAGCCGGTGGCGTCGGGAGCGTCAAACTTACAATTCATAAGCAGTAATGCGCCGCCTTCATCGGTCGGCGCTTTGATCATAAGTGATCAGGCGGACTTGTTTGGTTCTGATACATTTGGGCTTGGTATACTTGTACACGTTGGACTTAACACAACAAACCTCTCATGGCTCGACATGTACTCCGATGCATGGGGAACGGGATTTACAGATTCCAAATCGCTTGCAACGGGACAAGTGATTCCGGGCCAGGTGTACTATTTGCAATCATTTTGGCTCTGGCCATCCGGAGGTTGTTCTCCATCAAATTCAAATCTCAGTTCTTCAAACGGACTCGCGATTACGATACAGCCCTGATCGCCTACGTATTGGAAGGTGAACACCCTTATGCAAGCTGCTCTTTCAGGGGGGGATCACGTTCGTTGTTTGGTGACTGGCGCGGGGCCAAAACCAAGCGCGCCACGTGGATTCAGCAGGGGACAGGCGCGAATCCCGTTTGGGTCAAGATCGTCGAGCAGTTGTAATTTGTGGCCGGGCCCAAAAACTACAATTAAAGTGGTGCCCGGGACAGGATTTGAACCTGCACGGCTTTAGGGGCCACCAGCCCCTCAAGCTGGCGTGTCTGCCAATTCCACCACCCGGGCACGCGATCCTTGGCACCGAAGGTCGGTGCCAAGTTGAGGGGCGGGGATTGAATTCCGCCTTCATGACAGCGAGCAATTTACGAGGGGACATTGGACTTGCGTGTCGGACTGAGTCAATTTAAACTGGTTTAACCAGTTTAAATTTTTTACCATGAATGACTCCCACGGCGAATCGACGAACTCCGTCGTTGGCGCGTTTGACGCAAAAACGCACCTCAGCGAATTATTAGATCGGGTGGAGCGAGAAGGCGCGTCGATACTTATCACGCGCCACGGCAAGCCGGTTGCGAGACTCGTGCCCTGCGAAAATATTGATACAAAGCGCGTTGCGAAGGCGCTCGCCGCGATCGATTCGATCGCAAAAGGCAAATCTCTCAAAGGTACTTCCATTCGCGATTTAATAAATGAAGGACGCAGGTTTTGAGCTTCGTTCTCGACGCGTCCGTCGTGCTTGCATGGTGTCTCGACGAAAAACAGTCGGGCGCCGCCCGCCCAATTCGTGAAGCCTTGTTGACCCGCGATGCGCTCGTGCCCGCAATTTGGCCTTTTGAAGTCTTGAGCGCGCTCCTCGTGGCGGAGCGGCAAAAACGCATCTCACACAAAGAAATCGATCAGTTTCTGGAGGCGCTCGGTCAATTACCAATTCAGATTATTAAATTCGATAATAACGACAGCGTCGTTGTCAATGTCAAAGTCCTGGCAAGGAAATATCATATATCAGGTTACGATGCCGCATATTTAGAATTGGCAAAACGCCTCGCATTACCGCTCGCTTCCTCTGATAACGCGCTGACCAGGGCCGCGGCCGCCGAAGGAATTAGTTGTTTCCCGGCCGAGAATTAATCCGGATCATTCATGAATACCACGAATCTGGCCGCGCACGGTGTAGAAGTGGTTTCATGGACTTCATGAATATTGCCGGTTAAGCGCGGCAAGCGGCAATGCATCTGTATCTTGTTCGCGGATTTGTCAACTAAGTAATGTTGCAATCGGCACAACGTGAATATTATTTCCGAGTTCCAATTGCTCCGCGCCGCCATAGGCAAGGATAAGTTTTTTTGGACCGTTCGTATTTTGCGCGAGAGAGCGCAGCCCGGAAAGATCATCGTCGTTAAACGTTGTGGCGGCTTTCACTTCGATAGTAATGATAGCCCGCCCATGAGTTATGACAAAGTCAACTTCGTGCCGGCCCTGAATATTCCAAAAATGTAATCTAGCATCGGGTTTGTGCGTTGCGAGAATCGCGTCGAGATTCTGTGCTACAAATGTTTCAAAAAGCGGTCCGCGCATGGGCTCGTCGTCGGCGGGACCCAACCTCTGGACTCCCGCGAGGTGGGCAGTCAGGCCGCTGTCGATTTTTCACGCCCTTTCATTTGCCGGCCGATTCCCTAATTAGGACAGTGCCAATCGCCCGACACGCAAGTGTTTCTGTTACATTGCGCAGAAGCGCGAAATTCGCGGAGCCGGATAATGAGAATCGCCCCGGCTGGCGATCACGATCGACTGCGCGTCGCGAGGTCGATAGCTGGTCATATTCCGCCTTAGCGTGGCGGATTATGACACAAACTCTTTTCGCGTTCGAGAGGAGGATCTGCGCAAGATTCCCGCGCGCCGTTCAGCGCGTCCGTCAACGCCCGTTTATTATTCTAAATATTCCGGCCAATGGGGATCTACCCCCCGAACGCCTTCTCCAATCTTCCGAACGCCGCCTGAATTTCGGCGAGCGACACCGCGCCGACGCTGAGTCGAAACCAGCCGGAATCTTCGCGAACGCCGAAGGCTTGGAATGGCACGAGCGCGAATCCGGCCTTATCTAATAAAAATTCGCGGATCTCTTCGTTAGTTTTAAAGACTCCAGCGCTGCCGGGAACGGGTTTGCCGATGAGATTGAAACGAATGGTTAAATAAATCGCGCCCTGCGGCGGAACGGCTTCGACGGGGACGCCGCGCGCGCGCAATTTTTCGATTCCCTGATACGAGGCCTCCAATCTTAACGAAACCTGCTCGAGCATTTTTGTATGAAATGCGTCGGCGATTTCAAAGTTTTCGAGCAATTTCGCGCTCGCGACCTGTTCCGCGCGCGGCGCCCACGCGCCGACGTGGCCGACGACGTCGCGCATCCTCGACACGATCGCGGCGGGTCCGACGATCCAGCCAACGCGCAGTCCCGTCGCGCAAAACGATTTCGAGATCGCGTCGACAAATATTACATAAGGCGCGCATTCGGGGACGAGGCGCACCGGCGTTTCATGTCGAAAGCCGCGAAATGTAAGATCGCGATACACTTGATCATACATTAAATAAAGCGGGCGCCGGCCCGACTTCTCGCGCCGCGCGTTTTCTTCGACGAGAAACTCCCCGAGCGCGCGCACTTCGCTTTCGTTCATAACAGTTCCCGTGGGATTCACGGGCGTGCTGAGCGCGAGCAGGCGGGCGTCCTTGAGGGCGTTCTTTAACATCGACGCCGTCGGCAGAAAATTAGTATCCGGCCCGACGGGGATTTCGATCGCTTTCGCGCCGACGAGGTGCGCGTAATGATTATTATTCCACGAAGGCACGGGATAGCACACCGTTTCGCCCGGATCGACGATCGCGCGATACGTGGCATAAATGCACGGCCGCGCGCCGCTTGCAATTAGTATGGAATCGAGAGGATACGCAATGCCAAGCCGCTCGCGATAAACGCGTTGCACGGCTTTCCGGAGTTCGGGCATGCCGTCGCTCGGCGGATAATTAGTCTCGCCGCGCTCGAGAGCCTTGTGCGTTTCGTCCGCGAGGAATTGTGGTATCGGAAACTGCTTCGGCGCGAAATCGCCGACGGTAAGATTACAAACTTCGCGTCCGCCCGCGATGAGCGCGCGCACTTGCCCGGCGATTTTTAGTATCTCGGAGCCGACGAGCCCCATGGCCATGGCGGAAAGTCCACGTTGCGCTTCGCGCGCGCCGCAGTCGGCGGGGATTTCGACGGCCGCTCGGTCCGTTCCGGAAGTGGTTCCAACAGTCACGAATATTAAATTAATTCCAGGTTGCGATTGTTAATGTTAAAATATCAAAAAAAAAAACGGAATCGCGAATTACGCGAGTTCGAGATCGACGGCCTTGATCGGCACGTGCACCAGTATCAAATCGCCGTCGCGTTCGAGTTGCGCTTCGGCGCGCGACGACAATGCAACCAATAAAAACTTCGTCGCCTGGCGGCGCGCCTCGCCTTCCAGTTTCGACAGTTCCGAGACCGGCACGGCTTTTAATAATTCCGACGAATCGGCGAGCGTGACGCGGCGGCCGGCGAGATGGCGCCGCGCGATTTCGCAGCCTTTTAACGAAAAACGATAGGTCCGCGGATTCTTAGGATCGCGTTTGCGCGGCCGGCTCACTTCAATTCCGTCGGGATGCGTCGTAACTGTATATTTTGCGCGCGCGACTACAATTTCCTGAACGTTCGCCGGAAGCACGGGTTTCGGCGGTTTCGGCCGCCGTTGAAAACCGCCGCTCGAATAAACGGGCGTCGCGGCTGCGCCGGGAATCACTGCTGCGCCGGGAATCACTGCTGCGGCAGGTGGGGCGCCCGCGCCGGGGATCGGTGTCGCGGTCGGCATTATGGGCGGCAGCAACTCCACGACTTCGGCGATCTCGAGCGGCAGCTCCGGAACCTTGACCTCGACGGGCGGCGGCAGCGGCGGCGGAACGGATTTTCGAACAACTTCCGCGGGCTTCGTTTCCACCGCAAGTTTTTCGATCTTCGCCGGTTTTGTAGCTTTCTTTTCCGCCTTTGCGGGCTTCTTTATTTTAGCTTTCTCGGGCTTTTCCTTGGACGGTTTGGGCATCGGTGGTTTTTAATTTTCGCCGCGGATTCGATTCGCGTCAACTTTAGTTCGGCCGCCCGCGCGTGTTTCCAAGAGGCCGGCGCTAAGATTTGCCGGAGCATGATGCCACACTTTCACGCACTGCCGGTATGCGGCGTTCTTTTATTAACGTCCTGCGGAATCGCGAATCGCGGCAACCCCGCCGGTTTTCCTGAGATCGCGCGCACTGTGAGCGCCCGCTCGGGAAGGGCGACTTCGAATGCGCCGCAGAACCCGTCCAATCGAGATAACATTTGGGTGCCCGCGGGCGAATCGCGAACGATTCTCGACGTATCCGGCTCCGGAGTGATCCGGCACATCTGGCTCACGTTCGCCGAATCGGGACCGAGCTGGCTTTCGAAGGACGGCGCGGCCGCGCCCGATGAAGTCGTGATTCGTGCATACTGGGATGGCTCCGCGACGCCGTCCGTGGAGGCGCCGCTCGGCGATTTTTTTGCCGCGGGATTCGGAAAACGCGCCGAAGTGAACTCGGCGATGGTGCAGGTGCAGGGCGGCGACGCTTATAACTGTTATTGGCCGATGCCGTTTCGAAAATCGGCGAAAATTACAATAACAAACGAGAGCGCGCGGCCGTTCGCGGCGTTTTATTATAATATTAACTATTCGTTGCAGGAAGTTCCGGAGGATTTTGCTTATTTTTGCGCGCGCTACCGCCGCGAGTTTCCGACGCGGCTCGGCGGAGACTACAAAATCGCCGAAATTACAGGCCAGGGCCACTACGTCGGAACCGTTTTTTCCGTGCGCACGCGAAGCCCCGAGTGGTTCGGCGAAGGCGACGAGAAATTTTATATCGACGGCGAAACGACGCCGTCGATCCAGGGTACCGGTACCGAAGATTATTTTCTAAATGCGTGGGGCCTCGAGAAATGTAATTTTCCATATTTCGGCGTTCCGATTCTCGAGGGCGACTGGGGCGAGGTCGGCGCGCGCATGTGCGCCTATCGCTGGCATATTCCCGATCCGGTTTATTTTAGTAAATCATTGAGACTGGAAATCGAACATTACGGATGGATGTCGGCCGACGAAACGAAAAGCGGCAAAGTCGAGGGTTTCGTCGAACGCGAGGATGATTTCGCGACCGTCGCTTTTTGGTATCAAAAAGGCCAGCCGTTCGTATTCGAAACATTGCCGCCGCTCGCGGAAAGGCGATTTCCGAATCTCGATTTGATTGTCGAAGGCCGCGAATTGTTAAATGGCGCCGCCGCGAGAGGCGGAACGATGAATTTACAAAAAGGCGCTTCATGGACGGGCGACGGACAGGTGTTTCTCGACGCGCCGACCGCCGACGCGAGCTTTACATTAAAATTCAACGTCGAAAAACAGGAACGCCGCCGCCTCGTCATCCCGATCACGCACTCCTTCGATTTCGGAATCTATCAAATCCTTCTCGACGGCGAACCTCTCGGCGACCCCATCGATTTTTACAATTCCTCCGTCGACGTCCGCGAACACTTCTTCAGCGACCGCGCGCTCGCGAGCGGCGATCATACAATTGCATTTGTGTGCAAAGGCAAGAATACCGCGTCGAAGGGTTATAAGTTGGGTGTGGATTCCGTGAGGTTGAGGGAGAGGTCGGGGAGGAAGAGGTAAGTTATCAATAAGAATCACACCACCCCATCGCTAAATCCGGAATTGGGTGGGACTGGCGCTTCGGGTTGGCCGAAGGCCAAGCCGAAGTGCCTGTACGTTTTTGTAATGGGACTGGCACCTTGGTTTTTCATATTCCCAACCAGGGTCGTCGACACGGTTCCGAATTAGTATGACACCATCGAATGTGGACCGGTCTCACTCTCGTCTCCGGAAATATGCGCGAATCGAGATTACTAACGATCATGCGCTTCAATCCACGCATCGGAGATCGCTACGACCCGGCCATTCAGAGGTATGATCATTTCGACTTCTTTGCGCAAACCCTTCCAAGTGTTACGAAAGTTGCGGTAATCCTTCGACCAACTATCCTGAACCGACGAAATTGACTCGCTCGCCGTCAAGAATACTGTGCCGTTTTGTGTACATACAACGCTTGGATTCGCTTCGGCGATTTCATGGTGACTTATTAGTTCGCTGGTTTTTTCATGCCGCTTGATCATTATTTTCATTTGTGCGGCGTGTATCATATCGAAAACGCGTTCTCCTTTGTAATATTCCGGTTCCAGCCAACATTTTTCGAGCAAATCGGTCGCAATCGAACGATCCAGTTCGACCTCATAGTATGGAGGTCCGCCATTCAATCTGTCTTGACTCCATAACACTCGCCCTTCGGAGTTTAGGTACGTTACGAGTCTGGTTCCGCCGACGCTCGACGACGAGTGCACTTCGACCAAGACCGCGATTTCGCTGCTATTGTTTTTGGGGCTATTTGTTTCATGGCTGCAAGCCGCGGGAGGTACTGTCAGCGTCATCGAGATCAAACTAATTTTAGTGAGCGAATTCCGCTTGTACCTGCGAAACATACTCCGAACGTAATGACATCGAAATAATTCGGGGACGGCGTTTATTAATAATTGAAATTGGAGCTTCATAATAAATATCACCCCGCCAGCCCGATCTCCGCGAGCCCCGCCCGCCAATGTACACATTTTGTTCGTCCGATAATCTTAGCGTGAGGATCCAGCGATAATAATAGCGTTTTCGAATCCTTCACATCGTTTGTGATGGATTCGATTTTATGTACGTCTTCGGTGTTCATTTGTTCCGCGGACTTGATTTCGATAAATATCGGCGGATCTCCCGCGCGATCGAGTATCAGATCCACTTCGACGCCGGCTTGGGTGCGCAGGAAGGAACATCGATAGTTCGTTCGACGGTAGGAATTCAATCGATGAATTTCAGTAATCACGAAATGTTCAAACGCCTTTCCGAATGCATACGTTCGCGGGACGATTCGCGAATGCAATGTTCCCTCGATGCCGCGTTTCACGCCGGGATCGAAGAAATAAAATCTCGGGGCCTGCGTCTGGGTTTTTCGCACGGATTTATGATAGGATTCCAGATGGAATCCGATCAGCGTATCTTCCAGGACGGAATAGTAATTTTTAACCGTTTTGTCGTCGACGCCGACGTCGCGCGCGATTTTTGCATGATTCACGGGTTCGCCGTTCATTTGCGCGGCGATCTCCAGAAATCGTCGAAATGGTGGCAGCGCGCGAAGCACCTGCTCGGCGATGACTTCTTCGCGGACGTATGTGTGGGCGTAGGCGGCTAGGAATTCCCGCCGATCGACGTCGGTTTCCAATGCATAGATTCCGGGAAGGGTCCCAAAGTTGAGCGCCGTTTCCAATTGAAACTTTTCGCCGAGTTCACCGGAAGTAAGCGGAAATAGATTATATACAAATGCCCGGCCCGCGAGGAGATTTGCGCCGCCTCTTCTTAATTTTCGCGCGCTTGATCCTGAAAGTGCGAATTTAATTTTATATTTTAACATTGCGTGCTGGACAAGATCTAACAGTTCTGGAATCTTCTGAACTTCATCGAGAACGATCCACTCCACGTTCGGCGGCAGTGCTTCGATGCGTTCGAGCAGGCTCTCCGGTCTGCGGACCAGCGGATCGAATTCCGACGGAAGCAGTAGATCGATGTAGATTGCCTCGCCGGGGGAGGAGAACTGTTGCTTTAGAAACGTACTTTTGCCCGTTCCACGCGCGCCAAAGAGGAAGTAACTACTTGTTTTTAATATGGTTATGTCGCGTCGGAACATACTCCGTAATTCTATGCGAAATCCGGAGTGTAGTCAACTGTAATGGGACAGGCACCCGGATTCTTGCGCCGACGGCACAAGAATCCGCGCGCCAGTCCCCGACTTTGCGCAAAAGCCGAAGTGCCTGTCCCTCTTCGGTCTTACCTCTGCCCCGGCCACTCTCCGCGCCGCGGGTCCGCTTTTTTGTATGATTTAACAATTCCGGGTTTGCCGTAGCGTTTGCCGAGTTCGTCTTCGACTTTTTTCACGGCGGCGTCTTCGTCGGGGTTGGCCATTTTCCCAATGCGGCGGGCCAGGATTTTGCGCGTCGGTTCGCCGGTTGTGTCGCGCAATGGTTTCGGGCCGAATGCCGCGTCGTTGCGGGCGAGTTCGAGGGCGAGTGTGACGCGGACGCAGCCGCCGTTGCCGTTCAGAGCCTTCGTCTGCTCGCCGAATTCGAGACGCCGGATCGCGGAATTTGGCGTCGCGGAGAGCGCCTTCAAAAATTCGCGCGCGCGCCGCGCGAGGCTCGACGCGCCGTCGTCGCTGTGGTTGCCCATGCCGTGAATAAATACAATCTTTTTCGTTTTTGTATCAAACGCGCGGCGCAGCTCGTCCTGAATGCGCGCCGTCACTTCCGCGACGGTGAGGCCGTGGAGATCACAAAAAAGATCGTCGTTTGGACTCGGGGCGGGCAATTTCATGTTCAGAATTCGGGCGGCTTCACGAAATAATACAATCTGACACATCCACCATGAAAAAACTGCGCGGCAATCTCGTCGTCGGACAATCCGGAGGTCCGACGGCCGTTATTAATCAAAGCCTCGTCGGTCTCGTCGAGGCCGCGCTCGGCCGCGACGAAATCGATAACATTTACGGCGCGCGCCACGCGGTGAAGGGCATCCTCGCCGAGGATTTCGTCGATCTTCGGCGCCAGAGCCGCGAGGCGCTTGAAGCCGTGGCGATCACTCCGTGCGCGGCGCTTGGCAGCGTGCGCAAGAAACCGACCGACGAGGAGCGGCGGAAAGTATTTGATGTATTTAAGAAAAATAACATCCGGTTTTTCTTTTATATCGGCGGCAACGACTCCGCCGAGACCGCGCACCTCCTCGCGGAACAGGGAAAACTCGAAAATTATGAATTGTGCGCGTTCCATGTTCCCAAGACGATTGATAATGATTTGCAGGTCACCGACCACTGCCCGGGCTACGGTTCGGCGGCGCGATTTGTAGCGATGGCGCTGACGGGAAGCGATCTCGACAATCGTTCGCTTCCTGGAATTAAAATCGACGTCGTGATGGGCCGCAAAGCGGGATTTCTCACGGCCGCGTCCGCGCTCGCGCGCCGGCGCGAGGACGACGGACCGCATTTGATATATTGCCCCGAAGTTATATTTAACGAAGATCGCTTCATCGCGGACGTCGACACAATATACAAAAAACTCGGGCGCTGCGTGATCGCCGTGAGCGAGGGGATCCACCGCGCCGACGGCACGGAAATCGGCGCGACCGGCGAAGTGGATTCGCACGGAAATGTACAATTATCCGGATCGGGCGCACTCGGCGATTATTTAACTTCGATGATTAAGAAACGACTCGGCGAAAAACTCCGCGTGCGCGCCGACACGCTCGGTTATTTGCAGCGTTCGTTCCCGGGTGTCGTCAGCGCGACCGACGCCGAGGAAGCGCGCCGCGTCGGGCGCGTGGCGGTCGCGGAGGCGATGCGCGAGGGCGGGCCCTCGGGCGGATCGATCGCGCTGCGACGCACGCCGGGAGTTGTTTACAACTGCGAAACCTTCGTCACGGAACTCGCAAACGTGGCGAAAAATACGCGCTCGATGCCGCCCGCGTTCCTCGAAGGCGACAACGGGGTGACATCTGCATTCATCGACTACGCGCGTCCGCTCGCGGGCAGTCTGCCGGCGAAGGGAATGCTGGATCTGACCCGCGTCAAATTGTAAAATCGACCGGCCGCCCATTTGATAAATTCAACGATGATTCTTCATATTTCGTGACTGAAACCCCGCAGAATCCGCTTCCGTTGCCCGAAGCAGAGCCGCACGCGGTCGAGTCCGCGCCCAAACAGGATCGCTGGGTTGTTCCATTTGTAGTGATTCCACTCGGCATCGCGCTCGCGATTTTAAGTATCATCGGCGTCGCCAATTTTCTGCTTGGCCGCGGCGAACCGCGCTCGATCGACGAACTGCTCGACGAAGTCAAAGGCGGCGGCGCGAACGCGCGCAAGCAGGCCGCGTTTCACCTTGCGCGCAACATCGCGGAAGACGTCGAAAAGCGAAACAAGGAACTCGATAACCAACATAAACCGGAAGCTAACGATCCGAAATACGCGCCGCCGCGCATCGCCGCGCCGCGCCGCGATTTGTTAAAAATCGAAACGGCGTATGATTTTGTCAAAGACGATCATGAAACGCGCCGGTTTCTCGTGGCCGCGCTCGGTCTCGTCGGCGACGACGAAACGGCCGATTTTCTCGGACGCAAGTTGCGCGATCCCGATTTTAAGGATCCCGACGGCACTCTTAAAGTTTCGATGCTGCACGCGATGGCGCGTATTTGTAGTGAGCGCGCGATGCCGGCGTTCGACGCCGAATTCGAACGCGCGTCCGGCGGCGACTCCGACGCGGGAACGATGAATATACTCGCGGCCGGTTATGGTAATATTGATTCTCCGAAAGCGACGCAAAAACTGATCTCAATATTACAATTTTCCGCGGGCCGGGACGCGAAGGACGCGCGCGGAACCACGTGGCGCGAAGTGCGCTGGACGGCCGCCGTCAATCTTGCAAAACGCAGGGATTCGGATCCGGCGGCCGCAAAATTAGCAATTCCCGTGTTGATGAGCGGCATCGAAGACGTCTTTGCGGACGCGTCGCGCCCCGATCACGAGCGGCTTTTCCGCGGCTCGGGCGGGTCCGGAAGTTTCCTGCCGACGGGCGTGACCTCGCAAGGAGACGAGAACCGTCAATCCGCCGCCGAGCAATTGATCGCGGCGCTCGTTTTTCTCGACGCGCGCGATGCCGTTTCAATACTAAAAAAAGTCAGCACGGCCGATCCCAACCTGCGGATTCGCAGCGCGGCAATCACGGCACTCGCGAAGCTGAACCCGACCGCGCAGCCCAAATGACCACCCGCCGGCGGAAGAGTTCGCGGTGCTTGGCGACGATGCTGAAACTTCCGTTCTTGACCCCGTTTTCGGCGACCCCTAGCTTCCCCGGCTTCAATTTCCGCATCCCTCTGTTTTGTCGCCTTGCGTACCGCGCCCCGCGTCGTCCGCGAGCAATGCAACAATCTGTGAAATCGGCGCTTGAATCGATTTTTAGCATTCAGCGCACGACCCGCGCCGGACGATTCAGGCTCGGACCCGATACCACAAATGTTGCGCGGCGGCAGAGCGCGCGGCGATTCGTAACTTTCGGTATGGCATTCGCGATGGATGCCGTTTCGAAATGCAAATCTTTGAGCCTGACCGTTGAATCATGAGCGCAACCAAAACCCCTAATGAAAGCAAGTCGGATCCGGCGTCGAAAACGCCGGTCGTTCCTGCTCCGTCGGCCAGTTTTTATGATAAGCGCTACACGCGCCGCGACACGTTTTGGATCGTCGCGGGATGGTCGGCGTTCACGGCTTCCGTGGCGGTCGGCACGGGTCTCATGGGTCGGTTCATGTTCCCGAATGTTAGTTATGAACCGCCGCAATCGTTTAAATTAGGATTCCCGGCCGATTTCCCGACCGGCATCGACGAGCGATTCAAGGCGAAATATAATGTTTGGATCGCGAAAGGTTATGATCCGTCGACGAAGAAAACCGGATTCTTTGCATTGTCGACGGTTTGCACGCACCTCGGCTGCACGCCGAACTGGCTGCTCGCGGAAAGTAAATTCAAGTGTCCGTGCCACGGTTCGGGATTCCAGCCGACAGGCGTAAATTTCGAAGGACCGGCGCCGCGCCCGCTCGAGAGATTCGCGATCCGCCTCGCCGACGACGGACAGATTTTCGTCGACAAGAGCCGCAAGTTTCAGCAGGAAAAAGGCGAGTGGGCGAACCCCGATTCGTTCCTCGAATACAGCCTCGCCTGAGAATTTCAGTAATATTTACAATAATAATTAAATTTACAATCCAATGTTTGGTTTTCGCCGCCCCGATTTCATAAAGCCCACATGGCCGATCTTCTGACCGCACTTCGAAAGACGCAAGTTTGGAAGTCGATCTTCCGGCACGGACCGCCGAACACGACGCGCAATCGCACGCTCGTCGTTCTTTCGAACTTTTTCCTTCATTTACATCCGGTCAAGGTGCGGAAGTCGGGCATCCGGCTTTCATACACCTGGTGCATGGGAGGACTCACGTTCTTTCTGTTCCTCGTCGAAACCATCACGGGCCTTTTGTTAATGTTTTATTACAGGCCCACCGCGGAATATGCATTTCAGGACATCATGGCGCTCCGCGAGCACGTCGCGCTCGGCTTGATGCGCGAAATGCACCGATGGGGCGCGCACGCGATGGTCATCACGGTATGGCTGCACATGTATCGCGTGTTTCTCACCGGTTCGTACAAACCGCCGCGCGAATTCAACTGGAACGTCGGCGTCATATTATTAGTGCTGACGCTATTGTTGTCGTTCACCGGTTATTTGTTGCCTTGGGACCAGCTCGCGATCTGGGCGGTCACCGTCGGCACGAACATGGCGCGCGCGACGCCGCTTCTCGGACACGAGGGCCCGGGCGCCGCGTTCTTAACATTGGGCGGCGTGAATTTGATTCACGCGGGCGACGACGTCCGTTTTGCGCTGCTCTCCGGTCGATTTGTAGGCGAGGCGACGCTGCTTCGGTTCTACGTGCTTCACTGCGTCGGATTCCCGCTCGTGGCGGCGACGCTCATGGCCATCCATTTCTGGCGCGTTCGCAAGGACGGCGGAATTTCGGGGCCGTTGTAATTTCATTTATTAATAAAAACAACGACTCCGGAATATCCAATATCCATGGAAGCATTCAAGAAACTCGTCAACGCGCTCGCGAATCCGACGGTCTATTTCATATTGACCGTCGTGTTGCTCGCGGGCTATTTGTTATTCAGAAAGTTCTTAACGAAACCGGCTTTCGCGCTCGCTTTTCTCGGATTCAGCGTCGCGTTTTTCTGTCTTTCGCTCACGGATCCGAACTTCCGCGAGATTGTAACAAAACCGGACAACGTCCCGATCGTGATCATGCTCGGGCTCGTTCTTTACTTAACGTGGCTCTCGCTGCGCCGCGCGGTCTTGAACGACGAAATGATGAAACGGGGCGAGCCGAATCTCGAGGCGCGCGAATCGAAGGACCGTGTCTTTACGTGGCCTGATCTCGTTTATACAGAACTCATCTGTATGGTTCTGTGCACGATCGCGCTCACCGTGTGGAGCATCGAACTCGGCGCGCCGCTCGAGGAACCCTCCGCGCCGGCGCGCACGCCGAATCCTTCGAAAGCGCCGTGGTACTTCCTCGGTCTGCAGGAAATGCTCGTTTATTACGATCCGTGGATCGCGGGCGTCGTCCTTCCTTCATTAATTATCGTCGGATTGATGGCCGTGCCCTATCTCGACCGCAATCCGAAGGGCAACGGATACTACACGTTCGAGGAACGGCCGTTCGCCGTGTCGTTCTATCTGTTTGGATTCTTAATTTTGTGGGTTTCGCTCGTCGTGCTCGGCACGTTCCTCCGCGGACCGAACTGGTCGTTCTTCGGGCCATTCCAACGATGGGACATTCACTTTCTCGAGCCGCTCGTCAACGTTAACTTATCCGAATATTTCTGGGTGAAAGGACTCGGCGAACCGCTGCCGGCAAGTCCGCTGTTGCGCGAACTGCCCGGAATATTAGTCGTCGTCGGTTACTTCCTGCTCGTGCCTCCGCTTTTGTTGTCTGTGAGCAAATTGTTTCGCGGATTCTTTATCGAACTCGGCGTGGCGCGCTACAGCACGTTCGTCATTTTATTACTGATCGAGTTTTCGCTGCCGATCAAAATGGTGTTGCGATGGACGATCAATCTTAAATATATCGTTTCGTTTCCGGAATTTTTCTTTAACATTTAACTCTTAGCCGCAAATACGAACATGGCTGACCGCGGCGAAAACGCTCGCAGCACGACTTCCCTGCATATCGTCTTCGCGATTTCGAGCATCGCGATGCTCGCGTCATTTGTATGGATGCTGCTCGCGGACTACAACCGCGAGTGGAAGTCCTGGCAAAACAAATTTCGCGAGATTGAGATTCAGCGCGTCGTCGCGGACATTCAATCGAAGAATGTCTCCGGGTCCAAAGACGGCAAGACTCTCGAGGCGCAGATCACCGAGCGCGAACATGCGATCGCAGAGGCGGAGGCGCAGGCGTCCGCGCACGACAAGGAATATGTAGAATTAAAGAAACAGCTCGAAGTCGAGAATGGCAATGTTTTCCGAACCGAGCAGCGAAAGAAGTTTACAAAAGCGCAGGAAGACGCCGTGCGGTATTCTGTTGAAAACGGGCGGTTGTCGAAAAAAGATCCGCACTGGGGCGACGAACAGCTCAAGTCGGCGACCGACTCGACGCAAACCGCGCTCGTGGAATATCAAACCGCGCTCGCAAACGCTAAAGATGTCGAAGACCGCATGAATAAGCGGATCGAATCGTTAAATACAAATAAAACCGAACTCGCGGCCATGCGCCGCGAACTCGACCGCCTGAAGAAGCGCCGCGACGATCTCACGTCCGTCGTACGGCAACAATTTTTGAACGCGCCCGGCCTCGATTTCATCGCGCCGACGCTGGTCGTGCGCAAAGTGGTGCTTGAAGGACTCTTTTTTGAATTAAATTTTACAAAAAAGAAACGCATCGACATGTGCATGTCGTGCCACGTCGCGATCGACACGCCCGGATTCGAGAATCATACAATTCCGCGCGTCGAAGGCGAGCCGTTTGCCGAGAAAATCGTCGATTGGGATCTCGCCGAGGACGTAACGGTTAATAATAACAAAATCGCGGCGAAAGGCGCGAAGATTACAAAAGACATCGCGAAGCAGATCGCCGCGCAAAAGGAGATCGCGAGCGTCGTCGTCGAGCTTCCGCAGCCGCTGCGCACGCATCCGCGCCTCGATTTGTATCTTTCGGCGGCGTCGCCGCACTCGATCGACGGATTCGGCTGCACGGTCTGCCACCGCGGTTCGGGCGAGTCGATCGAATTTGTAACATGCGACCACTCGCCCGAAATGTACAATCGCGAGATCCTCACGGGAGCGGGCGACGAACCGGAGAAGTTTAAGAAAAACCAGGAGAAGTTGGAGGAGACTTCCCACGAATGGCACGAAAAGTATCATTGGCACAAGCAGCATCACTGGGATTATCCGATGCTCCCGGCCTCCTACACCGAGGCGAGCTGTTTGCAGTGTCATAAAGATTCGATGGAGACCATTCGCGAAGCGGCGCCCACCGTTTATCAAGGATGGAAACTCGTCGAGGAAAAGGGTTGTTACAATTGCCACAAGATCCAAGGCTGGCGCGACAACCGCAAGCCGGGTCCCTCTTTGATTAATATTAGCGAAAAGATCCAGCCCGATTTCGCGTACGCGTGGATCGAGAATCCGAAGGCTTTCCGTCCGACGTCGCGGATGCCGCAAATCTTTCATTTGGAAAACACGACCCGCGTGAAACCGCCGGAAAAACCGACGCTCGAGCAGGTGCGCGACGACGTGACGGCGCGCGCGTCGTTCGCCGATCGCCAGAACAAGGCGGCGTTCGAACAGAAAATTAAAGAAACGCTCGAGGCGCGTTCGCGCGCGTACGAATCCGACAGGGCGAATTATGATAAACTCGCGAATGCTTATAAAGCCATCGGCCGCGATTACGAATCGAACGTCTGGGACGACGTCGCGGTCAACGGAGTTGTAACATTTCTATTCACACGTTCGCGGCCGAAGGCCGTCGAGGAGCCCGCCGCGAAGGGCGACGCCGCGAAAGGTAAAGATCAAATTCAAGTCGCCGGATGTCTCGCCTGCCATACGATCGGCGAGGGCGAGGCGCAGCTCGGCGGAAAGAACCCGTACGGCCATTTCGGTCCCGATCTCTCCGGAATCGGTTCGAAATTAACAGAAAAATGGATTAACAATTGGATCGTGAATCCGCACGCGTGGTGGGACGGAACGCGCATGCCGAATCTCCGCCTCGCGCCGGACGAAGCCGCGAATATCGCGGCATATCTCGCATCGTTAAAGAAAGAAAAGTGGAATCCCGTGCGGCCGCCGATGGATTCCGTCGTGCTCGACCGCGAGGCGATGGTTTTCTTAACATCTAAATTTTCGAAATCCGATTCCGAGGCGCGGTTGAAACAGATCCGCGAAGGCAATTTCAGCGGCACCGCGGGCGATCCGACGCTCTCGGTGGATCAGAAACTCCAGCCCGAGCGCGTGCTGAAGGGCGACGAGGCCGTTTCTTACTATTTGGGCGAACGTACCATTTCGCGACAGGGCTGTTTCTCATGCCACGTCATTCGCGGACTCGAGGAGGGGCAGGCCATCGGCACCGAATTGTCAGAATGGGGCTCGAAAGAAGTCGAAAAACTCGATTTCGGTTTATTGGAACATTCGTGGGAAACGGAGGCGAAATTCGGCAAAGGCAATCATTTTTATATGAATGTCAAGGGCACGCCGACCGCGGGCCGCGAAATCGCCGACGGACTGAATCACATCAGTAGAATCGAGTGGCTCGAGCAGAAACTGCGCGCGCCGCGTTCGTACGACCGCGGCCGCGACAAAGCGCCGCTCGATATCTGGCGAATGCCATATTTCGGATTGTCGGAGGAGGAGATTCACGCGATCACTACTTATGTGATCGGGCTCGTCCGCGACGGCGACGTCGCCGATCCGCGAAAGATGCAGATGACCGAGAATCGCACGGCGATCGAAAAGGGCTGGTATGCGCTTCGCACGAAGAATTGCATTGGTTGCCACATTCTCGATATGGAGAAAATTAGTTTCCGCAGAGAGGACGGCAAAGTCGTCACGCTGTCGGGAATGATTACCGTCGACGATCCGGCGGATGATACAATTTCGATGCAATTGTGGGAAGCCGCGCCCGACTGCAGCGCCGATTCGGAAGAAACGAAACCCAGCGCGATTGCGAATATCGACCGCAAGAAAATCGTTTCGCGCGCGCCCGCCTACGGAGGCGGCATTTTCCCGGCGCTCGTGAATTGGTATCAAGCGAATTTACAAAAAGGCCTCACGGAGGCGATGCCGTTTCTGCCGCCCGTTTTGTTGACGGAAGGCGACAAAGTGCGCGCGCCGTGGACGTTCGGTTTCTTGAAACAACCGTATACGATTCGTCCGATCGTTAATATACATATGCCGAATTTCGGCATGAGCGACGACGACGCGAAATCGCTGGCGGCGTTTTTTCCGAACCGTCAAATGCACAGTTACGCGAAGCGGCTTTCGATCGACGCGCGCCAACAATTGAAGCTTTCGCAGGCCGAATTCTCGGATCAGGCGAAACTCGGCGGCGTCGAAAAAGTCATTGCAATCGAAAACGGCGTCTGGCCGCCCGCCGACGTTTTCGAGCGTCTTTCGGCGTTCATAAAGGATAAAAAAGTGAATACGCCCGCGCCTCCTGAATTGTTAGAATTCGTCGCCGAACGCGAGGATAATTACAAAAAGGACGTCGAGGCGAAAGATAGTAAAATCTGGGACAAGGCTTGGGACATCATGCTGCGGACCGACGCGGGCAATTGTTATAGTTGCCATTCACGCGCGGACGAAAAACCGAGCGGCGCGCCGGATTCGTGGGGTCCCGACATGACGCGCGTCCGCGAGCGCCTCCGACCCGACTGGGTGCACCGCTGGCTCATCGATCCGCAGTCGATTTCGCCGGGTACCAAAATGCCGACGCCCGGAAACTTCGAGAAGATCATGGCGGGTCCGCGCGACGCCCAATTGCGCGCGGTCAAGGACTTCCTGATGAACTGGGAGTTCCTGATCGGCCGATACGTGCCCAAGAACGTCACCAAGAATTAGCGAAACGACTTTGGCCGCGTTTCGGCGCTAACGGGCGTTGGCGAAGTGTCGTATTCTATGTATCGCCTCCGCCGGCCGATGGGGGCAAACCAACCATGTTAAGAAACCCACTTTCGAGTATTTGTTTTGTAGTCATTGCCGGATTCGCATGCGCGGGCCTCGCCGACGCTCAGGGCGCGCGGCTCGGCACGAGTTGCGTCGAAAAAGTCGGCGTCAAGGGCGCGATCGTCGATCGCGTCGCGCCGGAGTCGCCGGCCGCCGAAGCCGGAATCGAGAAAGGCGACATTATTGTAAAAATGGCCGATTCGGAGATTTCGAGTCTCGAAACGTTTACAAATACGTTCGATCAATTCAAAGCGGGCGACGAGGTCGAAATTACTTATCGAAAAGGCAGCGCCGAGGGTGAATTAAAATCGATCAAAGTTAAACTCGGCAAAGTGAGCGCGCCTCCGGTTACGTTGCAACCATCCGCGCCGCGCGTCGCCGAACGCGCCGACCGCATTAAACAACAATCGGAGCGCGCGAAGAAAACGGTCGAACGCACGAAGCGCACGGAGCCGGGCGAAATGGGCGCCGGCGCGCCCGCCGCCGAATCCATGAATGGCGTCGCCTATCTCGGCGTCGTCACCGACGACAGCGGCGAATACTTAAAAATAACAGATGTCGTCGAGGGCTCCGCGGCCGAAAAAGCCGGACTCAAGACGGGCGACGAAATCGTTTCGGTCGCCGGCAAAGTCGTCGAGAATCAGTTGGAATTGCGCGGCGTCATCCGCGAACACAAACCCGGCGAGAAAATTAATATTAAAATTCGCCGCGACGGCAAGAAAATGAATATCGAGTCCGAACTCGGACAGACGATCGAGGATTCGGCCGCGATCCAAATCGGACAATCGACCTCCGAGGGAATGAGTGCGGCCGCCCGCACGCAACCGCGCATCGGCGACGCGTTGATCCAAGACGCGAAAAATGCACAAATCCACTTAGAGCTGACCGCGCTGCACGCCGAGATCGCGGGCCTTCGTGCCGAAATTGTAGCATTGCACGAGCAGTTAAATATGCTGCATAATGTTATGAAGAAACAAAAAGCCAAGGAAGTGGAAGGCAAGTAAGACCGGACGAATTTAATGATACAACGCGGGCGCTGAGGGGCGCCCGCGGGTGTTCTTAGGGAGGCACACTTTCGGCCACCGTGGATCGAAAGAAGAAAACTCCGAGCGTGGTATTGCCTACTCGACAAGTTCGCATTACCGTTCTGGCATTAAAGCGAATTCACTCTAGCTAACCCGCGTGTCTATTTAATAATACCGACTTGCCATTTTCTCTTTCAGTTATGACTAAATAATAAAGAATAAATTCTGCATGATTTTCCTCATTTTCTTCACAATGCTGCTCGCTGCGATTGGCCTAATCTATTTAGACATCGAGCGGCGCAAAGAACATGAAGCAACAATTCGAGCGCTTACGATATCAAATGTCGACAATATGAATGGAACGCAGTTTGAACACTATGTTGCAAGGTTGCTTAAGAATGAAGGATTCACTGGGATTATAGTAACACCCCATTCGAACGATAAGGGTGTTGACTTGACAGCGTGCAAGGATGAAATTCGATATTCAATCCAAGCAAAGCGTCACGCCAAGTCAGTATCGAGGGCTGCAGTTAGCGACGCTGTCGCTGGGAAGGACTATTACCACTGTAATGCGGCAATGGTTGTTACAAATAACTATCTTTCGCCAAATGCGCGAGAATTTGCACTAGCAGTTAATTGCCGGATTGTTGACCGGGATACGCTGGTTGAATGGATTAAGAGATATCAATCAAGGGGACCAGGCAGGCTGACTCAAGTGCAGTAAAAGTCATCATGAGTAATCGTGTGCTTCGCTCGGCGTGTGCGGGCGACTTCGGCTCCACCCTTCCAGCCCGCAGGCTAAAATCGAAATTTTGCTTGCGGTATTGCTCACGTGACACGTTCGTATTACTCTTAAGACATGAAAACGATTTCACTGAAGCTTCCCGACTCCCTCAGAAAGGCCCTCGAGGAAGAGGCCCGGCGCAGGCAGTTGAACACGTCGGAACTCGTTCGCGAGTGCCTTGAACGGGAACTTTATAAAACTTCCGCCGCGAGAAAATTGAGTTGTTATGATTTGATCCACGAGTCGATTGGATCGGTTCATTCAGGATTGTGCGATTTGGCTACAAATCCGACCTATCTTGGCGATTTTGGGAAATGACTCGAAGGGTCATTATCGACACGGGCCCGTTGATTGCCCTGCTGGATTCAAGCGAGTTTCACCATGAGTGGGCGGTGGAACTGATACAGACGCTAGAACCGCCGATTTTTGCGTGCGAACCGGTGCTTGCGGAGGCCGAGCGCCTGCTGCGTCGTCGTCGCCTGCCCTCGGCCGGATTGTTTGCAATGGTTGGAAGCGGCGCCCTCGACGTTGGATTTCGCATCTCCAACCACGTCGCCCCAATTTCGATACTAATGAAACGCTATTCTAATATTCCGATGTCCCTTGCGGATGCCTGTCTTGTTCGAATGGCCGAGCTGACTCAGGATTCCGCGATTTGGACACTCGATCGCGACTTTAACGTTTATCGACGTCATGGCCGGAGCGTCCTTCCTCTGATGATGCCGGAGTAAGCGATCAATAAATTGCTGGCTAATTCCGATAATAGGATTGTCGCCATCGAGTTCAAAACGTTCGGATAAGAAACAAATGAAATGAGATCAATGGAAGTCGTGAAGTTCCGCGACAAATTTACCTATTTCTTTTCCGATTCGAGTTTCTCGAGCTTTCCTAATAAGTCGGGGAGTTCAATTGCCACCGTTTCCCAAACACGCGATAGGTCAACGCTTAAATAATCATGAACAACCTTGTGGCGCATACCGACAATATTCGCCCACGGAATTTCGGGATGTTTCTCGCAGTAACTTTTTGATACGTGCCGGGCAGCTTCGCCGATAGTTTGGATTAGGTGTGTGAGCGCCAGTTGCAATTCCTCATTTCTATCAAATGCTGTGCGGTCACGATTACCCGCCAGTCGAAGTGCTTTTCGAACGGTATTCACCATGTGAAGCACATACGTCCGATCATCCTTCAACAAACAACACCTCCGCCTCGGCAAAGACGCGATCTTGTATCAATGGATGCAAGGCTGCCCTTGTAACCAAGTCGACTCTCCTTCCGGCGAGAATAGTAGAAAGCTCTCTTTCCAGGCCCACGAGCCCCATATATCCAATCTTCCGTTCTGGCTGAAATTCTACAAGTACGTCGACGTCGCTGTCGGGTCTGAATTCGTCGCTCAGGACGGATCCGAATAATGCAAAGTATCGGATCTGCTGGCGTCGGCAGAATTCAGCGATTTTCCGCCGATCAACTGGAATCCGAGAAATCATGATGTTTGCTTGTTTAGACTAGGATAGTTGTTTTGAATGCGCAACCGTTCGGCGATTCAATTCGCTTCCATGCGCGGGGTCCGTTAATGCAAGAAATGCCGCACGCCCGTAAACACCATTGCCATGCCCGCTCGATCGGCGGCTGCAATGACTTCGGAATCTCTCACCGATCCTCCCGGTTGGATGGCGGCGGTGGCGCCGGCGCGGGCGGCGGCTTCGAGGCCGTCGGGGAAGGGGAAGAATGCGTCGGAGGCGCAGATCGAACCCTTCACGCGTTCGCCGGCCTTCGAGATTGCTAAATTTACAGAATCGACGCGGCTCATCTGGCCGGCGCCGGTTCCAACCAATGTAAAATCCTTCGCGAACACGATGGCGTTCGATTTGACATGTTTACAGATCGAGGCGGCGAACGTCATTTGTTGCATTTCCGCCGCGGTGGGCGCGCGTTTTGTAACGATTCGGATCTCGTTTCCGGTGCCGGTCGAAAGATTACGATCCTGCGCGACGAAACCGCCGGCGACTTTACGTATAATCAAATCGCGCGGGTCGCGCGCCGTAAACGGGCCTGTCTCGAGCAATCGTACATTTTTGCCCCACTTCGGACGCGTTGTTAACAATTTGAGCGCGTCCTCGTCGAACGCGGGGGCGATGACGCATTCGACGAAATGTCCTTCGTCGGCGAGGAAGTCCGCGGTCGCATAATCAATATTACGATTGACCGCGATCACGGAGCCGAACGCCGAAACGGGGTCGCCCGACCACGCGGCCTCGGACGCTTCGCGCAGGTTCGCGCGCGACGCCGCGCCGCACGGATTGTTATGTTTAATGATCGCGACGGAGGGCGTATCGAATTCGCGGACGAGTCCGAACGCCGCGTCGAGATCGAGAATATTATTATACGAAAGCGCTTTTCCTCCGAGCATGCGCGCGGAGGCGACGCCGGTTTCGGTCGCGCCCGGAATCTTATAAAACGCTCCGCGCTGGTGCGGATTTTCGCCGTAGCGGAGATCGCATATTTTCGCGCCGGTCAATGTTAATATTTGAGGAAAGGTAACCGCGCGTCCGTCCTCGGCCGCGCCCTCGAGATAGCGCGCGATCGCCGCGTCGTACTTTGCCGTGAGCGCAAACGCTTTGCGCGCGAGCCGCGCGCGCGTCGCTTTTGAAATTTCGCCGTCGAACGTTTCCAACTCTTTAACGATCGAATTGTAATCGTCCGGATCGGTAATCACCGCGACGAACGCGTGATTTTTCGCCGCCGAACGCACCATCGACGGTCCGCCGATGTCGATATTCTCGACAGCCTCCTCGAAAGGTACATTCGGTTTCGCGATCGTCGCCTCGAATGGATATAAATTGACGCACACGAGGTCGATCGGCGCGATTTGATGTTTTTCGCACGCCGCGCGGTGCTCCGCGTTGTCGCGGATCGCTAATATTCCGCCGTGAATCTTCGGATGCAGCGTTTTCACGCGCCCGTCGAGCATTTCGGGAAAGCCCGTGTGCTCGCTCACTTCCTTCACGGCGACTCCTGCGTCGCGCAGGGTTTTGTGCGTTCCGCCGGTTGATAATAATTCCACGCCGCGCGCGGCGAGAGCGCGCGCGAAATCTACAATTCCGCGTTTGTCGGAAACGCTGATGAGGGCGCGTCGGATAGGTTGTGTCACGATTGAACTAATCCACGTCGGGCATCGCCGCGGGCGCGGGTTTGCCGGAATCTTTAGGTTTCAGAATGCGTTGGCGCAGATATTCGCGCATGAATCCGTCGATATCGCCCTCGAGAACGGCGCCCGGATTCGTCGAATCGTAGTTTGTGCGGTGATCCTTCACCAATTGATACGGCGCGAGCACGTAGCTTCGAATCTGCGAGCCGAAACTGATTTCGCCCTTCTCGCCGTACAGTTGTTTAACTTTGCTGTCGCGCTCGGCCTCCTTGATCTGCGCCAGTTTCGCGGCGATCAGTTGCATCGCCAGCGCGCGGTTTTTATGTTGTGAACGCTGGCTTTGGCATTTGACTACAATTCCAGACGGCACGTGGCGAATGCGAATCGCGGATTCGGTTTTGTTAACATGCTGTCCGCCGGCGCCGCCCGAACGCATGGTGTCGACTTCGAGATCGCTATCCTTAATTTCCGTCGGTTCCTCGTCTTCGAATAGCGGACTCACGTCGACGGCCGCGAACGACGTGTGCCGCCGTTTATTAGCATCGAACGGCGAAATGCGCACGAGCCGGTGCACGCCGATTTCGGCTTTTAGATAACCATAAGCATAATCGCCGGTTACTTGTAATGTTATCCAACGGATGCCCGCCTCGTCGCCAGGCGTGCTGTCGACCTCCTCGACTTTATAACCATTGCGCTCGCACCAGCGCAGGTACATGCGCGTGAGCATCGACGCCCAGTCGCACGCCTCCGTGCCGCCCGCGCCCGCCTGAACGCTAAGAAAACAACTGCGGTGGTCGTGCTCGCCGCCGAGCATCACGCGGAATTCGATATTCTCGAGTTCGCGCGCGATCGCGTCGAGCGATGTTAACAATTCTTTTTCGAGGTCGGGATCGTCAAGGCCGGCCGTCATTTCGACGAGCGCGTCGACGTCCCCGAAGCGCTTCGCGAGCGATTCCAGCGGATCGACAATCGTTCGCGCGTGCTTCATCCGCTTGACGTCCGCGCGCGCTCGTTCGGGGTTGGCCCAGAACCCCTCCGCCTCCATCTTTTTATTAATATCCGCCAGTTCTTTCTTTTGGGCGGCTAAGTCAAAGACTCACCTTCGCCTGTTCGAGGCGGCGGCGGAGGTCGTGAATGCGATCGCGTTGTTCGGCGGAGGCCATGTCGTATTTTGCGTCAGTGGAAGTTTGCTACTTGCGGTACGCACGTAAACTAACGCAAAACGCGCCACTGTTAAAGTGCCGCGGCGGCGGCGCGAAAAAACTTCAATTAAGAAAAGGGAGAAAAAAAAGAGAGGGACGGTGTTACCCGTCCCTCTTGGAAGACCCTTCGCTGTCACGACCGCGGAATGGTGTCGTCATGGCAGGCCGTTTCTAAAACTCCGCGTGCGCTCTTGCGAACTCGTCCCTCGTCCCCGAATCCTCACCCTGGACATCGGTCCAAGGTCCCTTTCTCCGCGAGAGGTATCGGACGGAAGGCGAGCGAATCGGAGAGCGAAAGGTTTTCGATGGACCGCGCTTTAGTTGAATTGCGCGGACCCGCTCGAATTGATACTTAGGGATTGTTAATGTCGCGCTTTTCCGACGATCGCTTCGATCTCGGCGACCCCGCGCGGCGCGTCTTTGCTAAGATTGTCGTAACCGTCTTTGGTGACGGCGATCACGTCTTCGATACGCACGCCGATGCCGGATTCTTTATCATAAATTCCGGGCTCAATTGTAAAGACGACGCCGGGTTCCATCGGATCGACCCAGCCGACGTCGTGCGTCGTCATGCCGATCGTGTGCGACAGACCGTGGGGCATATATTTCTCGGGCGCGAATCCCTCCTCGCGCAAGACGTTCATCGCGGCCTGATTGACTTCGTTCCACGAGGCGCCCGGATGCACTTTGTCGATGGCCGCCTGTTGCGCTTTCTGGACGGCTTCATAAATTTTCCGGCCTTTTTCTGTAAATTTACCGCTGGCCGGCCACGAACGCGTCACGTCGCTCGCGTAATAGCGCCATTCGGGCGCGTAATCCATCAAAACGACGTCGTCTTTTTGTAATGTTTCACCGATGTCCGTGTAATGTAATATCAGCGCATTCTTGCCCGTGCCGACGATCGGAAAATAAGAAATCGACGGCGCGCCCATTCTATAAAAAACGGCCGTCGCCTCGGCGCCCACCTGCCATTCTTTGAGTCCGGGTTTCGTTCCCCGCATCGCGGCGATGTGTCCGGCGGCGGCGATTTTCGCGGCGTTGCGCATCGCTTCGATCTCCTCCGACGTCTTGACGCGGCGGAGCGTGTCGAGCGCCGGCGTCAGGTCTTTCGTTTTCACATGATACAATTCTTCGAGGCGGGCTTTGAATTGCATCGTCCGGCTCGCGCGGCCGTCGAATTTGTCGCCCGATTGTAAATGTTCATATTCCGACGCGTCGTCCCGGCTCGTGGCTTCGTACTCTTCGGTCGAATATAAAGTATAGACGGATCCTTTCGCGGCGTCGGCGAGATAATCGTCGAGTTCCGTCGATTCGAGAATGGTTTCAAATCCGAGTTCCTTGGCGAGGCGCTCGCCCTCTTCTTGAACGTCCGCGCGCCGCGGTTTTTTCTTAGTCTTCGTATTCCCGTCGCCGCCCGCGGGAGGATCGCCCGCGGGATTTGTATCTTTAATTTTCTTCGCGGGCGCGTGCGGGCGGATGTCGTCGAAAATGCCCTCGATCGGAGACGGCTTGGCCAAAAACAATGCTTCTTTTCCGGAATCGATATGAATAACGAGAGCGGCGCCGGGCGCCTCGACTCCTGTTAAATAAAAGAATTCGTTCGTCTGGCGGAATTTTTGATAATCGCGCCGCGGCGGCGCGCCGCGCAGGACGATGATGCCTTTCGCCGGATCCGTTTCGGTCGGCGCGTCGGCGCCCTCGTTTTGTTGGTTTCGTCCGCGCTTTGGCGTGCTCTTTCCTTTTTTCACGGCGTCGACGAGCGCCTTGCGCCGCCCCGTATGCCATGCGGTGCTGAAGTGCTTGTCGCCGCGATCGGCGCCCGGTACGGCGCCGGCGGGCGGAGCTTCGTGCGGGTTTTGGTTGGATCGGGGCGCGAGCGCGAAGGCCGCGACGACGGAAACCGGTAATAGCGCGGCCGTGAGTCGAATCATCATCATGCGGAGAGGATACGGCGCGTCGAATCGTTAGCGATTCAGATTTTGCGCGCGGCAAGGGTTTGGGAGCGCCCGGGCCGTTTACACTGCGCGCATGCCACAACGCGTCGGAAAGGCCACGGAGCGGCGGCCCCTCGGATTCTCCGTCCTGCTGATATTACTTATCGTCGCATGCACGGCCGGCGTGACCACGGCGTCGACGCACCGCGAGGAGTGGCTCGCGAGTTTTGCAAATATGACCCCGGCGCTCTTTTGGGTCTGGATCGGCTGCGGAATTGTAAATATTATTTCGTGCCTCGGCATGTGGATGTGGCGCAAGTGGGGATTTGTACTGACGCTTCAGAATTTTGCGCTGACCGCCGGGCTCGAATTGTACTTTTCGCCGCCGTTCGGGCACGTGATCCGGCTGCCGGTCGTGCTGGCGCTGATTATTTATTTTTATCGCCCGCACCGCGCGCGGTTCGTATAGTAATAATAATTAATTATGCATTTTCCGCGCCCGCTCGTCAAGGGAACGTTGATCAAGCGATATAAACGATTTTTCGTCGACGTGGAACTCGACGCCGGCGGCGTCGTGACGGCGCATTGTACCAATACGGGAAGCCTCAAGGGTTGTCTCGCGCCGGGACTGCCGGTTTATTTATTAGATAGCGAAAATCCGGAGCGCAAACTCCGATATACTTGGTATTTGATAAAAGCTGGACGCGCATTCATAAATATTGAAACCGGAGTGCCAAACCGAGTGGTCCACGAATCGGCGGTGTCGGGGCGGATTCCGGAATTGAAAGGTTACGCGATCGCGCGGCGCGAGGTTCCCTACGGCGTCAATTCGCGGATCGATTTGTTATTGGAAGGCCGCGACGGCGATCCGCGGCCCTGTTACGTCGAGGTCAAATGCACGACGCTCGCGGAGGGCGAACTCGCGATGTTTCCCGACGCCGTGACCGAGCGCGGATTGAAACATCTCGTCGAATTGCAAAAAATGGTAAAAAAAGGCGCGCGCGCCGTGCAGTTTTTCTTTTGTTCGCGGACCGATATATGTAAATTCCGTCCCGCCGACGCGATCGATCCCGCCTATGGAAAAGAATTAAGAAAAGCCGCGCGCAGCGGCGTCGAAGTGATGGCGTGGCGCGCGAAAATTACCACTAAATCGATCGAGTTGGACGCGCCGGTTCCGGTCGATTTATCATGAATTCGCGCCGGCCGGTATTGTTATTACTTATATTCACCGCGCTGATGGGCGCGATCGGCGTCGCGATGAGCGAACTCACCGGCCACGACGAGCCGCGCGTCGCGGGCATCGCGCGCGCGATGGCGCTGACGGGCGACTACGCGGCGCCGCGATTGAACGGCGTGCTATTTAATGAATATCCGCCGCTCGGTTACATTCCGACGGCGTGGTTGATCAAACTGTTCGGCGCGAACGAAACGGCCGCGCACGCGGCGGATATTATTTATTTTGTCGGAACCGTATTTTTAACATATCGAATCGGACGGCGTCTCTACGGCGAACGCGGCGGCATCGCGGCGGCTTGGATGCTCGCGACGATGGCGGGGGCGGTCGGAATATTTAAAGTCTGCCTCGTCGATCCCGCGCTCGTTTTTTATATAACTTTCAGCATTTTCGGCTACGCGGAGGCGAGCCGCGCGGAAACGCCTGCGCGTGCTCATGGGGCCGCGTTTTTCGCGGGGATGGCGTTCGCATTTTTAACAAAAGGAATCATCGGATTCGCGTTTCCCGCGGCGGCATGCGCGGCCGATTTGTTGTGGACGCGGCGCTGGAAATTATTAAAATTACAATATCTTGCGGAGGGCGCGCTCTGTTTCGCGGCGCCGATCGCGGTTTGGATGGCCGCGCTCGAGTGGTCGGGCGACGGCGCGGTGTGGCGCGAAGTGATTCGCCAGAGCGTGTTTCGATTCTCGTCGTCGTCGGCCGATCATAACAATCCAATTTATTATTATTTTGGGCCCGTTGATTATCTGACGCTGCCCGCGAATCTTCTCGTTTGCGGCGCGTGCATTTACGATACTCTGCGGCGGTTCCGTCCCATGGGTCGAGCCGTGTTCGATCAACGCGCGTCGCTGCCGGCGATCGCGTTTATTGTTATGTTTGGCGCGCTCCTCGCCGCGTCGGCAAAGCGGAATATTTATCTCGCGCCGCTGTATCCGCAGGTTGCGATACTCGCGGGAGCGGTCTGGATGCAAATGATCGAGCGCGGCGTGCGATTGCCTTCGGGAAAAACGCTCGCGATCGCGATCGTATTGTATGGAATCGCGCTCGGCGCGGGCGACCGTCTCCGCACGCGGGACAAGGACCGCGAAGACACGTACGCGCCGATTTTTGATATATTGAAACAGGCCGGCGGAAACGCTATCAATACTTTTCTATATCATCCGACCGAAGGTCTCGACGGCGCCGCGGTTTTTTATCTCGGAGCCGCGACCGCGCGCGCGGGGCGTGAAAAAGCGTCCGAGGATCCGTCGATGTTCGATTCCCACAATAAATTCGTCGTGGCAGAAATGATGCCGAAAGATTTGGATATTACCGAAATTTTAAGAAAATTCGGAAAGGAATTGAAGGAACTGCGCCGCACGTCGTACCGCCAGCAGATCGTCGTCGTGGGAATTATACAATGAACCGCGGGGATTCGAAGGCGCCGGTCTTCAATTCCGCGCTTATTTATGGCACGATCGAGGAGCCAAGGTATTTTCGCAATTCGATTATAATTATTCTCGGCGCGCTCCTCTTCGCCGGAATTGTCCTTCGCAGTTGTGATTTTAGAAATCCGGGGGAGTTTCTCGAGGACTACCGGCCGGAATTGATAAGAGAGAAAGGCGGCAAATACGATTTCTCCGCAGGCGGGTATGGTTGGGTTCATTGGGAGGCGCGCGAGAAAGATACATTTACGGAGTCGGACGTGCGTACTTGGCTTGAACGGCGCGGTTGGACGTTCGCGACTCGAATTGAAACGAACGCGGATTTGGTCGATCATTGGCACACCGAAGGATTTCCGATTGCCCGGCTTACTTCGTCGGGGCCCTCGCTCGATCACGATAATAATTCGATGGAGTCCTCTCCAATTCCATGTACATTGAAGGGCAGCGCGGTATTATTACTTTTCAAATCGGAATATTATATATATGATTCCGAAGCGGACTCCGGCCTTCCCGCATACGGCCACGCCGTCCTCAGCGCGGATGGACGAACGCTTGTAATGTACTTCAAGTACGGTGCCCGCGGATGGAACTGAATGGAGAGTGTAACGTATTATTTCAAAGTCATTTAGAGAGATTGCATTTTTGATTTGACTATACGACCAGTCAATGTAGTCTTTTGTCATGAAACCGCACAAGAGTCTGCGTCGCAAGTCCGCGTCGAAGCATCCTTCCGGATTCGAGGTTCGCGAAAATGCCACACTCTCGAATCCGTCGATCGGATCGATACAACAAATCGGCGTTAGCGATCTGAAAGCGCATTGCCTCGAAATCATTAGCAACGTCGCCGAACGCGGCGAATCGTATATTATTACAAAACATGGCGAACCCGTGGCGCGCATTGTGCCGCATGAGCGAAAAATAAAGAGTCTGAAGGGTGCGTTTCGCAATCATCTCAAGGTTGTTGGCGACATCATTCATTGCGACTTCAGTGAGGACTGGGAGGCGTTGAAGTGAAACTCCTGATAGACACGCACATACTTATATATTGGATTCAGGAACCCGAGCGACTCAAAAAAGCGCACGAAGACGCGCTCGATGCGTGTGAAGCGAGGAAGGAGCCGATCTATGCATCGATGATTTCGCTGTGGGAAATTGCGAAATTGATAGAACTTCGGCGTCTTAAGGAGTCCCGTGCGCCGGAGTCGATTTTTGAAGAAATCGCGGCGGCCGATTCATTACAATTTCTTCCGATCAATGCGCAAGTCGCGGTCGAGAGCACGCGGCTTGGCGCAAACTTTCCACGCGATCCCGCCGATCAGTTGATCGCCGCCACTGCGCGCGTGTTCGGCATGCAACTAATAACGATGGACGAGCGAATCATACAATCGAAAACGGTGATGATTCTTTAATGAATTATCGCGCCACGAGAATCGGCGCGGGGCATTGTAATAATATGCGTTCGACGACGTTTTCGCGCGCCCAGCTTTCGCTCTTCGGCGAACTCGGCGCGCCGGCGATCAGAAGATCGTGCGCGCCGGTGTCCATTTCGCGAAGGATTTCGTCGACGATGAATCCGTCGCGGATAAGTAATGTTGCATTTTCCGCGTGCGATTTTAATAATTCGCGCACGGCGTCGAGTCCCTCGTCGCTATTGCCATCGGCGTTGCCTGGCACCGGCACGTCGGAACGGATATAAATAAAAGTCAACGTCGCGCCGAGCGAGCGCGCGAGTTCCGAGGATTTTCGAACGACGGGCGCCGAATTCGCGCCGCCGGACACCGCCGCGAGAATATTACGAATCACCGGCGGCGTCCGCCGCGCGATGAGCACGGACGCCGGCAGGTTGCGGACGATCGTGGCGACGCGCGAGCCCATGAGCATTCGCTGGATCGCGTTGCGCCCGGCGGGGGGAACGATTACGAGATCGTAATATTTACTTTTCGCTTCTTCGGCCACCGCGCGCTCGGCCGGCCCGGGACGGACGCTTTCTGTAATTTTATCCATTCCCGCGCCGAGTCTCGCGCGCGCGCGGGCGGCGAGATCGGGGGTGGACTTCATGTCGTCGTCCGTTGCTAATAAACAAATTTCTCCGGTCGCCGCTCGCGGAAGCAGCGCAGCCATCGAAAGCGCCCATTCGCCGCGCGGCGAAGGATCGAGATAGAGAAGCGTATGCACGGGGGTCAGAATATGAAAATGAGGGCCGCCGGAATTCCGAACAATAAAGCTACAAAAAACAGAAGCGACTTCGCGTTGGACGTGACGCGGCGAGCGACACGATCGACGAATCGTTCGAATGCGTAAGGAAAGATGAATACAATCGGCAGCGAGAGAATCGTGACGCAAACCATGATGAGCGCGACGATGCGCACGGCGTCGGGGTGGCCGACGAGCGCCCCCGCGAACAATGTATCGATAAAAGTAGTTATATTCGCGCCGAGCATGTACGGAAATAAATTTTCGCGGCGGACGTGGCCCTTCGCCGTCAGCGGAACGAGAATCGAAATCGAAACCGACACCGACATCGTTAGCGAAGTGACCGCGAGTCCGAATAGAAACATCACCCACGGACGGTAGATCACGCCGCGTTTCATGCCGACCGGTCCCTCGCCCTCGGCAAAATCCGGCAGCGCCTTGTCGAACATTTTGAGTCCCGCGAGCAGCGTGAGCACGCCCGCGATGAATATAATAAAACGCGGAACGACGCTAACGATAGCCCGGGTGATCGGACCATAAATAAAATCGACCGCCGAATTGAGCGCGCGCCCTTCGAATTGTAGTCCTTCGAAAACGCCGCGCTCCAATCCTACATATCCCGCGAGCAGCGCCGGAATATAAACAATCGCCGTGACGAGAATCGCGGCCACGCCGACGTAGGAGCTTCGTTTTTCCTGCCGACGGTTCCGAAGATCGTCGATCGCGCCGATCAAAAGGACGACGAACGACGCGCCGAGCCGCGAACCGGCGATCATCGCGAAACTCTCCTCGCGATTGAGCGTGCCGCCCGCGAGCAGGGCGAGCGAAATCGCGGCCACGGGCGATCCGGAGAGAACGACGCACGCCATCAACCATCCGAATCCGAGCGCGCCGGCGATACCGTGCACGCCCACGACCGCGAACAACTCCTTCAAACCGCCCGCGCCCTTTTTGATCAATTCCAACGCGAAAATGAACACGACAAGTCCGATCACAAAGAATGCGATTCGCTTGACGGTCGTGGAATTCATGAATTCTTGCGTTGACGAGTCAAATTTGACTTATGCGATGTCGGCCGCGGACAATCTAAACTTAAACGCTAGCGAACGGCGGCATGGAATTCAATGCGGGCGCATTCAATGAATAACCCCTCGCGCGCGTACGACGTTTTCGCGGAATTTTATGATCGCGCGTATGCCGATTGGCGCGGCGACCCCGCGCGATTCTTGAGAATCGTGCTCGAACCGGCGCTCGCGCGCGCAAAGTCGGTCGTCGACCTCGGCTGCGGAACAGGATTGTTATCATTACAACTGGCGCGCCGCGGTTTCGACGTCGAGGGCGTCGAACGGCATCCCGAAATGTATAAAATCGCGAAAACGCGCGCGGCGGCGTCGCGCGGGCGTTTCCGCGTCGTGCGCGCTGATATTTGTAAATTCACTTTAACGCCGCCGCGCGACGTCGCGCTCTGTTTTTTCGATACGTTGAATCATCTCGCGCGTCCGTCGCAACTGGGCACGGCGTTTCGGCGCGCGCGCCGCGCGCTACGGCCGGGCGGATCGTTTGTATTCGACGTCAACACTCCCGCGGGCGTCGCGCATCCGTGGCCCGATCCGCCGACGTTCGAGCGCGGACGCGAATACTTCAGATACGCGCGGCCGATTCCTTACAATTCCGCGAAACGCCGCGGCGGCGTCCAGTTCGAATGGTTCGTGCGGCAATCCGACGGACATTATAAATACACCCGCGAACAATATATCGAAATCGCGTGGACCGAAAACGAAATCGAAGCCTGCGCCCGCGATGCGGGATTCGAAATGGTACAAATGTGGGACGGCTCCGCCGTCGAACCCGGCCTCGCCCGCGGTCTGCGAGCATATTACTGGTTTCGTGCGTTATGAATTAAATCGTAATAATAAAAATATGAATATCCCGAACGCTTATTTATTAGCAATTTCGTGCATTAGTCTGGCGGGCTGTCACGCAACGAGCAACCGCACGCCCGACAGCAGAGTGTCGCCTCAAGATGAGTGGATGGTTCCTTTCAAGAGTACAAGCCTCTCAGATTCTAATTTTGAGGAATTCGATCGGCTTGTCAAGGATATTGGAACGGCGCGAATAGTTGTACTTGGCGAAACGCACGAAGATGGCGCGGCATATGAAACAAAGGCTCGCGTTGTTCGATTCTTACACGAGCGAATGGGATTCAATGTCATCGTCTGGGAAATGCCAATTTTCCAAGCATCTCTCGTTGAGCGTGAACTTGACTCTGGCGGGGACGCGACCGCGGTATTTCAACGTATGCAATATCCATGGAACAGGAGCGAAGTCGAGGAATTATTTGAATATGTCGCGCAATCCAAACGTACAGGCAAGCCGCTATTTTTCGCGGGTTGCGATTGCAAGTTTGGAGTTGTAGCTAATGATCTGAAGCACGAGTTATTATCATTTCTCGACGACTTTTTTCAAATTGGCCCGGACTCAATAGCTGATCCGCGCGTATGGAGTCCGCTCGTAAAATGGTTAGTATCGCCGCCGAGAGTGTCTTTCAATTCGCCGCTCGAGGTCGCTCCAATTCCTCCGAGTGTGCGGCGATATATTGCGGCATCTTTGGACAAGGAATCACCTCCGGGTGAATCGATGACAGTCGCGGACGCGATTGAATCGTTATTAATAACATTAAATGCCAACAAGCCACAACTCCTAAATTCCAAAGGCTGCGAGCAGGTGGACATTGTCGAGCGATTGTTATTGTCCGCGAGACTCGCCGAGCGATGGCACAATGCTCCGCTAATCCATGGCGAAGAAGGAGACCGTAATAGTCATCTTTACCGTGAACGCGCTATGGCAGAGTCGATTCTTTGGCTCGCTCGAAAGTCGTACCCCAAGGAAAAGTTAATTATATGGACAGGCGGCGTTCACGCCTTTAAATATATTAATAATCCGCCTGAAAATTCCGGCTCTGCAAATCACGTCGATCAGTCAAGTAATCCATTTCCCGAATGCGCTTCCGATGTTCTCTATTCTCTTTTTGGTAACGATGTCTATGTTGTCGGCTTCACGGGTCACCACGGCGCGGTCGGAAGGGCGGAATCCGCAAAATTTCCGCCGTGGGAGCTACCAACAGTTCCTGGAGATAGTATTGAACAGCGAATTTACGAGAGCGGCGTGGCTTCGGCATTTGTTCCCCTGCGACTACTGCCGCGGAATCACTGGTTAAGAACTCCCCAAATATCCTGTGTATACAATGGCATGGCCATCCGTTCAGTTTGGCCCTTATCGCTCGATTGTATTTTTTATTATGTGGAACGCCGTCCGTCACACGGCGTCGAACCCAACGAACGTTAATATTAGTACATCCATTTTCGTTTACTGTTGGTTTCGCGGGTCAGCTTAAAGTTAATATTAATTCCACGAGCCGCGGTTTCAACGACGCGAGCGCGCGGGCGCGGTGGCTGATCGCGGCTTTTTCGGAGGTGGACATTTCGGCGAATGTGCGATCGAAGCCGGATGGTACAAATAGCGGGTCATAACCAAAACCGCCCGTGCCGCGTTCGGTTTCGATGATATTGCCCTCGACGGCGCCCGTCGAAGTTAATATTACTTTTCCCCCGCGCGCGACCGCGATCGCGCAGCGGAAACGCGCGGAGCGGGCGGGCGCGGAAACGTCACGGAGCGCGAATAGTAATTTCTTGCGATTGGCCCCGTCGGATGCGTTTTTATTGTTATCGGTCGCGTAGCGCGCCGAAAGGACGCCCGGAGAGCCGCCGAGCGCGTCGACTTCGAGGCCCGAATCGTCGGCCAACGTTAACATTCCGGAATGCAACGATGCGGCCTGCGCCTTGAGCGCCGCATTTTCGTCGAACGTCGCGCCCGTCTCCTCGATTTCGGGGAGCGGCGGCGAAATGTCGCCCGCGCCGACGATTTCGAACGGCGCGCCGGCGAGCAGTTCCATCAATTCGCGCAGTTTCTTATGATTCGTACTTGCTACAAAAATCCGGGTTCGACGGGCGCCGTCCATGATTTTACAAATATCAGCCGCGTTTCACGGCGCCGAGCGTCTGTTTTTGTAATGCAAATATTTTTTGGATGCCGCCCTCGGCGAGCGCGAGGAGCGAATCGAGGCCCGGTTTCGCGAGCGGTTTTTTTTCCGACGTCGCCTGAACCTCGAGGAACTCCATGCGGTCGTTCATAACAATATTCGCGTCGACTTCCGCGTCGACGTCCTCGGTATAACATAAATCGAGGCGCGGCTCGCCGCTGACGACGCCGACCGACACCGCCCCGACCGCGCCGAGAACCGGCCAGCGTTTTAGTAATTTTTGACGATCCATTTCGAGCACGCAATCGACGAGCGCGACGTACGCGCCGCAGATCGCCGCGCAGCGCGTTCCGCCGTCGGCTTGCAACACATCACAATCGAGCCAGATCGTTTTGCGCGGCAGCGCGCCCAAATCTACAATTGCGCGGAGCGAACGTCCGATTAATCTTTGTATTTCGACGGCGCGTCCGTCCGTTTTGCCGCCGCGGTCGCGCGGCGTGCGCCCGGTCCCGGCCGCCGGAATCATTGCATATTCCGCCGTGAGCCAGCCCTGATCCATCGTCGCGAGAAACGGCGGCACGCCGTCGGTCCACGTCGCCGTGCAGAGGACGCGCGTCTTTCCGAATTCTATCAAAACCGAACCCGGCGGAAGTTCTGTAAATTGCCGGGTAATTGTAATTTTACGAAGCTCGTCGGGACCGCGCCCGAGCGGACGATTGGATGCCATTGCTATACTCTATCATTCCGCCGCGTCGATTTCATTCGCCGTCACGGCGGCGATCGTCTCGGCCGCGTGCCAAGTGCGCGCGCCTGAATGTTCATCTTCGAGTTCGACGCCGCGAACGCACGAAAAACGCCGCAGAATTCCGGCGGCGCGCGCGCCGGTGGAGTTTTCAACAATTACGCGACGATCGCCGAGGCGAAGACCGTCGAAAAATCGCGATTCGATCCAACCAAAGTCGCCCACGAGCGCGCGCGGGAGCGCGTCGTCGAGCCGAGCGATCATACAACTGGCGAACGCTTCGCGGTTGACGGGCGCGCCGCGCTGCGCCGCGAGCGACGTCGCGAGCGAACGCACTTCCTCGGCGAAATCGATCGCCGGATCCTGATTCAGATTGACGCCGATGCCGGCCACGATGTTCGCGCCCTTTCCCTGGAGCCGCGCCTCGACGAGAATGCCGCAGGTTTTTTTATTGTTAATTAACAGATCGTTCGGCCATTTGATACGTGCGTCGATTTGTAATAATTCGAGAATCGCCGCGCGGACGGCGACGGCGCAGCCGGCGACGAGCGAAGGCGCGGGGGGCGCCGGTTCGGCGCGCAGCGCGATCGAACATAAGATTCCGAGACCGGGACGCGAATGCCACACGCGCCCGCGCCGCCCGCGGCCGGCCGTTTGATGATCGGCAAAAATAACAGTTCCCGCGGCGGCGGCGCCTTCGTTCGTTAATAAATCAAATGCGATGTCGTTCGTCGAACCGCACTCTTCAAAAGTTAAGATTCGCCGCCCCACGAGCCCGACGGTCCCCGGTTGGATGCGCGAACGGTCGAGCACGCCCCGATTTTTATGTCAAAAGCGTCGCGCGCATGCGGTCGAGCTGGCCTTTCAAGCGCGCGACCACGTTGCTATGAATTTGACAAACGCGCGATTCGGTTAATTTTAATATTTCGCCGATTTCGCGCATCGTGTGGCCTTCTTCATAATACATGACGAAAATCTGGCGCTCTTTATTCGTTAAATTGCGCGTCATCACTTCCATCAGATCCTTTCGTTGCATCGAACGGATCGGATCCTCCATGCGCTTGTCCTCGAGGAGGTCGGCCTTTTCGGCGCCGCGATCCTCGTCGTCGTCGTCCCAGCGGTCCGAAAGCGAAAGCATCGATTTCGGACTCGAATCGCTCATTTCGGTTTCGAGGCGCGCGAGAGGAATCTTTAGATGTTGCGCGAGTTCGAAATCCGTCGGGCGGCGCCCGAGTTTTGCCTCGAGTTCGTGGACGGCGCGCTCGACGCGGTGCGCTTTCAGTCGCACGAGGCGCGGAACGAAATCCTGCGCGCGGAGATGATCCAAAATCGATCCGCGAATGCGTGTCGTGCAATAAGTCTTAAATTTAATTCCACGCTCGAGATCGAATCCGTTGATCGCGTCCATCAGACCCGTCACGCCCGCGGAACACAACTCGTCGACGTCGATCGATTTCGGCAATGTTTGCAAAACGCGTTCGGCGATGTGCCGGACCATCGGATAATACTTTTCGATCAGTAAATTTCTTAAATTCTTGTCGAGCGTTTTTTTGTATGTTCGCCAGAGCTCGTCCGTCGACTGGTCGGCGGTTTTTGTATCTTTAACCGGCGGCGGCGCCGATTGTTGTATTTCGGCGATCGCGACGGCGACCGGTTCGATCACGGGAGCCTTCGCGGCTGCCGCGTCCGGCTTGGGCGTCTCCGGCTTGGACGACGCGGCGCGCGCGGGCGCGTCCTTTTGGTTTTTTGTAATTTTAAGATTCCTGGCGTTGGCCGAAATCGGTCTTTCGGCAATCGCCGCCGCCGGTTTGGATCGCACGACCGGCTTTGGTTTGGATTCCGATTTTTCCTTATGCATTGTCCGCTTCGGCATGGGTGACAGCGTCGCGCTTTGGACCAGAGACAAGAGAACCTCTTCGATTATAGGATGATGGAGCCGGAGTTTTTAGTATTGCAATATTGAGTGGGTCTTGCCGGCCGGAAGTTTCGTCCTTCCCGAGAGCGCCGTGAGCTCAATAACAAATAGATACGACGCCGTTTGGGCGCCAGTCATCGCGACAAGTTTTCCTGCCGCTTCGGCAGTGCCGCCGGTTGCTAATAAATCGTCGACGATGATCGCGCGCTGACCTTTTTCGAGCGCGTCCTGATGAATCTCGATCGTGTCCGTTCCGTATTCGAGCGCATAACTTTGCGAATAGGTTTTCCACGGAAGTTTTTTCGGTTTTCGGATTGGTACAAATCCGCAGCCGAGTTTCACCGACAACGCCGCGCCGAATAGAAAACCGCGCGATTCGATTCCTACAATTGCGTCCGCCTTTTCTCCGGCCGCTTTCTCGGCAAGCGCGTCGATGACGGCGCCGAAACCGCGCGGGTCGCGGAGCAGCGGAGTGATGTCGCGAAAGAGAATGCCTTTCTTTGGAAAATCCGGAACGTCGCGGATGAGTTTCTTAATGAGATCGAGATTGGCCATGGCGGGGATTCGGGGGAGTCGCGTGGGGAAATAGTTTCGACCGTCGGTGCGAAAAACTTTCGCGTCGTTTGCGCGAGAATACGCGCGCATCGCGAAAATCATTCACGAACGGGCGCGTCTCACATTTCGCGAGGAGCGGCGATGCCGAGCAGTTGGAGCGAGCGTTCGAGCGTGCGGCGTGCGGCCTCGACGATCGCCAAACGCGCGGCCACGACCTCTGGCGACGGCGCGTCGAGGACGCGATGGTCGCGATAAAAAGCGTTCGACGCCTGCGCGATGTCGAAGGCGGATTGCGCGACGTGGTGCGGTTCGAAACGCGCGGCCGCGATCTCGACCGCGGCGGGAAATCGCGCAATCGCCATCAGGAGTGGTCCGGCGTCGGCCAACATCGTATAATTTAACGATCCGAGGTCGGACTCGGAGATCGCGCGCCCCGATTTCTTAAGAATACTCGCGAGCCGCGCATGTGTATATTGACAATACGGGCCCGTGTCGCCGTCGAAGTTCAGGACGTCGTCCCACTTGAATACAATATCGCGGCGGCGGTCCTGCTTGAGATCGTGATAAATGATCGCGCCGATGCCGACCTGTTCCGCGACTTCGCCGGAATTCCGATTGGTGTTGCTAAAATTCGGATTCTTCTCAAGCATGATTTCGTTTACTTTGTCCACGGCGCTGTCGATGAGGTCGCTTAGGATGATTACATTTCCCTCGCGCGTGCTCATTTTTCCTTCGGGCAAACGCATCATGCCGAAGTGCGCATGGACGATGTCGCCGGACCACGCGTGGCCGAGTTTTTTCACGACGGCCGCGAGTTCCTTGAAATGATCGAGTTGGTCGCCGCCGACGACGTAGACGGCTTTTGTAAAATGATAGGTATTCTTACGATAAAAAACCGACGCGAGATCGCGAGTTAAATAAAGCGTCGTGCCGTCGCCCGTTTGTAATAATGCCGGTTTTTCCTGTCCGTCGATTTCGATGACGAGCGCGCCTTCCGAAACGCGCGTGACGCCCGCTTTTTTACACATTTCGATCGTCGGCGCGAGATCCTTTTCGTACGCGCTTTCGCCGCGGACTTCGTCGAACGTCACGCCGAGTTTTTGATATATTCTCTCGAATTCCTTCATCGAGATGGATGTTAATTTTTTCCAAAGCCGCCGCGCCTCGTTGTCGGCGCCCGATTCGAGTTCGAGAAACCATTTGCGCGATTCGGCGGCGAGTTCGCGCCCGGCGTCCGCGCCCTTCTTTTCTTCAATATGATATTGAACGTAAACATCTTGTAAATATTCGATACCGCGCCACGGACCCTCCGTTTCGACGGCCTTGTCGAGATCGGCTTCGGAGCCGAAACGCCGGAGCGCAGTTAATAATTTACCAAACTGCGAACCCCAGTCGCCGAGGTGGTTGATGCCGACAACGCGCGCGCCGCGCGCTTCGCAAATGCGCTTGACGGCGGCGCCGATGACGGTCGAACGCAAATGGCCGACGTGAAAGCGTTTTGCAATATTCGGCGAACTGTAGTCAAGGACGATGACTTCGCCCGAAGGCGGCGCGCCGCCGAAATCGGCGCGAAACGCCGCCGGCAACAATTCGCGCGCGAAAATCGCGCGGTCAATTGTAAAATTAAGAAAAGGACCCGCGGGTTTCGCCGAAACGGACGGCAGCGCGGACGCGAGATCGCCCGCGAGTTTCGCCGCGAGCGCGGGCGGAGCGACGCCGCGCTCCTTCGCGAATCGAAAGCATGGAAACGCGACGTCGCCGTGATTTGCGTCGCGCGGTTTTTCGAGCAAAATCGCGGTCGCGTCGACGCCGAGCGAGGACGCAAGCGCGCCCGCGATCGTGCGCTGAAATTGTTGTAGAGGCGAAACCGTCATGGGCGCCGCAATTTATAGATTTTGGCGCCGTCGTTGTAGCTTTTTGTCGTGACGCGCGCGCGCGCGAACGGGACATTGATTCGATGCCGGCCGCGAAAATCCATTCCATCCAGGTCTCGAACGGCGGCGTGCCGAAAGCGGCCGTGGCCTCGGCGAATATTACATTTTCGGGCGTCGAGGGCGACCGCCAGCGCAATCTAAAGTATCACGGCGGACGCGGGCGCGCCGTTTGTATCTATTCGCTGGAGGCGATTACAAGTTTACAAAAAGAGGGACATCCGATCGCGCCCGGCACCGCGGGGGAAAACTTAACGATCGAAGGACTCGATTGGGCGTCGCTCGCGCCCGGCGCGCGCCTGCGCGTGGGCGAGGCCGTCGAACTCGAAATCACCGCCGATACGAAACCCTGCGCCACGATCGCGGCGTCATTCCGCGACGGGAATTCGAAGCGCATTGCTTATAAAAAACATCCGGGCGAATCGCGCTGGTACGCGCGCGTGCTGCGCGAAGGGCGCGTGCGCGCCGGCGACGACGTTGTTTTGTTAAATTAACGAATCGCGCGGATCGCGGCCGCGACGCGCTCGATCGCCGCGTCGCCCATTCCGATATAACTTGGAATATACAATCCGCGCTCCCAAAGGCGGTTCGAAACCGGGAACGCGTCGTCGGGCGAGGGCGCGAGCGCTTTTTGTTGTATCAAATGCGGCTGGCGGTGGCTCGGATAAAAAAACGTCCGCGTTTCGATTCCCTCGGCCGCGAGCCGGCGTTGCGTCTCCGCGCGGCCGACGCCGAATTCGTCCTCGATTAATATTCCATAAACCCAATAAACATTTCTTCCCCATTCGCACGACGGCGGAAGCGCGACGCCCGGAATATTAGCAAGCAACGAATGATACTGTTCCGCGATGGCGATTTTCGCGGCGCGCGCGTCGTCGGCGTGCTCCATCTGCGCGCAGCCGATCGCGGCGTGGAGATTGGTCATCCGATATTGATATCCGACGCCGTCGTGGATGAACCGCGTTTCATTTGTATTCCCGAGGCGCAGGTTTTTTAACGATCGCACGCGTTCCGCGATTCCGTCGTCGTCGGTGACGACCATGCCGCCTTCGCCGGTTGTTATATTTTTATTTGCATAGAAACTGAACGCGGCGGCAAGTCCGATGCCGCCCGCGCGCCGCCATTCGCCGCCGATTTGCACGTCGGCGCCATGGGCCTCGGCGGCGTCCTCCAGAACGGTTAAATTGTACTTTTTTGCGATTCGTAATATCGACTCCATGTCGCACGGATGCCCGTAGATGTGAACCGCGAGAATCGCCTTCGTTTTATAAGTAATTGCGGCTTCGATTTTTGTAACATCGATCGTCCACGATCGCGCGTCGGCGTCGACGAACACGGGTTTCGCGCCGAGATACATGATCGAAAATACCGGCGCCATCATCGTGAAATCGGGGCAGATCACTTCGTCGCCCGGACCGATGCCGGCCGCGGCGAACGCGAGATGGCATGCGACCGTTCCGTTCACGCATGCGACGCCATGGCGAACATTACAATATTTCGCGAATTCGGTTTCGAATCGCCCGAGGAACTCGCCGGCCGACGAAATCCAATTGTCGCGAAGCGCTTTTGTAACGTACGGGATCTCGTTGCCCCATTGATAAGGCTGGCTGACGGGAATCCGGGGTTTGGCGGGCTGCGTCACTCGTTTTATTAAATTCGGCGCGCGATGCCGCGTGCCGTAATGGAAATATTACTTAAATACCGCCGTTCCATCGACGAAATCTTCCCAGCTCCACCGTTTCCCGTGGGTGTTGAACCAGTCGACCGTCAGGCGCAGGCCTTCGTCGATCGTCCACCTCGGGTGGACCGGAATATGCTTCTTAAGAAGTGTATTATCGCATTGGAATCGTTCGATATCGAGGCGGCGCTTGCGGCGCGGGTCGATTTCAATTTTAAGATTCTTGACGCCCATGACGTCCGCGATTTTGTGGGCGAGCCATTCGATGGAATAACAATTATCCGAACCGACCTGCACCGGCTCGCCGAACGGCGCGTCGCTTCGCATCAAATCGATGAGCCAGCGGGCGGTGTCGTGAACATAAGTAAAATCGCGCTCGGCTTTGATGTTGCCGAGGCGCACGACGTTGCCACGCGCGAGTTGCGCAATAATCTCGGGAATGACGTAGGGCTCGGTTTCGCGCGGCCCGTACGCGTTGAAAATGCGCGCGCAGATCACGGGAATGTCGTGTTCTTTATGATAAGTATAACAAAGCCGGTCGGCGGCGAGTTTGCTCACGGCGTAGGTATTGAGCGGAAGCAGCTCCGTTTTTTCCGTCACTTTCTTCGTCGGCGCCTCGCCGTAGACTTCGGTCGACGAAACATAAAGATAGCGCTTGATATTAAATTGTTTGGTCGCCTGCAGGAGGCTGAGACACCCGAGAACGTTAATTTGAAAGAATCGCGACGGAACATCGTAGGCCGTCGGAACGTACGTGTCGCCGACGGTGCTTAAGATAAATTCGACGTTGTTTTCGGTAATCGCCTGCGCGACGCGCCACGCGTCGAGGATATCGCCCGAGATGATTTTGACGCGATCGCGCACATCTGTAAGATTCGCGAGCGTTCCGTGCAGAAAATTATCATAAACGACGACGCCGGCGCCGTCGTCGAGCAATTCCCTGACGATCGCCGAGCCTACAAATCCGGCGCCGCCGGCGACCATGACCGTTTTTCCTTTAATATTTAGCAATGCCATGTTGTTATCCTTGGTGTTGATTTCGGACGGTATCGAAGTCGTATGGTTTGTTAAATTTAGGAATAATTTTGTCGTTGCGCGCGGACGCGATCATGCCGCGATGCCGCGATGCGCCGCGCGAGGAGTCCGGATGGCCTCCCAGCGGAGCCGCGCGACGACCCAAAGATATTGAATGCCCTTTCGGATCATGCCGGATTCGGTCTTGGACACGCCGGCGCGCCGCGGCGCGTTTTCATATGGAATTTCGACGAATTTATATCCGGCGCGGTGCGCGCGAAAAATAAGATCGATGAAATATTCGCCATAATTGCCGCGTAATTGTATTTTATCAAAAACCGACCGTCGGATTGCAATAAATCCACTTGTATAATCGCGAAAATTCGGAACCAGAAGCCAGCTCGAAATCCGCGTGATGATCGAACTTAATAACACGCGCACCGGCGATTCCTTTCGGGCATCGCGGCCGCCCGGAACGTAGCGCGAGCCGACGACGAGGTCGTAACCGTCGGCGAGTTTCGCGACGAGCGCGGCCAGCTCGGCCGGCGGATGCGAAAAATCGCAGTCCATCCAGCAGACGACGTCGTTTTTCGACGCGCGGATGCCGGCCCAAATCGCCGACGTGAGGCCGCGTTCCGCGGTCCGATGCAACAATCGAACGCGCGCATCGCTCTTCGACTTCGCCTCGACGAGGCGCCACGTGCCGTCGGGCGAATGGTCGTCGACGACGATGATTTCGAGGATGTGGCCGCGCAGCGACGCTTCGACGGCGTCGATCAAATCAATAATATTCTCCGCCTCGTTGAACGTCGGAAGCACGACGCTCACTGAGGGAATTGTAGTTTTCGCGAGTTCGGCGGGAGAATTCAGAAGATTATTTATATTGTGAGATAAGTAAAGTGCAGGCGTTTACAAACCGGACGGAACCGGCGCCGGCTTCGTGTTGCGCGCATGACGGCAAAATCCGGAACACTTTCGACCGTCGGCCCAACGCATCTTTGGCACACGGTCGTTCCCGTGCAACTGGCGGCGGCCGCCGGCATCAACGCGGTCGCGTTGTTGTAGGTGACATATCCGTCCCATCCGGCGCTGCGTTGACGATCACGACGCGCCGTTCGGTGGGCTCGACTTCATTCGTGCTCTCGACGAGGTAGCGTTGTCCGCGGTCGTTGCCGCCGATTGCAACCATCAGGAGAAAACCGCGTTCATGCAGTTTCGGCGGAAGAAAGGGATCGATAAACGTTCGATAAATCAAGAATCGTCCGCCCGGCGGACGCGGCGGATCGCCGGGACGGCTCCACTGCAATCGCGGACCGGCGACGAACTTGCGATCCGTCCGAAGGATGTGGATCTGTAAGTTTGGCGGATTTGTATATTTATTATCGAATTCGAGCGCGAATTCCGCGCGGTGTCCGCCGTCGATGACTTGATAAGCATAACCCGCGAGGCGGATTTCCGGCGGTTCGTCTTTCTTGAAACTCGTCGAGCGGAAGGCGGCGTCGATTTTAGTAAAATACGCCGGAAGTTCCGATTTCCATTCGATCAACGGATCTCGTTTATATATTTTCAAAACGCTGCCGCCAAAATAAGGAATCGCGCCGCCGAATTGTGTAAACGATTTGCCGGGTCCGTCAAAAATCGGTTTCGTTAGATAGTCCACCATTTCGTCGTACCGGTCGGGCTTGCCGTTCGGCGGCGTGCGCACGACGATCGCTTCGGAATATAACAAAACATTTCTCATCGAAACCCGCCCGTCGATTTGAGCCTGTTGCGCAATCCAATTGAGAGTGACGGCGGTCCACGTCCTGCCGAGCGAAAGCGCCTCGAGCGTCAGGTTGTTCGCTTGGAAAAACGGGTTGTCCACGAGCAAATGTACAAATGCTCCGTCCGAGACGTTCGCCTCGTTGAGGCGCATCGCCACGGCCGTCATCGCCTCTTCAAGTCGCGTTTCGTTGACCGAAGCGCCGGCGATGTCGAGGAAACTGTTACGATGGTTCCATATTTGTATATTTGAGAATGGACCGAATCCGTATTTTTGCGATTCGTTCTTCTCGAATCCCCATGTCAACGCGTAAAGGTGATGCGCGCCGAAAAGTAATGTAATAATAACCGCGGCCGACCGCGCCGTTTCGCTTTTCTGTAACATCGCGGCGCGAATGAGCATGATCGACGCGATCGGAAGGATCGCCAGCAATAGGATGCCGCCCGGTTGTTGCGTCGCGGGGATTACAATACAGAAATCGATCGCGAATGCGGCGGCGAGCGCGGCGATGACGGGCGAAATCATGAAAGATCGTTCGCGGATCGCGCGCCACGCATATAATAATATTCCAAACGCGACGGCGGGCGCGCCGGGTCCGTCGATCACGCTGCCCCAGAAAAGCCAGCCCGTCGCGCGCAGCGAGAGCGACGTCCCCGTCATCGTGTAGGCCTCGGCGCGGTTTCCATAGGTTACAGAATAGATATATTCATATAATTTCGACCAATTCGGCCAGTACCACGTCGCGGCGATGCCGACGGAAACGATCCCCGCCGCGAGAATATTTATGATCGTCCGGACGCGGAATGCGCGGCGCAACGATATGAATATGACGACGAGCACGGGGCCGGCGAGGAGCGCCGGTCCTCCTGCGCGCGTCACCGCGGCCAATCCGCCGACCACGCCGAAAATCAAACTCGGCGCCAATTTTGTAAAATATTGAGATGAGAGAAGACCCCAGCAGGACGCGGCGGTCAGCGCGGCGAGCGGAAATTCGAATAGATAGATTCGGGAAACATTTAGAAAAACCGGAAAACAAAACGCGAGAGCCGCCGTCGCGTGCGGAATCGCGGATTCGAGGGCGCTTCGCGGCGGATATAGAATTTGCACGCACCGCGCGACCGAGAGAAAGAATATAAAAATAAAAACCGGCAATACGATCATGGCAACGCCGCGGTTTTCTCCAAACATGAGCATCGCCAGTCCGGAGAGCGCGGGCACGAGCGGCGCATGGGTTGGCGAAACCTGCACCCAGCCGCTCGCGAACCCGGCCACGCCGTCGGTTTCCGTGCGGCGCGTCATGCGGATCGCATTCGCGTAATAGTATGAACTGTCCCACGTCAGCATCGAGTCGCGGGATCCGTCGCGCGTCGTGCCGACATTTCCGAGAATTACAAAAAAGATCGTTAATATTAACGATACGAGGGCGGTTCGCGCGATCGAGGTTCGCGCGGATACGGATCCTCGGCCGATCGGCTCCATGTGCCTTTGGTTAACCGGGACGCCGCCCGAGCGCGATGACGGAAGTGCCGATCGGAAGATTCATCGCGCCGAGCAGGGCCGCTTCGATTGTATAGATCGCCGAAAATATCAAATTGATCCAATCGGGCGCGGGGGCAACGTCGGAGTGTCCGTGCTCGCCTCCGCCGCCGGTCCATTTTTGTAACAATCGCCAGGGAATCGAAACGGGCGAAAGCAGCGAATTCATATAACTCGACCGGTCGACCGAAAATCCGGCGTTTTGTAATAAATTGGAAATGCTCCTTCTTGTATATCTCCGGGTTCCGTGCATGGAAACGTCGTGCGGGCCCGTCAGACAGGGCAGCGCCGAATCTGTAACTACAATGGTTCCCCCCGGTTTCAAAACCCGGAACAATTCTCTCGCCGCCGCCGCGTCGTCGCCTACGGCGCGATGATATAATACATCGAATATCGTTACGACGTCGAACGCGCCGTCGCGAAAAGGTAAATTCGGCAGCGACGCGCGGCCCAGTTTCGCGATGCCGCGTTTACGATTGAACGAGAGCGCGATTTCGCTCCCGTCGACGCCGGTGATATTACCGAAATCTTTTAATAACAAATGCATTCCGCCCGTGCCGCATCCGACGTCGAGAATCGATGAACCGGGGGCGATATGAGCCTTTCGAAGCACCGCCCCCACGAGTTTTCGCTTGCCCGAAAACCACCAATGATGGTCTTCGACCTGATACATCTTTTCGTATTCTTCCGCGTTCACGCTTGAGACGCACAGCCAAACGGCTGGAGAGCGGATTGAATTTCGGCGCGAACGCGCTCCGACGGCATTACGAGCGGGAGACGCACTTCGCCGCTTTTAAAGATTCCAGCGTGTTCGAGCGCGAATTTGACCGGAGTCGGGTTGGTTTCCAAGAACAGCGCGCGGAGCAGCGGCGAGAGCCGGTCGTGCATCGTACGCGCATCCTGATACCGACCTTCGGCGGCCGCGTGAACTAAAGCTACAATTTCCGAAGGTATAATATTCGATGCGACGGATACGACGCCGCTCGCGCCGAGCGACATCATCGGCAGCGTCATCGAGTCGTCGCCGGAAAGTAAAGATAACGACGTCAGTTCCCTGAGTTTTGTGATGCGCTCGACTTTTCCCGCCGCCTCCTTGATCGCGACGATATTATGAATATTCGCGAGGCGAACGACCGTTTCGATTTCGATATTTACTCCAGTCCGTCCTGGAATATCATATAATACGATCGCGAGATCGGAAGCCGCGCGCGCGACTGCTTCGTAATGTTTATAAAGCCCCTCCTGCGAAGGTTTGTTATAATATGGCGAGACGAGCAGCGCGCCGTCGGCGCCGGCGTCGCGCGCGTGGCGCGTGCGATCGACGGCGATCGCGGTCGAATTCGAACCCGTGCCGACAAGGACGAGACAGCGCCGGTTCGTTTGCCGAATTGTAAATTGAACGACTTCGTCGTGTTCGTTTTCCGAGAGCGTCGGCGATTCGCCGGTCGTGCCGCAGGGAACGACGCCGCGGACGCCCGATTCGACCTGATGTTCGATCAGTTTCGAAAAAGAATCATAATCGATGCGTCCGTTTTGAAACGGAGTCGCGAGCGCCGTGAAACAGCCGGACCAGACGGAGGAGTTATGTAACATTGACTATTTTAATTAATTATTAGAGATGGATTGTTTCATTTCGCGCACGGCGGCGTCCAAACCGACGAAAACCGACCGTGCAATTATCGAGAAACCGATATTTAATTCTTCTATTTGTGGAATCGAGGCCACGGGCCGCGCGTTTTTATAGTCAAGGCCATGGCCCGCGTTTACGCGCAATCCGATCGAGCGCCCATGGGCCGCTGCGCGCGACAGACGGTCGAGTTCGTCATGTACGGCTGAAGTAGCGAGGCGGTGCGAGCAGGCGCCGGAATATTGGCCGGTGTGCAGCTCGACAAAATCGGCGCCGGCGTCGCGGCTCGCCTGTACTTGCCGTTCGTCGGGATCTACAAAAACAGAAACTAAGATTCCGGCTTTGTGGAGGCGCGCGACGACGGATTTCAAGCGCGACAATTCGGTCGCGGCATCGAGTCCGCCTTCAGTTGTTATTTCGCGGCGGTTCTCGGGGACAAGACAAACTTCGTCGGGGCGGACGTCGCATGCGATGGCGATCATCTCGTCCGCAAGCGAGCTCTCGAGATTCAAAATGGTCTTAACCGTTGAACGCAACAGCCGGACATCGCGGTCCTGAATGTGGCGGCGATCTTCGCGAAGGTGGACCGTAATTCCGTCGGCGCCGGCGAGTTCGCAAACAGCGGCGGCGGCGACCGGATCGGGCTCGCTGGCGCGACGGGCCTGTCGCACCGTGGCAATGTGATCGATGTTGACGTGAAGGAGAGGCATGGATGCGGAATAAGCTAAATGGTAGCCGGATTTTCGTTACATTTCCCGCATGCGCATTATCGGCGGCGCATTTGGCGGTCGCATTCTTACAACTCCACCCGACAACCGGACGCGCCCCATGCTGGAGCAGACGCGGGCGGCGGTGTTTAACATGCTTGGCGAGGCGGTGGAAGGGGTCCGCGTTCTCGATCTGTTCAGCGGCACCGGATCGCTCGGTCTGGAGGCGGTTTCCAGAGGCGCCGTATTTGTTGAATTCGTCGAACGCGACCGCGTCGCGAGGGAATGTTTGCGCGAGAATATAGATAAATTGCAGATCGGCGAATGTTGCAAAATAAACGCGTCGCCCGTCGCAACCATCGTCGCGTCGATCGCGGACAAGTTCGGTCTCGTGTTTATCGATCCGCCGTATCCCGATGTCGTAGTCGAGGCGTCACGGACGAAAACGATGCAACTCATCCGCGAAGTTTATGATAAAGCGCTCGACGACGGCGGAATGTTAGTATTTCATTTTCCGACGCGGAGTCTCGGTGAGCGGGATTTTGCGGATTTTCCGGTCCATCGAATGCGCGAATACGGCAGAAACTCGGTTGTCTTGATCTCCAAGAATAATAAATAAATATCGAATTCCGCGCCGCGCGATTCCGGATCCCTCCGCAAACCATCCATTAATAATAACAAAATGCCAGGAACGAACGCCGCCGATCTGGTTATTCGAAGCCGGTCGACGTTGATCGCGGGATCGCCCCGGCCGGGTTGGATCGCGCTTTCAGGCGGCATTATAACTAAAATCGGAACAGGCGCCGCGCCCGCGGCCGCGCGCGTCGTGGACGCGGGCGGCGATTGTATAGGTCCGGCATTTGTAGATACTCACATTCACGGATTCGGCGGTTTCGACGCGAGCGACTGCGGCGATTCCGATCACGGCGAAGAAATATTGCATTCCATGGCGCGCGCGCTGTTGGCGAGCGGCGTGGGCGCGTTTTGTCCGACGCTGTATCCGCTCGCGCCCGCGCGCACGCTCGAATGTTTACAAACGATTCGAAAATTAATGAAGCGCGCGCCGCCGGACGAGGCGGTCGTTGTCGGGGCCCATCTCGAAGGGCCGTTTGTGAGTCCGGCAAGGCCGGGCGCGCTCGACGTCGCGCGCTTGCGCGCGCCGGACGCGAAATTGATGCAACAATTCATCGACACGGGCGCCGTTTCGATTATAACGATCGCTCCCGAGCTTCCGGGGGCGCTGGAAATCGTTAAACAATGCGCGGCCGCGAATATTTTAGTATCGATGGGCCACTCCGCGGCGACGTTCGCGGAATGCAAGCATGCGGCGCGGCGCGGCGCGGGCGCGATTACACATATATTCAATGCGATGGCGCCCGTGCACCACCGCGACGCTTCGATCGCGAATTTCGCGCTCGTCGAGGACGCCGTGTCGGCGGAGTTGATTCCCGATTTGAAACATGTCTCGGCGCCGGCGATCGATCTTTTGTTAAGATCGCGCGGTTTGAACGGAATCCGGCTCGTCTCCGACAATCTGGCCGCGGCGGGAACAGGCGCACGGAAATTCCAATCCGGAGGAGCAAAATTGACGGTGAAAGACGGCATCGCGTATCGCGCCGAAGGAATGATCGCCGGCTCGTGCCTCCCGCTCGGCGTAAGCGTCGGCGCGCTGGCGCGGACCGGATTATTAACAATCGGCGAATGCTGGCGCCTCGCGTCCGACGAACCGGCGATGGTGATCAAACCTCGTGCAGTTCACGGATTCGCGCGCCTTTCGAGCTGACCACCCGCCGGTGTTCGCTCTGGAGTTATCGATGCGCGCGGCGGGGGAACGATTCGTTCGAAAGGTCGGCGCGCGAAAGACGATTGCGCGTCCGCTATCGTGTTGAGCCATGGCAAAGCCGCGTTCCAAATCCGCCGGACGAATTCAAATAAGCAATCGCCGCAATGCTAATGATCCGCCGGCCGTGGTGGGAATCATCATGGGCTCGCGGAGCGATTGGGACACGATGAAACACGCCGCGGAAATGCTCGATCATCTCGGGATTTGTTATGAAATAAAAGTAGTATCCGCGCATCGCACTCCCGATTTGTTATTTCAATACGCGTCGGGCGCGGGCAAGCGGGGGCTGCGCGTGATCATCGCCGGCGCGGGCGGCGCCGCGCATCTCCCCGGAATGGCGGCGTCGAAGACGGCGCTGCCGGTGCTCGGCGTTCCCGTGCAATCGCGCGCGCTGAACGGCCTCGATTCGCTGCTCTCGATTGTACAAATGCCGGCCGGCGTGCCGGTTGCTACATTTGCGATCGGCGAAGCGGGCGCGAAAAACGCGGCCATTTTCGCCGCGAGCATTCTCGCCAATACTTCAAATAAAATCGCGGACAACCTCCGCGAATTTCGATCGAAACAAACGGCGGCCGTGCTCGCGAACCCCGACCCGCGGGTTCAAAAGTAATATTACAGATGAGAATTGGAATTCTCGGCGGCGGCCAACTCGGGAGAATGCTGGCGTTGGCGGGATATCCGCTCGGCCACACGTTTACATTTCTCGACAAGTCTGCCGATGCTCCGATGGCGCCGCTCGCGAAGGGCATCGTCGCGGATTATACAGATTCGACCGCCGTCGAGTCGCTCGCGCAGAATTCCGACGTCGTGACGTGGGAGTTCGAAAACGTCGGAGGGTCGGCGCCCGCTTCGATTGCAAAATTCACCCCGATCTTTCCGACGCCGCGCGCGCTGCAGATCAAAGAAGACCGCCTGAACGAAAAGCAATTTTTTTGTAGTCTTGGCATCCCGACGGCGGATTTCATGGATGCTTCGACTCCCGGGGGCCTTCGCGATGCGATAGCAAAAATCGGTCTGCCCGTCGTTCTGAAGGCGCGAAGACTGGGTTACGACGGAAAGGGCCAGACCGTCATTCATAACGATTCGGAAATCGAGAATGCATTGCGAAACATCGGTTCCGTTCCGGTAATCGTCGAAAAGTTAATTCCCTTCGAACGCGAACTTTCGATCATTTCCGTGCGCGACAAGATCGGAAATATAATATATTATCCAATCGGAGAAAATGTGCATCGAACGGGAATCTTGCGCTGGTCGATCGCGCCCGCGCCGTTGCCGAATCCCGCGATTCTCAAGCAGGCCACGGATGCCGCGCGCAATGTCCTCGAAGAATTAAATTATGTCGGCGTATTGGCGATCGAGTTTTTTGAAGTAAAAGGCCGGCTTCTCGCGAACGAATTCGCGCCTCGAGTTCACAATTCCGGGCACTGGACCATGGACGGCGCGGAAACATCGCAATTCGAAAACCATATTCGCGCCATAACGGGAATGCCGCTCGGCGGCACCGCCGTCCGTTCGCGGACCGCGATGATCAATATCATCGGCGACGTACCGGACATTCGCCCGATCATGAGCATTCCCGGCCTTCACTTGCATTTGTATGGAAAACAGCCGCGCGATGGCCGCAAGGTCGGGCACGTCAATCTTTGTCAATGGGACACCCCGGCCCGCGAGTTTGACGATAGAATTCGATCGATGCATTCTATTTTTCGGACCGGATGAGTTGCACGCTCGCTTCAGAGCCCGGTCCGCCGGTTGTTACAAATTGCGCCGAGTGAAGAAAGTAAATATTATGATTCGGCGGAGCCGATTCGATCAGAAACTCTCCGCGTGAATCGGTCAAGACGGACGCAAACGCCAGCAAATTCTTAACATTTGGATTGGCCGACTTGAGCGCGGCATACACCGTCGTAGCGGGCACCGGCGATCCCTGCGCGTCATGCAACGAACCGCGGATCCGGACTCCGGGATTCAATGCGACTTCCACGCGTTTCTCGGGCCCGGATTCAACTGTAAATTCGGTCCCTCCGGCCAGATTGACCGATTCGCCGCCGGCCTCGGATTGTAAAATTACAATAACTTCATAGCGTCCTTGCCGCAGATTCAGCGTCGATTCGAAACAATCCGAGTCCGCGCCGCTTTTTCGCCCCAGAGCAGCCGTGTCGTCGCCATGAAAATCCCGCGGGAAGATCATCGCCACGGCGCGCGCGTTGCCGGCTTTGCGTCGGGAATTCGCCGAGAGTGTAATTTTACATTTCCGGAAGACATCATAATAAAGAGTGACGCGCTCCGTGCCGGGAATCTTGAACGATACCAATCCATCGCCCGAGGTTTTGACCTCGGGAATAGCCGTCAAAGACTCGAACCGCGGCGATTGTAAGAATCGCAACTGCCAGTCTCCGCCGCGAAGCCCGGTCATCGTGTAAGCGGCGTCCGCGCGCAACTCGACCGGAACGGACAGATTTTCCTCGCTCGGAACCTCGCGCGAAATATTGGAAAGCAGCGCGATCGTTGTCGGCGGCGGAACTCCGGCGAAGAGTTCCTTTGAATTTAATAATTCTCCGCTCGTACCGTCCCGATATTGCACCTCGACGGAAATCGCGAAACCTGCGGCGGCCGCGAGCGATCCCAAATCCTTCTTTTCGCCAGGCGCGAGTTCGAATTGAATATTCACGAAACGAAATTTATGATTATAATCGAGCCACGCCGCCGTCAGTTCCTTCGTCCCCGGTTTCAGTCCTGTAAACAAGAAAGACCCGTCGCGGGCCGGAACGAGTTTTCTTTCCTCCTCGAAAATAACGAGTCCGCTGTTGTCGGGATTCTTGTGCTTCGAGAATTGTCGATTGGAAACGATCAATTCCACGCGATGGCCCGTTTCGGAAGACGTGTCCGCGTCCGCGGCGCCCGCGAGGACTCCCGAAACCGACGTCGAGCTGTATACAGATACGGTTATTACTTTTCGCTCGCCCGGAAGAATCTCGAATGGTCCGGACAACCGCGACGACTCGCCGATCGGGCCGGAGATCTGAAAGCCGTTTCGGACTTCAGTTATATTCGCTTCGGACGGCGGATTCATTTCCATTGAATGCGTCGAGGGCGCGCGCCAACGATAGCCTTCTCCCGGAGTGAGAGACTTCCAAAGCCACGATCCCGGCACGATCTCCTTCGGACGGCCGGGCGTCGCAAAGACCGTTTCGGGCTCCAATTTAAAGATTCCGTTCTGTTCCTTTCGCGCGACTCCGTACGCGAACGAAACGTCACTCATGTACGATTGGAATCGTGAATTGTGAATTTTTCGCCCGACGGCGAGATCGGAAAGGATGGAATCCCGCGCCCAATGGATTTGGATTCGCGGCCTGGCATCCGTTTCTCGCGCGGAAACGAGGCCGGGCTGAGTCGGCAACTGTATTAATGGCGCGGGAATGTCCGGGCTTGCCGTTCCATCTTCGTTTTGAAACGCGATCTTCAGTTCGCCGAGCGGTTGTAATATGATATTATAATGATCGCCCTCGATCCGCACCGAACCGGCGCCGGATGCGTATCCGGGAGCGCTGCACGCGAACAATACCGTTTCAGGAATCGCGCGGGCGCGGAATTGTAATACGCCTTCCAACAGCGGATCCCCGTCCTCGTGCCGCACGAATTCGCCGCCGTCCTCCCAGATTCCCGATTCGATCCGTTCCACGGGCGCTCCTGTGATCGCATCGAGAAACATAAATGTAACCAAAGCGCCGGCCGCCGCCTTCGCGTCCGCCCTGTCGATGCCGGCATCGGACCTCGCGGAATCGAGTTTGTTGTAGTGTTCGACCAGCGCGGATCGCGCATCGGTCGTTTCGGCGGGGACGCCCTCCCCGCCGGACGTGCCATTCGCGCCGCCGGTCGCGATCGTCGTCAAATATAGATAAAGACCGCCGATGGCGATCATGAATACAATGAATCCGATCGCAAGCCGGCTTCGCGGATGTGGCATTTTAGTTAAATCTCCAACAATTGAAACGAAACGGTCGTGTAAAATCCGTCGAGTTTCGTCGTCGCTTCCGCTTGCGTAATGAATGGAAGCAACAGTGCCTGCAGGGTTCCGGCCGCCGATCCCGCGAACGACGTCAGAAATCCTGTCAGGTACTGCAGCGTGGGCACTGCGATGATCGAATTCGCGCGCACGTTTACTTTTCCAACGCTCGTGAATGTATGTGAATAATGCTCGGTCTGTTTATCGAAATAAACCGGACCCTTTTGTAAATGATCCTGAAATTCACCCATTCCCGTTCCAAGATACACGGGAACCTGAACGGAGCCGATCACGCCGCCGATCGTTATCGTTCCTACCTGTTGCAAAGCCGTGGCATTGGCCGCAGTTTCGGTCAAATCGAAGTTGCCGAGTTCCGGACTCGCGTATTGTAAGGATCCTTGGATATCCGCCGCCGAACTCGGTTGCTTTAAATTGATATCGCTTTCCATCCTCGCCGCGAGGATGACTTCGACTTCGCCGTGTTTCGGCGGCTTGTGAATCCACAATTGAAAGAATACACCGGTCGCGCCGTCGCCCGCCGCGATGCCCTGAAGGATCGCATCGCATTTCGCGGATCCGATTTCGGAGACCGCCCAAGCCTGAGAGTTAATTTCAACATTTGCGGCGCAGCCGATGACCGTTGGATTGGATACAACATGTTGGGGAACATACGACCGTTCGCGCAATTCCCATCCGGCAAACGCTGGCGTCGCGGAGAACGCCGCCATAAACAATCCCAAAGCCGATTTTTGTAGTATTCGCTCGCGGCGGCCGCGTTCACAGCCGCGTTCGCGCTCCGGGCGCGCAGCCGATTGTGATATTACAGCCAACTCTCGCGTCGACATTACTCTTAAGTTCGCCAACGACTTCAATTTGGAAAGAAAAGGAATATTCCTCATCGCTACCTCCAATTGCGGCGCCTGCCGCAATTCAATAATAAACAGCGCACCTCCCGGCATCCGGATATCCATTGGAACAGTTCCGCCGCAAAAGGGGCCGCCGATCGCCAGCTGTCGCCGATCGCCAGCTGTCGCAGCGGGCCGCCTGAGGAGTGACCGGGCAGTGCCCGCCTGAACATTGCAAAACGCGCCAAGGACGTCCGTCCGGGAAAATGTCGCCGTTCAATGAGAACGCAATTCCCGGCGCGTGTTGGGCGGCGACGATGCCGCGACCGTCGCGAGCACCGGTCGCAACTGGCGAAACGGCGGGGGGTTGTATATAATTATTCGAACCCAACCCATTGGCGGATGTGACAATTCTGTCGCGCGAAACCGCGTCCTTTGTGTCACATGCGCCGCGCCATTGCCTTGAACGTACTCTTCTTACAAATAGCCGCTCCGACCTTTGAGCCGCGCGATCACCGGTCCAACGTGCCGCTCGCCGCGGGCAACCTCGCGTCCTTCGCCAATGCAAGATTCGCGCAGGGTCCGGCGCGTACGACCATTCTCGACCGCGATCTGCTCGACCGGGCGGGCGACGCCGCGCTGGTCGACGCCGTCCTTCGGCACGCGCCCGACGTTCTCGCGGCGACGCTCTATTGCTGGTCTTCGCATCGAACATTAAATATTCTCGCGCGCATTCGCGCCGCGCGCCCCGGATTGTTAACGATCGTCGGCGGTCCCGAAGTTGACAAAGGCAACGATTTTCTGACGCGATTCGCGGGCGCGGCCTTCGACGCCGCCGCGAGCGGCGAGGGCGAGGAATTATTTGTAGAATTTCTCGAAGCGGCGCTCGCGGGGCGCCCGTTGGATACAATTGCAGGACTCGGCGTCGTGCGCGCGCCCGGAACGATGCAATGGGCGCCGCCGCGCGCGCCGGTGAACGATTTGTCGGCGCTGCCGTCGCCATATTTAACGAAAACCGTGCCGCTGGCCGAGGGCGGAATACAACATGTAGAAACCGCGCGCGGCTGCGTGTTCGAATGCGATTTTTGTTTTTATCACGCCGATTTTCGGAAGGTCCGTTCGTTTCCGAGGAAGCGCGTCGCCGCCGAAATCCGCCACGCGCTCGATGCCAACGTTTCGGATCTATATCTTATGGATCCTACATTTAACGGCCACTCGGGCTATCGCGAAACGCTCCGCGCGCTGCGGCCTGAATTGTTACATCGCAAGGCTTCGGTACACACGGAACTCCGCGCCGAACCGATGAATGTTACCAATGTTCGCGAACTCTCGGATTCGGGCATCACGAGCGTCGAAGTCGGATTGCAAACAATCACGCCCGCTTCGTTACAATCGGTCGGGCGCATTTTCGAGCGCGAACGCTTCGCATCCGGCTGCCGCGCGCTGCTAAACGGCGGCATCGCCGTCGAAATTGGTACGATCATCGGCCTTCCGAACGACACGCGCGCCGGCATCCGCGAAACTTTCGAATATGCAAAAAACGAATGCGGCGAAGACGCGCTGACGGTTCCATTTATATTATCACTTTTGCCGGCAACCGTGCTTCGCGAGCGCGCCGCCGCCATGGGCCTCCGTTATCGTTTATATCCTCCGTACACGCTCCTCGAGTCGCCGACGTTCGCCGAAGACGACATCCGCGGCGCGCTCGAAGATTATGAGAATATTCACGAACGCGAACTGGACGCGATCACGCCTGTCCGCTGCGTCGAATCCGGGTACGCGTGCGGCGCGCGAAAGGATACTATTCCGCGGACGCGGATCGGCGACGCCGAATTATTACGTCGAATCATTGTAAATTGCGACGCCGTCGATCCGGCGCAATTGTCGTCGTCCGCGCGCGAACTCGCGGGCCGCGTCGAATCGACGGTCGCGGTGATTTTTCGTAATATTTATAAAAAGGCGGACGACCCCTCGGCGCTCGTCTCGTTAATTTTATCCTTTCTCCGCCCGCTGCGCGACGCGAATCCGCACGGTCTTCTCGAAGCGATCGTCGAACTCGACCCCCGCGCGGACGGCGTCGCCATCGCGCGCGCCGTCCGCGCCGGCCTGCCTCCCGTCGAGGGACATTACTTAAACGAACATTTACGTTACATGATGCCCGAAAGCGCGGACATATCGATGCGCATTATTATATCATTACCGTTGTCCGCGTATGAAGACTGGGGCGCCGCCATCGCGCAATGGATGCCCGTGATCTGGCGCATCGATGACATCGGTGGCGCACGCGAATTGAAGTCATTGTTCGAGGGTCCCGGTTCCGTCGGAACATTATTATTCACCGGCGAATTCGAAGGTTCGGTCGCCGACGCCGCCGCGCTCGCGGGCGACGACGCGGCCGATCTCCGGTTCGCGGACGCGCGCGCGCAGCGCGACCTCGACGCGATCGCGGGGGTGCCCGCGTTTCCGCCCGAAACGGTAGCGATCCTCGGCGGGGGCGGCCGCATTGCCGCCATTCAGAGCGGCTTATAATCGGTCGGGTTCCGCGGGATCGGGAAATCTCGGTCAAGTCCGTCCGACCGCGCGCCCGAAGAAGGGGTGAGATACCCGTATCTCCCCTTGTGATCCGCGGAAGTCCGCGGCGCGAACATGAAGCTCCTCACTACTTTTGTTTTTATTGTATTCGCCGCCCCGTCGTTCGGGCAGGACGTTCCGGAGAAGTCGACCGACTCGATCTGGAGAAATGATATATTACTGAAAGCGCTGACGTCGGTGAAGCCGCACACACTCACGGACTTGCGCGCCAGGCCGGACGCATATCGCAGCCTCCCCGTGCAGATGGATATTCAATTTCACGATACGCGCAAGGGCGGCAATCCGTTCTTTACGAGATTCTCCGACGAAAATTATCTGTGTTTCTCCGCCTGGGGCGCCGAGCAGCCGCTCTGGGATCAGAATGAATATCAAAAGGATTTTAGTTTTCTTTTCGTCGACCGCAACGCGCCGGAATTCCGCACGCTTCTCGAAGCTAAAGTTTATCAGCGCCTCCGCGTCTCGGGAGTCGCGCGCGACGTGTTCCGCGGGATTCCTTATATTGAAATTATCAAGGCCGAGGCGCTCGACGACGGCATGAGCGCGGCCGCGATCACGCATGCCGCAAAAGCTCGCAAATTATCGATGCAGGGCGACACGCCGGGCGCCGTCGCCGAATTCGAACGCGCGCTCCGCGGCGCGATGCCCGCCATTTCCGAGGCGCAAATGCGCATCGATCTCGCGCAGGTTTATTTGCAACGCCGCGAGCGCGACAATGCGATTACACAATTGGACCAAGCGAAGAAACTGCAGCCAAAGGACGCGAGTCTCGCGAAATCCATCGATAAAATTAAGGATACGCCGCTCGATCAGTTAAAAATTGAGGGCTTGCGCGAGGTGCCCGCCGAATTGAAAGATCCGCGACAGGAATCGGCGGCTTCGCGGCCGGCGGCCGGCGTCAAAGAGGCTTCCGGTTCGATCAAGGAAGCGCCGAAAACGCCAGTCGCCGACCCCGCGGCCGAAAAGAAAATTACAAATCCGGATAAGTAAACTCCACGGAGTTCCGCGATGTCCGCGGACAAAGATCATCATAAGACGGCGCCGCCGAAAACCGCGCCGAAAAACAGCGCGCGGATGAAGTCCGCGCTGCTTGTTTACAGAGGTTTGGGTCCGAAACCCGTCTCCGCCGCGGTCGTGATGATCCTAATCATCGGATTCGGGTCTTCGCTTTGGTTATTTAAACAAAAACGCGCGGAAGTTTACAATACGCGGCTCGAGAAATTCCAGGTCGAGGCGGAGTCGCTCGCCGCCGAGTGCCAGGATCATGTGCAGATTCTCGATCTGACGCTCGCCGAGATTCAGACGGCGTTCATCATAAATTATAATATCGATCTCGCGCGATGGCGCGCCATCGCCGCGAGCGTTTCGGCTTCGCGCCAGCGCAGAGTGTCGATCGCCGTTTCCGGTTTTATTACAAATGTCGGCATCGGCGGCGACGTCGAGTTTCTCGCCGGCGCGCGCATGTCGGGACAGCCGAATTTTAAGATTACGCCGCAGGAGAGCGATTCGGAGCGCGCGATCGTACAATATAATTATCCGGATCCCAGTCCGTTCGTGGCGCCGGGACAGGATTTCGGCGTCGATCCGGAGTGGTGGGACGCGCTCCGAACGGCCCGCGACACGGGCGCCACGACGTCGCTCTGGCATCGCCTTCCCGATACGAACGAACCATTCATTACAATGATCCAGCCCGTTTTCCGCGAACGCGCGGGCGGCGCGGACGCGCCCGCGTCGCGGGTGTGCGCGGGCTGGGTGTTCCTGACGTGGAATTCGCGGGAGTTCCTCGCGGATATCGTCGATCGATCCAGAAAACCGTTTATTGCTTATCTGGCGCATGATACATATCCGCGTCCGTCGTGGGACGGCATCGAAACGGGCGCGCTTTCCACTTCACGCCATTTGACGATTGGCGATCAGCGTTGGATTCTTTGGATTTCGGATGCCGACTCGATCGTCGAAACGGCGGCGAGCCTGGCGCCATACTTAATGTTACTTATCGGTTCGGCGGCGACGGCTTCGCTCGCCATCGTTATTATCTATCTATTCAAGCGCCACGAGGCGCTTCAACGCCGTTTCATCGAACAGGCGGACGCGACGCGAAACGCAAGTCTACAAAAACGCGCGATGTCGCTGATGGCCACGGCCACCGACAACGGCGTACTCATTACCGATCCTTCCGGAATTGTATTATGGGCCAACGAAGGATTCGAAAGAATCACCGGGATTTCGAGAGCGGAAATCATATCGAAACATTCGAGCATATTTACGATCGGGGCCGATGCCGGACCCGACGGCGCGGACGAATTCAAAAGAAAACTTGAGACCGGAAAATACATTCATTCGGAACTGACCGGCAAGCGGAAGGACGGCGAGACCTATTGGGTCGAATGCGAGGTCCATCCGATTTGTAATAAATCCGGAGAAATTACAAATTGTCTGGTCATACAACGGGATATCACCGATCGTAAACGCGTGCACGAAGAACTCGAGCGCGCGCGCGAAATCGCGGTTTGCAACGCCGAATTGCGCACGCAATTTCTCGACAATCTGACGCGCGAACTTCGAACGCACCTCACAGGCGTCATCGGCATGAGTAAAATGCTGCTCGACACGGAACTCGCGGCCGAACAGCGCGAATTTGTACAAACCGTGCGGCGTTCCGGCGGCGCCCTCGAGAAAATCCTCGACGAGATTCACGATCTTTCGCGCATCGAAGCCGGATCGCTCGTGCTCGAGCGATTACAATTCGATCCGCGCGAATTGTTAGAAGACATGGTCGAGATTTACGCGGAAGAAGCCGGCATGCGCGGTCTCGAACTCGTGTCGTCCGTCCGCCCGCGCGTGCCGCGTCAAGTCGTCGGCGATCCGGCGCGCGTCCGGCAGGTGCTCGCCAATCTAATCGATAATGCGATCAAATTTACAGATGTCGGCGATATAACCGTTCGAATCGACCTCTGCGAGGAACCTACAAATCCAATTCAAAGACTTCGTTTCACGGTTTCCGACACGGGCACGGGAATCTCGGCGGAGGACTGCCGGAATTTATTTCAACCGTTCGTGCGGGGATCGAACGCGGCGTCGCGCGGAATCCGCGGACCCGCCCTTGGTCTCGCGGTTTCGCGGCGGATCGCCGCGCGCATGGACGGCAATCTCACCGTCGAAAGCACGATTGGAAAGGGAAGTACGTTTGCATTCGAATTCCCGTGCGATGTATCCAATGAGGAGCCCGAAGTCCCGCGGGCGGAATTTTCGGGAAAGCGCATCTACGTCGCCGACGACCATCCCGAATCGCGCGCGAACATTGTCGAATTGTTGCGTTCATGGGGCGCCGAAGTCACCGAGGCGCCGAGTAGTCTCGTGGCCATCGGTATGCTCACCGAACGGATGGCCCGCAAGGAGACGTGGGACGCCATTCTTATCGATCAGGAAATGCCGGTGGTCGACGGGGCAACCTTCGTGAAGGCCATTCGGGAAGAGATAGGTAATATTACCATTCCGATCATTTTCATGAGCATGTTCGCCGACCGAATTCAGGCCGAGGAGCGGGCGCGGTTCGGCCGACACATTCTCCTTTCAAAACCGGTGCGTTCGAGTCGATTACATGAGTCGGTTCGCAGAGCGCTTTCGGGCGAAAATATGGAATTGAAGTCTGCGAATGCGCCCGAGTCGGCGTCGGCGCGTCAGGCGGCCAACGTCGTCGCGGAACACAATGGACGACGTCATGCGCTGATTGTCGAAGACGATGCCGTTTGCCAAAAAGTGGCGATGGCATTGCTTAAGAAACTCGGTTGGACGGTCGAAACCGCGCGAAACGGCATCGAAGGTGTAAAGATGGCGGCGGAGAATCGCTTCGATATGATTCTTATGGATTGTCAAATGCCCGAAATGGATGGATTTGAAGCAACCGCCGCCATTCGACAAGCCGAACCGCCGAACCGCCATGTTCCAATTCTCGCAATGACGGCAAATACCGGCGAAGGCGATCGCAAACGTTGCATCGCGAGCGGAATGGATGATTTCCTTTCAAAACCAATGAAACTCGAGGAACTGAATCAACGCTTGCGCCTCCTCGCGAGTGGCGGAGATGTTAAGTCTCCCGAATCCGCGCCGATTTCGGCGCCGAAACCGACGCCCGGAATTCCGCAGGATGTATTTGATCGAATCGCGACGAAGATTCTCCAGAGATTGAAGGCGGTCGGTCTGCTCGAACATCCGACAGAGTGCGAAGGCACGGTTCGATCTTTTATAAAGGGCGCCGGCGATATTGTAGTTTCCGCGCGGAAGGCCTTTGCATCGAAAGACGTCTCCACGGGAGTGGGATTGACGCAGCGGTTGCAGCGCGCGAGCGCTCATTTTGGAGCCGACGGACTCTCGGAACGCGCGGGGGCGCTCCTCGAGACGATTGAAACCGGCGAACTCGATGCCGCGCTCGAAATCGCAAGCCAGGTCGAAGCGGAACTCGACCTCGTCCGCGAAGTCGCGCTCGAACTTGTTAAGAATCCCGAATCGCTAAGAAAACACGGCGCCGCCGCGGGCATATTGTAGAAGGATTTTTTTTGATAAGTCTTTTGGGAGCGCGCGGAAAAACTGTATAAGTTAGGCCGCTTTACGACGCTGGACACGCACCCTATGGCAAGGACTGTCCCAAAACACCGATTGTCGGGGGACGCGACCACTGCGGGGCTATGTCACTGCGGGGCTATGTCACTGTGAAGCGCCGATTCGAAACTCATTCAATTGCGACGTTCGCGGTCGTCCGTGCCGTTCGCTTCTGTATACTCCATGCTGAGATCCCTCACCGTTCGCGGATTTGCTCTCCTTGAAGACGTCCAGGTCGAATTCGAGCCGGGTTTGAACGTGGTCACGGGCGAGACGGGAGCCGGAAAATCATTATTAGTAAATGCGATCGGTTTCCTTTTGGGCGAGCGCGCCGACGCGACGCGCGTGCGGAGCGGAGCGACCGAAGCGAGCGTCGAGGGAATTTTTGAAATTCCACCGGGCCGCGCGCGGGACGAAGCATTTCGCGTCATTGAAGAAAAAACGGGCACGCGGCCCGAAGACGACGGGATTATCGCACTTTCGAGGACATTGGATGCATCCGGACGATCGCGCGCTTTTGTTTGTAATCGATTCTTAACAAGAGAAACGCTGCGCGAAATCGCGAGTTATCTATTGACGGTGCACGGCCAGAAGGAACATTCGACGCTCGCGCGAACGCAAGTGCAGCGCGAAAAACTCGATACATTCGCGGGTCTCGACGCCGTCGACGGCCTGCGTTCGAAATTTGCACAAAAAAGAACTGTTGCGATGGCGGCGTGGCGCGAATTGTCAGAATTGCGCCGGGCCGAGCGCAACCGGCTCGACCGGCTCGATTTATTAAGATTCCAGGCGGGCGAAATCCGCGGGGCGGATATTAAGAATGGAGAGTTGAAGAAACTGAAAGAAGACTACCAAACGCTTTCGAATGCGGAGCGGATTCGGACCAGGCTTTCAAACCACTTGGAATCTTTACATGAGTCGGAATCTTCCGCGCTCGAACGCATTTCGTCGGCGCGCCGCGCGATGCAGGAATTGGCGCAATTGGCTCCGGCCCTCGCGCCGCTCGCGGATCGGCTCGAGGAATCGCGGTTACAAATCGACGACGTCGTTTCGGAGACCCGGCGATTCGCGGAATCGCTCGATTTCGATTCCGCGCGCCTCGCCGAAATTACAGATCGCTTGGATCGCGTTCAGCGAATTCTCGATCGTTTTAAAGTCGACGAGGCGGGCGCGATCGCGTTACAAAACGAAATGGAATCCGAAATTGCAAAACTTTCGGCGTCGTGGGAGCGCGGCGAAGCGTTGGAAGTACAATTAAAATCGATGCTCGAGGAATTATTTGTAACCGGATGTAAATTAACCGCGGCGCGCGCCGCCGCGGCTCCGAAGCTCTCCGCCGCCGTGCTCGAATCGCTGCGCGGACTCGAGATGGAGGGCGCGCATTTCCAAGTGGCGCTTCGCGAATTGGAGCGAACGCCGCTTTCCGCGGCCGACGCCGTTCTTGCGGATGAATCGTTAGCAAACCTTCCGCCCGCGATGGCGGAACCCGACACGCTCGTGAAAAGCAACGCGTCGGGATTTGATGATATATATTTTCTGATCGCGCCGAATCCCGGCGAACCCGCGCAGCCGATCGGCGAGATCGCATCGGGCGGCGAACTCGCGCGCGTCGCGCTGGCCATCGAGTCCGCGTGCGCCGAGCGCGTTTCGACGCCGATTATACTATTCGACGAAATTGATGAAAACGTCGGCGGCCGCCTCGGACCGACGCTCGGGGTTCATTTAAGAAAAGTCGCGGAACCGCGCCAAGTATTGGTAGTCACGCACCTCGCGGGAGTCGCCGCGTGCGCGGATCATCATTTATTTGTATCCAAATCCGTGCGCGACGGCCGCACGCAGACGCAGGTCGAGTCGCTCGAATTCGACGAGCGCATTCACGAAATCGCCGCGATGATGACGGGCGACGGCGCGAGCGAAACGGCCGTCGCGGAAGCGCGGGCGCTCATTCAATCGGTCAATCGCAAAGCATTCGACGAATGGACTGCGATGGAAGCGCAGGGCGAACTCAAACCGCGCGGCAAGGGGAAAACGGGTTCCAAATCGAAGGCCGCGAAGGCCGTCCGCGCAAAAAAGTAGCGATTTCGGTTACAATGGCGCCGCCAGTTTCGCGCCATGCCATCCGCCGATTATCCCCTCGTATTCGAACGACAATTATTAGAAAAAGTCTGGGGCGCCCGAAGGCTCGCGGGCTATTTGAATATTAACATCGAAAAAAACGCGCGGATCGGCGAAAGTTGGGAATTGTCAGATCATCGCAAGCATCAGAGTATTGTTAAAAACGGCCCGCTCGCCGGCCGCTCGCTCGGCGAACTCATGGCCGAAGACGGCGCCGGGCTCGCGGGCGCCGTTCCGCCCGCGCGCGGAGGCCGTTTTCCATTATTAATTAAATTCATCGATACGTCCGACCGCCTTTCGGTGCAAGTGCATCCGAGCGACGCGATCGCGGCGCGATTGAACGAATCCGACGGCGGCAAGAACGAGGCCTGGTTTTTTGTAAATTCGGAAAAAGATGCTAAAATTTGGGTCGGCCTCGCTCCGGATAAGAAGTATACGGATCTCGAAGGCGCGCGCCGCCCCGAAGAATTTACACAATGCATGCGCGAGTGGAATCCGGAGCCGGGCGACGCGATCGCGATCGCGGCCGGCACGATTCACGCGATCGGCGCGGGCGTGACCGTTTGCGAAGTTCAACAAACTTCCGACATCACTTATCGTGTCTACGATTGGGACCGCCCCGCGACGCCCGACCGCGCGCTGCATCCTAAACAATCTGCGGCGTCGGTTCGCGGGGAACTGCGCCCTGTATTGGTAAAGACCGGCGGAGCCGGCGCCGGGCCCGTGGAATTGCCTTCGCCCGGATTCTTTCGTTGGAACGTGCGCCGTTCGACGCGCCAATATAAAGAATCGACCGACGGCCGTTTCCGCGCCGCGATCGCGATCGCCGGACGCGGCGAAATCGCATGCGGCCGCGAAGGCCGTCCCTTTCCCATCGCGCAGGGCGACGTCGCGTTGATCCCCGCCCGCGCGGAAACCTTCACGATCGAGCCCGACGGATCGTTGCATTGGATCCTCGTCGAGCCCGCTCCCGCAACCGAATTATAAATATGGTATTTGAAAAACGCCGCGGCCCGTTCGTTAAGAATCAATCAAATAGAAAACCGAACTGGTCGAATCCGAAACCGAAACTTCGCAACAAAAAACCGCCGGCGGCCGGCGCGCGTCCGCCCGTCGCCGCCGCCGAGGACGACGGCCGCGTGCGATTAAATAAATATCTCGCCGATCGCGGCGTCGGATCGCGCCGCGGCTGCGATGAAGTGATCGCGAGCGGATCCGTCACCGTCAACGGGCGGATGATTACGGAACTCGGTTCGAAAGTCGATCCCGCGAACGACCGGATCGAAGTCAACGGTAAATTATTAAAAACGGCGCCGCGCGTCGTTTACGCGCTCAACAAACCGCTCGGCGTCGTCTGTACGAACGAGCCCCGCGAGTCGCGCATGCGCGCGATCGACCTCATTCGCGAGGCGCACGGCGTCCGTTTGTTCTGCGTCGGCCGCCTCGACATGGATTCGGAAGGATTGATATTATTAACGAACGACGGAGAGTTTACGAATCGCATCACGCATCCGCGCTATCAGGTGGCGAAAAGTTATTTCGTAAAAGTAAAGGGCCAGATGGGCGCCGAAGCCTTCGAAAAAATCCGCAAGGGCGTGTGGCTTTCGGAGGGGCGCACGCAGGGCGCGCGGGTTTTTATTAAGAAACGCCTTTCGAACGCGACGGTTTTAGTAATAACAATTCGCGAGGGCATGAATCGCGAAATCCGGCGCATGTTTGCAAAACTTGGATTCGCCGTCGAACATTTGAAACGCGTTTCGATCGGGCCGCTCACCGTGCGCGGTCTCGGGCGCGGCCGATACCGCCGCCTCGAGGCCGTCGAAATCAAACAACTTTTGAACGCGAGCGAAGCGGGCAACATCGAAGCCGCCGCGAAAGCCGCGGAAATGGATCACGATTCGGACGACGACGGGCCGGATTCGGAATTTGAAGAATAAGAAAAGAGATGCGTGACATTCAATTGAATATTCGCGAGCGGCGGCTCGCGAACGGAATGTTAATACTAGTGATCGAGCGCGCGGCGCATCCCGTCGTGTCGTCGATGGTCTGGTATCGCGTCGGCTCGCGCGAGGAGAAAACGGGCGAGACCGGCGTTTCGCATTTTCTCGAACATATGCAATTCAAGGGGACGCGACGCCTTCGAAAGGGCGAGATCGACGCCGTCACGGCAAGACTCGGAGGCATCAATAACGCGTTCACCGATTATGATTATACGGCTTATTACTTTAATTTCGCCCGTGATCGTTATGAAACCGCGTTCGCGATGGAGGCGGAACGCATGGGGCGGAGCCTCCTCGACGCCGCCGAATTCGAACGGGAGAAAAAAGTAGTCTTGGAGGAGATGCGCATGGGCCGCGACGACCCGTGGCGCGAATTGGCCGAGGCCGTCGGCTCGGCCGCATTTCAGTCGCATCCGTATCATCATCCCGTGATCGGATGGATGCACGACGTGGAGTCGATGCCGCTCGAACGCATGCGCGACTATTATAAAAAGTACTATTCGCCGGATCGCGCCGTGCTCGTGGTCGCGGGCGACGTCCGCGCGGAAGAAGTCTTTAAATCTGCGAATGCTTATTTTGGAAAATTAAAATCTGGCGCGGCCAAAAATATCAAGTCCGCGCGCGAACCGATGGCCGCCGAACCCGAGCAGCGCGGCGAGCGGAGAATTGTCATCGAACGCGAAACGCCCGTGCGCCGGTTGATGGCGGCGTTCCGCGGCGCGCCGTGCGGTTGCGCCGACGATTACGCGTTGGACGTCCTCGGCGCCGTGCTCGCGTCGGGACACGCGAGCCGACTTTACAAAAAGTTAATTAAACAATTGCGCCTCGCGGTGCACGTGTCGGCCGAGAACGAGGCCCGTCTCGATCCGGGTCTCTTTTGGATATCGGTCGAAGCGCGCGAGGGCGTCGGCGAGCCGGCGATCGAGGCCGCGCTCTGGAGCGAAATCGATAAAATTAAGAATGCGCCGGTTTCGCCGCGCGAGATCCGCCGCGCGAAGAAACTAATATTAGCGGGACAGGCGTACTCGCTCGAATCCGCCGCGGATATCGCCGACCGCGTGGGACGCCTCGAAATGTTAAATGGCTGGCGATATTTAATAAACTATACCGAAAAAATGGAGGCCGTTTGCGCCCGCGACGTGGCCGATGCCGCGCGGCGCGTGCTCGACGAGCGCCGCAGGACGGTCGGCTGGTCGATTCCGGCCCGGAATGGAAATATTAAAGAAAACGGAAAATTAGCGAACGGCCGCGCCGTGCCGCCGCGCGCCGCGGCAGGCCGCGCGTTTCGCCGCGCCGCAACCGAACGGCCGGCGCTTTTGGAGAAAAGTAAATTTAAGATTCCGCCGCGCCGGGGCGTGATGCCGGTCGTGAAACTTAATTTTCTGCGCGAAACGCTCGACAATGGAATGAAAATATTGGTAACGCGCAACGAAGCGGCGCCCACGGTTTCGATGATGGCGTATTTACAAATCGGCGTCGCGTGCGAGCCGGAGGCGCGCGCGGGAATCGAGAATTTGACGGGTTCGCTGCTCGAGGAAGGCTCGCGGCGTTTCAAGGGCGACGACATCGCGATGCGCATCGAGGAAACGGGCGGTTTTCTCGAATCGGGCGCGCGCGGCGTGACCGCGACGGCGTTGTCGGACGGGCTGCCGTTATTGTTAGAAATCAGCGCGAGCGTCCTGCGCGAGCCGTCGTTCGAAATGGAAGCCTTCGAACGCCTGCGCGACGAGACGATCAGCGATCTGATCGCCGACGAAGACGATCTCCGCGGCCGCGCGTTTCGGCGCCTGCGCGAGGAGATTTATGGTAAACATCCGCTGCATCGCCCCGGAGACGGATATATCAAAACGGTTCGAAAGTTAAAAAGGGCCGACGTGGTCGGTTTTTACAAAAACTGGTATTCGCCCGGACGCGCGATTCTGAGCGTCGCCGGCGACGTCGACCCGCGCGAATTGTTAACACTTGCAAAAAAACACTTCGGATCCTGGCGCGCGCCAACGCGCGAACATCCGTCGCCGCCGTCGATTCCGGAGCCGCGCGCGGCGCGCATCGTCGATCGCATCGAGCGCGAGCAAGTCCATATTGCGATCGGACACCTCGGCGTGCGCCGCGCGGATCCCGATTATTTTGCATTATTAATTCTCGACCACGTGCTCGGCACCGGTTCGGGATTTACCGATCGGATGAGCCGCAAACTGCGCGACGAGGACGGCCTCGCTTACGGCGTCAGCGCTAACATTACAAATTCGGCCGGCCGCGAGCCGGGGATTTTCGCCGCGTGGCTTAGCACAGAACCCAAGAATGCAACATTTGCCCGGGAGGGGATGTTTCGCGAACTCCGCCGCGCGCTTGCGGAGCCGCCGACGGAATTGGAAGTTCGTAATGCTAAAGATTACTTGATCGGATCCTATGCATTCGGCCTCGAACGCAACAGTTCGCGCGCGCACGCGCTCGCGACCATCGAACGCCACAATTTGGGCGCGGATTATTTTGAACGATACGCGGAGCGCATCGACCGCGTCTCGGCGGCCGACGTGGCGCGCGCCGCGCAAAAACATCTATTTCCGAATCGTTGTATCGTCGTCGAAGTCGGCGCGGTCGAACGTTAATTAAATAATCGCGCGATTATTTATTAATTTACTTGATCGCCGCGGGCTGTCCCGGCGCGCCGAGTTTACTATTCGGATTGTTACGAATCGTATCGTTCCATTTCGACATCACGCCGATCAGTACGACGACCGCGACCACCGCGATGCCAATGCCGATCGCGCCCCACGGCGTCGCTTCGAATGGACCGACTTTGGTTTGGTGCGGCGCTTCGTCGTGCGCGTGGCCGCCCCCGTGCGCATCCTGACCATGTGCATCCTGTCCGTGGGCGTCGGCGCTATGGGAATCATGGCCATGAGGGTCGTGAGGCGCGGTTGCGGCCGCGCCCTGTCCATGGGAACCGTGGGTATCTGACATAGGGGGCCGAATCGTAGCGAAGTGGCGCGCGTTTGACGAGAGTCTCGGAGCGTCTATTCGACGGTCAGATTCACCGTTTGGTCCGCGTCACTCATCGAGAATCTCGTCGGCTGCTTCGTCGAGAGTTTTCCCGCGCGAACGGTGACGGTCCAAGTTCCGCGATCGAGCATGGTCGCCGCTTCGTCGATGGGACTTATATGAAAACTCTCGCTCCGGTGCGAGGAGCCCCAGAGGAGGCCGCTTTTTGAATATTCAGCCACGAAATCGTTGACGCGGTTTCCGTTCTTGTCCTGAACGTTTAATATTACACATGGAACCGGTTCCAATTCCGTATTCAATTCCATCGCGCCTTCGAATCTTACATATTTCGGAATGGTCCGGTAGCGCCTCTTTGAAAAAGTAATATCCACGTTATTATACGATTCCGGCACTTCGATTGTATACTTTCCATCCGCGTCGGTGAGCGCCGATTGTTTATCGCTCTTGCGCGAACTCGTATTCGCGCTCCGGATGATCACCGCGCCGCCGTGCCGCGATTCCTCCGTGATTTCGGGCGTCCACCCGACGCGCACCGCCGCTCCGGCAATGGGTTTTCCCGAATCCGCGTCGGTCACGCGCCCCGTCAGCGTCCCGTTTTTGTAAACACCCATTTTCTGTGGCTTCGGCGCCGGCGTATCCTCGTCGTCATCGCCGTCGACATGGATTTGCGCGACCTTGGGACTGTTCTTCTTGGTCTTCGCCGCGTCGCCCGCCGTTTCGGGAACTTTCCAAAACACCGACGCAAGCCCGGCCGCGCCGGAGAAAGCTATAATTGCGAGGAGAACCCCAAGAAACAATAAGAGTGTATTTCGCTGCACGGGAATGTGGATGGGGCGGTTCGGCATGCGCCCGGGTGAGAGGGTAATCGAGAGCCTGCGGCGGTGTCCACATACTCTCGACTCCTGTGATTTACATCTCCATGGCATTCGTCGAACGAACCACGGCAAGAGACAAAAAACGGGACCGGTCCAATTTCGTTACTTTTCACGCGGAGACGCGGAGAGCCCGAACCGGCACGCAATACAATTGTTACGTTTCGGAGCCAGAATTCCACGCGGAGACGCGGAGAGAAGACTTGCACGCGGAGACGCGGAGAAGACCAAAACTTACAATTGTATTCTTGGTTTTCTCCGCGTTCTCTCTGGCCTCCGCGTCTCCGCGTGAACCTCTGGTTCCGAGCTGTTGCAATTGTCTTTGATGTCGGTCGCAATGTTCCGTTTGTCCACGTGAAGCTATCTCACAATAAAACCACTGCTAGACGATCTCCGATGGATAAATAACATCAACTCCGACTTCAATTGCCAAGATTCCAAGCTGGATCCAGCGTTTGTGTTTTTCGCGACGTTCTGGTTTCAGTTTGTTCGACATGGGTTGGACGAGGGCAATTGTTGTTTGGGCGAACCCTCGACTTCATAAAGTATACTTGTACACCTGAAAACAAACAGGGCGGCCAATGCCGCCCTATTTTTATAATCATTAACGAACTGTATCGTTAATATCCGCCGCCGCCCTGGCCTGCGCCCATGCCGGCGGTTTTTTCTTCTTTCGCTTCGCTGATGAGAGCGTCGGTGGTGAGGAGAAGCGTTGATACAGATGCCGCGTTTTGTAGCGCCGTTCGAACGACTTTCGTCGGGTCGATGACGCCGGAGGCGACAAGATCTTCATATTCGCCGGTCGCGGCGTTGAATCCGTAGTGTTCGACTTTACTGTTACGAACGTTCTGGATCACGATCGCGCCGTCTTCTCCGGCGTTCTCGGCGATCTGTCGAATCGGAGCTTCGAGCGCGCGGCGGATGATGCCGGCGCCGACGGCTTCGTCGCCTTCGAGTTTCAACGCTTCAACTGTAGCAATGCAACGAACGAGCGCGACGCCGCCGCCCGGGAGAATGCCCTCTTCGACGGCCGCGCGCGTTGCGTGCAGCGCGTCTTCGACGCGGGCTTTCTTTTCTTTCATTTCGGCCTCGGTTGCCGCGCCGACTTTAACTTGCGCGACGCCGCCCGAAAGCTTCGCGAGGCGTTCTTGTAACTTTTCGCGATCGTAATCGGAGGTCGTCCGGTCGAGTTCGGCTTTAATAGCATTCACGCGTCCGGAGATCGCCTCTTTCTTGCCCGAGCCGTTGATGATCGTCGTGTTTTCTTTATCAATCACGACTTTCTTCGCGCGGCCGAGTTCGTTTAATTGTAAATTCTCGAGACTGACGCCGAGATCCTCGAACACCGCGCTTCCGCCCGTGAGCGTCGCAATGTCCTCGAGCATCGCTTTGCGACGGTCGCCGAAACCGGGGGCCTTGACGGCCGCGCACGGGAACGTGCCGCGGAGTTTGTTAACAACCAGCGTCGCGAGAGCTTCGCCTTCGATGTCTTCCGCGATAATTAATAAAGGCTTGCCCGACTGCGCGACTTTTTCGAGAACCGGAATCATGTCCTTGACGGTCGCGATTTTCTTCTCGTTGACGAGAATATAACAATCCTCGAGCACGACCTGCATTTTTTCCGGATCTGTAATAAAGTGCGGCGATAGGTAACCTTTATCGAATTGCATGCCGTCGACGACCGTGACTTCGGTCTTTAACGATTTGCCTTCGTCGACGGTGATGACGCCGTCTTTGCCGACTTTGTCCATCGCTTCCGCTAACATTTCGCCGATTTCGGAATCGTTATTCGCCGCGATCGTGCCGACTTGCGCGATTTCCTTGTGGCCCTTCACGGGCTTGCTCATGGATTTTAACTTTTCCGTGACGGCGGCGACGGCTTTTTCGATGCCGCGCTTCAGACCGACGGGATTCGCGCCAGCTGTAACATTGCGCAGTCCCTCTTCAAAAATCGCTTCCGCGAGCACGGTCGCGGTCGTGGTGCCGTCGCCGGCCTGATCGGACGTCTTGGCGGCGACTTCTTTTACGAGTTGCGCGCCGAGGTTTTCATAACGATCTTCGAGTTCGATTTCCTTGGCGACGGTGACGCCGTCTTTTGTAACCGTGGGCGAACCGAACGACTTTTGAATGATAACATTTCGGCCCCGCGGTCCGAGAGTGACCTTGACGGCTCTCGCGAGCTTGCGGACGCCCGCGCGGATGTGTTCGCGCGCTTCCTGATCATACGATATGTTTTTTGCAGCCATTTTGTTGTTTTATTGTTGAAATTAATATTAAATTGTGGATTATTAAGTTGTAAATTCCGTGGATCGGTTGTTTTTGCGTTTCTTAAATTATGCAAAAACGCCGATGATGTCGTCTTCGCTGAGAACGAGGAATTCCTCGCCGTCCCATTTGACTTCCGTTCCCGCGTACGAGGAGAAGAGGACGCGGTCGTCGACCTTGACGGTGAACGGCACGCGGCTTCCGTTCTCAAGCGCGCGGCCTTCGCCGATCGCGAGAACGATGCCTTCGCGGGGTTTTTCCTTCGCCGTGTCCGGCAGCACGATGCCGCCCTTCGTTTTTTCCTCGGCTTCGACGCGCTTGATAAGAATGCGATCGCCGAGCGGCTTTAGTTTAATGTCCGATTTGGTTTTGGTGGCCATGCTGGTCAGTCTCGAAGATATTAAATGTTGGAGGAACTATGAGAAAAGGAGATTGCTGGCAACGTACTCGTGAACTCTTCGGCGGTCCGCCCGGAGTTCGCCGGCACATTGTCAATAATGGAGATCGGTAGTTTCATGTTCGCGATTCGCCGGATTAGTTATTTCGCGTCGGCGAACATTGTTGTAAAACCGACGCGACCGTCGCGCGCAGCACGTTTGGAGACACGGGTTTTCTTAAACATTCCGTGAATCCCGCGAGACGGGCCTGCGCGTGCAGCGTTTTTTCGAGTTCGGCGGACAGCAGAATGCTCGTCGTCACGCTTTTTGTAGCAAGCAGTTCGCGGACGACATCGATCCCCGTCATGTCGCCCATGCGATAATCGAGAATTGCGCAATGGAAGAACTGTGATCGCGCGAACTCAATCGCCTCGCCGCCGCTGCCGGCCGTTGTGATCCAATATCCCTGCGACTCCAGTGCGAGGTGGAGCGATTCGCGTAGGCCGGCGTCATCGTCGGCGACGAGCAGGTGAAATGGAGGCGACATGTCGACGGCCTTCGAAGTCAAAGTGCGTGCCGCATGGAGTAGGTCCCTGAATTCGCCGTAACATGCCAAGAATAGAGGGTTAAGCGACAGATTCGTGTGCCTGTCAGGCTGGCAGCAGGCCGTCGCGGGCAACCCTTCGGGCGCCTTTTCGGCAGTGTGAATCCGCGAACGAAACGCTACTCGTCGTCGTCGTCGCCGAAGTCGAAGTCTTCGTCGTCTTCGAAGTCTTCGTCGTCGTCATCGAAATCGTCGAGGAAATCGTCGTCGTCTTCCTCTTCCTCCTCCTCTTCCTCCTCTTCGACATCGTCGTCGTCCTCTTCTTCTTCGACTTCCTCTTCCTCCTCTTCTACTTCGGCGACCTCCTCTTCTTCGATCGCCGCCTCATCGAGTTCCTCGACTTCGTCTTCAACGGCATCGTCTTCGACGTCATCGTCGTCATCATCATCCACGTCGTCGTCGTCGGGCTCGGGCACCGACGGGACTACTTCGTCGCCTCCTCCTCCGCCGCCGGCATTGCCGGCTCCCGACTTGCCTGCTCCGGGTTTACCGCCGCCTGCCGGAGGAGGAGGCGGCGCGCCACCGTTCACGCTTCCGCGCGAACCCTTTGCTCCGCCGGAACCTGCGCCGCCTTTGCGCGCCGCTCCGAGGACGACGGTCGATTGCACCGTTGCATCGACGAAAGCGAGGCGCGGATCCGTATCGAATGTTAATAATGAAACCGCCGCGGGCCCGGCGGATACGTGGTTATTCTTTGCGTTCTGCATGCTCGGCGACGGAGATTTCATGGATACAAATAAGTGTGGAAATTTCGGTTTTCAGCGGGCGCTATTGTTAGCGAAGGCCGCCGCGCTGCGATCGTTCGTATGTCGAGGCGCTTTGTTTCATAACAACGCGCGAATCCAACGATGAATTTACTGTGTATTCCATTGGCACGAATTTTCGACCGGAATTTGTAGCGAAACGGTGCATCAAAAAAACCGGTTTGAGTCGAAAGGAATGTTGCAAGGGCCTGAAAAGGGCGCGTTGTGTATGCCGCAGGGGAGTTCAATGTCAAGGAGGCGCGGAAACCCGCAACCCGGCCGATGGTATCGGTGGTTGCGGTACCCCCCTGTTGGCCGATAGAAACTCGTCATCCATGCCAAGTCGGCACCGGGCCACTGTCACCGCGGGATTGCTGTTGCTTGGCATCGCAATTTCCGCGGCTTGGCTTTGGTCAACCGGAGGATTCGAGTCGCTGGAGGGATTGGCGCGCATCAAAGTCGTGTATTGGGCGCCGCTGATCGCGATCACATCGTTTCACTTGGCGATTCGATTCGTGCGTTGGCAATTCCTCCTGCGATGCGCGTCCGTGCGCATTCCGACGCGCCCGAGCTTGATTACTTATCTCGCTTCGCTCGTTGGCGCGGCGACGCCCGCCTATCTCGGCGAAGCGCTTCGTTGCGTATTCATTAAGAGAAACCACGGCGTCCGCGTGGGCGTCACGCTTCCGATTCTCATTCTCGAACGTTGTCTCGACGTCCTCGCGCTCGCGGCGGTTGGAATCGCGTGCGCGTCGACACTTGCGCAGGCGGGAATTCTGCTCGCGGCGGCAGCGCTCGCGGCGACGCTCGGTTTCGGACTTCTGCGCGGCGGCCGATATGGAATACTACCTTTAACGCACGAAATTCCGGTGCCGAATATGAAGGTTCTGGCGCCGGCATTTATATTATCATTGCTCGCGTGGGGCAGCGCCGCCGCGGCGCCCATGTTCGCGGCGCGGGCGCTCGGCCGCGAATTGGATATTTACAATAGCGCGCGCGTTTTTTCGCATTCGACGCTGCTCGGCGGCGTGATGCTCATGCCCGCGGGACTCGGCGTGACCGGCTCCGCGGCGATGTTACAAATGAAGAGCCTCGGATTCACGACCGCCGACGCGCTTCCGATCGTCGCATTGTTTCGTTTGACGACGACCGGTTTCGCGCTGGCCGCGGGCGTCGCGTTTCTGTGTATTGCGCTTTGGATGCGTCGAACGCGGCCGCGCGCGGCGGCGGCCGAACACTTCGACGAAATCGCCGCGGATTATGAACATCAATACGCGCCGCACATCTGGCGTCTGCTCGTCGAGAGAAAAGTAAATTTAATCGTAGAATCGCTCGGCGATATTAATAAAACCGGAGGGCTCGGCCTCGATTTCGGATGCGGACTCGGACAACAATTGTTAGCGATGCGCGAAAACGGATTTCGCGTCGTGGGCATCGACCCGTCGTTTCATTTGTTAAGAAACGCGCGGCAAAACGGCGTGCCCGTCGTCGCGGGCGACGGTCTCGCGCTCCCCTTCGCGGACGACACGTTCGATTTTGTCTATACGATCGGCGTTTTGCATCATTTGGCCGGCGAGAAAGAACAGGACGCGGCGATTCTCGAAATCCGCCGCGTGCTCAAGCCCGGCGGCCGGTTCATCGTACAGGAAACGAATACTCGCAATCCGATATTTGTATTTTACATGGGATACATTTTCCCAATTGTAAAATCCATCGACGAGGGCGTCGAACACTGGGTGCACCCCGCGCGCTTCGCCTCCGCCCCCGGCCTCGAACTGGTCGAAACCCGATTTTTCACATTTCTGCCCGACACGTTGCCGCGGTTTCTATTAGGAACAATGCTCCGCATCGAGCGGATGCTCGAACGCAGCCGCCTCAAGCCCTATGCTGTGCACTATATGGCGGTTCTCAAGAAGACGGCCTTCAGGCGCTCCGATCGCGTCGACGATCGCGCCGGAGGAACGGCATGAAAAAGGTCTGGGTGCTGCCGACGCTTTTAACATTAGCGAACGGATTCTTTGGATTCCTTGCGCTCGCGAAATGTCTCGACGCGTCGCGGCTCGGCGCCGCGAGCCCCGAGTTCGGCGGCAAACTCGAATACGCGTCGATTTGTGTATTACTCGCGATGCTTTGCGATTGTCTCGACGGCTGGGTCGCGCGCCGGTTGAATTCCTCGACCGATTTCGGCGGCCAGCTCGACTCGCTCTGCGACGCCGTATCCTTTGGCATCGTGCCTGGAGTTATATTTAAGACTTTCATGGAGAGCGGAAGCGTCGCGCCGTCGACGATGTTATCCCGATACTGGCTCGCCGCCGGCGGATGTTACGCATGTTGCGCATTACTAAGACTCGCGAGATTTAATGTCGAAAACTCGCTCGGGCGCGAGGATCACAAGGCGTTTCGCGGGTTGCCGAGCCCCGGCGCGGCGTTCGTCGTCGTCGCGGCCGTTCTTTTTTATTATGATGAACGGCTCGATCAAACCGATACATTTCTTACGCATCTGCCGTGGCTGCGCGACTTCGCGATCGTCGTGAGATCGTCGGTCGTCGTGATCATGCCATTCTTAATGTTCGGACTCGGCGCGGCGATGGTTTCGCGACTTGCGTATCCGCATTTCGGCTCTCAACTTTTTTCGAAGAAATTTACAGTTGGCCGGATCGCGCGCGGCGTCGTCGTGCTTGCGCTCGCGGCGCTCGAACCCCGGCTCGTGTTTTTTCTCGCAAGTCTGCTTTTCGGTTTTTACGGGCCGGTCTACACCGTGATCAAGCGCATTCGCGGGCGGATTCCGCGGCCCCGGCAAAATTAGTTAATATCATAATCGAATGCCATGGCCAGAATGTACATTGCACTCGGCGCGAACCTCGGCGAGCGGGCCGCGAATCTTTACAACGGCGTCGGCGGCTGCGCGGAACACGGCCTGCGATTGATAAAGCTCGCGCCCATTTACGAATCGACGCCCGTCGGCGGTCCGCCCGGCCAGCCAAGTTACTACAATTCGGTCGCCGAATTCGAATCGAGCCTCGACCCGGTCGTGATTTTGCGAATATTACAAAAAATCGAGGAGCGTTTCGGCCGCGTGCGAACCGAGACGAACGGCCCGCGTACGCTCGATCTCGATTTGTTAGTTTACGGATCTCTCGCGATGCGCGTGTCCGACCTCGTGCTGCCGCATCCGCGCCTCCACGAGCGATTATTCGTACTGGCTCCATTCGCCGACATCGCCGCCGAATTGATCATTCCGGGAATCGGCAAGAACGTCCGGCTGCTCCGCGACGAACGCGCGGCGCTCGAACCGCCGGATTCGGTCCGCCGCGTCGCGATTTGATATAATTTATTATAATAAAAAATAACAAAAAAATGCGCCTCGTAACCGCGATCGAAACCATCGGTAAATTGCGCGACGAAAACCGCCGCGCGGGCCGGAAAGTCGGACTCGTGCCGACGATGGGCGCGCTTCACGATGGACACGGCAGCCTCGTGCGGAAAGCCCGCGCGGAATGCGAGGTCGTGATCGCGTCGATCTTCGTCAATCCATTACAATTCGGGCCGAAGGAGGATTTTGAACAATATCCGCGCGATCTCGAGGGCGACCGCGCGAAGCTGGAGTCGTGGGGCTGCGACGTATTGTTTACAACGTCGCCGTCGGCGATGTATCCGAACGGATTTCAAACATTTGTAACACCCGAGGGGCCGCTCTCCGCGGAATTCGATGGGGCCGTCCGTCCCGGCCATTTCAAGGGCGTCGCGACGGTTGTATTAAAATTACTCAATTTGACGGGCTGCGACATTGCTTATTTTGGCAGGAAAGACGCGCAACAATGCGCGCTGATCCGCCGCATGGCGCTCGATCTTAATGTTCCCTCGAAAATCTCGGTCTGTCCGACCGCGCGAGAGCAGGACGGGCTCGCGATGAGTTCGCGAAATGTATATTTAACTCCGGCGCAGCGCGCGGCCGCGCCGAATATTTACAAAGCCCTCCTCGCCGCGCGCGCGCGCGTGCAGGGGGGCGAACGCGACGCGCTCCAGATTCGCGAAGCCCTCGCCCGCGATCTGGCCGCGATCGAAGGGGGATCGCCCGATTACGCGGACGTTGTCGATCCCGATTCGTTCGAACGGATACAACAGAAAATCCCCGGGCGTTTCGGCGCGCCGGCTCCCGCGCTCGCGATCGCGGTGGTTCGGTTCGGCTCGACGCGATTATTGGATAATTTACGATTAGACGAAGACGGTTCGTGAAGCATGATCGTCGAAAGCCGCTCCCGCGACGCGATCGCCGTGCAGAGCACGTGCAAACTCAATCTTTTTCTCGAAGTGGTCCGGAAGCGCGCGGACGATTATCACGATATCGAGACGCTTTTTCAGGAAATCGATCTTAAGGATAGAATTATTATTCGACGAGCGGACGCCGGCGTCGAGTTTACTTGTAATATTATAAATCTCGCGCGTCCCGGCGAAAACCTCGTCGAGCGCGCGGCCGCCCGGTTCTTTACACATACGGGCATCCGCGGCGGCGTGGCGATCGCGCTCGAGAAGCGCATTCCGGCGGGCGCGGGCGTTGGCGGCGGATCGGCCAACGCCACGGCGACGCTGCAAGCGCTCGACCTGCTTTTTGAGACGAAGTTGCCTCTCCGTGAAATCTCGCAAATTGCCTGTTCGCTTGGATCCGATTGTCCATTTTTTGTTTTAGGTGGCGCAGCCGTAGGCCACGGCCGGGGCGAGTTGCTCGAACCCGTGTCGTTGCCGCGCCGCGCCTTTCTATTAGTCATTCCACCCTTGGTCCTCTCAACCGCCGCCGTTTATGCGCGAGTTTCGCCAGACTTGGCGACGCGCGATTCTGTGCGCGCGCTTCCGCTTTCGAAGTTCGAGTCCATGAACGTAAACGATGTCGAAAGCGCGATTTTCAATCGTCTCGAAACGGCTGCGATCGAAGCGGAACCGCGGTTGAATGAGATCCGGCGGACGTTTGAACGTGCGGGAATTCCGCGCTTCCATTTGACCGGCAGCGGCAGCGGAAGTTTCGCCGTTTTTGAAACATTAACGAAGGCCGTGGAAGCGGCGGAGTCGTTTCGGAGCGTTCGCGGAAGTCTTGTGAACAATGCGCAGGCGGCCGGGCTTCTAAAGGATACAAAAGTATTCGCCGTCGAATCCCTCGGAAGGGCGTCGTAACAAAACAGGTGATCCATTGGAAGAGTTCAGGCTATCGACCCGAAGCAGCGAGATCAGCGCACCCGCGCCGCGGAGAGATTTCATGCAAATCACGGAGATCCGGATTCGATTATTAGAATCCCGCAGGGACCGACTCCGGGCTTATGCGACCATTACATTTAATAATACATTTGTCGTCCGCGATTTGCGCGTGATCGAAGGCGGGCGGGGCATATTTGTAGCGATGCCCAGCCGGCGCCTCGCCGACCGCTGCCCGCGCTGCGCGTGCAAGAATCATTTGCGCGCGGTTTTTTGTAATGATTGCGGTTCGCGGCTCCCGTCCGGGCGCGTTCAAAAGGACGTGACCGGGCGCCCCCGGCTTCACTGCGACGTCTGCCACCCCGTGAACAAAGACGCGCGGCAGCATCTCGAAGATGTGGTGCTCGCGCGGTTTCGTGAAGAAATGGCGCGAAAAGTACAAGGCATTTACCAACCGCCGCCCGACGATGAGTATGAAATTGAAGACGACGGGCACTACGAGGCGGCTTTCGAGTAATCTCCCGATGTGTTGTCGGATCGGCGCTCATTCGAATCCGCGCCGCGCATCGGATTCGCGGGCGCGGGCGCCGTTGCATGCGCCCTCGCGCCCTGCGCGTCGCGCGCCGGATTTGATATCGCCGGGTTTTTATCGTTAACCCGATCTTCCTCGGCGCGCGCCGCGCGGAAAATAAGTAAAAAGGCGGGTGAAGACCGGCCGCGGATTTTTAAAGATGTCTCCGCGCTCGCGGACGCCTCGAATATAATTATGATCGCGACGCCGGACCGCGCGATCGACGGGCTCGACGCGGAATTATGTAAATATATCCGATCCGGAAGCCTCGTTTGCCATCTTTCGGGAGCCCTCGGCCCCGGCGCGCTCTCCCGGTGCCGCGCGCGCGGCGCGAAAACCGCGTCGCTGCATTTGTTACAAACATTTCCCGACCGCGACTCGGGCGAAGACCGAATTCCGGGGACGTTCGCCGCGATCGACGGCGATGCCGCGGCGGCGCGATTTCTAATGAAGTTCGCGAAAAAACTGAAGATGCGGCCGCTGATTCTTAAAAATACAGATCGCGCGCTGTATCACGCTTCCGCCGTGATGGCGTCAAATTTCGTCGTCGTATTGTATGATTGGGCGGTCGATACATTTGCGCGCTCGACGGGACAGCCGCGCGCGGTCGCGGCGGAGGCGCTCTGGCCGCTGTTCGCGGCCGCGTCGGATAATATTAAAAAAATCGGACTCCCGGGCGCGCTCTCGGGGCCGGTCGCGCGGGGCGATTTCGAAACCGTCGCGCGTCATTTGTCGAAATTCATAACAAAAGACGAACGGGATCTGTACGGAGCGCTCAGCCTGCGCGCGGCCGCGATGGCGGTCGCGAAGAAATCCATCCCCGCGTCCGGTTTACAACAAATGAGCGGCGTTGTCGCGCGCGCGTCGCGGAAACGGCGCTGAAATCCATGCCGATCGCGGTCTCTATTTGTGAAAAGACGGCCGAGGCGGCCTGCGAAGTCGCGGCGCGCGTCGAGCCCGCGGCCGAATGGATAGAATTTCGCGTCGACGACATGGAGGACCCGCGATTCGATATATTATTATCCTCGCGAAAACGGCCCGTGATCGTCGCGTGTCCGCTCGAGGAATCGGGAGGCCGTTTCAAGGGCGGGCCCGACGCCGCGAAAGCGCGCCTTTGCGCGGCCGCGGACGCGGGCGCGAATTTTATCGATATCGACTGGCGGCTCGCCGACAGTTTGCGCGCGATCCCTTCCTCCTGCCGCAGAATTATATCTTATCACAGTCATGCGGGAATGCCCGCCAGTCTCGACGCGGCCCTCATGTTTCTGCGCAAACTCGCGGGCGACACGGATATTATTAAAATCGTGCCGCGAGGCGAAACGATCGAGGACGCGCTTGATCTGGCGAAGATTTGTTATGACGGCCGCGGACGAATCATTGCATTCGCGATGGGGCCCGCGGCGACCGTTTCGCGATTGTTAGCGATCGCCGCCGGCGCTCCATTTGTATACGCCGCGCCGGCGGTTGGATCGCAAACGGCGCCCGGCCAGCCGACGCTCGCGGACTTGCGCGCCGTCCTTCCTCCGCGCGGCGGAAGCGCGGGCACGGCGATTTTCGGCGTGGTCGGCAATCCGATCGCGCATTCGCTGTCGCCGGCCCTCCATTCGATCGGACTTCGATCGTTAAACTTCGACGCGATGTTTCTCGCGTTCGAGCCTCGCGAGTTCGGGCCGTTTTTCGATAAAATTAGCTTATTACCATTCGTGCGCGGACTCGCCGTGACCGCGCCGTTCAAGGAGGACGCGCTGCGGCGGGCCGACCTCTCCGACGACGCCGTGCGTCAGGTCGTCGCCGCGAACACATTGGTAAGAATCCCCGACGGCTGGCGCGCGCTCAACACCGACGACGACGGCGCCGCCGACGCGATCGAGCGCGGACTCGGCGAAAAAATGATTGCTAAGAATATCGTCGTGATCGGCACGGGCGGAGCCGCGCGCGCCGCCGCGGCGGGAGCGCGAAGGCGCGGCGCGCAACTCGCGATCGCCGGCCGAAATATTACAAAAGCACAAAAACTCGCCGAGCGATTCGGCGGCGTCGCGCTCCGCATCGACGAAATTGATAATTATCCATACGACGTCCTCGTCAACGCGACGCCCGCCGGCCAATGGCCCTCGCCCGACGAATCTCCAGTTCCGGCGCGGGCCATCCGACCGGGCAGTTGCGTCGTCGACGCGGTCGTTCGGCCATATGATACAAAACTCGGACGGCTCGCGACGGAACGGGGAGCGAAATTCGTCCCCGGAATCGAATGGTTTTTGTCGCAGGCGGCGAGGCAATTCCGATTCTTTACAGGCGCGGAGGCGCCGCTCGCGATCTGGCGGCCCGCCGCGATCATGGCGCTCAAGCAGGCGCCGAAACCGCTTCCCGGAATGTTATTAAGTTCCGCGAATCGATAAATACATCCGATCCAACGTCAAATTAATAACAAAAAATATGATTATCTTCATCGGTTTGCGCGGCAGCGGCAAGTCCACGCTCGGCCGGGCGCTCGCGGATTCGCTGGAGCGGCCGTTTCTCGATCTCGACGAGGACGTCGAACGCGTCGCGAAGACTACGATTGCGCAATTGATGAAAAAATCGATCGAGGAGTTCCGCAAGATCGAACACGAGTGCCTCGAACGCACGATTCTTGGCGCTCCGGAAAGTTTAATACTCGCTGTCGGCGGAGGCGCCGCGGTGCAGGCGGAAAACGTGCGATTCTTTCAATTCGGCGTGAATATTTATCTCACGTGTCCCGTCGCGCTGATCGCAAAACGCATCGCCGCGAATCCCGGCACGCGCCCGCCGCTGACGGCGGAGGATCCGGTTTCGGAAATTGTACAATTAAACCGCCAGCGAATGCGAACGTATCAAAAACTCGCCGACATTACAGTTTCGACCGACGCTACGATTCCGGAGGCGCTCGCCGAAGTTATCAAAAAGCTCGAGTTGTATAAAATCTCCGAACGCATGCGTTTTGCGCGGATCGCCGGCGCGGCAGAATAGGCAATTTTTGCGTCCGCGCGGCTTCGGCGCCCTTCGCGGCTCCCCGGCGGCAAATTTCTCCCATGTCTTCAGACGGGCGCCGCCGATGGTCGATTCGCGATGCGATTCATGGAAAAGGGAACACTCCATCGCGCGGCGGATTGGCTGCGACGCGCGATTCAGACTGAAAACGCGCCGCCGGACTCCGCGCAGCACGCGTCGGCGCCGGCGCGTATCGACGCGGAGTTGCTCGAGGTTCTGAGCGAGGAACTCGGTCTGCGCGCGGCGGCATTGCGGTGCGCGATGCGCGGCCTCGAATCGCCGCAGGTCGCGCCCACCGACGAAGTGCGTCGCCAGCTTGCGCTCGAAATTGAACAAATCGAAGAACTGGTCGACGGCCTGAGCGCGCTTGCGACGCCGCAAATCGAGTCTCCCGATTGGCAAAGCATTGAATTAACAGAAGCGTTCCGCCGGGCGATACAACGCCACGAAACGCGCTCAATGTTAAAATTGCCCGTTCGCGTGCGCGGTCGGGCGGACGCCGGCCGCGTGCGCGCGAATCCCGCGACGCTCGTTCGAACATTAGCATTGTGCCTCGACGCCACGGAACTGGTCGCGAGCCCCGAAAGCGCGATCATCGCGGACCTCGCGTCCAGGGATTCGTTGATTATTATTGATTTTCGGCCGATGGTCGCGCTCTCGGTTTTGCCAGCGCGCTCGCGCGAACGAATACAAACAATGTTGGCGCTCGCCTCGCGGCTTTCGACGACCTTCGGAGCCACGCTCGAATGCGTCGCGCGCGAATCGGCGATCACGCCGTCGTTAAGGCTCGCGCAGGGTTGAAAGCCGTCTGGCGATAGGTCGGGCGCAAGCTATGATTGCGCGCGATTCAGTACCCCCAATAAGAAATCTCTATACCCGGAGAATCCCCTGTGACCAGCGTCGATCGCCGATCCTTTATTGTTTCCGCCGCCGGTTTGGCGGGCGCCGCGTGCGTCGCGCCGCAAATATTAGCAAGTTCGCCGTCCGTCGCGAACGCGGCGCAGGGTGGAGATAAATATTCACCGATCTCGCTCGATCATTTAAAAGGCGGACTCGAGGGTCTCTCGGCGGGGCAGCTCGAGGAACACGGTAAATTGTATCAAGGATATGTGAATCGAACAAACGCGCTGCTCGATAAAATTGCAAAGATGACCGCCGCCGGAACGCATTTAAACGATCAAAAAATGCCGGTGCCGGAGTATTCAGAATTGAAGCGGCGCTACGGTTTCGAATTTAACGGAATGGTATTGCATGAATACTATTTCGAGAATCTAAAGAAAAACGGCGGCGAACTCGCGGCCGACAATCCGCTCGCGAAAACCGCCGAAAAGTGGTTCGGCTCCATGCAGAATTGGTGGGATGAATTCAAGGCGACGGCGAAGAGCCCCGGCGTCGGCTGGGTGATTTGCGCGCAGGATCCGCGCTCCAAGCGAATTGTAAATAGCTGGGTGACGATGCACGAAGACGGCAACATCGCCGGATATCATGTGGTCTTGGCGTTGGATTTGTGGGAGCACGCGTTCGTCGGCGATTACAAACCGACGGAGCGCGGCAAATACATCGCGGCGTTCGAGAAAAATATCAATTGGGACGCCGCGGCGAAGCGGCTTGCGTAAACTTGAACGATCGATAGCGTTCGATTCGTGGACAACGTCGCGCCGCGCCGGTTTTCGCCGGCGCGGCGCGTGTTTTTTAGTAGTATCGAGTGGATTTGCCGCGGCCTCGGCGGAAGGCATTTTTATAGAATATACTATTTGACGCCGCCGCGGCTGCGCGTGCGCGTCGAGGAAGTTGTTGTTTCCGGGTTCGCGCGGGAATTGGACGGTTTTTCGATTGTACAATTAACGGATCTGCACGGCGGGCCGTTCCTGCGGGCCCGCGATCTCGAACGCGTGATCGACGCCGCGAACGCGCTCGCGCCCGACGCGATCGCGATCACCGGCGATTTTCTGACGCACCGGACGGAGGAGGCGCTCGAACTCGCGCCCGCATTTGCAAAATTGCGCGCGCGGAAAGGTATATTTGCAATTTTCGGCAATCATGATTATCGCGGTCGCCGCGAGGGCGAAATCGAACGCGCGCTCGCCGCGAACGGCGTGACAACATTACGAAACGCGTCGCGTTTGCTCGCCGAGAATTGTTATATCGCCGGAGTGGAGGATCTCGAGGAGGGCAAGTATCCGGACTTTAACAAAGCGCTCGCGGGCATTCCCGCGGGCGCGGCCGTGGTCTTGTTATGCCACCATCCGGCGGGCCTCGAATTCGCCGCGCCGCGCGGCGTTTCATTAGTATTATCGGGGCACACGCACGGCACGCAAATCCGACTTCCAATTGTAAGAAACCTCGGCCCCGCGCATGAAGGCGATCGTTTACAATCCGGTCCGACCACGCTGATCGTCAGCCACGGCATCGGCGCGATCGGCGTGCCGCTGCGGGTGGGCACGCGCGCGGAGATTGTTTATATTAAATTGCGGGCGAGGTAACTATTATTTCTTGACCAATTCGAGCAGCCGCTGCGGCTCGTGCCGCGCAGCCGAATTGTATTTTTCGCGGAGTTGTGATGAAAGTTGATGCATCCGCGGCGCGCCGTCGGGAGGCTCCCACACTTCGAAAGATACAAATGCCTTGCGGCCGCCGGCGATCGCGTTCGCGATCTCTTTCTCGATTTGTTGTATTAATTCCCCGGCTTCGCGTTCGTCGCAGTACGGAACATGTTCGGCGTTCGCGCCGTCGAGTTCGCCGGCGTTCGAAACGACGCGCGAAAGGTAAAGTCGCGTGAGATTCCGCAGATCCTTCAGATCGAAATCGACGGCCTTCGGAGGAATATAAAGAATCAGCGCATCGTCGTTTCTGACGATCGCCGCGATCGACTCGGCCGTTTCGCGGTTGAGATTATGATAAATCGGTTGCCGCACCTCGATCCAACCGAAGTAAATTTGTAGAATTAACAAAACTCCCGCGGCGGCGAGCGCGATGGATTGTCTGAAACTCCGCAAACACAGAAGAATCCCGAGAGCCCAGACGATGGTCGCGGGCAGATTGTAACCGCCCTGGTATTCGACGCGCGACGCGCCGATGAAATGAAAATACGGCGGAAAAGTTATAAGAATCGCGAGCGCGGCGGGGATTTCATTGCGTTTCGCGAGCGCGTACGCAGCGCCGAGGAGCCCCGCGGGCACGAGCACGCCCGAGCGGAGGATGAGTTCGACGGCGGCCGTATACCAATAATTCTGGCCGCCCGGGCGGATGTCCTTGAAGTAGTCGCGGATGCTACTATATTGCGGAAACGCAAGATCCAATAAATAAACGATTCCCGCGATCAGTAATGTTCCGCCGGCGCACCACGCCGCGAGGCGAAACATCGTATTCTTTTGGAGCGCATTGCCCGCGCGACGCGCGCGCTCGTGTAAAAGGTACATTGCCGGCCACAGGAAAAACCCCGTCAAGTGTGTCGATTCGAGACAGAGCGCTCCGAATATAAACCAAAGCGCGGGCCGGTTTTTGTAAGGACGCGCGGCCGCCGCGAGGGCGAACGCCGCGGCGGCGAGATGTAGTGTATTATATTTCGTGCCGCCCGTGCAATACCAGACAGACGGCGCGAACAGCACGAGCAGCGTCGCGAGCGACGCGAGCGCAGGCCGCGCAAACGTTAAGAAAAATCGGACGAGAAACGGCCCGCTGATCGCCGTGAACAGCGCCGAAAATATTTTTAATGTTTCGTCGACGCGCGTTTCGCGGAACAAATTCAACAAATAATGCAACCCGTGCAGCAGCGGCAGATATAATATGTGCGGATAAAGCCAGATATGCTTTTCGCCCGGCATCAACTTCCAATCGCTCAGCCACTGAACGAAGAAAATGCCATCGTTATAGATCCCGCGGTGAAACGAAAGAATTCCAATTGTCAAGCCCGCCGCGGCGGCGGCGGCCTGCAGCGCGCGTTCCGTGCGGGGTTGCGGCAAAAGCGTTTCTTTGGAAAATCCGTTCACGCGATTATCATTTCGAATCGCGCCCTCTGTTCCAACGTGAAAACGAAATTCACTGAAAAGACACGTTGCCGCCGTGGAGTCGATGGCGCATGTTTTAGGTATCCAAATTCATATCCATGTTCGGCGGACTCGCCTACCAGAACGATTTATTACTGATCGCCCACGCGAACGGGACGCCCCGCGTCACGGTCGTGGGCGCCGGTTCGTTGGAACTGGAATTTACGATTCCGGTGGTGCCCGCGAAGGGGCGAATCTTAGCATGTGCCGGCATCGCAGCCTCGCCAACATTTGTGATTCATATCGCCGATCCGATCGCGCGCGCGATTCATCGGGTGTCGCCATTCGGACGGCCGCTGCCTTCGCTCGGCGAAGGACGCGCCGCGACGCTTCCGATCGCGCCCGATCATCGCGGCGAACTCGCGGAACCGTCGGGCGTCGCTGTCGACAACCGCGGCGCGATTTATACAGTTTCGGCCGGGGGCACGCGGGTTTACGCGGTGCAAAAATACGCCTCGAACGGACGCTTCACGGGTTCGTTTCGCGCGTTCGGCGTGCCGGGCGAGGCGTTCGCGTCGGCGCGGGGAATTTGCTGCCATGGCGATCTGATATTTGTCGCCGACACGGGCAACGGCTGCGTCCATGCTTACAAAACGAACGGGGCGTTTTTACAAGTATTCTCGACGGCGATCATGCACGGCGAGCGTTCGGCGCCGGTTTTCTTAACATCCGACGCCGAACGGAATCTTTGGATTCTCGAACGCGGCGACCGCCACGAACTTAGAATGTTTACATTTGGCGGAGAATACAAAAAAACCGTGCTCGCGGGAGAAATCGAGGCGCCCGTTTCCGTCGCGGTGACGCGCGACGGCGTGATTTTTATTCTTGACGAGGACGGCGATCGCCTGCGCGCGTTTTCGCGCGGAGGGGAGTTGCTGCGCGATTTTATTCAGTTTCTCGACCACGACGTTTTTATTGGAAATCCGCCGAACGTAACCTATCGTCGCGGCCCGTGAAAAAGCGTTCCGCACGCAACCATGCGCATGGCGCCGCGAAGGCGTCGCCCGACTCGATCGCGCCGCACATCCGCCGGCTTTTATTAGCGTTGGGCGAAGACCCCGACCGGCCGGGTTTGCAGAGCACGCCGGCGCGCGTCGAGCGCGCGTTTCGATTCTTTACATCCGGATACGGCCGCGCCGTTTCCGACGTCGTCGGTTCCGGCGTTTTCGAGCAGGAAACCGACGAAATGGTGATTGTTAAGGATATTGAATTGTATTCTTTGTGCGAACACCATCTTGTGCCGTTTTTCGGCCGCGCGCACGTCGCGTACCTGCCGAATCAAAAGATTCTCGGATTATCAAAAATCGCGAGAATTGTAGATTTGTTCGCGCGGCGGCTGCAAGTGCAGGAGCGGCTTACTACACAAGTGGCGCGCGCCATCGACGAGGCGCTCGAACCGCGCGGCGTCGGCGTCGTCATCGAGGCGGCGCATTTGTGTATGATGATGCGCGGCGTCGAAAAGCAAAATTCGGTAACTGTTACATCCTGCATGCTTGGACGGTTTCGCACCGATGAGAAAACGCGCATGGAGTTTCTGACGCTGGCGGTGCGCGACCGGCCGAAATGAGCGCGGTCGGGGCTTCCGATCCGGACTTCGCTCGGGAATCGGCCGCATTCGAGGGTGTTGCGCCGCTGTTTTCGGAGGCGAAGACGGAAAAAATGGAATTATGCGAGGTTCTTACTCGCGCGGCCGGGCCGGGCTGCTATTCTTTACAGTTGATCCCACACCCATGAATCGTCAACTCCTCACTCTCGCTCAATTTGGCGCGCTGTTTTTGATTTCGGGCGCCGCCAATGCTAATTCTCCCGGCGGCGCCCTGGCGGCCGTTCAGGGAAGGAAACCCGTCGTCGAGACTGTCGTTGTCGACGCGCCGCCGCTGTTGCCGCAGCAGGGCCACGGTTTTTCGCTCGACAACCTGGCCGAACCGGGGCGTCGCGCCGCCGACACGCTCAAGCGACTGAAGGACGGAATCGCCGAACCGGTTCCACCGGGTGGAAAACGAAAGCCCGGCGGTCCTCAAGGCGTGCTTTTGCAAACTCCGGTCTGGAACGTGCCGTCCGGCGCCACGGGCTTCAACGTCGTGCTGTCCGCGTCGGAAACCGGAGTTGTATTTAACGGAACGCCCTATGGCGAACAGTTTTCATTAATGATTCCGGCAAACTACAATCCGCTGTCGCCGCCGCCGTTGGTTGTAGCATGGCATGGATACGGAAACAGCCAGATTCAACCGATGCCGTATCTCGCCGCGGAAGCTAATAATCGCGGATGGATGCTGATGGCGCCGCTCGGGATCGCCGATAATTCTTTCAGTTGGCTTCCGGGCCAGCAGGCCGTCGAGAAGTCGATCGACTGGCTCCGCGCGAATTATCCTTATGACGAGAGCCGCGTGTACGGCGTCGGGTTCTCGATGGGCGCGATGTGTATTACTAATTTTGCTTCGCGCCACCTCGATCCCGCTTGGACGCGTTTCGCCGCGCTCGCGACGTGCTGCGCGACGCTCGACAACGTCGACGATTATACAAATTCCGTAAGCATTCAATCGCTGTTTCAGTTCTATTTTGGCGGATCGCCCTACGGCGGAACGTACAATTTTGAATATTACAGAACTTCGCTGCTGCGTCTGGCGATGCCGATGAATTATCCGTACCCGCCCGTCGAAAATATAACGATGGCGCGGGCGATCGCGCATTTGCCGGTGTACATGACGTGGTCGACCGACGACAACGTCGTGCCGTACTGCCCGACGCATAATTTATCGTTAATTACTTATCTGACGTCGCTCGGCAACGCGCCGTATCAAGTTCCGCAGACGGGCCTGACGCTGAAACACCACTGGACCGTGCTCAACGTCGTGGATTGTTTCAATTATTTGCAGAATTACTCGCTTGTAACGTATCCGACGCACTATTCCGTTCTCGCCGACATCGACGGATCGTTTAATAATGTCGCGACCACGGGCGGCGCATCGGGTCAGTTCCGCCGATTCGACGTCAACATCGATCCGGGCACCGGAATCGTTCACGTGGACAATACAAAAAACGTTTCGCGCGCCACCATGGATTTGACAAATTATGGAATGGCCTCCGGCGGCAACGTAAGCGTCATGTCGTCGTCGATCGATTCGACGGGCGACGTGCTGACCGTCATGAATCCGTATTCCGCGAAACCGCCGTCGCGCATTAACATCGACAGTAATATAAATTATATTTGGACGTACGACGGCGCGCAGTCGACGACATTGAATATTCCCGTCGGCACGCACACGACGGATATTGTTTATAATGTTTTCGATTTCCAGCTCGCCGTGAACGGAACGCCCTCAATCGGTTCGACGGTGACGATCGACACGACGGGCGGTGCCGACGGCGAAGTTTACTGGACGGTTATTAGCAATACGCCGGGGATGTTCCCGCTCTCGCTCGTCGGCGACGGCGATCCGCGCTGGCTTTCCATGGATTTGTTTACATTGTATCCAATTGTACAAAACGTCCTTTCGAACGGCGGCCAGGACTCCGTGGCCGAAATCGTTCCAAACGATCCGATGCTCGTCGGCTCGACGTTTTATTTACAAAATTTCACGGCCCCCGGCAGCGTCTCGGGAATCCCATTCCTGTTTGGGCGAATCTCCAACCAGGTCGACGTCACGATTCAATAGCTCGTGGGCGCGGCTGAGGCTTGACCCCGGCGCCGGGCGTCTCTAGCGTTCCCATTCTCGGCGGCGTGGCTCAGACTGGTTAGAGCAACGGCTTCATAAGCCGTAGGTCGTCGGTTCAAATCCGACCGCCGCTACCAAGCGTAAATTCCGCTGATTCCTTAGTTTAGGAAACCGGCCCACGGTGGGCCGAGCAGCTCGATAGGTCCGAAATCCTCAGTAGCACTACTGAAGGAAGGATGAAAAGCTGCCATGCCCACCCCATCAAGAACGTCAATTCCCAAACTCGGCCTGCATCGCGCCACGGGGCAAGCGATTGTGAGATTGAATGGAAAGGATCATTACCTCGGCGACTACGCGAAAGAGGAGAGTCGCGCCCGATACGAAAGACTCGTCGCGGAATGGTTAAATAATGGCCGACGTTTGCCGCAAGCGGAACCAACGGGAGATTTTACAGTTGCCGACGTTGTCAAGGGATTCCTCGCTTGGATTGATAACGAATATCGCCTTCCCGATGGTTCCGTGAGCCGCGAGGTTCTAAACGTTCGACTCGCAATGCGCGGAGTTTACAAATTGTTTCGCGACCTTCCCGCCGAGGAGTTTGGGCCGAAGTCTCTTTTATTATATCGTGACGCGCAAGTCGCGGCGGGACTCACGCGCAAACTAATCAACAAACGCGTAGGAATGGTCCGTAGGGCGTTCCGATGGGCGACTCGCGAGGAAAGGGTTCCGGCTTCCACTTATCACGCGCTGACGGCCGTCGAAGGCTTGAAAATGGGGCGCACGACCGCGATCGAAAGTCCGGGCGTGAAACCGGTTCCCGAATTGGACATAAACAAAACGATTCCCCAACTCTCGCCCACCGTTCGCGCGATGGTTGAATTGCAACTCTTGACCGGAATGCGCCCGGCCGAAGTTACAACTATTCGACCGTGCGATATTGAAAGAGGCGGGAACGTTTGGATTTACCGTCCCTCAAATCACAAAAACGCGTGGCGCGGTCACGCCCGCGAAATCGCAATCGGGCCGAAGGCGCAAGAGATTCTCACTCCCTTTTTGTTACGTTCGGCCGAAGACTACTGTTTCTCGCCCGACGAAACTATGGAAGGGCGAAAGCGAGAATTGCGAGAAAAGCGAAAGAAGGAGGGGACACCGCTATGGCCGTCGCACCTGCGGACGCTCGAAAACAAGCGCCGCGAAAATCCGATTTGGGCGCCGGGCGATTGCTACTCGACATGGAGCTACGGAAGGGCGATTGCGCGTGCATGCAAGCGCGTGACGGTCACGCAATGGAGTCCCGGCCGACTTCGGCACAATGCGGCGACTCGCTTTCGAAAGGAGTTTGGACTCGAAGTCGCGGGCGCAATCCTCGGCCATCGTATTCTCGAAACGACACAAATCTACGCCGAAGTAAATCGCGCGCGGGCGCTCGACGTAGCCGCAAAAGTCGGATGATTTGTTGTCTTCGAAACGTTAGTATTTATCCAAGCGGGAAACGGATCGCCTCATGAACGATCCGGGGCGCTTCTCCGTGGCGCCCATCCCGCCTTGTTTACCCTCGCGGAGGAAGGCAACCACGGAGGTACGTCGTGCCATCGGATCGCGAACAATTCAACATTGAAGATGCTCGTAAGCGCCAGAGCAAGTCCAAGCGAAGCAATTCGGGGAAGTCTCAACTTGACGCGGCAATCGAAAAATTCACGTCGCTTGCAGCGAGACTTGCTTCAAATGAGCTTAAGTTAAGCGCCGAAATGCAATTAAGGAGGAATACATATAATTCGATTGAACAAGCAGTGGAATGTTTGCAAGCTATTAATATCGCGAAAGATGCGCCTGACCCATGTTTAATTTCCAAGTACGTGTGCGGAGTCGCCGCCCACTTTGTCAATTATCCCGGAAGAGGCGCCATTGACACGATTCCACTCGGCAAGATTGAGAGCGAACTCTTTGGGATTGCAAGGATAGTATTTACAGAAGCGTGCGAACGAATTGATAACAAGGAAGGTTTCAATTCGATCAAAAAGATCGTCGAGTTGAGAATCGTCAAGACGTGGGATGCAATCAGGCCAGATCCCCCCTGCATCGGTTTTTGCGGATTATTTATCATTTTACGTAATTTGTTTGAGAAGAATCCCGCCGCCATGGACTTCATTGAATGGGCGCCTCCAAATTCGAGTGAATCTGTAAAGTCTGCTCGCTACTATCCGCCGGAGAAAGGTTGGATTCGTTTACCGGAGGCTGCAATTCAGTCCGGTGTACCCTCTCGTACTCTGCATCGGTGGATTTTGGATCTCACGGCCGGCGAGAAAGATAAGGATGAAGCGGGTGTCGTTATTATTAGTATTTACGCGCTCAAACGAATATTAAAATTGCGAGGAAAAAGCTTCAAGATGCAGTAACAAGTGACAACGACTTGACATGTCATGACATGTCATGAGATGTCACCCACACCGAGGGTCGAATGGCGCGATAACGCGCCACCATGAAACTATTCGACCCCAACGACAATGAATTCCGACCCCTCAACGAATATACAAAACGCCTTCCGTCGAGCCGCGCGGGAAAGGGAATAAACCGCTCGACGGTTTGGCGATGGGCGCTTCGCGGATGCGCCGGCAACGTCCTCGCCACTTTTGTGATTGGTGGAATGCGCTACACAAGTGACTTCCACGTCGCGGAGTTTTTGAAAGCGTGCACGGCCGCGCGCGCCGAGAGACTTGGCATTCCCATTTCGCGCAATAATACACAAGCATTAAAACGGCGCGACCATGCTGCGCTCGAAGAGAAGTTAGGAATCCGAACTCGATCGAAAGCGAATGCGCAACGGAGGGAAGCATGAATTCATCAAACTCGCCGCGCCACGGAGGGCAGGCGGGTCAATGGGGAATCACGGAGCGCCCCATCGATCGGCTATTGCGCACACTCGAAATTGTAAAACCGCAAACTATCAAGAAAACGGGCGCCGGCTTCACGGCGCTCTGTCCGGCCCACGAAGATGGAAATCGTTCATTATCAATCCGCGAGGGCGACGATGGGCGCGTTTTGATTCACTGTTTCGCGGGATGTACTGTCGCAAGTGTAGTCTTCGCCCTTGGGCTGGAAATGCGCGACCTTTTTGCGAACGGCCGAGGAGGTGCGCGATGACTAATGCCAACGCACGCGAGACTGTTACTATTGAAACGCTCGCTAAGGACAAAGGCTTGCCGGTTGAGTTTCTTGCGGGTCTCGGGATGACGAATGACAACGGTAGCGTTCTTATTCCTTACTATGATTTCGACGGGAAACTTCTCGTCGAGCGCATTCGCTCCGCACTCAAAGCTAAAGATGGGAGCCGTTGGCCAACCGGAGCGAAGCTAATTCCATACGGTCGCGAAAGACTTGCGTCTGCGCGTGAAGCCGGAAATTTAGTAATTCCCGAAGGCGAGAGTGACTGTTGGACCCTTTGGCCTCATAACTTTCACGCCCTTGGGATTCCCGGCGCAACGGCCACGAAATGCTTAACTTCCCGTGACGTTGAAGGCATTCGCCGAATCTTTGCAATTCGGGAGCCTGATGACGCAGGCGTAAAGTTTATCGACGGCCTGTGTCAACGCCTTCGAGAGTTAAACTGGAACGGCGAGTTTTTTGTAGTCGCACTCGAAGGCGCGAAAGATCCAAACGATCTTTACAAAAAGGACTCGAAAGGATTCACGGTTAATTTTCAGGCCGCGTTAGACCGCGCATCGAAGCTGCAAAACGCCGACGTGCCGATACTCGAAACGGCTATTGATACAATGGGGCGAGTATCGCAATTCATTGTACGCCCGTGGCCTGTTCCGCCCGCGCCCGAGGCATTCCATGGACTCGCGGGCGAGTTTGTAAATCTTGTTGACCCGACAACGGAAGCCGATCGTGTTGCGATCCTCATTCAATTCTTAGTCTTCTTTGGTAGTTCAGTCGGGCGCGGGCCACACTTCCTAGTCGAGGATGATCGGCATGGCGCCCAATTATTTGCTGTATTAGCAGGAGACACGGCGAAGGCTCGAAAAGGAACATCCCTCGGACGGGTCCGCGCAGTGATTAAGATTGCCGACCCCGAATGGGAGAAGTCTCGCATTGTCTCTGGGTTGTCAACCGGCGAAGGCTTAATCTGGGCCGTACACGATCCGATCGAGGGAATTGATAAAAACGGACAGTGCAAGATCATCGATGAAGGAATCAAAGATAAACGATTGCTTGTCGTTCAATCTGAACTCGCGGGTGCGCTTCGTGCGATTCAACGCGAGGGAAACACACTTTCGCCGATACTTCGGGATGCTTGGGATCGTGGCGACCTTCGAACGCTAACGAAAAATTCTCCCGCAAACGCCACGGGCGCGCATATCTGTATCGTCGCTCATATTACGATTGACGAAGCCTTGCGGTATATTGACAAGACTGAAATTGCAAACGGCCTTCTGAATCGATTTTTATGGTTCTGCGCAACGCGTTCGAAACTCCGGCCGCGCGGAGGTCGCGTTGATCCGGCGATCCTTCACGAAATCGGGCGACGTGTGACGCTAATTCTTGAAGATGCTCGGAGACTCGGCCTAATTGATTTTGACCAAGAGGCAGGCGAATTGTGGGATTCAGAATACGCGAGGTTGAGCGCGGGACGTTCGGGACTTCTCGGCCATTTGTTGAATCGCGCCGAGCCTCAAGTTATCCGACTCGCCCTTAGTTATGCTCTACTTGACCGCTCGCCCGTGATTCGAGTTGCTCACTTGCGCGCCGCGTTCGCGCTTTGGAAATACTCCGAGGATTCCGCAATATACATTTTCGGTGATAGCTTGGGCGATCCGACGGCGGATGAAATCCTTCGCTCGCTTCGCGCGGCCGCGCCCGATGGCCTCACTCGAACGGAATTGATAAGAATGCGCGGCGGACACAAATCTAGCGCCGACATTGGTCGCGCACTTGGCGTCCTGCTTCGCGAGCGGCTTGCGCGATTCGAACGCAACGAAACCGGGGGAAGGCCCGAGGAGGTATGGTACGCGGTTGCGAAGTAAGAGAAAAATGCGAATTTAATTCTTAACATTATCAATCATATTTCGCTTATTTCTCTTTGTTCGCGCTTTGTTACTTTACGGTGGCACTTGCTCGCCACGCGAAGCACGAGCATTACGTTAACTTTGTTCCAGCCGACTTCCATCCAACCAATAATAAGACAGCACCAATCGCCAGTGTGGCAAAACCAGTTCCAGTCTTTCCTTCTCCCAAGGATTGAAAACCTTCGTAAATGCCCAATCCGCCAAGTCCGAATATAACTATAAGGCCCGCCGCCTTAGCAAAGAATGCAGACCGTTCATTGCGCTGCTCGTCACGTCTTTTCTCTTCCTGTTCATTGACAGGCTCTTTGTTGAATTTTTGCCATAGAGCGTTAAGAATCATTGCGAGCCAACCGACCAAGCCCAAGGAGATTCCTACAATTTGAAATGTCTGCGTGGACGTTAGTTCTTGAGTGAAAGCTAGTATCATAAAATTCAACTACGCATTTCAGGTGAAATTGCTCATTTGCGAATTGCGCCGCACGAACTAGGCCCGTTAGATACTTGAACAATGAAACAACCGATGCGTTCCACGATCAAATCTAACGATGCGGACGGCCGGCGAGTGGCAAGTCTAGATTGCGTTCGAGAAACCTGTTCCGTCCATTTCCATTTCATGATGCCGAAATGGATGCACGGGCAACTTATGGATATTGCAACGGCGGACGTAGCGCCGATCTCGACGACACTCCGGCGCCTCGTAGCACTTGCGTTACGGGAACAAGCGAAGGCGGACGAGCGGGCGCGAAAGCGAGCCACGATCGCCGAGGTACGAGCGCTCTCGCAGACTGAGTTAGGACGATGAACGGATTGCGTGCACCGGGAGGTGTACCACTCTACGTGTGGATTAAGCGTCGATAAGCATGGCCCATTCCCCCCGTGGCACCCCCAAAAAATTGTCGAAGCCCGGCGATTTTTAAGGTTTTTGAAATTGTGGCTTGGAATTCGTGCCGCGCGCCGTTCACTACTGAGGACTACTGAGAAAATCCCGGTTCCTACTGTTCCTGTTTGCGACGGAATGCAACGAAAAGAATCTACTTGCCATAGGTAAAAACAACGGATAGCGTCTTTTTCATAGTGACCTGTCGAGCAGGCGGAATCGCTTCATAAGCCGTAGGTCGTCGGTTCAAATCCGACCGCCGCTACCAGTGTTTTCACCCCCGTCGCCGGCCGCCGGCCGGACGCCGACCCCTGAGGGGTGACGAGGTTTTCACCCCCGCGACTCGCCAGAGGCGAGATCGCGACCCCTGAGGGGTGACGAAAATATCACCCCCGCGACTCGCCTGTAGCGAGATCGCGACCCTGGAGGGGGTGGAGGATTTTCAATTTAATCCAAGCTTCTTCAGTCCCTGCTTCCATGGAACCGCCTGGATTTCTCCGAACCGTTGCGGCCGCGGATCGTTTGACAAACAGTAAGATTCAACATTCTTAAACTCCGGTAGGAATCGTTTAAGTTGTGTCAAATCGTCGGGCGTAACACGGGCTGCTGATTTAATTTCTATGAGCGCACGAGGGTGTCCGGGGCGATCCAAAATGAGGTCGATTTCGGCGCCATCTTTTGTTCGAAGATAGGAAAGTGTCCAGTCCAGGTCCTGATACCGCGCGAGCCGATGAATCTCGTGAATGATGAATGATTCGAACATCCGGCCGTATTCGTAGCTTCCGGAAACGACTGGCACTGTTAATGTTTGAGACAGAGCGCGGACGATTCCCGGGTCGAAAAAATAAAATTTAGGATTTTCGCGCTGTCGCTTTCGAATTGACTCGTGGAATGGTTGTAATAAGAAACCGACCAAAGTATCTTCCAGGATTTCAAAATAAGTTCGGACGGTCCGTTCGTTGACGCCGCAATCGCGTGCGATCGCCGAGAAATTGATAATTTGTCCGTTCATTTGCGCGGCGACTGCGAGAAATCGATGAAAAGGCTCGAGCTTTCGCACGATCTGCTCTTGTTGAATTTCCTCGCGAAGGTACGAATGTGCATAGGCTTGTAATATCTTGCGCCGTGTCGCGTCGCTTTGCGCGCGTTGCAAGATCGGAAGCGTTCCCCAGTTCAATGCGCTATCCAGTGAAAATGTGTTGCCAAGCTCCGATGCCGTAAATGGATATAAATTATAAACAACCGCGCGGCCCGCGAGAAGGTTGGCGCCGCCCGTCTTTAATTTTCGCGAGCTGGAACCCGTAAGCGCGAATAGAAGTCCCTTCGCTTCCATCTGCCGGTGGACGGCGTCGAGCAATTTTGGGATTTTCTGTACTTCATCAATTACGACCCATTTTGTATTGTTTGGTAACATATCCGTTCTGCGAATCAGTGATTGTGGGTCGAGACTTAAAGTCTGGAATTCTTCTGGTTCGAGGAGGTTAATATATAAATGCGGGGTGTTGCGGAATACCTCCGTAAGGAGTGTCGACTTGCCGGTTCCGCGGGCGCCGAACAAGAAGAAGCTGTAGTCGAGCCTCGGATTGAGGATACGCTGTACCATGTTCTGAAATTGTACGCCGAATTCAGAGTGTACTACATGAAATTTGTTCGCGATTCAGGATTTGCGGAAACGGTCGTGCACATCGTCACTCTCAAGCGATGCTCTCCGGAAACTCAAGAACGACGGAACCCGTCCGACCATTCCATCCAAATCCTTTCAGCGGGAAGAATCTTTCACTCACAAATGCTGCCGCGAATCTACGCGACGACCGCTTTCGGATGCGAACGGATCCAGAACCGCGGCGTGAGCTCGACCATTCGGTCGG